>PLCN01000015.1 GCA_003134785.1 Spartobacteria bacterium
CCAGCAATTGGGGTCAGGCCACAGTCACTCACGCCATCTATAGAGTAACGTTCTTGCTGAGTAAACAAAAATCTTAACTCTTAGGCTTTAGGTGCGGTTCTATCTTTTCGGCGGCAGGTTCGGCAATATCTTGACTAGGGAGTCTTCGCTGCCGGACGTGGTAAGATTGTCGTTCGACAGCGTTACCTTCGAGTCCTGCGGTTTCACTCGCACAATCCAAAAATATCTCTCGATAATGTTGAACAGAGTGCGGCTCGAAGTCGCCATTAAGGCGTAATCTTGTTCATCTGAAACAGTCACTTGAAACCGGCCATCGGCGTCAGTCTTGACGCTCGCAATTGGCGTCGGAAGATTATCGAAATATGGCGCGCCAGCGCGAGAAAGTTTTTGCCGCAATAACATTTGTGTTACGCGTTCTTTAACCTGTGACACACGCTCCCAAGCTGCATTAAATCTCAACGCGACCTCGTGGCCATCTGCCGGAGAATGCTGATAGCGCCCCACCCACTCCGCGTAAGCTAGCCCGCGCATTTTTTCATCGTACCCGTGCGGACCGGCGACCGCCCGCTCCGCCGCTTGTAAGTCTTCCCGTGCTTTTGCTAAAGCTGTATCGGCTTTTGACCTCTCAGAATCGGGAGCAAGGTCAATATCGCGGATGTGCCGTTCAATATCCGCCTGCGCGAAAAGCCTGACTTCGACTAGAGCGAGTTTTATCGCAGGCCCGGCAGCAGTAACGATGAAGACCTGTCCATCAATGGTCTTGCCGTTCGCATTCGTGAATGCGTAGAGCAGAGCGACCGATGAGATCAATACCTTTATGAACTTGCGGGATGCCTCGCCTTTAGTAGTAGCTTGCGGAGTAGGTGTGTTTGGCATAAGGACTAAAGTTAGTTATGAAACGTTTTGGGCTAGCTATTCGAAATCTGTTATACCGCCTTTTCTCTTCAGCTCATCG
Organism: Spartobacteria bacterium; assembly: GCA_003134785.1. Classification (GTDB taxonomy): domain Bacteria; phylum Verrucomicrobiota; class Verrucomicrobiia; order Chthoniobacterales; family UBA10450; genus AV80. The sequence continues at coordinate 956 of PLCN01000015.1, forward strand.
AGATGAGCTTGCAGCATCGCAGCTAACGCTGGGTTCTTATCCTCAATCGAAACAAGCTCATCCTCAAGTGCGAGGACGCGCTGTTGTGAGAACCAATCAGGGAAAGATATACCCTCAATTGTCTCCACGTGAGCTGCATGAGCAACTAGCTCTATACTTCTTAGAAGCACGTCCCTCTCAGCGTTGGCGATCAAGAGCGAAAGACTAATGCTGGCAAATGTGTCCTTAAAATCGTCGCTCATTTCATTTTCCGATTCGGATTTTGTCATTCCAGTTCGGCGAACGCCATCTCAAACTTCGCGTCCTCTTTCCGGCGCATGTATTCCGCCGTCATTTCCACGACATCTTCCAAGCCCCACGGCCTAATCTCTACGCCAGCGGCCACGGCTGGCGTCGTGCCGAGCGTCGAATGCTTCCGAACGAAGTTGTAAACGCCGATGAACAGCGCGACCGCGCTCTTGTGCGTCTCTAGGTCTTTGCTATAGCCCAGCCCTTTGCGCTGGAACCGTTTTAGCTCCTGCCGGACTGTCAGGAACACGCGCTCGACGTGACTCGTCGTGAGCATCTCCAAATCCGGCGAGCCGACGACCGCCTTACGCTCTGCCGTTACCAGTTTACGCACGCCTTGATTGCGACCGAAAGACGCCAGCGTGCCGTCGTTCATTATCGCTTCTCCGAATATCTTCGTTTCCGTGCCGTAGCTGTAGCCCGTGTAGCCGAAGTGAGTTCGGATGTGTCCGGCGTAGGCAGGCAGTTGATCGGTTGCGATCTGCACCGGCCCTTTAACGCGCTTCCGCACGTCGCCGACGAAAGCGTAGCCGGTTGACCAGTCCCGCTTGCCGACGCGATGCGACAGAACCAATTTCGTGTCCGCGTCGATTGCCGCCCAAAGCCAAAAGTCGCCCCGGCCCTTTTCCGGCTGCATCATCCGACCGGAGTGACAGCCGACGTATTGCCATTGCTCGTCCATTTCGATTCGCAGGCAAGGCAGGTCGCGCAGTTCCTTGTCCATGTAGTCGGCGAACGCTTCGCCCGTCTCGCGGATTACCCGCGTGATCGCATGCGTGCCGGTCTTGAACATCCGCGCGACGGCTTCAATCGGTGCTCCTTCGCAGAGCGCCGCCAGCACGAAACCTTGCTTTTCTTTGGAGAGTCTTTTGTTTGCCATAATTTTCTCTTTACTGATTGAGACTATACGTATAGAATCAAGAAAGTAAAGAAGAAAATATAAGTATTTTATCATGAAGAAACTCACCAAATGGGGCGGCAAACGCGAGGGCTCGGGCCGGAAATCCGAGGGGAAAGCGATGTTCACCGTCACGCTTAACGCGAAGAACGTCGCGCGCGCGAAGAAAAAAGAATCGAACTTTTCCGGCCTGCTCGACCGGCTACTTGCGGGGTGGCTTCGCTGACTCCGATTCGGCCCGCTTCTTGGCTGCTCTGAACTTCCGCTTGAGCTTGTCGGAGCGAAAGAGTTCCTCGCCATTGACCGGCTCGGATTCAGTGATCCGTTCAACGTTGCGCAACGCTTCTTGGCTCTCGTCGAGTTTTCTCACGGTGGCAGTATAACACGTTCGCTATACAAAAATATAGTTTAGTCAGACAATTGGAATGACCGGAACGCCGGTGAACGGTTTCAGTAAGCCGTCAATTAGCTTTTTCGCTGAATCAGGGACTGGAGGCTTACCTTTGATCTCCCAAATCGCCCGAATATCATCGCACTCGTCCGAGGTCATTTGTCTGCACGCTCCTGCCGCGTCCATGACGGTCAAAAAGGTTTTTTTGCCGACGCCTGCCGCCGCTTCGCCCCTGAATTTCGCTTCAAGCAGCCGATAGACGATGTGATTGACCGGATGCAGGGAATCTATCGCTCCCATGAGTGCAGCCTGCGCCAGCGTTGCTCCAACTCCGATGGCGTGGAATCCGAGCGGGTCGTGATAGTCAATCTTCCCTGGGTCGCTCACCGAAAATATCCGCGACGCATTTCCGATCAGTAAATCGGTATCTAGTCTGACGTTGCCGATCTGGTAGAGCATCTTGCCGAATATCTCACGTCCGAACGCCTTTTTGCCGGTCTTCTGAAACTGCTCCCGCGTGATTCCTAGCGGGCTCAATAGCTCGTCGTTTATCTTCTGCTCTAGCTCCGCTTTGAACGCCATTTCGAACGCGGATTCCATGACGGCAAACGTCTCCGTTTGACCGGCAGTGCTGTTAATAACGCGTTGTATGATTCTGTAGGCGTGCGTCGTGTCGCCAGCGAACATCACAGCCCAGCGGATTTTCGTCCCGATGAAGCTGGTTTTTACCAAGGTCGGTTCTGCCGACATGCTTGAATTGCTCAGCATGTGGTCGGAAACTGTGATGTAGCTCTTGCCGCCGCTGCTCCTAGCGACTGCCGCGATGCATAACGTCATATTATGCCCGTAATACTCTGCCCTTGGCCGTATCGGGGGAAGCGGAAAGATTCGAAACGGGTCTCGCGGAAGATACCGCCCCGGTTCGCGGGCCGCGTGAAAGGCCGTTCGGTTATAATCTCTATAACCAATCGGCGGCAACACCAGTCTATTGGTGTTGGGGTGCCTATCGTTATGGTTTTTAAGGCTAGACTCTGATCCCTGGGTCGAATCACCATTCGCGCATGCCCGAAAACGTCGAATCAGAGCCAGAACCGTTTTGGGTAAAATCCAAGTGGACAGTCCAGCAATTAGACGGTCAAACCATTGAGTTCCAACTGCGATTTCCAAACGGCGATACCGCGTCTGGCAACGAGCCGATCTATGCGCGTGCGCGCCCACTGGTTGATGACCGGGTCCATCTGGAGTTCGTAATAGAAGAGCAAGTGCATGAGTGGAAGAAGCGCCTGATCGTGTTTCAACTCGCACAGAAAGCTGCCGACTGTATCGTTCTGCATCCTGACCAGAGCATTGCCCACTTTCAGCTTGTGATGCCGTAACCTCGCGCACGTACCAAGAACCGTAGCCGTCCGCAAGGTTGCCGCTGGCGATTATCTTGTCCTCGCTCACGCCTCAAGTTCGGCAAAGGCTGCTTCAAACTGAGCATCTTCTTTCCGCCTCATGTTAAAGGCAAGCTTGTCACCATCGGCAATATGGTGGAGGCGCTTGAGGAGGGCGCGGTTATACGCGACGCGGAAACGAAGGTAGCGGGTCTGGAAGCGGAGCTTGGCAATCTTAAGATCGAGACGAAAGCGCTTAAGACCGAGGTGGAGGGGTTTCGCGCAGAACGGAAAAAACAGAAAGAGAAGGAGCGGGAGATACCGCCAGTTCAATTCAAGATTCTCAAGCTGCTGCCAAGCGAACACGCCGGCGGCCTGAAAATGGACGAGATTGCCACCGCTATAAAAATCCCGTTGGACGAAGCCGAGCTTTACGTTGGGGCATTGGAGGACGCTAGACTCGTTGGAAGCCGATACAACACTTTGGCGGTCATAATATGGTATCGTACCAAGACCGGGAACCAGCTCGTCGTGGCTAAACGCTGGGCTGGCGAAGAAGAAGAGCGAAAAGCATACAAACACGCTGACCTTCCGCAGATACAGCACGAGGCGTTGTTGATCATTGCGGCGGAACCGCAAGGGGGTGCCATATTTGAACACGAAGGCGTCTATGTGCACGAAATCACCAACAAGCTTGGCGAGAGCCTTGCCAAGACTCGCTACAATCTGCGGCAACTTCAGAAGGCAGGCATGGCGACCGATGGCAGCGAAGATTTCATTGCCGCCGACTATAGCGGCCTTGGGCCTACGTGGACGCTTCTCGACAAGGGCGAGGAATATCTCGGGGAGCGAGACCTTCTCTAATTTCCATAACGATAGGCACCCCAACACCAGTCTATTTTATATGACATATATTGTATGATGTTATTGTTTGGTAGTCCCAGCATGCTGATTCCCGTTCCCCTTGCGATTGACCTAGATCTTTCAAACGCAATCGACCTTGGGCGATCACTCCCAGTCGTCAGGTATCCATCGATTGCGCTGAGTTCATTAAGCCGGAACAGATTCCGCGGGTGAAGCGGCTTCGGCGAGCGCACCGGTGAACGTCGCGCGTCGCAAACACACCGAAATCTTCGAGAGAGGCTTCTCCCGATCTGAATTACTAGGTTGGGAGCGCTTTGGGCCGTCGCAGGTCCAGGGCGAAGTTGGTGTCCCACTTTTTCAGCACGGCGGCGTGCGAAGCGGCTAGCCGTTCTATCAGTGACGGCGGAATCGACGGGTCTGCGGGAATTAGATGATCGTCGGAACTACGCACGGTCGAAGGAATCCCCAGTTTTTGGGTGTTCATGCTTATCTGTTAAAGCATCAAACGTGCGGCGATGTCGGCGATTACTACGTAGCTCGCTGTTGCGAGCGCCCCGATTATCACACTGAACCCGCACCAACGCCCGTGGCGTGACCCAAAGCCCTTACACCATCGACCAACCAGAATTATCCAATCACTATTATGTCAATGGCACGACCTTAAACGGCTTATGAGTTTTCTTATGTCTTTCGAGTGGTTGCGATTTTCGGATAATCCAAGCAAATTCGGCTGCGAATTCGCCGGGATAATCTATTCGTCGGCTGCACTGGCGGGTTGAGAAGGCGTGAACCGGGCCAGGCCGAATTCCTTATGGGTAAGCTGAGCCGCGCGATCGGCGTCCTGGCCGTCAATGACGACGGCGATTTTGATTTCGGAGGTGGAAATCAGTTGGATGTTGATTCCGCTCTTGCCCAGGCAATCGAATAACCGCGCGGCCACGCCGGAGTGCGAGCGCATCCCGATCCCGACCACGCTCAGTTTGGCGACGCCGCTCTTGGTGATCAGACCCGCGGCCTGAACTTCTTTGACCACGGGTTCGAGTAACTTTATTGCGGAGTCGAGGTCGTTCTCGTGAATCGTGAAGGAGATGTCGGTTGTTCCATGCTTGGAAACGCTTTGGACAATCATGTCGACCACGATGTTGCCGCTCGCGATCACGGAAAAAATCCGGCCGGCGATTCCCGCTTCGTCGCGGACGTCATCGACCGTGACCTTGGCCTGGTTGCGATCGACGCTGATGCCGCGAATGACCACGTCTTCCATGTTCGCGGTTTCCTCTTTCGCAATCGTCCCGATGTCGCTCTTGAGACTCGAGCGCACTTCGAATTCCACACCGAATTTCTTGGCGAACTCGACGGCGCGAGATTGCATGACCTTTGAACCAGCGCCGGCCATTTCGAGCAGCTCGTCGTAGGCGACCTCATCGATCTTCTTTGCGTCGGACACGATGCGCGGATCGCAAGTGAAGACGCCATCGACATCGGTAAAAATCTGACAGGCATCGGCATTCAACGCGCCGGCCAGCGCGATCGCGGTCAAATCCGTGCCGCCGCGTCCGAGCGTGGTCGTGTCGCCGTCGGCGTTCTGGCCCTGAAAGCCGGCCACGACCACGATGTAATCATCAGCCAGCAATTCGTGGATTTGTTTCGGAGAAATATTTGCGATTCTTGCCCGGGTATGAGCGCGGTCCGTGAGAATGCCGGCTTCCGCGCCGGTCAACGAAATGGCTTTTCCGCCGAGGGCATTGATCGCCATGGCGGTCAGCGCCACGGCGGCGAGTTCGCCGGTGGCGAGCAAGGCGTCGAGCTCGCGCTCGGTTGGCTGGGGCGAAGTCTCGCGCGCGAGCTTGATCAGGTTGTCGGTCACGCCTGCCATCGCGGAAATAACACCGACGACTTTGCAGCCTTCCTGCTGCGTCGCGAGGAGCCGCCCCGCGACATTACGGATGCGCTCCGGCGTTCCAACCGAAGTGCCGCCGTACTTTTGAACGATCAGGCGCATGGCAAGGCCGGGCCAGGATGAAAGCGAAGGATCACGGAACGGGATGGTTTTCGCTTATGTTCGGTCGCTGTCAACTCGCGAAAGCCTTCGGAGTCAACTCTCGAAAGCTTTCGGTATTGGCTCAGTTTGATTTCGTCTTCTGAAAATAGCCCAGCGTTTTAACGCTGGGCTTCCATGGTAACAGAGTCCGAAGTCCCTTTAGGGACGGCAGAACCGGTTATCTTCCCGGGCGCTCCTGTCGTCCCTAAAGGGACTCAATGTCTTGATTATCCGATTTTCCCAGCCTTAAAACGCTGGGCTATTTTCAGCGAACACAGACGCCAAATACGACCATATATCTCCAAGAGTTTTCAAACTGAGCCACTACCAAGCTTTCGGAGTCAACTCGTGAAAGCTTTCGGAGCCAACGCCTCAGAAACCAATTGCTCGCAGGACTGCCTCCTCGTTCGGCGCCACGGCAGTCAGTTTCATGACGCGATCCATCATCACTTCGGGATCTTTCAATCCATGTCCGGTGACGGTGCAAACAATTCGGCTGCCTTCCGGAATTTGCGCGAATGAATAAGCAGGACTGCGCGCAGGCTCGCAACATTTGAAAAGTCCCGCGATGGGAGCGGCGCTGGCCGGCTCCACGAAAATTCCTTCTTGCGTGGCGAGCCATTGTTGCGCCGCAAGGATTTCGTCATCGGTAACGATGTCGATCGCTCCGTGTGAATCGCGCACCGCGCGATCGGCCGTTTCCCAACTCGCGGGATTTCCAATCCGAATCGCGGACGCGATCGTTTCCGGATTTTCCACGACGCGACCATGGAACATCGGTGCAGCGCCTGCTGCCTCGAACCCGATCATCGCCGGCGATCGCGTGGAATTTCCGGCATCGCGATACTCGCGATAACCGGCCCAATAAGCGGAGATGTTCCCCGCGTTCCCGAGTGGAAGCAGATGCAGATCGGGCGCGTCTCCGAGATCGTCGACTATTTCGAACGCGGCGGTTTTTTGTCCGGCGATGCGATCTGGATTGATGGAGTTCACGATCGCGAAATCGTCGCGCGCGCCGAGCCTGCGCACGATGCGCAACGCGTCGTCGAAGTTGCCTTCGATGGCGACGACTTTAGCGCCGTACGCGAAAGCCTGGAGCAACTTGCCGCTTGCGATTTTTCCGGCGGGCAAGACGACGGCGCAGCGAATCCCGGCGCGCGCGGCGTAGGCGGCGGCGGACGCCGAGGTGTTTCCGGTGGAGGCGCAGATCACCGCGAGCGTCCCGCCTTCGACGGCCTTCGACACGGCTACTGTCATTCCGCGATCCTTGAATGAGCAGGTGGGATTGAGCCCTTCGTATTTCAAATGGACCTCACAGCCGCGGCCGACGATGGCGCTGAGTCGCGGCGAGGAAATCAACGGGGTGCCACCTTCGCCTAACGAGACGATCGGCGTCGAATCGGAGACCGGGAGGAATTCCCGGTAGCGCGCGATCACTCCCCTGCCCCGGTGTGGGGTGACTTGGATCTCTTGCGAAGTGTTCACTTGGAAGACACAAGTGTCGCAAACAGATCGCTTTGACAAGGAGGGGCGCTTTCCAAACCACCCACGCTTTTCCTGACGGCGGTTTGTAAACCGCCGCTCCTTGAAGCGGAATGACGTTCCGCGAGAGACGCAACTCGATGGGTCAACGGAGAGAAGAGAAGTTGAGAGTTGCTGGTTGAGAGTTGAGTGTTCGCCCGATTCGATCAACCATCCAACGATCCCACCTTTCCTAAAATGCCCGCGCTGAGCAAAGAAGATAAGTTGCGCCTCCTCACCCTGTTGTTGGAAAGCCGGCATGGCGATCTGCGCGAGCAAAATCTTAATCGTCAGGGCAAGGGTCATTTCCATGTTTCCGGGATGGGCCACGAAGGTTTGGCTGCGCTCGGAATCGCAATGATCGAAGGCGACTTCGTTTGCCCATACTACCGCGATCGCGGCCTGGTCCTCGGCCGCGGGGTCGCGTCGCGCGAATTGGCGCTCGATTATTTCGCGAAGCGGAAAGGGCAGAGCCACGGACGGCAAATGCCGTCGCATTACAGTTACGCGGCGCGAAAGATCTGGAGCGTTCCCACGCCGACCGGATCGCAGCTCTTGCCGGCCTGCGGCATCGCCTGGGGCATCCAGCTGGATGACAAACCAAATGTCGTGGTGACGACAGTTGGCGACGCGGCGACGCGGCAGGGAGATTTTTTCGAAGCCGTTTGTTTCGCGAAGGAGAGGAAGCTGCCGGTCCTGTTCGTGGTCGAGGATAACAAGTACGGCATCAGCAGTCCGACGAGCAAGATCAACCCGCGTGCGCTCGATGTGCTTCAGCCTAACGACTGGCAGGAAATCGACGGCAGCGACGTGCAACAAATCTACGACGCCGGGGTGAAGGCTTTCGAGAACATGCGCGCAGGCCAGGGACCCGCTTTTTTCTGGGTCAATATGGAACGGCTCTCGAGCCACACGAGTTCCGACGATCACAAACTTTATCGGAGCGCGGAGGAACTGGCGGAAGGCGAGAAGTTCGATCCGCTCCGGATCTGGAGCGAGCGGCTGATCGCCGAAGGTGTGATGACCGCGGACGATTACGCGAAGCTCGATCAGGAGATTAAGGAGCGCATTCGCCAGGAATTTGCGGAGGCCGAGCGAGCGGAAGATCCATCCGCCGACGAACTGGAGGTGCAGGTCACGGCGGAGCTGCCGCAACTGGACGATGAGGTTTTGCCCGCGGGCAAATATCGCATCGGCGATACCATCAACAAAACGCTTCGTCTCGGACTCGAGAAGAATGCGGACCGCATCGTCTTCGGCGAAGACGTCGAAGACCCCAAGGGCGGTGTCTTTCGGCTTACCCAAAAACTTTCGACGGAATTCCCCAAGCAGGTTTACAACTCGCCGCTCGCGGAATCGACCATCATGGGTGTGGCCTGCGGGCTGGCGTCTTACGGCAAGCGTCCTGTTTTTGAATTACAATTCATCGACTTCATCGGGCCGGGGTGGAATCAGCTCGTGACGAATCTGTCCACGCTGCGCTGGCGCTCGTTCGGCACGTGGACTTGTCCGGTGGTGATCTACGCGCCCTACGGTGCATATTTGCCCGGCGGAAGTTTATGGCATAGCCAGGCGAACGAAGCCGCGCTGGCGCATTTCCCCGGGATCAACGTCGCCATTCCCAGCACGCCGGAGGATGCGGCCGGCCTTTTGTGGACGGCGATGCATTGCGAAGATCCGACCTTCGTTCTTATCCCGAAGCATCTTCTTTGGGCGGAACACGAATCCGCCGAGCCGGTGCGCGCCGTGCCATTGGGCGTCGCGCGGAAACGCCACAGCGGCTCCGACGTCACTCTGGTCGCCTGGGGAAACACCGTGGAAAAATCTCTCGAAGCGCTCAAGGAAATCGGCGCGGAGATCAGTGTCGATTTGATTGACTTGCGCTCGATCGTTCCATGGGATCGCGCGGCGATCGAGGAATCCGTTCGTCGCACTGGCCGGCTGGTGGTGGTGCAAGAAGACAGCGAGAATTGCAGCGTCGGGCAAATGATTGTCTCCCACCTTGCGGCGTTGCCGGATGTTTGGAGCGAGCTGATCGCTCCGCCGGTTCTCGTGAGTAAGACGAATGTGATGATCGGTTACAACCCGATCTACGAATACGCCGCGTTGCCTGATGTAAAACGCATCGTCGCCGCCGTCCACCGTGCAATGAGCTCCATGGAGACGGCGCGCCCCCGTGCCGTGGTCGCAAGTGACGCAGGCAAGACAGCCCGGCTCGAGGGCGAGCCGGCTCCAGAAAGGACGGCGCCAAAGAAGCAAGCGGCCGCCGGAGCTAAACGCGAACAAAAGATCACGATCCCGATTATGGGCGAAGGAATTCGCAATGCCAAAGTCGTCACGCTCCTGAAGAAACCTGGCGACAAGGTCGAACTCGACGATCCGCTTTGCGAAGTCGAAACCGACAAGGCCGTCTATCCGATCGAGTCTTCTTTTGCCGGCACGATGGGCGAGTGGAAAACGGAGGTCGGAGCCACCGTCGACATTGGCCAGGAAATCGGAACCATTCTCGGTGAGGGAGATTCCTTCGGGGATCAATTCGAAGCCGTCGCGGAAATGCCGCAACAAAATCCGAATGGCGCGGTGAACGACGGCGCTGCCGCCGGATCGAAGCGCGAGGCCGCGCCCGCTGCTTCGCGCGAGACGGCGATCGAGCCTGCTCTCTCACCGACCATTGTGCGACGGCTCGGCCGCGTGGTGCCTGCGAATTTGCAAATCGATGCGCGTTGGGAAGCGATTCGCAAGGCGCGCGAAGCGGCCAAGAAAGTCGACGGAAAAAATGCGCCGTCGCCTTCAGTGATGGTGGCGTGGGCGGTCGTTAGGGCGATGGAGAAACATGCGCCGTTCCGCCGAATTATTCTGGAAGACGATCGCATCATCGAGAACGATGAGTTCGATCTCGGCATCGCGGTCTCGCTCGACGACGACCGCCTCGCGACCGCGGTCGTCGCGCACGCGAACAAGCAGGACTGGGCGGATTTTGTGCGGTGCTACAATCAAACCGTCGGGGAAACTCGCGGCGGCCGGGTCGATGCGGTGAATGCACCGATCGTGATCAGCAGTCTCGGCGCCTTTGGTGTTCGCGCGGCCGCGCCGATCGTGGTGCCGCCATCCGTCGGGACCTTGTTTGTCGGATCAGCGCATTACGAAACATTCGGCGACGGGAAGAAGAGGCAGACTGCGGAGGTCATTACCTTATCCTTAACCTTCGATCATCGCGTAGTGAATGGCGCAGGCGCCGCGAGTTTTGTCCGCGAGATCAAGGAGCAGGTCGAACATTTCGAGGTCCCCGTAGCTACTCGATAGCCCTGGGCCCTTCGGAACACAGGCTTCCAAGCCTGTGCGCTGGGAAGGAACTTTGTTCTTGATTGAACGCGAGCTTCCTTCTATCCATAAAACCAACCCGAAGGAACGAGACTTACCTCGGTTCCATTACCGGGCGCAGTAGTAATCCCCAAGCAAACCCCAATCATATGCCTACCTCCTCCACTAAAGTAGTTCCCGTCGGTCCCAAAATCTGCAAGCCGTTCCTTCTCGATGTAATGGTCTTTAGCCCCGAAGCCGGGTTCAAATTCAATGTCAGCGTGGAACGGGACTGCACCCCTACCGCCGATTCCATTTGGAAAATTGTTTTCGATCTTTCCCAGGTGGTTGCTGGCAGCCCGGATGTTCTTCTGGTTCACGTCTCGTTTACTTCCGGCACGCCCGTGGAGCAGCAGGCGGTGCAGAATATGGCTTCGCAGGGAGTTACACAGGCGCAGGCCAATGTCCTGGTTAACCAAGTCTATCCGGCGGCTAAGGCCATAGCGGGGAATCAGAATCCTACCGCCGCGCAAAAGCAACAAGTCCACGACGCGATGTCACAGGTAGTGAATCTTGACGTTTAGAAGCCCTGACAAATACGGGCGCGGTAGTAGCCCCGCTCAGTCGGGGTGGACTGGCCGCGCGACATGGCGCCAGAATGCCGTGGCTACAGCATGAGACGTTATTTGTGAAATGGCTTCCAGCTCTTTCAGCGTTATCGGGAAAGGGCTAGATGCAGGTCGTAGACAGGTCGCACGCGTGAAATACCCGCACCGTTTCGTCGTTTTGTCGAAGACCGGCGTAAAGTATGGGAGTTTCCTTAGCCTGGGCCTCTTTCTATGCAGCAGCCTATGTTTGGGCCAGGACGCGGCGCCGGTAAACCTGGATTTTAGTCCGCAGAAGGAGACGACCCGTCAGAATAGTCGAGACGTGGCGACCGCGGCGGAACAGCATGGGGTCTACGATCTTCGGGTCCGCTACGTAAAAGTGGAAGGGCGATGGGTCGGTAACCTTCCATTACCACTGGCCGCAGGCGATAGGCTTACGCGAGAGAAATTATCGGCCACTATGGCTGCACTAAGGGATGCTATCACGTCGAGCTCGAATACGAGCTACGGCCTGCATTCGAAAGGCGAGGTCGGCGTCCTGTATATCGATGTCAACTACGATAGTACTCCTTCGGATGGAACGGTCGGCGTTATTTTCCGGCCGTTCTACATCGATATCTCGCTCGTGCAGGTGGGTAACAACGTGCTGCCCATCCCACGCTCTCCCTGGCCAACCTTTTACCAAAACGTGCCTGAGCCGCTCCTGGCTCTGAACCCAACCGTCGGTTTCACTTATGATAGGGTTTTCGGTTCGGCTATCTCCGCCAGCTTGGGTGGAAATCTTGTGCCCTTGTTTAGTAAAGATAAGACCTTCGAAACGACTCACGAACTCGATCTGATCGCGGAAGGTACGAAATCGCTGGAGGAATCATTCTATCGCGCCGATGGCGGGCTTACCTACACTGTTCACCATAACAGCTCCTTTCTGCAGGAGCTGAACTTCTCCGGCAGGTTCGATGGATTAAAGGAACCGCTCGGCAACAGCGAGCACACTCGGAACGCAGGCGCGGCCAACCTGGGCCTCAAGTTGAAGCTGGCGCCTAACACTCATCTCACCCTCAACGCCGGTTATCGGCGGACCAGCGATGACTTTCTGGATGGCGACACTTCTCTCGAGACAAACACGACCGCTAACGAACAAACCGCCCGCCTCCTTCTGGATACCATCCCGCCTTCCATCAACGGATTCTTGCGCGCAGCCTTCTGGCAGGAAAGCGGGTGGGAAACCGGCTCGGGGAATGCCTACCAGCGTTTCGTAGGGCGCGCCGGCTATGAGAAGGAAGTTGCGGTGGCCCCGAATCAAACGATCGGGATAGAAATCGTAGCTGGTGGTGGCAGAGCGACGGGGAACATCCCCAGCTACGCCAGTTTCTTCGGCGGCAATGCGCCCGGCCAATTTCTCTACGACAGCCCGAATGCTACTGCGTTAATGAACATGCCGTCGGGACCGATCATCCGCAGCCTGGGAGAGAACGAGGCCCGATTGCGGGACGCGAATGGCAGAACGATCGGTGGCGATAGCTTCTGGCATGTGAACCTGAATGTTACCTTGCCGATTCCGGCCTGGTCGATGCCTTTGATTCCGAACGAGCTGACTGACATCCCCGATGCCAATGGGAATCCTATTTCCATCAAGGAGCTACTCCGAAGGCAGATCGACGTAACCGGCCCGAGCATGCTTGCGGCCGTTCTCCAGGGACAAGGCCTGAGTGCGGCGGAGGCAGCGCGGCGGGCGAAGCAGATCCTCCAGGAAGTAACACCGGCCACTCACTTCATCATTGATGACGCCAACCTTTACTCGATCAAACCGCTGATCATGGTGGACACCGCTGGCATGTCTGGTCGGGGTGGCTCAAGCGAAACCTGGCTGGCCGCGGGAGCCGGAGTGCAGTTGACGGTGGTGACGGCCAAGTTTGAATTCGGCTATATGCGCACCCTCTCCGGACCTACTTTCGGCCAGCAAGGCAATGCATTCGTTAGGCTAGTCTTTCAGAATCTTTTTTGAGTGGTGGAATCGAAAACGTGGCCCTCGTCCTAACCTTTTCCCGGCGGGAGAAGGAACTCCCTCTCCTTTTGGAAGAGGGCTGGGGTGAGGTGCAGGTGCAGCGTCGGTAAGAGATAGCTACTTCTTCGCGGCCTGAATGTAAACTGTTACCTGCTCCTCGAGAATCTCGAGAGGTAAGGCGCCATTCTTCAGCACGGTGTCATGGAACTGTCGTTGGTCGAACTTCTGCCCTAACTCTGTTTGCGCGCGCTTGCGCAATTCCTGTATTTTCAGCATTCCCACCTTATAGGCGCACGCTTGTCCGGGCATCACGATGTAGCGCTCGATCTCCGCGGTTACTTCCTTCTCGCCCATTCCGGTCTTGTCGCGCATGTAAGTAATTGCCTGTTCGCGCGGCCAGCGCTTCGCATGAATGCCCGTATCCACCACCAATCGCACCGCGCGGAAAAGTTCGGCCTGCAAACGTCCCAGGTCGCCAAAAGGATCGCCTTCGTACCAGCCCGCTTCCTTCGCCAGCCATTCCGTGTAGAGCGCCCAGCCTTCTTGATAGGCCGTGAAAGGAATCAGCTTCCGAAATTGCGGCAGGCCCTTCAACTCCTGCGCGGTGGAAATCTGCCAATGATGTCCGGGCACGCCTTCGTGATAAGCCAGCGTTGGCATGGCCCATTTCGAAACTTCGCTCATGTCGCGCAGGTTCGCGTAAAAGACGCCGGGGCGGCTCCCATCCAGCGAAGCTCCTTGATAGTAGGCTCCGGCCGAGGTGGCCTCCTTGAACTCCGGCACGCGGCGCACTTCGCATCGGGCCTTTGGCACGGTCGCGAATAATTCCCGGCAGCGCTCCGTCGCCTGTGCGATCAAACGAGTGTATTCGGCCAGCGCATCCGTGCGTCCTTTGTCATCGTTGGTGAACTGGAACTTCGGGTCCTTTCCTAATGCGTCCATGGAATCTCCAATCGTTCGATCGCTAAATCCATTCGCGTCCAAAATGCTGCGCATCTCTGCTTCGATCCTGGCCACCTCACGCACACCCAGGTCGTGCACCTCGTCCGGCTTGAGTGTCGTCGTCGTGTTCTTGCGCAGCATATAGGCGTAAAACGCCTCGCCGTCCGGCAGCTTCCAGACGCCATCATCGGTCGTGGTCTTGGGCAGGAGGCCATTGAAATAATCGATCAGCTTATGGTAGGCGGGGTAGACTCGATCAGTCATCGCGGTCTCGACCCGCCTTTGGAAGGCCGCACGCTGTTCGTCCGTCAATTCGCTAATGTTTGCCGCGCGGGTTTTGAACGAAGTGTAGAGAATGTTTTCCGTGGCCGGCTGCTCCACGAAGCCGTTCATTTCCTTGAGCACTTTTTCCACCACAAAACGCGGCGGAATAATTCCCTTCTGCTCGCGCACCCGGAGGCCCTCGAGCAATTGATCAAACTTCGTGCCCACCGCGTTAAGCCGCTGGACATAATAGTCGCAATCGCGCGGCGCCAGGAGCCGGTGGATGTTCGCCATGAAGGAGGGGAACTCATTCTGCACGCCGAAAAGCTGGTTCACGGGATAGTCGTGCCATTGGTATTTTTCGCCTTCGAGCTCGCGGTCGATATACCAATCGAGAATGTGGGTCGAAAGGCGTTGCGACGGCGTCTGCCGATCAATCGAGTAGGCGCGCAAGTCCGCCAGGTTTTGTCGCGCGCGATCGAACTGGCGCTGCTGATGCGCGGGCGATACGTCGCCGAGCTTGCCGTTATGGCCGGTAATCCCGAACCGCTCGACCAGTCCGAGCGATGAGAGCAGTTCCGGCTCTTCGAACAGAACCTGTGCAAAAACTTTCTCGTAAAAGAGATTCAGGCTCCAGGGACGGAACCAGATGAGATTGACCAGGAATATCGCCACCACGACTAGCAACAGCGCCACAATCCGGAAAAGCCACTTCAACGTTTTTCTGATCATGCGGGAGTCTTGCCTGCTCCACCCCCTCCCGGTCAATCCAAACCTGCTGTCACCCTGTAGCGGCGGTCTATGACCGCCGAACGCTCCGATCAGTGGTGATCACGCGGCAACCTTCTACCGCGGATGACACGGATCGCACGGATGACGATGATATCTTGATTTCAAATCCGAGTTATCCGCGAAATCCGCGGTTAAGAAATCACTAACACCGCAACTTCCGAGACCCTTTCGGGGTTATCCCTCACATAACAAGCGCGCTCGTCGCGCTGACCGACCGGAGAAACAACAAATGAAACTAAGACTAATCACTCTCACCGCCGTGTGCGCAGCTACGCTGGCCACGATTTCAATCGCCAAAGCGCAGGATCCCGCCGCGCAAGATGCAGGCGGGAAGAGGCATCGTCATCACAGATGGGGCAACGCACTCGAGCACATGACGAAAACCCTTGCACTCACTGCTGATCAACAGGCAAAGATCCGAACGATTATCGAGCAAGCGAAGCCGCAGATCGTCTCAGCGCGTCAGGAATCGAAAGAGAAGGTAAAAGCGATCCGCGACAATATCCGGTCGCAGATTCGTCCAATCCTGACGGCAGCTCAGCAGC
This sequence comes from Spartobacteria bacterium, assembly GCA_003134785.1. Classification (GTDB taxonomy): domain Bacteria; phylum Verrucomicrobiota; class Verrucomicrobiia; order Chthoniobacterales; family UBA10450; genus AV80. Next base: position 16,791 of record PLCN01000015.1, read on the forward strand.
AAAAATGGGATGCCATCCAAAAGGCGCGCGAAGACATACGCAAAGCTCGCCAGGAAATGCGCGACGCCGCAAAGCAATAACGTTAGGGTAACAAAGGGAAGGCGGCGGCCTGATCAGTCGCCGCCGCTTTGTTTATGCGCTCGGTGAACGGCGTAGCACAGCCATCCTGGCTGTGGGGACAGCAGGCATCCTGTCTGTTGGTCTCAAACGCAGAACCGGCAAGACGACTGTGCTACTGAGAAGGTCGCGAGGCGATTCTTAGCTATGGCAGGTTATAAACCTCAACCAAACCAATTCCAGTCGTGCTATTCGTCCCGCGGACTGTGGCTGTGTAGTTACCAGGAGCGAGAGATGCAATAAGGGCTGATTCCGCATCGTTGGAAGGTTGAAGTGTGGTCGCACGGATGGCAGCTTCCTGAGATTGGCCGTTCTGATCGTTGATTTTCCAGTTATCGTTGCTCGCAATCGTAGCTCCGTTTACGTCTTTCAGTTCCAGAGTCGGATCGGCTAATGCACCTGGCACAGGAACCGACGGCCCCAATGCGCGCACGATTACCCTGGCAGATCCGGCTTGGCCGGCACCGCCGACAATCAGGCCACCGATCATGACGTTATCACCTGTGTTGACAAACCCGCGCGTGCTGATGTTCGCCAGATTTGAGCTCGTGCCCTGCTGGAGATCATAGACCTCGACTACGCCCACACCCGTCCCGCCATTCTTGCCCGCAAGAATTGCCGTGTAGGTCCCAGGGTTAAGAGTTGTCAGGATAGCTGATTCCAAATCGTTCGTCGGTGGAATTGTTGTAGCAGTAATGGCAGCTTGCTGCGATAGCTGGGTTTGATCGTCAATCTTCCAGTTGTCATTCGTGGCTAATGTCGTGTTGCCTTGATGTAATTCCAAGGTGGGATCGGACAAAGTAGTTCCTACACCACTAAGCGAAGGTCCGATGCCGCGAATAAGGACCTGCTTAGGATCGGTGCCAGTAATGATAAAGCCGGCGATGAGGACCTGATCGGCAGTCTTGACCGCGAGGCGCGTCGCGATGTTCAGGACCGGCGCACGGAACACGTCCACGATCGGGTTACGCATGGCATCGGTGGCGGCGTTACACGTGCCCAGGCCGTACAGGTTTTCGATCGTTCGCAGAATATTATAGTGATCGACGCCGAGCCCCGGTCCGCGCTCGATGCCGCTCTCGGCGTAAGTGCCAGGTCTTACGTTCTGACCGCTGAAGATCGTGGCGATCTGATTTGTCGCTCCGTTGTCGTCTTCGTCCCAGGTCACAAGAAGAATACTGTTATGCGCCGCGGCCCACTGCCGGTAAGCCTCCATGTTTTGGCTCAGCCAGGTATCACCCATGGCGACGGTTCCATCGTGCATGTCGTTCTGCTCGTTAGGCACGACGATCGACACCGTCGGCAGCGCGGCGAATCCCGCATCGGTCGTCGGGAAAGCGGTGAACGGTTGGTTAGCCGATACCGGAAGGTGATTGCTAGCCGGCGCGTCGTTCGCCTGCCAGTTTACCACCGGGTTATGCTTGCGCTGATATTGGTTCTGGCCGGGGACGGTCGTAAAGTTATCGCCGTTGAATCCCACCGAGGGCAAGCTCTCCGAATAGGTTGTGAACGTGAAGCCCTTAGCCAGCAATTCCGCTCCGAGGTTTGGCGCCGAGAACGGGAGGTTTGCCGGCGTCGAGTCACCGACGACGCCCTGATTCAATCCCGAAAAGAGGTCGAGGTAGTTTGGCTGACTCGGGTGTTCAATGGCGTGAGAGTTAGTCAGCAGCGCACCATTGGCGGCCAGGGTATTATTGAGATAGGGCGCGTCGGCGCTGCCGATAATCTCACCATAAGCATGATTCTCCATGATGACGATGACCAGGTGAGAAGGCGCGCCAAAGGCAACACCGGCTGCGCTGGAAAAACCGAGTGCTAAGGCACCGGCCGTAAGGTAACGCAATATTTTCATAATTTAGGTCCTATAGATTAACATGTTTCAAACCGAGCGCATCTCGCGCTCGGAACAAAGTGATTCGCCGGCCTTCCCCGCCGCGCCAAAGAGTCGTTGACAGGTCGAGGGAATCTGATCAAGCCCTTTCGGCGACATTCCAACCTTTACCCGCAGTACCACTTGCTCCCGCGCTGCGGTAGCTGATCATATTCTTCCTTAAGCCTACTCCCTGCGCGACAATGAACCACCGACTTGCGATTTTAGCGACGTTGCTCGCCTGCGCTCTTTTGCATCCGGCTTCTGCAGCGGAACAACTCAACGAAGAGCAACTTGAGCAATTAGCTCAACAATCGCCCAAGCTCTATCTTCCGAAGCTCATTGCTTTCACCGAAGCAAAGCTGGAGAGAGTTTATGAGGCCAGGCTTAAGGCATCTGGCCCCGAATACCGCGAAGCACTCCAAAGGGCTCAGGAGGCTTGGAGGAGGTTCTACGAGGCAGACCTCGTCGTCGGAGCGCTCGATACGGAAGGCGGAAGTGGACAAGCCGTCTTCGCGATGAAACGACACATTTACCAGTTACGACTTCGCATTTACCAGCTCAGCACAGATTTTCTACAGGGGTGGATTCAAATTCCGAACGTCGATGAACCCGTGCCCAAGTGATAGGCGTTACCATCGATCTGTTTGCAGCTACGCTGTGCGGGTGGTTCATTCGGACGCGTTTGGTAGCGACGCGACAAAATCTAGCCGCCGTGTGGTACTGGTATGCGGTTTAAGTGAAGGCATGCTTCGAGAGTGGATGGAATAGACCGCTAACAAAGGCTTGCATGGAAGGCTCTCGGGGTTCAATTTGTTACCAAGCTCATGAAGAGGACGCGCGAAGAAGTTGCGAATACGATCGAGGCGCTCATTAACGGGACGGGCCGGCAATGGGATTGGGATGGCTTCACTTCAATCCGGCTCGACGATCCTCAGCTGGAGGCGATTCGGCAACGCTGCGTCTCTCTTCCAGTGGAGTTTCCGCCGACCACGAAGACCGAATATTGCAGCGAAGCCGGGCTGCAAGTCATGCGCGGTCTGGTCCAGACGCTGCGATCAAAAGCTGAAGCCCGATAAGCTCGGACAACTTCCGCAGGCGAGACGCCCGTCGACCCCAAAAGCAAGCTGCCCGTGCGACATCACATTCCGGCGTTTTATTCTTCGATGCGCCTGCTCAGCGCCTCGGCTTCGATAAGTGAAGACTATGGATCATAAAACGCGCTCCGCACAATCGACCACGCTGAATAAGGTCCCCCAGGTCACGCTCGCGGTTTGGGTCATAAAAATCCTGGCGACCACGCCGGGTGCAATTGGCAGTGATGCGTTGTCGGGCAAGTAGCGAACGATTGATTTTGGGAGGATAAAAATGGACGAAAAGAGATCGGAGTTCGTTGCTAAGGTACCCCAGGTAACGTTGGTATTCTGGATCGTTAAGATCCTCGCGACCACGCTGGGCGAGACCGGCGGCGACGCCGTCACCATGTCGTGGCTTGGCGAAACTACTGCCGCGGCCAAAGGCACCGGCTATCTTATCGGCACGGCAATATTCAGCGTTATTTTTGTTGCCGCGGTCCTCGTCCAGATCAAGGCGAAGAAATTTCACCCGTTTCTATACTGGCTGACGATCGTCGCAACGACGACAGTCGGCACCACGCTGGCCGATTATTGCACCAGATCGCTCGGCATCGGCTACACCGGCGGTTCGACCATATTGCTAATCCTGGTAATGGCGTCGCTTTTGGCGTGGCGTTGGTCAACTGGGAGCATCTCTGTTGAGACGGTGAGTACGCCGAAGGTTGAGACCTTTTACTGGGTCACGATAATGTTTTCACAGACGCTGGGTACGGCACTCGGTGACTGGGTAGCGGATACCAACCAAATGGGCTACCTCGGGGCTGCAGCGGTTTTTGGTGGTTTACTCCTTCTGACCGCACTTCTCTACTACTTCACAAGCATTTCGCGCGCTATTTTGTTTTGGGCGGCATTCATCTTGACCCGCCCCCTCGGAGCCGTCGTCGGCGATTTTCTGGATAAGCCTCTGAAGGAAGGAGGGTTGGCTCTGAGCCGCTACACCGCATCTCTCGCGCTCCTGGTGGTAATCGTCACGTTGATCCTAATTTTCCCGCAAAAGCCGGCTTCAAAAGCGCATTGAAGAAATCCGAAGAGGGCGCCGTTCAGTAGAGCAACTGCACGCCGCAGTAGCCGATAGTCGCGAGCGGATCGGGCGAACGAATCTCGCGACCGAGCGACACGATCAGGATCCGGCTCGCGGAAAATTCGTGGTGGACGCCGACGTTCACGGTCAACGCGTCGCGCGTAAAATTCATCCGTGACGTGCCGTGAAGCTCCGCCATTAACAGCGTCGCCCTCGAGACGTCCAGGCCGGCGACGACGCCATAAAACCACTCACTTCGCGCGACGCTGCTGACATGCGGGCCGAACTCAAAGTCGGCGTGCCAGCGACCCAACGTCTTCGCCATCTGTATCGGGATTTGAAAACGAGTCCCCTCCTGGGAAAGACCTCGCCGCGCGGAGGAACTGACGACGTTGAAAATCACCCGCGGAAACATCGACATGTCGAAACCGTCGCCGTTCCTTTGTTGGTCGAGGAAACGCCATTTGACCGCGGCCTCGGTGCCGCCGAGTCCACCGATCAGGCCGCGTCCCCTGCGTTTCAAGAAGACCGGCGCGGTCTGCAAGGTGAGCTGGATGTGCTCGCCGACTCCGTAGTTCAAATCGATCGCCGGCAGATCGGATGATGTTTCCCCCGGCCGATGTTCGAACGCGAGCGCCAGGTTGATCTCCCATTTTTTATCGCCCGGCGTGCCCGGATCGTCGGTGATCATCGGCGGCCCGCCTTGCGCCGGCGCGTTGTGCGCGGCAAACGCGGAGATCACGCAGGCGAGACAAAGAAATGTGTATAGCTGACGCAACGAGCGCGCGCTTCTCGTTTACGGTTTCGCCGCGTCGGCCGGCCCGTAGACCAAAAGCTTCAAAGTATTCGGCACAATCGTCGGCCGCCCCGGCGAAGCACCGGGTGACGGAGATGGCGGTGCCTGGAATTGCGCGGTGGGCAAATAAATCCGATGAGTCATTGGGTCAAGAGCCATCGTGCGTGCGCCCCGTTCAGTCTTGAGCGTCTGAACGACGGTCAGCTTCTGCGGTGTTTCCTCTTTCGCGATAGTGGTGACGCCTTCCCCACACGACGCGAATGCAAGCTGCGTCCCGTCGTCAAACGCCGCGCCGTCCACGCCGGTGCCGATCGGCACGCTTCCCACCACCTTGCCCGATTCCGTGTCGACCATCTCCATCATCTTGTTGTGGCAAGTCGTGAACAAACGATGATGCGCCGCATCGAGCGCGATCCCGCTCGGCTCTTCCCCGGGCGCGAGCGGCCAGTGTGCCGTCACCTCGTGTCTCGCCGCGTCAATCACCACGACCTCGCTCTTGTCCTCGATGTTGCAATAAACCCGGCCGGCTCCGCTATCGACCGCCGCAAACTCCGGAGCGCCCCCGAGCGGGATCGTGGCCACCACTTTTGCCGCCTTCGCGTCAATCACCGTCGCCGAATTCCCCGTGTGATTGAAAACGTAAACCTCGCCCCGCTTTGGATCGTAAACGATCGCGTCCGGGTTCGCGCCGCTGTCGAGCTTTGAAATTGTCTTGAGCGTCTTGAGATCGACCACGCTGATTTTGTTCTCCTTGCCGTTCGACGAGAACCCGCGATCAACTTCCGGCACCGCAATGAACCCGTGCACCCCCGGTGTATCCGTGATCTCGCCCGCGACTGCGTTCTTCGTGAGATCGACTACCACCACTTTCGTCGCGTGCGACAGGTAAAGCCGATGCGCCGGGGAATCGATGGTGAGAATATCCCAGCCGCCTTCCCCGCCGATTGGAATTTCCTTGATGAGTTTATATTCCCCTTCGCCACGCACCGCGTTCGTGGATAACAGAGCCAACGCCGTCAAAGCACAAATGATCGATTTCATTCGATGACAGTAGCCGCGCCTGCCTGCCTGTCATACACGCGATGGAGAAGAGCCACCCTCCTAGACAGCGATGGTCTCGCCGATCGCAGCAAGAAGCAGCTCCTTGCCGGCAGCGCGCGCCGCCGCCAGCGCGGCTTCGTGATCGAGCTTGATCGGCGGGAACGTGTCGTAATGCACGCCGACAAATTTTGACACGCCTGCGAATTCCGCCGCTCGGAGTGCGTCCTCGATTCCCATCGTAAAAAAATCGCCGATCGGGAAGACGGCGAAATCCAATTTGGTCCCCTCGCCGATCAGCTTCATGTCGGAGGTCAGCGCGGTATCGCCGGAGTAATAGAAATTTACGTCGCTCGATTCGACGACGAAGCCGCAGGGATTACCGCCGTAAGAACCGTCCGGCATCGAGCTGCTGTGAATGGCGCTGGTGAGTTTGACGCGGCCGAAATCCATTTTCGCCGCGCCGCCATGATTCATCGCCTGGACATTCTTCACGCCTTTGGCTTCGAACCAGGATCCGACTTCGTAAGGAGCGATCACCGTCGCGCCGGTTCGTGCGGCGATGTCGACGACGTCCGCGATGTGATCGCCGTGACCGTGCGAGACCAGAATAAAATCCGCCGCGATCTTTTCGACGTCGATTTTTTTCGCCAGCGGATTGGGCGAAATGAAGGGGTCGAAGAGAAGAATTTTGCCGCCGGCGGCGACCGAGAAACAAGCATGCCCGTAATAGGTAAATTTCATGACCGGAACAGATCGGCCACTGAACGCGCAGATTCACGCAGATTCTTCGACTGAGAGCAGGAGGGAAAATGAGAGGAGGAGGATCGTTCGTTTTCTCAGGTCCTCTTCAGGCGCGCCGTTTGTGGGTCGAACCTAACGCCTCCAAAAGATTGTGATTGCATTCGCTCCGGCTGTTCCCTATCTCTGGCGTCCACCTTCACAAAATCCAAATATCTATGACTTCACTCATCCAATTCCCGCTCCATTCCTTCGCCACTCTCCTGGGGGCGGACTTCGACTATAACTACAGCGCCAATTACCAGATGGGCCCGGTTGGCTGGACCTGTTACGCGGTTTTCGTCCTGCTGATGATCGCCTCCATGTGGAAGGTGTTCGCCAAGGCAGGCGAGCCTGGCTGGGCGTCCATCGTTCCTATTTATAACATCATCGTCTGGTGCAAAATCGTCGGCCGGCCGGCGTGGTGGTTCATCCTGCTCTTAATCCCGTGCGTCGGCATCGTCATCGCCATTATGCTTTGCATCGATCTGGCAAAAAGTTTCGGCAAGGGCGCAGGCTTCGGCATCGGCATGGTCTTGCTTCCGTTTATCTTTATCCCGATCCTTGGCTTCGGCAGTGCCCAATACGTAGGACCTGCCGCATCCACCGCGGCGCGACCGATTGCGTAACCCGCAAAGCGCCAGTTAAGAATTTCCGTTGCGGGCTGGCCGAAGTCCGGAGACAAACTCCGCCCGGCCAGCCGCATCGGTATCGGTGAATCAAAAGGACGAGAGCTTTCGCGCAATGCGGTGGTAGGGCGAGACTCTGTCGAGCCGAGAGCACGATTCCCGACGGCTCCGCGGAGCGTCGTCCTACCAAAAACCCCAAACGCAATAATGGAAACGGCTCCGTTCCTGGCGCAAAGTTGAAGGGTGCAGGGAGAGCCAGCGCACCGCGCCATTATTCACCTCGATATGGATTGCTTCTACGCGGCAATCGAGGTGCGGGACCGCCCATCATTGAAGGGAAAGCCGGTCGGCGTGGGCGGCGCACGCGACCGCCGGGGCGTCCTCACGACGTGCAACTACGAGGCCCGCGAGTTCGGCGTGCGCTCGGCCATGCCGACTTTCATGGCCCTGCAACGCTGTCCGAATCTCATCATCCTGCCAACGCGGTTCGATGTGTACCGGAAAGAATCGGCCGCGATTCGCGGGATCCTGCATCGCTTTACGGCGCTGGTGGAACCGCTCTCGCTCGATGAAGCGTACCTCGATGTGACCGCGCATCCCGGCGCGCCCGCACCGCTCGCCCAGGTGATTCGCGGTCTCATTTTTCGCAAGACGAAGCTGACGGCGTCGGCTGGAATCGGTCCGAACAAGCTGGTGGCGAAAATCGCCAGCGACCTGAAAAAGCCGAATGGCCAGTTCGAAGTGAAACCGGAAGACGTGCCGGAATTCATGAAGAAACTGCCGGTGCGCAAACTGTGGGGTATCGGCGATGTGACCGAGCAGAAACTCGAGCGCCTTGGCATCGCGACCTGTGGCGAGATGCAACGATTATCGCGAACGGAGCTGCAGGCGTATTTCGGGAAGTTTGGGAGCGAGCTCTATGAACTTTGCCGCGGGATCGACGATCGGCCGGTTGAACCAGATCGGGAACGGAAGTCGTTGAGCAACGAAGAAACGTTCTCCAGCGATCTCGAGACGTTGACGGAGTGCGAAGAAAAGCTGCCTGAGTTATTTGAGGAGTTGATGGCGGACCTCGACCAAAAGGAATCGACGCGGGCCGTGACAAAGATTTTCGTGAAGCTAAAGTTTCACGATTTCTCCCGCACCACGGTTGAACGCGCCGGGCTTCCCCCTACCCTCGATCAGTTTCAATCCCTCTTGGCCGAAGGATTCGCGCGCACGAAAAAAAGTGTGCGGCTGATTGGGCTCGGCGTGCGATTCGCCAGTGTAGACGTTCCCGATTCACAGCTGTCGCTGCTCTGATCGCGCTCCGCATTGCGCAAATCGCTCATTTCAAAAGACACCTCTTCACATGGCCGGCAAGAGATCACGAAAGACGAGTTGGCTTCATTATCATTCTTTGAGCATCGTCAGCGTACTCCTGCTGGTGATCTGGATCGTCGCCTATCGCTGGAGCGATCCGGCGAGTCACCTCGGCGCCTTCTTTGGAAACGCGATCGCGGATTGGAGTGGCTCCGTCGTCATCATTTTGGGGACCAAGTTTCTCTACGAAATCGGCTCGGCCGAGAGTCGCCCGCTGAAGAGCAGGAAAGGGAATCGGTTGCTGGAACTGATGTACGAGCATTCCCTTCTCATTTTTCTCGCTGTGACCGGCATCGGCTGGCTCATTTTGTATCTCCACATGAATCCGCAGGACAAATGGGGCCAGGTCGTTGGCAATATCGTTTCCGAATGGTTGCAGATGGCCGGCCTCGTTTATTTGACCAAGAGCCTGCTCGAGCGCGGCTCAAAGGAAAGCCGATGACCTCTGACGCAAATCTTGCCCCAGCACCGATGCGTGATGTCTACCCGGTGATCCTCTTCTATAAGTACGTTCCGATTTCCGATCCCGATTCATTTGCGGCCGAGCAACGCACCCTTTGCTCTTCGCTCGGATTGAAAGGCCGGGTTCTGGTTGCGGCGGAGGGAATCAACGGGACGCTCGCGGGACCGGCCGCTCAGATCGACCGATACGCTACAGCTATTAAAACGGATTCGCGTTTTGGCGACATCGAAATCAAACTCAGCGCGGGCGACGCCGGGACTTTTCCGAAGCTCGTCGTGAAGGTCCGTGCCGAAATCGTGACTCTGAACGCCGGCAACATCGTGCCGGACAAGGATAATCACCTCAGCCCGTGCGAGTGGAAAAAGATGCTCGAGGAAAACCCCGATGCGGTGCCGCTCGATATTCGCAATCGATTCGAATCGGCCGCGGGGAGATTTGAAAACGCCGTGACCTGCGAGATCGAACATTTTCGCGAGCTGCCTCGATACATCGATCAATTGCAAAATCTGAAAGAGAAAACGGTGCTGATGTATTGTACCGGAGGCATTCGTTGCGAAAAGGCGTCAGCGCTGTTGCGGGGCCAGGGATTCCAGAAAGTCTTTCAGCTTCACGGCGGGATCGCGGCTTACCAGGAGCAATTCGGAAACGAACATTGGCAGGGAGAATGTTTCGTCTTCGATCAACGGATGACGGTGCGAGTGGAAGAAAATCTCGTGCAGATCGGTCGTTGCGCTCACACGGCCCGGGCGACCAGCCGATTCGTCAACTGCCTGCACGATCCCTGTCACACGCTCTTCATTTTATCCGAAGAAGCGGAAGCGGAAAACCGAGATCATCGCCTCTGCCCGGAATGTCTGTCTGCGGGAATATCCTTCGAGACGGCGAAATATTGATTGAGGTTTGACCTCGAGTCATCCTGAGCCGCGCCAGACGGCGAAGGAGCTCACAATGGCTCGAGGATCACGCAATCGACGACCGGCACTTCCACATCTCGGCTGCGCGGATCGCGGAAGCGATCTTGCGTAGATTTCCCCACGCTTTCGAGGTCCCTCGCCGTCTGCGCGGCTCGGGATGACACGTTTTTCCACCGGCTCCGTAGTGACGTCGCTTAACGCGTCCACTTTGGCGGACGCTTTTCGAGAAAGGCGGCGATGCCTTCTTTGGCTTCGGCGGATTCGCGAGCTTTCATGTGGTGACTTAACGCGAGTTCGATGTCTTCCCGAAACGACGTCGACCAAAGCTCCTCGATTAGTCGCTTCGAATTCGTGATCGCATCAGGGGCTCCTTGTAAGATGGAAGTGGCGATTTTTTGCGCTTCGTTTTCCAACTCGCCAAGCGGGACTACTCGATTAACAAGTCCGATTTCATACGCGCGTTCGGCGCTAATGAGCTCCGAACCGAGAAGCAACTCGCGGAGATCTCGTTCGCGCAGTTGGCGCCGGAGAAATGTCATGACAAGACCTGCGACCAATCCCCGCCTCACTTCCGGGTAGCCGATTTTTGTCCGCTCCGCCGCGACCACAAAATCGCAGGCCGACATGATCCCGGCCCCGCCGGCGACAGCAGCGCCATGGACGGTAGCAATCGTGATGAGCCGCGTCTCTGCCAGAGCGAGCAACAGTCGCGCGACGATTTCCGCTGAGGCATGCGCCTTCGCACTCTCGGCCGCCTCCTGCAAATCCAGGCCAGTGCAAAACGCTTTTCCAGCTCCGCGCAGAATCAAAATGCGCTGCTTGGAATCAGCCGCGACGTCGTCAATCGTAGCGGCCAACTCGCTCATCAATTCAATCGTGAGCGCATTGCGGCGCTCCGGCCGGTTGAGCGTGACCAGCGTAATCTGCGGTGTTTGTTTTTCGACGAGAACGACGGGCATGAGCTACGTTACCTTTTCAGTAACACCCGTCACGATGGAATCCGTCAAGCTCATCGAATGTCCGCGCGACGCCTGGCAGGGGCTGCCACGCCAAATCCCCACCGAGCGGAAGGTGGAATATTTGCACGGGCTGGTGGTGGCGGGTTTCCGGCATATCGACGCGGTAAGCTTCGTCTCCCCCAAAGCTGTGCCGCAAATGGCCGACAGCGAAGCCGTGCTCGACCAACTCGGGCCGCTCGACGGTGTCGAGATTATCAGCATCGTTGTCAACGAGAAGGGCGCCGCGCGCGCCATCGCGACCGGAACCGTGAAGACGCTCGGTTATCCCTGCTCCATTTCCGAGACGTTCCTGCGCCGAAATCAAGACCAGTCGCCGGAGGAGAACCAGTCGGTGCTGAAGAGGGTTAAGGAGATGGCGGATGGATCGGGGTTGGGGATGGTCGCCTACATTTCAATGGCATTCGGTAACCCTTATGGCGATTCGTGGAACGAAGAAAAGGTCGTGGACGCGGCGCGAGCAATCTTCAGCATGGGAATCAGCGCAATTTCTCTGGCGGATACTGTCGGAGCCGCGGAGCCGGAACGGATTCATCGCGTCGTGGCAGCGGTTTTGCACGGCTTTCCAGAACGCGAGGTTGGAATTCATATGCACAGCACGCGCGCCGCAGCGGGTGCAAAGGTGCTGGCTGCGTTTGACGCTGGGTGCCGGCGCTTCGATTCGGCCAACGGTGGGCTGGGCGGATGCCCGTTCGCGCAAGATGTGCTGGTCGGAAACATTCCGACGGAAGAAGTCGTTCAGGCTCTGGAACAGCGCGGTATTGCTTTACCCATCAAGGACTCGATGGCGTCCGTTTTGAGAATGAACGAGGCGATCAGCGACGAGTTTTCAGTTAAGCATTAGCTCCTGCGGCTTGGTAGGGACGCCGCGCTGCGACGTCCGCAGAGATATCCAGCGCTTAGCCAGCGCCGCGGACAGTGCAGCGCGCCATCCCTACAATCACGTCTGTACGACGCCGGTGTGGAATCGCGCTTTCGGCATCGGACGGGAAACATACTGCAGCAGGCGGCTAAGAACTTCGCGCGTTTCGTGCGGTTGAATGATCGCGTCGACCCAGCCGCGGGCAGCACCGTAACGGATGTCGGTTTGCTCTTCGTAATTTTTTTTAACGGTCGCGCGCAATTTTTCGAGTTCTTCAGGCGATGATTTCTTGTCGCCGCGATCCTGCGCTCGCGCCAGAATACTGAAGATCGTATCGGAAGCCTGCGCCGCACCCATCACGGCATAACGCGCGTTCGGCCAAGCCAGAATGAAACGCGGATCGTAGGCTTTGCCGCAAAGCGCATAGTTGCCGGCGCCAAATGAGCCACCGACGACGACGGTGATTTTCGGCACGGTCGAATTGCTGACGGCGTTCACCAATTTTGCGCCGCTGCGAATGATTCCGCTTTGTTCGGCATCTCGGCCGACCATGAATCCGGTCACGTCCTGGAAAAAAATAATCGGCAATCCCGTTTGGTTGCAATCCATGATGAAGCGCGCGGCTTTGTCCGCGCTATCCGTGTAGATGACGCCGCCCATCTGAATGCCTTCTTTTTTCGTGCGCACTTGCAGACGCTGGCTCGCCACGATTCCGACGGGCCGCCCCCCGATGCGCGCGTAAGCGGTCACGAGCGTTTTGCCGTAATCGGCTTTGTATTCATCGAGCGAATCGGCGTCGATGATCGACGCGAGAAGATCTCGCGCGTCGTAAGGTTTGTGGCCGTCGAGGCTCATCAGCTCGTAGACCGCTTCCGGCTTATTCGCGGGAACGAGTTTGCCATTTTGTTGCTCACGCTTTGCTGCCTCTTCGGCCTCGGGCAGCAGGGCAACGAGTGAACGCAACCGCTTTAAACAAGATGGGTCGTCCTTCTCATAGAAATCGACGGTGCCGCTGATTTCGGCATGCATTTTGGCGCCGCCCAGTTCCTCGGCCTCGACGATCTGACCGATCGCCGCTTTGACGAGTGACGGACCGGCGAGATAAAGACCGCTGCCTTCAGTCATCAGAATCTTGTCGCAGAGAACCGGGAGATACGCACCGCCCGCGACGCAATTTCCCATTATTGCGGCGAATTGCGGAAGACCCGCCGCGGAGATGACGGAGTTATTGCGAAAGATGCGCCCGAAGTCGTCTTCATCCGGAAAAATTTCGTCTTGCATCGGTAGAAAGACGCCCGCCGAATCGACCAGGTAGACAAGCGGCAGCGCGCATTCAAAGGCGATCCGTTGCGATCGAATCAGCTTTTTGCAGGTGGCGGGGAAAAACGCACCGGCTTTTACGGTCGCGTCGTTCGCGATCACCATGCAGGGAACGCCCGCGATATTTCCGATGCCCGCGACCGCTCCTGCGGCGGGAATTTTGCCCACCTGCTCGTACATTTTGTAGGCGGCCCAAAGCTCGATTTCGAAAAAGGGCGAACTCGGATCGAGCAGCTGGCTAATGCGTTCGCGCGCGAGCAAGCGACCCATTTTGTGCTGACGGTCCTGACCGGCTTTGCCGCCGCCTTCGCGCAAGACGCTTTCTTCGCGGGCGACGGCCGCACAGCGTTCACGCAAACCTTCAGGCAGAGGAGCAGGAGATCGTGACATGAACGCGAAAGGCTTACGCTGGTCGAAGGACGGAATCAAGCGGGAGTACACCTACGGCCACCGCGCGTAGCGTGCGCTTGCGTGTGCCTGTCATCCCGAGCCGCGCAGACGGCGAGGGACCTCGCATTTGATCACCCGCTCGCTTGCGCGAAGGGCACGCGTGCTAGGGTGAGAGCGTTGTAGGGCGCAAGCTAATCCGCACTGCTGTTGTGAGGTCCCTTGTCGTCTGCGCGACTCGGGATGACAGGCCTTCCCATTCTCACTCTAATAGACGTCGGTTTCCGACGGATAACCAGAATCGTCGCGAATCGACCGCAATCGATTTCGGCTGCCGCGCTCGGATTCCGGCCGGTTGATTCGCTCCATTGCCATCTTCACCAGCAACGGCACCGCGGCGAGCGCGCCGACTGAGACCAAGGCGATCGCGGTGGCCTGGCGAATGGGGCGGCGGATTTTGTCGGCCACAAGCATGCCGATCCCAAGTCCAAACGCGGTGCGGGTTAGCACGAGCAAACCATCGAGCGGAATCTGCTCGCCGGTTTTTGGAATGGATATCGAGAGAGACATCGCATACCCTTATACGTCTCGTTTTGGAAAAGGAAACGGGAAAATCTCGCGGCCCGCGTGATCGGGTAAGGCGGCCTTTTCGCACCATCAACCATGTCCAATCCGATCTATGCGCTCATCCTCGCCGGGGGCAGTGGCGAGCGCTTCTGGCCGCTCAGCCGCCGCTGTCGCCCGAAACAACTGTTGCGTCTCGTGGCCAAAGAAACGCTGCTCGAGCAGACGGTTGCGCGCCTCGAGGGATTGATCGCGCGAGACCGCATCTTGATTTTGACGAATGTCGAGCAGGAGGCGGCCGTGCGTGAACTCCTGCCAGATCTTCCGAAGGAAAATATCGTGGCCGAACCGGCGAAACGCGACACTGCGGCGGCGGTCGCTCTCGGCGCGGGTTGGGTGGCGGTGCGCGATCATTCCGCCACCATGATCGTGTTGCCCGCGGATCACGTCATCAAAGACACGGCGGCGTTCCAGAAAACGTTGACGACGGCGGCGGCGGCGGCGGAAGAAACGGGCGCGCTCGTAACCATCGGCGTGAAACCGACCTGGGCTTGTCCTGGATTCGGTTACATCGAGCAAGGTGAAGCAGTGCCGCTACACAGTGTCGCGTCGGGAAGCGGCGTTCATCGCGTGGTCCGATTCCGGGAAAAACCAAACACAGACCTGGCCGAAGCTTTTTTGCGCAAAGGGAATTTTCGCTGGAACGCCGGCATGTTCGTCTGGTCGGTGCCGTCGGTGCTGAGTGAGTTCAATCGCCACACGCCCGAGCTCGCCAGCTTCATCTCGCAATTGCGCGCACCGGGCAACTTCGAAAAAACGGTGCGCGACCGGTTCGAGAAATTGCCACGAATCTCGTTCGACTACGCGATCATGGAGAAGGCCGATCGCGTGCTGGTGGTGGAAGCGACATTCGATTGGGATGACGTCGGAAGCTGGCGCGCGGTGGCGAAATATTTCAAGAACGACGCGGAAGGCAACGCCGCTAACTGCGAAATCACGACGTTGGATTCGACCAACAACATCGTCTTCAATCCCGATGGCACGAGCATCGCGCTCCTCGGGGTTCATAATTTGATCGTGGTCCGGACGCCGGACGCCGTTTTGATTTGTCACCGACATCAGGCCGAGAAAATCAAGAATCTTGTCGGCAAACTTCCGGAGGGATTGCAATGAGCAGCATGTCCATCCGGAGACGAATTCTCGGCGTGGACCTTGGCCGCGCGCGCATCGGAGTTGCGGTTTCGGATGAACTCGGAATGCTGGCCCACCCGGTAGAAACAATTCCGGCATCGCGGGACGCGGCGAAGCGAGTCGCTGAAATCGTGCGCGAAAAAAACGCGGAGCGGGTGGTGATCGGTTTGCCTCGCCATATGAACGGCAGCGCCGGTGAATCCGCGGAAGAAGCGCTCGCTTTCGCGGAGAAATTGCGAGGCTTGGTTTCGTGTGAAGTGGTGACCTGGGACGAACGTCTCACCACGGTGGCCGCGAACCGCGCCTTGCGTGAAGGGGGACAGAAGACGCGAAACTCGCGCAGCTTCGTTGATCAAGTGGCGGCGCAAATGATTTTGCAAGGTTATCTCGACGGAATGCAAAGTGCGCGTGATCGCGAGATGACGCGCGCGATTCTCCCGGCCGAATAAATGCCGGCGCGGCTCAAGCTGATCGTTTCGTATGACGGCGCCGCTTTCGCCGGATGGCAACGCCAAGCCAACGGCGACACGATTCAAGATCGTCTCGAAGAAGCGTTCCATCGCATTTGTTCGCGGCACGTGCGAGTGCATGGCGCCGGGCGCACAGACGCAGGCGTCCACGCTTTGGCGCAATGCGCGCACGTAGATTTGCCGGAGCGTCGTTACCAGCCCGATCGTTGGGTCTCCGCGCTGAACGGAGTTTTGCCGCCGGCCATTCGCGTTATGCGGTGCAGATTTGTCTCGGAGAAATTTCACGCGCGATTTTCCGCGAAAGGAAAAACGTATCGCTATCGCATCTGGAATGCGCGCGTGCTGCCGCCGTTTGAAAGCGGTCGCGCCTGGCACGTGATGAATCCGCTCGACGTTCAGCGCATGAAAATTGCGGCGCAAGAGTTCTGCGGTGAACACGACTTTGCAGCGTTTGCTGCGAACAGGGGGACGCCGGCAACGGACACCGTCCGAATTATTCGCGCGGTTGGACTGCGGCGCGCCGGGTCTTGTCTTGCGATTGAATTCGATGGCGACGGCTTTCTTTACAAGATGGTTCGCATGATGGTGGGAACAATCGTGCGAGTTGGTCTCGGAATTTCTCTTCCACAAGAAATCCATGCTCGACTCAGATCGCCGCGACAGCCGAATCCGCATCGGCGAGTCGCGGCGCCAGCGGACGGATTATTTCTCGTCCGCGTGCGGTACTAAGCTTGCTTTCCTACCCTCGACGCTGGGGCGCGCCTTCGAGCTTCAGAGATATGGCAGGCTACCTGTTTTTGTGGAATTTATAATGACGCAGCCCGACGCTCCCAATTCAACAGCGATCATACCCCGAGGAATTTTCCGGCGCTGCGTAGCGTGGCTTTTCAGCCCAAAACATTTTCATTTCAAGCTTCTGTCCGGCACTGCGGTCGGCATCGTTGTCATCACATTTCTCGCGGGTCTGTTTCTGTTCGTCACGCTCCAGAACCATCAACAGGAAACGTTGCGCTCGCATACGATCGAAGTCATGCGGCTGAGCAGCGTGATTGAAACTGACATCGCTGCTCTTGAAAGCGGTCATCGCGGATTTCTGCTAACCGGCCACAAACTTTATTTGGAACCGTTCGAGCGTCGTCGCGAGCTGATTAAGAAGCGCGTGGAAGACCTGACAGTTTTGATTTTGGACAGCCAGCGCCAGCGAAAGCGCGTAATGAAAATACAGGAGATCGTCCAGAAATGGCTGGACACAGTCGCTTTGCCGCAAATCAGCAATCGGCAAACAAAAGGCGTTACTTCGCTCGCGGAACCGGCTGGCGGTCCTTCCTCCGCCCTGGGGAATTCATTGCTCGATCAAGCACGCGACATCCTCCAGTCGCTGCAAAACGACGAACAGATCGTCCTCAACCAGCGCATCCGAGATCAGGAATGGGCTGCGCAATCAACCCAGATTCTGGACTTCCTGGCCAAGCTCGAACGTTCTGTGATCGAGATGCAAAAGGAAAAGGGCGGTTACCTCCTCACGGGTGACAACAACTTCGTGGAGGGATACAAACGAGCGACGGCGGACTTCACTACTTACCGCGGCTATCTGTCGATTCTCATCGCGAATTCTCCGGAACAATCGGACGCGTTGACTAATATCCACAAAGAAGTGGACCGCTGGATCACCACGGCCGCGGTGCCAGAAATGGAAGCGAGACGGGCCGGAAGAGATCTGACTCCTCTGGTCGCGAAAAGCAACGGCGAAGCGTTGATGACGGAGATCCGGCAGATGCTGAAGGCTTTCGAGGCGAACGAAATGGGAGTCTATGAGCTCCGCTCAAATTCGGCTGCGCGGGAGCGGATCATCAAGACTTCCGCGCTGGCGATCCTATGCGTTTTCGCGGTGGGACTGCTCATCGTCTCAAATAGTTATAGTTTCGTGCTGGTTCGCCGGCAGCTGGCAAAACTTGACGGCGTCGAAACGCGCATCAAGTCGATCATCGAGAACATCCTCGACGGCATGATCACCGTGGACGCGCTGGGCGTGATTTGTTCGATGAATCCATCGGCCGAAAAAATGTTCGATTGCATCAACAATGAGATGATCGGTCACAAGTTCACCAAGCTCGTTCCGAAATGCTACGGAGACGAGGCCGAACCGGCTGTCTGGGCCTGGGATGATCTGGCGCGGCGCACCGGCAGCACCACCATGGCCGTCGGCCGCACGCGACGGCACGCCACTTTCCCGATCGAAATCTCGTTAAGCGAAATGGTGGTGGATGGACGAAAACTTTTTGTCGCCATGGTTCGCGACGTGACCGAGCGGAAGCGTTTCGAACTGGAGATCGCCGCGGACAAGGAGAGCCTCGCCGTGACGCTGCGCTCGATCGGAGACGGCGTCATCACCACCGACGTGCAGGGCAAGATCATCATGATCAATAACGCCGGCGAAAACCTGACCGGCTGGACTTCGAAGGAAGCGATCGGGCAACCGCTCAAGTCTGTTTTTAACATCGCGATCGATCTGGCGGCGCAGGCCCGCGCACAGAAGAGCGGCTATCGCAGCGAAGCGCAGTCGATTCTCTTGAGCACGCCCGAGAACGCGACCTTGCGATCACGCGATGGCACTGAGCACGTGATCGAGCAGGTCGCCTCCCCCATTCGCGACAGCAAAAACGAAGTCGCTGGCGTGGTGCTGGTGTTCCGCGACATCACCGAACGTCAACGCAACGAAGCCGAGCGACGCAAAGCCGAGACCCTGGAACAACTCGGCTTGCTCGCCGGCGGAATTGCGCACGACTTCAACAATCTGCTCACAGCGATCATTGGAAACATTTCGCTCGCCTCCTTGTTGCTGCCGCCAGACGACGAGATGGCAACGCGACTGAACGATGCGAAAAACGCTTCGTTGCGCGCGCGCGATCTGGCTCAACAGCTTCTGACGTTCGCCCGCGGCGGAGCACCGATCAAGAAGACGGCGTCGATCGGGAAGCTCATTCAGGATACGGTCAGCTTCTCCTTGCGCGGCACGCATAGCCGGAGCGAGTTTTCTTTCAGCGCCGATCTCTGGCCGGCGGAAATTGATCCCGGGCAAATCAGCCAGGTCGTGGCGAATCTGGTAGTAAATGCCGACCAGGCGATGCCGAACGGCGGCACGCTTCGAGTAAGTTGCGATAATTTTAGCTACTCTTCCGAGACCACGCCGGTCATTCCTGATCTTCTTCCGGGCGAATACGTCCGAATCGCAATCCGCGATGAAGGCATGGGGATTCCCGAGAATTGCCTCAAACGAATCTTCGACCCCTACTTCACCACCAAACCCAAAGGCAACGGGCTCGGCCTGGCCACGACATACTCGATCATCAAGAATCACAACGGCCTCATCTGCGTCGAATCGCAAGTCCACTACGGGACCACGTTCACCCTTTATCTGCCGGCTTCCCAACACCAGGAATTGCCGGCCGAGCCACCGCGCCAGCTCAATCAGGTCGTGTCCGGCACGGGCCGGATTCTGATTGTGGATGACGAGGAAGCGATCCGCGCGCTGGTGGAGTTCACGCTCGAGCGGCTGGGTTATCAGGTGACGCAAGCGGAAAGCGCGGTCGGAGGCGTGGAGATCTACCGGCAGAAACTCGACGCAGGCGAACGCTTCGACGTGGTCATTCTCGACCTCACCTTACCCGGCGGCATGGGTGGAAAAGAGGCGCTGAAGAAATTGATCGAGATCGATCCGACGGTGAACGCGATCGTCTCAAGCGGCTACGCGATGGACGCGACGATGAGCCGCTACCAGGACTTCGGATTCCGAGGCGTAATCGCGAAGCCATACGAAGCGGCCGAGCTGGGCAGGATCGTGCACGAAGTCATCTCTTCCAGCCACGTGAACCTCGTAGCCGATTACCCGATGCAGGCCGCTGGGTAGGTGTTGTTTTCTGCAGCGACGGTCTATGACCGCCATCCTCTCGTCAAGAAAGAACAACGGCGGTCATAGACCGCCGCTAGAGGAAATGGATTCTTCTTGCGACGCTTTAGCGCGACTCTAGTGTTTCGCCATGCGAGAAATCCGTCCCGCAGCCTACGATTCGAAGATCGAGGGCAACGTTATTTTCACGCGCCTGGACGCGGCCATGAACTGGATGCGCAAGAATTCCCTTTGGCCGATGCCGATGGGTCTGGCCTGTTGCGCCATCGAGTTGATGGCAGCCGCAGCCTCGCGTTTTGATATCTCGCGGTTCGGCGCGGAAGTGATGCGGTTTTCGCCACGGCAGTGCGATGTCATGATCGTGGCCGGCACCGTCACCTACAAAATGGCGCTGGCAGTCAAACGGATTTACGAGCAGATGCCGGAACCAAAATGGGTGATCGCGATGGGCGCGTGCGCTTCCACGGGCGGAATGTACCGGTCCTATGCGGTCTTGCAGGGCATCGATCAATTACTGCCGGTGGACGTTTACGTTTCCGGCTGTCCGCCGCGGCCGGAAGCGTTGCTCGAGGGCTTGATGAAACTTCAGAGCAAGATTTCAGGAGAAAGTTCGTTCCGGGAACAGAAACGCGAGTTGGTCGAGCAACTCGACGACGTCATGGCATGACGGGCCCGGAACTGATCGCGTCGCTCGGAGAACTGCTGGGCGCGAAGATTCAGGAGAAAACTGAATTTCGCGGCGAGACCACTTTCCTGATTCTCGCGACCGATCTTCGCGAGGTGGCCCAATTCTGCAAGGACGAACTCTCCTTCGATTATCTTCTCGACATCACGAGCGTGGATAATTTTGGCGAAGAGCCCCGGTTCGAAATTGTTTACGAACTCTATTCGATGACGCTCGCGATCCATTTGCGGCTGAAGCTGCGTGTTTCAGAGGACGAGGGCGAAGTCGCAACGATTTCCGACATGTGGCCCACGGCCAACTGGCACGAACGCGAGATCTACGACATGATGGGTTTGCGTTTCAGCGGTCACCCCGATCTGCGCCGGATCCTGATGTGGGATGGTTATCCTTACTTCCCGCTCCGAAAAGAATTTCCCTTGGAAGGCTTGCCCAGCGAGATGCCCGATGTCGCGTTTACCTCGGCAGCTCCGCTTGAAGGGGGCCCTTTCGTCACGTCGCCCAGCACCGCGACGGCGAAGGACCGCGAACCGCGCGCGCGACGACCGATGGATAGCTAGTGAAGGTGCTTTTGCTCCTTCTCCTCCTTTGTTGCCTCATCGCTGTCGGCGTGATGGCCGGCGCGCACCTGAACCTGCATCCCCTGCCCTCGAACATCACGGCGGACCGTGTCCTAGTTGAAAAAGCCGCGCGACGCCTAACCCTTTTCCGCAAGGGCGCGTCGTTGAAAACCTATCGCGTGGCGTTAGGCCGCGCGCCGGTCGGTTCCAAAGAGCAGGAAGGCGATCAACGGACGCCGGAAGGAATTTATCTGATCGACTTCCACAAGGAAGACAGCGACTACCATCGCGCGTTGCATGTCTCTTATCCGGAGCAGCGAGATATTAATCGCGCGACCGCCGCCGGAGTTCCGCCGGGATCCGATATCATGGTTCACGGACTTCCCAATGGAAAGGGCTGGATTGGAGCCTTTCACCGGCGGACCGATTGGACCGCTGGATGCATCGCGGTGACCGACTTCGAAATAGAAGAAATCTGGCGCGCTGTTCCCGATGGCACTCCGATCGAGATCAGGCCCTAAAAACGACCGACCGGCTACCTCTCGTTAGGCATCGCGACCGAGCGCGAGGCACTCCTTCAACAAGCGCGAGAAAGGTCCCGCCGCGGCTTTTCCCATCTCCAGCACTTCATCGTGGCTCAGGCTTTCAGTTCCAATGCCCGCTGCCCAATTCGTTAGGCAAGAGAAGGCCGCGACTTCCAATCCGAGCGCGCGAGCCTGAATCACTTCGAGGACAGTTGACATGCCGATCGCGTCCGCACCTAACGAGTGCAACATGCGCGCTTCCGCCGGCGTCTCGTACTGCGGCCCGAGCAATCCGGCGTAGATGCCCTCGTGCAGGACCACGCCTTGCGACTTGGCTGTTTGCGCGAATCCTGTCCGCCACTTTTTTGAATAAGCGTCAGTCATATCGATGAACTCAGCGCATTCGAGCAGCGGTGTAGTCCCGGTGAGATTAATGTGATCCGCGATCATCATCCAGGAGCCGGGAGCGAAGGTTTCATTCGCCGTTCCTGCCGCGTTAGTGAGGATCAGGCGCTTGATTCCGGTCGCGGCCAGGATTCGCACTCCTGCGGTTACATCCCGCGCGGAATGTCCTTCGTAGAGATGAACTCGCCCCTGCGCGTAGACGACCGATCGGCCATTTGCGTCAACGCGAACAAACCGGCCGACATGTCCGGGCACGGAAGTCTTCGGTAGCTCGCCAAATTCCGAATAGGAAATTGTATCTCCCGCCGCTGCTTCGGGCACGAATGTGTTCAGCCCCGAACCCAGGATGATCGCTGTATCGGCGCCCCAGCTGCGGAGACGTTCAAGAGCGCCGTCGCTCACGATCACGCCGCGGAAACTGGCGGCGCCGATTCCGGCTTTCTCGTCTCGGCCATCACGTCTGGGCGCAATCTGTCATCGCGGATGATGCTCGTCTTCGCGTCCGGCTTCGGATAGGCGATGCGCGTGTGCAGCATCGTCATGAGCGTGAAGCGAAAGCGCTCCGCGATCATATTCAAATCCGCCAGGGTCAAATCGCATTCGACCAATTGGCCGTCCGCGATCCTTTGACCGATCAACTCCGTGACGAGCTGCTCGATTTTTTGCGGTGTCGGTTTCTCCAGACTTCGGGAAGCGCTTTCCACCATGTCGGCCAGGCTGATGATTGCGCTCTCCTTGGTTTGCGGTTTCGGACCGCTGTAACGAAATGTTTCTTCCCGCACTTCCGGAACGTCCCCTTCCCGCAAGTTCATGATCTTGCCTCCGATGCGCGCGTCCTCCTGCTGCTGAAGCGCGCGCTTGTAGAAATAATAGACCAACGACGTGCCGTGGTGTTCCTGGATGATGTCGACGATTCGCCGATTCAGTCCGTGCTTCAACGCGAGGTCCACGCCTTCTTTCACGTGCGCAATGATGATGAGCGCACTCATCGTCGGCGCGAGATCGTCATGCGGGTTGCGCTCGAAGTTCATGTTCTCCGTGTAGTAGTCCGGCTTCACCAGCTTCCCGACGTCGTGGAAATAAGAGCAGACGCGGCAAAGCGTCGCGTTCGCGCCGATCGCTTCCGCAGCAGATTCCGCAAGGTTCGCCACGACCAAACTGTGATGATAAGTGCCCGGCGCCTCGATCGTCATGCGGCGCAGCAACGGGTGGTTCAGATCGGAAGCTTCGAGCCAGGAAATATCCGTCGTGATCTGGAACAGATGTTCGAGAATCGGAAGAATGCCGCCGACGATCGTGGCGGTGAGAATGCCGTTGCCAATCGCGAACGCGCTTTGAATGCCAATCATCTTCCAATCGTTCCCACCCTGAGAAAAGAAATCGATTGGCCCGATGAGACCGAAGGTGAGCGAAAGGGCCCAGATGGCCACCCCCACTCCAAAGCCGGCCCGAATCAAACGGCTCCGCCGGCGAACTTGCAGCGTGAGATAAACCGCGGTGAAGCCGCTGATCAATCCGCAAACCAACAAAGGCGCGTCGACTTTCCCGAAAAGAATGCTGCTCCAGAGGCTGACGAAAACGGAAGCGTAGAGACCGTGGTTGCGCCCGAGCAGCACGCTGAGGACGAGCGGCGCAAACGCGTAGGGCGCGATCAGCCCGACGGTCTCCGGCCGCAGGAACGAATACGTTCCGCTGTTGCAAAGGACGAGGACGAACTTCGTCGCGGCGAGTTGCACGAAGATGACGCCAAACACGAGAAGCAGCCGCGAGCTGCGCAGAAAAGTCGTGGGTTGATTGATCCAAAGCTGGGTTAGCGCCGTGGCGAAGAAGAGAAGCGCGATGACGAAATTCTTCGTCGGCTCGGGCTGCTGGCCGCTGAAAATGAGAAACGCGATACCCGCGACGAAGGCCGCGAAGATCAACCACTTGATGTAGGGCGCGAACTCGAGGTTGTGCAGCAATTCATTCTTCGAGCGCCGTCGCCGCATCTTGCGGGAGGCGAGCCCGCGCTTCACTAGTTGGCTGCGTTTAAGAAAATCGAACATGTGTCATTTACGCGCGGCGATGGCGGCGACATTCGCAGGCGAACGATGCAGCTGGTAGGCATTGATGACCGCGCGAACCAGTTCGTGCCGGACGACGTCGCGCTCGTTGAAATAAACGAAGGCGATTCCATTCACATTTTTCAAGGCCTGAAGCGCTTCGACCAGGCCGGAGCGTTTGTTCGACGGCAAATCGATTTGAGTCACGTCGCCCGTGACGACGCATTTCGAATTCGGCCCAATGCGCGTCAGGAGCATGAACATCTGCTCCGTCGTCGTGTTCTGCGCTTCGTCCAAAATCACGAATGCGTTGCTTAGCGTGCGTCCGCGCATGTAAGCAAGCGGCGCGACCTCGATGGTCTGGCGCGCCACGGCCCGTTCGATTTCCTCGGGGTCGAGCATGTCGCGGAGCGAATCATAAAGCGGCCGCAGATAAGGCGTGATTTTCTCCTGCAAGTCGCCCGGCAGAAAACCGAGTGCTTCACCCGCTTCCACTGCGGGTCTGGTCAAGATAATGCGGCTGACTTGTTCTTTCTTAAGCGCGGCCACCGCCATCGCCACCGCGAGATAAGTTTTCCCGGTCCCGGCTGGGCCGATCCCAAAGACGATGTCGTGCTTTTGAATCGCCTCGACATAATTGCGCTGGCCGATCGTTCGCGCCATGATCGGCGGTTTGCGCGACGAAGTGGAAATCTTCACGTCCAGCACGTCGTTGAGATTGTCGGGGCGCGATTCCGTCACGGAATTGAGCGCATAGCTGAACTCATGCTTCTGAATGTTTACTCCCTTTTGCCGCGCCTGTTCCAATTGCTCGAAGACGCGCTGCGCACGGTCGACCTGTTCCGGTTCGCCGTCGAGTTTCACCCAGCCATCACGAGTGGTGACTTTCACTCCGAGTGAATCTTCGAGTGTCTTCAAGAGTTTGAGATCGTTCGCGTAAAGCGACTGCACAGCACGTGCGCTCTCGAACTGGAGCGTGCGGCTTTCAGTCATTTAGGTGGGAAACCAAGGGGGGCTGATGATACCGCCACGACGGGAAGTGTCAAACCGCGCATAGGCCGGCGCACTCTGGGGGCGGAAAGGTTAGCGGAACCCGTAGACAAGCGCCCAATGAGTCCGTTCCTCCGGCGATTGCTCGATCTCTACGATGACAAAATAGCTGCCCGTGTTTTTCGGAATGATATGGGCCGCGGCGAAATGCCCTTTCTGCCAGCCATCAGGTTGCTCGACCAATTTGCCCTCCGAGTCGTAAACATGAACGGAAACCTTCGCTGCTTCCACCTCGGTCCCGAGCCAAAACCAATATTCGTTTCCTTTGAATAATTGCTGGCGCACCGCTTTCTTTTCGCCGGATCCGAGATCGCCGCCCCAATAATCTTCCCGCACTTGGAAACCTTCTTTTACATAAGGCTCGGCCGCCTGAAGAGCGAAGGATTGTGCGTCATCGACCGACGCACGCGCCCCTGGCGCGAGGCCGAAAACGCAGGCCATCAGCAAACTCGCGCACCAGGCGGATTTCAGGAAAGCAGTCATCGGCGCTTTATTTCTTGGTGATCGCGTCGCCCAATCGAGTGGTGATCTCGTTGATTTTCTTCACGGAGGCTGGAGAAATATGCGCGTCGCCGACATCGATCAGCGGCCGCACTTCAATCAAAGCGGAGTGAATATCCAGGAGGAGCTTTAGGTTAAATTCGGGCATCGATTGCAGTTTGGTTTCGAAGTAAGAGAGCAAATCCGGCTGATGGAGAAGCTCCGCGCCATCCTCCGAGTAGCGCTTGTTCACGACGGCGGTGAGAACCTCGGTGCCGCGGAGCCAGCCACCGAGACTAACCAGTTGCGAGAGTTTTTCGTCGTGCACTTCGTTCATCGCCTGCTGGACGCTGTTCTGCGTGCGATCGAGCTCCTGACGCACGCTGGCCCAATTCCGCCGGTCGGCCGCGTCCATGATCGCCTTGGCATGCGAGGTGATCGAACTGCCCACGCCGATTCCCTTCGCCAACGCCTGGACCCGCTCGCCGATCTCCTTCACCGTGGGCGCGTCCTGCGCCTGCACCGCGATAAAGCCGTCGGCAATCACCGCGCCGAGGAGGAGCGCAATGCGCGGGCGTTCCGTGAAATTGCTTCCCTTGTCGTTCCGCACATACTCGCGCCAGTTCACGCCCCCGAGCTTATTCAGCGCGCCAAAAACCTCGTTAGGCAGCGGCACAACGACGTCGTCCACTTTTTTCGAGAGCTGCTTAACGTCGATGTGTTTCGCCGTTTCGGCGGCGTCGGCACAGAGCGACAGGGCCGCGATAAACGCAACGGTTAGTCTACAAAATTTCGCGAATGGGATCATCGGCTTGCTTCGACTGTTGATTTCGCCTTCGTATTCAGGTTAATGAGTCACTCTAAGCAGAAGTCCGTGCCACACAAATTTAGCCGCTTAAGATCTTGACTCTCCTGAATCGAACCAACGTCTCAAGCCGGTGGCATTCCCCGGAATTTCTTTTCTTCCGCCGCTCCTCACTAATATGAATGCGCGCCGCTTGAAAGAGATTTTGGCGCAGGCCGGAGCGAAGCGCATTCTTGTTATTGGCGACTTGATGCTGGATGAGTTCGTCTGGGGCAAGGTCGGCCGGATTTCGCCCGAGGCGCCCGTGCCGGTAGTCGAAGTGACGGGTGAGAGCTTTTATCCCGGCGGCGCGGCGAACGTGGCGCGCAATCTCCGCGAATTCATTGAGCGGGTAGCGGTCATTGGCCTGATGGGGTCCGATCGCGGCGGACGGCAGTTGCGTGAACTTTTGGCTGAGCAAAAGATCGACACTGCGGATGCGATCGAAGACCCGGAATTCCGGACGATCGTGAAGACCCGCATTATCGCGCGCAACCAGCAGATCGTGCGCGTGGATCGGGAGCAGATTCGCTCCCCTTCCCCAGCGCAGATTTCGCACATCGCCGAGAACGTCCGGCGCCGACTCTCCAAAACTGACGCCATCATCTTTGAAGATTATGGCAAAG
This sequence comes from Spartobacteria bacterium, assembly GCA_003134785.1. GTDB lineage: Bacteria > Verrucomicrobiota > Verrucomicrobiia > Chthoniobacterales > UBA10450 > AV80. Next base: position 43,847 of record PLCN01000015.1, read on the forward strand.
GTTTCCTCAATGCCGAACTTGTCGCGCAGATCTGCAACGACGCGATCGGCGCGGGAAAGATTGTCTCGGGAGATCCGAACCCACGGCACCCATTGGAATGGAAGAACATCACGGCAGTAAAGCCGAATCGGAACGAAGCGTTCCTTGCTGCGGGATTGCCTTGGAGCGATCCGGTGGATCCCGCCGACGAGGATGGGGCGCTGCTGAAAGTGGGGGAAACGCTGCTCGAGAAATGGGACACCAAGTTCGTGCTCATCACTCTAGGCGAACAGGGCATGATGCTTTTTCAGAAAGGGAATCGCCCTCATTACATTCCCACGAAGGCGAGACAAGTCTTCGACGTCTCGGGCGCGGGTGACACCGCCATCGCTCTCTTCACGCTCGCGCTCTCCTGCGAAGCCACGCCGGCGGAAGCCGCGGAAATCGCGAACCACGCCAGCGCGGTGGTGGTAGGCAAACTCGGCACCGCGACGGTCACCCACGAGGAACTTGTTGCCAGCTTCCAAGATGACAGTCTCGTCTAACGAGACCTCGCCCGCGATTTTCCTCGATCGCGATGGAACGCTCATGCGCGATGTCGATTATTGCGGCGATCCGGGGCGCGTCGAAGTTTATCCCGGTGCGGCAGATGCGTTGCGGCGGCTGAAACAAGCGGGCTACAAATTGATCGTTGTCACCAACCAAAGCGGAATCGGGCGAGGTTATTTTAGCGAAAACGATTATCTTGCGGTCCAGGGTGAATTTCTCCACCAACTGGGAGACGGCTTGATCGACGATACGTATTATTGCCCCGACCTGCCTGACACAGGTTCAGTACGCCGAAAACCAGAGCCTGGGATGATCTTCGAAGCCCAACGCGATCATCATCTCGATCTGATGCGGTCGTACTTTATCGGCGACAAGAGCAGTGATATCGGGTGCGGCCGAAATGCGGGCGTGCGAACGATTCTCGTGCAAATCGGATATGGCGCGCAGGAAGTAAGTTGCCGGGCCGATTGGATCGTATCCGATCTCGCCCGTGCGGCGGAGATAATCCTCGGAGCGCACGCATGAAAAAACGCGCCGTCATCCCGAGCCGCGCCGACGGCGAGGGGCCTCTCAATTGCAAGTTACGTCACGCTTTAGTTAGGAAGGCACCTATTGCAGGTGCGAGGTCCCTCGCCGTCTGCGCTGCTCGGGATGACACGCGTTTCCTTCCTTCTTTGACTTTTCGTTGGCGGACATGAGCAAAACCGTTGGCATCATTCCGGCGCGTTGGGCTTCAGCGCGTTTTCCCGGCAAACCGCTTCATCCCATCGCCGGAAAGCCGTTGCTTCAGCACGTCTGGGAACGTTGCCGGCGCGCGAAAAAACTGGATGCCGTCATCGTGGCGACTGACGATTTCCGCATCGCGGAGGCGGCCTTCGCCTGGGGGGCCGAAGTCGCGATGACGTCGGCGAATCATTCGAGCGGAACTGACCGCATTGCTGAAGTCGCCGCGAAGGCGAAACAATTCGGACACATCGTCAACATCCAAGGCGACGAGCCTCTGATCGATCCGAAACTGATCGACCGACTCGTGCGCGAATTGCAGCGGGACCGCAAACTCGAAATGATCACCGCCGCGCATCCCTTCGCCGATCCGCGTGAAGCCGAGTCGCCGCACCAAGTGAAGGTGGTGGTGAATCTGAAAAACGAGGCGCTCTACTTCTCGCGGGCAGCGATTCCGTCATCAAGGAGGGGCGGTTTGCAAATCGCCGACCAACGCGGGCGGTTTGTAAACCGCCCCTCCTTGTTCTTTCGCCACCAGGGAATCTACGGCTACACGCGCGACCTCCTCCTTCGCTTCGTCCGCTGGAAAACCTCGCCGCTCGAACGCGCGGAATCGCTCGAGCAATTGCGCGCGCTGGAGAATGGAGTAAGGATTCAGGTGGTGATGACTGAGAGCGGATCGCCCGGCGTCGACACACCGGAGGACGCTAAAGCTGTAGCCGCTTCGCTGTGCGAAGCGCGGGATCGGGGCAGCAACGTCGGTCGGGGCCGCGTCGCCCACAGGGCGACGGCTACAGGTCGAAGAGAGCGATGAAATATATTTTTATTACCGGCGGAGTGGTGAGTTCGTTAGGCAAAGGCCTGGCGGCGGCTTCGCTGGGCACGCTGCTCGAGTTGCGTGGCTTGCGCGTCGTCTTCCAAAAGTTCGATCCCTATCTGAATGTTGATCCGGGGACGATGAATCCGTTCCAGCACGGCGAGGTCTATGTGCTCAATGACGGCGCGGAAACCGATCTCGATCTCGGCCACTATGAGCGCTTCACCAATTGCGTTTTGTCGCGCCACAATAACCTGACTAGCGGCCAGGTTTACGAAAGCGTGATTCTGAAGGAGCGGCGCGGCGATTACCTCGGGAAGACGGTGCAGGTCATTCCGCACGTGACCGACGAAATCAAGAATCGCATTCGTGAGGTCGCGGCGGAAAGCAAAGCCGATGTCGTCATCACCGAAATAGGGGGGACCACCGGCGACATCGAGGGGCTGCCGTTTCTGGAAGCGATCCGGCAATTTATTCTCGAGGTTGGCGCGCAGAATGTCGTGAACGTGCACGTCACGCTCGTGCCGTACATCAAAGCGGCTGGCGAACTGAAAACGAAGCCGACGCAGCAAAGTATCGCGAAGTTACGCGAGATCGGTTTGCAGCCTCAGGTCCTGCTTTGCCGGACCGAGCATCCGCTCGATGCCGAGCTGCGGCAGAAGCTTTCGATGTTCTGCAACGTTTCGCCGCGAGGCGTGATCGAGGCGCGCGATGTGAAGCACACGATTTACGAGATGCCGCTGATGCTGAACGAGGAGGGGCTCGACGATCTTGTCTGCGAGTTGCTGCACATCGAGGCGCCGCCGCCGAACCTCGCGAACTGGAGAAAATTCGTCGAACGGGTCGTGAGTCCGAAGAAGCAGGTCAAGATCGCGGTGGTCGGAAAATACATCGACCTTCAGGACGCGTACAAGAGCATCTACGAATCGCTCACGCACGCGGCCGCGAGCCAGGATTGCGGGATCGATCTCAAATTGATCGACGCGGAATCGTTGCAGGAAGGCGTGGATGGTCACTTGAAAGACGTGGCCGGCGTTCTAATCCCAGGCGGATTCGGTGAACGGGGCGTCGAAGGAAAAATCAGTGCCGCGCGTTTCGCCCGGGAAAATAAAGTGCCGTATCTCGGGCTGTGTCTGGGCATGCAAGTGGCGACGATTGAGTTTGCGCGAAATGTTTGCGGTCTCGAAAAGGCGAACAGCACCGAGTTCGATCAGGACGCGACGGATCCCGTCATTTGCCTGCTCGATGAACAGCGCGACGTGAAAACCAAAGGCGCGAGCATGCGGCTCGGCACATGGCCGACGAAGATCGCCAAGGGAACCGTCGCGGAAAAAATCTATGGCGACGGCGAGGTGCTGGAGCGGCACCGGCACAGGTATGAATTCAACATGAAGTATCGCGAACAGATGGGCGAAAAAGGATTCACCATCTCCGGGACCTCACCGGATGGAGCGCTGGCGGAGCTGATCGAGCTGCGCGATCACCCCTATTTTCTCGCCTGCCAATATCACCCCGAATTTCAGAGCAAGCCCAACAAGCCACATCCGCTCTTCAAGGCGTTTGTTCAGGCCTGCCTCGCGCACGGAAGTTAAATCGGTCGGCGGTTTGGAGGCCGCCGCTCCTTGGAGCCGATCAATCTCGCGCTGCGGCACGTCGAAGACGATCCATGATAGCGCTGCCGAGACCCTCGTCCGGCAATGCCTCGGCGACGATCAGATTGAGATGCAGTTGGTCCAGTTCGCGCAGAAAACGGAATAGATTTGCGGCGGCCTCCCGCAAATCTTTCGTTTCGCTCAAGTTGCGAACCGCGACAAATCGATTGTTGGCTTCAATCGGACCCCAGGCGAGCAATGCGACTCGCTGATCGCTACCCGGCGAAAAGGAGCGCACTTCGTCGACCAAACGCAGCGGTGTGTTTGGCGCATAATGCGAGGCCAATTGTCCGGGTGCGGAAATTTTCGTGGCATCGGCATCTTGCGGACGAGACACGGGCTGGAAGCCCGTGCCACGCCAGGGCCAGGCTTTCAAACCAGCCTTATCCGGATTCTCCAACACGTACCGGATTTGATTTCTGAACTCTTGCTCGTTTCGAACTAAACGATCATACGTTTCCGGTTGCCAAACGGTTCCTTCCCGGTTCAGCACACGATTCGCTTGTTTCGCCGTGAATGATTTCCATGAGTGCAGAATCTGGGTAAGCGTGTGCCCAGATTTCGGGCGCACGACAACGTGAACGTGGTTTGGCATGATGCACCACGCCGCAAGCTGGTAATGTTTGTTTTCAAAATGCGAAAGTGCATCCCGCACGACACTGGCAATTCGTGCTTCGCTCAACCAACATTCTCCATGACCCTCGTCCAGATAACGCTCGATCTTCTCGGAAAACAACCTGGCTAATCGTTCCTGCTCAACTTTGCTGATTTCGCGTTTCTGGAGTCCCGCGGTTCGGAGAATATCACGTCGTTCAAATTCCCAATCCGCTAGAATATTCTTGGGCAGTGAGTCGATTAAACGAAACGTGACGGCGTAGGTGGCGCCTGATTGTGTCCAATGCGGAAGGTAAGCGCCCTGGCGGATTGAGAGGTGTTCGTAAGGATCCATCGGCTGGAAGCCTCTGGCGCGGGCCGCATCCGTGGCATCGGCATCTTGCCGATGAGACATGGGCTGGAAGCCCATGCCACGTAGTTGCTCTCCGGTCACCGGACCGCGCCGCAGGATCTCGATCTTGCCGTGGCGCAGGGCGACGATAGTCGATTCGATTCCGTGAGTTGTCGGTCCCGCATCAACGATCAACGGAATGCGCCCGTCCAGCTCATCAAGAACATGATGAGCGGTCGTTGGACTGACGCGCCCAAATCGATTTGCGCTGGGAGCGGCTAACGGCGCACCGAACGCGCGAACCACTGCGGCGAAAACCGGATGCGCGCTGATTCGAACCGCAACCGTGCCGAGACCGGCGGTGACAATCTCGGGAACATTTTCACGCTTCGGCAAAACGATCGTGAACGGTCCTGGCCAAAAAGCATCCGCAAGCCTGGAGATTAGTTTCCCATCTTGCGCCTGTAGGTCGGCGATTCTTTCCAGCCACTCACGATCGGGCAAATGAACAATCAACGGATCGAAGCGCGGACGCTCTTTCGCTTCGAATATTTTCGCGACTGCTGCCGCGTTCAAGGCGTCGGCGGCCAGCCCGTAAACCGTTTCGGTTGGCAGCGCGACGACTTCACCATTTCGCAGCAGGTTGACCGCTTCAGCTATGGCGGCTTTCGTGGCCCTCTCTCCCAGCTCGGGATCATCGGCAGGATGCCGATGCCACATTCGGTGATCAGAAATCGCCTCTACAGTTTTAGTCTTCAACTCGGCACCCGCGTAGCGAGCACCGCGTCAGTCTGCTTCTTTCGAAAGGCCAGGAGTTTTTCGCGAACTTTTTCGTCGGTAATTCCGATGATGCTGGCCGCAAGCAGCGCGGCATTTTTCGCCCCCGCGTTTCCAATGGCGAGCGTTCCGACGGGAATGCCACCGGGCATTTGCGCGATGGATAGAAGCGAATCCAATCCGTGGAGCGCCTGCGATTGAATGGGCACGCCGAGCACCGGGAGCCAGGTGTGCGCGGCGATCACTCCAGCCAAATGCGCGGCGCCGCCGGCGCCGGCAATGATCACGCGCAGTCCGCGGTCCACGGCGTTGCGAGCAAATTCCGTTGTCGCCTCCGGCGTGCGATGCGCGGAGAGGACATGAGACTCGTTAGGCACGCCGAGCTCATCCAGCATCTCAGCGGAGTGCCGCATCGTATCCCAATCCGATTTGCTGCCCATAATGATGGCCACGAGCGAGGTGGATCTTGATTCAGCCATGGCTCCAGTTCCCCATAACCGGTCGGGTTGTAAAGGGCTTTTTTGCTGTAGAGGCGCTTGTGCCAAGCGCCTGTTGTTTCGCGTAGGCGCTTGGCACAAGCGCCTCTACATTCCGGTATGACCGGGCGCGGCCAGTCCATTGTGCTCATCGGGTTCATGGGAGCGGGAAAGTCCTCGACCGGGAAAGCGCTGGCGCGGAGAACCGGACTCCCCCGTTTCGACACGGATGAAATTGTTTCGATCCGATTTGGTTTGGCGATCGCGGAGATTTTCGCCCGGTTTGGCGAGGAGAAATTCCGGGATGCGGAATCGGAGGCGCTCGGGCAATTGTCCGACGCCGCGCCAGCCATCATCGTGACGGGCGGCGGCATCGTGCTGCGTCCGGAGAATGTGAGACGGCTTCAGGAACTCGGCAGCGTGGTGAGCCTCGAGGCCGACGAGGAAACGCTTTTCCGCCGGATTTTACGGCGTGCGACGCGACCGCTCTTGCAGACGGAAGACCCGCGCGCAACGATGGTGGAATTATTGCGGGTGCGTGAGCCGCTCTATCGCGAAGCGGCCGACGTTCGAGTGGACACATCGCTCCTTACGCACGACGAAGTGGCAGACGCCATTCTGAAGAGCCTCGAGAAGTTGTGACTTCGACCTTTCCAATATTCAACCGATCGCAGCAGGAAGCGGCCGCCGATTTGAAGCGGGAAATTGAGGAGCAGGCGAGAGCGCTGGGGTTCGATTCGTGTCGAATCGCGGCTGCTGCTCCGGCACGACACGGCGAGGAATTTCGGGCGTGGCTGGATGCGGGAGCGGCGGGTGAGATGGATTGGCTGGCCCGCGGAGAAGAGAAGCGGTGTGATCCGCAACAAGTTTTGCCCGGTGCGCGTTCGGTGGTCGTGGTCGCGCTGAATTATTGGCAGGGAAATACGACGCTGCGCGCGATGCCAATCAAGGGGCGACCGCTCCACGCCACAGGGAGAATTGCGCGTTATGCCTGGGGCGAAGACTACCATAGCGTCATGCTCCCGAAGCTGGAGCAATTGAGTGCCTGTCTCGACGATCATGGCGGCAGGCAAAAGTGTTACGTGGACACGGGGCCAATCCTGGAACGCGATTACGCGGCGGACGCCGGGATCGGATGGCATGGGAAGAGCACGATGCTGGTCGATCCAAAACTCGGCACCTGGTTTTTCCTGGGGGAAATTCTGACTACGCTTGAACTTCCTCCGGACGCGCCGCAGCCAGCTCGCTGCGGGACGTGCACGCTCTGTATCACCGCCTGCCCGACCGGAGCGATTACGGAGGCCCATCGGCTCGACGCACGCCGTTGCATCTCTTACCTGACCATCGAACTCAAGGGCGCGATCCCTCTGGAGCTACGGCCCCTCATCGGCGATCGGATTTACGGTTGCGATGATTGTTTGGATGCTTGCCCCTGGAACCGCTTCGCCGAGGTCTCGCGCGAAGCTGCCTTCGCGGCGCGACCGGCCATCGGCAGGCCTTTGCGCGATTACCTGGCGCTGGACGACGCGCAGTTCCGCGCGCTTTTCCGCGGCTCTCCCATCAAGCGAATCAAGCGCCGGGGACTATTGCGAAATGTCTGCGTCGCGCTCGGAAACACGGGTGACGCTACCGACCTGCCCGCGCTCCAGCGCGCGGCGCGTGATTCCGAACCGCTCATTGCGGAGCATGCCCTTTGGGCGATCGATCGGATCGGGGAGCGGGCCGGGATGGCCTAACAATATCTTGAATCCATTCCTTGCCCCGGCGGCATCTTACTAATATATGAGCATCCGCAGGTTGCCTCGCACGGTTCCTGCACTACTAGTCTGCGCCCTCCCAAATGAACGAGATTTGCTTTCCAAAGGTCTAAAAAGCCACTAATTCTCTCGGCTGAAATTCACCTCCCAAGAAATGCATCAAGTCGCTACCAGTCCCGCCCCGCATAAGAAGAAGAAGAAGAGACCGTTTTGGCGCAGATGGTACTCCATCGTTGGGTTCCTCCTGCTCATCTGGATCATTGTCTCGACGATCCTCGGGAAGCGGGAAAAGCCGATCCCGGTCACGACTGAGAAAGCAATTAAGAAAACCATCCTGCAAACTGTTTCGGCGACGGGAAAAGTGCAGCCGGAAGTGGAAGTGAAAATTTCGCCCGAGGTCGCTGGCGAAATCATCGAGCTGCCGGTCGAGGATGGCATGGCGGTGAAAAAAGGCGACTTGCTCCTGAAGATCAGGCCCGACTCTTACAAGGCTTTGGTCGAGCAGCAGGACGCCGCGATCAGCGGAGCGAAGGCAGTTTACTTGCAACAGAAGGCCACGCTGGCCAAGACAGAACAGGATTTGAGGCGCGCTCAGGATTTGTTTACCAAGAAAATGATTTCGGAGTCCGAATTTTCGGTCGCGCAAACCGCACGAGATGTCGCGCGATCCACCGTCGACAGTTCGCAGCACGCAATCGAGAGCGCGGAGGCGGCCTCCAGTCAGGCGCGTGATCAGCTTTCCAAGACTACGATTTACTCGCCGATCGATGGGACTATCACGGTTCTCAACAGCAAGCTCGGGGAACGGGTGGTCGCGACGAACCAGTTCGCGGGGACAGAAGTCATGCGGGTGGCCGACCTTAGCCACATGGAAGCGCGCGTGGACGTTAATGAAAACGACGTGGTGAACGTGAAGGTGGGCCAGAAGACTACCGTCACGATCGACGCCTACACGGAACGCAAATTCAAAGGCACGGTTCAACTGATCGCGAACACGGGCAAAACCACGGGCGCCGGGACGCAGGAAGAGGTGACGAATTTTGAAGTAAAGATTCGCATCGAAGATCACGACGTGGCGCTGCGTCCCAGTTTGAGCTGCACGGCTGATATCGAAACCAACATGGTCAAGGATGTGGTCGCGGTGCCGATGCAAAGCGTAACGATTCGTACAGGCGACACGAACCTGAGCCCGGAGGAAATCGAAAAGCGGAAACAGCGAGTGGCCGAGCGAGACCAAGTCGACAATAATGCCGAGGTGTCGAACGATCGTCAGGAAAAAACGACCGCGAAACTGGACCGCGAAAAGCTGTCGAAGGTCGTGTTCCTCAAAAAGGGAGACAAAGCGCAGATGGTCAAGGTGACCACCGGAATCGCGGACGATACTTCCATGGAAATCAAGACTGGGATCAATGTCGGCGACGAAGTGATTTCCGGGAGCTACAGTGCGATTAGCCGAAAATTGAAGGACGGAGCGAAGGTCACCATCGACAAGGAAACCACGACGAAATAGGCCGCGCTCCGGTGCGGATTTTGCCAGCACGTCTGGCTGACCTTGAGACGAATATGCTGAACACCGAGACGATGCGACCGCGCGGCCCGATCGTCATCGACATCGAAAACATCACGAAGCATTACGTCATGGGCGAGGAAACCGTCCATGCCTTGCGCGGAGTGACGCTCCAGATTCATCGCAACGAGTATCTCGCGATCATGGGGCCGAGCGGCAGCGGCAAATCTACGCTGATGAACATGCTCGGCTGTCTGGATACGCCGAGTTCCGGCCGCTATGAGTTCAACGGTAAAGACGTCTCGGCGATGGATGACGACGAGCTGGCCGCGATCCGAAATCGCGAGATCGGTTTCGTCTTTCAGACTTTCAATCTTCTTCCCCGCGCCACCAGCCTGCGAAATGTCGAGCTTCCCCTGATTTATGCGGGAATTGATCCGGTGACGCGCCAGGAACGAGCCGCGCAAACCTTGCGTGATGTCGGGCTCGGGGAACGGCTCCTGCACAAGCCTAACGAGTTATCCGGCGGTCAGCGCCAGCGCGTGGCCATTGCCCGGGCGCTGGTCAACAATCCCTCCATCATTCTCGCGGACGAACCGACCGGCAATCTGGATTCGAAGACCGGTGAAGAAATCATGGCGCTTCTGGAAAATTTGTATCAAGCCGGCAACACCATCATTCTGGTCACGCACGAGGCGGATATCGCGCATCACGCTCGGCGCACGGTCCATTTGCGCGACGGCTTGATCGAGAGCGATGCTCTTTCGGAGGCGACGGAGATCCAAACGCTCGCCTTCACGTAACGCTAGGGCATTCGATGAAACGTTTTCTCTACGAACTCACGGAAAGTTGGAAAATCGCCGCCGCGCAAATGTACGCGAACAAGACCCGTTCCATGCTGACCGCGCTCGGCGTGATTATCGGCATAGTGGCGGTCACGCTGATGGGCACCGCCATCAACGGCATTTCGACCGGATTCGACAAAAGCATGGCTGTGCTCGGCGACGATGTGCTCTACGTCGATCAGCAGCCTTGGATTCGAAAGGATGATTGGTGGAACTTTCGCAGCCGTAAGAAGATCAAGACCGAATACGCGGAGCAAATCAACCGCATGATCGGGGCGGCGCCGAAATCGAATTTGCTGATCGCGGTCCCGGCTTCGAGCTGGTTTCGGAGCGTCAAGTACAACGAGAACCAGGTGAACAACGTTTACATGCTCGGGACTACGTCCGATTTCCTCGCGATCTCCACGGTGGATTGCGCGAAAGGTCGCTTCTTCAACGAAATCGAATCGCGCGGCGGAGCGAACGTCGTGGTCATCGGTTACGACGTGGCCGACGGACTGTTTCCTTCCGAGAATCCGATCGACAAAATGGTGCTGATCAATGGTCAGCCCTTTAAAGTGATAGGGGTAAACACGCGGCAGGGCACCTTTCTGGGATTGTTCAGTTGGGATTCGATGGTGGCGATCCCGTTGCCAGCCTTCAAAAGATATTTCAGCGCGCAAAGCGAATCCGAGATTCGGGTGAAAGTGAAAGACAAGACCAAGCTCGCGGAGTCCAAAGACGAATTAATTGGTTACATGCGACGCGTGCGCGAATTGCCGCCCGAGAAAGACAACGACTTCGCCATCAACGAGCAGCAGGCTTTCAAGAGTACGCTGGATCCGGTGAAGAATTCGATCGCGGTCGCGGGTTTGTTTATCACCGGCCTATCGCTTTTCGTTGGCGCGATCGGAATCATGAACATCACTTTCGTGAGTGTGAAGGAGCGGACGAAAGAGATCGGAACACGAAAGGCACTGGGCGCGCGCCGGCGGACGATCCTGCTGCAATTTCTGATCGAATCGACCGCGCTCTGCCTCGTGGGCGGTTTGATCGGACTTACCTTCGCCTTCTTCATGTGCCTCGCGATCGGGAAGGCGTTGCCCTCGTTCCCGATCGAAATTTCGCTCGGACTCGTCGTCACGAGCATGATCGTTTCGGTCCTGACCGGATTGGTCTCAGGCTTCGCGCCCGCGTGGTCGGCTTCACGGCTCGATCCGGTCACCGCTCTTCGATACGAGTGATATGCGCTTCCGCGAAATCATCACCATGGCTGTCATTTCGCTTGGGGCGAATAAGCTGCGATCGGCGCTCACTATGACGGGCATCACCATCGGCGTCTTTTCCGTCATCTCGGTCATGACCGCGATTGGGGCGTTGCAGACTTCCATCGAGAGCGGCATCAGTTTTCTCGGCTCGAATATTTTTCAGTTCGCGAAGTATCCCGCGAACGTCAACGCCGGCGGCCGCGCCCAGAAAAAGTATGAGAACCGGCACAACATCAGCTACCGGCAAGCGCTGAAATATTATGAATTAATGGAAGGGAACGCGCGCGAGATCTGCCTGAAGAGCTTCGATTTCAAAGGCCAGGCCGTTTACAACGGCATGAAAACCACACCGAGCCTGACCGTGGCCGGCTCGAATAAAAGCTTTCTCGTCGCCAATTCCTACACGCTCGCCTACGGCCGGAATATTAACGATGAAGACGTCGCTTTCTCGCGAAGTGTGATCGTCGTCGGAAAGGCGGTCGAGAAGCGATTGTTCCCGCATGAATCACCGATTGGGCGGACGATCAAATTGAACGGTCATAATTTTACCATCATCGGCGGGATGGCGGAAAAGGGCACTGCTTTCGGTCAGAGCCAGGACGATATTTGCGTCATTCCGATCACGCGATTTTTTGAAAACTTCGGCGAATCGAATCGCACGGTGAATATCGCCACTCAATCGTTTTCGCAGGAACTCTATAATACGACGCTGGACAAAGGAATGGGTGCGATGCGAATCGCTCGGGGACTTCGCGCGGAACAGGAAAACGATTTCGAGCTTTATTCGAATGACTCTCTCAAAAGCGCCTTTGAATCGATTGCCGGCGTGGTGCGAATCGGAGCTTTCGTCATTAGCTTGATCGCGCTCGTCGCGGCTGGGATCGGGATCATGAACATCATGTTAGTGAGCGTGACGGAGCGGACGAAAGAGATTGGGATTCGCAAATCGATTGGAGCCCGGAGCCGCGATATTCTGCGCCAGTTTCTGACCGAAGCGGTTTTCATTTCGGAGGCGGGTGGCGTTCTCGGAATTATCTTTGGTGTGATCGGCGGCGACTTGCTCGCGCTGTGGTTGAAGGCCAATTTAATCTTCCCGTTTGGATGGGCCCTGGCCGGCCTGATTGTTTGCTCTGCGATTGGAATCGGATTCGGATTTTATCCGGCCTACCGCGCCGCGAGACTGGACCCGATCGACGCCTTGCGCTTCGAGTAACGGATCGAGGCACTCGTTCAGGACACCCGGAGGCACGCAACTTGCGCTTGCTTTGCTTTGACATGCTGAGTGCTCCTTCTATCCTCGCGTCTTTCAGCCGCTATCGCCGTGCCTGCATCCCTCGAATCTCCTGCCGGGACAGCGCCTAGCGTTCTTCTCATCGAAGAATACGACGCGCTGGCTGCGGCGATCACGTCCGCGCTGAAGAAATTTGCTCCCGGTCACCGGACGCACGTGGTGGAATCCATTAGCGACGCGGGGTCCGCCGCAGCGGAAAAGCTGCCGCAGCTTTTCATTGTCGATTTCGATCCGCCCCAGGCTAACGCGATCGAATTCCTGAACCGGATGTCCCTCGCGCATCCCGAAGCTCGCGTGCTTGCCATTGCCTCCGGGACATCGCCGGCGCTGGCCTCCGAACGTTACGGGAAAAATGCCATTCAATTCATCGAAAAGCCTTTTGAGCTGGCTGATTTCGGCGCGGCGGTGCAGGCGCTGCTGGGGCCATGGACCGAATCGCGCTCCGGCGATTCGCGCGGCACCCTGCGCGATCTAAACCTCAGGGATCTCATTCCGCTGGAAGCGGTGAGCGGTGCGACCGCGGTCTTGAGCATCGAAGCGGAGGGAGGTCGAACGGGTGAGGTGCACTTTGTTGAGGGACAAATCTGTCATGCGATTGCGTCCGGCCAATTCGGAATCAGCGCGTTGCATGAGTTGCTGCGTTGGAAAAACGCCCGAGGAAGAGAAGCGGAGCGAGACGTGAACTCCCCTCGCACTATTCAAGGACCTTGGCAGCACCATTTTCTCGAGGCTCTCCGCGCGACGAAACCCAGTGCCAAAGAGCTAAGGGCGCCGACGCCTCCGGCCGCTTCTGTTCCCGCTCCGTCGCCCTCACCCCGCGGGACAAAGCAGCCGAAAACGGCTACCCGAACGGGAAAGAAGATCGTCGTGATCGACGACACGGAAATGCTCTTGATTTTCGTGGAGGACGTTCTCTCCACAGCGGATCCGAGTCTGCAAATTACCACCGCGTTTACCGGCGCCGAAGGGGCGCGACGTGCGGAAGTGCTGATTCCCGATCTGATCCTGCTCGATTACGACCTACCCGATCTCCGAGGCGACCAGGTTTGTGAGCGGCTTCTCCGAAACGAAGCGACAGCTCGGATTCCAGTGGTGATGATGTCCGGGCATGTGCCGGAGATGATGGCAACGGCAGAGCGCTGCAGCAACGTGGTGGCTACAATCGCGAAGCCGTTTGTGTCGGACGCGCTCGTGGCGCTGGTCCGGGAAACTCTGGTGAAGGGGCCCCCGCCGGTCACTGTTCGAAAGGACAAAATGCCGGTTCAAGCACGCGAAGAACCCGGGTCTGCTACCGCTGATGAGCCCAAGCCGGCGGGGCACGGGAATGGTAAGAAACCGGTTAAGAAAACTCCTTTGGCTAAGCCAGAACCCGAAGCTGTTCATCAAGCGCCAGTCGTTCCGCCACCGCTTCCAGCGATTGCACCACAGCCCGCTGCGCATACGCCAGCCGCGCGCGAAGTCCGTCCGGTCGAGCCGGCCATTCTCGAGCCGCCCCAAATTACGGTCCGGCCTTCGCCATCCGCGAAGATTGCGACCTCGAACGGGAGCGCGGTTATTCTCGGGTTGGGCATGCAGGTGATCTCAGTTCAGTTTACGCCACGGCTCCAGATCGGAACCATCCGTGCCAAGCCATCTGCCACTACGTTATCGTTGACCCAACTTCTGGCGGTCGCCGGCGCCGAGAATCCCTGGGGGCCCGGCTTCGAACTCGGGATGGTGGAGCTCGATTCCCGCGGACAAATCAGGACCCTGCGCGTGGTGCCGACACGTCGTCCCGCCGACTCAATTCGCACTCACAATGGATTCGATATCAATCAGGTCGAGTTGGTGAACGAAACTGCGTGCATTCAGCTAATCGCTGGGACCGTTGCACCCATGACCTTGCAGCTGGTGGCGATCTGCAAAGTCGCGGCCGTCGAATTGTCCGATCGCTTCGAAGTAGCTCAGCTCGTGCTGCAACCCGAAAGCAGCCGCGTCCGCATCACCCTTGATCCGCAGGCGCGCGCGTCGGTGGGGACAGAATTCGAAACGGCAAGTGTGAGTCTCGATTCCTTCGCTCGAATAGCCGAATTCGTTTTGAACTCCGCGGCTGCTTGATTAGCCACGCCCGGTCTTAACGAATCGGATTCATTCCAAACCAACCGCTCGAAACGTCTCGTCGACATGTCTCAGATGAACGTCGAGCGAACAAAGCGCGTCGATCTCCGATTCTGAAAGCCGCTCCGTAATTTCCGGCTCTTGTTTCGCATTGCTCGCGAATGGCTGGTCGCCTTTCCACGTTCGCATCGCGGCCCGCTGGACCGCTTCGTAGGCGGCTTTCCGTTCGGCACCGGCTCGAGTCAGCGCCAGCAAGATCGACTGGCTGAAGTAGAGCCCTTTGCTCAGTTCAAGATTCTGCTGCATCCGCTCCGGGTAAACCTGCAAGCCGTCCACCAACTCGTTCAGCTTCGCGAGCATATAGTCCAGCAGGATGCAGGAATCAGGGAGAATGATTCGCTCGGCGCTGGAATGGCTGATGTCCCGTTCGTGCCAGAGCGCGACATTTTCCAGCGCTGCCACGGCATTCCCCCGGAGCACACGCGCCAGCCCGCTCAAGCGTTCGCCGGTAATCGGATTCCGTTTGTGCGGCATAGCCGAACTGCCCTTTTGCCCTTCGGCGAAAAATTCCTCCACCTCGAGAACCTCGGTGCGCTGGAGATGGCGAAATTCAGTGGCCCAGCGATCGATGCTCGATGCGATCAACGCGAGCGTCGTGCAAAATTCCGCGTGGCGATCGCGTTGAATAATCTGCGTGGAGATATTTGCCGCTTTCAATCCGAGTTTTTCGCAAACAGCGCGTTCAGTCGCCGGATCCAAGTGCGCGTGGGTCCCCACGGCGCCGCTGAGTTTCCCCACGCGGATGCGCTCCTTTGTTTGCGCCAATCGCTCCTCGGCGCGGCCGAACTCGTCGAACATCAAGGCGAGCTTCAGCCCGAACGTGATCGGCTCCGCGTGGATGCCATGGCTGCGGCCGATCATCGGCGTCATCTTGAAGGTGCGCGCACGCGCGGCGACAGTCTTCCGCAAAGTGGCCAGATCGGTGGCCAGAACCCGGCACGCTTCGGTTAATTGCACTGCCAGCGTTGTGTCCAGAACATCGGATGACGTCAGGCCCTGGTGCATCCAGCGGGCCGCCGGACCCACGGAAGAGGCGACGTTTTCCAGGAAGGCGATCACATCGTGGTTCGTGCGTTTTTCGATCTCCGCTATCTCCGGAATGGAAAAACAGGCCCGCTTCCGGATTTCCACCGCGTCGGTCCTGGGGATCTGACCGAGTTCGGCCATTGCTTCACAGGCTAGGATTTCGATCTCGAGCCAGATTTCGAATTTGCGCTGGTCCGACCAAAGTTCGCTCATCTGCGGCCGGGAATATCGATCGATCACTGGAGGAAGATAAAAGCGCGAAGTGAAACGGAAAGCGTTTTGTACGCAAAAAAGCGCCGCTCCGGCGGATCGACCGCTGAGGCGACGCTTTTGAAAGCTTAAGAGACCGCGCTTAGCAAACCCGGGCGCGCGTGAAATGGCCGTTGCTCTCGAGGCGCACCTGACCGCTGCCCAAAAGATCGGCCACCGCAGCGACGGTTTCCTTGGTGTTCTTCGTGCAGGAACTCACGGCAAAAATGAGATCGCCGAGGGAAAGTTTTTGACGCGGCTTGAGGATTTGATTGGTCTGTTTCATAAAGGTTGTGTCCAAAATTAAGCAATATAGATGCCACGTGGCCGCTAGATTACATGTCCACTGAGGATCGCGAGATTCGACACTAATCTTGAACCGCCGTTCGAAAATAGCGTTACATCCGTGTCCGGATTTCGAACACGTCTGGAACTTCTGGCGAAGCAATCAGGCTTCGCTCGCCGCCGCTGCTTTGGGGGCGGTGAGCTTCATCGCCACAAAATAGAGGACGCAAACCAGCAACACCGCACCGATGATCGGGAATGACTCGGACTTGGTCGCCTTGACAATCGCGTCTGCGTTCTGGAGTTGCTCTGGAGTCAGCTTCGCTCCGACCCTTCCTCCCAGCCACGCCAGCACGCTGCACCAAGTGCCCGCGCCGACGAACGTAAGGATGCTGAATTTCACAAACCCCATGCGAATGATCCCGGCCGGAATGGAAATGAGATGACGAATCACCGGCAGCAGACGGGCGAAAAAAATTCCTCCAGCTTCGTACCGATGCATGAAAACTTCTGCGCGGGCGAATTTGGCCGGTGGAACCAAAAAATATTTACCCCAGCGCAGCATCGCCACGCGCCCCAGCCAGCGCGCCACCCAATACATGATGGCGGAGCCGAACCACGAACCGAGCGTGCCGGCGATGACCACTCCGATCAGCGACATCCCCGCCCCCTGTTGCGTCGCGGCCACGATCGCGGCCGGAGGAATCACCACCTCGCTCGGGATCGGACAGACGGTGCTTTCGAGCGCCATGAGCCAAAAAACCGCCGCGTACCCGCCGGTTAGCACCCAATGGAACCAGATTTCAATAAGATGTTGCATGGGAGAATTTCAGATTTTCGATTTTCGATTTCGGACTTAGCATGAGCCGCGACGAAGCCGCGCGTTAGTTCGATCTGAAATCGGCAATCCGCAATCATAAATTCCAATGTCGATTTATCGCCGCACCCTCAAATACTACCGGCCATTTCTAGGTCAGACGGTGATCGGCCTTCTCCTTTCGCTCTGTGGCATCGCGCTAAGTCTCCTCAAACCGTGGCCCTTCAAGATCATCGTGGACGACATCCTGCCGCGGAATCCTCACGCGCGCTTCGGCACGTCGCCCGATCTCATTCCCCTGCTCTGCCTGGGCTTGGTCGGGATTCAAATTCTTTGGGGCCTAACGAACATGGCCAGCAATTACATCTTCGTTAAAGCTGGCTTGCAGGCTCTGCTGAAATTGCGCACCGATCTCTATGCGTATCTGCAATCGCTCTCGTTGAAATATCACGACGCGCGCCGCTCGAGCGATTCAAGTTTTCGCGTGGCCTATGATTCGCAGTCGATTCAGACGATCTACAACAAGGGCTTCACGAATATTTTCGGTTCCATCATTACGTTGATCGGGACTTTTTTCGTGATGGTTCACATCGACTGGCAATTGACTCTACTTTCGCTCGCGGTCGTGCCCGCAATCGTAGCCGCGATTTACTTTTTCGCGCATCGCATTCGGCGCGATTCCACCTCGATCCAGGAACAGGAAAGCGCTCTGCTCGCCCAGGCGCAGGAAGGTCTCAGCTCGGTGCGAATGGTCCATGCCTTCGGTCGCGAGGAATGGGAAGTCCGCCAGTTCCAACTACAGGCGCAGCAAAGCCTGCAGGCAAATCTGCGGCTCACCCTCACGAACGTGAACAGCGCTCTCGTGATCAGCACGCTCATGGTCATCGGCACCGCCGCGATGTATTACCTGGGCACTTTGCACGTCCTTGCCGGCACGCTCACACTTGGGTCGCTGCTTGTTTTCAGCGCCTATCTCCTCATGCTTTACCAGCCGCTCGAATCGCTCACTTACACTGCGTGGGCGATGGAAGGGGCCACGGCTGGCGCCCGTCGCTGCTTCGAGGTCCTTGATCGAGAGGATGACGTCTTGGATGCACCGGACGCGCTGCAAATCACAGAGGCGACCGGCGCAATTCGTTTTGAGAACGTTGCCTTCGGTTATGCCAGCAACCAGCCTGTCTTGCGCGGGATCGACCTTTCGATCTCACCAAACCAGATCGTCGCGTTAGTCGGCGGAACGGGTGCAGGAAAGAGCACTCTGCTAAGCCTCGTGCCGCGTTTTTATGATCCGGATGAAGGCCGCGTCACGCTTGACGGTCGCGACTTGCGCCAGATAACGAAAAAATCGTTGCGCGACAAGATCGCGATCGTCCTTCAGGACACGCTTCTTTTTTCCACGACGATCCGCGAGAACATCGCCTATGGACGACCCGACGCGACCGATGTCGAAATTCGCGAGGCCGCCCGTCGCGCCCAGGCCGATGAATTCATCAGTCGACTGCCCGCTGGTTATGATAGCCCGGTGGGCGAACGCGGCGGCCATCTCAGCGTGGGCCAGCGGCAGCGCATCGGAATCGCCCGGGCCTTTCTGAAGAACGCGCCGATCCTGCTTCTGGACGAACCAACTTCCGCGCTCGATCCCACCACGGAAGCTGCCATCATGGAAACGATCAAAGACCTCATGCACGGACGCACTACTCTCATCGTCACGCATCGGCTGGCGACCATTCACGGCGTAGACCGGATCGTTGTCCTCGAGAATGGCCGCATCGTCGAACAAGGCTCGGGCGCGGATCTCCTAACGAAACGCGGCGTTTACGCCACCTTGTACGCGGCCGGCAATTATCCTTCTCGTCCCAATGAGTAACGTCAACGCCGACCGCCGCGTGGAAAGCGATTGGTGGGTGCATCCCATTCCACCGAACGTGATTTTCGGCGAAGGATTTTATTGCGAGACCGCGCAGATTTTCCGCCATCTCCACACCACTGCACCGGGAGCGGTCCGGATCGGCGATCACGTTTCCTGTTACGCCGGATGCTCCTTCGCTCTGGGCAAAAACGGAACGTGCTCGATCGGTGATTTCACGCTCGTGAACGGCGCGCTGATCATGGCGGAAGAACGCATCGAGATCGGCTCGCATTGCCTGATCTCATGGAACGTTGGCATCGCCGACTCCGATTTTCATCCGCTCGAACCCGCACAAAGGCTCATCGATGCCCAGGCGCTGGCGCCCTTCTTCAAAAACCGGCCGCCGCGCCCGAAGCTGCGCACCATGCCTGTGATCATCGCGGATAACGTCTGGATCGGAATGAATGCGACGATTTTGAAAGGCGTGACGATCGGAGAAAATTCCGTGGTCGCTGCGGGCTCGGTGGTGACGAAGAGCGTGCCGGCCAATGTGGTCGTAGCCGGCAATCCAGCCATCGTGGTCAAGAAGTTCAACGATTAAGCGTGCGCTCTTCGATTTTCAGAAACGTCCAACGCTCAACGTCCAACGTCCAACGTCCAACTCCAGAGAGGCAAGCTCTGCCTTTCCTCCAAGTTCGATGTTGGACGTTGGACGTTGGACGTTGGACGTTTCCCCCTTCTTCCCCATGAAACGAAAGCGTCTCATCGTCATGGGCTTCATGGGCTCCTGTCCCATCGCGGGCGTTATCTGGCAGCACATCCACTACATCGTTGGCCTGCAAAAGCTCGGGCACGATGTCTTTTACATCGAGGACTCCGCGCGACTCCCATATAACCCCGACACTTTCGAGGTGAACAACGAATTCGATTACGCCGCGAAGATCCTCAAACACCTCGCCACGGAGTTCGATTTCAAACAACGCTGGAGCTTCTGCGCCCGCTACCTGCCTGGCAACCCGACCGCGGGCCTTCCCCTAAAAAGAATTCGGCAACTGTACCGCGAAGCCGACGCAATCCTAAACGTCTGCGGCACGCAGGAATTCAATGAAGACCTCCTCACCAGCGATCGCATTCTCTACCTCGAGAGCGATCCCGGCGTGGAACAGATCAAGGTGGATCATCGAGTAAAAGCCACGATCAAGTATCTCCGCCGCCACCACGCGCTTTTTACCTTCGGCGAGAGCGTCGGCACGAAGGATTTTCCGGTACCCACTCATAATTTGAAGTGGCTTCCCACGCGCCAACCGATCGTAACCGATCTTTGGAAAACCAATCGGCGTCCCCTGCCCGCCGCTGTTTTCACCTCTGTCGCCAACTGGTCCACCAGTGGGCTGAAGGATATCGAGTGGCGCGGCGAAAAATATCTCTGGAGTAAGTCGCGCGAATTTCTCCGGTTCGTTGCCGCCCCAAAGAGATCCGGAGAGCCATTCGAGCTGGCGACCGATATCAAGGACGAGCGCACGCGCGCGAAGTTCGAGCGTAACGGCTGGCGCTTTCGCGCCCCGCACGATCTGAGCGCGAACTATCGGCTCTACCGGGATTACATCCGGCGCTCCAAAGGCGAATTCACCGTGGCCAAGGACCAGTATGTCCGGCTCAACACCGGCTGGTTCAGTGACCGGAGCGGCTGCTATCTCGCCGCCGGCCGCCCCGTGATCATTCAGGAAACCGGTTTCACAAAAATCTTCGGGAAACACGACGGCCTCATCGGCTTTAAGTCGTTAGGTGAAATCCCCGAAGCTGTGAAAAGGATCAACGCCGACTATTCCCAGCACTCCCGCGCCGCGCGCGAAATGGCCTCCGAATTTTTCGAAGCCGAAAAGGTGCTGCACTCACTCCTCGAACGCGCAGGAATCTAGCGATCACCTCGCCACCTCCTGGCCCCCCCTTTTCTCCTACAACGCGCCTAGGTACTTTCCGCTGTGGTTGGGTCAATGATCTGTTTGACCTCCGCAATGCGGTTTGCGGGGAAGCCGCCTTGCTCAGCATGCTGGCGAACTATCGCTTCATTCGGAGCGATATAGACGCAATAGATCTTGTCGTCGGTCACGTAACTTTGAAGCCATTGGATTTGCGGCCCCAATTGCTTCAACACTCCGCACGACTTCTGCGAAATGGCCTGAAGTTGCTGTGGCGACAGCTTTCCCGCTTCAGGAATTTCCCGCTCGATCACATATTTTGGCATAAGCAATTATTCCATTTTAGTCTTGGATGTTATTTAAAAGCATCAGAGCCGCACCGCAAGGCCGCTCATTTCTTTCAAGCCATACTTGAGCCGGCAACGCTGCGACGGACTCTTTCAGCACGACCTTCCCCTCACCGTCTCTAAAAATGAGGGCCTGTTCCCGCTCTGACATCTCAGCGGAAAGCGTGGCAGTGTGATCGATCAGCCGGTCGATGAAAACTATCCAGGTATCCTTTGTCTGGTCATGGTAGTAGGCATGCAGATAACAGGCAGCACGGCCTGAAAACGGGCAGTACCACAGCGCGAGCAGCTCACGCCCAGCAGTTCGAAACTCTGCCCGGTCCACTGAGCCAAAGCCTACGGTATTACCGAAATGGCTAAGCAACTCCTCGCGCGTCCTGGCTTCCTTCAGCGGCTTAACGAATTCCCCACCACCGGCCATCGAGCAAAGCATCAGCATTGCGAGACAAGCGATGATAGGCCGCATCCCAGCGAGTCTTTCTAAATGAAACACAACATCAACTGCGAATGACTTGGGGGACAATGCGATGGCTTTCCCTGCAAGAAAAAGAGATGAAATCAAGACAAGGCTGAGATCGCTGTTTGATAAGTCGGCAAGGTCTCATGAAAGGCGCTGCTGGTGACATTCAAGTCCCTCAGCAAACCATCCTGCAATCCGTAAATCCAGCCATGCACCGCCAGGTCCTGGCCACGTTCCCATGCGTCCCGGACGATCGTTGTTTGGCAGACATTCATCACTTGTTCGATGACGTTTAATTCGCAAAGCCGGTTCGACGTCTCCAAATCACTCCCTGCGCTCGCCAGACCTTGTTCATGCTTCTCCCGCACATCCTGAAGGTGCCGCAGCCAGTTATCGCTTAGGCCCAGCCGGTCACGCCGAAGGGCCGCTAGCACGCCGCTGCAGCCATAGTGCCCGCAGACGATGATGTGGCGGACTTTCAGGAGATCGACCGCAAATTGCATTACCGATAAGCAGTTCAGGTCCGTGTGCACGACCAGGTTGGCGATATTCCGGTGGACGAATAACTCCCCCGGCGCGAGCCCGACGATCTGATTCGCGGGCACGCGGCTGTCCGAGCAGCCAATCCACAGATAAGTGGGCGACTGCTGCTGCGAAAGGTCGCGGAAGAACTCCGGTTCTTGCTGCCGGATGCGCTCGGCCCAAGCCTTGTTGTTGTCGAAAAGGTGGCTGAGCGTGGACATAGAGACCTTATGCGGACTGCACGGAAGAGCGTGCTAGTCCTTCCAACCCTCCCGCAAGTAAGCCCGGCTGACTACGTGTTTTCGAACGTCTCTCGCCAATTCGGAGTGCCAGCCATTCGCACCATTCGAAAGCTTTCGGATCCCCCAGCTCGACCCGCCGGCGCTTGGCCCAGGTCTTCGCGCGCGACCAGAAGAGTAACGTGAATCCACCCATCAACTCATCTACCGCTTCGAGATTGACGAGCCGTTCATAAACCATGTAGCCAACCGCTTCTATCCGAATGCCTATCGTAAAGAGAGCGAGTTCCACCTTCGGGACCGTCTGCTCAGAACTTCCCTCTGCTAATTGCGGCGACCGGTGAATTAGACCCGACGCCTGGGTCCAGGTTTCGCTCTGGGCAGATTGGATCACCGTGATCGCCGCCTGGTCACGGCGCGCCCGATTTGACGCACGCAATTGCAAGCCGGTAAACACGAGCGCACCCACCAGCGTCAAGGTGGAAATCAGGTTCAAGACGGTGGCGAGATCTAGATGCATGTACGGGTCGGACGGCGATTTATTTTGTTCTTCGTCGAGATCGATCAGGTCTGCAAGTTCCACCAAGCGCATGAAGGAGACATCGTAGGCATCAGGAACACAGGAAGCCGAACGGGCGGGTTGTTTTGGGGCAACGCCATTTGCCCGGATCGGAAAGTTTTTCCTATTTTCCTGCTTTTCTGATTAATTGTACACGTGCCCCAAGCCGAAGAAGTTTTCCAAACTCCAGAGCCTTTCTCGATCGAAGACGAAAAGTTCGACCTGATTTATCCGAGACGTATTCGGCAACTCTCCTCAACTTTTTGGACGCCTGTAGCTGAGGCTGCCAAATTCCTGGTCACTGCCCCGGAAACACGCGTGTTGGATATCGGATGCGGGCCGGGAAAGTTCTGTCTCGTGGCCGCCTCTCTCACGGACGGCCACTTCACTGGCGTGGAACAACGAAGTGACCTTGTCGCGGCTGCGGGACAAGTTGCGACCAATCTAGGGCTTGCCAACGTCAGGTTCATTCACGGAAACGTGATTGAGACCGACTTCGCGGATTATGACGCCTTCTACCTCTTCAATCCTTTCGAGGAAAACATGCATTACGGACACAAGATCGACCGAGAGGTGCCGCTCTCCACCGTCTTGTTCAAGAGGTATACGAGTCATGTCGCCGCCCAATTGGGAGCGAGGCCGATTGGCACTCGCGTCGTGACCTATGCGGGATACGCTGATGACATTCCGGCATGTTACTCCTGTGAAGCCACGCTCTTTAGCGATGACCTGAAGTTGTGGATCAAACAACGGGAGTATGAACCGGACCTTGAACGCCTGGGTCTCGGCATCTCGCGAAGCTATCGCGGCGCTGGCGGCTGGGCGGCGCCCCGGCGCGTTTCGTAGCTCGGCTCGAGCGAGTTGCAACGAAGCAAGCGTAAACGACCACAACGTTTGCCACGATCTCGCTGGTGCTTATTAGCGTGGCCTTGCTCGCCAGCTATATTCCTGCCCTCCGGGCCACGAAGGTCGATCCGATGGTCGCCCTGCGATATCAATAGACGCGATCGGAGGAACGTGCAGAAGCATGTCCCTCCGTGGTAGGAACACCGCGCCGCGGTGTCCGCAGAATTTGGCCAGCGCCTCTATCTTCCTAGTAATCGAGCTCGGGGTCCAACGCCTTTCAGACGCCGCAGCGCGGCGTCCTACCACCCCCCGCCTTGCCTACAAGCCTACGTTCGTTGCTCGCGCCGTGTCGCTGGGTAGCTCTGGGCATCGCCTCAGCATAACGCCGGCGATGATGAACCAGACGGCCTGCGTCAAGATAACAAGACCGAAGCCATGCACATCGAGAGGAAGGCGACCGATAAAGAGCGCTACAGTTATCGCAAGTCCCTGCACCAGTCCGTAAATCCCGAGACCGGCTGACAGCCTTTTGGTTCTCAAGATCCCGACAGACCAAAGGAGGATGGCTGCGCAGGAAGCCACCACGAAGACGGAAGCGAACGCTTGATTGAGGCGAAAGGTGTAATCCAGGAATAACCTTCTTGTTTCAGTGAGCGGATCGCCCGCGACCAATTGCTGCATCACGCTTGGGAACACCAATCCGCTCATCGTTGCCGCCATCATCACCGCCACTGCGCCGAAGCCATAGACAACCAGGGCGAGAACGGAAAGCCGATCAGGCGAACCCAATTGTCGCGTCAACGCGAGTGCGCCCAGGAATGCTATCGGCAGGCTGGCGATGGCAAACCCGTGCACGGCCCGGGTCAGCAGCGCCATCGTCGCCATTTCTTGTTGCGACATCACCCCGCGATGGCCGGTTGGATGCACAATCATCGTGATCAATCCCGCGATTGCACCTATTACTAGCGCCAGCCCGCCTAAACGGTTATCTCTCATGTCGAAACTGTGGACGTGCGAACGCCGGCCTGTCCAGCGTCGCCACGTCGAGAAACCGCACACCCGCCCCGCCTCATGTTCGAAAACACCGATGAAAAGGTCGACCGCCGGGTCACTCGGACGCGCGATCGCCTCGGCGATGCGCTAGTCGAGTTACTGATCGAGAAACCTTTCGACGACGTGACGGTCCAGGAAGTCCTGACTCGCGCCAAGGTCAGCCGTTCCACCTTCTACGCCCATTATCGCGACAAGAATGACCTGTTCTTGAGCGACGTGGATGACTTCTTTGCCACCATGTCCAGTTTGTTGACCCGCCACGGCGACCAGTCCGATCGCGTCGCGCCTGTCGCCGAATTCTTCGCTCACGTCGCGGAAAGCCGGGACTTCTATAACGCGCTCATAGAATCGGGAAAGATTCAGGACGTGAGGGAGCTTGGCGAAGGGCATTTTGCGAGAGGCATCGAAACCCGTCTTGCACGGCAGACCTCCTTCTCCGCCCTCGACGCCACGCGACGAACAGCGTTCTCGTCCGCGCTGGCCGGATCTCTATTTTCGCTTTTGTCCTGGTGGATCAATCACGGCATGGCTCTTACGCCCCGACAAATGGACGATCTGTTTCACGAGCTGGTTGCCAGGGGTGTAACCAGTGCGCCTTCAGGCTAGGGCCGGGGAGGTCGCTCCACGAGAGTTACCGTTGCCGCCGCCAGAAGCGATAACTCTGCCGGTGTCAGTGGCCGCAGGGGTTTTCGGCGACCGCAGTCAGTCATCGTTAGTTAACGACGGAGTTTGCGATACCACCTGACAGGTTGCATGCCCGGGATCTTAAAAAAGGCTAAGGGAGCGTATAGATGGCGATGACTCCTACGCCCGAAGTGTTATTCGCTCCGCGCATGATGGCGGTGTAAGCGCCGGGCGACAGCCGCGCGATCAGGGCCGACTCCGCCGGATTGAAAGGCGCTAATCCGCTTTGCTGAATCGCTCCAGCTTGATCTGCGGTAATCACTCCGCCGATCTGCGTGGTTGGCCAGTCGTCATTCGCCGCGATGGCTCCGTTGGCATCGTGCAACTCCAACTGCGGGTCATCCATGGCGTTGCCCACACCAATGGCTCGCAACGATGGACCGGCTGCTTCCACGATCACGTTGACCGGTTGGTTCGCCACCGTGAACCCGCCGATCAGAACGCTGTCGCCCAGCTGGACAAAGCCGCGCGTGCTGATGTTAGTCAGGTTGGCCCCATTGTTCTGCGACAGATCATATACCTCCACGGTTCCGACGCCAGTGCCGCCACCTACTCCCTGCACAATCGCGGTGTAAGCCCCCGGCGCCAGAGTGGCGATGATCGCCGACTCCGCGGGGTCGACCGGCGCAAACCCGCTGCTCTGGATGTCGGCGGATTGGTCCGCGGTGATGACTCCACCAATCTGGGTCGTCTGCCAATCGTCGTTGGTGGCGATGGTGCTGCTGGAGTCATGGAGTTCTAGCTGGGGATTGGCCAGGGCCCCGGCTACGCCGAACTGAGTAAGCGAAGGTCCGGCGGCGCGGATGAACACCTTCTTCGGACCGGTGCCTTGGATGGTGAACCCAGCGAAGAGAACATTCTCTCCCGTTCCCACCTGCAGCCGGCTCGAGATATTGTTGAGAATGCCGGGAGTAGGTGTAGGCGCAGGGAGCTGGAATTCGAACGCGCCGATGTCAGTGGGGTTATTCCCGCCAACGTTGGCAGAGTTCGGATCGTCCACCGGTCGCGGAAATCCGCGCTGGTCGATTGCAAAAATCGAGTTACCCTTATCGATCGCCAGGCTTCCGGGCAGGAGCGCGCGGGTGAAGGTCGGCCCGCCGTTATCCTGGAGCGGCCCCAGCATCGGGTCCTTACCGTTAAGGTCTGTGGTTTGACTAAGGACCGTATTATCGTTGTGAGTGCTCAGATTGTAGCCGGGGCTGGACGAGAACGAGCCGCCGTTTGTGCTGGAGAAGGTGGGCCCGCTATCGGCGAAGATGGTGTTATTGAAAGTGATCTTCGAAGCGGAGTCTGAATGGACCGAATTGGTGGCGGCATTTCCCGCGATGGTGTCGTTAAAAAGACCGATGATCGTGCCGGATGGTCCGCCTGCCAAAATCGTATCTCCGCTGGTAACTGAGTTATCGCTTATCGTGCAGTTAGCGAGTGACAAACTACTACCTCCATTCGCGAAAACAATGGAAGAGTTATTCGGAGTTCCAGAGTTCCCGGAGATCGTGCAGCCGGTTGCGCTCAACGTGCCCCCCGAGCTGGAGATCGCCACACCAATCCCGTTGCCTGACGTATTACCTGAGATCGTGCAGTTTTGGAGATTAGCGTTGGTTGTGCTAAAGACAAGAGCATAGTCAACCTTATTATTGGTTATAAGCGAGTTCGATACATGCACCGTCGAGGAAGCAGCCTCAACGCCAGCGAATCCGCCGTTTGGTATATCTCTGATAACGACATGGTCGAGAGTCAGATCCGCGTTCATGGAAACAACTCCGAAATTTCCACCACTCATGGTTAATGCTTGAATATTTATTTTCGGCTGGAACGAGGCCGTGCCAGAGGCGGAAAACGAGCCAGAGGCATCTCCGAGCGGCTTGGGCTGCACCGTAAGAATGTCAGGACCGGGACCGGTGATGGTGAGGTCCGTGGTGATGTCTCGTAGCTCCTGCCCTAGACTGATCACATGCGGCGCGCTGCCAGGAGCGAAAACTGTCGGATCAAAGGTAATGATAGTGGCTCTTCCGATGGCATCGCGCAGACTGCCTGTCCCGCCGTCCACAGTCGTTGTCACCACGATAGGTCCGCGCAGGACGATTTGCAGGTTGTCGGCATATCCGTCGTTGTAAGCTCCGCCGTTATTTGCATCGCGAATCATGTAGAGGGCCGCACTAATGGTTCTTACTCCTGCTGGAAGGTACACCGTTTTTGCCCTGCTTAGTAAACCCGTCTTTCCGCCGCGATCAGCGGGGGTCACCGGACCGAGAGAAATGAATACCAGGTCCTTGCCGGCGCCATCTAGGAAGCTCACGTCGAATCGCGCACTGTCCCCGTCATTAACGTAGCCACCGAGCCATGCCTCAACGTCGCAAGCGACCTTCCCCGCATCGATGTCCGCCGCATTGGCCGAAACATCGATATCCTGGTCGAGAACGCTCAAGGCTATCGAACCACCAGCGAAGAATGCCTTCAAGCGATCGGGAGGGCCGGGATCGGTCGTCGACGGGAAGCCGCCTTCTGCGCCGGCATACTGAACTACGGCCGGACTGCCGGTCTGGTTCCAGCCGGTAAGCGCGTTTTCGGCATTTCCGTTAACCAGCAAGTTTACGCCATAACTGGCGGCGCTGGCCTGGGCAGCGCAGGCCAAACCAAAAAAGGCGGCGGCAATGGTGGCTACAATGGATTTAATCATTTCTTGCATATGGGTGAAGCACGGGGGCACGCCCCTAAAAGGCAAAGCTAAGGCAGAGTATAGATGGCGATCACTCCTACGCCCGAGGTGTTATTCGCTCCGCGCATGATGGCGGTGTAAGCGCCGGGCGACAGCCGCGCGATCAGGGCCGGCTCCGCCGGATTGACAGGCGCTAATCCGCTTTGCTGAATCGCTCCAGCTTGATCTGCGGTAATCACTCCGCCGATCTGCGTGGTTTGCCAGTCGTCATTCGCCGCGATGGCTCCGTTGGCATCGTGCAATTCCAACTGCGGGTCATCCATGGCGTTACCCACGCCAATGGCTCGCAACGATGGACCGGCCGCTTCCACGATCACGTTGACCGGTTGGTTCGCCACCGTGAACCCGCCGATCAGAACGCTGTCGCCCAGCTGCACAAAGCCGCGCGTGCTGATGTTAGTCAGGTTCGCCCCATTGTTCTGCGACAGATCGTATACCTCCACGGTTCCGACGCCAGTCCCGCCACCTACTCCCTGCACGATCGCGGTGTAAGC
Organism: Spartobacteria bacterium; assembly: GCA_003134785.1. Classification (GTDB taxonomy): domain Bacteria; phylum Verrucomicrobiota; class Verrucomicrobiia; order Chthoniobacterales; family UBA10450; genus AV80. The sequence goes on from PLCN01000015.1 coordinate 72,638, forward strand.
CCCCGGCGCCAGAGTGGCGATGATCGCTGACTCCGCCGGGTCGGCCGGCGCAAACCCGCTGCTCTGGATGTCGGCGGATTGGTCCGCGGTGATGACTCCACCAATCTGGGTCGTCTGCCAATTATCGTTGGTGGCGATGGTGTTGCTGGAGTCGTGGAGCTCGAGCTGTGGATTGGCCAGGGCCCCGGCTACGCCGACACTGGCAAGCGAAGGTCCGGCGGCGCGGATGAACACCTGCTTCGAGCCGGTGCCTTGAATGGTGAACCCGGCAAAGAGAACGTTGTCTCCCGTTCCCACCTGGAGCCGGCTCGAGATATTGTTGAGAATGCCGGGAGTAGGTGTAGGCGCAGGGAGCTGGAATTCGAACGCGCCGATGTCAGTGGGGTTATTCCCGCCAACGTTGGCAGAGTTCGGATCGTCCACCGGTCGCGGAAATCCGCGCTGGTCGATTGCAAAAATCGAGTTACCCTTATCGATCGCCAGGCTTCCGGGCAGGAGCGCGCGGGTGAAGGTCGGCCCGCCGTTACCCTGGAGCGGCCCCAGCATCGGGTCGCGACCGTTAAGGTCTGTGGTTTGACTAAGGACCGTATTATCGTTGTGAGTGCTCAGATTGTAGCCGGGGCTGGACGAGAACGAGCCGCCGTTTGTGCTGGAGAAGGTGGGCCCACTATCGGCGAAGATGGTGTTATTGAAAGTGATCTTCGAAGCGGAGTCTGAATGGACCGAGTTCGAGGCGAAATTTCCGGCGATGGTGTCGTTGAAAAGGCCGATCGTCGTGCCGGATGGTCCGGCTGCGAAAATGGTATCACCGCTGGTAACTGAGTTATCGCTTATGGTGCAGTTAGCGAGCGACAAGCTAGACTGAGTCGCGTAAACAATGGAAGAGTTATTCGGAGTTCCGGAGTTCCCGGAGATCGTGCAGCCGGTTGCGCTCATTGTGCTGTCCTTCGAGCTGATAATCGCGACACCAATGCCGTTGTCCGATGTATTACCCGAAATCGTGCAGTTTTGGAGAAAGGCGTTGGTTGCGTCAAAGATAAGAGCATGGTTCACCTTATTATTGGTTATAAGCGAGTTCGATACATGCACGGTCGAGATTAGAGCTATAAGGCCAGCCTGCCCGCTGGGCATGTCTCTGATAACGACATGGTCGAGAGTCAGATCCGCGAGCGAGGAAGTAACCTGACCGCCCATGGTTAATGCCTCGATCTTTATTTTCGGCTGGGACGAGCTGGAGCCGGATGCGTAAAACGAGAATCCAGCAGCGTAGAGCGGCTGCACCGTAAGAATGTCCGCACCGGGCCCGGTGATGGTGAGGTCCGTGGTGAGCTGCGGTAAATCCTGCGTCAGAGTGATCACGTGCGGCGCGCCGCTGGCAGCGAAAACTGTCGGATCAAAAGTAATGACCGTGGCTCTAGGGATAGCATCCCGCAGGCTGCCCGCGCCGCTATCAGCAATCGTTGTCACCACGATGGGTCCGCGCAAGACAACGCTCAGGCTGTCGGCGTACCCGTCGTTGTAAGATCCGCCGTTATTGGGATCGCGAGTCATACTAAGTCTGACCTTAATGATTCGAGTCCCTGCTGGAACCGACACCGTTTCAAACCTCGGTAACAATCCGGTTTTCCCGCCGCGATCCGCTGCCGACACGGGACCCAAGGTAGGAGCGTTCCCGTTGCCATTAAGGGCATCCTGCATGAAGCCCATCATAAATTGCGCGGAGTCGCCATCGTTGAGGTAGCCCCCGAGCCAGGCAGTAATGTCGCAAACGACCTTCCCCGCATCGATGTCCGCCGCATAGGCTGAGACGTCCATACTCTGACTAAGACTGCTAGAGGCTGTAGAACCGCCGGCAAAGAATGCCTTCCCGCGATCGGGTGGACCGGGATCGGTCGTCGACGGGAAGCCTTCTGCGCCATACTGAACTACCGCCGGAGAGAAGGCCTGGGTCCAGCCGACAAGCCCGTTTTCGGCATTTCCGTTGACGAGCAAGTTTACGCCGTATCCCGCGGCGTTCGCTTCCGTAGGCGCGAGAAACGAAAGGCCGGCCGCCAAGACAAGCGCTGCGGCTGCTCTGGGAATGTTCCTGGGAGAGATGGCAGTGTTAGCGGTATGAAGTCCTCGGTCAAAAACCTTGGTCATACCCTTGTACTTCGGAAAAATCTCCGCCGCGTCACAAGAAAAGGGGCTTGGCCTGAAGAATTTTTGATCAGAGGGCCGGCCGCCCGGAACTAAATCCGTTCTTTCCTTTCTTTGCATCATCCTGCTAAATGCCGGGCGGATGACAGGGACCGAGGCCACGCCCAGCTTGGGAAATTTATTTGCTTCCACCTGCTGGACGGTGGTGCTCGAAGCGGCGGAATCGCAGGAATCTGGCAGGGCCCGCGCGGCGCTCGCCGAACTCTGTAAGACTTATTGGCAACCGCTTTATCTTTACCTGCGGCGGAAAGGATACGACCGGCCTGATGCGCAGGACCTGACACAGTCGTTTTTCTTCGACCTCATCCAAAGCCGATCGTTCGCGCGCGCGGAGCGGGCCAAAGGCAAGTTCCGCTCTTTCCTGCTCGGCGCCCTCAAGCATTTCCTGGCTGACGCGCGCGATCATGATGGTGCGCAAAAACGGAGCGGCAATGTGATAACCGTGCCGCTGAGCGAGGCCGCGCTGATCGAGGCCGAGGCTAGCCACAGTTCCAACAATGGCGGCAGCGCCGAGCAGATCTTCGAAAGGGAGTGGGCCGCGGCACTCCTGCGCCGGACGATCGCTCGACTGGAACAGGAGTATTCCCTCGCGGGGAAAAGCCCGCTCTTCGATTGCCTGCGCTCGCACGTCTCTCCCTCGATGGGAACGGCTGCGCCCTATGAGGAGTTGGCAGCCCGCCTGGGACGAAAACCGGCCACGCTGCGAATGGATGTGATGCGCTTGCGCGATCGCTATCGCGCAGTGCTGCGCGAGGAAGTCACCGCCACCGTGCAGGATTCCGCGCAGACGGAAGACGAACTGCGATACCTTTATCAGGTGGTCACAGTTGGTTAGCGCGCGAGCATCCTTGTCGTGCCCAAAGAGGATATGACTGATGTCGCCGAGCAGACAGTTTGCCCCGAGTGTGGCTCAACGCTCACGCGGTCTATCGGCTGCATGCCCTGCCAGCTTCGCATCGGTTTTGAACCGGACGCCGTTAGCGCCGCGAAAGACGATGCGCCGGAGCAGCTCGCGAACTACCGGATCGCGCGACGCGATGACGGCACCGCATGGGAGCTGGGTCGCGGCGCGATGGGTATCACTTATCGCGCCCTCGACCTTTCGCTCGACCGGGCCGTGGCGATAAAGATTGTGGCGTCCGCCAACGCCGGCGGAAGCAGCGCCGCGCGCGAACGTTTTCTGCGCGAGGCACGGGTGGCGGCGCAATTACGGCATCCAAACATCGCGACCATCTACCAATTCGGTGTGGACGAAGATACCGGCCACTTTTTCTACGCCATGGAGTTAGTCGAAGGCGAGACGCTCGAGGAACGCGTGCACCGGACCGGGCCGCTCGATGCGCCGACCACGATCGCAATCGCCCGGCAAGTGGTGGCCGCGCTCGGCCTCGCAGAAAAGAACGCGCTGGTCCATCGCGATCTCAAGCCGGCGAACGTGATGCTCGTGGCGAGCGACGAAGCCGGCGGCGTGCCGGGCGTGAAGATCATCGATTTCGGTTTGGCCAAAGCATTGACGGCGAAGATCGATCCGGCCTCGCTCACGCAAGGCGGGTTTGTCGGCACGCCTGCCTTCGCCAGCCCGGAGCAATTTGACAAGACAACGCTCGATATACGTTCCGATGTTTATTCGTTAGGTGTCACGCTCTGGTTCGCGCTGACAGGAACAACGCCGTTTCGCGGAAGGACCGTGCAAGAAATCCGGCAGGCGCAAGAAGCTGGCGCGTTACCGATCGAACAATTACGCGCGGCGCGAGTGCCACCACGCATCATCGCCCTACTGCGGACGATGCTCGCGCTCGAACCAGCCGCTCGTCCGGGCATAAGTGCGCTCGAGGCGAGGTTACAAAGATTGGCCGTAACGAATCGACCTGGCCAACGCCTTCTTGGCGCGGCGGCCGCTGTCCTTGTTCTCACCGTTGCTGCTGCTTTCTGGCTGGTCCATCGCTCCGTCCCTCCCGTGCCGGCGGTCGCATTCGACGAAGGCGGCACTTCGAATCCGGCTGCCTCTGAAGCCTATTTGAAAGGGATTTACATTTGGAATGCGAGGGATGGAAACCGGTTCGCCGAGGCGGAAAGATATTTGCGACACGCCATCGCGCTGGACCCAAAATATGCCCGCGCTTACGCGGGATTAAGCTGTGTCCTGCAGTTCATGACATCCGCTCCTTTGCGAGCTCAAGAGTTTGCCGAGGCGGCAACCGCTGGGCGGAAGGCGTTGGAGTTGGATCCCAAGCTGGCCGAAGCACACGCTTCACTTGGGCTCATCGCGATGAATTATTACTGGGATTGGCCGGGGGCAGAAAAGGAATTCCAAAGCGCCATTGCCCTGAATCCGCAGTATCCCACCGGCCATCACTGGTATGCGGAGTTTCTTGGTTGCCAGGGCCGGTTTGACGAGGCTCTTCGCGAAATAAACCTGGCGATCCAATTGAATCCAACCTTGCCGGTGATCCATTTTGACGCCGGAAAAATTCTTATCTTCGCGCGCCGCTATCCGGAGGCCGAAGCGCCACTCAAAGAAGGATTGGAGCTGGATCCAAATTACCCCTCAGCCTATTTCTGGCTGGCCCTCGCTCAAGCGCAGGAAGGGCGATTTCCTGAGGCTATCAGCGAGCTGGGAGAAATGGAGCGCTTGGCCCCCGATGCTTACGCTTCCGGCCTGGCCGCCTACGTTTACGGCTTGGCTAACGATCATGCCGCAGCGGAAAAGTTGCTCGCTTTGACGCAGGCGCGTCTCGCCGCTCCGGGCGACATGTTACCGCTGGTTTACGCTTATCTCGGAGTAGGCGATAAGGAGAAAGCGCTGACTTACCTTGCACTCGATTGTGATAGTCATGCTACTACCATGACTTCACTGCGGGTGGGGCCACACTTCGATTCGCTCCGCTCTGATCCGCGGTTCAAAGAACTCCTGCGGCGCGTCCACCTTTCCCCATAACCAAGCAGTCGGTTCGCAGCCCGGCCCATAGCTCATCTGTCGAGAAAAGAGTGAGAACCAAACACTAGTCCTCCTTCTCTCGTTAGGTCCCCTCGCCCGTCACTCCTTCTTCCTATAGCCGAAGAAGCCGCGGTGACGGATGATCTCCGCGACTTGCGGCGGCACCATTTTATCCCAGCTCTCATCGCCGCTGGCGATGCGCTTGAGCACATCGCGCGAGAAGATGGGAAGATACTGAGAATTGAAATTATCGAGCCGCACAAAGCTGCCCCGGCCCACGAGGTACTTGTAGAGTGGTTCCAACCCAGGCTCCACCTTGAGCGTGTCGATGGTTTGTAACTCATCGCCTTCACCGCGGCGCAGCGGATAGACATAGATTTTCAAGTCGTTCTTGAAGAGCCGTCCGAAACTCTCCAGCGTCCCGCCGGGAAGCTGCGCGTAATATTTCTCGTCGAATAATTCGTAAACGCTCGGCACGCCCATGACGATACCGATGCGCTCCTTCGTCCGCACAGCCAGGTAGCCGGCGAGCCGGTAGTATTCGAAGTAATCGGAAATGAGCACCGTCATGCCGCAGGCCGCGAGCAGGTCCGCGCGTGCGAGGAAATCGCGGCGGTCCACCTCGGTGCCTCCCGCCAGCAGATTGCGCATGGTCAATTCCATCAGCGGCAGGATCGTTTTGTCGGCCACCGCGGGATCTTCTTTGAATTTCGCCAGCGCACATTCCAGCATGTCGAGATTGACGTGCGTGGTTGGGCGAAAACTTCCCCGCTCCACCAGCACCGCTTTGTTGTGCAGAATGTCCGACGGCTGCAGCACCTCGCGATTTGGACCAAACATGGCTGCGCCGCTCAGCCCGAGCTGCACGAGCTTTAGCGCCATGACGCGATTGTCCACATTGCGAAATTCGATCCCGCGGAATTCGAGCATGTCGATCTCGACGCGGCCCGTGGTCAGCTTGTCGAGGAGCGACTCGACCAACTCCTCCGGCGCGTGGCTTAAAAAGAACGCGCCGTAGCAAAGATTCACGCCCACGATGCCGAGCGCTTCCTGTTGGAGCGACGCCTCCGCGTCGAGCATCCGCACGTGCATCACGATCTGGCTCGGCTCGTCGTGGACGCGGCTTTGGAATTTGATTCCCATCCAGCCGTGACATTCGTTGCCGCCGCGGAAGCTTCGCGCCACCACCGTATCGGCGAAGGCGAAGAACGAAGTGCTATCGCCGCGGTCCAGCCCGAGCCGCTCCACATCCAGATCGAACTCCCGGTCGAGCATTGCCTGCAGCCGTCCGCGCGAGACATAACGCTCCGCATGCCCATAAATGGCGTCGCTCACCTTCATGTCGTAGGCCGACATGCTCTTCGCGATCGTTCCCGCCGCGCCGCCAACGCGGAAAAACCAGCGCACTACTTCCTGCCCCGCCCCGATCTCCGCGAACGTCCCGTACCAGCGCTGATCCAGATTGATCTTCAGCGCCTTCGAATGCGTATCTACCATTTCCTCTTTCACGTTGTGGAAGCCTTACCCGTTCCGGCGCCGAAAGGCGAGACTTTCATTTTCCACATGCGCTTTCCCGCTGTAGCGGCGGTCTGTGACCGCCGACTCTTTCAGGGTCAGCGCCATTGCGTGCAACGTTCTCGTCCTGCGGCAAGACGCTCGATCCCCCGCCCACGGAGCTGCTCGCACGTCACGTGTCTTCGTTCCAGGCCTGTGCGCCGCGTCTCGCATTTCAGCGCGGGTTCGCGAGACCGTCCCCTTACTGGAGCGCGTATACTTCCACCACCGCGACACCCGTCCCTTCATTCACGCCCCGAAGAATCGCGGTATAGTTCGCTGGAGTTAGGGTTCGAATGATGGCCGATTCGAGGTCATTGGCTGGTGGAATGGTACTATCGATGATCGCCTGCTTGTTCGGGCTATCCACCCAGTTGTCGTTCGCTTCTATGAGTGCGCCATTCGCGTCACGCAACTCGAGAGTCGGGTCGGCCATTGCGCCTGCCACTGGCACGGAAGGCCCGAGGGCACGGATAAGCACTTTCTGCGATGATTGTCCAATCACGATATTTCCAGCAAACAAGACATTATCCCCGGTCTGGACGAATCCGCGGTTGGAAATATTAGCCAGCTTCGAATCCAGTGAGCGATCCAGGTCGTATACTTCCACGACTCCTATGCCCGTCCCATTACCGGCTCCCCGCACTATCGCGGTATAACTAGTGCCCGAAGCGCTGGCAGGCAATGTGGCCACAATGGCTGACTCCAGATCGTTTGCAGGCGGAATGGTGCTATCGATGATCGCTTGTTTGTTCGGCGAATCCTTCCAGTTATCGTTCGATTGCAGCAAGGCGCCCGAGCCATCACGAAGCTCGAGCGTGGGGTCAGCCAAACTCCCAGCAACACCCAATGACGGACCAATAGCTCGAATGATTACTTTCTTCGGCTGATAGCCCGAAACAATGAACCCAGCGAACAAAGCATTATCACCCATTCCCACCGGAAGCCGGCCCGAGATATTCGCGAGCACCACCGGCGGAGTGCCCTGGAACTCGAAGGCGCCGATGTCGCTGTTATTGCCGCCACCGTTGGCAGAGTTAGGATCGTCAAAAACACGGGGGGCACCGCGCTGATCGGTGGGCGTCTGGTTGTTACTGCCTTTATCGATGGCGAGGCTTCCCGGGAGGAGGGCCTGGGTCAGTGTGCCTCCTCCATTGTCTTGCAGCGGGCCGAGCATCGGGTCGGTATTGTTGCGATCGTGCGCCATGGAGAGAGACGCGCTGTCGTCCCGGTTACTGAGGTTGTAGTCGTTGGAGTGAAAGGTTCCGCCAAAAGAAACGAGGTTCGTCGCCGAAGTGGTACTGAAAAGGATTGTGTTGTCGAGATAGACGTTGGAAGAAGCGCCGCTGTGGTTAGTATCTGCTTGGATGGCTTGGGATGAGACGATGGTGCAACTACTCATCTGCATCGCGGCCGCGGCTGCAAAACCAAAAACGACGACATCGTTGGTCTGAGTCGAGTTGCCACTGATCGTGCAATTGATGAGCACGGAAGCTGAATTGTAGGTTTCCAAAGCGGCGGCTTCGGTCGCCGTATTGGCGTTGATCGTGGAGCCGGTCACGCTGCAAAATGTATTCGCGTCAGTGAAGATACCGCCACCCGACGAAGCGGTGTTGCCAGTAATGCCACAGTCAGTCACGGTCAGAGCGCCGGTATGATTGAAAATCCCGCCGCCACTGCCGCCCGGCACGCTTCCATTGGCAATGGTTAATCCCGAGATAGTGACTCTAGGTTTTTGCCCGTTGGCTGCAAAGGTGGCGCCGCTATCAATGGTAAAGACCGCGAAATTGACAGTGCCTGCCGCCGTGCTGCGCTGGACGGTCAGCGCCTTGGCACCTGGTCCGACGATTTGCACATCGCCACTTAAGGCAGGTAGAGCACTGGCCAGGCTGATGATGTGCGGCGCGGTGTTCGCCGCAAAAACATTTGGATCGAAGGTGATGGTATTACCCGCGGCAAGAGCTGCCCGCAGGCTGCCGGGCCCGCTGTCCGCAGTCGTCGTCACGACCGTGGGCGCGCGCAAAACGACTGATAGGCTGTCGGCATATCCATCGTTGAACGCCCCGCTCGTGCGGGTCATGGTCAGTGTTACTCTCAGGGTGACCGTGTTCGCCGGCACTGAAGCCGTCATGGTTCTCAGAAACAGACCGGTCACATTATTGCGATCCGCCGGGCTGACCGGACCGATCGTCGTGCTACCCTGACTATTCGATGCTCCATTCAGGTAAGTCACGCTGAGTTGGGCAACGTCGGGGTCAGACACGAATCCACCCAACCAGCCGGATAGATCTAGCGTTACCTTTCCGGTATTGATGTCCGCCGCATTCGCGGAAACATCAATGTCCTGCGTGGCCGTGCTGGTGGCCGCTTTGCCGCCGGCAAAGAACTGATTGGAGCGATCGGGCGGGCCGGGATCGCTAGCAGTCGGAAACCCGCCCCCGGCGCTATATGGGACCACCGTGAAAGCGCTGCTTATCGTCCAACCGGGAACCGGGGTCGGACTAGGCAAGGCATCGCCAGTCGATGAACTTGCTCCCTGCTCCGCATTCCCGTTTACGATCAAGTTCGCTCCGTATGGCACAGCGCGAAGGGACAGAGGGAATAAACATAACAGCCCGGCCAGCATTCCCACTCCCCAGGCCCGTCCGCGGCGAAAATACAACAAGTTCCCCATATGGCCCTTCAGTTTTGCGCAAACAAGTCCGACGATGTCCGGCTCGCCCACGAATTTGGCAGATGCTGTTTTGCGAACCGAGGCGTGTAAAGCCAATTTTCGCGCCACTGGTGCGCATGCCCCTGTAGCGGCGGTCTATGACCGCCGACTCTTTCAGGTCAGCGCCATTGCGCGCTGCGTTCTCGCCCTGTAGCGGCGGTCTATGACCGCCGTTCTTCGTGAACCAACCAGCACCAACCACCGGCCCTTCGTCTCAGCCGGCTGCCTTCGGGCGTCCAGCGAATATCGCCACCAACAAAAAAGTATAAATGACGGCGTGTAGCAACGAGCTAGCAACACCGAGCGCGCTAAACGCCCACATCCGGCTTAGCCGGTCGCCGCTTTGATACACCCAATGCTGAAGCACCGTCTGACCAAGAGGCATAACGACGCAGAGGATCAAGATAAGCCCAAAGCCCACCAGCGCCCAAATAGCAGCACTGGATGCCTGACGCCATTTAGTGAAGATGACGATGACAGCTATGCAGCAAACCAGGAGCGTCGGCAGGTTCACCGCAAACAGTGAAAGGAACGTTTTGAGCTGATCAGTGTTGTCCATAGAGTTTATTGCGCATGACTTAGTGTGGCCTAACGAAAAGGAATTGCGCTACTCTTCGAGCGCCCGTGAGCAGGCGCGCCAGTGAGAGCGAGCGTGATCGTCATTTCTTGCGCTTGAGGATGAAGAGGATGTGTCCCTTGTCGGAAACCTCCGCTAGTTTCTCATCGGGTGAAGGAAACGCGATCTTGAGCGTGTCACCGTCCAATTGATACGGGGTCCGATCCGGTTTCGCATCGGGTGCGTGCTGATCTTGTTGCACAACCAGCACTTTCGGGTTGGACGTCGTCTCGAGCGTGAAGGTAGCCTTCTGCTCCTTGCCGGCCTCTGGACGCACGATCAGCGTTTTCCCCGTGAAGACGTAGACCACGGTTACGCGTGGCAGCGGTTTGCCGTCCATGCTGCCGGTCTCAAGTGTCCAGGTGCCCTGGATGTTCTCTTGATCGCCGGCTATCGCGGAATCCGCAGCGAAGCCGCAAACGGCGATCAAGGTTAGGACGAGTGTGGTTGTTTTCATGTTGTGATGTTTACCTCGGTCTGCGGATGCGCGTGGGTGATGCCTTTGTGAGAACAAGATCAGCTACCGCTGGCAAGAGCGAGCGGAAACTGGTCGGAGATTAGAACTCGGAGAATCAGCGAGCCGGAGTTAGACGTCCCAAGCAGCCATCAGCTCTCGCAGTCGCGGTTCGACCTTTGCCGCCAGGTCGGGAACCTCACCTGTTTCGAGCAGCAACCCTTCAATCGCCCTGCACAGCGCGCGCAGAAGCTCGTCTCGTTCCAGCGAAGTCGCCAGCGCGCCCGTGAAAATGGCGCGCGTCTCAGGAGGGAGATCATCAAAGCCCCGGCCGTGGGATGCGGAAAGACCGCGGCGACGGCAAGCGAGACTCAGCGCGTAATCACGAGTGCCGCTGATCCAATACTCGGCTTGCCAGTAGCGGCCGCGTTCGATACAAAAACGCGCGCGGACGGCATGGTGCACCGCGTAGCCGAAAAGTTCTGAGGCCGAGGGTGGTTGGGCGAAGGGCTTCTCGACCGCATCGCCGAAGATCAACTTAAACTTCGGGCCTATAGCCCCAAATTTCGACGCTGGCGTCAATGAGAGATCGAATTGAAGGCAGCCGGGAAGCAGGAATACGCGGTAGATTGACGCGCCGCTGGGAAGGTCGAACAACTGGGCGGCGTCAAACTCCTCTACCAGGTGGCGCGTCCAATCATCGAGCACCTCGAGCATTGGGATGGTATTCGCGACCGCGAAAGTCAGGTCGAGGTCCGACCAGCGATCTCCCTCGCCCTGCGCGAGCGAGCCGACCTCTGCCCCCGCAACAACCCGTGGATCGGATTCGGCCAGTTGAAGCACACTGAGGCGAACGCGATCCCGGTCTTGAGCGCTAAACATGTTGATACCTAAGCATGATCTCTCCTTCCCGCAGCCTAACGAGCCGTCCCCACCCCGACGACGGCTCGCAGCTACGGCATTGGTGGTGGCGAGGCGTGGTGAGCGTCGCTCGGCAGTTTGCGGTGTGCTTTTAATCTTGCGATCGCAACGGGAAAATAGATCAGCACGCTCAAAACGGAAATCGCACTAACTACTTTGAGATTCGTGTCCGCGCCGAGCTGAGCATGGTCCATCGCGGCGAGAACCCACCATAAAAAACATTCACCGGCCATAAGTCCCGCCGCGACGATACCGCAAATGATGACGATAACGAGCAAGCGCGCAAACAGCGCCGAGCCAATCAGGATAAGGACCGCCACGATCTCCAACCCGTAGAAAAGCACGATGCCGATGATGTCCTCTAGGATGGATTCCATACGCACATTCCGCCTGACGAGAAGAAGACCATCCGCCGCCAGAAAGACGAGTATAATCGGAGAGGAAAATCGGGAGTCGGAGAGCGAAGCTTGGAAGCCCTACGTCGCCCGCAGGGCGATAGCGTTGACAGGGGCGGCAGAAGGGATCGTCTTGGGAAGACCAGTCATCCTGTAGCGGCGGTCTATGACCGCCGTCTTTTCGGCCGAACCACGACGAGACCACCCCCCACTCCGCCGTTACATCATCTTCGGATGCCAGGTAAAAAAGAAGAGGAGGATGAAGGCAAGAAAGCCGGCCGCGGTGATGACTTGGGCCAGAAACAGGATGAACAGGAGCCGGCTGAGAGAAGCCTTCGGCGTAATCCAATAGGCAATGACCCCAGCGATCGCGATAGGCTCGAAGATGGCCAGGGCGAGGTTAACGATATTGGGGTCGTTGAGGTGGTATTGGTTCGTCAGCCAGCCGCCCTTGATGAGATGCCAGTAAACGAACGCGCCGATGAGGACGTTGACGATGGAATAGATGACGGGCTTCACCACCGAAGCCGGACGCGGATTGGAAGTCACAGGGTTTAGTGACCGGAAGCCGAAGGCGGGGAATCAGGCCAGGGACGCACCAGAACCGTCTGGCCAGGAGCGATAGGACTAACGTGTTCCAGGATTTTTTTGTATTCGGGATGAGTCGGCGGATAAACGAGTTGGCCTTCCCCGGAACCGCCGCCTGGCAGCTCAGCGCGTAACCGCAACACGATGGTCCCATCGGCCTTCATCTCGGCGGTTCCGATGGTCGCAGGCTCCCTCTTCGGTTCGGCGCCGAAAACGGCGATGCTGAAGCTCAGAATAACCGCGGCAACGATCACCGATTGGAATTTTTTCATGTAGTGCAGGACGAATGAGATCAGCTGCCTCTCGGAAGAGCGAGAAGAATGAGCTGCTCAGCGCGAGAGTTGGCTAAGCTTCCACCGCCAGCAGGATCGCTGCGATGACAGTCGGGACCGCTTCCCCTCATGGCCAGGTCGCGCGCCTCGCGTGGCGACCGACGGCTTCTACCCCGGCGTCATCATTGCCCCAGCGACTGGGAGTCAACGCGCCGGATCACCGATTCGGGAAGGGATCAGCTTCCGAAGGGAAGTAAACCAGCCCGCCTACGACGAATACCACCGGCACATCCACCTGACTCCAAGTTCCTGGCTTCCACCGCCATTGGCGGAGCGCCAGCAGCGATTTTCGATCGAGATCCACATGCCCAGTCGATCGCACGATTGTTACGGTCCGAGCCGCGCCTGTCGCTGGATCGATGACGACGCGAAACACTCCCAGGCCCTGGTGTCCCCGTCTTTCATTCCACGATGGATAATCAGGCCGCACGACATGGACTGCATCGATAACCCATTGCGGCTTCTTTCCGTGATATTCATTCGCCAAGTGGCGAAGGCCCTTGGCGTCGACAGCGTTCGAAATGAAGGCCGGTGTTTCGGCCAGTAATGTCGATGAAATGATATAAGCCAGCAGGCCGGCGACTGGTTTCGTCATCATGAGGCTTCTCATCATCTCAGGTTAGGAGAGAATCGCTTGGTTTGGACAGTCCGATTTCCCGGCTCGACCGCCACCCGCCATTCTCAGTTCTCAATAATCGCCTTGCTTCCGCCTTCCTCCCTCATCCTTTCTTCCCGCGTGAGGAGATTCACAGACTGACCCCTTCATAGACTGACCCGCGATAGCACACAGGTGTGGCCGTACCATCAACCCCGCCAATAGCCCTAACAGAACAACGATCGGCAACGCGGCCAGCAGCGTCGAAAGCCACCAATGCCCCAAAGGATCATAAACTTGTGTCCAAGTCACAGGTAAAAGAGCTCTGCTGTAATCGCTAATCTCTGACTTCTGCTAGCTATCGGTGCGAGTGAATCCTCCGGCTAGGACATCTTGGCCTTCCTGCATTGCGATCAGGTCGGAAATATCGACGAAAAGTATCGGCTTGTTTCGCCCGAAATCGACAGCGCCTTTTGTGAAACCACCGCGCGACACGATAATCCCGAAATCGGCTCCAGAATGGTGAATCACGCCATAAAGATCACGAACAACATGAGGGCCGACACATGAGACGTGAGCCTTACACTGAACGACTCCCCTGAGACCGTTCCTTGTTACTTCGATGTCGATGCCCCCGTCGCCTGAACCGGGCGTAACTGTCGGATTAAATTGATGCCGTTTCAGGACCTCGGCAGTCGCTCTTTCAAATGCGTAGCCATCGAGGAACTCCCAGTAGGAGCGTTTGCGCAGCTCGGCGTCGCGAGCGGCTTGACGTGCGGCTGCTTCCGCGGCGGCCTTATTGTCGTCGTATGCGTGAAGCGCCTGCCAATACGCTATTAGGCCAGGGCTTGCCCGCCGTCGTAGATCCTTAATTACAACTCCGGGAAGGATTGCGCAGAGCACGCACGCCAAACCCAATCCTAGGGTGACAACGCCACCTAGTCGAGAATCCTTGCTGGTGGTCGCCAAACTGCCAATAAGCAACAGCCAGAACGCGAGTCCGCCGACAGTGTGCGCTCGCACCTTCCAGTAGTGGAGGATGCAGAACCATCGCCTGCCTTCTTTATACTCGTCGTCATCCCGCGTTCCGAGGCATCGAATCACTTTGCCTTCGTCTAGCCGGCACGACCACGCGTTAAGTGATTCCCAACTGCTATAAAGATTCAGGTCATCATAAGTCAGACCGTAATTAGCCGGCTGAGGGCGCACAGCCGCTACCCGGTTGCTACAAATCTGCGCATCGGATTGGCCAGAGGCTGACTGCATAGTCTGGTTAGGCCCTTTTTGATTCGGTTCACAGAAGGGCGTCTGCGCCCGCATCGAACTCGTAAATCTCTGTTTCTTTGAGATAACTAGCGCCAATCTCCTTTGATACTGCCCGAATGTCTTCGTCGAGCCTTCGAAATAGTGCGTCAACGAGCTGAAACAGCCAAGCCGAAAACTCCGGGTGCAAAAACTGGCGCTTCGCCACTGCGTAATAATAGGTGGTCATGGTGTGACCGGTCGCCGGGTGCCTGGAACCGGGGGAGAGCAGAAAAACCTTCGATCCCTCGATAGAACTATGTCCAAGAAAATTGTTTCGTATGTCCATCATCCTCTGATGACGAACATTCATCTCGGGATCAGGCCAGTCAGGATAGTGGGGGTACTCGCAAAGCAGAGAACCGATACCGCGGCTCTGCGTGAACGGGCGGCAGTAGCAGACGACCATCGAAAGGAACAACGAGTAGTCGGCCGGAGTCGAATGAGCATGCTGCAGAACTCGGTAGGCCTCGATGGCGTAACCCAAGTCCGCGTGTGCGCTGACCAAGCGCAGGAACCTTTTCTGCGGTGGTTTGGGAATGGACGCCATGGACGAGGCCTAACGAGAATAAGATCAGCGACGGCTGGCGGGAGCGAGCGCCGATTTCATTTCATCCTTCATAATTCATCCTTCAATCTTGACCTAGAGCTGCCAGCCAGCCTGCTCGCGAATACCCTCGGAGTTCGCTGCATCGTTGGGTTAAGCGGTTATGTCGGAGCCAAAACATCGGCAAGGCGGCGGAACAGCGCAAAATACGCAGTAAAGTAGGTAGTAATATCCGGATCAGGCTGGAAATAAATGACTGGTGCTGCGATGAGGAGTCTCCCCACATCATAACCCTGTTTCAGCTTCTGTTGAGGGGTCAGTCGAAGGTGACGTTTCGCGACTGCGACGAAGTCCGCGCGGCACTTGTCCGAAGAGTGAGCAACGCGATTACGTATTGTAAATGCGTCTTGGAGGCGTTGCTGGGAAGGAATATCTACGTCAGAGAACGGACGCCCGGAGCCAAAATAGATCTTCGCGCGATCGACGACTTCTGACCAAGCGACCCAGCTCAGAAACGAACGCTCGAAGTCGAACTTGCTTTTGCGCGTGAGCACCTGGCCGGCATGCGCCAGTGTCTCGCATCGACCAATCCGTGAATGAGGTGCGTAGCCAGAGGGAGCCTGAGCGCCGGCCATGTACCGGATGAAGCAGGCCTGTACAAATTCCTCCCACGCCCCAACGGCAGTCATAAAAGAAAGGGCGATAACACGACGCGCCTGTGCGGGGAACAAGAGCTCCCAACCCTGAATATTGTCGTAACCCTCTTCGGCACACTCCAACACCCCAGAAGCTAGTTTCTCCGATGATTGCAATGCCCAAAGAAAGTCATGTCTAACTGAGATTAGGGTTGGAGTGCGTGGCATCGGGTTAGCCGCCTAACTTGGAATTGGGTAGGACGGGAATGGGAGGGTGCATCCTTTGCAGCATATCGGAGCGGGGCGCGGCGGGCAATGGGAAACGCGGTGAGGACCCGCCTACGCCAAGACTCCGGCGTGGCAGGCGGAGGGCAGAGGGCAGATTTCTTTCGTCCCTGCGGGGACTCTTTGGAAGATCACGACCGGTTATCCCCAGCGCTGAAGCGCTGGGCTATTGTCAAGGAGCCGAGAAGAATCGCACCTTTCACGAGACGCGATGAGACCTAACGAGACACAAGATCAGTAGATCCGAGCGGAGCCTGGTCGACGCGATCATCACAGCTTCGCGCGACGAGCGCGGCTGCAACGAGATGGCCGGTTGTGTTCAGCACCGTGGCGAAGACATCGGGGATCGCGTCGACTGCGATCAGGATCCCGATTCCTTTGGCCGGCAGACCGATGGCAAGAAAGAGTGGTGTCAGCATGATGAACGCGCCGCGCGGAATGCCCGGCACGGCGAACGCAAGGAACACTGAAGCGAAAGCGACCGTCGCTACGCTGCCGGCGTGGAGCGGCACGCCGTAGAACCAGCCGACAAAGAGCGCGCCGATCGTCCATGACACCGGCGCCGCAATCTTGAACGTGGAGACGGCAAGAGGCAGGACAAATCCGGTGACCCGCTCGGGCAATCGCAAGTTCTTCTCGGCCGTCTCGACGAGCGCCGGCAGCGACGCGATCGACGAGCTCGAGCTGAAGGCAATGAGCTGCGGTGGCAGTGCGGCACGCGCGAAGCGGCGCAGCGGAATCCGGCCTGCGATTGCCACAACGGGGTAGAGCAGCAGCGTTACGGCGACGCTCACGATCGAGTAGGCCGCGACATAAAAGCCAATCGCGCCCGCCAGCGTTCCGCCGGCATGGATGGCCAGGGGAAGGACGAGCGCGAACACGCCGAGCGGCGCAGCGAGAATGATCCAGCGGACGAGGACGAGCATCGCGTCGCTCAGGGCGCGGAAGAAGCGCGTCAGCGTCTGACGCGATGCCTCGGGGGAGCGCGCAATTGCCAGCGCGAGGAGCAGCGTGAAAAGGATCAGTGGCATCATCGCCCCGCTCGCGGCGGCGGCGATCGGGTTCGCCGGGAGGAGTGAGACAAGCCACGCTGAGAACGTTTGCGCCTGTCCTCCCGCAGACATTTCATTGGCCGCTTCGACCGCGCCGGGCGGGAGTTCCAGCGCACCGTGAGGCGGTAGGAGCCTGAACATCGCCAGCGCGACCGGAATGACGATTGCGGCGACTCCAAGGAGAAGCAGCACAAAAGTAACGAGCGTCCGTCCGCCGAGCCGGCCGATCGACTTGATGTCCGACACCGAGGCGACTCCGGTGATCAGCAGCGAAATGACGAGAGGGATTACGGTCATGCGAATGCCGTTGACCCAGAGCGTGCCGATCGGCGCGATCGCGTCGGCGGCGCGGATTAGTGAGGCGTTATGCGACGCCGCGATGAGGACGCCGAGGAGGATCGCGGCGAAGAGAGCGAGAAGGACGCGCGTGCTCTCTTTCATCACATCATCAAGTCGCCACCGTTAATATCGAATGATGCGCCGGTGATGTAGCCGGCGGCCTCCGAGGCAGCGAAGCAAATCAAGTCGGCGACTTCGCGCGCGGTGCCGATGCGCGGGATCGGGTAACTTGCTGCGAGGCGTTGCAGTGTCTCGTCGTTGGCGTGCTCGCGCGTCAGCTCCGTGTCAATCATCCCGGGGCAGACGGCATTCACGGTAATCCCGAACTTGCCGAGTTCCTTCGCCGCGGCGCGCGTGAGGCCGAGCAGGCCCGCCTTGGATGCGGTGTAATGCGCGCCGCCCAGGGTGCTGACCATCCGGCCGGCGGACGAGGAGATATTAATAATGCGGCCGTAGCGCTGCGCCCGCATCGCCGGAAGTGCCGCTTTCGTGAGCAGGAATGGCGCGGTGAGATTGACCTCAAGTGCCGCGCGCCATTCCTCCGCAGTCAGATCAGGAAACCGCGTGGAGCGCGCGAGCGCGGCGTTGTTAACGATAACGTCGACGCGGCCAAAGCGCTCAAGTGTCATTCGCACGATCTCCTCCGCCGCACCGGGCGCGGCGATGTCACCCGGTACGGCTAGCGTGCGTTCGCCGATCGACGCGGCGAGACTTTCGGCACGTGCGCGGTCACGCACATTCACTGCCACCGCAGCGCCGCGTTCGTGGAAGCACTCCGCCGCGGCACGCCCGAGCCCGCGCCAAGCGCCGGTGACGATGACAACGCGCCCGGCAAAGTCCTGCGCTGAACGCTGCCCGCTCATCTCAATATCCGAACTTCCCATTGCGGTTCCCATTTGCTCCAACGCAACTGGCTTTTCACGACCGATGAAGATAAGCCTAACGAGAACAAGATCCGCGACGGCTGGCGGGGCGGCGCGTAGCTGCGGGTTGAGGGTGGAATTTCATGGAAGGTGAGGAGCCGAAGCTGCGAGCCAGCCTGTTCGCGAAGACTTTCGGAGTTCGCTGATGTGCTTAGATGACATGAAGGGAGTTGTCGGGTGCGGTTTTGGGACCTACACCCGACAATATGAATAAGTGTTTACACACTGAGTTGTCCTCACACGAGGGAAAAATGGATTGTCGTCCGGCGCTTTTAGTGAGTCTTGCGCATACAGCAGGTTTTGCGTTGCGATTACGGCGGTCATCCCACCAGCGGACGCGCCGGTCAGCACGTAATGCGTTTTTTTTGGGTCATAATTTACTGTCGCAAGCGGCCAGATTAGGTATGATGGCCCGGTCGAGAAACTCACCATGCCAACCCTGACCACCTCCACGCGCGCGACAAAGCGATTTTGCCTCATCCTCGTCAAGCCGTCGCACTACGACGATGACGGGTACGTGATTCAATGGTTCCGCTCCACCATTCCGTCGAATTCACTCGCGGCAGTTTATGGACTGGCGCGGGATTGCGCGCAGCGGCATACGCTCGGGGAGGATGTCGAAATCGAGATCCATCCGTTCGATGAAACGAACACGCGCATTCGGCCGGAGAAATTGGCGCGGATGATCGAGGAAGCCGGGGCCGGCATGGTGATGATGATCGGCGTGCAATCGAATCAGTTTCCGCATGCGCTCGATCTGGCGAAGCCGCTGCGGGAGCGCGGGATTCAGGTGGGGATGGGCGGGTTCCATGCCTCGGGAATCCTGAGCATGATGGAGGGCAAGGACGCCGATCTCCAGCGGGCGAAAGCGATGGGCGTGATGATTTTTGCCGGGGAAGCGGAAGGGCGCATGGAACTGGTGCTCAAGGATGCTTTCGAGAAGAAGCTGAAGCCGCTCTATAATTTCATGGCGGACCTGCCGAACATCGAAGGCGAACCGCTGCCGCTCATTCCGGCGATTCGCGCGGCGCGCACGGCGGGCGCGGTGACCAGTTTCGACGCGGGACGCGGTTGCCCGTTCCAATGTTCGTTCTGCACGATCATCAATGTGCAGGGACGGAAGTCGCGCCGCCGGTCAGCGGACGATGTGGAGAAACTCATCCGCGAGAACGTGGCCCAGGGGTTGAATCGCTTTTTTATTACCGACGACAATTTCGCGCGGAACAAAGATTGGGAGGTCATTCTCGACCGGCTGATTCATCTGCGCCTGAACGAGAAGATCAAGCTGTCGTTCCTCATCCAGGTGGACACGCTCTGCCATAAGCTGCCGAATTTTATCGAGAAATGCGCCGCCGCCGGAGTGAAGCGCGTTTACATCGGGCTGGAGAATATCAACCCGGACAGCCTCGCCGGCGCGCATAAGCGGCAGAACAAGATCACGGAATATCGCAAGATGCTCCAAGCCTGGAAGACGGCACGGATCATTACCTACTGTGGCTATATCCTCGGTTTTCCGAACGACACGCCGGAATCGATCATACGCGACGTTGAGATCGTGAAGAAGGAATTGCCGCTCGATATCCTGGAATTCTTTTTTCTGACGCCGCTGCCGGGCTCGGAGGATCACCAGACCTTGGTGAACTCGGGAGTCGTGGTCGATCCCGACCTGAACAAGTACGATCTGAACCACGTTTGCGCCCCGCATCCGAAAATGTCGAGGGAAGATTGGGAAGGTGTCTACCGCAAAGCCTGGGAAACGTATTACACGAACGATCACATGGAGGCGGTGATCCGCCGGCTGGTCTCGAGACAGGCCCCGGCGAGCAACGCCATCATGCTGATCGCCTGGTTCTGGGGCGCAATTCAGATTGAGAAAATCCATCCGCTCGAGACGGGGTTGTTCCGCTACAAATTTCGGCGCGATCGTCGACCGGGGCTGCCGATCGAACCGATCTGGAAGTTTTATCCAAAATACGCCTTGGAATCGGTGGTGAAACTCGGGAAATGGATCGTGCTCTATTCCCGGCTGCGCGCCATTTATGTGCGCGTGAAGAAGGACCCGAAGAAGCTCGAATACATGGATCTCGCCATGACTCCGGTCACCGACAACGAGGATCTGGAGATGTTTCATACGCCATCAGCGCCGGCGTTTGTCGCGCAGGAGCAGCGGCGGCAGCATGCTCACGAGCATGCGCATGGGGCGGTCGCGTAGGCATGCGTCCTTATAGGGCGTCTCTGTGAAACGCCACCACGGCAATCTAATGGAGGGCGTCTGACACAGACGCCCTACAATGCAGAGGGAAAATTGCTGTCGGGCCGCGCGATGTTGTGTATGGTGGCGACTTCGGAAAACGTGATGCTTACCCCGACCACATCCCCGCGCGCCACGAAGCGTTTTTGCCTCGTGCTCGTCAAGCCGTCGCACTACGACGATGACGGGTACGTGATTCAGTGGTTCCGCTCCACCATTCCGTCCAACACGCTCGCGGCGCTTTATGGTCTGGCCCGCGATTGCGCCCAGCGGCACGTGCTTGGTGATGATGTCGAGATAGAGATCCATCCTTTCGATGAGACGAACACGCGCATCCGTCCTAAACAACTGGCGGGAATGATCGAGGAAGCCGGCGCGGGCATGGTGATGTTTGTCGGCGTGCAGTCGAATCAATTTCCGCACGCGCTCGATCTGGCAAAGCCGCTATTGGAACGCGGCATTAAAGTCGCCATCGGCGGATTCCACGTCTCCGGGACGATGAGTATGCTCGGCGGTAACGATCCCGATCTTCATCGCGCGAAAGCGATGGGCATTTCGCTTTTCGCCGGCGAAGCGGAAGGCCGGCTGGAACAAGTGCTGCAAGATAGTTTCGCGGGCGCGCTCAAGCCGCTCTACAATTTTATGGCGGACTTGCCCGGCATCGAAGGAATGCCGATTCCGCTAATCAGCTCCGTCCGCGCCGCGCGCACCGCGGGCCACGTGACCAGCTTCGACGCGGGGCGCGGTTGCCCATTCCAATGTTCGTTCTGCACCATCATCAATGTCCAGGGACGAAAGTCGCGCCGCCGTTCGCCCGATGACGTTGAGGAGATTATCCGCGAGAACGTGGCGCAAGGACTGCGCAGCTTTTTCATCACCGACGACAATTTTGCGCGCAACAAGGATTGGGAGGTGATCCTCGATCGGATCATTCACCTGCGGGAAGTCGAGAAGCTGAAGCTGTCGTTCATCATCCAGGTGGACACGCTTTGTCATAAGCTTCCGAATTTCATTGAGAAATGCGCCGCGGCGGGTGTGCGGCGCGTATTCATCGGCCTGGAGAACATCAACCCCGACAGCCTGGCCGGCGCGCATAAACGCCAAAACAAGATTACCGAGTATCGCAAGATGCTACTCGCCTGGAAGGCGGCGAAGATCATCACTTATGCGGGCTACATCACCGGGTTTCCGAACGACACGGTCGAGTCCATCCGGCACGACGTTGAGATCGTGAAAAAAGAATTGCCGGTCGACATCTTGGAATTCTTTTTCCTGACGCCGCTGCCAGGCTCGGAGGATCACCAGAAGCTGGTCAACGCAGGCGTGGAGATCGACCCGGACTTGAACCGCTACGATCTCAACCACGTCTGCGCGCCGCACCCGAAGATGTCGCGCGCGGATTGGGAACGGGCCTACCTCATCGCCTGGGAGACTTACTACACCATGGAACACATGGAGACGGTGTTGCGACGGCTGGTGGCCAAGAAAGGGAGGGCCAACAATGCCCTCGTGCTCATCACCTGGTTTATGAGCTCCATCCATCTCGAGAAAATCCATCCGCTCGAGAGCGGCCTGTTTCGCTTGAAGTTCCGGCGCGATCGGAGACCCGGCCGGCCCATCGAGCCGATCTGGAAGTTCTACCCGACTTACTGGTTCGAATCGATCGTGAAGATGACGAGATTGGCGGCGTTGTATTTCCGGTTACGCCGAATGTACACCCGCATCAAGAAGGACCCGAAGAGATTCAAATACATGGACCTTGCGTTAACTCCTGTGACCGACCACGACGTCGATGATCTGGAGATGTTTCACACGCCATCCGCTCCGGCGTTTGTTGCGCAGGAGCAGCGGCGGCAACATGCTCGCGAGCATGCGGCCGCGTAAGGGGAGCGCAGGCTGCTAGCCTGCACTTCGCGGCAGGTTGCCGCGAAGCACAGCGGGCCGTGTTGGAAAATAAAGCGTTGAGTGGCGAGACCACGTTGCTGCAGATGCGCCCGGCAAGCTGCCGGGCGCGGCAGGCTGGCAGCCTGCGCTCCCCATTGCAGAAACGAAGAGAACGGGCGAGACGCTGATCCGCCCCACAGTAAGATGCCTGTGCTAGGGCGGCGTCATCGCGGTGAAGCCGAGGACAGGAAATCGTCGTCGATGCCCACAATCAAATCGACGTGGGTGAGGAATTGATCCCGGGCCAGAACTGATTTCTCGATCTTCTTTTTGAGGGGCTCGCTGACCGGAATCTCGAAGTCTTTGCGACTGGAGTCTCCTGTTTTCGTCAGAGGATTCGGCATCACTTGCGGAAAGCCGGTAAGCGGCTTGCCCGAATTATCGAGAACGTTGACCTCGATCGTTTCGCTGCCGGCATCCTTGGAGCGAATGACCTTGATCAAAAATCGGTAGGGCAGATGTGGCACTCGGCCCTCGATTTGTTGAGCGCTGTTCCCATTTAAGACCGTCGCTTGCGATAAAGGGAAAACGTCACGCTCATGGGACGGGGCCGAGACGCGTTTTTCTCCGGGCTTCGCATCGCGAATTTTTTCACGAAAGTGATACCGAACTTCAGCCGCGAAAGGCTCAGGCTTCTGGGATGGCTCTTCAGCACCGAAGACCGGCCGAGCCAGCATCCCGCTGAAGAGAAGGCAATACCACGTCAGCGAAGAAATGACCACGCGCATCCGCCACACCTCCACGATGGAAGCGTCCCGCACAACCAGAAATTCCCAGCTCGCTCTAGCTTCCTTGGAGCGGATAGGTGACGCCGTTGACGACGGCGGCCGTTCCGGGAAACAGCTGGTAATTGATCGACGGCGCCGACGCGCCGCCGCCATTCGCAAGATGAGCGCCGCCGGTCGGAACACCGATGGCTTTCGCGCAAGCGACGCTGATTTCGCCCAAGTGGTTCCTTGGACCTCCATCAGCCACCACTCCTTCAACACTGCGGCCATTCCGCGTGTTCGTCACCACGCAACGGCAACCCATCACGACGCCGGCGACTCCCTGGGTGATCATCGGCGGCACGACCATGAAAGGGACCGTCGCCGAATCCACATATTTGAATGGCGACGAATCAGGCAGTTGGTTTCCGTTCTCATCCAACAGGTGGAGTGACGTTGCTGAGACGTAAGCGCCGGGGCACGGATCGCCGGAGCCCTGGACGATGGGGTTTCCGGATTTATCGGTGACTACTCCGTACCAGTTTCCGGGACTGCCCGCATTTGCGAGGATGTCGAGCGTAGGTCCCTGGTACGACGAGGGCGCGTAGCAGGGTGGCCCGCCGAACTGACCACTGGCGCCATCGCCGTCGAGCGTGGCGCCCGCGGAGAAAGTCACGCTGCCGTCATCCTGCTCCATGATGTCAAGATCCAGACCAGTATCCTTGTCTTTAATTGTGCCGATTTTTTTCATGATGTTCGATTGGGGTTTGGGGTTTGTAGTCGCGATGATGAGAACGACGAGACCAAACTCGCGAACTTTGCACCGCTTTTGGTTTGAAACGGAGATGATGCTGCCAGAAAGCGGCCGCTTCGGACAAGCCCATTGTGGCCAACTGATCTGAGAGGGCGGAACGTCAATGCGATCAGCACGAGCGGCGGCAATGATTTGATTTCTGGGTCATCTGTTTCATCTTCTCGGACTTCCGATGAGGCGCGTCGCATTTTTATTATTCACTTTGCTATTGCTGAGCGGCGGACAAGCGCGCGCGCAGCAGAAAAGCGTGCCGCCCCCCGCCCCCGCCGGAGAGACGCCCGTTCTCGCCACACCCACGCCCGCAGCACCGCAAAATCCTGTGCCAGCCCCGGCCGTCGCCACGCGCCCGAATGGCAAGATCCAGAAAAGTTTGGTGCGCATCACGGCCACCGAAGTCGAGCCCGATTACAAAGCACCGTGGAATTCCGGCGGAATCCAGCGCGGTGTCGGCGCGGGATTCGTGATCGAAGGCAACCGCATCATGACCAACGCGCACGTGGTCAGCAACAGCCGCTACCTCACCGTCGAGCGTGATGGCGACCCGAATAAATATCCGGCCACGGTTTTATTCGTCGCTCACGATTGCGACCTCGCGCTGCTGAAAGTCGCATCGCCGGATTTTTTCAAGAACATGGTCCCGCTTTCCTTCGGTGGAATCCCGGAGCTCGAATCGGTCGTTTCCGCCTACGGATATCCGCTCGGGGGCGACCGGATGTCGGTCACCACCGGCATCGTTTCGCGAATCGATTTCCAGCTCTACACGCATTCGTCGATCGACTCGCATCTCACGGTGCAGATCAGCGCGCAGATCAATCCGGGAAACAGCGGCGGCCCCGTGATGCAAAATGCGAAAGTGGTCGGAGTCGCCTTCCAAGGTTACAGCGGCGACGTGGCGCAGGGCGTTGCTTATATGATTCCGACGCCGGTGATTCACCGTTTCCTCGAAGACATCAAGGACGGTCATTACGATAAGTATGTCGACCTCGGCATCGTCTACACGAAGCTGCAAAATCCGGCGCAGCGGCATTTCCTGGGCCTAAAGGATGACGATCTCGGCGTGCTGGTCGGCACCGTCATCGCCGCGGGGCCGTCCGCAAAGGCCGTGCAGGAAGGCGATGTACTTCTCTCGATCGACGATCATCCGATCGCGAGCGATGCGACGGTGGAACTCGAAGGGGAACGAGTCGACATGCCAGAAGTGGTCGAACGGAAATTCAAAGGCGACGTAGTGAAGCTCGAGATCTTGCGCGACAAAAAGGAGGTCACCGTCAACATCCAGCTCGGATCTGTCTGGCCCTATATGTACCTGGCGCATGGCTACGATGTGCGGCCGCGTTACGTTCTCTACGGCGGTCTTTTGTTTCAGCCGCTCTCACTCGATCTCATCGACGCGTATCAGCCGACCGATCTGCGGATCAGGCATTACTACGATTACTTCGTCAACGAGCAGATTTATCTCGAGCATCCCGAAGTGATCATCTTGACGAATATTCTGCCCGATCCATCCAACACTTATCTCGGTGCCTACCGCACGAGTATCGTGGACGAGATCAACGGCCAGAAAATCCGGACGCTCAATGATCTCGCGAAGGCTTTCTCGCAAAAGGCCGACCGCTTTGTCGTGCGCATGATCGGCGACGGGCCGCCGCTGGTGCTCGATCCGAAAGAAGTCGAATCCGCGCGGGAGCGAATCAAGACGCGTTACAACGTGGTCTCCGAACAAAACCTGGACGAAGCGCCGGCGAAGCGTCTCCCGAACGATCAGGATAAAGGCTAATGCGCGCCTTTCGTTATCACGCCGCTTTGGTCGCCGCTCTTCTCCTGCCGCTGGGAACGATTACGGCCGCAAAAAAGGAGCCGGGCCCTGCGACCGTCGTAAAGCCGAAAGAGTTTTCGCTCGTGCGCGTGAACGTAACGGGCCAGCCCTATGATTACGTGCGGCCGTGGCAGAAACGGGCGCCGTTTTCGAAACGCGCGCTCGGCACGGTGTTGTCCCAGGGCCGCGTCCTTGTCACCGCAGATCTGGTAGCGAATCAGAATTACGTCGAGCTGGAGCGCGCGGAATCTGGCGAGAAATCCGCGGCCAATGTCGTGGTGGTCGATTACGAAGCGAATCTCGCGCTCCTCGAGCCGACAGAGAAAAAATTCCTCGATGGGCTGACCCCGTTGCAACTCGCGCTCGATACCGTGGTGGGCGATCGCCTCGCTGCCTGGCAGCTCGAATCCACCGGCGCTCTCGTAGTCACGGAAGGTTTGGTGACGACGATCCAGATGACGCGTTACCCGGCCGATCTCGCGCAGTTTCTCACTTATCGCATCAGCATCTCGATGCAGTATCGCGATAACAGCTACACCGTTCCGCTGGTCAAAAACAACAAGCTCGCCGGATTGCTCCTGCGTTTCGATTCCAGAACGCAAGTCCTCGATGCCATCCCGGCTCCGATCATCGCGCATTTCTTGAAGGATGCCGAAACGCAGCACTACCGCGGATTTCCTTCGGCCGGCTTCGGATTTTTTCCGACGCGCGATCCACAGCTGCGCAGCTTCGCCGGACAAACCGGCAAGGCCGCCGGCGTGTACGTGACCAGTGTTGAACCGAACATGCCTGCGGCGAAAGCCGGCATGCAGGTGGGCGATATCGTTGTCGCGGTGGGAAACAACGAGATCGATCAAAATGGGAACTACGTCGATCCACTTTACGGCAAGATTGAGTTTACCAATCTGATCACGGCGCGCGCTTACCCGGGCGATACGATGCCGATTCAGATTCAGCGCGCGGGCAAGCCGATGCAGTTGAATCTGGCGCTCGATCATCGCGACGCGAAAGATTACGTAATCCCGCCTTACAATATCGATCAGCCGCCACTCTATTACGTCCTGGGCGGCATGATTTTTCAGGAGCTTTCGCGGCAGTATCTCAGGGAATGGGGCGCGAACTGGCAGAAGGACGCGCCGCAACGTTTCGTCTATAAGGACCGGTTCCAATCGGAGCTTTATCCTGAAGGGAACCGCCGCGTCATTGTGCTGACTCAGGTTCTCCCCGCGAACGCCACGATTGGTTACGATGACCTGGCGTATCTGACCGTCACCAAAGTGAACGGCAAGGAAATCAAATCGCTCGCGGATCTGGCCGAGGCCGTGAAGCAACCGCTCGCCGGCTTCATTAAGATCGAAACCGAAGAAGATCCGAAGCAGATCGAACTCGAAGCCGCGCAGGTAGAGAGCGAAGCGGCCGCCCTTCAACAGAATTACGGTCTGCCGTCTTTGCAGCGCCTCGAGTAGGAGCGCCCTGTAGCCGCTTCGCTATGCGAAGCGAGGGATTCTTCTTTCGTCTAACCGATACGGCTCCGCCCACCCGTCTTCGCCTAGCTTTGGCGTGGCAAGCAGGGCGGCGGCTACAGGAGCTACTTCAGCATCTCGGGCAGAATCGATTCCAACGAGCGATACCAAAGCGCATAGCCCTTTGCGTCCAGATGAACTTTGTCCGGCATGATGTCGGAAGGAATGTCTCCGTTGGCGTCGAGAAATTGGGCGCCAACATCGGCGAAGCGAATATGCGTTCCATCGTCGAAATGTTGGATCGCACGATTCACTTCGGCAATCGTTCGCCGAACGCGGCTCTCCTTTTCATCACGAGGAAAAATTCCTAAAAGCAACACCTTGCTCGACGGCGACCGTTTTCGGATCTCGGCGATAATTTTCTCGATGCCGCTGGCCGTCCATTCCGGTTTTTCATCGGCAAAGTAGAAGACGTTGTTGCCGCCAATCAGGACCACGATCACCTTCGGGGATATCGCATCCAACTCTCCGTGCTCAAGACGCCAGAGAAGGTGCTCGGTGCAGTCCCCTTCCACGCCGAAGTTGGCCGGTTTGAACGGTGCCAACTTCAGCCAGCTCCATTCCCCCACCCTTGGCCATCGGTCCGTCAGCGAATCGCCCACGAATAGAACGTCGATATCTCCCTCTTTCGCTCTTGCCAGGAACTGCGCATGTCTTTCGATATCTTTTGGAACGGCTGTGATCGCATCCCCTGCTTTTCGCGGTTTTTGAAACCTGCGCTGCAAATGCGACAGAACTTTTCGGTCGCATTCCGAGACGGCGACTACCGCGCCGAGTAAAACCACTCCAGCGATGACCGCGGAAATTGATCCGATGACTCTCTTCGCCGCCGGCGGCGCAGTCATCGCGGGGACTCGAGACCGTGCATCGCGCCGATACCTCGCACTAGATTTCTTCTCTTTCGGGCTGGAATGTTTGACCGGGGTCGAGCGCCCGCGGCGGCCGCGGATGGGACAAAAATTTCGCAACATCTGCGCTGTAATTTTCGAATGGATTTCCCATCACGAGAAAATCGCGATTATCGCACGCGATTGAATCCCAATTAATCACGTAGGGTTGATCGCTCTTCTGAAACCATGCGACGGCCTGCGCTCGACCCGCGGCGCGCGTGTTCGCCGGCGGATGATAGCCCGCCTCATGTCGGCGAACGCTGTTGTTCCATTCGCCAATTCGTTTCGCCGGGTTCACGCCAAAGAACAATCCTTTCTCGGGATCGATGTTGTGATATTCGAGATCCAAACTTTGCAGCCACGGATCGTCCCAGCCGATTCCCTCCGCTTCCATGAAAGTTTCCAAGAGCCATTTCTTCGTGATCCAGTCCACGCCGCCGATGAGGGCTTCCGGTTTGTTGCCGAGCGCTTCGAGCGTGAAGCTCCAGCTCTCGAGCAACCAATCGGTTTCTTCATTCGCGCCCCCGAGATGTTTCTGGGCCAGCTCGTAGAATTGCCATTGAATCTCGAGAGCGCCGATCGTCTTGCCGTTTTCCAACCGCACGATCCACGCGCCCGTCGGATCACGAGAAATGTCGCGCGTGCTTTGGACGGCATCGCTCAGGCTCAGATTTTTGGGGAGCCGCCCCTCTTCGAGCAACGACAAGACGCAAGCCGTGGTCCCGATTTTCAGCGCGGTCGCAAATGGACTCATGTTGGAATCGCCGATGAGAAGATGGAGCCGGCGGTATTTGCGATAATCCGCCAGCGGCTCGTCGCGGGCATTGATGATCGCGCGATTGAATTGCACCCACTGGTAAATGTCATTGACGATGTGGTCGGCGCGCTGGCTCAACTGGAAGTCCACGTGGACTTCCGGTTGCGGCAATTGGAAATCGAACGCGAGCGGGTTCGCCTGCCCCACCCGGCCCGCGCCCGTGAAAATCTGGCGCGTGGCGAGAAAGGCCAGCAGCGTGCCCAGGACCGGCGGAGTGAACTGCGCTTCGCGCTTCATTAAATAATTTTCGTGGCACCCGAAAGTCGCGCCGGTGTTGTGATCGATGTTGTTCTTGATGAAGGAAACGCGATCGGCCGCCTCGAGCGATTCGAGGGCCGCTTGCAGGAGCTGATCGCCCGCCACGTCGTACGTCACCACATCGTGCAGATGCAAACATTCCGGCGACGCATACTCGATATGACCCATGTCGAGGTAGAGCCGGCCGCCATTGAGGAGGAAACCACCGTTGCCCGGCGGCTCTTCGTAATCGCGGTAATGCAGATCAATCGCGCCAACTTCCGCTTTCCGGAAGAGGAAATTCTTCACCCTGACCGGCCAGGCATCGGTATGCCCGCGCCCGTCCTCTCCGCTGACGAGGCAGCCATATTCTGTTTCGATCCCGGCAACGCGATCCATTGAATCAATTAGCGAATTAACGAAGTAACCTTGCGATTGAAATTCATCCAATCGGCGGATTGCTCAAAGGAAATTCGCGGACTTGAAAGCTGGCGCGGAAATCAGACGTTAGGACACATGAAAGAATTCCCCGCGCGAAGCCCTGCCGCCAAAGTAGGCGGCCTCGTTTACTTCGGCCGAATGCTCGATAAAATTCGGGCCCACGCCAACGGGGAGTTGCCGGAGGATTACCAAGAAAATCTTGGAAAAAAATTCGACCGTTACTGCGTCGACTTCCTGGGAGTTGATTACGACGAGCTGGTTCAACGGACCAAAGTGGGTGGAACGGACGAGCAAATTTTCCACTGGTGCTTTACCAAAGGGACGCAGCCAACCGAGGCTGAGATTCATATTTGGAACGAGTTCATGCGCAAACGCGGCTGGAACGACGAAGCTTCCGAGACGTTGGCGCGCCGCAAACTAGAAGCGGGAATGGCTGACCGCGTGGATATTGAAACGATGTTTCAGTTTATCGACGCGGACGAAGGGCGTCCCGTCGCCGCCGCTCTGTGAGCGGCGTTCTTGGAGTGCAGGCCCAGCGCAGTCGCGCGCCTCACAGAGGCGCGGCTACAGGCGGCGGTGGCGGCGGTTGCGTCCGGTAATCGATAAATTTCCAGGTCGCGATCAACGTCAGAAGCACAATCGCGCCGGCGAAGAGTAGCCGCCCGCGCGTCATCGCGACCGTCACTCCGCGAGCGTATCGATTCGCTCCGCGAGGCCGAAATCGAGCTCGGTCAGACCGCCCTTGCTGTGCGTGGAAAGAATTAACCGCACCTTGTTGTAGCGGATATCGATGTCGGGATGGTGTTCTTCATCTTCGGCCACTTCCGCCACGCCGTTCACGAAATCGATCGATTCGGTGAAGTCGTCGAACTCAAACGTGCGCTCGATATGCTTCTTCTCCAGCTCCCATTCCGGGATCTTTTTCAAGCGCGCTTTCGCCTCGTCCGCTTTCAGCAAATCAGCCATAACGGGGAACGAGTAACACCCCCAAATCTTTTTGCAATGGGGAATCGCGCAGCTTTTTTTACCCCACGTCGGACCTCAAAGTCCGAGGATTTTTCGCAGGTTTTTCGCTGAATCGAAGGTTTCCACCGCGCAATCGCGAGCCTGCTTTGAAAGTCGCGGCCAATCCGTGAGAATTTCTTTTGCCGCCGCCTCCGCTTCCTCGAGACCGCGCACAAAGCGAAACCCGCTTTCGCGCGGCAAATATTTTCCCGCGCCGGTATCTTCCGTAATTACAGGCCGCCCGAGCGCGAGAAATGCCGCCGCGCGATCGCTCAACCACCCCGTGCGCCAGGCAACGTCCACGCCCTTGATCGCCGTGAATTCCGCCGTCGCGCCCGCGATGTAGCGACGATAAGCGTGCGGTGTCCGCGCCACGCGATGTGGGAAAACGACGCGCCACCCCCGCCCGCGCAGTCGCGCAATTTCCGGATCGTCGGCATTCAGATTCATGGCCAGCTCGAAACGAGCGTCAGGCACGCGGCGAGGCAGGTCGAGATATGGTTCGAACGCGAATTTTTTCGAGAGATCGGGGAACTCGCCGTCGACTTCGACGCCGCCGCCCCAATACCATTGGCCAATCGTCGTGAACCTGGGCAAACGCGGCCGCGGTTTCGGTTGCAGGAACTCCGTATCCGCCAACGGATAGAATGTCCGCCACTGTAGGCGCCGCCCTGCCGGCGGCGAATCGATCGACGCAGCATTACCATCGCTCGTTTGCGCTTCGCACGGCGAAGCGGCGACCGCTGGGAGCGGAGGGAGCCGGCAATCGGCGGCGTGAACATTTAGACCGATCGTGCAGAACTCGTGGTGATGCGATTGCCCCATCTCCATCTTCGTCATCCAAAAAAAGATTTCGCTCGGATCGAGATCGCAAAAAATTCGCCGATCGAAATTCAACAGAAACGGCGGATGCAGCGAGTAACTCAGATTGAGCAGCGTATTCGGGCCCGCCAAACGCTCGGTCAGTTCGCGTCGCAACATCCCGATGCAACGCATCGCATCGAGTTGGTGCATGTCATTCGCGGCTGTTTGATAAAGCAAACAATAGCGTCCCCCGAGCCCATGCTCGCGCAGTTGCCGCTGAAACTTTTGGATGCGCGCCTCATCCTCATGCGGGTTGTTGGTCGCAGGGAGCAATTCCAGCCAGACCGCGTCGAGCCCTAGCCGGCGCAAGCCCAGCATCCATTGCAACGGCACCGAAAAATTGCCGCCGCCTTCGGGATATTTCGCCGCGAATCCGCAGCCGAGAAAAATCGTCACCGGCCAAGCATCGTCGGTCCCCGACTCCACTCAAGCCGGTCGCGACCACGGCATTTGACGGCCCCAGCATCATCCGCTAATTAGCAACCGCCAAGCACCCGTAGCTCAACTGGATAGAGCATCTGACTACGGATCAGAAGGTTTGAAGTTCGAATCTTCACGGGTGCGCGTCTATGACAGCGCGGCTGATCGCATGGCGTCATGCCTCGCCTTCTCATCGATGGGCCTTCTTTCTTGCAAACAAGACAATCTTTGCCGTATGAACAAATATGGCTGAGGCAAAAACGGACCAGAACCCAGTTGGGAAGGGCGGGGCCGGCAAAGAAAAGGGCGAGGGCGACCGCGCTCAGGTATCAGGGCGGGGAGGGCAATTAATCTACACTTGCCCTCAATGCGGAGCGCAAAACTACGTCGATCCCAATTGGACGTGGTTCACGTGCTGGCGGTGCGAGTTCAAGAAGCCCATGTCGCTGCCGGACAGTTGAGAGCGTCTTCCGTCGCTGCGCGAACGGCCTGACGGCGACTCAGGTCCAAGGTTGCGGACATTGGTTCGTTTCACTGATTTGTTTGCGACGCCCTTCGGCGATCCCAATATCGGCGAGCACTCGTCTGGCCTAAAACTGTTGACGCCCAAGACGGGGAACTTATCCTCCTGTGTTTTCATGGCGCAACCGCAAGCCACACCCACTCACGAGCAGGATCTGAACTTCGTTCAGCGCGTTTTGACTGTAAACGGCGCGGCCGCCGCCGAATTGCGCAGCCGATATCATGGCCGAATCGTGGCCGTTCTTTGCGCCAGAGGAGCGAATCCAACCGAAGCGGAAGATTTGGTGGCCGATCTGTGGTCGGACTGTTTCGCGGCACCGCCGGACCGCAAGACTTTGCTCGGCAAATACCAGGGCCGCTGCGCGCTCGAATCGTGGCTGCTCACGGTGGCGACGCACCGGTTGGTTGATCTTAAACGGCGACAGACCTTCCGCGTCGATGTTCCTCCCTCGGAACGGGGTTCGGACGATTTTTTCGATCGAAGGCCGCACCCGGAATCGGTTGCGAGCGAAGCGCGCCTGCTAAAATTATTGCGCGAGGCAATTCGGAACGCATTCGCCAAGAGAGATTCCGAATCGGTGCTGATGCTAAAGCTCGTTCATCTTCATCAATTGACGCAGCGCGAGATCGCTCGGATGTGGGGCTGGCACGAATCGAAGGTCAGCCGCGCCCTCGAAGTCGCGCGCCAGAATATTGCGCGGGATATTTTGTCAGAGCTAAAGCGAATAGACCCTTGGCTCGAACTTCGCTGGGAGGATTTCCTCGAGCTTTGCGCCGGGTCGGCCGATGCACTTTTCTAGCGTGAGGAAGATAATTCGCAAAAACTCTAACCTTATGAGTCTAAGATGAGAGGTAGAAAATAACGCAGTGGCCGCTCTGGTTCTGATGGCGCCGCCCTTCGTTCATTTGCCCAAAAGCACAATGAATATCCATTTTCCTGCTCGCAAAAGAGCCACGTTCCATCAGCCCGGGTCACGCGTGTGAACGACGATTTCCAAATTCTGTTTGAGCTTCTGGAAGGTGGCGTCCAGGAAGTGTCCGGCCGTGCCGCGGCCACGGTATCATCGGACCTTCGCGAAAAGATTGCGAAATTTGCGGCGGGCACGTGTAATGAAGAGGAGCGTGATCAAATGAAGAAGTTATTGCGAGAACAGCCGGATCTAATTCCGGTGCTGGTGACCGAGATCCGAGCCCTCCGTCCCGCCGACGCATGATCACTGTCCGCGCCAATTTTCTTCCCGAGCAACGATTTCTGCCGCTGCGCCCGGTTCTGCAAGAGCATCTCACGAAAGTGGGCAACGCGGTCAAACCGGAAAATTTCGTCAGCATCTGCGACGAAGTGCTGCTCAAGCTTCTGAAAGACACGTTTGAACGGATCGGCGCGGACGAAGGCAGCATCTGGCTGATCGACCACGAGAAAAAGGCGCTCGTGGCCACTTATAATAGCGGGCCGAATTCCGAAAAAATCGTCGGGTTCGAACTGCCCTTGGGTGAAGGCATCATCAGTTTGGTGGTCGCGAGCGAAAACGCCTTTATCGAAAACAAGGTCTACAAGAACGCGAAGCACAACAAAGTGCTTGGTGAGAAGTTGGGAAAGACCACCTACGCCATGATCGCGGTGCCGCTTTATTTTCTCAATCAGGTCCGGGGAGTTATCTCCTGCGTTCAGCTTCTTGATGTGCTCATTAAGGAGGGACAAGCCGAACCTACCGGAGAAACGCCACCGGGCTTCAAGCCTGCGGATCTCAACGCCGTCCAAACGGCTGCTGCCGTGGTCAGAGACTTGGTCGATTATCGACTCCTTGGAACTGCTGTAGGATGGAACCGGCACTAGCTACGGACTTCAGCCCTTTCAGACTGGAGGAAGCCCGTCAGGCTTTGGCCAACGGAACCGGCAAAGGTGTTCGAATTGCCGTGATCGATTCGGGGATTGAAATCGATCATCCGGAACTGGCCGGTCTCACCTTGGTGGACGACCTCCAGGTCGTCGACGCTGGCGTCCAGATCGAGGTAAAACCGGGAAACGGCGTCGATGTTTACGGGCATGGCACAGCGGTCGCGGGCGTGATCCGTCGCATCGCGCCGGATGCAGAGATCGGAAGCATTCGTGTGCTGGGCGAGAATCTGGGTTCGCGCACCGTCATTATTCGAGAAGGCGTCCGGCAAGCGATCGATCGCGGCTATCACATTTTGAATTGCAGCTTCGGTTGCGGCTTGGCCGAACACATCTTTCAATACAAAGAGTGGATCGACGAAGCGTACCTCAAAGGCATCCACATCGTCTCCGCCTGCAATAACTATGACTTCACCACGCCGGAGTGGCCCGGTTATTTTCCAAGTGTCGTAACTGTCAATATGGCGCGTTCGGATGACGATCGGGCCTTCTTCTACAAACCCGGCCACCTGGTAGAATTCGCCGCCCGCGGGGTGGACGTGAAGCTGCCTTGGAACCACCATTCAGTGAAAGAAGTTACCGGAAGCAGCTTCGCCGCGCCGATTATGAGCAGCTTGCTGGCTCGACTCGTTTCCGGAATGCCTGGCCTTCTCCCCCTGGAGGCAAAATCGCTTCTGCATCGTTTGGCCATGCCATGGCGAGCTGATGTAACGGGCCCTAACGCGTAAGCCACTAGGCCTGCGAGTTCTTTCGACATGACTGCTAGCTCCGCCTTACCTTCCCGAATTCTCCCAGTCTCGATCCTGACCGGACCTTCTACTCGCGCACTCTTGCAGGACATTGTGACGAGTGATCCGGACGGTCGATTCGGTTTCCTAGCCAGTGCGAATAGTAAAGACGATGCAGGTCCCGCGAGCCAGACAATCCCGGAAGCACTGGTGTTCCAGGAGTTGGTGGAGGCGGGCGAGCAAGGCGGTTATGACCCGGCACAAGTAAGCGCTCAGATCGCAGCCTTTGCTGAGAACGCTAAGGTTGATCACCTTATCGTCGAGTGTGACTCCAGAACTCATCCGATTGCATTCGCGTCGCTCTTCTTACCACAGGCGGAAGAGCAAGGTTTGTCAGAGCTTGCCCGGCTCAGCTCCATCGTGCTGTCGATCGACTCCGAGGCTTTGCTTCACTCGCTTGTTCAAGGCAGGCACGTTCCTGGGCTCGCCTCGCCTTGCATCCTTGCCGACCAAATCGAAATCGCCAACCTGGTCGTGCTCTCGGGCGACGCTGCCGATGACGACTTCGCAATTGCCCAGGCAATTGTCTTGGCGATCAACCCGCGCGTCCGCATTGTCCCGCGGTCCTCTGAGAAAAGATTAGTGAAACTGTTGGATACCCAGATTTCATTTGATTTTGAGGCGGCGACAGAAGGCGCTGGATGGCGGAAAGTGATCGAGGAGGAAACAGGTGCTGGTGCTAACGACAACAAGATAACGACCTTCGCCTATCGCGCGCGCCAGCCATTCCATCCCGAGAGGCTATGGAACCTACTGCAGAGTCCCCTAGCCGGTATCCTTCGCGCGAAAGGCTACTTCTGGCTTGCGACCAGGATGAATCTCGTGGGAGGGCTTAACATCGCCGGCTCTGAGTGCCATTACTCTCCCGCGGGCGAATGGTGGGCCGCGGTCGCTCACAAGGACGGCTCCGAACACCTTGAAATGCCGGACCGTTTCAAGAAGGTGTGGAAGGAACCTTTTGGCGATCGTCGCCAGGCGATTGCTTTCATTGGGATCGACGTGGATCATGCGGAGCTTTACGCACAGCTTGACGCCTGTCTTCTAAACGACTCCGAAATGACTGCAGGCAAAAGTAGCTGGCCAAGCTTGCCTGACCCGTTTCCGGCATGGTCCGCTCACACGCACGACCATGAATGTGACGACCACGACTGTTGTCACCACTAGTTCGACCAAGTCCGGTTAAGTAGCCCTATTCGGTTTCTGATCTCGCGTAGGCGAGGTCCGTCGGCGTCTGACATTCCCTGCAAAGCCTGGCCGCTCGACCGTCTTTACTCGGTCATGATCCAATCCTCACCCTCGGGCTCATCTGCGTCATTTGATAATTCGAATGACGACCTGCCGGCGCTTCCTATTTGGTCGTTTGCGCTCGGGGTTCTGGCGCTCCTTACCTTCGGACTTACGTCCGTACCGGCCATCATCTGCGGACATCGGGCGCTTGCGGAAACGAGAGGGGCAAGTAGCGGATCGCTAGGACGATCCGTTGCGGTTATCGGCCTCGTTATTGGTTACGTTGGGGTGGCGCTCCTTGGAACGTGGATAGCGGTGGCGGTTAGGTATCTCTGTGCGTAATAACCAGCCCGGGCCAAAAAGCTCGATTAGTGCCGGCCAGTGTCCTTCTCTAATTTGTCCAGGAGAATCTGATATCTCTTGGTCGATGGATGATCCATACCTAAGACCTCCCGAGCACCTTCCACGGCCTTGCGCGCCAAAGGCAGTGCTTCCCGAAGCTTACCGGCTCGGGCAAGGCTAAGGGCGAAATTGAAATACGAACTCAAGGTATCAGGGTGCCGGGAGCCCAGCACTTTTTCTTCCAGAGCAGTGACTGCTCGATACTCATTTTCCGCTTCGCGAAACTTTTCCTGCTTCGCCAGCACATTCGCAAGGTTGCTACGAGTCATCATTGTATCAGGATGTTCAGGACCTAGCACTTTCTCTCTTAAGGGCAGAACACGACGAAACTCAGCTTCTGCTTCGGCATATTTGTTCTCACGAGAGAGAACGGTGGCCAGATTATGGCGGCTCATCAAGACGTCGCGATGCTCCGCGCCGAGCACCTTCTCTCTAAGCGCCAGGACCTGGCGATGCTCGGCTTCCGCTTCGGCATATCTCTCTTGATCGCTTAGAGCATTCGCCAGCCCGCCCCGGCTCGTGAGTGTGGCGGGGTCCTCCGGTCCAAAGAGCTTCTCCGTGATCTTGACTACTTCGCGATATTGTCTCTCGGCTTCCGCTGGGTTGCCCAACGTTAGCTGTGCTGCCGCGAGGTTCGCGCGAGTTCGTATCGTACCAGGATTCTCCGGACCAAACAAACGAACCCGCAGATCGAGAAGCCGCTCCAATAGCTTCTCTGCCTCCTGATATTGCCCTTGATCCAGCATCAAATCCGCAATCTCCTGCTGTACCAACGCCCACTCTTTCGGATCGCGTTGAATGTCAGTTAGCTTTTCGGCTCGGCGAAAGTATCGCATGGCATCTGCATACTGGAGCCGCTCCGTCGCAGACCAGCCGGCTATCTCCAGGGCTTGCAGGACTATCTCGGGTTTGCCTGCCTTCTCGGCTTCTTCGACAGCGCTCACCGCGGCTTTCTCTGCTTCCGGATAATCCTTGGTAAAATAAGAAGCATTCGCGCGTTCGTAGCTCGTCGCATCAGGCGCATGCCTCAGGTTCTCGGCTAGCCGCGGTAACGCCTGTCGCAGGACATTGCCGTCGATCCCCACCTTCTTGCTCAGCTCCTGATAGACCCTTTCTTGCAAGACCGCCGGATCTTCCGTCTTGGATTGCCGGACCTGAGCCTCCACTTTCGGATAATCCGTCAGCCCCTGCCGAAATTTAGCCATCTCCGTGGCCATGGCAGTCATTGCTTGCTTTGTTTCCCGCAGCTCCTGCGTAGCCTCTCGCTGGCCCCGGAGCAGCCAGAAACCCAGCGCCACACTAACCACGAGGAGGACAGCTACTCCCGCAGCCCATTGCTTGACGCCGCGGCGAAGTTTGGTCAGATCGTCCCGCAGTTTGAGCACACCTGTTTCCAACGCTTCACGGCTGGTTAACGAATGAAAGAGATGCGCGTCGGCCCGAATTCGCCGGCGGTAGGTAGCTTGCAGCTCTCGCAGCTCCTCGGGCTCAGGATCGTGAGCGTCGATGGGGAAAGCTTCGTCAATAAAAAGATACCACACCTTCTTCCCGCGCTCCCGGGCGCAGAGGGCTTCATATTGGGTATAACTCACCCGGCCATTCTTCACTTCCATCGTTGGAGGTTCAGCGCCGTAGCATCGCCCTACGAGCTGGACGACGCCTTTGCATTGATCGATCCGTTGCCGCAACACCTCGCGTAGATCGCCGCCTTCCGTTCCGAAAATATCCTGCCAAACCGGCTCGTAACCGAGGAAGGTCAACGTGTTAGCTACGAGCTGCCGGGCACTACGTAGCTCGCGACTGACCGCAGAAATAAAAATAGGAGGACGCGGCGACACTTTCGATTAAGACTAACGCCAGTCGCCCATGAGAATAAAGGGCGCCCAGTAAAGTGGCCGTGAGAACTTCGGATTCCGCAGCAGCTTGAGCTCGGCAGTTTGCAGCGCGGCCGCTTTCGTAACACCGGGAATGGCCAGTTGTTTGTAGAACTCAACCATTAGTTCCTTGGTGCTTTCGTCGCCCACGCTCCAGAGGCTTGCCAGCACGGTAGTAGCTCCGGCGGTTGAAAAGCCTTCAGCCAGCGAAGTGATCTCCGTGCCATCCGGGTCTTTGCCCCCGACAGCTGATTCGCAGGCAGAGAGGGTGACGAGAGTTACCTTCTTGAACGGCAGGTCCCAGATTTCGTCCACCTTCAAGCGCTCCAAATCCGGCGGGCCTCCCATGGCCAGCTGAATGTAGCTTTCGGTTGGATTAGTGGCATCGAGTCTGCCGTGCGTCGCAAAGTGAATGATTCGTTTGTCCAGGACTTGCTCCTTATGCAAGGATGCTTTCGTTACATCGCCTCCCGACATGACTTCAGTAGAAGGGAAGACCTGCGCGATAGCTTTCACTTCCTGTTCTGACGCGGGCAGGTTTGCACCGGTGGGATTGCCGAACGCGGTCATGCCGCCGGGTGACTTGGACTTATCTGCCCCCTGAATGACACTCAATACGTCAGCGCCTGCGAGGTAGACGATCTCCTTATCTTCGATGAGGTATCTGATCTTTCCATCGGCCTGCTTCTTCGCCAGCGCATGGATAGGTAAATAAAAGAGCCTTTGGTTCGGGATGATCGCCACTGTCTTGATCCCCTCCAACTCAGGCTCGATGGGCCTAATCAACAGGTCGTAAAGGGCGATCAAGTTCTTATCGAGCGGCCCCCCCTTCTCCCCGCTGATGATCTGCGCGCGGACAGTATCGATCTTCTTCCAAAGATCCTCCGGCTTGGTCGGAGCTACCACGATTTTCACTTCCTTCGAGTTCACGAGGAAAATGTAAAGCTGATCGGCCATGGGAGCGTATTGGACCAGCAGGACACCTTCTGGGATGCCTCTTCTCGCAACCTCGAGGGATTTCGGGTTGAACTCCATATGCTGCGCCCAGTTAGGACTCGAAGACTTTATCTTTTCAAAGACCCGACGCATGTCTCCCTGTCCGGTCACGACGACCCTTTGCAGGTTCTCAATTTTCGTTTGATCGCGCTGTCCTTCCGGCTTTGTCTTCTCCACCTGGAGTTGAGTGGTAGCTGTCTCCACCTGCTTTTCCAAGGCGCTGGCTTGATCGATGAGGGCCTGAGTGGCTTTGTCACCGCTCTTCACGCTGGAAAGGCGAAGTGATTCCTGGAGCTTCTTCGATTTAGCCCGGTTGAGATAATCGAATGCTTCGCTCGTTCGATTCAGCTTAACCAAGACTCGAACGATCCGTTCGTAAGGGCGGTAGTTTCGCTTCACGTCCGCAAACGCGGTCT
Organism: Spartobacteria bacterium; assembly: GCA_003134785.1. Classification (GTDB taxonomy): domain Bacteria; phylum Verrucomicrobiota; class Verrucomicrobiia; order Chthoniobacterales; family UBA10450; genus AV80. The sequence continues at coordinate 112,874 of PLCN01000015.1, forward strand.
CCGATGCGGCGGTCGATCGCACGCTTTCCACCAGTTTCACCGCTTCCTTGTATGCTTCCAAGGCCTTCTCGTTCTCTCCCTTTCCTTCTAGCATTTCACCTTCAATCCCAAGTGTTCCGATCCGGTCGCTAACCGAGCCTGTCTTCGCGTCAGCGGCGTGCGCTTCGTCGATTAGCGTTTTCGCTTCATCGAGCTTGTTCTGCTTCACCCGGATGGACGCCAGGGTCCGGGTCGAGCCGGAGACAGCTCCCAGGTTGCCCGTCTTACGCGCCAGCGCGAGCGCCTCTTCCCCACGACTCGCCGCTTCATCCAACTTGCCTTCATCACGCGCGATGACAGCCAGAAAACCTGTAGCTGACACGACACTATTCAGCTTATGCGCCGCAGCAAAAATCTGGCGCGCTTGTTCGAGAAAATGCCGGGCGTTCTCGGTGTCGCCCTTGCTATGAGCAAGGTCCGCTGCTTGTTGGAGCGACTGCGCGGTCCAATCGTCCTGTCCAATGTTTCGCTTCAGCGCGATCGTCTCATTCAACTCTTTCAAAGCCAAGTCGACCTCACCGCTTTCGGCATGCAAGGAAGCCATGTCACCAAGTACTCGGGCACGGATACGTGCGCGGAAGATCTCGAAGATGTTGATATAACCACCCTTCGGCAGCCCGTCACCGAGCTTAAGTGCCTTCTTGTAATAAGAGAACGCGGTCTTCAGGTTGCCTTCCTCCTGGCTGATTCCTCCAAGGTTTGTCAAGGCCAGGGCTTCCGACATGGTGTCCGCCGCAATGGTCATATCCCGAGTCATAGCCTCGGACTCTTCGTGCTTGGCCAGCTCTTCCTTCGTCATAGCTGCCTTCTGTTCCGGAGTGTAGAAGCGATCCTCTCCCAGCGCCTTCTTGCGCACGGCCGCCGAGGCGTCGATACTAGCCAGCGCCTGCTGGTAGTAATCGCGCGCTTTGTCCAGATCGCCCACGTTATACACGTACATGCGGGCCAGTGAGTTCAAGCTTTCCTCCAGCTTGCGGTCCGCCATGTCCTCGGGCAGTGCACGGCGCAGAGCCAGGGCTTCAAGACCATTCTTCTCCGCCTGGTCGAAAAGAGCGAGGTCCGCTTGCGCGCCCGATACTCGCTCCAGCGCGGTAGCTACCTGGACCTGTTTGTCGTCTATCTCGGCCTTCGGCGCATTCACTTTTTGGAGGTAGCTCATTTCCAAGCGCCGGATTTCCAGTTCCTGTTGGGTATACTTGAGCAAACTTTCCGCGTCGTCATTTTCGCGAGCGACCTGCTCGAGCTGAGAGATGGTGTTATAACGTGTGATGTAGCGATTTTTCTCAAAGCCGTGGATGAGCTTTCGCAACATTTCCTTTTTTGATTCTTCCGGGGTCGCGAGCTGGGCTTGGAGTCTCTTGATCTGGTCGTCTACCTTGTTGTCCAACTCGACCGCGCCACTGCGCAGGTAATCCTCCAAGTAAGCACGCGCGTTCACATGGCTGTCTTCCTTAAGTTCCGCGCTCTTCGCAAACCAGGTCGCGGCCTCGTCAAACTTGCCGGCATCGAAGGCCAGCCATGCGATGTCGGACGCGATCTGCATCGCGCTCCTGGCCGCATCGGCCCGCTCTTTCGTTTTCTCCTTTGCCGCGGCACGGATCTCGTCCGCTTTCTTAAACTGTGCCTCCAACTGGGCCCGGTCGGGCTTTGCACTCGCCGCGGGCGACGGCTTCGCATCCTGACTCCAAAGCGCGGACGGAATTCCTAAGGCAATGAGAGCGAAGGCAACGAGGGCAGGTCGAAGAAGAAATCTCATCGCATGTCTAGAAACGTTGCTTTTCATGATCTTTGCACGAAATCTTACGCCCGGTTCATTACTTTGTCTTTAGTTCGTAGATTCCGTTCCAATCTTTCGGCGGATCGGCTCTTAGTTCCTGGCATCTCTCCTCCATAAGCGCACTTGGTTTGTCTCGCTCAACATCGCGGAGAACAGCGAATCTCTCTTCCGCTGCGGCGAAGTCCCCTTGCTCATAGGCAGCGAAGGCTGAGTTATATTGCTGGGCGATTTTCTCGAAGTTATCAGGGCTGAAGGGATGTCGCACGTCCAACAGCTCCAGCGGAAGCGTCTTACCTTTTACGAGGACCTTATCAACCAGGCGGATTAACGCTGGTGCGGAGAGTTTGGCGAAGGCCTCGCGTGTTATCAGGAAGAGTACTCCATAGTGCTTGGTCAGAGATTCGACCCGAGCCGCGGAGTTGATTAAGTCTCCGACGAGGCCGTAATCAAGCCGTTGCGCTGATCCCTTATTTCCAATCAATGCACTCCCGCTATGAAGGGCCACGCCATAACCGAAGAGCGTTTTCACCTTGGGATCTAATCTCGGGCGTAACTCTTCCATTCCTTCAATGAGCGAAAGCGCGGCCCGAAAAGCGCGATCCGTCGCGTCCGGTTGCGGGTCGGGAGCACCCCAGTAGCTCAGGAACTGGTCGCCGAGAAAATGTTCCATGCTGCCGTCCTCAGCCATTATCGCTTTGGTCTGCGTTTCAAAGACTTGATTCAAAAGCTGAAAGGTTCCGCCAGGTCCCAGAGTCTCGGCGATGGAGGTGGAGTTGCGGAGATCCGTGAGAAGGAGAGTCAGTTCCGCTTCCTGCGGTTCCATCGAGCCGGGATTCTTCAGGACATGCTCCATGATGTGCGGCGAAAAATAGAGACCCATGGTGGCGCGAAGCTTCAGTCTCTGCATGAATTCGTAGCTCTGCCTTCTTCCCAGTTCGACAAAGGTCACAAGGCTCCAGACTACACTTGCGCTAACCAGACCCGGCACCCAGCCCGCTTTGATGATGAACACGGCACTGAGTACCCCGGCCAACGCTACAAGAGCGATCCAAAACAGAAGAAGCGGCAAGGTTCGCCGAAACAGCCTGGCGATCGCGCCAAATAGAATCAGGGAGAGAATAGCTAAAGCATCCACCCAACGCGGGCTCCGTCTCAGCCAGTTGCGCTGCATTAGATCGTCCAAGGCCGTCGAATGCAATAGGACCCGCGGCTGATTCGCTGCCAGCGACGTCGTACCCACGTCTCCCAGCCCCGAGCCGTAGTAGGAGACAAGGATGATTGCGTTGGTCAGCGGTTGTGCGTTGATCTTTCTGCTCGTTTCGTAGAGCTCGCTCAACTGCGACACATTGTAGTGCCTGAAAGCAGCGGGACCAGACCCGGCCCATGGGCTTCGATAGTTCAAAAGAACTGGAGCGAGATTTACCTCGCGGGGCTCGATCGTGGTGAAATCGCCCGCGATTTCTTCCCATCGCATGAAGCCTGGTCTCGGAAAAGTAACTCCTTTCTCCCAATCCACATCCCGCCAGGCCAGATAACAAGCTAGACCTAATGATGGCTCATACTTATCTCCGGAGCGGTAGACATAGTCATAATGGCGCAGGACCCCGTCACTATCTGCCTGCACATTGATCAAGCCTGCCGGTGTCACTCTATTTCGAAATGGAAAGGATCGGATTCGCTCCTCCTTTCCGTTATCCGCGGAGGGCAGAAGCGCTTCAGCGAAGATCACGCTTCGGCTGTCAGCCTTGGCGCGCTCTGCTGCCTTCAAAATCGGATCTGCCATGGCCTGATCTCCGCGCCCGAACACGACATCGAACGCTACCACTCGGGCACCGAGCTCAGTCGCCTCCCTGATGATGGTGGCGACGTTTTGATATTCGAGTTCGAGGGTCGGCAGCTTCTCCAAAGCTTCTCGCGTGACATCGACATGGACAATGCTTGGATCCGCCGGCGGAGCGAGGCCATGCTCATAACGCCAGCGCAGGACCTGGCCGAACCATCGCATCTCCAGGGGCTCGACCGGACTGCCTGCGACTAGAACCCACAGTGCGGCCAATCCGCAAATCGCGAGGAGCAGCGGCCACGGAGACCTTAACCAAATCCGCTCATCCGCAGGATTTGTCAGGACCGAATTGCCGGCCATCACGGTGCGGGCGAGTCTTTCGACGCGCCTTCGCCGGAGAGAATCAACACGCCGGGTCGATCGTCGGCGAAATTAATACTTTGCGCGAACTGGCGCCAGGGAAAGACTGCATCGGCGCCGCGAAACACGCCGCCTAGCTCGGGTTCAGTCATCGGAGCTTGGTTAACCTTCTCCTTCTCGTTCGTGATTCGTCCGACGAGTTCCCGCAGCTTGTTTACCTGCATGGCCAGGAGGCGGTCATCGATCGTCGGAGCTTGCATTGCACCAACAAGCTTTTTCGCTTCCTCGATCTCTTTCGAACCGGGCGGCAGGAATAAGACATACAAATCGAAAGGACCGTGGGCTCCCGACCACTCCCAGGTAACGGGCGCTTTCGGCAGTTGGACTTCCTCAAAATCGGCGGGCACTTCCGAGAGTTGTGGCCGCCAGCCATTGGCCAGTTTTCCATCCTTGGTTAGGGCGGCGACCAGGACGGAGCATTTGGTGCTGGCATCGATGTGAGCCTTGACGGTCGAGCCTGGCCTTCCAGTCGCTGACAACCTGAATGGCTCTTCTTTGGCGGCCGGTCCAGAGTCGACAATTGAAATACAGACTCGGCCCTGCGGTTGATCCTCATCGGCAGCCCTCAAACTAATGGCCAGGGAAATTGCAGCAACGCACAGCAGGGAGTAAAGATTCCTAGTCATTGAGATGCTCGTTTAAGACAAAACGCGCCCCCGTGCAACGACTCAACGCACGCTCCTTGCAGGTAAATTTTCATTGGCTCTGATTTTTCCCAGGAATCAGAGAAAGGCGAGTCAAAACCTTCAGCATCGAACCGGCTTGCGGATGTTTTCTCGCCATGTTCCAAGATCGTGCGAATGATTAGCGGACTTCGCGGCTCATGAACGAAACGGTCTTCACCACTATCGCGCTCACTGGATTCAGCATCGCTTTTTTTCACGCGGCCATTCCCACGCACTGGCTCCCGTTCGTGATCACGGCCAGGGCACAGCGCTGGAACCGGAACAAAACGATCTGCGTCACGGCGTTGGCCGGCACGGGGCACGTGCTCTTTACAGCGCTCCTCGGCGTGCTCATCGCCTGGTTTGGAATCGCGCTGCACGAGAGGATCGGCGGCTGGTTTTCCTGGATAGCGGGAGGGGCGCTGCTGCTCTTCGGACTCTTTTATGTTTATCGCCAGCTTAGCGGAGCGGGTTGCGGCCATAGCCATTTGTTCGGCGGCCATTCGCATCACGGCACTACGCCTCATCTGCATGTGCACGAAAGAGCCGCTTTGCTCCCCGGTCCGCACGGCGGGGCGCTAATCGAAACCGGAAACGGGGTGGTCGAACTGGCAATCGTCAAGGAAGCCGATCTCGCGAAGTTTCGTCTGTACCCGGTCAGTTCGCCGAAGCAGCCAGCTCCTGCCCTGCCGGAAGCGACCATAAGCCTGGAGACGGTGCGCCCTGGTGAGGAGCGTCAAAGCTTTTCCTTTCGGAAGGCGGATCGTTACCTGGTCTCGGTCGAAACTATTCCGGAGCCTCATGAATTTACCGCGATTCTCAGCGTGCCGCATGGGGATCATGTGCATGCTTATGAATCCCACTTTCACCAACCGGGCGAACAGAAGCCGGAAGAAACAATCGAAGTGGTCGCGCCGCAGCGTGGCCGCGTCTCGGATCGTGTGGCTATCACCAGTCTCCTGGCGTTGCTCACCTTCTCGCCCTGTGAAAGCTTTCTACCCGTTTACGTCTCGGGGGTTCGCTATGGCTGGATGGGTTTTGTGTTGCTCACGGCCATCCTATCGATTGCCACGGTGCTGGGGATGGTCATCTTCACCTGGCTTACCTTGACTAACTTGGAAAAGCTTAACCTTCGGTTCCTCGAGAAATACGAAAGCGGAATCATAGGAGGTTTGCTCTGCACCCTTGGGGTCTTGATCATTGTCCTGGAGAAGTAACGAACCGACGGATGAGCAGCCACAGGCACGACCACACCGATGATTCTTGCGGACACTCTCATAGTCCAGTGAAGCACAGTCATGCTCCTGCCAGCTTCGGGTCCGCCTTTGCCATCGGAATCGCTCTCAATCTGGGCTTCGTTATTCTCGAGGCGGTGTACGGCGTCTTTGCTCATTCACTCGCGCTTGTCGCGGACGCCGGTCATAACATGGGAGATGTCCTGGGCTTGTTACTGGCTTGGGGCGCTACCTTTCTGGCGCGGACGGCGCCTACCGAACGCCTCACCTACGGACTAAGAAGCTCATCCATTCTTGCCGCCCTTTTCAACGCCATCTTCCTGCTGATAACTGTCGGCGCCATTGCCTGGGAAGCGATCCGGCGCTTCGGCGATCCGACGGTAGTTGAAGCCAGGACAGTTATCTGGGTTTCCGCCGTTGGGATCCTAATCAACACAGTTACAGCTCTCCTGTTTATGTCAGGCCGCAAGAAGGATTTGAATATCCGGGCGGCCTTTATGCACATGGCGGCCGACGCCGGCGTTTCGTTGGGCGTCGTCGTCGGCGGTTTTCTTATTATTGCCACGGGCTGGCTTTGGATTGACCCCGTGATAAGTCTCGCGATCTCTGCCGTTATTACCTGGGGCACCTGGGGCTTGCTGCGTGATTCGGTCAACCTGGCTCTCCACGCCGTGCCGCAAGGCATTGAGTTGGGGGAGGTGCGCCAGTATCTCTCCGGCCTTCCTCATGTGACCGAAGTGCACGACCTCCACATCTGGCCGATGAGCACCACGGAGACGGCCCTCACGGCTCACCTCGTCCGCGATGTGGACGACTGCGACTGCTCGCTCCTGGACCAAGCCGCGCGGGACTTGCATCGCAAGTTCGAGATCCAGCACGCTACCTTGCAATTCGAAACGCTGGATCATCATTGCCACCTCGCGCCGGAAGAGAAGGTGTAATCTAAGCCGTCGCCGCCGGCCCAACAAATTGCTTGAACACCTCGCCGCCGTTTGTCTTTAATAGTAACCAGATATGAAAACCATTCGCATTTTGAGCGCAGTTATCTTGATTGGTGTAGCCCTGCTGAAAATCACCTCGTGCACTAACTACGGCAAGAAGCTCACGTTTAACGGCGGCGAGCTGTATTACACCACGCAAGTGACCGAAGCTGATGCAAAAAAGCTGGGCGATTATCTGGTGAAAGAAAAGTTCTTTGACGGAAACAAGAAAACCGTTCAGTTGAACAAGAACGGCGAAACGTATGAGTTTCGAATGGTCGTGATAAAGGACGGAGAGAAAGGTCCCGACACCGTGGCGACATTTACCTCGGTAGCCAAGGAATTAAGTGAAAACGTTTTTAGCGGCGCCAAGGTGGTGGTGCATTTGTGTGACGACCATTTGAAAACCTTGCGGGTCATTCCCGAGAAGTAATCGCTGAACCAATCTGTCAACGCGCCGATGAACCGCGTTGAAAGTAACTGGCCCTTTAGCGCGCGGAGCGCTGACTTATACAGATATCTCCTCGAACGCGCTCATCGCCTTGAACATTTGATACCGTTCGGCGATCTCGTCCATGGTCAGGGTGCGTAAGCGCTCGAGGCTGAATGCTTCGACGTTGAAACTTGCGAGCACGCTCCCGTAAATAGTCGCGCGCCGAAGATCGGCAAAGGTCGGATCTGTTTTTCTCGAGGCCAGGTATCCGGCCAATCCGCCGGCGAACGTGTCCCCCGCCCCGGTCGGATCGTGGATGTCCTCGAGCGGATAGGCGCCACAACTGAAGAATTCATCCTCGCCGAAGAGCAAAGCGCCATGCTCCCCCTTTTTTATCGCGACGTATTTCGGGCCCGATTTGCGGATCTTTCGGCCGGCTTTTATCAGGCTCGTTTCCTTCGTTAATTCGCGGGCTTCGCTGTCATTGAGGATGAGCAAGTCTACTCGCTGCAGCAGTGCATCGAGATCGGCGCGCGTGGTTTCGATCCATAAGTCCATCGTGTCCGCGACGACAAAACGCGGGCGTTTCATTTGATCGAGCACGTGCGCTTGCAGAGCCGGGGCGATGTTCGCGAGCAAAACGAAATCGGTCTCGCGATATGATTGCGGCAACGCCGGGCGAAAGTGCTCAAACACATTCAGCGCCACGGAACGCGTCTCGCGCGTGTTCATATCCCAAGCGTATTCTCCCGACCAACGGAAAGTCTTGCCCTTCACGCGCTGCACTCCTTCCGCCTCGATGCCGCGCGATTTCCAGAATTCGAATTCCGAGGCCGGGAAATCATCCCCGACAATGCCGACGAGTTTTACCGGCGAAAAAAAGCTCGCGCCCAGGGCGGCGTAGGAAGCTGATCCGCCTAACAAGTCCGCGTGTTCTTCCACGGGGGTTTTGACGGTGTCGAGCGCGATGGAACCAAGAATGAGGACAGCCATAAGTCAGAGTCAGATAACGAAGGTCAGCAATTTTTTCGCGGAACGCGCATACTCTGCCTTATCACGAGCTTGCAGCAAGCCGGAGACGATGACGACACGCCGAGCGCCTGCTTCGATCACTTCTGGCAGATTCTCCAGCTTGATTCCGCCGATGCAAAAGATCGGTATGCTCACCGCGTCGTGAACTTTCCGAATCTCGTCCAGACCGATTGGCGGGTAATCTGGTTTCGTCGGCGTCGCGAAAATCGGGCCGAAGCCGATGTAATCCGCGCCTTCGCAGAATGCGCGAATGGCCTGATCGACGCTGTGAGTCGATTTGCCGACGACGCAGTTAGCACCGGCGATTTCCCGGACCGCAGCGACCGGAAGATCATCCTGGCCCACGTGTGCACCTTCCGCGCGCACGCGTCGAGCGATCTCGGGATAATCGTTGATCACAAGTGGAACGCCGTGTCGCGATGCGAGGTTGTGCAGCGTCGCGCCAATCTTCGCGATTTCCTCGAGCGACCGCGCCTTGGCGCGCAACTGGATGAGATCCACGCCACCGTCGATCATTTGTTCAGCGACGTTCTCGGCCTCCGAGCTTTCCACGTAGCTCAGATCGAGAATGCCATAAAGCCGGCAACGACCTAGATCGGCGGGGGTCAAGGCAGACTACTCGTGCAACCGCGTCGGCGTCGGTTTGATCTCGAAGTTATCCGAATTCATGACGCGATCCACAAAGCCGGTGTCGTACCTGCCATTTTGGAAATCCGTGTTGCGCATGATGGCGCTGTGGAACGGGACCGTCGTCTTGATGCCGGTGATGTAATACTCCTCCAAGGCGCGACGCATGCGCGCGATCGCGGACGCGCGAGTGGCGCCGACCGTGATCAGTTTCGCGATCATCGAGTCGTAATAGGGCGGCACGACGTAACCGGTGTAAGCATGCGAATCGATTCTTACCCCTCGGCCTCCCGGTGCGTAATAAAACGCGATCCGTCCCGGCGACGGCTGAAAATTCTTCTCCGGATCTTCGGCATTGATGCGGCATTGGATGGCGTGGAGCCGCGCAGTTGCGTTAGCCACGTGCGGCGAGAGTCGTTCGCCCGACGCGATCAGGATCTGCTCCTTGACCAGGTCGCAGCCGTAAACCTCCTCGGTGATCGTGTGCTCGACCTGGATGCGCGTGTTCATCTCGATGAAATAATAATGGCCGTCGTTATCGACCAGGAACTCCATTGTGCCGGCATTTTGATAGCCCACTGATTCCGCCAGCTTCACCGCGGCGTGGCCCATTTTCTTGCGTAATCCCGGCGAGATCAACGGCGACGGACATTCTTCGATCACCTTTTGGTTGCGGCGTTGGATCGAGCAGTCCCGCTCCCCGAGATGGACGGTATGGCCATGCGCATCCGCCATGATTTGGAATTCGATGTGATGCGGATTGATGATCAGCTTCTCGATGTAAACATCCCCGTTACCAAACGCCTTTTCCGCTTCCGTGCGGGCAGCATGAAACGCGGAGCCGAGGCTGGCTTCGTTGTGCGCGGCGCGCATGCCGCGGCCGCCGCCGCCAGCCACCGCCTTGACCATGAGCGGGTAACCGATCTTGCGCGCGAGCTTCAACGCGTCTTGCTCGGTCTCGACGATCCCGTCACTCCCCGGTGTGACCGAGACGCCGGCTTTGCGGGCGTGGGCGCGCGCCGAATTCTTGTCGCCCATCGCGTGCATCGCGCGCGCGGGCGGACCGATGAACTTGATTTTGCAGCTCTCGCACACTTCGGCAAAGTGCGCGTTCTCAGAAAGGAACCCGTACCCGGGATGAATTGCATCCACGTCACCGACTTCGGCCGCGCTCATGATTCGATCGATCTTGAGATAACTCTCCGAGCTGGGAGGCGCGCCGATGCAAATCGCCTCGTCCGCGAGCTGCACATGGAGCGAATCGACATCCGCTTCCGAATAAACCGCGAGGGTGCGGATCCCGAGTTCCTTGCACGCGCGAATGATGCGTAGCGCGATTTCGCCGCGATTAGCGATGAGAATTTTCTCGAACATCAGCTGAGAGTCGTTGGTTGAACGTTGAGAGAGTGGCGACTCAGACCAGTTCGGTTGGAACGCGTGCGATCTCTCAACTCGAAACTCTCAACTATTTCACCCGAAAAAGCACCTGGCCGAACTGCACTGGTTTTCCGCTCTCGGCCACGACTTCGGCAATCACGCCTTTCGCTTCCGCCTTGATCTCGTTCATGACTTTCATCGCCTCGATGATGCAAACGACGGTTTCTTCCGTGACCTCTTTGCCCACGTCCACGAACGCCGGCGATTCTGGCGAAGCCGCGCGATAAAATGTTCCGACCATCGGAGAAACGATATCGCGCAGGGCGGCGCTTCTTTCGGCAGCTGCCGTTGTCGCCGGCAAAGGCGCAGCTGACGTGGTCGATGCCGGCATGGCCGCGGCCGGCGGTGGCGCGGTGAAAACAGTTTGCTCGCCTGCACCCTTTTGGAGTTTGAGCTTGAACCCGTCCTTTTCCATTTCGAAGACCGACAAGTCGTTCTTCTTCATGAGGTCGATGACGGCCTTGATGTCTTTTAATTCCAAAGTGGCTCCGTGGTCGAGGCTGGGCGTTTAGGTAAAGCGGTTTTCGGGGTGAGGTCAAGCAAACGAATGTGGGCGGGGTCTCAGTGGCCGGACTGGATCGTTATGGTCGCGGCACTAAGGCCGGTCCCACATTTTGATTTGAATCGCGTACCACTTTGCCATCGCGCATTTCCACCCGACGCGATGCAGCCCGCGCGACTTCGTCGCTGTGCGTAACCACAATTAACGTCGTCATCTGTTCCGCGCTGATCTTCTCCAGCAATCGCATCACCGTCGCCGCCGAATGGGAATCGAGGTTGCCGGTCGGTTCATCCGCAATCAACAACACGGGGTGGTGAACCAGCGCTCGGGCGATCGCAGTCCGCTGTTGTTCGCCGCCACTGAGTTGATGAATGAAATGCTTCGATCGATCGGCGAGGCCGACTAGCGCGACTAGCTCCGCTGCTCTCTTTTCACTTTCTTGCGGCGAAACTCCCTGCAAGAGCAAGGGAAAGCTGACATTTTCGAGCACATTCATCGTCGGCAAAAGATTGAAGAACTGAAAGACGAGACCCACTTGCCGGCGGCGGTATCGCGTGAGCGCGCTGTCTTCCGCGGTGTGCAGCGCGAGACCGTCGACAAAAATTTCGCCGGCGGTCGGATATTCGAGTCCGGCCAGAAGATGGATGAGCGTGCTCTTGCCGCAACCGCTCGGGCCGCTCACCGCGACAAATTCGTTTCGCGCAATTTCGAGCGAGACTCCGTCCAGCGCGTGCACCGCCCGTTCGCCGGTCTTATAATGACGGGAAATGTTCCTCAGCGAGATCAAGGAAGTCTTATCCGCCGCGTCCGCGCGCCGCGCAAACGATGCGCACGATTTCTCGATCGTGGCCGAGCGTGATGATTTCCTCGTGGTAGAGAAACCGCCGTTCCTGCTCGTTCATCCGAGCAAACCGAATGGGGCGCGCACGCTCTGGGGTGAGCTGAAACATCTTCTCGCCTTCGAGATCGCGAACGGCGGACAGGTTTCCATCGTTAACCGGCTCGATCGAGAAACCAGCGGGCTCGTGCTCGTGGCCAAGAACGCGGCTGCCGCGCGCCGTTTCGGATTGCTGATGCAGGAACAGCGTATCGCCAAAGAATATCTGGCGATCGCTTGGGGCTGGCCGGAATGGGATCGCAAGATCGTGGATGCGCCGCTCGCTCGACAAGGAATTCATGCGCGGTCACCGATCTGGCTCAAGCAAGCGATTCATCCCACGGGCGCTCCGGCACGCACTGGATTGACCGTGGAGAGCCGGTTCTCTCGCCACGGGAACGGCGATCGGTTCAGCATTATTCGAGCGGTTCCGCAGACGGGCCGCACCCATCAGATTCGCGTGCATCTGGCGTCGTTAGGCCATCCGATCGTAGGCGATAAAATTTACGGGCCGGATGAAAACCTGTATCTGGAGTTCATCGAGACCGGCTGGACGGCGGAACTCGAGCGACGGCTTCTGCTTCCGCGCCACGCGCTTCATTCCGCCTTGCTGGAAATTGAAGGTGAAGAAAGATGGACCAGTCCGTTGCCGGTGGATCTTGCGTCCTTCCTGTAGCCGCGCCTCTGTGAGGCGCGCGAGATAGCCGTCGCAGCTCCCACGGCGTCGCTCATAGAGCGGCGGCTACAGGAAACGCTACTTGTCCGTGATAACTTTGATGTCCGCCAGCCTGATCGTCTTGCCGTTGAAGTTGTGTTCGGTCGCGAGATTCAAACCGCCGAATGTTTGATACTTTTCCCAGGTCGCCTGCATTCCCTCGCCGGTTTTGGGAATGTAATCCCACGCGTGCACCAGCTTCGTCTTCGGGTCGAGGTAAAGATTGTATTGATCGGTCGGAGTCATACCGACCTGATCGAAACTCAGATGCAGCGTTTCGTAGGTGACACCGTTTATTTCTTTCGGTCCGGTCGCTTCCACCTTCACGCCTTTGTCGCGGATCTTCAGCGGCGCCAGGAACCAATAGGAATCGTTGACCCAGCGCGCATAAGCAGTTTTCCCATCACCGTCGGGCGCGGGAGTCTTGAGATTGGACGTGGCATGGTGATCTGTCCCCTGCTTGTCCTTCCATTTCACTTCGTCGGTGTTGGCCGCGACGTTCCAGATGTGTTGCGCGCTGAAGAGCGGCTTTCCTTCGCTTTCAACCACGAAAGTGAAATGCACCTCTTTCACTTTCGCCCAATTTTCACCACCGCTTGCTTTCCAAAGATCGGTAGCCAGTTGTTGTCCTTTATCGGCTGATGCGTCGACCGCGCGCGCCGTCGCGGCGGTAAAGGCAAAGAGCGAAACTATGACCGCAAGATGGGGTTTCATGATCACATCGTGACAGACGACCTGCTGAATTGCAATTCAGCCGACTCGCAATATCGTAGCGCCGCTTGATGAAAATTTTACGGATTCTCTTGGTTTTCCTACTCGGCTCGATCTGCGCGCCGCTCGCGCGCGCGGCGGGCGACCACGTTTCCACGCATTTTACTCCCGACGATTCAGACGCCCCCAGTTTCGAGATGGCCACCGAGACGGCCTACATGCTCGGCATCATCAACAATCCGAACAGCTACGAAATTGGCGCACAATTCATCACCGCGAGATGGCGTTTTGGTCCGGTTTATCCCGAGGGATTTTTCCGCGGCTACAATCAGTTTTACTTCTCGGGCGTGGCGGAGCCGATTCTTCGTGGTCCGGAAAACTTCTACTACGGCATCTCGATCGGCTTGCGTTACAATTTCCTGCTGCGCGGAAGCCGATTCATTCCTTATGTCTCCGGTGGGGTCGGACTCGGATGGATCGACAGCCATGCCAATGTCAATGGCGCGCAAGGCCAGGATTTCACCTTCAACGTCGTGAGTGCAGCCGGCGTTTCTTACAAGATAAACGATCGGTGGAAGGCGAACCTGGGGCTGGTCTTCGAGCATCTTTCCAACGGCGGACAAACCGACCCGAACCCGAGCCTCAATCTGCTAGGGCCGCAAATCGGGCTGACTTGCTCATTCTAGGCAGCGCTCGTGTGCCGATGAGCCAGCCTGATGAAAATGTTCTGGTCGTTAGGCGAAGTCTCTTCGACGAACTCGGCAGCTTTCATGGGCTGAATTTCGAGACCGAAAAATATCTGAGCAAACTGCTGTTGCGCGGTAATAATTTTTTCCTACCGCGCGCGCAGGCAGAAAACGATCCCGCGCATAAACAGATCATTCCGTATGCGCTGATCGCGCACGGCGACACGATCTTGCATTACGTCCGTGGCAAAAAGGCCGGCGAACAGCGCTTGGTAGCGAAGGGATCCGTCGGCATCGGCGGCCATTTGAATGAAAGCGACGAGTCGCTTTTTGCCTGGGATGAACAGGCCTACCGGGCGGGAGTCGAACGCGAAGTGAACGAAGAGATCAAGATCGAGGCGCCGTTCGAAGATCGGATCGTCGCGCTCTTGAATGATGACACCACGGAAGTCGGCAGCGTCCATCTCGGGATCGTGCACGTCTTTCGTCTCGCCGAGCCGAAGGTGGCGAAGCGCGAAGCGATGATCACGAATATCGAGTTTCTGACAAAAGACGAGCTGCTCGCTCGCCGCGATAATCTGGAAACTTGGTCGCAGCTCTGCGTCGATTCGTTCGACCGGCTGCTGGGTTAATTTTCTATCGGCGTCAACCCTTCCGTCTTCGTTTCCTTTGCTCGGGTTCCGGAGTCGGCGTCGGTGTGGGCGTCATCACCGGCGTTGGCGCCGGGGTCGGAGTCGGCGGCGGATTCCACGTCAGGTTAATCTCGTCGATCTGCCAAACAGTCATCCCGCGGGAAATCACCATGTCCAGAGCGGCCGTCGTCGTCGGATAAACCAGTTGCGCATGAAAGGTGCCCTTGGGTTGGAAGAAGTACGACGTATACGCCATGTCGCCCTTCATTTCGATCGGTTGGGCGGGCACGCCGAGTTGGCGCAACTGCATGAGCATTCGATCCCGCCACGATTGCAGATAATTGATCTGCGCCGGGGCGCTCAAGCGCACATGGAAAAACTTATCGTCGTAATTCACCGCCAGGCGCTTCGCCACCAATGCCGCAAACGCGCGTCCATTCTTGTCCGCGTCCTGCCGGGACGAATACAGGAACCACACTCCGCCTCCCAGAATCGCCAGCACGATCACCAACAGGACAATGACCTGTCCCCTGATAGCCACAGTTCCGTTTCGTTTCATTTAAAACCCGAATCCAGTTCCCTGAATGACCAGACCATCGCGAATGAGAGTTCCATGCTTCTGCCATCCTGTGCGAGCGCCGAATCGATTTCGGGAATTCACTTTGAATTCAACCAAATAACCGTAGAGCCGTTTCCCACCCGGCCCCGGTAGATCGGCCGGTCGCGGAGGCGTCAACCATTGGATTTGCGCGCTAGGTGCGTCCACTAACTTCGTTTCCAACCACTTCGTCACGATCTCCTGGTAGTTCTTCGGATTTTCTCCGTAAACGGCAGGATCCGCCATCAGCTCGACCTCCGTGGTCTCCGCCATCGCCAAGATCGGGCAAGCAAAAGCCAGTAAGACCAGGAACGCGATCACCCTCATGCGGCTCACATTTATGTGACAGCTCGAAGCAAGTCGAGCCTCCTGTGACAAATTCGTCAGGGCCGTTCGTCGATCGGCACGACTTTCTTTCCGGCCGGCTCCCCTATGTATTCGCTTAGCGGCCGGTAAAGCCGGTTATCCTCGAGCTGCTCGAGAACCTGGGCGCACCAGCCTGAACAGCGCGCGACGGCGAAAATCGGAGTGAACAAATCAGTTGGAATCCCGAGCGAATGGTAAACCGTCGCCGAATAAAAATCGACGTTCGCGTTCAGGTTTTTCTTTTCCTTCATGAGTTGCGCGATGCGTTCGGACATCCTGATCCATTTCGGCTCGCCCAATTTCTCGCTGAGTCTGATCGCCATCTTCTGCAAATGCGGGGCGCGCGGATCAAGCGTTTTATAAACACGATGCCCGATCCCCATGATCTTTTTCTTCGCCGCCAACTGCTTCTCCACGTAGGCGTCCACTTTGTCTTCGCTGCCGATCTCCTCCAGCATTTGGATGACGCCTTCGTTGGCGCCGCCGTGCAGCGGGCCTTTCAGGGTTCCAATCGCCGACGTGATCGCGGAGTAGAAATCCGAGAGGGTCGAAATCGTGACCCGCGCACTGAAGGTCGAAGCGTTCATGCCATGATCGGCATGCAAGACAAACGCCACATCGAGCGTGTCGCTGGCTTCTTTGGCCTGCGGCTCCCCACACATCAGGTAGAGAAAATGTTCGGCCTCCGTGAGGTCAGTGCGCACCGGCGGGAGCGGCTGATTGTTGCGCGCGCGATGAAAATACGCCGCGATCACGCCGATCTTCGCGGTAATGGAAATGGCGCGGCGCCGATTCATTTCCGGCGTGGCCTCTTTCCCGATCTCGGGGTCATAGAGACCGAGCATGGAGATGGCGGTGCGCATCACATCCATCGGCTCGGCGTCGTGCGGAGCGGATTTCAGAAAATCGATCACCGGCTCCGGCAACTGGCGTTCGCCGCGCAGTTCGCGGACAAATGTATCGAGCTCGCGGCGGTTTGGCAGCTTCTTATGCCAGAGCAGATAAACGACTTCCTTGTAGCTGACGTGGCCGGCTAAATCATTGATGTCGTAGCCGCAGTAAACGAGCTGGCCCTTGTCGCCAATGACATCGCTTAGTCGCGTGGTATTTGCGACGACCCCTTCTAGTCCGCGTGAAGTCATTTGATTTGGTTTTACTAGTCCCGGTCGACCATGTCGCCTTGGACTTCCAGTTGCGTAATCAACGGCACATCTACTACCGAAAACGAGGGCTTCTGCTCGAAAGTAATGAACACTGTGCGACCAGTGCCGGCGATAGCGATAAAGTCAGGATGCGGGACGGGGATCGAACGGCCATCGGCTGTGTGAACAGTGAATGGCTGAAACGGGACCGCGTGAATTCTTGCGCGGAACTCGTCGATCTTCATCGAGTAGATTCTACGTTTGTCATCTCATCCGCGCAATCAGGGTCTCTGCCATCGTTGCCGGCGTTTCGGCCACGGCAATACCGGCGCTCTTCAGCGCCTCGATTTTTCCGGCGGCGGTCCCCTTGCCTCCGGAGACAATCGCGCCGGCGTGACCCATGCGCCGCCCCGGCGGCGCGGTCGTCCCGGCGATGAATGCGGCCACCGGTTTTTTGCAGTTGTCCTTGATCCACTCCGCTGCTTCTTCCTCGGCGCTGCCGCCAATCTCGCCGATCAAAATTATCGAATCCGTTTGCGGATCGGCCTCGAAAAGTTTCACCGCATCGAGATGCGACATCCCATTGATCGGATCGCCGCCAATGCCGATGCAGGTCGATTGTCCGTAACCGCGAGAGGTCAATTGCCAGACCGCTTCATAAGTGAGCGTGCCGGACCGTGAGATGACGCCCACGCTTCCCGGCTTGTGAATGTAACCCGGCATGATTCCGATCTTGCAGTCGCCGGGGGTGATGATTCCCGGACAATTCGGCCCGATGAGGCGGCTCGGCTTGCCGGCCATTTGCGCTTTCACCCGCATCATATCCATCACTGGAATTCCTTCCGTGATGCAAATCACCAGCTCCACGCCCGTGTCGATCGCTTCCAGAATTCCATCCGCCGCGCCGGCCGCGGGCACAAAAATCACCGAGACATTGCAGCCGGTTTCCTGCCGCGCTTCCCAGACGGTATCGAAGACCGGCACCTTGCCGTCGAACATCTGCCCGCCCTTTCCGGGTGTGACACCTGCCACCACATTCGTTCCGTACTCCATGCATTGGCGCGCATGAAAACCGCCGACGCTTCCGGTGATCCCCTGAACGAGGAGCCGCGTGTTTTTGTCGACGAGAACAGACATGGCCTATTTCGATTTGCGTTTATGCACGAGCAATTTGTTGCCGTCCGGATCCCGGAACTGAGCCATCCAACAAACCGGCGTCTCGGTCTTGTCCATGTCGAACTCCACGCCCCGCTTCTTCAAAGTCGCGATCGTGGCATCGATGTCGTCCACCTCGAACGCGACTGTCGTGCCATCGCGTGATGGTTTCCAATTGGGATGACAACCGACGCCGATCGTCGTTGCTCCTAAATCGTACTCGACCCAGGCCCCGCCCATTCCAGTCATCCCCGGCTTTAGCTCGAGCGTTTCCTGATAGAATTTCCGCGCTCGTTCAGCGTCGGAAACCGCGATTGCCACAAAAGCGACTTCTTTGATCATGATGTTTTCAATTTGTGAATTATCAATTTGTTACCATCGGGATCCTGGACGATGGCCATGTGGCAAACCGGTGACTCAAAGGGTTCCCACGCGAACTTCACCTTCGCTTTTCTCAGCTCGGCAATCGCCTCGTCGAAATCTTCCATTTCAAGCGCTGCGCCTGTCCCCTGATCGGAGGGCGTCCAAGTATCGCTGATGCTGGCAATGACGAGCGTGTCTTTGCCGATGCCGTATTCGATCCACTTGCCCTCGAGGAACCGGCCGGATTCCTTCAAGCCAAGCACGCCTTCATAGAATTTCCGCGCCCGGTCCATGTCGGTCACCGGGATGGCGACAAATCCAATCTCTTTTATTTTCATTTTGCTCCTTCAGCCGCGCGCACGACCTTCTGTGCGGCATCCGCCAGGTCACCTGCGGTGATGACCGGAAGGCCAGACTCGGCGATTAATTTTTTTCCGGCGTCGACGTTGGTTCCTTCCAGCCTAACGACCAGTGGCACGGGCAGCTTTACGGTCTTCACTGCGTTGATGATTCCCTGGGCGATCACATCGCATTTCATGATGCCGCCAAAAATGTTGACCAGGATCGCTTTCACCTTGTCGTCTGAAACAAGGATCTTGAACGCTTCGGTTACCTGCTCTTCCGTCGCGCCGCCGCCGACATCCAAAAAGTTCGCGGGACTGCCGCCGTAAAATTTGATGATGTCCATCGTCGCCATCGCCAGGCCAGCGCCATTGACGAGACAAGCGATGTTTCCATCGAGCCCGATATAGTTCAGTCCGTGCTTTGACGCTTCGACCTCGCGCGGGTCCTCTTCCGCGATGTCGCGCAAGGCCGCCAGCTCCGGATGCCGATAGAGTGCGTTGTCGTCGAAGTTGAATTTTGCATCAAGCGCCAGCACTTCGCCCTTTGGCGTCACGACGAGCGGGTTCACTTCGACCATCGAGCAATCGCATGCCATGAAGGTGCGATACAAACCGTCGAATAATTTCGACGCCGCTTTCAGTTGCGACGATTCGAAACCGAGCTGCTTCGCCAGCTTGCGCGTTTGGTGAGCTTGCAATCCCGCGAGCGGATCGATTTTTTCGCGCAAAATCTTTTCCGGCGATTTCTCCGCGACCGTCTCGATCTCGACGCCGCCTTCCGTACTCGCGACGACGATGGGCGCCGCCGTCGCGCGATCGAGGAGAATGGCGAAATAAATCTCGCGCGCGATTTCCGCCGATTCCGCCACGAGCACCTTGTTCACCACGCGACCAGCCGGCCCGGTCTGATGCGTCACCAAAGTTTGCCCGAGCATCTTCGAAGCGATTTCGCGCGCTTCAGCCGGCGACTTGCACAAGTGCACCCCGCCCTTAAACCCATTCGCGAATGTGCCCTTCCCTCGCCCGCCAGCATGGACTTGTGCTTTCACGACGAGATCATCGGTGCCCAAATCCCGCGCCACCTGCTCCGCTTCCTCAGCTGTCGACGCGGCTTTACCGCGCGGTGTCGCGACGCCGAATTTTTGCAGCAACTCCTTGGCTTGGTATTCGTGAATGTTCATTCGGGACGCTGCGGGCAGCCCGAGCATTAAGCCTGCGAAGCGCGCATCGGGCAACCCGTTTTTAACCTTGAAATCGCGGCTCCCGTTTTTTCCAAGGAGCGGCGGTCTCCAGCCCGCCGAAAAAACCACGGCGGTTTGGAAAGCGCCGCTCCTTGGAGACCCGGCCGCCCCGAGATGCTTCCTCGATTGTCTCATGATGAGGATGAGAGATGTTGTGGCGAAAGATTTCCGGATGGCTGCTGATCTACTAGACCTCAACCTCAAACTCGATGCTGCGCTCGCCGCCGGCGATTTGTTGCGCTCCGCTGCGGAAAATATCCACGCATTAATGGATGGATCGAAGGTGCCGCTTTATGCCGCGGCTGTTGGGGAACTCGCGGAAGCGCAGGAGTGGGCGGAACTGAACGATCGCTTCTACAAGACGCTGGCTTTCGGCACAGGCGGACTGCGCGGCCGGACCATCGGGAAAATCGTGACCCGAGCCGAGCGAGGCAACGCGGGAGAAATCGAGCGACCGCAATTCCCGTGCGTCGGCACGAACGCGATGAACTTTTTCAACGTTAGCCGCGCAACGCAAGGGCTGGTCGCTTATCTGCATGAGTGGCGCAAACAGGAAAAAATCGAAGGAAAACCCAAGATCATCATCGCTCACGACTCACGGCATTTCTCGAAAGAGTTTACCGAGCTCGCGGCGAAGACCGCCGCCGATAACGGTTGCGACGCCTGCGTCTTCGAGGGACCGCGCTCGACGCCGGAGTTGTCGTTCGCTGTCCGCCATTTACGCGCGAGCGCCGGCATCGTGATCACGGCGAGTCACAACCCGCCGCACGACAACGGCTATAAAGTTTATTTCAACGACGGCGCGCAAGTGGTCGAGCCGCATGCCAGCGGCATCATCGCAAAGGTCAATGCCATCCAAAGCGAGACGTCTCCTTCCAGCCCGAAGGTGCGGCGTGGTGAAGTCATCACCCTCGGTCGTGAAATCGATGAGGCGTATATGAAGCGCGTTGAGAGTTTAATCCTGAACAAGGATCTGGTTCGCTCGGCCAAATCACTTCGCATTATTTTCACCCCACTGCACGGCACGGGCGGTGTCATCATCAAGCCGATGCTCGAGCGGCTCGGTTTCAACTTTCGCGTCGTCGAAGAACAGGACCGCTTCGATGGCAATTTCCCCACCGTCGACTCCCCCAATCCGGAGAACGCCGCCGCGCTACGGCTCGGCGTGGAATTAGCGGAAACGGAAAACGCCGATCTGGTCATTGCGACTGATCCGGATTGCGACCGCATGGGAGTCGCGGTCCGGACCGCGAACGGCAAGATGAAATTGATTACGGGAAACCAGATCGGTTCGCTCCTCGCTTATTACCGTGCGACCACCCTTTTCGATCTTGGAATCCTCAATAAAAAAAACTCTTCTGCCGCTGTCATCATCAAAACATTCGTCACCACCGATCTGCAAAAAGCCATCGCGGAACATTATGGTTTGCGCTGCGTAGAGACGTTGACCGGCTTCAAATACATCGGCGCGAAGCTGGGCAAGTACGAGAAGACCCTGCCGCCGGAGGTGCAGCAAAATTACCGTGATTTGCCTGAAGACGAGACGCGCCGGCTCCGGCTGGAGCATTCGTCCTATTACGTCTTTGGCGGCGAAGAAAGTTACGGCTACAGCGGCGGCGATTTCGTGCGGGACAAGGATGGCAACGGCGCGGCGATCATGTTCTGCGAAGTGGCGGCCTATGCGAAGTCTCGCGGGCTGACCGTCGATGCGCTCCTCGATGAGATTTTCTCCGAGTTCGGCTACTTCCAGGAATACACCGGCTCACTCACGTTCGAAGGGGCCGAAGGCGCGGAGACGATCAAGCGCCTCCTCGCTTCGTACGTGACCAAACCGCCTAACGAGATGCTCGGAGCGAAACTGATCCAGGTGAAAAACTTCGAGACCGACACCTATCGCGACATCGAAGGCGACGAAATTCCGAAAGAAAAAATGCTCATCTTCGAGTTTGGCGACCACACCAAAACCGCGATCCGTGCCTCCGGCACCGAGCCGAAGATCAAATATTACCTATTCGCCCAACGGCGTCCCACGAGCGCGAGTTTCACCGCCGCGGAACTAGCCGAGATAAAACGCGAGGTGAGCGAGCATCTGAAAAAAGTCTGGGAGTGGTTGCGGGAAGACGCATCGGTTCGGGCCGCATAAGCTGCTCGACAACGCGGCCAGGAAGCGGAGAGTTTTTTCATGGCTCGCGAAATCAAGCTGGATGGCGGCGAAATCTCGCTCTTGAAAAAGATCGGCCTCTCGGGCGCGCAAGTATACGGCAAGCTCCTGATCGACCGGACCGAGGGGATGGAAACCGCGGAGTTTCTCGATACGCTGACGGGCTTGATCGATCAGGGCTACGTCATCTCGAATAAGGTCAACATTCGCCTGATCGAGGATGTTGAGCGGGCGTTTTTTCGAGTCGACGCCGCTTACGCGAAGGATTTGCGGGACGCGGTGAACCCAAGCCGGAAGCGGGAACGCGAACGCACGCAACGCGAGCGCCGGCGCTGAGAGAACGGGTGGGCGCATTTTCAAAAGCGCTGCGGCTCTGGCCGTGGCTCGCCGCAGTTTCGAGCGGCTTTCTTGGCGCCGCGTGCTTCGCGCCTTTCAATTACTCGTGGCTGTGCTGGATCGCCCTGACTCCGCTGTTGGCGGCCGTCTGGTTTTCAGACGTGAAGGCGAAGCGCCGCTGGTTGCGAGATCTGTTGTTGGGTTATGTGGCCGGTCTCGCGTTTTTTTGGACGGTCTTTTTCTGGCTGCGAACCGTCACGGTTCCCGGAGTCATCCTTGTCGGCGCCTACATGGCGGTTTACTTCGCGTTCTGGAGTTGGATTTGCGGTTTGTTGCGTCCGTCGTTGCGCGCGCCGGCCGTAGCGAACCATTGGACGCAACAGCCGCCTAACGAGTCGCCTCTGAGCCGGTCGCCCTGGTTGCGTTCCACGAACAACCTTCGCCTCGCTTTTCTCCTCGCAGCCGCGTGGGTCGCGCATGAATGGCTGCGCGGTCTGGTCCTTTCCGGCTGGAGCTGGAACAGCCTCGGCAGCGCTCTGCATGCGCAGTTGGCCATCATTCAAATCGCGGAATTCACCGGCGTCGCTGGCCTTTCCTTTTTGGTCGCGTTTACCAACGTTATCCTTTTGACCAGTGCGCGCCGCTTCATCCTCGAAATCCAGGTCCGTCCGATGCGGCCACATTACGATCTGACGCTGACGATGGCCGCCATCGTTGGCGTGATGGGTTTCGGAGTTCATTCGTTGCGAGTTCTGCGGCTAACGAAAACCATCAACGTCGCGCTGGTGCAGCCCAACATTCCTCGGGAGGAAAAATTCAGCGCGGAATTTTCCCAGCAAACGTTCGATAAATTCACGCGCTTGAGTGCTCCAGCGCTCGGCGCCAGCGTCCGGCCGGATTTGATCGTCTGGCCGGAAAGCTCGATGCCTGGTCCCGTCCTGAGCGACGAGGTCAGCTATCGCTTCGTCATGAACTTTTCGGCGTCCGCCAAAACCGATTTGCTCCTAGGCACAATCGATCAGGATGAAACGCACGCCTACAACGCCGCGATGCTGGTTTCGGATGCCGGCAGGCGCACGCAAATTTACCGGAAAGTCCATCTCGTGCCGTTCGGCGAATACGTTCCGGGCCGGCACACCATTCCGCTCCTCGCGCGCGTGGTGGGCGATCAAGTGCCGGACGATTTCGCCTTTGGCAAAGAGCACACGGTCTTTCACCTAACGAATGATAAGGCGGTGGTCGCGCCGCTGATTTGTTTCGAAGACACGATTGGAGATCTGGCCCGACAGTTCGTTCTCGGCGGAGCGAATTTGCTCGTGAACGTGACTAATGACGGCTGGTTCCTGCGCTCCGCGGGATCGCAACAACATGTCGCGAGCGCCGTCTTTCGCTGCGTGGAAACACGACTCCCGATGGTGCGCGCCGCCAACACGGGCGTCACCTGTTTCGTCAACGAGTTCGGGCGCATCACGCAAATTTTGGTGGACGAACACGGGAGCCAATTCACGGAAGGAACGCTCACCGGCGAAGTGTCCATTCCCACCGAACACGAGCTGACGTTTTACGTGCGGCACGGCGAACTGTTCGCGCAGGGCTGTGTGGCTGTTGCGTTGCTGACGCTGATTGTCTTGAGCCTCCAACTCGTTAGGCGACTAAAGGCGCCATAGCTATCAAGGAGGGGCGCTTTCCAAACCGCCCGCCAAAACCTATCGGGCGCTTCGCCCGCTAATTAAAGTGGCGGCTGCGCCGCAATTGTTTGAAAGGGCGGTTTGGAAAGCGCCCCTCCTTGGATGCCACAAGCCTCCACCGATTTCTCGTGCGCATCGCCTCCCCTTCGATAATCGTCTTGCCAACTCGAATGGCCACGAACAACGAATTTGCCATTTACGTGCGCGGCCTCCGGAAGTCGTACGGAAATTTCGAAGCGGTGAAAGGCATCGATTTCGAAGTGCGACCCGGTGAGGTCTTCGGCCTGCTCGGTCCAAACGGAGCGGGCAAGACGACTACGGTCGAAATTCTGGAAGGATTGCGTCCGCGGTCCGCGGGCGAAGTGAAGGTCCTCGAATTCGATCCAGATCGGCAGAAAAAACAACTCAAGGAACGAATTGGCGCCTGTCTCCAGGACACGAACCTTCCCGACAAGATCACCGTGCGCGAGGCGCTGGATTTCTTTGGATCGCTCTACTCCCGCAAAGCGGATACCAATGCGCTCCTCAAGCGGCTTCAACTCGAGGAGAAGAAAGACGCAGGATATGCCACGCTTTCGGGCGGCCAAAAACAGCGGCTCGCCCTCGCCTTGGCGTTGATCAACGATCCACAAATGCTCTTTCTGGACGAACCGACGACAGGCCTGGATCCGCAAGTGCGATTGGAGATTCGCGACCTGATCCAGGAATTGCGCGCGGACAAACGCACGATCCTGATGACCACGCATTATATCGAAGAGGCGGAACGTCTCTGCGATCGGGTCGCCATTATGGACGCCGGGCAGATCATTGCCATCGGCACGCCACGCGATTTGCAGGAGCGAAGCGCAACGCAATCGAGCATCGAGATTAAGTTGGGCCAGCCGCTCAAGGACGCGAACTTGCCGGAGTGGACGGAGTCGGTTCGCACTATTATCAGCGAAGATCGCCGCCTCATCACGGTTTACTCGAAACACCCGGCGCGAACGCTGGTGGAAATGGTGAAATGGATCGATACCAACGGATTCGAACTCGATGACGTCCGTCTTTCGCGTCCGACGCTGGAAGACATTTTCATTGAATTGACCGGCAAAAAGCTGCGCGATTGAGATGAAAGCTTTTCTCGCCTTCCTCAAGATCGATCTGAAGCTCGCGCGGCGGAACCGGGCTGTCCTCTTCTTCAATTATCTCTTTCCGCTCATATTCTTTTTCGCTTTCGGCTTTGCCTTCGGCCGATATGGGAGCGGAATTTTATTGGTCGTTACTATGGTGACGACGATTGGAATTCTCGGCACCGGTTTCTTTGGCGCCGGGATGCGGGCGGTCCAGGAAAGGGAAGAGAATATTCTGCGGCGTTACAAGGTCACTCCCATAACTCCGGTGCCACTCTTATGCGCGTCAATCGCCATGGGAGTGATCCTCTACATCCCCACCGTCGCTCTGATGTTGTTTTTGGCGCACAACATTTTCGGCATGGCGTATCCCCCCAATTGGTTTTCGCTCATTATTTTTGTTTGCCTCGGGGTCGCGGCGTTTCGCGCCTTCGGTTTAATCATCGCCGCGGTCGTGAATTCTTCGCAGGAGGCGAACATTCTCATTCAGATCATTTACATGCCGATGCTTTTCCTGAGCGGCGCGAGCTTTCCACTCGCGTTCATGCCGGACTGGTTGAAGCTCGTGACCCAATTTATTCCGGCCAGCTATCTGGTGACGGGAATGGCCGGAATTTTACAGCGTGGAGAATCGATCGCGCAGAATTCAAAATCGGTTTTCGCTCTGGTCGTTACCATGCTGGTCGCGCTGTTCATTGCGACCAAACTTTTCCGATGGGAGAAGGAAGAGAAGTTGCGGCCCTCCGCCAAACTATGGGTCCTGGTCGCTCTCCTGCCGTTTTTCTTGCTCGGCGGTTATCAGGTCTGGAGCCGGCAGGAATTGACCAAGGCGCGGATTCTCGACCGCGAACGATCGCGCGCGCATAACTGGCTTATCACCAATGCGCGCATCTTTGTCGGCAACGGCAAGGTCATCGAGTCGGGCGCGGTGCTGATCAGCAACGGTCGGATCGAAAATATTTATGAAGGAAATTTCCCCGACGCGAAGGCCTTGAACGCGGACGCGATCGACGGGTCAGGCAAGACCATTCTTCCAGGTTTGATCGACGTCCATGTCCATCTCGGAGCCAGCGGCGGGTTTCCGGAGGATTTCACGAAGTATGACCCGGCCAAAGCTTCCGAGCGTGCGCTCGAATCGTATTTGTATTGCGGCGTCACCACGGTCAGGAGCGCGGGAGACCGGCTCGATGACCTGCTGAAGTTGCGTCAACATTTTGGCAGTGGCGAAAAGCTTGGCACCGAATTGTTCTTTTGCGGACCGCTCTTTACCGCCGAGGGCGGACACGGAACGGAGTACGCCAAATTTATGCCGGAAGCCATGCGGGCTTCATTCAACGCACAATTTGTCCGCACGCCAAAGAGCGCCGAGGAGGCGCGCAAGCAGGTGGACGATCTTGCCGCACAACAGGTCGACGCGATCAAGGGCGTGCTGGAAGCCGGCGTGCCGGGGTATTCGTTCAAACGAATGGACGTAGATATCCTGCGCGCGGTGGTTGAAGAAGCGCATGCGCGCAAGCTCCCGGTGGCGATTCACACCGGAAGCAGCAAAGACGTCATCGATGCGGTCGCGCTCGGGACCGACTCAGTCGAGCACGGTTCGTTTATTGATGAGATTCCCGATGCGACGATCGCGGAAATGAAGAGCAAAGGCATTGCCTACGATCCGACTTTGAGCGTGGTTGAAGGCTTTAGCAGTTTCGCCAAAGGCGACGCAACGCTGCTCAAGCGTTCTCTGGTTCAGCAGGTGACGCCGAAGGACTTGCTGAGCGGCACCGAGAAAGCCGCGGCAAGCGATCAATTCAAAGATTTGCGCGAAGGCTTGCGTCATTATCCGATGTCGATCGAAACGGGCGGCAACAATCTGCGCAAAGCGTGGCAAGCAGGCGTGATGCTCGTGACTGGATCGGACGCTGGGAATTTTCTGGTCATGCACGGCCCGACGGTGCAGCACGAAATCGAGCTTTGGGTGGCCGCGGGAATTCCGGTCGAGGTCGCCTTGCAGGCGGCGACGAGCAACGCCGCGAAATTACTGCACGCGGACTCACAGATCGGCACGATCGAGAAAGGCAAGGAAGCAACCTTGCTAATCGTGGATGGCAATCCGCTGCAAGACGTCCGCGCGCTTTCGGCAATCTCCGCCGTCTTCCTGAAGGGCGAACGCGTTGCCCGCACGCAACTGTTCGATCAGCGCTAAGCGTCTAACGCGGCGACTGCCTTACGCCTTACTCTTCAGTGGTTTCCGCGTCTTTTTCTGTGCGTTTCGCAATTTCATTTTCGTGCTGATCCAAGGCGGCCTGGCGACTGGCTGACTATTCGCAGGAGAAAACAGTGCGTTAACAATAAGGGATGGGCGATTTCCAAATCGCCCCTCACGGCGGTTGTAAACCGCCGGCCCTTAAGTCTGCAAAAACGGCGATCCGGATTTCTCCGGATCGCCGTGTAAAATCTGGCTCGGCGCGGCTCGCTAAGCCTTGGCGCCCTTATCGTGCATCTTGGCGCACTCTGCTTTCAGGGTCGCAAATTGTTCCTTCGAAAGAATTCCTTCGGCGGATTTCATGAACTTATCCGTGCTCTCCTTGGTGCAGCCGCCCTTGTCGCACCTAGATGCGAGAGTGTCGAGTTTCACCTTCTGCTCCGGCGAGAGATTGAGCTTCGCGTAGGTCTGCGAGCAATCCATTTTGCTGTTGTTCTTCGCGTGCGTGGCGCAGCAGCCCTTGTCCTCGGCGTTGGCAGAAGTCACTGCGAAAGCCGCAGCCGCTATCAAAGCTAGTCCTGTAAGTTTGGTCATAGTGGAATGGTAAGACATGGAGGCAGATGTGTCGCTCAATTTTCTATCGGTCAAGAATCGATTGCCACCGCTGCGGGCTCGCCGCACTGAAAGTTGTGCGGAGAACCTGATCCTTTGTGGACTTTCGCGTCGTCTGCCAGTTCAGCGCGGCCGAATGGAGATAATAGCGATCCACAGCTGGATTCCCCGTCGAGAGAGTCACGATAGCTTCCGAAGCATATCCTCCCTGAGGAGGAAAAATCACGACCAGCTTGCCGCTCCGCGAGGTCGCTTCGTTTTGATTGGCGGACGTGTAAAAGGTGTCAACGACCGGCGTGTAGAGCTCCTTGCCGGCCGGCGCAGGACGTTGGCCCTCCGCGCTTCGCATTTTGATATCGAGCATCGGCGGAGTGATGACGAACTGAAAGTAGAGCTCCTTTGATTTGGCCAGAGTTTCAGGGTGCCGCTATTTTGAATCGAGACCAACGCGAAATCGCCGGCCAGCTCATCCACGTCGCTGTTGCCTGACGACTGGACCACTTTCGCTTTGTTCGCACCCGGCGGCACCGCGAGCGCTACCCGATAAGTGCGCGCGGGTGCCGTCGAAGGGCGAACAAATCGGTGCAAGAGCCACTTGCTCGGGACTCGTACCCACTCGCCTTCTTTCGCGGCTCCATCAACATCCCGGACCAGTCCGGAAATGAGAAGCACGAGGAATATAACAAGGAATCGGATTCTGTTTTTCATGTTCCAGGGGGTTGATCGTGGTGTGGTTAGGACGCGGTAAAATGGAGTGTTTCATTTTGCACGTCAACTTGGATCGTCTGACCTTCGTGAAATTTTCCTTCCAGAATGTCCATGCTCAACGGATCGAGAATGTATTTTTGGATCGCTCGTTTCAACGGCCGCGCTCCGTAAACCGGATCGTAGCCATGACTGGCGACGAGCGCCTTCGCGGTGTCGGATAACTCCAGGGTGATCTTCTGATTCTCCAGCCGCCTCACCAGCCGCTTCAACTGAATTTCCACGATCTTCTTCAGTTCGTCCTCAGTCAGTCGATCGAAGATGATGATGTCGTCGATGCGGTTCAAAAATTCCGGCCGGAAATGCTGCCGCAACGCATCCATCACGAGACGCTCCCGCGCTTCGTGCGACGATTCCTCCATGATGTATTGCGAGCCGATGTTCGACGTCATGATGATGACGGTGTTCTTGAAATCGACCGTCCTCCCCTGCCCGTCGGTGATCCGTCCATCATCGAGCACTTGCAGCAACACGTTGAAGACATCCTGGTGCGCCTTCTCGATCTCATCGAAGAGCACCACCGAATACGGCTTGCGCCGCACCGCTTCGCTGAGTTGGCCGCCTTCCTCGTAGCCCACATAGCCGGGCGGCGCGCCGATCAGCCGCGAGACCGTGTGTTTCTCCATGTATTCGCTCATGTCGATCCGGATCATGGCCTGCTCATCGTCGAAGAGAAATTCCGCCAGCGCGCGGGACAGTTCGGTTTTCCCGACGCCAGTCGGGCCCAGAAAAATGAAGGACCCGATCGGTTTGTTTTCGTCTTGCAAACCGGCACGCGCGCGGCGAATGGCGTTGGCCACCGACTTGATGGCGGTGTCCTGTCCGACCACGCGTTGGTGGAGATGTTCCTCGAGCCGAACGAGCTTCTGTCGTTCGCCTTCCTGTAAGCGCGAGACCGGAATGTGCGTCCAGCTCGACACGACCTCGGCGATATCTTCTTCGGTCACTTCTTCTCGCAGCAATCGATTGCCGCTCACCGCGATCTTTTCCTCGATCTCGCGCAATTTTTTCTCGAGATCAGGAATGCGGCCATATTGCAGTTCGCTCGCTTTCCCCAGCTCGCCCCGGCGTTGCGCCCGCTCCAGCTCGGTACGCGCTTGCTCGAGCTCTTCCTTTATTTTCCGCTGCTCGTCGATAACTGCTTTTTCCTTCTGCCACTCCGCTTTCAACGCCGACGATCTCTCCTTCAACCCAGCGAGTTCCTTTTCCAATTTCTTCAGCCGCTCCTTGCTCGCCGGATCTTTTTCCTTCTTCAGCGCCTGCCGCTCCATTTCCCGCTGCATGATTTCCCGCTCGACCACGTCCACTTCCGTCGGCATCGAATCGAGCTCGATCTTCAACCGCGAGGCGGCTTCGTCCATGAGATCGACTGCCTTGTCCGGCAGGAATCGATCGCTGATGTAGCGATGCGACAGCACCGCCGCCGCCACCAGCGCCGCATCCTGAATGCGAACGCCATGATGCACTTCGTAGCGCTCTTTCAGTCCGCGCAGGATCGCGATCGTATCTTCCACGGTGGGCTCATCCACCATCACCGGCTGAAAACGCCGTTCGAGCGCCGCGTCCTTCTCGATGTATTTTCGGTACTCGTTCAACGTCGTCGCACCCACGGTGCGCAATTCGCCTCGCGCCAGTTGCGGTTTCAACAAATTCGAAGCATCCACCGATCCCTCCGCCGCGCCCGCGCCGACGATGGTGTGTAATTCGTCGATGAATAAAATGATCTCACCCTGCGAATCGGTTACCTCTTTCAGGAACGCCTTCAGCCGGTCCTCGAACTCACCGCGAAATTTCGCACCGGCCACCATCGAGCCGATGTCCATCGCGATGATCCGCTTCTTCTTCAACGACTCCGGCACATCTCCGCTGATGATGCGGCGCGCGAGTCCTTCCACGATCGCCGTCTTCCCCACGCCTGGTTCTCCGATCAACACCGGATTGTTTTTCGTGCGTCGTGAAAGCACCTGCATCACGCGCCGGATCTCGTTATCGCGCCCGATGACCGGATCAATCTTTCCCTTTCGCGCCATCTCCGTGAGATCGCGGCCATATTTCTCCAGCGTCTGATATTTGCCTTCCGGATTCTGGTCCGTCACGCGTTGCGATCCGCGCACCTGCTGCAAGGCCAGCATCAGTTTATCGCGCGTAATACCAGCGTCCTTCAACAATTTCGCCGCGGCACCTTTCGAGTCCGCGAGCGCGAGCAAATAATGTTCGGCACTGAGGAACTCGTCCTTCAGTTTCGCCATCTCCTTTTCCGCCGCATCGATCGTCGCGCGCAGCTCGCTGCCGATGCGAACATCATAATTCCCGCCCTGAATTTTCGGCCGCCGATCCAGCTCCTTGTTCAACTGATCCCGCAACTGCGGGACCGTCACGCCCATCTTCTCCAGCAATGGCCGCGTCACCCCATCCCTCTGGTCCAGAAGCGCGAGCAGGAAATGCTCGTTCGTGATTTCCTGTTGATTAAAGTGCGAAGCGAGATCCTGCGCCGCTTGCAACGCCTCCTGCATCTTCTGGGTGAATTTATCCGGTCGCATGACTTTTCACCCTATCGGTATTGAAGGCCGAATCAAGTGTTGACATAAATATGTCTCGCCAGTTACCTTTCCAGCTATGCATCGGACAACGATCCGCTTGAATGAACATCTCCTGATCGACGCGAAGGCCTACGCCGTTCGCCGACGGCTCAGTCTCACCGCTGTCATTGAAGAGGCATTGCGCAGCCTCCTCGCGCGCGCGCCAGCCCTAAGGCGCTCGAAATCCCGGCGAGTTAAGTTTCCCACGTTTAAAGGCAGAGGTTATCAACCTGGCATCAAAACCTGGGACGACGTAAAGCAGGCCTTCGAGAAACAGGAGATCGCGAACTTCAGGCGTGTGACGCGAGAAAATGCAGCTCGTCGACGTTAATATTTTAATCTACGCCTTCCGCGAGGAATCGTTAGACCATGCCCGATATCGCCAATGGTTCGAGAATTTTGCCGGCGGCGGCGAGGCCTTCGCGACCGCGGATCTGGTCCTGAGTTCATTCTTGCGGCTGGTCACAAATGCACAAATCTTTCGGCCCGGTACTCCGTGGCGACGCGCAGTTGCGTTCGTGGACGCGATTCGCCGCCAGCCTGGTTGCGTCTTGATTGCGCCGGGTCCGCGGCATTGGGGCATCTTTGTCCAATTATGCGAAGATTTGTCCGCCACCGGAAACTTGGTCGCTGATGCTTATCTGGCCGCGCTGGCGATAGAACACGGCTGCGAGTGGGTTACCGCGGATCGTGATTTTGCCCGCTTCCCAGGTCTCCGCTGGCGGCATCCGCTCGAGTAAGCCGCGAGCGCGAGCAGGTAATGTTCGGCGCTGAGGAATTCATCCTTCAGCTTCGCCATCTCCTTTTCCGCCGCATCGATCGTCGCGCGCAGCTCGTTGCCGATACGAACATCATAATTCCCACCTTGGATTTTCGGCCGCCGGTCCAGCTCCTTGTTCAACTGATCCCGCAGCTGCGGGACGGTCACGCCCATCTTTTCCAGAAGCGGCCGCGTCACGCCGTCGGTCTGATCCAAAAGCGCGAGCAGAAAATGCTCGTTAGTTATTTCCTGCTGGTTGAACTGCGAGGCGACATCCTGCGCGGCCTGCAACGCTTCCTGCATCTTTTGGGTAAATTTATCCGGTCGCATACTTCATTCTATGGTTCGGATATCGACGAACAACTAGACTTAAGTCTCGTTGTGGCCCGCCTCCTTTGGCCTTGCCGAAAACCGCTCGTTGCGCTGTCTTGTCCCATGCCCGCCCGTCGTAACCGGCCGAAGCGCGAGAACTTCAACATCGCAGCGTCGCTTCCGTTTCAGCTCCGGCTGGAGGACTTCGAAATCGCGATGCAGGATGTTTACGATCTCTTTCACGACGTCAATACAGGCCTGCTCGAAAAAGGATTGGAGCGCCTCGACGATTTTCTTCGACCAGCAATCATGTCCGGCCTGCTCTCCGATCTGCTCACAGCGAGCCTGTCGAAGCATTCGCGCGCGCTGACCCAAAACAATTACTTCAACGGGCATCCCGATCTTGTCGTAAAGGGAGCGTATCCGACCGACTCGATCAAGGCGGGGACGGAAGGCGTTGAAATCAAGACGACGCGGAAGAGTGGAGGTGCGGTCGATACGCACGGGGCCCGCGATCAATGGATGGCGGTCTTTGTTTACAATATCGACAACGCCACCGAACCGGCCCGTGAGCGCGCTCCAATGGCATTCACCGAAATCTATCTG
Source organism: Spartobacteria bacterium (assembly GCA_003134785.1). Taxonomy (GTDB): domain Bacteria; phylum Verrucomicrobiota; class Verrucomicrobiia; order Chthoniobacterales; family UBA10450; genus AV80. Next base: position 145,756 of record PLCN01000015.1, read on the forward strand.
GCGCAGGTCTCGATCTCCGATTTCCGAAAAAATGCGCGCGGAGAACTCGGCACCCGCACCGCCACGCTGCACCGCGAAGGAGTTCTCAAGCTGCGCGAGAACTGGATCTACAAAGCAACGCTTAGCTAAGCTTCATCGCGCGTAGTTTCGGAATCGCCGTTCGCGCCGTATCGAAATAACGTTGGTCCTTTTCAATCCCGATGCTCGCGTAGCCGAGCGCTTCCGCGGCAGCGAGAGTGGAACCCGCGCCGGCAAATGTGTCGAGAAGCGTGCCTTCGCCGAGCGGCAGCACCGCTCGAACAATCTTTCGCATGAACGCCTGCGGCTTGAGACTCGGGTGAGGCGCGAGGGCGCGCTCCTGTTTGCGCGTCGGCGCGGACGCAATCACGTCGCCGAAAGGCTGGTCTTTTGAAGGCCGGCGAAAGCCGCCCGTCTTCCAGCGTCGCAGATTATCCTGCACCCGACCTTCGATCGGCTTGCGAAAAATCAACCACGGTTCCCACATCGAGCGCGGCATCACGCTCACATCCGTAAACTCGGTATGCGCCGCTTTCGGCCGGTCGCCGCCGCGCATCGTCATCGTCAAACGAATAATCTCCCCCCGCCGTTCGAACCCCGCCCGCGTTACGGCATTCGCGACGACAAACGATAGGAGCGGATTCGACGCAACCAGAACATGTCCGCCCGGAACGACCACGGGAAGAAGTAGTCGCGACCAGGCGAAGAAGAACCGCTCCAGCTCTCCGATGTCATCCCGTGAAAGCACCGTGAAACGCGGCAGCGGCGCGCGCTTGTTCCCATCGAACGAGGGCGGGATGCGCCACACACCGCCGCGCCCGTTGCGCAATTTTGCCTGTTCCTGCTCGCTGTACTCGATCAATCCGTACGGCGGATCGGTCACGACCGCTTCCACGCTGTTCGTAGGCGCTTTCGCCAGCCAGTCGAAACAATCGCCATGAATGAGCGTCGCGTTTCCAAACCGAAACGCCTCGCGCTCCAGAATTATAGCGGCGGTCTGTGACCGCCGAATCGAATTCACCTCGGCACCATTCGCAAATGCCAGCGTCGCCTGCGCCTCCTCGCGCACGACATAATGGCCGCGATCGATCTTGGTGAAGAGCCTCGGCGTGTTAAGCCGCAGATAAGACCGCACCGAAGAGGATGGCGTCGGCCCGATCCGTTGGCTCACCCCCTCGGCAATTTCCGCCACCGTCGCCCCGCGCGTCCGGTACGCCAGTGTCTCCATAATCGCATCCCGCACCGCTCCCGGCTTGCGCTTCGCATTGGATTTAATGTCGGAATATTTCAACGCTTCAACTTAGACGTCTCGACGTCTTTGGCGCAACCTCGAAATGCGCTACGGCCCCCGATCAAGTGGCAAAGAAATCCGCGATCCGGACGAGGCGATCGCACGAGTGGAAGCGCTTGGGTTGCGCGTTCTCGCGGAGCGCATCGAGTAAGCATAGGCACTGCTAGTGCAGCAGCGCGCGCACCTTGGCCAACACGTCATCCAGGGTCGCGGCTGGAAGCCGGGCCGCTAACCTGGCCTGGCGCGCAGACCAGTCGAGGCTTTTGACCTGATCGCAAGGCACGACGCCTTTAATTGGAAGGCCGTCGGGAAGCTTGACTTCGAAGGGGTAGCCTTTGACCTGGCTGGTGACGGGGCAGAACAAGGCGAGGCCGGTTTTTGGTTGTAGCTGCGCGGTGAAAGAGCGACAGCGGGGCGATGCCCAGCCTGTTCGTGTCCAGCCTGCGGCGTGAATTGAAGCCAGACGAGGTCTCCGCGCCCGGGAATGTATTTTCCTGCCACTACCAAACCTCTCGTCCCTGCGCATCGCCGGTGGCGACTTCGCCGTGCAGGTTTTTGCGGGTGATGGCGGCCACCAGATCATCCAAACGGTACTCCCTTGCGGTAATCGGGGCGACCACGATACGGCCTTTGGCGACGCAAACCTGGACCGGATGGCCTTCATGCACTTTGATCTCGTCCGCGAAAGTTTTCGGAATGCGAAGGGCGAGACTGTTACCCCATTTCTGCAGAATGGCCTTCATGATGTTGATACATTGGCGATACCGGACGCCGGAGCAAGATCAAAAGGCGGGCGCCCGCGCCGGGAGTGGCGCGGCGGGATTGCAGAGCGCCTTGATGCGGCAGCTAGCCACGCCGCTGTGAGGCGTGCTCGTTGCGGGAGCGCCGCTCTCCGCGTATCAGTCTGTCCGATGAACGCCGGGGAGAAATCATTTTGGGGGAATGCGCTGGCCTTGCTCCGGCAGGGACCATTCCGGCGCTACATCATCGGTTCGGCCATCTCCGATACCGGCACCTGGATGCAGGTAATGGCGCAAGGCTGGGTGATGAGTTCGCTCACGAATCGCGGATTCTTGCTCGGCCTCGCCGCCGCCGCGGCGGGAGTGCCAACGATTCTGCTCGCGATGAAAGGTGGCGAGGCTGCCGATCGCCATGACAAACGGAAAATTCTCATCTGGACCCAAGTTGTCCAAACCGCGCTCGCACTTGTTCTTGGCTTTCTTGTTTACACCGGGCGCATTCAAATCTGGCACGTGATCGTGCTGGCCTTGTGCCTGGGAACCTGCATCGCGTTCGAGATGCCGGCGATCAACGCACTGGTTCCAGAACTCGTTAGGCGGGACGAGATCGCGACTGCCATCGCGCTCGATCGTTCGGTCTTTCACGGCTCGCGGCTGGTTGGTCCATCGCTGGCGGGTTTGTTCGTTGGATGGTGGGGAGCTGCTTCTGCGTTCTTTTGCAATGCAGCTACGTTTTCTGCCCTGATTATTGCGCTGGCTTCGCTGCCACCACGCACAATCGGGACAGCAGCCGAGGAAGAGCAACGCAAGTCCGGATTCAAGGAAGGCCTGATTTACGTGCGCAACGATCGCACCATTCTCTGCATGATTGCGCTCATTGCCTTGAGCACGATTTTCATTTTCCCATTCCTTTCCGCCATGCTTCCGCTGTATGTGCGCAACGTTCTCCAACTCGGGCCCGGTCCCATGGGTTATCTCATGGCCGTGTCGGGCACCGGGTCCCTTCTCGGTGCGCTCGGATTGTTAAGCGTGCCGCGCCATTTACGATTTCGATTCATGACCGGCGCAGTGATCGTCGTGGGGCTCGCGCTTTGCTCTATGGCGCGCTCCGATGGTTTTATTTTCAGTGCGATCTCAATGGGTGTACTCGCGATCGGGCTCTCGGCGAATTTCGGTTTGGCCAGTACGATTGTGCAGGAGCGCGCCCCCGGGCCGTTGCGCGGAAGAATCTCGGCCATCTTTGGTTTGAGCTTCTTCGGTCTCACGCCGGTGGGAAGCCTCCTCACCCCCGCCTTCGCGGATCTGGTCGGTTTGCGCATCGCTCTTATCGTCGGTGGTATCGTCTACGGAACTCTCGCGGTCGTGGTCCTAGGCGTCGCTGGGCGCACCGACTGCGAAAAGACAGCGCGCGCTGTCGTCAAAGCAGATGCGGAGGCGCAGGCTGCGCCGGTCGCGTAAGCCTCGCACGATGATCTCGTTTTCGACCTGCTGGAACTCGGGACGGCATACCGCCGGCGATGAAATGTTGCGCGAGATCAAGGACCTCGGCTTTGATCGCGTGGAGCTGGGTCACGGCATCCGCATTTCGCTCATGCCTGGAATTCAAAAAATGTTCGATGCCGGTGAGGTCGAGTTCACCAGTCTGCATAACTTCTGTCCACTCCCGGTCGAGATCATGAAAGCGTCGCCTGACTGCTACAAGTTCTCCGCGGCCTATTCGAAGGAACGAGAGCGGGCCATCAAACAAACCTTCCAGACGATCGATTTCGCGAAACGACTCGGCGCTCCGTTCGTCGTTCTTCATTGCGGCGAAATCGAAATGAATCCGATCACCGACGAATTGATCGCCCTGGCGAAGAAGGGCGAAATATTTTCGCGAGAATATGTGCGTAAGAAAGTGAAGGCGGTCCAGACGCGTGAAGCCGCGGCGCCGCCCTATCTCGAACGGGTCAAAGATTCGCTCAAGCGCGTCGCCGAATATGCGGCAAAGAAAAACATTCGTCTCGGCGTGGAAGGCCGGCGTGGCTACGAGGAGATCCCGACCGAGCGTGAATTGCCGGCGTTGCTCGATGAGTTGGACTCACCGCAACTTGGTTATTGGCACGATATAGGACACATCCAGGTCAAAGAGAATCTCGGCTTCGTGAATCACGAAGAATGGCTGCGTGCGATCGGTCCGCGCGCGCTCGGCTGTCACATGCAGGATTGCATCTGGCCCGGGCAGGACCATCAGCCGCCTTTCGCCGGCATGGTCGATTTGGAGAATCTTGTTCCGCTCCTTCCCGCGAACTGCTTATTTGTCTGGGAACTAAGCCCGCGCAAAACGCCGGAAGAAATTCGGAAATCACTGGCGATCTGGAAAGAGCGATTCGGCGAATGAAAAAAACTCTCCTCACCATTCTGCAACTCGCAGTCACGGGCGCGCTGCTTTACTGGGTTTTCCACGATCCCTCTGTTCGCGCCGCTATGGCCGTGGCGATGCGGGAAGCGCATTATCGCTGGATCGCCGCCGCCATCCTCGCCTACATCATCGTGGAGTTTGCCGCAGTCGTGCGCTGGAAAATTTTGCTGAAAGTCCAGGGTATCAGTCTCAGCACGCCACGCATCAGCGGGCTGTTCTTGATTGGCATGTTCTACAACCAGTTTCTCCCGGGGGGAACCGGCGGCGACATCGTCAAAACGTATCTGCTTTGGAAGGAAACTCCGGACAAGAAATCGGGGGCACTTCTCGCGGTCTTGTTCGATCGTATGATCGGTCTCATCGCGCTGATCGTGATCACCGGTGTTTTGATCTTCCTGCGCTATAATTGGCTGACTCGGGAAACGGGAACTCGCCTGGACGATAATCCACTGCACAACCCGAAGTTTTACGTCCTGGTCGTCCTCGCGGTGTTCGCGAGTTCCGTGGTCTTTGTCGCGAGCACGTTTCTCATTAGCGGATTCAATCTGGTGCGCCACTTGCCGAATCGTTTCCCCGGGCGCGAGAAATTGATTGAGATCGGCGCGGCGTATCACCTTTACGCGCGTCACTGGCGCGCCACCGCCGGCGCCTTCGTGGCGTCGCTGTTTTGTCACCTTGGAACGTTCGCCACCTTCCTGTGTGTAGCCTACGCCTTTAGCGCGAATGTCGCGGTAATCGATTTCTTCGCGGTCATGCCGATCGAACGAACGATTTCGTCGCTCCCCATCAGTTTCGCCGGGGTTGGCACGCGCGAATTCATCCTGCAGGTGATGCTCTTCAACCTTTGTGCCGTTCCTCCAGCCGTCGCGAGGATGATTGGACTGACGGGTTTTACCGTCATCCTCCTTTGTTGTCTGCCGGGCGGGATTGTTTATTTCTTTTACCGGCCGAGCGGAGCGACGGGGCACGTCAAAATGCGCGAGATGAAAGAAGAATTCGCCACGCTCGAGCATGAAATCAGCGAGCAAGAATAAGAAAAAGGTGGGAGGGACCTTAGCGTCTCGATCCCGGTCACGCGTCCCACCGGGACGCGGCTACAGCAAACGCCCGTTCGTAGCCGCGACCTTTGCGATGACGGTCGATGGCAAAATCACGACGAAGAATTTTTCGCCGGTCGATTTCACTTCGCGCGAAGACAAGATGCACTTGCTCCGTCAGCGCGCGCTAGGCGACGCGGTCCTGATCGGACACAGCACCCTCAAGCAGGACAATATCCGGCTCGGATTGCCGCACGCGGAGCTGCGCGAAGCGCGCGTGGCTCGCGGCCAATCGCCCTATCCCCTGCGCGTAATCGTTTCCAACGAAGGACGGATCGATCCAAGCCTGAACATTTTCCAAACGGATATTTCTCCGATCGTCATTTTTTCCACTGTCCGCATGCCGGCGCGGCATCAGAAACTACTGCGTGCGAAAGCGACGCTTCACCTGAGCGACGCTCGATCCGTCGACCTTGCGTGGATGCTGCAGCAATTGCGAAGCGAATACAAAATTCGAATGCTCGCCTGCGAAGGTGGCGCCACGCTTTTTCGAGCGTTGCTCGAGAAGGATTTGGTCGACCAGCTTAATCTCACGATCGCGCCTTATCTCTTCGGCGGTGCGAATGCCCCGACGCTCACCGGCTTGAGCAAGACTTTTTTCCCGCGCAGCATCCATTGCTCGCTCACGGAAATGCGAACGATCGGCGAGGAATGCTTCCTCACTTATCGAATCAGACGCCGGCGCTGAGCCGCCATCTTCTGTAGCGGCGGTCTATGACCGCCCCGAACGTGTGTCGTGCAGCGATCTTTCGGCGGTCATAGACCGCCGCTACAGTAAAGTCGAATCCGCCTTACCCCGTGGTCGTCGAACCAGTTCGCCGCCGCAGTTCGGGCAGACGTTGGCCATGTCTCCCGCGCACGACGCGCAAAACGTGCATTCGTAAATGCAGATGCAAGCTTCGTCCCTTGCACCCAGCTTCTGCCCGCATTTCTCGCAGGCTGCCTTCATTTCGAGCGCCATCGTTACCTTTCAGTCGATTGCCATGATTCCCGAACAGTTTATCGTGTGCGGCGGATTCGCACGAGCGCTTCCGCGTCGATGCACACCGGGAATTCGATCATCATGCACGCGCCGAGGATGGCGATTTTCGAGACGGCGGCCAACCTTGAGTTGTGGCCGAAAATCCTCCCGCACTACCGCTACATCCACTACCTGGAGCGCGGTGACGATCGCAATCTCGTGGTCATGGCCGCGGTCCGTTCCGGTATTCCGATCACGTGGACTTCCGAGCAGGTGATCGACCGGAAAAATGTTGAGGTGCACTTTCACCATCTGAAAGCGTGGACGAAAGGGATGCATGTCGTCTGGACATTTAAGGAAACTCCCGCTGGAGTCTTGGTCGAGATCATGCACGAGATGAAATTCCGTAACCGTCTGCTGGCCCCGATTGTTGAGCCGATCATCGGCAATTTTTTCATCCATCATGTCGCCGGTAAAACTTTGCGTTGCATGAAAGCCTATCTCGAAGAATCCCCCCGCCACCGATGATCGAGAAAAAAAGGCGGCGCGCTGTCATCACTGGGATTGGGCCGATTACCTGCATCGGGATAGGGCAAGATAATTTTTGGCGGGGCCTGCGGGCCGAGAAGAGCGGCATCCAACAAATCTCCAGTTTCGACACGGCGGAGTTCAACGCGCATTGCGGCGGAGAAATTCCCGATTGGATTCCGGAAGATTATTTTCCGCCGCATCGCCTGAAACGGCTCGACCGATATGCACAGTTTGCGGTGGCGTCGGCAAAGATGGCGCTCGATGACGCCGGACTTTCTTACGCGCAGGAGATACCGCAACACCGGGTCGGCGTCAGTTTTGGAACCGCGCTCGGGGGGATCGCGAACGCGGAATATCAGCACGCAAACTTCCTGAAGAAGGGAACGCGCGGCGTAAACCAGACGCTCGCGCTGCAAGTCTTCGGAGGATCGGCGCACTCGAACATCGCGATTGAATTCGGCTTCCGCGGAGTCGGCACGACGAACTCGAATAGTTGCGCGAGCGGGACCGTCGCGGTAGGCGAGGCGCTTCGTTATATTCGAGACGATTTCGCGGACGTCATTGTCGCCGGAGGCGCCGAAGCGCCGTTGAGTCCCCTCACCTTCGGCGCGTTTGCCATCATCAAAACCATGAGCCAATGGGAGGGCGATCCGGCGCTGGCTTGCCGGCCCTTCGATCTGCGGCGTGACGGATTCGTCATGGGAGAAGGCGCGGCTTCGCTCGTGATCGAAGAGCTGGAGCATGCGCAAGATCGGGGCGCGCACATTTTTGCGGAAGTGCTCGGATACAGTTTGAACAACGATGCGTTCCATATGACCTCGCCGTTGCCGAGCGGCGAATCGTGCATTCGCGCGATACGCGATGCACTCGCCGATGCTCGTCTCGCGCCGGAACAGATCGACTACATCAATGCGCACGCCAGCTCGACGCAGCTAAACGACAGCACGGAGAGCGTGGCGATCAAGCAAGTGTTCGGCGAGCGAACACGCAGTTTACCTGTGAGCGGCACGAAGGCGTATACCGCGCATCCACTGGGCGCGACGGGTGCGATCGAGGCAGCGATTTGTGCACTCGCGATCGAGCAGAAATGGGTGCCGCCGACTTTGAATCGAGACTATCCCGATCCGGCGTGCGATCTCGATGTCGTTCCGCACCACGGCCGCTCTGCGGAATTGAATTACGTGCTAAGCAATTCCTTCGGCTTCGGCGGAATCAATTCTTGCGTGATTCTGGGGCGCGTGTGAGCCCGCGCATCGGCAAACGCGTGTCATCCCGAGTCGCGCAGACGGGACCGCGACCATGGGAGGAGCGCTGACCTCGCAGGCGCTTTATCGCTTTCGCGTTCCAACAGGCGCACTCCGTAGGTGCGCGCTCCCCTTTTGCGATAGCGCAATTTGCAACTGCGAGGTCCTTCGCCGTCTGCGCGGCTCAGGATGACAAGTCAGGGGCATCGTCCAACAACAAATCCGGCCGCGCCTTCTGCGTTCGTTGCAACCCCTGCTCTTTTCTCCACGCCGCAATTGCGCCGTGATTTCCGGAAAGTAAGACTTCGGGAACTTTCCATCCTCGGAATTCAGCAGGCCGCGTGTACTGCGGACCTTCCAATAACCCGCCGGTAAAACTGTCGTCCGCGGCGGATTGTTCGTGACCGAGGACGCCCGGCACCAGGCGCGCAACTGCATCGACGAGCACGACTGCGGCGATCGCCCCATTCGTGAGCACATAATCGCCGATGGAGATTTCCGCGTCGGCCAGATGCTCGCTCACGCGATGATCCACTCCTTCATAATGACCGCAGATGATGATCAGATGTGGCCGCGCAGAAAATTCGTCTGCCAGTGTTTGGGTCAGACGCCGTCCTTGCGGCGACATCAGCACGACAAAGCTATTTTCGTTTCGCAAGGACTCCACCGCGGCGAAGACCGGTTCCGGTTTCATCACCATTCCCTGACCGCCGCCGAAGGGAGCGTCGTCCACGATGTGATGCTTGTCGGTCGTCCAATTGCGCAGGTTGTGAATGCGCAGCTCAAGCGTGCCGCTTTCCTGCGCGCGTTTCATCATGCTTTCACTAAGTGGTGCGCGGCAAATCTCCGGGAAGAGCGTCAGGATATCGATGCGCACCGTGGAATGTCCAACGACGAACAGCGAATGTCGAACTGGTAGGGCGAGACTCCGTCGAGCCGGCGTTCGATCGGCTCCGCGGAGCGTTGCCCTAACAAGGGTGAAATTTACTCCACAATCTCGAGCGTGGCCCGCTGCCCATGACGCGCGGCTGAGCTAGAGAGAAGCGCGCGGATCGCTTGAATCGTTTGTCCGTTGCGGCCGATGATTCGCCCGACATCCGTTTGCCGCAATTGCACTCGGAAGATCGTTGTCTTCCCCGATGGAATTTCCGAGAGCATCATCTCATCCGGAAATTCCACGAGCTGGCGAATGACGAATTCGAGAAATTGTTTCACGATTACGAACTATCTGTTTTTGTTCGCAGGCTGCAAGCCTGCGGTCGCATCAGTTTCTTCTGTAGCGGCGGTCTATGACCGCCGAACGCACTCTGTGAAATCGTTTCGGCGGTCATAGACCGCCGCTACAGAAATCACTCCGCCGCAGGCGCCGGGGCAGATTCCGCCGGAGCCGTGGTTTCTTCCACTGGTGCGGGCTCCTCCGCTGTAGCCGACGGCACGGCGGGAGCGGCTGCCTCGGGAGCCGCGGTCGCAGATTCCTGCTTCTTATTCTTCTTAATCAAACTGCGCACGGTATCCGACGGCTGCGCACCCTTGGAAATCCAATGATCGATTCGATCCAACTTCAGCGTGCTATTATGATCGGGCTTTTTCGGATCGTAGGTCCCGATGATCTCGATAAATTTTCCGTCGCGCGGGCTGCGGCTATCGGCCACCACCACCTTGTAGTACGGGCGATTTCTCGCGCCTTCTCTGCGTAATCTGATTGAAACTGCCATATCGTTAATTTTTCATCCGCGCCATTTGCGCCATCATCTTTTTCATTTTGCCGGCGCTCTTCATCATCTTTCGCATTTGATTGAAACGCTGGAGCAAGTCGTTCACTTCGGTGACGCTGCTGCCGCTGCCGCGGGCGATCCGTTGACGCCGCCGCGCATTTAGAATGTCGGGCCGCGTTCTCTCCTCGTGCGTCATGGAAAGCACAATCGCTTCCGTCCGCTTGAGCTGCTTCTCGTCCACGGAGAGGCCCTGCACGTTACTCATCCCCGGGATCATGCCAAG
>PLCN01000020.1 GCA_003134785.1 Spartobacteria bacterium
GAATGATGACCGTCTTTGGATCGGTTCCTGTGACGATAAAACCGGCAATGAGAACCTGATCGCCACCCAGGACTTCCATGCGGGTGGAGATGTTGAGCAGGTTCGAAGGTGGCAGCGCGGAGACGCCGAAGATGGGGTCGAAAACGATCGTGAGGTCGGCCTGGCCGGAGCCGGCGGCGTTGTTCGCGTTGATGGGAACGATGAAGGCGCCTGCGTTTGCAGGCGTGCCGGAGATAAGGCCGGTGCTGTTATCGATCGTCAGGCCGGCCGGCAGATTCGTCGCGCCGAAGCTGGTTGGGTTGTTCGTGGCGGTGATTTGGTAGCTGAATGCCGCACCGGGCGCCGCGTTGGCGGTTGTCGCGCTGCTGATGACGGGCGCGCCGGCGACGACGCTCGTAATCGTAACGGTAACGCCGGTCGCATCACTCGTTAGGTTAATTCCGGCCTGGCTCGGCTCCGAGATGGAAGCAAACGCGCCGCTGACCGAGGCCGCGTTCACGATCCGAAAGGTCTGGCCGACGGCCGGCGTGAAGCCGTTGATCAGGCGGACATTCAAGTTACCTCCGAGCACTGCGGCCCCGGTCACCTGGATTTGATCGTAGCCATTTCCAGGATCAGTGCCTCCTATCTCGGCTTCAAAGGTGCCGCCGTCATCCTGTTCGTAGCTGCCATCGATCGTAAACAAACCTGGAGAATTGCCTGGCCAAATAAACCCGCCCTGGGCCTCGATAACCTGGCCGTGAACACGCCCGAATCCGCCAAGAATCCCTCCGTCGCTCACACGCAAACTTCCCGGAGGGCCGAAATCACCGGAACCGACGGCAATTTTACTGCTGCTATCGATGGAGACAGAACCGGCCTTGAAAACAGTCATTCGCTGCGCGACTCGCATGGTCGCGTTGTTTTGAACTGTTACCGTGGAGGCGGGATCGGCTCCGAGCAGGCCACCTACATACACGTTACCTGAATTCACCCAGCTCGAGTTATCGACGATAACGGAGCCTTGCCCACTGTCGGAGTAAGGAGCGGTGAATCCGGGCATTTGCACGGTGGATTGGTTCATCGCGCTAAAAGACCCTGCTCCTGCCTTACCGATGATGATCGGCAGGCTGTCAGCAAAGCTACTCCCGTTAACTACCATTGTTCCCGATGAGCCACTTGTGTTACCCAAGGTCAAGTTGACTGCATCGGTTTGGGTAAAGGTGACCTGCCCATCGGAGTAGATGTAAAGCGCGCCGGTGCCGGCATCGCCAATAACAGTGTCCGGCCCAAGAGCGAGCACTCCTTGGCTTTGTGCACTGATACTTCCGTTACTTCCTGGTAGACTACCCATAACGAACTTGACCTTGCGTAGGTCGATAAGGGAGCCCGCGTCTGATACACCTGCACTGCCGCTGCTACCATTTTGCTGGCCTAAGATGAAGCTTGCGCCGCCGAATGCCGAAGAGGCGACAAACAGGCCGCCCGAATCTACCGTGAAAGTTCCAGTGCCCTGGCGCCCGATAACTGTGTTGTCGATATTGGTCCAGCTCGATCCACCTCCGCTTATGCTGATAGAGCCTCCCGCCCCCGGAGCCAGCCCCAATTCCATAAGTTCGCTATTCAATGTCCCTCCGCCGGAAACGGAAATTCCGCCTGAGCCAGATGCACCTACTACTGCAGTAATTAGGCGTAGCAAACTATTTTGCCCATTCACAATGACACCGCCTTGCGATCCCGCCAGGTCGCCCACTCCAAAATTGACTCCCGTGCCGCCGCTAACTTGCACCTGACTGCCTGAATTGATCACGAGGCTGCCATAGCCGCCTTCGCCGATAAACGTATCGTGCTCGAGCGGCAGGACCGCACCATTCTTCAAAGTCATGTAAGCATTGCTGTTACCGGCATAACCGAGGTAAAGCTTACCACCAAAACCCCAGGAGGAAGTGGCGCCATCGATCGTAACCTGCGCGTTGGACCCTGCCGCCGTGCCGAGCAAGACGTCCCCGCTGGTGATCCGACCGCCATTCCTCATCGTGAACTGGCCATTAGCAACAGTCAGCGACCCGGCGATGCTCCACAGCGACCCGCCGCCGTCGATGGTGAAGGTAGAATTCTGTAGAATGGCGGCGCCGCTGCTGATTAGCTGTCCGCTGCCGGAAACTGTCACATCTGCCGAGAAAGGATCGGTCAGCATTCCAGTTGTCCAGCTACCGCCGTCGATCAGGATGGGACCACCGTCGAGCGCCGTGCTATTGGTGTTCGCAGTGCCTCCCCCGGAAACGGTAAAGAAAGACATCGTTGCCATTCCACTGCTCTTCAAGGTGGCGCCGCCGCTCACCATCGTAAAACCACTATCGAGGGTGCCGGCTGAAAGGGTGCCGTTGCCCGAGATTTGGGCGGTGCCCAGGCTAGCCGTATTCGCCGATAAGGTACCGGCCAGACTTAACTGAACTGTGTTGGTGAATAAATGATCAACTCCACCGCTATCGACAGTGATCATTCCTTTAAGGATCGGTCCATTGCCGCAGCCATCGTTCTGTCCGTCACTGGCGCCCGCTCCAATGCAAGCCGTGTCGCCACCGCCCGGGACACGATGATCGCCGATGAGACCATTGGCATTCGACCAATTATTATTATCGCTGAACGCGCCACCGTTTTCGTTAGTCCAGACGAGCACGTCGGCGCGTGCACTCACGCTTAAGAACCAGAGCGCTGCCCAAAGGGAGAACCGCCCCGCGCCTAGAAAAAGCAGCGGGGATGCGACCCGCCGCGCAAGAATCGAGGTAGCCGAGACCATCCCGGCCGTCTGCTCCGCGGCCCCGAGGCGCGTGAGGGTAAGCGGGCGCATGAATTTCATCGGGTGACTGGGCAACTGGCTACATTTACATCTGGAGATCGCGGAAAGCGGTGTCCCAGCGAAGGTCCAGCCCCACGGGCTCTGTTTCAGCCCGGCCGAAGATGCGTTGAAACGTCGGGTGACGTAATCGAGCTCCTTTTTCTTCGGAGTCGGTATCCGTGTCGAGATTAATTTGGCTGTCCCGGTGGGACACGAAGGTCCCAAGTTCAAGAAAACGAAATTTAACGGACGCAATTATTTCAAAAACCAACGATTTATAGATGATTTTCCATCGACTCGCCGCTTAGATTCTAGCCCGCCTAACGAACAGGGCATCCGTGGACAAGCGCAATCCGCACGGCCCGCCTTCGTCTTACTCCGGCGTGGCAGACCTTCCCTTTTGCGCTGGCGCTCCAAGCGAAGGCCTGGAGCCTCGGGGGTTCGAACCCTGGTCGCGAGCCATTCTTAATATTGTTCACCCCAGACTTTTCACGACAGGAGTGGACTGACGGGAAATCATCAGGGGGGCAAAACGGGTGGACCCCCCACCTCAGCGTCAAGGCATGAGCATAAGCCTATCCGCTTGCGGAAGTGGGGCTTCCGGCGTGACGGAAAGTTCTGGAGCGCGTCGTTCGCAACGACTCGCTCTGCGGCTGTCAACGCAATTCCCGCCTCGATAGGCGTAGAGACCCGCGCGGCACGGGAGCTACGTCGGTTTCATGGTGGGAAGCGCCCTCGCTAGAATCTTTGTCCCTGCGGCTTTATCGGTACGCGCAAGCTCGAAATGCTTTTTCACCGAGTTTGAAATTCATGATTTCCGCAGAGAGGGAACTGTGGCAATTGCAGAACGCATCGCCTCTACTTCGTGATGAGAGTAGCGGGCATGTGATTTCGAGTCCGTATGTCCAGCGAGCTTTTGCCGAAGGTCAGGGGCGATACCGGCATTTGCGAGGGCTGAAACAAAACTGTGTCGCAGCGAATGAAATGACAACGAACTTTGCTTCCGGCCAACGCCGGTCGCCTCCCGAAGAACCCGTCCTCCAATCTTCGCCTTTTCCATAATTCGCTTGAATTGAGACGAGAGGCCAGATTTCCCGGCGCCGCTCTGTCCATGTAATGTGGGCAACAGCGGAGCCTTACCGATTCCCCGCGGTCGCTGCGCCAACCAGGCCAGAAGATCTGAATGAAGCGGAATAGTGACGAAAATGCCTGTTTTCTTCGTTCGTAGCCGAAGCAAGCCAGCGTCGAGATCAATGGAATCCCAAGTAATGTGTGCGGCGTCGGAGAGGCGTAGGCCAGTAAAAAAGCCGAAAAGAATCAAGCCGCGCCAATCGCCTTGAGCGGTTTTTACCAAAGTGGCAACCTGGTCGGCGGAGAACACATCCCGCGTGGCATCTTCCGAATCTCTCAACGGCTCCAGAGCGGCACAGGGATTGACCGAAAGATAGCCCAAGCTGACGGCGCGCCCGAAGGCGCTCTTGAGCAATTTCACGGCTTGATTGCACGTCGTCACAGAAAGGCCGGCCTCGCGGCGCTGATCGCGCCACTGGCGAATATCTTTGGGACTAACTCCTCCGAGAACGACGTCTGCGCGGGCTCCCAAGTCCGACACGAACCCTTTGACCGCTCCCTTGTATTTTTTCGCGGTCTGTCCTGCCGTCGCGCCAGTCTTACCGGCGAGCCACTCCTCAAGCCATTGCCGACAGGTAAAAGTTTGCAATGGTTCTCCGGTTGAAAGAGCAACGCATTCCCGAAGGATTTTATGCGCTTGTGCCGCAGTGAAGGTTTTCGCTCGAGCAGCCTTGGAGGCGTCTTCCCATTGCAGCGCGAGTCGCAATGCAGCGCCACGATCCGCCGTGCCGGTCGATCGCATAACGCGGCGACCATCAGGACCGGTGAAAGCGGCGTGCAAATAAGGCGAACGTAAGCGACGATGGAGACTTGGCATGAGTGCTAACAATAGTGCTAACATTCCCCGCCGTTCAAGGAGATTCGCGAACGTCCATTTTACCTATGAAACAATGAACTTGCGAGAGACCGATAATGAAACGAGGGTTCGATTCCCTTCACCCGCTATCCTCCTTTTTGAGATGTCCTGAATGGGGAATGGCTTCTCGCTAACTGCCGCACTCAGTCCTTCCCAAAAATGTAACGATCCACCGCCTCTGCGAAGCCTTCCTCTTCCGAAGAAGCGGTTACGTAAGTCGCGGCGCCCTTTACTTCCTCGCTGGATTGTCCCATGGCAATGCTGACGCCACTTTTCGCAAACATGGTGGTGTCGTTAGGCATATCACCAATGGTCGCGATTTGCTCCACCGGAATTCCGAGCATCTTCGTTAGCGCCAGCACCACCGCGCCCTTGTTGGCATCGGGATGTGTCACGTCGAGGTAATAAGGCTGCGACCGCGCGGCCGAGACCTGACTAGCCTGCTCGCGCAGCGGGTTTGATTGCTGAGAATGAACCGCGCTCGCAAACTCCCGGCGCACCGCTTCCTCACACCTAGCCACGGCCTCGAGGTCGTCGCTTACGCCCACGATCTTCGCCACATCATCCATCTTGCCAGTGAAGTCCGGCACGACCGTGGGTGAAAACTTCACGGTCCATTCCTCGCGATCCACATGGGGTCCATGACGCTCGGGGACAAACCAGTCGATGCCACGATAGATCCAGACATTGAGCCGGTGCGCCCTAATGATTGCGATCACCGGCTCGACGACTTCATGCTGAAGCACCCGTTGTTCGATTACGCTGAGATCTGGCCGCACAAAAAGTCCGCCGTTGAAGGCGGCGATAGGCGTGGTGAGTGAAAGCGGTTCGATCAACATTTGCATGCCGCGCGGGGGCCGCCCGCTTGTGATTGCAAAGGCGATGCCTGCTTCCCGCAGCCGGGACACCGCCGCCTTAGCGCGCTCTGTCAGCACTTTCTCGTGCGTGACCAGCGTCCCATCAACATCGGCAAGAAGAAGTCTAATTGTAGTCACTTTGCCAGTATACCTGCGTTCGCGGGGTTCCGTGTGTGAAAATGTGTTTTCCTTCTAACGCAATCCATCGGCGATGGAGAGAGTCTCACCCATGATCCATCCCTGCGAGATGACGCTTAAAAAAGGAGCGTCCTCGCTTCTACTGGGTTAGTGGCTCTTCTGTCTAATCCCGAATTCCCGTTAGTCGGGCGAAGATTGTGATAGCGAATATTGTGACGTATAGGACAATATTCGGGTAACCCGCCGATTTAACGACGGCGCTGTGACCAACCAGACACCTTGACAGTGACCTTTCCTGCTATCGCGCGACCCTACGGAACCTTTCGCGGTGGCGGATTCGCGATCGGCCTTTGTCTCATTGTGGCCTTGAAGCTCTGGCTGGTTCAGACCGAAGAGATCTACGGAAGCGCGACTGAGTTCGACGCGCTTTGGTACTTGAATGCGGCCAAACATTGGTACTGGGGCTCCGAATACAGTTGGACCGCCTTCGCGCGGCCACCGGCTTATCCGTTGTTTGTCGCATTCGTTCACCTTCTGGGACTTCCACTTAGGATAGGCATCGAATTCATGCAAATGGGCGGATACCTGAGCTTGGTTGCCGGGCTCCGCAAGGCTGGCGCGCCGCGGGCAGTCTGTCTCTTAAGCTATGCCGTCATGGTCCTTCACCCGGGCAGTTTCCAGCAAAACAACTATACGATGGCGGATAGTTTGTACACCGCTATCCTACCTCTAGCTCTAGGAGGCCTGATACTAACTCTGCTTTCGGCCAGGATCATGCATGCAATCTGGACCGGGATAGCTCTTGCCCTACTCTGGAATACTCGCGAAGAAAGCCTTCTTATCCCGATGATGTTTGTTGTCTTCTTTGGTGTTGCATTGCTCTGCCGGCGCTCCCAAACAAATTCGTGGAGGAGTGCAATGCTCTCCTGGCTCAAGCCAGCCGGTGCGATGCTGGGAATACTCACCTTCTTAGTTCTCGCAGTCGATGCAGCTAACTACCACGCATTTCGCAGCTTCTCCAAATCTGAGCTGACCGCGTCCAGTTTCAAAGCTGTCTATAGGGCACTGCTTCGAATCAAGCCCAGCCGCGACCAACGCTTTGTCTCCGTTTCCACCGAAGCGCTGGACATGGCCTACAAGGTCAGCCCTACTTTTGCGAAGCTAAGGCCACAATTCGAAGGTGAGCTCGGCCACAATTGGCAAGTCCCGGCTTTCACTACCCTCGGCGTTCATGAAATTGGGACACCCTGGTTTCTCTGGGCTCTTCGGGGTATGACAGCGAATACCCAGAATCTGTACCAGACTCCTACCTCCGCGAAGCGGTTCTATCGCAATGCGGCCAGGGAAATCAATCGCGCCTGTGATCAGGGTAGGATTCCGAGTCGCTATGTGCTTTCGAGCTTTGTTGATCCCGGCGCGATCAAGAACATTGGTTACCTGCCGGAATCGTTCTCAAGAATTGCCGGCTTGTTTCTGCTTCGCTACGAGAATACCAGGGCCCATGACGATGCCATCCTGACCGAGTCTCAGCGGGCGCTCTACGATGAGATGACAGGCCGCGGCGCTGCCCGAAATCATCCAGAAGGATGGTCAACAACAACCGAGACCTTCATTGGTAGCTACCATCGGTTCCTTGTCGTCGGGCTGTCGCTAGCAGGAGTGGTGGCAGCCTCCATCCTGGCCTGGCGCTTTCGTCGGCTCCAGATCAACGACCCACTTAACGCCGTGCTTATTCTTCTTGCCGCAACAATCCTCCTCCGAGTGACGCTCTTTACCTTTCTCGATGCAACCTGGTGGATAGGCGGTTACGAGCGCTATCTTTTCCCGGTAGCGCCGCTCTATTCCTGTTTTCTCATCTTGCTCATCTATCAAGCCAGTGCCACATGGCGGCGACGTGGGGAAGCGAGGTGAGCGTCCTTGTTGCAACGATTCCGGATCGCGCCTGCACTCAAACTGGCGCGTTCGCGACAGACCCATTATAGGTCAGGTATGAACGACGTGAATACCGCGCAGATGTCCGCCATCGCAAAATTTCGTGCTATGCACGAGTCAGGTTGTTTTGTCTTGCCGAATCCCTGGGACGTCGGGACGGCTGTCTACTTACAGCATCTGGAGTTCAAGGCGCTGGCTACGACTTCGGCCGGCGCTGCTTTTAGCCGGGGATTGCCTGACTCGGTGCAAGCCGTCTCCTGCGACATGATGCTCGCGCACATCCGGGAGATCGTCGAGGCAACACCGTTGCCCGTGAACGCGGATTTTCAAACAGGCTACGCGGACGAACCGGAAGGGGTCGCGGCTAATGTGAAGCGTTGTGTTGCCACCGGGGTCGCTGGTCTTTCCATTGAAGATGCAACCGGCGACAAGACAACTCCGCTCTACGAATTCGATCTGGCAATCGATCGCATCAAAGCGGCGCGCGCGGCGATCGATGCCTCGGGATTTCCCGTGGTGCTGACGGGACGCTGCGAGTCGTGGCTGGTAGGAGTGCCTGACGCGAATAACGTGGCGCTCAAGCGACTCGCCGCCTACGCGGACGCTGGCGCCGATTGTCTCTATGCGCCGGGCGTGACCGATCCCACGGAGATCGCGGCGATCGTGAAAGCGGTCGCTCCGAAACCGGTAAACGTTCTCGTCTCCCGCGCCAGCGCAGCATTGTCGGTTTCGCAGCTCGCGGATCTTGGTGTTCGTCGCATCTCAGTCGGCTCGGCTCTGGCGTGTGTGGCATGGGGAGCATTTATGCGCGCGGCTCGAGGCCTTACCACTGGCTCGTTCGATGCCTTCGCCGACGCGGCTCCCTATTCCGAAATCAACGGTCTCTTCGTCGAGCGAAGTGCGCGCTAGCGTTTTTGTCACAGCTGCAATCATAGACTCATGACCGCTCCAAAAATTCTGATCGCCGATTCCATTTCGCAAAGTGGTGTCGACGAATTGGCGCGAGATGGCGCGCTCGAAGTTTCCACGCAAACCGGCTTGAGCGAAGCCGCGCTGTTGGAAATCGTTCCGGATTTCAGCGCGGTCGTGGTGCGCAGCCAGACCAAGATCACAGCGGCGGTGCTGAAAGCGGGATCGAAGCTGCGAGTCGTCGGACGCGCTGGAGTTGGGATCGATAATGTGGACGTAGCGGAAGCAACGCGGCGCGGCGTGATCGTGATGAATGCACCGGGCGGTAATACGATTTCCACCGCGGAACACGCCTTCTCGCTCCTGCTTTGTGTCGCGCGAAAGATTCCGCAGGCCGACGCGACACTCCGCGGCGGAAAATGGGACAGGAAAAATTTGGAAGGCGTCGAGCTTTTTAACAAAACGCTCGGCATCGTGGGGATGGGCCGGATCGGGAGCGAATTGAGCCGGCGCGCGATTGCCTTTGGAATGCGTGTCGTTGCTTTCGATCCCTATCTCTCCGCGACTCGTGCGCGCACGTTGCAGGTGGAGTTGATCGACGAACTCGACGATCTCCTGGCCGCGGCGGATTTCATTACCTTGCACACACCGCTCACGCCGGAGACGCATCACTTGCTTGATCAGGCGCGACTGGCGAAAACGAAACGCGGCGTGCGCGTGATCAATTGCGCCCGCGGCGGCCTCGTCGATGAGACGGCGCTCGTGGAAGCGTTGCGTTCAGGCCACGTGGCTGGAGCCGCACTCGATGTTTTCGAAACGGAGCCGTTGCCGGTTGATTCACCGTTACGGGATGCGCCGAATCTCGTCCTCACGCCGCACCTCGGCGCGTCCACGGCCGAGGCGCAGGAGAGTGTCGGTATCGAAATCGCGCAATCGATCCGGGCCGCGCTTCTCGAAGGAACGATTCGGAACGCGGTGAACATGCCGAATCTCGACGCGAAAACGCTCGCAGTCGTCGGGCCGCATTTACGTTTCGGCGAGAAGCTCGCGCGTTTCCTGGCCCAGCTCGCGCCCAAGCGGGTCGAGCGACTCAACATCAATTACAGCGGGAAGGTGAACGAAGTCGATACCACCGCGATCACGCGCTCGGTGCTCAAGGGATTTCTGGAACACGCCGGCGGCAGCGAGATCAACGAAGTGAATGCGCCGGCGTTCGCCGAAAGTCTCGGGATGAAAATCACAGAGACGCGTTTGAGCGCGGTCGGCGATTACACCGATCTGCTCGAACTGTCCGCGGTGGCCGAGGGCAAAACTGTTTCAGTGGCCGGCGCATTTTTCGGTGCGACGCCGCGGATCGTAAATGTAAACAGTCGTCCGGTGGAAGCGCGTCCGCATGGTGTCGTGCTCGTGCTGGAAAACACCGACCGTCCCGGCATCGTCGGGCGGATAGGAACGTTACTCGGCGAGCACGGAGTAAATATCGCGACGATGTCGCTGAGCCGGAACCAGGCCGGCGGCACCGCGTTGACCGTTTTGAATCTCGACACGACGCCGGATGATGCGCTGCTCGAAAAGATTCGGGCGAGCGACGACATAAAATCCGCGCAGGTGATTCAGTTGTAGCTTTACACCCAGACGAACATCGCGACGCGAATAGTTTTCGGAACCAACACGATCACGCTCATGGGCCATTCAATCATCTGGACGCTGGTAATTGGATTGCTAATCGGAGCTGTAGCGAAACTTCTCATGCCGGGGCGCGATCCCGGCGGTTGCATCATTACCATGTTGATCGGTATCGCCGGCGCATATGTCGCCTCTTATTTCGGACAAAAAATGGGCTGGTACGAACAAGGTCAGCCCGTCGGCTTCATCGCCTCAGTCGTCGGCGCGATGGTGCTCCTGCTGCTTTACCGATTGATCGCTCCGCGGCGCGACTAGAGCGATTGCTCTCCTCTTTGCTTTCGAACGCGTGTCATCCCGAGCCGGAAAATGCTGTCGTTCCAAGAAAATTGGCGAAAGCGATTGGCGCGAACATCGCGGCGATGACACGATAGCCGGTGCCCGCTCGACCGAAAAAAATCGCGATCCTCACCGCTTTCGCGGCGCTCTATCTCATCTGGGGATCGACCTATCTTGGGATCCTGTTCGCGATCCGCTCCATCCCACCGCTGCTGATGGCCGGAACGCGCTTCCTTCTTGCCGGCCTCATTCTTTATTTCGCTGCGCGCTTGAGCGGAGCGGCGCGCTCCAAGCCAATCGAATGGCGAACGGCACTCATCGTCGGCGCATGTTTGCTGCTCGGCGGCAATGGCGGCGTGACGCTCGCGGAGCAATACGTTCCCTCTGGACTCGCCGCTCTGCTCGTCGCCACCGTGCCCCTTTACATAACGCTGCTGAGCTGGCTGTTCGGAATGTCGAAACGGCCCAGCGCAATCACCGTGCTCGGGCTCGCCGGAGGATTCATCGGAGTGGGCGTGCTGGTCGGACCGGCTTTGCGATTTTCCGGGCATGGTGAATCGCCGCACGCCTGGATCGGTATGTCGATGCTTCTTTTCTCCTCGTTCATCTGGTCGGCCGGCTCCCTTTATTCGCGCAAGGCTAGGAACGCCGCCTCGCCCTTTCTCGCCGCCGGAGAGCAAATGCTTTGCGGCGGCTCGCTCCTGATCATCGCCGGCCTCGCGACCGGCGAGCTGCGGCATTACGATCCGCGCCAGATCACGATGGTATCGCTCATCGCGTTCGCGTATCTCGTCTTCATCGGCGGAATCATCGGCTACGTTTCGTATGCGTGGCTCTTGCGGCATTGCGATCCGGCCAAGGTCGCGACTTATGCGTATGTGAATCCCATTGTGGCCATCCTGCTCGGGAGCGCCTTCGCGGGCGAAGTCCTCACACTGCGCACCTGGGTCGGTGCGGGATTGATTATCGGCTCGGTCGCGGTTGTAATCATGGCGCAACAAATGAGAGCCAAAGGCGAGCAGCCCATCCCCGCCATCATCGACCCGGCCGATTGCGCGAGATGAAAAAAGAAGAGTCAACCGGCGTTCCGAAAGCGGAGACGATCGAGGTCATCCAGCGCAACTGGCGCGCGGAAGTTGAAACCGCGGAGGCTTATCGCGATCTCGCCTCGCGCGAGACGGACGAAAAGCGCAAAGGCATTTTGCTGCGCATGGCCGAGGCGGAAGAACGTCACGCGCAGCGTTGGGAACAGAAGTTGAAAGATCTCGGCCTCGAGCCGCCGGTTTTGCAAAACACCATCGGGCGGAGGCTGAATCGATGGTGGAACAAAGTGGCCGGCGCCGATATCGCCATCCGGCGGATGGAAGCCGCGGAAGAAAAACATGAAGCGCAGTTTCGCGACCAACGTGAGCGCGCGCTCGCCGGCGAAGAGGATGTGCGTGATTTCCTGCGCGAGAGCGCCGTTGAAGAGAAAGCGCACGCCCGCGCCTTGAACGCCATGGTTTCGCCGCCCGGACCGAGAACAGCGCTCGATGCCATCTTGAAACGGGAGCGCTGGCACGGACGCGGCGGCAGTTGGGTGGCCGACGCGATTTATGGCGCAAACGATGGACTGGGCGCGGTGTTCGGAATTGTTTCAGGCGTGGCCGGCGCCACGAATAACCAGCAGCATTTCGTGCTCATTTCGGGACTGGCCGGCATGTTGGCCTCGACGCTTTCCATGGGAGCGGGCGCTTATCTCGCGGCCAAGAGCGAAGCCGAGGTCTACGAGGCGGAAATGTCGCGGGAGCGAGCGGAGGTGGAAGAAAATCCCGAGGAGGAAATCGAAGAGATGGCGCTGTTCTATCAGCTTCAGGGATTCAACGTGGAAGAATCCCAGCGAATGGCGGAGCGTCTCGCCGAGCAGCCGGAACAGTTCGTGCAAGCGATGGCGCAAAGTGAGCTGGGCCTGTCGGAGCATCGTTTCCCGAATCCTTGGACGTCTGCGTTCTCGGCCGGTATCTCCACGGCGATGGGCGCTTTCGTTCCCATCATTCCATTCTTTTTCATGAGCGGTCTTCAGGCGGTCATCTTTTCTTTCGGCATTAGCCTGGTCGCGCACTTCGCCGTTGGCGCGGTGAAATCGCTCATCACCATCCGTTCATGGTGGGCCTCCGGACTCGAAATGACATGGATCGGCGTGATCGTTGCCGTAGTCACTTACGGCCTCGGTCTCGCCTTCGGCGCGGCAGCGTGATTCGCCAATCTTCCTGCTCCTGATCCTGATCTTGATCATGCTCCTGTCCTGATCCACCTCTCAGAAAGGATCATGAGCAGGATCACGAGCATGAGCAGGAGTAAAAGACGCGCTATTTCGAGTGCGCGTAAATCGCGAGGCCGATCATCAGGATAATGATCGCAGCGAGCACCGCCAGCGTGATCTTGATCCAGCTCAACGGATGACGTCCCGCAATCGAACCCGTATAACCGTTCACGACGACCTGAAAAGTCTTCGCGCCATAGGTGTAGGCCACGAGCCAGATCGGCACGAGAATGTGTTTGAAGGTCTGCGCCGAAAACGTGGAGGCCACATTGAGACTGCGCTGCGTATCCCCCGGTACTTCCTTTGAGCAAAGATCGCGCGTCTTGCGCTCCATGATCTCTCGCGAGTTCTGCGCGGCCGCGACCAGATCGATCTGATATTGCTCGACCACCCACCCGGAAAGGAAACCGGGATCGTATGGTTTCAGATCGGTCGTGGTCGGGAACGGCTCGATCTTTCGCAAAAGTTTTTCGTCGACGCCCTTCGAAGCCGGCACCAGCTCGTCATCGAAAAAATGATCGAGCGATCCGGAGCTGGGGACCCAGCGCGTTTTCTGCACCTGGCGCGTCTGCGACTTGCCGTCCGAGTCGGTATAACTCTCGGTAACGTAATAATAGTAGCCTGATTCCGCGGTCCAATTCGCGTGGACCTGCGCGTCGAAAGTCCAGTAGGGAATGTAAACGCCGCGCACGGTATCGGTGAGCGCCCGTCCCTTCAGCGCGTTCGGCGCGAACCAGCGATCGCCATACCATTTGCGGACACGGTCGCGCACGTCGGGTTCCGGCAGCTTGAACTCGAGCAAAGACTCGGGGCGGATCGGCGCCTTGATCTCATCGTAGGGAATGAGCGCCGCCGATCCGCAAAATTCACACCGCTGTCCGACGCGGGTCGAATCGAAAACAGAAATGGCCTGGCAGCTCTGGCATTTCACGGAAGTCTTTTCCGCCTGCCAGCCGCGCTTATCTTCGCTCACCGCGCTCAAGGCCGTGGCCAGATCGTTCTCCGTCGCAGCCGCAGTGGCGCCTTCTTGCGGGATCGGCGGCGGCAGAACCGTGTTGCAAAATGGACAGACGAGCGCCTGCTTCGCTGCATTCCATTCGGCCGCGCCGCCGCAAGTAGGGCAAGCCTGTTTTTGTCGCGCCGTGATTTCCGCCATGGCCGCTGGCGCTAACTCTTCAGGAATTCATCCACCGCCGAGCGAGTGATGCGCCAGGTCGAGCCGATCTTTTTCGCCTTGAGATCACCGGCTTCGATCGTGGCAATGACATCGCCTTCGCTTACACCCAAGGTGTTGGCCACATCGCCTGGACTGAGCAGCTCCGGTGTGCCCGTCGCGGTCTTCGGTGGCTCGGGTGGCTGCGCCGGAGCGGGCGGCGGCACGCCCTTTCCGGTTTGAGTTGCAGGTGGTGATGGCGGTGAGGCGGCTGGCGTCGATTGTGGCCCGAGGATTCCGTCCTGCTGTTGCATCATCTGTTGCGCCATCGCCATGCCGACCGCCATTTCGGTAGCGAAACCGCCCGCGCTGCTTCCGCCGGGCTGCGTCATCCCCTGCCCCATTTGAAATTTCACGAAATCATTCAGGTTCCCCACCGCCGCCATGGAGGAGCGTTTGTCGATCGCCTGCTCGACTTCCGGCGGCACACTGACGTTTTCCAAAACGAAGCTGGTCAATTCGAGCCCGTACTTCACCGTCGTCACCGGGTTGATCAACGGCAGCAACGCCTCGCCGACTTCGCTGTAACGCGCCGCCACATCCAGCACCGGAATTTTCGAATGCGCGAGCGCTTCGCTGAAAAGGCTGACGATGCGCGAGCGCATCGTGTCCGCAAATTCATCCAGCCGAAAATGCTGATCGCTTCCCGCCACCTCTTTCAAAAACAACTTCGGGTCGGTGATCTTGAAATCGTAAATGCCGAAAGCGCGTGCCCGCACGATGCCGAAGTCGTTGTCGCGCATCATCACCGGGTTCGACGTTCCCCATTTGTTGCCGGTGAAAAGGCGCGTGCTGACGTAATAAACATCCGCCTTGAAGGGCGATTGAAAGCCGTACTTCCAGCCTTTCAGCGTCGTCAGCACCGGGATGTTATCCGTGGTCAGTGTATACTTTCCGGGCGCGAACGTGTCGCCGAATTGCCCGAGGTAAACAAACTGCACGACCTGCGATTCGCGCACGATCAATTGCGCGCCGTTCTTGATTTGCTTGTCGTTGTCCGGCCAACGAAAGCTAAGGGTGTCGCGCGAATCGTCGGTCCATTCGATAATTTCGATCAGCTCGCCTTTGATGAAGTCCATGAGGCCCATAAGTTTTTGCTTTCTATTGGATGAGGTCGCGCCGCTCTAAACGATGATTGCCGCACGAAGATAAAACCTTTCGCGCCGCCGACAGGGAAAAAACATCGCTGCCGATTAACTTCAAGGAGAATATATCCGCGGCGAACGGCGTGCCGCCGATTCCGAACGAGCCGCCTGCCTCAAGCCTGCGCGACGCGCCGTGAAGCGCGCGCGTCTTGCGGAAGCGTCCCTGCGGCAGCAGCCGCGGGCACGAACCATGGAACTTCCCGCGTCGCCCGCTGCAAACATTTTTCGGCTTCGGTCACCGGTTGCGAATATCTGCCTGAGCGAATGGCGAGATACTGGCCATCCTTGAAGAAGAACTCGGCCAGAGCAATCCCCTCGGGCGAAGTCGTAAGCGAGTGCTGTGTCTCCTGCTCTTCGGCGCCGACATGGCACGCGAACACCTCGACCTCACTCACGCAGAGGAGCGCGTTGCGCAGATAGCTCCTCAGCTCGGCGATGGAATCGTACTCATGCTCGTAGTTGAAAGCGCACGAACAGCCTTGCTGCGAACCGGCATAATAAACGTAATCGTGCCGGAAATGCTTTCGCACACCTTCAGCCCGCTTCGGCAAATGGACCACGTGGAAGGCCGGCTTTTCGGCATCCCAAGCGATGACTGGTAATTCCTGCGAAGCCGCCAAGTAAAGTGCTAAACACATCGTTGTTTTCCCTCTGAAAGCCGCGCGTTTATCGAGTGGCGATCGATATTTGAACGAAGCAGTTTACAGGCCAATTTTATAATTTCCATAATGCGAATTTGGAGTCCCTTTCGCTCGATGCAGGGTGTGCTCATGCTTCGCCCGGCGTTTCACGCGGTTGGAATAAAAGACGGCCGGATGACAAATCGACGTGATCTACTGCGCTTTTCTTGAAAACCGCTGCGGCACGGTTAACCTAAGGGCCGCAAAGTTGGGGGTATAGCTCAGTTGGTAGAGCGCTTCGTTCGCAAAGATTTTTTGCGGTTTTGTCCCTCGTCCCGACGGCGATGGACACTGCAGGACAGGTGCGGACGCTAAAAGAAGTCGCGTCCCCTCCGATCCGCACAATCGTGTGGACATTTCTGGACAGGAGCAGACCGGATTTCCACCGTCAGGGGGGCAAACGAGTGGCCCTCCGTTATTGCAGGTTGTAAACCTCGACCAGTCCTACCCCAGTCGTGTTGCTCTTGCCGGCGACAATCGCAGTGTAGGCGCCCGGCGGCAGTGTCACGAGAATGGCGGACTCAGCGTCGTTGCTGGGTGGAAGGGTGGTGGCGCGGATGGCTGCTTCCTGCGATTGGCCGCTCGTATCGTCCACCTTCCAGTCATCGTTGGTCTTGATCGTGGCGCCGTTACTATCGTGCAGGGCGAGAGTGGGATCAGCCAAGGCATTGGTGACGCCGAAATTCGCCAGCGACGGGCCGATGCCGTGAATAAGCACGCTGCTCCCCTGGCTGCTTCCACCCAGGATGAATCCGCCGATCATGACGTTGTCCCCGGTGTCGATGAATCCGCGGGTGCTGATGTTAGCGAACTGGTTCGGGGCGCTCTGGTCCAGGTCATAAGCTTCGGCTAACCCGATGCCGGTCTCGCCGTGGGCTCCTTTTAAGATGGCGGTGAAATCGGAGGAGCCGCCGCTGCCAATGGGCAAAGTGGCGATGATGACTGATTCGCGTGGGTCAGCTGGTTGGAAGCCATTGGGGATGTCGCCGCTGTTACTGGCCTGCTGCCAGTCGTCGTTGGTTATGACGGTACCATCAGGCAGGTGTAGCTCGAGCAAGGGATCAGCCAGTGGGTTAGTAACTCCAGCGTTAGCTAAGGAAGGACCGAGGCCTCTGATCATGACTTTTTTGCTGGAACCTTGTGGCCCGCTGACGATGAAGCCGGCGATGAGCACATTGTCAGCTCCCTGCACCTCCATTCGGGTGGAGATGTTCAAGGGATGAGCGGGGAGACCGGAGGACGTGTTCACCATCTGGCTCAGGGTATCGCTGCTCTTGTTGAAGTCGGAATCGCCGCTGTAGGCGCCGGTGATCGTATAGGTGCCCACGCTGGTGAATGAGTGGGTCACCTGGGCGACACCGCTGCTCAGCGAGATCGTCGCGGGCGCGCTGCCGTCCCCGAAATCGAACACGACCGTGCCCGTCGGCACGCCAGTACCACCCGGTGCCGGGGAGACGGTGGCCGTAAACATCACGTCCTGCCCCGCGACGGAAGGATTCATCGACGAAGTCACGGTTGTCGTGGTGCTGGCTGCTCCGGTCGACTGCAGCGTGAGCACGACATCGTGGCCGCTGGTGCCGCCTTTGTAGGTAATCTGAGCATTCAGCGAAGAATTAGGAACCGGCCAGGGATAGGTAGAGCCTTCAGGATGATCTTTGAACGTGCCGGTGAGCGTCCCGCCATCCACCTTCACGACGGTGAACATGTCTCCCACGTTCCCGGCGTAGGTCGTCCCTGTAAGGTCAAGCCCCACACTATCCAAGCTCACGTTGCCACTGACGTGGAGTTGCGGGTAATTGGTATCCGCCACGGTTCCCATGATCGGCATACTGAGACTGCCGCTCTCCAGACCCAGTGTGTGTCCGGAAAGGTTGAGGTCGATCCCAGTCGCTACAGCTTTCAGAGTGGAGTTCGGAACAAGAAGAATGCTGCCCGGAAAGGTGAGAGGCTGGCTGATCACAATACTGCCTTGCGTGCTGTGAAATTCGATATTCCCCTTTAGACGCGCCATCTCCGCTGCGGGGAAGCCAAGCGTGCCTGCGGCATTGTCTCCGCCCAAATCGATCGTGGTCGCGGAGATGGTGAAAAATTGGACGAAGTACATTGCTCCGATGCTGGCCGTATCTTGAATCGAGACACTATCAGCGTAGATCATCGCCAGAGGGATATTGTGGTCTGCGCCGTCGAAGATTTCCGCTGCGGCGTAGAGGATGAGACCTAAGCTATTACCCGGCCCGGCGACGGCGGTGATGTTAAGCGAGCCGTTATCGGCAGTAATTTTCGAGGGGGCTGTTGAGCTCGAGTCGTCTCCCAGTTCCACCCCCTCGTTATTATCCCCCAAGCCATTGCCGGTGCCAGTTACCTTTGTGTTATGCGAGCTGCTGATCAGCCCACCATCAAGGACCGAGACGCCGATGCCGTAGCCGCTGCCCTTCGCGCCAGCGGTGCCTGTAACCGTGGTGGAGGCCGACGAGATAGCCGACCCTGCGCCATACACCAACACCCCCCGGTTCTCGATGCCCTTGCTCACCCCGCCCGTGCCTGTGACGTTTATGTTATTCGCGGAAAGCAATTGCGCTCCGCCCGTCACACTCACGCCCGGCTGGAAACCACCCGAATCATCCCCGCCCGTCCCCGTTACCGTAACATCGCCGCTACCGGTTGTCTGCACCACCGTCCCGGCACCATCCAGTGTGACGCCGCTGAAATTCCCCGAGGTCGCCGTGGTCTGCTGGTTCGCACTTAGGGTCACGCCGCCTACGTCTGCCGTCACCTTGGCGCCGTTGTAGATGTAGACTCGCTGGCTGCACTCCAGGTCAATCGTGCCGCTACCGCTCGCCGTGAGGTGCGCTCCGACCACATTGATATTGTCCACGCCGCCCGCGGTGCTGCCGCTGCCGCTCTGCAGATTTGCCCTCAGGCTGTTGCCGGACCCGAAGATGATGCTGCCATTGAAATCCACCGTGTCGTTGCCCGCGCCGCCATTGATGGTGAGCGAAGGAAACGATGTGCCGCTGAAGGCGCCGATACTGACAAACTGTCCGTTCGAGCCGCAATTGATGATGATCGAGGTGATGGAGGGGTTGCCGGAGAGCGGAACGGTCGCGCTGTCCTGGGTGGTGGTGCCATTGACCTGAAAAGTCGCGCCCTGCACCATGAATTTGATGCCGCTGGAGCCGGCGTCGGAAACCATCAGATTGTCAGGGTTGCCGCTATTATTGACGACGGAAATTCCCCCGTTGGCGACGTTGATGATGTAGTCCGCGGCGAGCGCGCGGGCAGCCGGCAGGAGGAGAGCCGCGCCGAGCGCACTCCAGATGAGAAGACGAAGCGAGAATGTTTTCATATTAAGCCTCCAGATATTGCGCCGGGCGCCGTTCAGCGAAGGTTCAGCCCCTTTCCTTCTCACTCAGCCGGAGCCGCAGATGCGTTGCCACGTGGATCGACGTAATTAACCGCGCTTCTGACAGAGTTTAGCGACGCAGTCAATCGAATTGCTGCGCACGGCGGCCTGGGAGTCCGTCCCTGTTTGCGTCGATGATGCTTCTCGCCTCGATTTTGCTCAGATCGTGCCCGATGAAAGCCAACTCAGCGCTGTGCTCTTCCTCGAACGCGCCTTGTCAGTGCGTTTCGGCGCTTGGCGGCTTGTCTTGAAAAGCGCGGACGTGCTGCTAGCATGACGCCCGCAGTCCGGGGGTATAGCTCAGTTGGTAGAGCGCTTCGTTCGCAATGAAGAGGCCAGGGGTTCGAATCCCCTTACCTCCAGTCTTCGCTCGTAGCCAAGGCGGCCTTTCATCTTGCCACAAACACTGCTGCGAGTCCTGGACGTGCAGAGGCACCTCCCGCCGAAGTGATTCGTCCACAGATTGCAGCCTCCGAAATTTCATGAGATTCCAGATTCTGCTTGCCAACTATACGCTGTAAGGTATACGACGTATAAATGCGGATGAAGGATACGGACCAAAGGATCGCGGTGGCGGCGCTGCAACTGCTGGAAAAGGAAGGGCCGGCGGCGGTGAGCATGCGGCGGATCGCGCAGGCCGTCGGGATTACGCCGATGGCGATCTATCATCATTTTCCGAATCGCGAGGTGCTGCTCAAGACGGTCACGGACCGCGAATTCGAGAAGCTGGCGGGGTTTATGGATGCACGCCAGAACGAAGCTCGCACCGAAGGCGAGAGGCTGCTCAGGGTGATGGACTACTACATCGATTACGCGTTCAAGCATCCCAAGGTTTTCGACTACGTCTTCTCCCAATACCGCACGGACGCGCGCAGATTCCCAAAGGACTTCCGCGCCCGGCGTTCTCCTACGATGAATCGGGTGGCCGACACCGTGGCGGACGCCATGGCCCGAAGAGAAATCCAGAAGGACGATGTCTGGGAGGTGGCGATGGAGCTGTGGGCGCACATTCATGGCTACGTGGCTCTCTTTCGCGCCGGCCGTTTCGCTCTTTCCGAAAAGCAGTTCCGGTTGTTATGCCGGCGTTCACTAAAGAGGCTTCTTCATGGACTCAAACCCTAATCGCGCCAGGACAGTTATCCTGGCTCTCGCGGCAATCGTCCTGTCATCCGCGATGTTTTTCTTCGGCACGGGCATGCGTCCCATCTGGTGGCTGACCTGGCTGGCTACACTCCCCGTTCTGCTTATCGCTCCTCGCGTGCCGGCCTTCTTCGCATTTGGAATAGCGGCGCTCGCCTGGTTTGCGGGCACGCTGAACATGTGGCGCTACCTTCGTCACATTCTGGTCTTGCCGGACAATCCACACGCGGGTCCGCTGGTCATGCCACTTGGTGTGGCGATAGGTGTGTTGATTGTTCCTTCCGGCATCTTCGGTCTGGCGGTCTTGTTATCGCGGAGCTTCACGCGCCGCGGCGCTTTGTGGCGGGCGGCCCTGGCTCTGCCCACAGTTTGGGTGACCTACGAATACCTAACCGCTGTTTTTTCACCGCATAGCACCTTTGGCAATCTCGCATACACGCAGATGGGTTTTCTGCCGATGCTCCAAGTAGCTTCAGTAACTGGTGTCTCGGGAATAACCTTCTGCCTCTTCCTCCTGCCTTCGTCGATAGCAGCTTCGCTGGCGGGTTGTGAGAGGCCGCAACAAAAGCGAATGCGAGCTGGAGCTATCGGGACATTCTACCTGATCGTGATGCTCTTCGGCTGCGCTCGCCTTCACTTTACACCTAAGGCAGAGCATTCCGTCGCGGTCGGCCTGGCCGCTTCCGATCTGCCGCGGAATTTGCGGATCGAGGAGCCGGAGGAAAAGGGGCGTTTGTTGCGCGACTATTTGAGCAACGTGAAGTCGCTCGCGGCGCAAGGCGCCCAGGTCATCGTGATCCCGGAGAAACTCAGCGTCGTGGTGGATCCGGAGACTGAGGAAATCGACACCTTGTTCAAGGAGGCGGCCAACGCCGACAAGACGAGATACGTCATAGGTGTCCTGCATGTAACCAAGGACGCGAAGCTCAATGAAGCCCGGATGTATTCACCGGATAGTGCTACCGTGCTTACCTACGAGAAGCATCATATGCTCCCCGCGTTCGAATCGAAGCTTCGTCCAGGGACAACCCGCACCCTCATCTCGCAACCTTCCGGGTTGTGGGGAATCGCAATCTGCAAGGACATGGATTTTCCGTCGCTTAGCCGGGAGTATGGAAGAGACGGCATAGGTCTCCTTCTCGTGCCGGCGTGGGATTTCAGCGATGACGGCTGGCTGCATAACCGCATGGCTGTTATGCGCGGGGTCGAGAGCGGTTTTAGCATTGCGCGAACGGCAAAGGAAGGATTGCTCACGGTAAGTGACGACCGAGGCCGGCTCCTGGCCGAGCAGAACAGCGCCTCAGCTCCCTTTGCCTCGATCGTAGCGAATGCTCCTGTTCGGAATAATCGTACGTTCTACATGCGCTTTGGAGATTGGTTCGCGTGGGTGAATATTGCGCTGCTGGTGGGACTGATTGGCAGCCGGCGATTGAACACGGATGCTTGAGAAAGACAACACGCCACGCTGTAGCCGCTTCGCTGCCTCCTGCGCGCTAAGCGCTTCCAGCCGCTGGCGCTTTGGCCCGGCGGCAGGTGCGAAGCGCAGGGATTAGCTATCACGTCATCACCGGCGCCGCCCACCCGCCCTTCGCCTTGCTTCGGCGTGGCAAGCAGGGCGGCGGCTACAGAGCGGCGTCTTAGTTATCGAGCTTGTAAGCTTCGGCTAGTCCTATGCCTGTCGTGCGATTAACTCCGCGCATCACCGTTGTGTAATTTCCCGGCGAAAGCGTCATGAGTATGGCTGACTCGTGGTCGTCGGTGGGCGCGAGGCCAGTCGCCTGGATCTCCGCGGCATTCGGCGCGTCCTTCCAATTATCGTTACTCAGTAGGAGCGCACCGTTGCCATCGTGAAGCTCGAGCGTCGGGTCCTGCAACGCTCCCGGCACGGGTGCGCCATTGACCTTGACCGATGGACCGAGCGCGCGAAAGAGCACGCGCTTGGGAGTGCCACCGCGCAGGATCACACCATCAATCAGCACGTTGTCATCGGTGCCAACGGCGGCGCGCACGGAGAGATTTCCCAGCTCCAGGGTATTCGCTGCTTCTGACTCGGCGGGTTTCGTCGCCAGGTTTTCCTGCTCGACGGCAGCCGATCCTCCCAAATCGTAGACCTCGATCAGGCCAACGCCGGTCGTGTTATTAGCGCCGCGAATAATGCCCGTATAGGTGCCAGCGGGAACTGTCCGGATGATCGCCGCTTCGCGATCGTCAGTGGGCGCGAGACCGCTTTGTTGAATCTCGGTCTCCTGGGAGTCGCGCCAGTTATCATTAGTGATAACCGCGCCGTTGCTGTCGTGCAGTTCAAGAACCGGATCCTGCAAGGTCCCGGGAACTGGCTGACCGCCGGACTTAAGAGAAGGCCCGAGCGCGCGAACTATGACCCGCTTGAAGCCGGACCCTTTTACAATAAACCCGGCGATGCCGACATTGTCGCCCGTCTGCGCGAAGACGCGGCCGGCAATGTTCACTAGCTGAACGTCCGCCGGCGTAGGTGCGGGTGTGGCCGTCGGGGTCGCCGTGGGCGTTGGCGTCGCCGTCCCGCCAGGCGTAGGAGTGGAGGTAGGAGTAGGCGTTATCGTTGGCGTTGGTGTCGCTGTCCCGATCGGCGTCGCGGTCGGAGTCGGGGGAGGAGTAGGCGTTGGCGCTACTACGGCTGGATCGAAGGTATAAGTCTGGGCCACATCAATCAGGTTAAAGAGCGAGCCCCCGATGCCACCAAAGGAAGGCGTAGTATTGGCAGGCTCCTCAAGCGTCATGGTGCTGGCGGTGACTTCATGCAACCGCTCGTCGATAGCGCCCGGCTCAGTTACCAATGAAAAGGGAACGTAGATCGTAATAGTCCCGTTCACGCCGAGCGTGGAAGTGCAATTGGCCGCGGGCAGCGTGGTCGCGCCGGGGTAGGTCATGGTTACGCCGCCACCCACGACCATAGAGGCGTTTTCTCCCACAAAGCACTGCAATGCGCCGCCGTTCAAAGATTCGGCATAGGCATGGAAATTCTTTCCACCATTCACGTCACTCGATGAAGGAACCAGCCACTGGGTCAACCAGACCAGATCCGGGTCTGGATCTTGAGTCGTCGTGGGCGCGAGGCTTAAGTTATTTAGCTGCATCACAACCTGGTAACAAGGATCAGCCGCGGAACAAGGCGCAGCGGTAACCTTGGAGATGCTGGAGCCAGTGATATCGAGCTGAGGCATGTTCGCGCTGCTCGTGCCGTTTACTTCAAACTTTCCGTCGCCGCTGGGATCGGACACGGCATTCAGCGGTGTCAGTCCTGGAATGTTCACGGGAGAGCTGGCGGCCAGCAAGCCATCGCCGCTATTCTGCCGGACGAACATCCCATGGGGGTCAAAGACTTCGACGATGCTATTGGAGTCGGAATAAGAAATCTGCGCCTCACCGAGGGCGCCCATCCGGATTTGCAGGAAATCACCTAACGAGCGGTCGCCGCTTTGTGCGCCCATGAGAGTCTGGATGCTGCCACGGTGGATAAAGTGCGTACTGGTTTGCACCGGAGCGGTGAAGGTAGGAGCGGCATCATGACCGTTCAAGGTCTGGACCATCCACAGGCTCCAGTCGCAGGGCGCCGGCCCTTGCGGGGTGATCCCGGGGCAGGAGTCGGGGCCATTGGAAGGAAAGGTAGGAGCGCCAGGTGTGCCATACCAGGCGATATCCACCCGGCCATCATCACCCGCAACGATCCACGCGAATACGTTAGTGTGAAGAACGCCCACGGGCGAGCCAGAGGTATTAATCGCAACCGGCGCCGACCAGTGATTACCTTGATCGGTGGAGTAGGCATACTTAAGAATAGTATCGCCGTTGATCATCCCATTGGTATCAATGGGCGCTTGTTCCCAAACCGCGTAGAGGTTACCGGCCTTATCTATCGCCATGGTGGGGAAGTCGCCGCCGGTCTTGAAGCCCGTCAAATCCGCCACCGGCAGGTCAGTGCAATTCAAGCCGCTCGGATCGCTGACGTTAGCGACCGGAGCACCGAAGGCGACCGGGAAGCAGCGGCCAATTCGGATTTGATCCAAGGCCGCGTTATCATGAAGCACGAAGATGTGCTTGACCGGCGTGGGAAGCGTAGCGAATCCCCCGTTACCATCGGGTTGGCCCAAAGTGGTGGCAATAGGGCTAAGCTCGTCATTACCCATGATGGCCTCGTCACAGCTACCCGCCGCCGTAACCTTGTTAGCCGGTCCGAAAGTAATGCCCGCAGTCGGTCCTAGCCCGCCCACAGGCGAGCGATACATCACGAGAACATTATTGCCGACGCTGCTCCCACACATTACTCCGCCGGGCCCGATCTCGTCGTTCACGAGATAGATGTTGCCGCCGTTGGTCGGATCGCCGTCGATGGTATACCATTGACGGTCAACCGCGGTGTCTGGCACTCCAGTGTTGCTACAGGTGAAGCTCGCGCCCTGATCGTCCGAGCGCGCGGTGCTGAAGTTCGCCAGGGTCAGATCGTTGAAGTAAAGATGCCCGGCAGAATCGACACCCAGCTCGGTGTCCCCGCCGCCGTGGCAGGTAGTAACCTTTCCTTCCAGGGCCGCGGCCCCAGGAACCCACTTAAAGGTCTTGCCCGTGTCGAGCGAACGCCAAATCCAACTGGTGTCGGCAGAAGCAGTCCCTGGCACGCTGGTATAGACAAGGTTCGGATTAGTAGGATCGAGGCGCAGATCTTCTTCGAAACCGCTTCCTCCAATACCGCTGATGATCGGCTGGCCGAAGGTAGGCGGAGTGAGTGACGCTGCCAACGGCGATCGCGGCGCCGGTTCCGGCGCGGCCAGACTGAACATGGCAAGAAGCGCCCCTCCCGCACAAAGAAGAAAGGCCAGGAAGATGCGCGGATTAAGAAGGCCGGATTCGGACGCGGGTTTCTTTTTCATGGTGATTACTCCTTACTTGATCGGTGATCGGCCGATGGGAGGAACAGTCTTATGAAACAGAAACGGGAAGTCGAACTTCTTTTGTGCGGTCTGCACCACGTCCAAGGAACAAACTGTCCGCGTGACACCCTCATATCGCCGCCGCATCTCTGATGCCTTAGCGACAATACCAACCTTACATTTTCGTAAGCAACGAGAAATTTGCGTCCGCTAAGACCGGTATGCGCCGAATACAGAACGTCTCCATTACTTGTCCGATGTAGCACGGCATCTTGGCCCTGGCACAGGCATCTTGGCTGTGCTACACGAGACAAGCGAAGACTTGAGCGGCTTGCCAGCTCTGCCATACTTTCCATCGATGCTCACCAAAGCTTTGCCACGCCACGGAAAAACCTTCTCCGTCTATTTTGTGGTGGTGATTCTTTCCGGATGCAACAAACCGGCCACCAACCAAAGCTCAGCCGGCGATCAACCTACCCCGGCAGCGGTGAGCAGCCCACGCTCCAAGTTGCCAGCGGTAGAACCCAAGCTCGTCGCCTGCTCTTTGATTACCCAGGATGAAGTCGCCGCCGTGCAAGGAAATCCGATTAAGGAAACCAAGAGCAGCGCCCGCACGGATGGGTCTTTCCTTGTATCACAATGCTTTTACACGGCAGGAGAATTCAGCAAATCCGCTAGCGTGGCCGTGACCCAACCCGATGCGAATAAGCCGGACCTCAACAAGCGCACGCCAAAGGACTTCTGGAACGAAACTTTTGCACGTTACTCCGGTAACGAAGAAAAGGAACGCGACACTGCCAGCCAGGCACCGGCTTCGGAGCGGCACCGGGACGAAATTGAGAAGGACGCAGCAGTTCCGCCGAAAAAGATTTCCGGCATCGGCGACGAGGCGTATTGGACCCCGGGGCCAGGCGGAGCGCTCTATGTCTTGAAGGGCGATGCCTTCATCCGGATCAGTTTAGGTGGCAGCGACGACGAGGCGACTAAGATCGAAAAGTCGAAGGTGCTCGCGGCGAAAGCACTGGCGCGTTGGTAATCATCCCAGTCGCCATCCGTCCACTTCGGTACCGGGGCACGATTAGTTATTTGTCCTGCGGCCAAGCCGGCTGCGGGCCCTGCCTGATCCGGAATCAAAATCGACCGCGCCTATGAAAACTAACTCCTTCTCCATCAGCGCTCGCGTGACCGTGAGCACCCTCTTTTTCATGATTGGTTTTGTGCTGATCCTGCTCGCGCTCACCACCACTAGGTCCCGCTCAGCGACGCCGGCGACGGGCACGATCAATCCAGCGGGGCCTGCGCTAGCGTGGGACGGCACCGCCTTGGGAACAGGCTCGGGCGGCGGCGAAGGCACTTGCGTCGAGGGGACGAACTGCGACACCTACACCTTTACCGTGGGCGGAACGGCCGCGGACTGGGCGAATCAACGCATCGAGGTCAGGATTACGCCCCCAGCTTCGCAGGATGATTACGACTTGGTTATCCACAAGACGGATAACAACGGTGCGATCGTGGATACCTCAGGCAATGGCGCGGGCGTGCCGGAGAAAGCGCACATCAACCCGGCCACCGACGGCGTGGGCGTCTTCACGGTGCACGTGATTTATTTTACGACTCTACCGACCGACCAATACCATGGCACAGCCACGCCGGTGCCGCTCTTACCTCCGGCACCGCCGGCCGCTCCGCAAGATAATGGCCCGAAAGTAGGATACGAAAACTTCGAAGTGCCGGGCGTGCTTACTCCGGTTACCACCACGACTGGTCCAACGGTGGAATGGATGGGGCGCAATGCCGGCGAGCCTTCCATCGGTGACAATTGGAACACCGGTGTAGTAAACCTCCAGTCGGACCTGGAAACATTGTTCGTTAACTTCAACACCAGCTGCCCTGCCAACGGCCAGTCAGCTACCTGGGTTAACCGCGCGGCACCTACGTCGCAGGTGATCGATTCCGATCCTATCGGCTTCACGGACCGCCAGACCGGACGCACCTTCGCCGCGGAACTGACCGCTACGTCTCCTACCTGCAAGATCTCTTACACTGATGACGATGGAGCTACCTGGGTTCCTAGTCCGGGAACACTCGCCTCCGGCATCGATCACGAGACGATCGGTGGCGGCCCTTACCATGCGCCTATCCCGCCGGGACTGACCTATCCGAATGCGGTCTACTATTGCTCGCAAGACCTGGTCGCGGCCTTTTGTTTGCGGAGCGATGATGGCGGGACGACCTGGGGACCTCCCGTGTAGACCTATACAACGGAATGCGGTGGATTACATGGGCACGTGAAGGTCTCTCCCGTGGATGGCACCATTTACCTTCCTAATAATGCCTGTGGTGGCGACGGCGCCCTGGTCGTCTCAGAAGATAACGGTCTTACGTGGCATATCCGCCACGTCGGCAATGCGTCGGTCAGCAGTACCTCCGGCGCGAGCGATCCAGCTCTCGGCGTCGACAAGAATGGTCGTGTTTACTTTGCCATGGCTAATGCTGACAGCGCCGCGCTGGTCGCTACCTCGGACGATCATGGCAATACCTGGAATAACATTTTCGATGTAGGCGCTATCTTTGGGCTTGCTAACATCCGATACCCTGCCGCCGTCGCCGGCGATGCTGGCCGCGCGGCAGTCGCCTTTTATGGGACGACTACCGCTGGCAGCGCCAACGCGGCTACCTTCAACGGGATCTGGCACCTTTATGTAGCTCACACCTTTGATGGTGGAGCTACCTGGACTACTTCCCACCTGACTCCGGATGCGCCGATGCAACGCGGGTGTATCTGGACCGGAGGCGGAGCTAATATCTGCCGCAACCTGCTCGACTTCTTTGACGTCACCATTAACAAGGAAGGCCGCGTGGAAGTCGGCTACGTCAATGGCTGCGCGGGTGGCAATTGCGCGCAGTCGGCGCCCACCGCCACTGGAAATGCCTTCAGTGCTACGGCCACGATCGCCCGGCAATCGAGCGGCCGCCGGCTTGTCGCGGCCTTCGATCCACCCGGCTCAACTTCGGCGCCGGGAATACCATTCGTGACCCAGCGGCGCGTGGGCAATGTTGTCCATCTCGGATGGTCGGAAGCCGATACCGGCAATTCGGCGATCACCGGCTACCAGATACTTCGAGGCACCTCGAGTGGCACCGAGACGCTTCTAACTACGGTGCCGGGTGCGTCCACAAAGTTCGATGATGTTACGGCTACCGATACCACTAAGACCTACTTCTATAAGGTAGCAGCAGTAAATGCGGTAGGAACGTCTTGCAGTAACAATGAGGTGGCGGCGCCATACCTCGGTGACTCCTGCACCGGCCTCATTATCCACCAAAACGATCCCACTCATCCGGAAAGCACGTCCGCCGCTGCTAATCCTGGGCTGGCTATCGATTCCATCGCCGTGGGCGAACCTGCTTCCAGCAACAACTTTATGTTCAAGATGAAGGTAAGCAGCCTGGCCTCGGTGCCGCCCAACAGCAGGTGGCGCATCGTCTGGGATTCGTTCAAGTCCGATGGCCAGCAGTTCTACGTCGGCATGAACACCGACGCATCTGGCGCCGCCACTTTCACCTATGGCACTGTCGCTACCGCGGTGGTAGGCCTGGTGGTAGGTGTGCCGCAAGAGACGCAAGGAACTTCGACCGGCGACCCCGGCATCGCGTTGCCTCAGAGTAACTTCAAAGCCGATGGCACGATCACGATCTTCGTTCCGAAGTCCGCTCTCGGTAACCCCAAACCGGGCGACCTTCTCGGGGCGGTCAACGGACGCACTTTTGCCGACACCACTAACGTCGAACGCTCGACCGATTTGATCGACCATACCTTTGTCAAAGCTCAGACCGACAACGCCTATCCAGCCGCGACCTATACCCTAGCCGGTAATAGTTCTTGTTCGCCGCACCTCCTGAACATCTCGACCCGCGGCCAGGTCCAGACGGCCGATAATGTTCTCATCGGCGGATTCATCATCACCGGCACCGATCCGAAGAAGGTCATCGTGCGCGGGATAGGACCTTCGTTAGGTTCTGCCGTGCCGGGGGCGCTGGCCGATCCTTTCCTGGAATTGCATGACGATACCGGCATGATTGGCAGTAATGACAATTGGAAGGAGAACCAGGCGCTCGTCGAAAGCACTGGCATTCCGCCAACTAACGATCTGGAATCAGCCATCGTCCAGACACTAATGCCCGGCCACTACACTGTCGTGCTCAGAGGCGCGGGCAGCAGCACGGGTATCGGCGTAGTGGAAGCATACGATCTTGACCAAATCGCGAACTCGGAAGCCGGCAACATCAGCACCCGCGGTTTTGTCGATAACGGTGATAATGCCCTGATCGGCGGCTTCATCCTCGGTGGAGGCAGAGGCCTGGGTAATGGGACCGTCGTGGTGCGAGCAATAGGTCCTTCGCTGGGCGCATTCAATGTCGCGAACCCAGTGCAGGATCCCACGCTGGATCTCGTTAACGCCAGCGGCACTACCATCGCGAGTAACGATAACTGGCAGACCGATCCCGGCGCGGCCCAGATTCAATCGAACAACCTGGCTCCGTCGGATACGCGCGAGTCAGCCACGCTGCAATCCCTTGCGCCCGGAAACTACACCGCGATTGTACGCGGCAAAGGTAACGCTACCGGTGTTGGGTTAGTGGAAGTTTACAACCTGCCTAACCCATAAAAGTGGAGCTTTCTAAAGCGCCCCTCTGCAATCAAGGAGGGCGCTTTCCAAACCGCCCGCCTTACGCTGCGGCTTTCCGAACCGCACACTTTTCGCAGACGGCGGTTTGTAAACCGCCGCTCCTTGGAAAACTCTGGCCACGCTCCAATCCCGGGCGCCGGACGCCGCGATCGTGCACGCGGAACCGTGAAGAGGCAAATGGAGTATTGCTTCCCGCACCCAAACCAAAGAATTTACCTCGGCATTCATTGGGCCTTCGACAAGACCGAAGGAATTGCCCTCGGTCGCAAAGTAGGAGACTACGTTTATGCGAGCGCCTTCACGATCGCGCCGTGCCAACTGGTGAACATCTCGACGCGGACGAAAGTCCTGACCAATGACCGCGTCCTGATTGGAGGCCTTATCATCACGGGGTCGAAGGCGAAGAAAGTCGCTCTCCGTGCGATTGGACCTTCTCTGGCTGGTTCGGGTCTTTCCGGCTTGCTTGCCGATCCAGTCCTCGAGGTACATGATGTGAGCGGCTCTGTTATCGCGGTAAATGATGACTGGCAGACCGACGCTGGGGCGGCCGAGCTTTCTGCTAACGGCATTGCACCTGGTGACGATCGCGAATCTGCCACCGTGCAGACTCTATCGCCGGGCGCCTACACCGCTGTAGTGAGCGGGAAGAACAACACCACTGGCGTCGCAGTGGTAGAGCTATATGACCTGGATCAGGGAGCTAACTCAATCCTCGCGAACATCAGCTCGCGCGGCTTTATCGATACCGGTGACAATGCCCTGATCGGCGGCTTTA
Source organism: Spartobacteria bacterium (assembly GCA_003134785.1). Taxonomy (GTDB): domain Bacteria; phylum Verrucomicrobiota; class Verrucomicrobiia; order Chthoniobacterales; family UBA10450; genus AV80. The sequence continues at coordinate 30,854 of PLCN01000020.1, forward strand.
TCCTCGGCCGCGGCTTGGGCAGCGGGACCGTCGTAGTGCGAGCGATAGGTCCTTCCCTAAGCGCTTTCAATGTAGCGGGCCCGGTGCAGGATCCCACGTTGGAGCTAATTAACGCCAGCGGCACGACCATCGCGAGTAACGATAACTGGCCGATCCCGGCGCGGCCCAGTTCCAATCGAACAACCTGGCCCCGTCCGATTCGCGCGAGTCAGCCACGCTCCAATCCCTTGCGCCTGGAAACTACACCGCGATTGTGCGCGGCAATGATAACACTACCGGTATTCGGTTAGTGGAAGTTTACAATCTGCCTAACCCCTAAAAGTAGCGCTTTTCCAACCGCCCTTCTGAAACCAAGGAGGGGCGCTTTCCAAACCGCCCTGTGAAAACGTCGGCGGTTGGTAAACCGCCGCTCCTTGGTTTTGGAGAAGCTCCGCACGCGCTCAGAAGGCATTGAGCAGACCCGCGACATCACCACCGATCTGGAGCGCCGTCCGGGCGAATAACTCTCCATAGCCGCCGCCGAAAGCACCGACGCCGGAGCGCCGCTCCTGCGCGAAACGGACCAGCGTCTTCCGCGAAGCGGCGTCCACGATCTCGCCTATGATCGCGACCTTCACCGCGCCCGCGCCGAAGCCGATGAAATATCGCGCCGCTTGCGAGCCCGGATCCACTTTGGTCAAACGCGCGCGTATAACCAGCGTGCTGGGCCTGGCGTGCGGCCCGACCTCCACTACATTTGGCCCGACCTTGCGCCGCAGATTTCTCTGGAAGCCTTCCAGGAAAGCCGGCTTGATCCTGGCAATCGCGGAGCGCACCGCCTCGAAGGTGTTTTCTTTCGGGTTCGGGAGCGGCACCCCCGTGAGGTCAAAGGATTCCACCGCGATATCGTTGTAACTGTCGAGGCGAAACGGCTGGATGACCGTCACCTCGTCGATGTCGCCGTTCCAGTCGCGGTAGGTCCCCGGCGCGGTGGAGCGTTTCGAGCCCGCGCTTGCATGAGGACAAAGAGCGAGCGAAAGAGTCGCCAGCGCGGCACAAAACCAAGTAAGTTTTCTGGCTATCATTTTGTTATCGTCATCCCTTCCGTAATATTAGACAAGCGTTTAGAGATCGGGAACCTGCCACTGGCGCTCGCGTCCTGTCCACTCTTCGTTCGATGAAAAAATATCTTCCGTTCCTTATCGTTCTCGCAGTCGGATTGCTCACGCTCGGCGGCGGCACGCTGCTCTACCGGGCCAAACTGCGGGCTACTGCTGCGGCCGCGAAAAATTCCAAGGCGGCGGAAGCGGACAAAGCGAAAGCGCTCCATGTGCGCGGTGAGGCGAAGGCGCCGGTGACTCTCGAGGAGTTCGGCGATTTCCAGTGTCCGCCCTGCGGCACGCTCGCGGGCGCCCTTAAGCAACTCGAGAAGGATTACGGCGACCGGCTCCGGGTGATTTTTTATGAGTTTCCACTTCGCGTGCACGAGCATGCCCGCGAAGCCGCGTTCGCCGCGGAGGCGGCCGGCCTGCAAAACCATTTTTGGGAGATGCACGATCTGCTTTACCAGGAACAAGCTAACTGGAGCAAAGGCACTGACGTCCGCGGGATGTTCAAGGCTTATGCGGGGACGCTCGGCTTGGAGGTCGACCGCTTCCTGCGCGATATGGAAAGCGCGGAGGTCAAAGCGCGGGTTGCGTCCGAGCAAAAGCTCGGGACCTCGCGCGGCGTCGAGAGCACGCCTACCGTCTTCATTAACAGTGAGCGCGTGCCCGTGCCATCCCTTAACCCCGCCGGCCTTCGCGCCATGATCGATAAGGCTTTGCAGGAAAAGCCCGCGCCCTGATAACTAACCGTGGATAACTAACCGTGACACGCAAAGCAAAAAGAGAGCCTCAAGCCAGGGGAACGCGCGGCCGGACTTTTCTCTACGCGTTCGCCGCCGTCATCTCGCTCGCCGGACTACTGGATGCCACCTATCTCACCGTCCTGGCTCTGACCGGCGAAACCGCTACCTGCGGCGGCTCGACCGGCTGCTTCGAGGTCCTGGGCAGCGTCTATGCGCGGATAGCTGGCATACCTGTGGCCTCTTTCGGAGTGTTAGGTTATTTCAGCGCCTTTAGCTTCGCTATCTTTACCGGGTTCGGCTACGAGCGCACGCGAAAGCTTTTCGTTCTTACCGTCTGGGCCATGTTCGCGATGACTCTGTGGTTGCTCTACGTGCAGGCCTTCGTCCTTCACTCCTTCTGCCGCTACTGCCTGTTCTCCGCCGCGATCACCTTTCTCCTGGCCGGCCTGGTCGTCGCCACTCCCCCGCCGCGCGGCTCTGAAGATTAGCTAGCTGTAGCGATTTGCTGGCCTCAGCCAGTTCCTCACACCGCTCGAAAGCACCGACATAAGCGACGGGCACTCAATGCGTTGTCGCGGTGGACGGCGCAGGGTGTTCGTTGAAATATATGCGCTCTTTCCGTTTGATGCGCTCTTAGTCGGGCTGATTTCGAAAGAAATTTGCATCCGGCGGGGTCGGGGCTCCGAATACAGATAGCGGCTCCGTCCTTCTACCCACACACCACACAGGATCATTATGCGAAAAAATCCCTCTCCCGAATCCGGCGTCCTGAACCTCCGCATGTTTCTCGCGCTGCTGCTCTGTTCCGTGGGCATATTGATAGCGGTGGCCGGCTTCGCCTCCACTCCGTCGAGCGGCACCCTCACCGACTCCAGTGCTCCGGTCACCTGGACCGGGGGTCCTTTCGTCGTGCCGAATGTAACCGCCCAGGCCGGCGGTGGACCGGTCTGCACCGGGAGCGGCCAGGACTGCGATGACTTCACCCTGCACGTTAGTGTCACGACTGATGCGACGAAGAAGGTGCGGGTCGAGGTAGGCTGGCCAGTGACGACAGCGGATTTTGACGTTTACATTTATAAGACAGATGGCACCACCTTGGTGACTTCTTCTGCCAGCTCCGCCGATCCCGAGGTTTGTTTGCTTGATGCGAAACCTGGCGATTACATCGTGCGCGTTGTGCCTTTCGCGCCGGCTGGTCAGAGCTATACCGCGACCGCATCGCTTTTGGCGCCGGCAGTTGCTCCTCCTGCCGGCACTGGTCCCGCGGTGCGCTACAAGAATTACCCCGCGCCGCTCGATTTACCGGGCGCAGGTTCGGCTGGTGAGCCATCCATCGGGGTTGATTGGAACCCGAACGTGGCAACTCTTTCCCACGATACGGTGAACACGGGCGGCGTTGCGTTTTTCACCGCGAATCTGAACGAATACCGCGTTTCGTTCGACGATTGCCCGTCGCCGGCAAAGGCGCTTTGGACAGATGTAACCAACGCGACCGAGGGGGCAACAACGCTCGATCCGATCGGATTTGTCGATCGTCTGCTTCCGAATGTAACGCCTGCGACGAAGTCGCCGGGCCGCGTGTTTCAATCACAGCTCGCCGGCGCCAGCAGCATCACGTCGTTTTCGGATGATGACGGAAATACCTGGACGCAATCGCAGGGTTCGGGGCAGCCGGCAGGGGTTGACCACCAGACACTCGGCGGCGGTCCTTATGCGCCGACCGACTCATCGGCAGTGCCGCCAGTGGTCGAGCCTCCTCATCCGCTTTATCCGAATCAGATCTACTACGCTTCGCAAGACATCGCTACGGCCTTCGCGGCGCGCAGCGATGACGGTGGCCAGACCTTCGGTCCGGGCATCACGATGTACAATCTCAGCCAATGCGGAGGACTGCACGGCCATCTGAAAGTAGGCCCGGATGGCACCGCCTACGTGCCCAATCGCGGCTGCGGTGCTAACCAAGCCGTCGTGGTCTCTCGGGATAACGGAGTGACATGGACGGTCAAACCAATTCCGCAAAGCTCTGCCGGCAACACCGACCCTTCGGTCGGCATCGCGGCTGATAATACCGTTTACTTCGGCTACCAGAACGGCGACGGACATCCGCACATCGCGGTTTCGAAGGACCATGGTGATCACTGGAGCGACGTGGACGTCAGTCAAAACACTATCCAGAACTGTGTCTTTCCCGAAGTGGTTGCCGGAGATGGCGATCGCGCCGCTTTCGGATTCCTTGGCACCTCCACCGGCGGCAATTATCAGGACACCGCCAACTTCAAAGGCGTGTGGTTCTTTTACATCGCGACGACTTTGGACGGCGGCAAGACTTACACACTGGTGGATGGGACGAATGGCGATCCAGTCCAAGTCGGCTCCATCTGCACCGGCGGCACCACCTGCGGCGCCGATCGCAATCTTCTCGACTTCAATGATATCACGATCGACAAACAAGGACGTGTTCTCGCGGCTTATGCCGACGGTTGTGTCGCGCCCGGATGCGCGGCCGCCACGGCGACCAGCAGCACTCCGCCGTACAGTGCATCGCGGAGCGCGCTTTCTTCGATCATCAGGCAATCGGGCGGCCCTCGTTTGCTCCATCAATTCGATCCGCCTGAGCCCACCGTGCCGGCCGCACCCCAGCTAACAGCAGCGAAAGTTACCAGCTCCGGTGTGCAGTTGTCATGGCAAGAACCCGATAATGGCGGGTCGCCGATCACCGGATATAAAATATACCGCGGCACGGCTAGCGGAGCGGAGACGTTTCTTGCTTCGACCGGGCCGAAGACGACCTTTACCGATACAACCGCAACCGATCCGAATGCTAAATACTTCTACAACGTTACAGCCGTAAATGCGGTTGGCGAAGGCGCATCCTGCGGCGAGATCGCTGCCGTCGCGCCTGTTGCCTTGCCAAGTCCTTGCTCGTTGCCCGGCGTTCTCGGCGTGAATGATGTCAACGCTGACGGATCTGACAACGACGTCGCGCCGAACGTGCCGCCAGATCCAAGCGTGAACATCAGACGCTTGTTCGTGGCCGAGCCATTTCTTGGCGCCGGCGTTAACAAACTTGTTTTCACGCTCCAAGTGGCGCCATCCGCCAATGCGGCTCCGGCCACAAGTCAATGGTACATCGTTTGGAACAAGCTCACTCCGACAGCCGATTTCGATCGCAACTTTGTCGCGATGAAAACCGATGCAGCTGGAGCAATCTCTTTTCAATACGGGGATTTCGGTGTGCCGCTCGCTCCGACTAATCCAAACCCGAACGCGAATACGCCGGTCACAAAAGGAGATGCTGACGCCGGCAGTTATGACCCGGCGACGGGCACGATCACGATCTCACTCTCTAATAATAAGGTCGAAAGTATCCACGCCGGACAAACACTTGGCGGCTTGAATGTCCGCACTTATCTGGCCCGCCCCGACGCCGGCCAGAAGTCACAGAACAATGCCAGTGACATCACGGGTGACGGAAGCTACACGCTCCAAGGCAATGCCATCTGCGTGCCTAACACTCCGCCCGTCGCGGCCTTGACTGCCTCGCCCACGGACGGCGATCTTCCGCTGACGGTCAGCTTCGATGCCTCCGGCTCCACCGATGCCGACACTGGCGATACGATCGCATCCTACACATTCAACTTCGGCGACGGCTCTGACCCAGTGACGCAGACCAGCCCGAAAGTGGACCACACTTACACAACGCGCGGGGTCTTTCGTGCCACTGTTAGCGTCACCGATTCACGCGGTGCGCTCAGCAGCAACCTGGCCGGCTTGGAAATCGAGATCGATGCCGAACTACAAAACATCTCCACCCGCGAACAGGTCTTGACCGGCGACAATGTGCTGATCGCCGGATTTATCATCACAGGACCTGATCCAAAGAAAATCATCATTGAAGCCATCGGTCCCTCCATCAAGGACGCTAACGGACAGCCTATGGCCGGCGCTCTGCAGGATCCGACCCTGGAGTTGCACGACGTAAATTCCGTCATTGCCTTCAACGATAATTGGAAGGACAAACAGCAGGCCGACATTCAAGCCACCGGCTTAGCTCCCACTGACGACCACGAAGCGGCGATCGTTGCAACGCTCGATCCCGGCGCTTACACAGCCATCGTGCGCGGTAAGAACGACAGCACTGGGATCGCTCTCGTCGAGCTCTTCGATATTGATGCTAAGCAAATCTCGAAGCTGGCGAATATCAGCTCTCGCGGGTTCGTTCAAACTGGCGACAACGTCATGATCGGCGGCTTCATCGTCGGTCCGCCCAGCGCGGGAAAAACTAAGGCGCTTATTCGCGCGATCGGCCCATCGTTGAAATCGCAACTGCCTAATGCCCTCGACGATCCGATGCTCGAACTCCATGATGCCAACGGCACCCTCTTCGCTTCGAACGACGACTGGAAGAGTTCGCAACAGGCCGACATCGAGGCGACCGGTCTGCCGCCAAGTGATGAACGCGAATCGGCCATTCTGCTCGATCCTATCGTCCCCGGCAGTTACACGGCGATAGTCCGGGGGAAAAACGACACCACCGGCATCGGCTTGGTCGAGATTTACAACGTGCCCTAGTTATCTCACAGATAAAGGGACGGCCTGAGGGCAGGCCGTCCCCAACCTCTAACCGTATCGACTCGTAACTCTGGCGCGTTCGTAGGGACCTGCTTCTGCACGTCTAGCCTTCTCTCCCTGTAGCGGCGGTTATGACCGCCGTCGTCTTCCGCCATTGCTATGACCGCCGTCTCTGCGGACTCCGTTCTCGGCGGTCATAGACCGCCGCTACAGAAGAGCTCCGTTCTCGGCGGATAGACCGCCCCTACAGAAGAGTGGTGGAATCCAGGGAGAGTGCTAATAACGTAGTCGCATGGATCACCAAGGAGCGTCGATTCTCCTGTAACATGAGCACCAACTTCGAAGAGCTGGACTACCAACAGACTGAACTCGGTGACCTCATCTTGAGGCGCAGGCGCATGGTTTCTTTAGAAGCCGAGGTATTCGAGATCAAGCTGGGCGATAGCTTTCTCATGTCCAGCTTGTTCACCAAAGTAGAGATTGCACTAGCCCAGCTGGCTTTGGCTGAATTATCCGGCAGCAACCTCGACGTTGTAGTAGGAGGTCTTGGTTTGGGTTATACTACTCGGGCCGCGCTAGCGAATCCGGCGGTTGGATCTGTGGTTGTGATCGAGACGCTTTCCCCGGTGATCGATTGGCATCGTCGCGGCCTCGTGCCTTTGGGCGCTCAACTAACAACCGACCCGCGCTGCCGATTCGTCCAGGGCGATTTCTTTCAGCTGGCGAAGTCCGCTTCGATAGATCCCGAGAATCCAGGCAAAAAGTTTCACGCGATTCTGCTCGATATCGACCACTCGCCCCGTAGTCTGCTGCATCAGCGTCATCAATTCTTCTATGAAGCCGCCGGACTTCGCCAGGTCGCGGCTCACCTGCACCCGGGGGGAGTCTTCGCCATGTGGTCCGATGACCCGCCCGATGAGGAATTCTTGCGCGAGCTCGACCTCGCGTTCGCGGACACACGAGCTCACATCGTCACCTTCGCCAATCCACTGTTGGAATGCGATTCCGCCAGCACGGTCTACGTCGCCCGCTTCCTAGGCGAGCCCCCTTCTTAACCAACAACCGCAGCTACGGCAGACGAGAGACGGCCCGTCCCTGGTCTGCCAATGGCCCATCATCTGCTCGATAACCACGGATGCGCCGCTTCTTCATCGTGCTTCTTTTCTTCGCTGCCGCGTTCAGCAACGCCATCGGCCGGGCTCTTCCGCTCACGGTGAAGGACGTCTGCCTCATGCTGCGCTCCGGTTTTTCGAGCGAAGCGGTCCAGCGCGAACTCTCGGTCCGTCATTTTGCCGAATCGTTTGACGCCGCGACCGAAAAAGCCCTCACCGACGCCGGCGCGGCTCCGGCCTTGATCGACGCCATCAAAAATGGCTCTTACGCAAGCTCGGCGGAAGAAGCAGAGTCAGCTTTGGCCCAGCGCGATGCTCGAGCGCAGAAGAGCGCCCTCGAGAACGAACGATTGCGCAACCTAAACACCCATTACCAGGCCCAGCGCGCCCGTGACCTGGCGGCGCCTCGTCCGCTCGAAGCGCCCTCGGTTGTCGCCGATCTGGTCAAAGGCGATCTCGTTTGCTGGAAGAACGGCAGTGTGGCCCGTTTCGATGACGAAGCGCTCGCGAAGAAAAAGCTTATCGCTCTTTATTTTTCCGCTCACTGGTGTGCACCCTGCCGCAAGTTCACGCCGCAACTGATCGAGTTTTATAACCGGGTCGCCCCGCAGCATCCCGAATTCGAAATCGTTTTGGTCAGCGCCGATCGCTCGCCCTTTGGGATGGAAACTTACCTGCGCGAAACCCAGATGCCCTGGCCCGCGGTCGACTTCGCCAAGCTGCCTGGCAAAGCAGCGCTCAAGAAATATAGCGGCGCAGACATCCCATGCCTCGTCGTGCTAGATGCCAGCGGGAAAGTGATCCTGGACACCTACGTCGATAAGAAATATGTCGGGCCGGAGAAAGTCCTTACCGCCCTGGACGCCATCTTCGCGCAGCCACCTGCCACGGCGGTCACCGCCAGTCGTTGACGAATAACTGTCTACGGTTTCACGCTCGGCGCTGACTCCGGCGCGGGCGGCGGCCCTTTCGGAAAGGGCCTTTCTGGAATGCTGTTCGTGTTTTGGAAGGAGGCAATCAACCATTTGCCCGCCTGCTTTTGCAGGACCTGGATTTGAATGCCTTGCTGCGGTTCCGGAATGCCTTTGGGAGTCCTCGCGCCAGTCATGGTCCATTTCACATGCGCCACCGCGATCTCGGGAGTGAGGAACTTCGACTGGACGTCGGTAATAGTGAGAGCGCTCTCTCGAAAGACGTAGGCGTAAGCATCGGTCAGCTTACTCTCGATCTCCGCCCGCCCTTTCCACCACCAACCGACGACGTTAACGATATCGCCGTCGTCCAAGAACAAGCTGGCGTAAGCCCTGGCGTCATGTTGGTTCCAGGCCTCCTGCTGGCGTTTCTCTACGTTCCGGATTTCAGCCTCGTCCTGACCGTGATCGAGGCCAAATGCCGCTCCCGCCACAACTGTCACCAAACTCAGAGTCAGCGTTTTCAAGAAATTTCCATTCATAATTGTTTGTCGCAACCGCACGGCTGCCTTTCTCTTCTAGACCTTGCCAATCAACAAGCGAGAACAATCCTGCGAGCTACTTCGGTGACCAGGAAGTCCTTCGACCGATCTCCGTGACGATGCGACCGGCGCAGCCGGTAAGATGGTTGCTAGCTTGCGGCATCGAGCGACTTCAACTCCGCCGGCGTTAGTTGAAGCTTTCCGGAAGCTACATTCTCTTCCAGGTGTGTCACTGACGACGTGCCGGGGATCGGCAACATCACCGGCGATCGAGCCAGCAGCCACGCGATCGCAACCTGGTAGACGCTGGCGCCATGGCTCTTCGCCACCGCTTCAAGTGCGCCGCTTCTTAGCGACCTGCCCCCACCCACGGGCGACCATGGCATAAAGCCAAGCCCCTCCTTCTCGCAATAGGCCAGGGCCTTGTCCCACCTTCGGTTGTCCACGTTGTACTGGTTCTGCACGCTCACGATCGGAAGAACCTTGCGCGCTCGCACGATCTCCTCCGGACCCACCTCGGATAATCCCACATGCCGAATCTTCCCGGCCTCCTGCATTTTTTTGATGGCACCGAGTGACTCTTCCATCGGCACCTTTGAATCCACGCGATGCAATTGGTAAAGATCGATCCGGTCCAGCCGTAATCGTTTCAAACTCTTCTCGACACATTGCGTCAGGTATTCCGGCCGGCCGTTCGGCACCCACTGGCCGGGTCCGGGTCGGGTGAGACCGCCTTTGGTGGCAATGACCAATCCTTTCGGGTAAGGATGGAGCGCTTCGGCGATGAGCAGTTCGCTTGTTTCCGGCCCGTACGCATCCGCCGTATCGATGAGATCAACCCCGAGCTCAACCGCTCGCCGCAGGACCTTGAGAGCCTCATCCCGGTTTGGAGGCCAACCCCAGATGCCATCGCCGGTAATGCGCATCGCGCCGAACCCAAGCCGATTGACCGGGAGATCCCCGCCCAGCTTGAATACCGAATCAGCACCCGCGCTGGCAGCGGCATTCGACGCAGTGCTGAAGAGCACGCTCGATCCTCCGGCCAGAATCGCGGCCCCGCCTCCGATCGTCACACCTAGAAATTTACGACGCCCCACGCCTCGCTCCACAGGGTCGCCGTTTGTCTTCGTCTCATTGTTCATCAATCACAATGTTGATCGCAAAGCCGATCAACACAAGGCCGGTGACGAATCATCTCGCCTGTAGAACGCCACCTGATACCCTGCGAGCTTCTCGTTTTCGAAATCAGGAACCCACTTATGCGAATCATATTTTCTTTGTTAATGGCGTCCCTGGCGCTGCTATCCTCTCCGTCATCCAGCGTGCTGGCCGCTTCCGCGCGAGACAAGACCGGCGGGGATAAGACCAAGCCGGCGACTGCCGATAACTATCTCGATCAATTCGTCGATCGTTCGGTCTCTCCGCGGGACGACTTTTTTCATTTCGCGGTCGGCAAGTGGCTCAAGGCCCACCCGATCCCGCCTTCGGAAAAGTCGTGGGGAATCTATCAGGTCGTGCAGGACGAGACCTACGCTCGGGTGGTGACCCTGAACCACGAGGCAGCCAAGGCCAAGGATGCGCCTGCCGGCAGCAATCAGCAGAAGATCGGCGACTTTTGGACCGCGGGCATGGATGCCGCGACCAACGCAAAGCAAGGATTCACGCCGATCGCGGCGGAGTCCGATCGCATCGCAGCCGTGCATGATACACCGAGTCTGCTCGGAGCCATCGCGCACCTTCAATACATCGGCGTCCATGCGATGTTCTCTCCCTTCGTCTCCCAGGACGAGAAGGACAGCGACAAGAATGTCCTGCACCTGTATCAAGGTGGCCTCGGGCTGCCGAATCGCGATTACTACTTCGATACCGACAAGCGCGCGACCATGATTCGCGCGGAATACCTTAAGCACATCGCCCGGATGTTCCATCTCCTGGGGGATGACACCGCTCGCTCCGCGACCAACGCCGCCACCGTCATGACTCTCGAGACCAAGCTGGCTCGCGCCTCGCGCAAACTCGAAGATTTGCGCGATCCACAAGCGAACTACAACGCCATGTCACTCGACAAGGTAACTGAGCTTACTCCCTCGATTCAGTGGCGTGAATTTCTCGAGCAAGGACACATCAGCGGCATCAATAATGTCGTCGTCGGTCAACCCGAGTTCTTCGAACAGGTAGAAAAATCGCTCGGAGCGCAATCGCTCGAGGCCTGGAAGACCTACCTCCGGTGGCAGCTTGCGCACAGCTTCGCCGCGGAAGCAGGCGGGCGTTTCGATGAGGAAGACTTTCACTTCTTCGGCACGATCCTAAACGGCACCTTGAAACAGCGGCCACGCTTCAAGCGCGTGCTCGACGCAGAGGAAGCCTGCCTGGGCGACGCGCTCGGGCAACTCTACGTTCAGCGTTACTTCTCCCCGCAGACCAAGGAGCGTTACTCCAAATTAACGGACGAAGTCTTCGCCACCATGCGCGACCACATCCACACGCTCGATTGGATGAGCGACCAGACCAAGGAGCGGGCGATGCGCAAGCTCGCGGCCATCACGAAGAAGGTCGGTTACCCCGAGCACTGGCGCGATTACTCCACCTATACCGTCGATCGCACCTCCTACCTGATGAATTGTGTGCGCGGCAACATCTGGCGGACCGAATACGGCATCGCCAAGCTGCATAAGCCCGTCGACCGCACTGAGTGGGACATGACGCCCCAGACCTATAACGCCTACTACAACCCGTCGAACAACGAGATGGTCCTTCCAGCTGCCATCTTCATCCTGCCGGGCATCGACGATGCGCAGATCGACGACGCCATCGTCTACGGTTACGCCGCCGGCACAACCATCGGCCACGAGCTCACGCACGGATTCGATGACCAGGGCCGCCAGTTCGATGAACGCGGCAACCTCGAGGACTGGTGGACCAAAGAAGACGCCGCCGAATTCGTCAAGCGCACCACCGGCATCGTGCAGCAATTCAACCAATACATCGCGGTCGATACTATGCACGTCAACGGCGCCGCCACGCAAGGCGAGAACGCCGCCGACCTGGGCGGCATCACTCTGGCCTGGGATGCCTTCACCAGGACGGACCAATACAAAAGCGGCAAGTCGTTCGGTGGATTTACACCAGCGCAGCGCTACTTCATTGGCTGGGCGCTTGGTTGGATGAATCAAATTCGCCCGGAAAACATTGCCGTGCGGGTGAAGACGGACGTGCACGCGCCGAGCTTCCTTCGTGTGACCGGACCGGTTAGCAACATGGTGCCGTTCTACGACGCCTTCGGGGTCAAACCGGGCGACAAGATGTATCGCGCGGACGATGTGCGGGTGAAGATTTGGTGAAGATCCTAACTTGGCAAACGTGCCACTATCGCTTCAGATCAGGGACTCGGCCAGCCAGCTCCGGCAGGGCTGTTAAACGATTTTGCAAGGAACCAAATTGTCTTCATCAAACAAATAGACGGCGCACATTCGGTGATAGCCGTCTGCGATGACCAGCTTCCCATGGCTTGGATCTCTGACGAGCAGAAGCGGCGAGAGCTTTTTGCCGGCAGCGAGCTTCTTCTGATTCTTGCGCACGTGAGAATTGGTTATCCCCAATAAAGCTAGCTGCGACGCGCGAAAGATATCTTTCGCCTTGAACGAAGTCATGGGCGCATCGGCCAGTGCCTTTGCATATTTCGCGGCGGTTTTCTCATCATAAATCAGACTTAAGTATGAGACCGCCGCCGGGTAATCGTGTTTTTCAGGCTTAGCCAGCCATTTGTTTTTCGATTGTTTCATATTACCTCGTTTGTAGTCCCAACTTTGTCAGGCGACCCATTTAGCACAGAGCAACTCCGCTTGGGCAAGTACCGTCTTCATCTCCCCTTCCCCGAGGTCCAGTGGATAACCGTGTTTCCGGAGAATAAGATCAGCGGGTAGCTGTCGCTGCATCGTCTGCTTTAGATGGTTGGCGTTGTACTGGATGTCTTATGCCACTTAAAGCCCGTGACGATAAGCTGTAGATTGTCGTCCGGCTTCACCGCGTAGAGTCGTTGAAGGATCTCTCGACCCAAGCCGGTAAGATCCGGTGTCCCGGTTGCGCGCAAATAGCGCACACCATTGCCTTCTTTTTCTTCTATTTTCGCGCCAGCGCTATGAGCCACATCAAGGAACCGCTGCTTGTCTTCCAAGTTTCGCTCAGCGATTAAGACCCAATCTAGGCCGACGACGCCATCTTCGATTGAATACTGCAGATTGGCAGTGTAGCCATCTGCCTTGGCCGTTCCGGGAACGAGCACCACCCAAAACGAACCGGGGCCGCCCGTCTCCTTAAGTGCGGAGACTAGCGCTGGGAAGTCTCGGGTCGTTACGAAGCCACCGTCGGTGTCGCTGGTGACCTGGCGGGTGAAGTACCAGATCGCGACAACGCAGGCCAGAGCGATCAACAGCGCAACGGCGATTTTCATCTCACCCTTTACGCCTACACTAAGCCGACCCGCGAAGCGGGTCCACCTTGGATGAGTCGTTAGGCGGCGGCTCCACAAAAACAGTCTGCGCGCCTTGCTTTTCGTAGGTAACGTTAACCGTGCGTCCTATCGCACGTGTTCGGTGCACGATGCCGGCCGGCACCACCATGCTTTGCCACTCGGTAAGCGTTGACTGGGCGCCCCCCTCAAACTCGATCTGGAGTTCGCCCGCTACCACGAGAAAGAGCTCGTCAGAATCCGGGTGGTGATGCCAACGATACTCTCCCTCAAATACCGCAAGCCGCATGCACTCTTTGTTGATATCAAGCAGCACCTGATTCTTGTAGGAATCGGTGATAGCAGCTTGCTCAGAGCGAATGTCGACGACAGTCATAGCCGGATAGTGCGCCCTCTGGGACGAATACTCCTCGGCCGTGGGAAATTCAGATTTCATATCAGGTTCTAATTGCAGAGAGATAAGGACCGGGGCGCCGTGCCTACGCAGCATCTTGCCCGGTATGGGCGAACGTTTCAAAGACGTGCTCAAACACAGCTGAACATTTCTGCTGGTACAACTCAGGCGAATAAGAGCGTGGCAAGCCATCGTCGAGTTCGTCTTCAATTGCCAGCCGCACTTGCGCCCGCGCCTGCGCTTTCTGTCGCCAGTCGATCACGAGCGCCTGTTTCACACGCTTCAGCAGGAGACGCGTGACCTTCTTCACTTCCTCACGTTCCTCATCGCTAAGGTTAGGTCCTGGCCGAGTGAGAAGATCGAACACTGTAAGCTCCGCCTCACTAAGCTGTTCGCGGACGTGGCGCTGCTGTTCCTCATTGAGACTGCGGCTAAAGACGAGCAACTCCTCGAACAGTTCTTGGATCGTTCGGCTACCAGAGTTGTACGACTCAATCAGCTCCTCAAACTTCGTCAGGTAGTCAGCGCGCGTTTTGTTTAGCCGGATAAGCTTGTCGAGTTGAGCGCGGATCGCCGCCTTCAGCTGCTCCAAGTCGATGTTCTTCTTCTTCGATTGCTTGAACCGTTTTGCCAGCTTCTCGAAATCGATTTTTGCCAGGTCAATGATCGCGCGCCCGTCACCGTCGGCGCGGATGTTGAAGCCATCGGCTTCGATCGATTCATCCAGCAACTCGTTTACTTTTGCCATTACCGCTGAGATGTCCGCTGATTGTTTGCCGGTGGTGCGCAAGCGGATTTCGTCCGCAATTATTCCAAGGCAGTAAACGCGGGAGACAAACTCCAGTACGGCGGGATCAGGCTTGATCGCCTGAAACAGAGTTCGAACCAGTCTCTCGCGCGCGAGAAACTCTTTCCGCAGCGGATCGGGCGAGATGAGTGCGTCTACTGCGTCACCGATTAACTGCACCTTCTCCAATCCGGCGGCACTTTCGGTCTTGGCAATGTCCACACCGTGCTCTAAGCAAAACGCGACCGCTGCTTCAACGGTTTTCCCGAGTTCCTTGATCAACTCGGCTTTGTCGCGCACCGGTGTCGCGCCACCTTTGCCTGCTCCATAGATCGCGAGTGCCTTCTCGAGTGACGCGAACACGTTCGCGTAATCCGCGATCAGCCCGCTGTGCTTACCGGGGAACACTCGATTCGCGCGCGCAATCGTCTGCATGAGTGTGTGATTCCGCATCGGCTTATCGAGATAGATCGTGGAGCAACTCGGCGCATCGAATCCGGTCAACCACATCGCGCAAACAAAAGCGATGCTGAGTGGATCGTCAGGATCTTTGAACTTCTCATCGAGCGGTTCAGCATTCATGCGCTGTCGATGTGGAACGATGTCGAGCCCGAGCTTCACCATTCGCTCTACTTCGTTTTGGGCGGCGGAGACGATCAAGGCCATATCCACCGCTTTGATGCGCGCTAGCCTGTCGTTCAGCTCACGCACTTTATCTGGATCGGAAGCGGTGAACTTAGTTAGCCTCGCAAGCTCGCCTTCAACACGCGTCCGTTCTGCCGCCCAGTGCTTGCGCACTTTGTCGTGCATCTTCAGTGCGGTCGCCTTGTCGATGGAAACGACCATCGCTTTCCCTTGGAAGCCGCGGCCAAGGAAATGATCGACGATGTCCTTGGCTACTTTCTCCAGCCGGTCATCACGCGTGATGATCTGGTATTGCCGGCCGAGTTCGCGCTCCAGCTTCTTCTCGGCTTCGTCATCCAGCTCAGCGGCTTCGATTAGCTCGTAGATGTCTTCGTTGAGGTTCGGGTTCTTGAGCCGCAACTCCGGCGTCCGGTTTTCGTAGAATAGCGGCACCGTTGCGCCATCTTCGACCGACTGCTGGAAGTCGTAGATCGAGACATAGTCACCGAACACCTCGCGCGTCCGCTCTTCGCCGGAGATCAGCGGCGTGCCGGTGAAAGCGAGGAACATCGCGTTCGGCAGCGACGCACGCATGTTCAACGCGAGCGTGTCGTATTGGCTGCGATGGGCTTCGTCCGTCAGGACGATGATGTCGCGCCGATCCGAAAGCACCTCCGGCGCCTGGAACTTGTGGATCAAGGTAAACACGAACCGATGATTCCCGCGCAGGAGTTCGCGCAACTCGGAGCCGCTTTGCGCATGGCACTCGTCGCCCTCGTGCTGCGTGACGGCGCCCGTCGCCTTGAAGGTCTTCGCGATTTGATCGTCCAGTTCCTTGCGGTCGGTGACGACGACGAACGTCCAGTTACCCGTGATCTTCCGCAAAACTTTCTGGGAGAAGAACACCATCGAGAAACTCTTCCCGGAGCCCTGCGTCTGCCAGAAAACTCCGGCGCGTCCGTGTCCTGCCTTCCGCGCTGTAAGCATGGAAGCCATCGTGTTGTTCACGCCGAGCACCTGATGATTCTGCGCGAGAATCTTGATCAGGCCGCTCTTGTGTTCGGAGAAGAGAGTAAAATTCTCGATCAGATCGAGCAATCGACCCGGCTCGCAGACGCCGCGGATCATCACCTCCAACGACACGCGGCGCGGTTCGTCCTCGCGCTCGACGCGCTTCCATTCTGCCATCCGCTCCCAATCGGCCGTGATCGAGCCGACGCGGCTTTCGGTCCCGTTCGAGGCGATGATGAGCGCGTTGTAGCGGAACAACGCCGGCACGCCATTCTGCGGGTGTTTGTAACTGGTGATGTTCTCGTCGAACGCTGCGCGCGCGGAAACGCCCGGCTTCTTGAACTCAATCAGGACAAGCGGTAATCCGTTGACGAAACCGATCAGATCAGGCCGGCAGGTGTAGAGCGGCCCGGTGAAGGTCATTTGACTCACGAGCAAAAAATCGTTCGCCAGCGGATCATCCCAATCGATCACGCGCACCCGCTCGCTCCTCTGGCCGCCGCGCTCCGGATCAGGCACGCTCACCTGCACTCCTTCTTTTAGGAGCGTGTAGATTTCGCGATTCGCCGCCGCGGGGAGCATCGCGCTACGGTCGCGTGTGAGCGGATCGACGGCGGCAGCAATCGCCCCCGCCGACAGTTGCGGATTGAGTCGCGTTAAGGCCGCCCGCAGCCGCGTCACCAGCACTACTTCGGCGCTGGTCTCGCGCTCCAATGTTCCGTTCGCGCCGAAGATTTCCTCTCGCGCCGAGATCGTACTCCATCCCATACCAGCGAACAGCGCGACCGCCGGCTGTTCAATCAACTGATCTTCGCTGTAGGTATGGAAAGTCATCCGCCGCGGCGGCTAGAGAGAGGCAAGTTGATCGAAATGTTTGTCGCGGTGCAGCAGTTCGACTCGGTTCACCCTTGCGCAGGCATGGATCAACAGATCGGGATATGGGCAGCTCATTCCCTTGCTGCGCGCGCGCTCAGCCAGTTCGATCGCGTGTGCCCAAACACCTTGTGTAATCGGCAGATCAGTGACGATCGACTGATACTGCACAAGAATGCTGCGCTCCCGGGCATCGCGCGTTCCAGGCCAGAGCTCGAGCCGAATTGCGGCGCACCAGGCAGCTTCTCCAGCCTCCAGCAGCATCTGCAGCCGCTGCCGAATATCCGCAGGACCCGATTGCCGCAAGGCATCAATCCAAACCGACGAATCAACGAGAACCACGCAGACGCTCCTTCTGATGCCGCATCTGCTCTTCCTCCATTTCCTCGTTCGTCATGATGGAGGTAAACGTCCCCAGATGTTTCGTTAGTTCCTCCACCCGCCTGCGCCGATTGAATTCCGCCAGCGCCACGTTCACTGCTTCGCGCTTCGTCTTCGCCTTGGTGAACCGCATCGCGGCCTTCAATTCCTTTTCAGGAATATCGATCGTGGTCTTCATGGATTCTTAAAATGGCGCAAATTGGATGCCAGAACAAGCGTATATCGGCTTCCGTGATACCCGTAGCCAGTCGGCGGGGCGTCGAGTTTGTCGAGAAAGGCGAGGTTGAGGGAGCCACTGCAATTGTGCACCCGGCTGGTGCATAATTACCCGATTGGATTCTTTGGGCTTGGTCAATTGGGTATCAGGCTGCTGCACAATTGCCGTCTCCGGCCACGCCTCGGCGAAGGCCCGCATATATTTGAGATTGCGCGGGGAGAAGCCCTGCTGGCCAGCGACCGTCCGAAGCGCTGTTTTGACCGCGAGCATGTGGTCACGACGGCGGGAGGTTTGACTTTCGCCTCGTTGTGGAATCCGGTCACGGCCGCAGCTGCATGGACCGGCATGTTCACGCACAAACCGATGTTCACGCCCCCGTGAACTTGGCAGATTTCGTGAACATTGGACCGAACGCGCTGCGGTCGATTGACGGCCATCTTGCTTCGCAATGCCGAAAATTCTGGCGGCCGGCAATTGTGCCGATGCTGCTGGCACAATTGCGAAGACGTCTGGATATTCCCGGTAGAAAGCGATCATGCGCTTCAAATTTCGCTCCGAGAATCCCCGCATCTCCGGGAACTCCGCGTGCAGGTCGGCCGCCAGCCGCGGGATCACGCCCGCGCCCCAGCCTTCCTTCGCCTGCATCTCCGCGATGCGCTGGCCCATCTGCCAGTAGAGCAGGACCAGCTCCGCATTCGCGGCCAGGGCCGCTTTGACCTGGGCGGTGCGGATGCGCGCCTTGATCTCAGCCAACAAAGGCGCGTAGTCCGCCGGCAGCACCGCGACGGACTTGGACGATTTTGGAAGGCGCTTGGTCATGCGGTTAGAAATGCTCCGCGAACAACCCGGTGGCGGGCTGCTCGACAAGCTGGTCTTCCGAATGGGCGTGAGGCATGGCGTATCAGCAGCATGCGCTTGGGGAATCCGCATTACATAGCCGATCTCGATCCTTTTCCGTTGGAATCCCCACCTTCATCCGTCGGTATTTCCTCCAGTTTTCAGCTTTCAGCGCCAGAAGTTCTCCGCGCAACGCCGCAGAATGATAGCGACGATGTCCCTGTTTCAGGTTCTCGACCAACCTTCGGATCTTCGGGTATCGCTTCTTGAAATCGTCGGTGCCTTTGTGGCCGAGATATCGAAAGTCGTCGCTGAGAAGCACAAAGGCATTCTCGAAGTGAAAACCTACATCCTTCTTTCTTTGATCCGAGTCAGAGTGGTATCTAGCGGAGACTTTGCGTGCGGGTCGGTCATTCTCTACTCGGTAAATGCAATCGGGTCGGCGTGCAAACCCACGCTGTCGATAGTAGGCGTCTCCCTGCAGCTTGCCAGTGACTCGCGCGATGTAGATCAAGCGTTCATCGTATCCCTTTCCACCGAAACCGAAGACGAGTGACTCTTCACCTGCGGTCTTGCGAATCTTTGGCTTGCAGATGGCGAGGCTGAGAAGGTTACCGCTCACGCAGGGTGCACCGCCGTTGTCGGTAACCATTTTGTAAACGTAAATCTCCCTCTCGTTGTCAGTCATATCAGTTGTTGCGTTGGATCAGCGCCGGTTTCTGCGCCAGAAACCAACGGTAGAATTTTGCGGCGTCCAGGAACGCTGGGAGCCTCACGCTGCGCTGAATGTAGCCATCCTTGATGTCAAGGCCGCCCCAGGCATCTAGCAGGTCGTTGCGCACCCGATAGGTGCTGTCACGTAGCTCACCGATTGGAATACAGCAGCGCAAACGGCCAGAGACGCCGGGTTTGGCACGCACGACAATATCACTCTCGCCCGGCTCCCGACGCGTATGCGCGTTCTCGGGCCAGCGCGCCTGCGGCACGGACTTGGCCGCGACAATTTCTTCAATCACATACAAACCGATGAGCGCGTAGATTAGCGGCCGGGGCGGTCCGTCCACAGGACGCAGAGCGGCGAAGAACGCTAGCACGTCGCCCGCGGTCAGCAGCGAGGTAATGCGTTTCCCGCGCTGGCCTTGGTCGCCGTAGGTCAGTTGGTCGAAGTCAGGATCAAGATGCGTCGGTTGGCCCAGCAGCGGCGCGGGCAACCTCTCACCGAATCGTCTCGCCACAGGGATAAACTCGTCATAACAACGGGCCATACCATGGCGCAGCGGTTTTGTGTCAGTAATGGTGACGTAGGCAAACTCACCCGATGCCAACCTCATAGGTGCATTCCAACAACCGTCTGTCGAGTCAATGCCGATCCTGACGAGCAACCCGTTCATTCTCGTCGTCAAATCCAACCAAGTTTTGAGAATAAACCGATGGTAAGCGGTTCCACAAACGGGTGTTCGGTATGAGCCTGCCACATCACGTAGTCAGAATGTGATCTGTAATAAGACGAAGTATCTTTGGCTCGTAATGCTCGAGATCTTCACGAGTGACTTTTACCGAGGGCTTTCCCTTCTGGCTGGGGTGTGAAATCGCGTTGAAATTCCTCCGGTCGTAAAATTGCATGACAAGCAATTCATCCTCGATGCCGACCGTCTTGAGGCTCATCGTCACGTCAGCAAGCGTGGCATTGTCCGCGAGCTCGAAACGTAATTTGCAGAGTTCATGAAAGACGTTCTGGAAATGATTAAAGGCTACGTCCCACCGCTGGTTCCAACGTTCGTATACGTAATATTTTAGCAGCTGAATGATTGTTTCCTGTGAAGGATACTTCGCAGAAATACTTTGAATTGCGCGCTCGTGACCCGTTATGGGCGAAAAGAGGTAGACGTCTTTCTTGAACTTCTTGCCCCAGTGTTCACTACAGATTCTCCGATACACCACGTTGTCGGGAATCGATTCTGGAGGCTGGTAAAGACTTAAGAGATATTTCCCGTAGTTGTCGGCAGCGAGCTTGTGTGCGGCCCTGCTAATCTGTGCCTTTATTTTAGGTGGACCGGATGCCTGCGCCCAGCATGCCAGCACAATGTGAATGTGGCGTTTGTCCGAAAGGTCTATGTCGTTCTGCAAGAAATGGAGGAGGATCTGGAAGAATGGCCGGTCCTTATTCTGCTCAAGATAAAACAGTGCAATGACCACGTTGATTTGCTCTGCGGTTAACTCGAAATCGATTTGTTTTAGTATTGTCCGCACCCTTTCGGTGTTTTCCTTCTTGAAGAGGAAGGCTTGAAAGGGTTTGGCGAGAACGTGTTTTAGGCTCTCCCTTTCATTCAAGGGGAGTTCAAAGTCGAAGTCCTCGGTGTCTGGAATGCGGAACTTCTCCAGCACCTGTGCAAACTGCACGAATTGTCTTTCTATCTCAGTCCTCTGAGCCTCCAGCGCATCTGGAGTTTCATCGTCTTGTCCAGGACTCGACACCGCCTTCTTAGACGATTTCAGAAATTCATCTTTGATGTCCGGAGACTTGATGATCTCCCGTTTCGTTTTCTCCGGGCTGATGCTCAAACCCCATTCGTTGTAGAGCCAGTTTGCGACGCGCTGCTCGACCTTAAGCAGTTGTTTGAAAACTCGTCTACGCGAGAGCCCGGGCTCAGGGCTGAAAATCAGATACATGTCGTCCACGTAGCGGACGAAACTTTTCCACCGGAGGCAGGGCGCCTTCGCGAGCCTACCGACTTCCATATCAAAAGCGACGAGGTACAGGTATCCGAAATAGTCAGAGACGAAATTCTTTCGCCCTTGAGGGATGCCCTGTTTCCGCTGCATCAGCGACTCCAGATAAAATTCAATAGCAGGTGGCGACTCGTTGCTGATGTTGTGTTTCTGCAACGTGGATTCTGGGGCAAAGCGTCGCAGGAGAGCTGCTAGCTTGGAGTGCGATATCGTTTCGAAATATCCAGAGATGTCCATTTTCAGGACCGCGTCGCCCGGCTGGATATGTTGTTTGAGCGCATCAGAAAACTCTTTGTATTCGATCCGATAGTCATTCTTCACTTCCCAGCCCCCGGGGCTACTGAGAAATTTCGTGGGATAGAAGGAGAACACCTGCCTCCCTTTAAAATCGAGTTGTGTGAGGGTCGGAGAACAGCTGTCTACAAAGAGTAGGCCTATAGCATTATAGAGAATCATCGCAGGCGCTGAGAAGAAGCGATATTCTCTAACTGCGGAAAGACCCTTGGGAACCGATACGACGTCGGAGGCAAATAACTCCCGGAGCGAATATGCGAATTCGGTCGCGACGTATTTCCTATAGAGACCTTTGACCTCGCGGTCTTTTAAACCGACGAAATGCTCTTTGAGTAAGAGAAAATTTACATCGAAAATCATTTCGCCGCTCGTGCAGTAGTCGCGGCATATATGAAAAGCGTTTAGGAAGAGCTCCTCAGAAACGATGTCTCCGATCTTTTGCATAGGCTTGTGCGACGGCTTATGCGCGCCGAATCATGGCAACGCCATCCGAGGCGGCTCAGCCACGTCCTCGACGGCGGAAACGTCGAGGGAGACTTGGCCCGATAGCAATCGGGGCAGCAGCAGGTCGCGGGTGCGGCGGAGGTTTGCGACGGTGTTTTCCAAATTTACTTTCTGCAAGCGAAGCGGCTTAACCAATGAGCAGAACCGCGTTGCCAGATCAGCGCCAGGGAAGACCAATTCAATGCCAGCAAGCGCCGAGTTTGAAATGAAAGGCTGAGCCGCGCCGCCTCGCAGATTGTCGAAATGAAAGTCGAGTAGGTGATGCAGGATCAGCTCGTCGTATCCGAGCGGCACTACCGATGAGGAGTTGTTGTTAAGCCACGCCCCACCATACGACCAATGAATTGCACCGCAGTAAGCACCAACTCGACCGAACGCGATAACGAAACCCCGATGCGTCGCTTTCTCGGAGTATCCTTGGATGCCGTTGCCGCCAAAGACGGGAAACTCGCCGGCTTCGTGGATCTCTTTCTTCTCTAGTTGCTTGCCCCCCTTGATTTCCGCGAGCGAGTCCAATCTCTTCACTTGCCAGCCTTCGGGAATGTTACCGAGGATGGGATCGACGCGCGGAACCTCTTCGTGGCCGGGGAAGCGGAAGTGGACGAACCACTCGCAGTAGAGGTTGTGGGCTATCTTCTCCAAGATGCGGATACGCCGCCGACAGTTCTCCATCAACTCGTCGTAGGCCGAAAGGATAGCCGCTATCCGGCTTTGGACGGGGAGCGGATGAAGTAAAATTTCAAGGGCCAGTAGGTGCGGAACTTTGAGACTTGGTTGCGCCACCCCAATGTTCAAGTTGGCAAGTCGCGTCTGGGTGTCTGCCGATGCCAAGTAGTAATAAAGGAATTCGGGATCGAGAATGTCGCGCTTTGGTCGCAGGGCGATGACGTTCTGCGCGATACATCCCCGTTCTTCATTGAAATAGGCAACGCGTCCTATTGCACCCACAGTGGAGATCAGCGTGTCACCGCGCTTCGGATGCCCTGACCTGAACCAAGTCGCGTACGTTTCCTGGGAGACGAATTTTCTGACGCGTCCATAGTTCGGCGACTTTCTGCCATCTTCCAACGCGTTGATTTCGATCATCTCGACGCCTGCATCACTCAGCGGCGGCGTGCGTCCTCGATTATCGACAATCCGTTCTAGGCATTGTTCGAGGCGATAGCCATGTCGCGTTGGGTCTGCGCTCACCATCATACTTCTAGCAGGTCCCCCACATTTACCGCGATGGTTTCCTCCAACTCGCGAGCCTGCACGTTGAGCGTTACCAGTTCCTCGTTGAGGACTGCGAGCTGCGCCTTGAAGTCTTCGTCGCTCACGTCTTCGCCGGGGGCGACGCCGACGTAGCGACCGGGGTTAAGCGACCAGCCTTGCGCTTCAATCTCCGCGAGCGTCGCGGCTTTGCAGAGGCCGGCGACGTCGCGATACCGAAGCGAGTTGAGAGTCTTTGGTTGAGAGTTGAGAGACGAAGCGAAGACTTCCTTCAGCTTCGCTTTCGCCTCGTTGCCGCCGAGGGTAAAATCCGGCGCTTCGCCGCGATAGAGGCGGACGACGTTGGCGAAGGAAGCCGATCTGCGCGGGCGTCCAGTCGCGGTGCGCGCGGTCGATCTGCCGGTAGATGTGCCGGGCGTCTAAAAAGAGGACTTCGTCCTCTCGATTGCGGAGTGCGGAATGCGGATTGCGGAATTCAGACTTCGCCCGATCCAGGAACCAAAGGGTGCAGGGGAGCGTAACGGTGTAGAAGAGGTTCGGCCCGACGGCGACCATGACATCGACGCTGCGGGCCTCGACAAGCTGACGGCGTATCTCCTTCTCGGAGCCACGGGCGTCTGAGGCGGAGTTGGCCATGACGAAGCCGGCGCGGCCGTTCTTATTCAGCGCGGAGTAGAAGAGTTGAATCCAGAGGTAGTTCGCGTTGTCGGTGCGCGGCAGGCCCAGGGGGAAGCGGCGATTCTTCCCGACCTCGCCCTCCAGTCGCTCCTTATCGACCGCGTTGACGTTGAAGGGCGGATTCGCGAGGACGAAGTCGAAGCGTCCGGTGCTTTCGTGCGGGTCGTCGTAATAGCTGTTCGCTTCCCGGATGTCCCCTTCGAGTCCGTGCATGGCGAGGTTCATTCGCGACAAGGCGACGGTCGTGCCGACCTTTTCGTGTCCGTGAATGGAAAGCTCGGAAGCCGGGTTTTTCTTGTGCTCGGCCACAAAGCTCGCGCTCTGCACAAACATGCCACCTGACCCAGACGCTGGATCAAAGACGCTGCCGTGATACGGCTCCAGCACTTCTACAATGAAACGAACGATGCTGGCTGGCGTGTAGAATTCGCCACCCTTCGAGCCTTCCGTCCGTGCGAACTCGCCCAGGAAATATTCGTAGATTCTGCCGAACGCGTCGTAATCAACGGTCGCCGGAATCTCCGAGACGCGCTTGAGCAACTGTTTCAGCAATGCGCTCGAAAAGAGCTCGTAGGTTTTCGGCAAGACGCCGGCGAGCTGTGGGTTGTCGCGCTCGATCGCGCGCATCGCGTCGTTCAGCTTCGATCCGATGTTCGCGCCTTCGGGCAGGGCGAGAAGGAAATCAAAACGCGCATCCGGGGCGAGGAAGAGGATCCCGTCGGCGTGGTAAGCCTTGGGGTCCTCCAGGCGCGAGCCACGGCGGCTTCCTTTCGCCTGTTTTTCAAGCACCGTTCGTTGCTTAGCGAAACGGACTTCAACGAAGCGAAGGAAAATCAGTCCGAGAACGGGTCCGGAATATTGCTGCGCGTTGAGCCCAGAGTTCGCGCGAAGTTGATCTGCTGCTTCCCACAGCCGCTTTTCCAACGCGTGGTTAGCAGCGTCTTTTTCTGAGGGGGCGATCCATTGCATGTCAGTCAAGGACTTATCCGGGGAGTGGCGAAGTAGAAAGGAGAATCAGCGTGGGAGAGCTGGGTTATTCGCCACGGCGCGAACGTTCCCGCGAAGAACGAGATCGCGATCAAGCAGGATGCCTGGGCTGGGGAATTTCGGCGGTCATCCTTCCTTCGCCAAGGCTACTCCGAAAGCCTTCGCGAGGAGCGGGCGTGAGAAACTAGACCGCCGCTACAGGAGGAATTCGCTTCGCGTTTCTGCGAGCGCAAGGGCTGCCGATATTATTTCGTGAGCTTCCCGGGGATTTCGGCGGTCACAGACCGCCGCTACAGGAATTCGCTTCGCGTTTCTCCGAGCGCAGGGACGCGCTGGCTGGCAAAAGGCGGAAGGCCGGGGTTGGCGATCAGACGTTTCCCCTCGCTGGGCGTTTCAACCGCCAATTCAAGGTGGAGCGACCAGCACCTTTAATTCGTCCGCTATAATATTGCTGGTGTGGATTGCGCGACGCAAAGCTTTGCGCAGAACAAGCGGCAAATCCTTCTGGACGCAACCAATCTCCTTTCTAACAAATCGCTCGTTAAATTCCGCGAGCGTGATTGTTTTCAAGCTGTTGCAATCGACGATCGATGACCTGGTGAGGATATCGAAGTCTTTCGGAGAGAGTTCAACAACCGTGGCGAGACAGTTCGCGCGGCGATGCGATGCTTCACTTCCTCGACTTTGGAAGTGACGACCGAAAGCAGAAGCACTTGTTGCGTCAGCGGGTGAGCGTTGACGACGATGAAGTAATGCGGCTCCGGGGACGTGAGAGTTCTTTCGGTGAAGTAATAGACGCTCCCTTCGCGCAGAGAAAGGCGCAACTTCAGGTCGATGCCTGGGGGAGCCAAACCTCAACTCCAACGCTGATTGAATGCCTGTTGGTCGAGGAAGAGATTAAGCGCTATTTTGCGGTCCTTCGCCAAAAGGGCGTGGCAAGGATTGTAACCGGGCGCTGGATCGTTGAAGAAATCGGCGTAATCCATCTCGACCCGTTTATTGCCGTCATGCCGGAGTTTTGGCGCGTGCCGTTTCCACTCAGGATAATGGTGTGTGATGTCACGCAACTGAAACTGGGTGTATTGCCCAAAGGTGCGCCACGCGAACTCCAGCGCCTCGATATCGGTCTGCGAAAGGACGCTCTTATCGACTTCCGCCACAGAGGTGAAATGATAAGCATCCTTTCTGCGAACGAAGCGGCGCGCGTAACTCCGTTCTGAAGCCTCAAGGCGGAAACTTTCCTCGGCGATATTCTTCGCTTCGGAAGCAACCGGGCCATTTTTCATTGCGAAATAGGCGCAATCGCTGACGGGGCGCCCATACTTGCGCAAATGGTAACGGTCGGCAAAGAAAAGGAGCTTTAACGCCTTCATCTTGTTTAGCGGCTGCGGCGCACCTCGAGCGGCAAGACAGGCGAAATAATTAAGCGCCTGCGTGGACTTCCGCACCGAGGCGGGGATGTGAACAGCTGGCGACATCGAGACGAGAGAAGTTAGCAGGGAAAGCGCCAAATTCGAGGTGGCATCATGACTGGCGTATCTGACGGGTCAAGCATGAAGCCTTGCGGGAATTGGGATTGTCAGAAAATGAAGCTCGTTGCAAACAGGCGCAATCCCATGCTTTGATCGGATATGAATAGACGCCGTTTTGTACAGTCCAGCGCGGCGGGAGGGTTGACGCTGGCGGTCGCGCCGCGCGCGCTCTTTGCCCAAGCTCCTACCATTATGAATTCGAAATCAGTCAAGCCGGTCGTGATCGCATCCGCCAATGGCAACAAGTTCAAGAACGGCGGCGACATGACTTGCGTGCAGAAGGCTTTCTCCATGATGACGCAGGGAGGCGCCGACGTGCTCGACGCGTTGATCGCCGGGGTGAACATCGTGGAGCTGGATCCGCTCGATACCAGTGTGGGCTATGGCGGGTTGCCGAACGCGGATGGAATTGTGCAGCTCGATTCCTGTTGCATGCACGGACCGAAGAAGCGCGCGGGCGGCGTGGCTTGCATCGAGGGTGTGCGCACGCCTTCGCTGGTGGCGAAGGCGGTGATGGAACAGACGGATCATCATCTCATCGTGGGCGCCGGAGCCCAGACTTTTGCGCGGGGGATGGGATTCAAAATCGAGGACGACCTGAATACCGAGGAGTCGAGAAAGCTTTGGCTGGAGTGGAAACGGCGGATCGATCCAGAGCATTATCTCGACCCGCAGAAACGCGCGGAGGCGGGCAGCAAGGTGATGAGGCAGATGGTGGCGGAGGGATTGATCGACCGCCAACACATTTACGGGACGATCAACTGCGACGGGATCAATGCGAAAGGCGAGATCTGCGGGGTGACGACGACGAGCGGGCTAGCCTGGAAGATTCCGGGGCGCGTGGGTGACTCGCCTATTCTCGGCGCGGGTCTTTATGTGGATGGACAAATCGGCGCGACGGGATCGACCGGACGCGGCGAAGCGAATCTCTACAATCTCTGTTCGTTCCTGATCGTGGAGAACATGCGGCGTGGGATGCATCCGAAGGATGCGGGACTCGACGCTTGCCGGCGGATCAAAGGAAACACGATTGAAAAGCGGCTGCTCAACAGCAAGGGCAACCCGAATTTCAACATCAATTTCTACGCGTTGAATGCGAAGGGCGAGTATGCGGGAGTCTCGATGTATCCCGGAGCGAACTACGCGGTTTGCACGGAGAAGGGACCGCAGACGCTGCCGTGCGAAGCGCTGCTTGAAGGGAAGCCGGAGGATTAGCTGTAGCCGACCCTTTCGCCGCTTCGCTGTGCGAAGCGCGAGAGAAATGTGGTCTGTCCAAGAGAGCGCCGAATTAGTACGGTGACGACGCCGCCATTACGTCGCCCACAGAACGACGGCTACAGGTAGAAGCGAGGACGAGCGCGCGATCCAGCATTGTTTCATCGATCCAAACCGGATAGAACGATCGCAACCCAACCATGAAAAATAAATTACGAGTTATTACGGCGTGCGTTGCCGCTATTGCGCTGTGTGCGTCCGGCGAAGCTTTCGCCGCCCCCAAGAAATCGCCTTCACCAGCGCCAAGCCCGAGCGCATCTCCAGCAACCAAGAGTACCGCGACAACGGACGCGACCAAGGTTCGCGCCATTCCGTTCCGCGGAAAGATTGCCGCCGTCGATCAGAAGGCGAAGGCGTTCACGATCGCGGGCAAGGAAAAGTCGCGCGTTTTCAAGATCACCAACCGGGCGATGCTGACCAAGGCGGACGCGGCTGCGACGATGAAGGATGTGGTAGTGAATGAAGAAGTACGCGGTTCGTATTGGAAAGTCTCGGATGGCAGCCTCGAAGCAAAGACGGTGAAGCTCGGACCAATGACTGACGCGGAGAAAGCTGCGGCAGAGAAACAGGCGAAAAAGAAAACTCCGAAAGCGGAAGCTTCGCCGGACGCGTCACGGGCCGCGTCGCCGGCCGCGCCAGCCAGCCCATCGCCCTCGGCTCCGCCGACGCCGTAGAATGCGAATCGCATGTTGTGCCAGCTCGCTATGCGAAGCGAGACGGTCGCGCGATCAGCCGAACGTCGCCGATAGGGCGACGGCTACAGGATTCGCTCCAGGCGACACGCCTGCCGCTACAGAGCGGACATCGCAGCGCGATGTCCCTACCTGGAAGCTTTGAGCGCGGCGCGAAGGTCGGCGACGAAATGGGCGTACTCGCGCTGGCGGGATTCTTCATCGGGCTGGCGCAGCAGCGATGAGGGATGAACGGTAGCCAAAACCCTGGGCGCAATTTCGGATTCCAGGACTTTGCCGCGTTCGCGCGTGACGCGAAAAGAAGGACCAAAGATCGATTGAGCAGCCGTCGCGCCGAGACAAACAAGCAGTTTCGGCCTAACGAGACGTAGCTCCGCCTCCAGCCAGGGACGACAGGCGGCGATCTCGCGCGAGTTCGGCTTTTGATGGATGCGCCGTTTGCCGCGCGGCTCCCATTTGAAGTGCTTCACCGTATTCGTGACGTAGACCTCGTCGCGATTGATCCCCGCCTCTTCGAGCGCGCGATCGAGAAGCTTGCCCGCGGGACCGACAAATGGTTTTCCCGCGAGGTCTTCCTGGTCTCCGGGTTGCTCGCCCAGGAGGATGAGCCGCGCGCGCTTCGGCCCTTCGCCGAAGACGCTTTGGGTCGCGCGTTTGTAAAGATGGCACGCGGTGCAACTCCTGGCTGCTTTCGCCAGCGCGGCCAGGCTCGATGTGTCCGGCACGGGCGCGGGCTTCCAATCGTCTGCGTCATCATCCTGGATTTTCGCTGAAAGCTTTTTCATTGGTCGCCGGCCAATCATGCCAATACTTCTTCGACATACACGTCCGCAACGCGTGCACTTTTTACAAGCAGAGGCGCTCTCCAGACCGGCTTCTGGTAGTGACGGCGCGCTGCGCCGTCCGAAGCGTTCACGCATCGCACCAGGAGACACAGACACATCAGAAATTCGGATGCGTCTAGCTTCACATCGCCGCGGACGGCGCAGCGCGCCGTCCCTACCCGCTTGGTTAACGCTAGGCGCTCATCTTTTCTTTTGCTAAACGACGCCGGATGAATCGCCTGGATTATTTGCTCGTCGCCGGCGGTGGCGCGTTCGGTACTGTCGCTCGCTACTGGCTGTCCGGCGTGGTCGGCCGGCGCTTCGGCGAAACATTTCCCTACGGCACTTTGCTGGTGAACGTGAGCGGTTGTCTCGCGATCGGATTTTTCGCGGCTTACACCGGAACGGAGGGCCGCGCGTTGCTGCGGCCGGAATGGCGGCTCGCTTTCATGACCGGTGTCTGCGGCGGTTACACGACGTTTTCGTCCTTCAGTTTGCAAACGCTGAACCTGGCCACGGATGGAGATTGGCTGCGCGCGGGCGCGAACGTGATGCTCTCCGTGGCGCTTTGTCTTGGCGCGGTCTGGCTGGGACATCTCTGCGCCACCGTGATCAGCCGATGAATTGCATGACCGCGCTCCAGACTCCGCGTTTGACCTTGCGTCCATTTTCCGAGGACGATTTGGACGATCTGTCCGCGCTGATGGCGAGCACGGATTTCATGCGATTTTCGCTCGGCGTGTTTTCGCGCGAGCAGACTGCCGGGTTTCTCGAGAAAGTTCGCGGGCGCGATCGCGAAGGTTTGCCCTCGCAGTTCGCCCTCGTCTTTCGGCCGGAGCAAAAGTTGATCGGCTACTGCGGCTTCTTTCTCCAAACCGTGGATGAGATGGAAGAGCTGGAGATCGCCTACCGGCTGGATTCTTCGTATTGGAGTCGAGGCCTCGCCACCGAAGCGGCGCGGGCGGTGTGCGATCATGCTTTCGACGATCTGCAACTTTCGCGGGTGATTTCGCTCATTCATCCGGACAACATTGCGTCTCGCCGCGTGGCGGAAAAAAATGGAATGATCCCGGAGAAGGAAACTGTCTTTCGCGGTTTTCCCGCGATCGTTTTCGGGATCAAGCGCGAGCAACGAAACGGACGCTAATGGAAATCCCGCACGAAGCCACTCTGCTGCGAATCTTCATCGGCGAGAGCGATCGCTACGAGCATCGCCCGCTCTACGAAGCGATCATCCTCAAGGCGCGCGAACTGCATCTGGCCGGCGCGACGGCGTTGCGCGGGCCGATCGGCTTTGGGAAATCGAGCCGGATGCACACGTCGAAAATCCTGCGGCTCTCGATGGACCTGCCGATGATCATCGAGATCATCGATAGCGAGGAGAAGATCCAAAATTTCCTGCCCGTGCTCGATGGGATGATCACAGGCGGATTGGTGACGATGGAAAAAGTCCGGGCACTGCATTACCGCGGCGACACGCGCGAAAAATAATCAAGGCGCCGGATGCCGCTTGATGAACTCGGCGGCGAGAGCGCGATAGGCGCGGGCGCCGGTTCCATTCGTGTCGTATTCGAGAATCGATTTGCCGAAGCTGGGCGCCTCGCTCAACCGGACGGTGCGCGGAATGACGGTTTCGTAAACGCGTTCGGCAAAATGTTCCCGCACGTCGGCAACAACCTGGGTGCTGAGGTTCGTCCGGCTGTCGAACATTGTCATGACGATACCCGTGATGGCCAGGTCGTCGTTCGCGCCGGAATTGCGCACCTGTTCGATGACGCGGTCAATTTTCACGAGCCCCTCCAGCGCAAAATATTCGCATTGAATCGGGGTGAGCAGCTCGTCAGCCGCAGCCAGGGCGTTCGTCATCAGAATGCCGAGAGAGGGAGGGCAATCGAGCAGGACGAAATCGAACGTCTCATCGGACCGAAGCGGGGCGAGCGTGGCGGTTAGACGCGTGAGGTGATTATCCATGCGTGCGATCTCAACTTCCGCGCCCGCAAGATCGAGATCGGCGGGGACGATGAACATGCGCGGCAGGCGCGTGGGCAGGATTTTTTCCGCGATCGAGATGCCTCCGAGGAGCGGCTCATACAGGCTCTCGCCTTCAAGTTCCTGCATGCCAAAGGAACTCGTCGCGTTTCCCTGCGGATCGAGATCGATGAGCAGCACGCGCAATCCTTCTTCCGCGAGCGCGCAACCGAGATTCACGGCTGTGGTGGTTTTTCCGACGCCGCCTTTCTGGTTCGCGATCGCGATGATTTTCATCTTTGGGATCGGGGAACGCGCGCGCCTCGCGTGTGGGCGATGGCGCCCCCGACATCGCGAACTTTGTCCCATTTGGAAGTGTGGTATCGCGGTCCAACCGAGAAAGTTCGTTTCGGCGAAGGCGCCGAAACCAGCACGCGAGGGCGCGTGCGCTCCCCATTTCGATTTGCGATCGCGATGATCTTCATGCGCGCGGAACGATCTGGGTGCGGAGTTCGAAGCTGCGGCGACCGTCGGCCTCGCGCCAAAGCAGATCATCGGGACTGGGCAACATTTCGCTGACTTCCAGCTCGCCCGCTTTGGTCAACCAGCGATGGAAGATTTCGAGGAAGAGATAACTCTCGAGATCGATGAAGACTGGCTTGGTATCCTTATCGCGGCCTTCCGCTCCGCTCCGGCGCAACGCTTGTTCGCTCGGGCGAATGTAGACGTAGCGCGGCCATCCCTTCTGCGCGCGCAGACGCTCGAGGGCGAGAACGAGATCGCGCGAAATGCCGGTGAAATCTCCCGGGCCGAGCTCTTCGAACGTAACGGTCCACGAGCGGCGTTGGACAATGACTCGCCCGCAACGCAATCGCGGCATGTGGGGAGCGCGACCGAAATGAAAGGGATGAAAGCCGAGCGGGATCACCCACGCGCGCGCAAACGAACCGAGATATTCGCGCGATCCGCGCGTTCGCAAACCGACGTCGCCGTTCTTGTCATCGACAAATACTTCGATTTCCGCCGGCGGAACAATTCTCCACCGCGGGTCGCCGCGTTGAGGCGCAACGAAACTCATCCGCTCCGGAATTGCATCCAGCATGCGCACGGTGGTGGTAGCCGTGAAATCCGCCGCAAAAAAACCGAAATGAAAACTCGGGCATCCTTTCACGGTACTGGCGAGCGCGCGCCCAAGTTCCATTTTGTCCGGGCAGCTCCAGTAGAAGCCATGATGGAGCAGCGCGACCGGCGGATGAAGCTCCGCCAAAATCCAGCGATACTCACCGCGAGTGACCGCTGCCACCGACCTGGCTTCGAGTTGCAGATCAGCCGATGGATAAGTGAATTCATCGAACTTCTCGTACTGAAAATTTTGGCGGATGAAGTGGCAATCATCGGCGGTGAGTTCCCATTCCTCCGCGTCCGGCCGATCCCGCATGCGCTCGCGAAAGGCAGCCTTCACTTCCTGGAACGCCATATGCGCGAGACCAACCATCGCAGGACCGTTCAAAGGCATTTTGAGCATGGCGCAATGGTGCAAGAAGGCCGGGAATGGAAGACCTCCATTTTGCAAAGGTGCTTTTTCAAGAAGCGCTCGCAATCCCGCCGCCACACGGCTCGCGACAAAGGCGTAATTATCGCGCCAGAGATCGATCCATGGTTCGGCTTCGGTGGTGACTTCGTTGATCAGATCTTCGCCGATCGAGAAATGGCATTCGCGAAAACATTCTTCTCCGATGGGATTGCTCGCCGAATAAAGAAAGCGGTCTGCGGTTTCGCGAGCCGTGCCGAGCTTCTGCAATTGCCGCCGCGCTTCATCCATGATGTCCGCGCGAGCAGCCGTCTCTTCCGCGTCGGCGAATTTGGACGGCAAGGCGGCGATCGGTTGAAGCAGCTCCAGCCAGCGGGCGCGAACAGGACCGTCCCGCCACCGCGAGATATCCGAGATGAGGACGTTGAACGCGTAGGGATCGAGCGCGGGAACTTCGACTTCCCAGCGGATAATGTTTCGCGCAGCGAGCTGTTCGAGCGCTGCGATGTCTTCCGCAAACGCGTAGGCCGGTGTCGCTCCATCACAGCGAAAGAGGATCGCAATGGTTTTCGGATCGAGCGCCGTTGTCTCAGCCGTGTCGGAAAAAATAAAATGATTGCCCTCGATCCGGCCATTGGGATGCAGCCGCGGAGAAAGCTCAACGCGGACATCCGGATCGGCGTTCAGCGCTGCGGCGACTCCATGCGCGGTCCAGCGTTCTAAGAAAACTTCCCGCCTCGCTATCCTGCCCTCCGGTGACAGCCGAATCCGCGGCGTGACTCCATCAATGGTCCCCCAGCCGCCGGGGCCAAATTCACTCAAGGTATCGTTTTTTGCGCAAACGCGTTGGAGGAATAGAAGCAGGTGCCGCTCACGCGCGCGCTCGCGTTTTTTCCGCACCGGCAAGACAAAGCTTTCGGAAGGAGGATGGGTCATCAGTTCGGCCAGCACTTCACGAACGCCCGCTCCACCGAAAACCAGATAAGGCGTCAAGACCTTCCGGGTTGATTTCAAAAGCGCCGCCCGCGCTAAATCGAGTTCGCGTTCCAACGCTCCCTGAAGTCGCGACTCTGTGGCCGCGACAGTGGATGCCGTCAGCGCATAATCAGCGATTTCTCGCGGCACTGGATCTTCGCCGAGCGCGGGAAGATGGCCTGCTCGAACTGCCACTCGTAACGCGCGATATGTCTCAACCGGAAGTCCGTGATCGCGTCTCCGAAGCAACCGTTCCGCTCCCGATTTTGCTCGGGTAAACTCTTCGCGCCTAACGAGAAGTTCGCGCGCGGCGGCGGCGGTATCGCGCGTTCCGAGGGGATTTAAGGCATCGGAGGGCACACCGGCCATGCGAATCAAAAAGATCGGAGCGACACGGTAACTTCCAGACACTTGAACAACAGAACGGAAGCCGCTGGCAGTGACAAGAGAAAGTAGCGGGAGTCCCTTTCTTCTGCAGCAGCGGTCTATGACCGCCGACGATCATTCCAGAAAATTCTCTTCGCACCCGCGATCCAGTGGGCGGTCATGGACCGCCGCTACAGGAAGATCCACCACCGCCTAATTGTTCAGGAGCGGCAAACGGATCGTGAACGTCGTCCCAACCTGCGGCGTGCTGTCAACTTTGATCGAGCCGTTGTGATCTTCGACGACCTTTTTGGTGATGTAGAGACCAAGGCCGGTGCCGCTCTTGCCTTGTTTGGTCGTAAAGTACGGATCGAAAATCTTCGCGAGCTGTGCCTCCTCAATCCCGTACCCGGTATCTCCTACCCGCACGTCGACGTAAAAATCCTTGCACGCACAACTGACGAGGACGGGCCCTTTCTTTTCCGCGGAGGCCTGGAGCGCGTTAATAATTACGTTCTGGATCGCACGCATGATCTGCACGGAATCACCCAGGAGCGTGCAGGGATCATCACAGATGTCGCATTGCAGCTCGACGCCGCTTTGGACGGCCATCGGGCCGACGCCCTTGACCACTTCGCGGACAATCTGGGTAACGGAGATCGGCTTGTGCGGCGAAGCCTCGACGCTCCCATAACTCTGCCACATGGTGAGCAACTCGCGGCAGAGCCGAACGTTTTGCTCGATGATATTGAGTTCCTTGGCCGACGTCGGGTTCGTCGCGCCATTTTCTTTTTCGGATTGCTCGAGCTTCTTCGCCAGGAGCTGGACATAACCCCAGACGATCGTGAGCGGATTGCCGAGGTCGTGCACGAATTCCGCGGAGGCCTGGCCTAACGAGGCGAGCCGCTCTTTTTGCGCGAGCTCTTTCAGGAGGCGATTGTTCAATTCCTTGATCTCGCTGGCGGCGTTAACGCCGGTCCGCTGGCTCCGGGTGCGCTCGACGTTGCGCCCGATCACTTCCCGCATTTCGCGCGCATCGAACGGCTTGCTGATGTAATCGTTCGCGCCGAGGCGCAGAGCTTCCTTGGCCGTTTCGAGCGCGCCGAATCCGGTCAGCATGATCACGGAAACGTATGGATCGATCTCGCGGATTCTGCGCAGGCCATCGATGCCGCTGGTGCCGGGCATGCGAATGTCGCTGACGACCGCGTCCGGCTTTTTCTCGCGCAGGATCTGCAAGCCCGCTTCGACATTTTCCGCAGTGTAAACCTGATAGTTCGGCTTCAAGAGCATCCGCAAACTCTCACGCGGACCCATTTCGTCATCGATGACGAGAACTTGAGGGAGTTCGGTGGCGATCGTCATGATGATGGGGGCAGTGAAGCTAAGGCCGTGCCTTTGAGAGACTTTAATTTATGAAATCGGGCCATCCGAGGTTGATTGCAACTGCGACCTGATGGTGAACTTTTTTCGTTGCCCTACAAGAACATCTTGTGAATAACTCGGAAATCTGGTGAATAACATTATCACCAACCAGCCCCACAGCATAATGACTGCATTTAAATGTAATGTTTAGAATGCATTTACTCCAAGGTGGAGTATTTACTCATGGTCACTTTCCCCTGAGGTCATGAACAAACGAAATCGAGTTGTCATTACCGGCATGGGAGTCCTGGCGCCCAATGGCATCGGACTCGACGCCTTCTGGGAATCGCTCCTCGCCGCCAAGAGCGGAATCGGTCCGATCACGCTTTTTGATGCCACCAATTTCAAGAGCCGGATCGCCGGCGAAGTGAAGGATTTCGATCCCTTCGATTATATCGAGGCTGATTTGAAACCGAAGCGCATGGCCCGCCACACGCAGTTCGCCTACGCGGCGGCCATGATGGCGCTGAAGGATGCAGGGCTGGAGTTTCAGGATTTGACATCGGACGGTCCGATTCCGGTCGTGATCGGCGTGAGCACCAGCGCTCTCGACGTGATTGAACGGGTGTTTCACGAGGTCAACGGGCCGGGACCTGACCGCGTCAGCCCCACGGCGCTCGGTGCATCAAAACCACAAGCGGCTGCGAATGTAATTGCCGACAGGATCGGCGCATGCGCGCACGCCTCGACAGTTTCCTCGGCCTGTCCATCCGGGCTGGACGCAATTGCCATTGCCGCGGCAATAATTCGATCCGGAGAAGCGGACATGGCGATTGCCGGAGGCGCCGACGCTCCGATCACACCTTTGGCCATGGCTAGTTTCATTGCATCCGGCCTCAGCTCGCGGCGAAACGCCGAGCCGGAAACAGCGAGCAGACCTTTTGACCTCTCGAGAGATTCGGGCGTCATATCCGAGGGCGCCGGCATCCTCATCCTGGAAAACCTGGAACGCGCCGAAGCGAGAGGAGCGAAACCTTACATTGAAATAAGTGGATACGGGACGCAGCGGGACTTGGATGTGCAAAAGCCAGCGTCCGGTTTGGAGTTTTCCATGCGCTTGGCGCTCGCGAACGCAGGATACGCTCCCGATGAAATCGATTACATTTCCGCGTATGGTCCCGGCCATCCCTCGCTCGACGCGATCGAGGTGGACATCATCAAGCGTGTTTTCGGTCGGCGTGCTTATTTGCTCCCGGTGAGTTCCATCAAAGGCGTCACCGGCAATGCCCTGGCTGCCGGCGGACCCTTTCAGGTTATCGCCTGCGCCCTGGGCGTCCGCGACCAACTGCTTCCGCCGACGGCGAATTACAAGGTCGCGGATCCCGCGTGTGATCTTGACTGCGTTCCGAATCGCACGCGCAGAGCTAAATTGAATTCCGCACTGGTGAACGTGCGTGGATTGGGGGGCAGTGCCAGCACGATGGTTCTAAACCGCATCGCTGCCTAAATGAGTGGCGCCACAATTCCAACAATTGGAGCGATAGCGCTTCAGCTAATGCTCGGACTGGCTGTCTTCCAGGCCAACCCAAAACGACGGCTCAATCAGTGCTTTTTGCTCTTGTCGTCGGTGATAGTGGCGTGGCTTGGCTCTCTTCATTTCGCGTTCACGGCTACGAGCTCGACCATCGCAGAATTCGCGATAAGACAAGCGTCAGTCGCCGGCGCGCTGTATCTCGTGATGTTGAATCTCTTGCGTCGCTCAGTCCGGCAACGCGAGGAAAGTTGGCGTGATTTTCTGGGCCGTTCCCGCGCCTGGCTGGCTCTTACAATCGGAATCGTTGCACTCTGCCAGACAGACTTCTTTCTCGAAGGGGCGCGGATTCCAAACCCTGTCGGGTCGGCCGCCCCCATCCCGTTGTATGGACATGGGGTTTTCCTCTACACGATCTTTTTTGTCGCAGCGATAATCGCGCTCATCATCGGTACTTGGCGCGACCTGCGAAGCACTTCAGGCGGGGAGCATGCGGAGCTGGCCTTCATTCTGATCGGCGGTCTTGCAGGGCTGACCGTCGCGTTGCTCCTTGCGTTCATCTTGGACGTTTTTCTCGGCCAATCGCACGCGATCTGGTTCGCGCCGTTTCGCGTTTTCTTTTTCAGCCTGGTGGTCGCCTACGGCATCGCGACCCGAAAGATCATGGAGGTGGGCTTGTTCTTCCGGCGCGCCATATCTTATGCGCTTCTCACCGCTTATCTGCTGGCCCTCTACGGATTGGTTTGGTGGCTGGTCTTCGCTGTTTTCGAGCCGCAACTGCCGAGCGGGGCGAAACCGCTTGCCCACGTCGTGGCCGCAATAGTGGTTGCGTTCGCCATGGCTCCCGCCCGTGGAGTTTCGCAGAGTCTAGCCGATAAACTATTTCTTGGTACCCGGCGGCTCGACTTTCGTTCGACCATGAATGAAGCCGCAGTCATCCTGAAATCTGTCACGACGTTGCAGGATCTGCTCCAGCGCTTTGCGAAAACTATCGCGGGTGCGGTGGCGACCGACACGGTATTCATCCTACTGCCGGATCATCACGGCTTTTCGCAGCAATACCCGCTGCCGAACTCCGAGGTCCCCGGTCCGGGGCTTGGGTTCAGCAAAGACGATGCGACAATCAAATACTTGGAAACGCATCCGGAACCACTCGTTTTAGACGAGTTACACCGAGTGCGGCAGACGCCGGAATTGGAAGCGATCGAAAAGCAAATGGCTTCTCTCCATGCCGCTGTGGCCATGGGCATTTTTGCCCGTGAGCATCTCGCCGGCGTTATGCTTCTTGGCCCGCGGCTCTCGGGGCGAATTTATGGCAGCGTCGAACAGAATGCGCTCCAAGTCCTCTGCGGGCAACTCGCCATCGCGGTCGACAATGCACAGCTGTTCACCGAGGTTCAAAACGCGAAAATCTACAACGAGATTCTCCTCCAAAACCTCACCACCGGCGTGATTGCCGCCGACGCGAACGGGCGCATCACCGTCTTCAACAATGAGGCCGAACAGATCATTGGTGCGAAATCGCAGGACCTGCTGGATCGTCCCATTGACCAGCTCCCGGAATCGTTGCGCGAGCTGGTGCAGGAGACACTCCATGCCGCCGAGCGGCCGGAGAATCGCGAGCTGATTCTGGAATCGGACGAAGGGAGCGTGGTGGTGCGTGCGAGCAGCTCAACCTTTCATGGGCAACAGGGCGAGCTGCTGGGCGTCCTCGTGGTTCTTACCGATATGACCGCGCTCAAGCGGCTCGAATTGCAAATTCGGCGGAGTGATCGGCTGGCGAGTCTGGGCACTCTTTCCGCCGGAATGGCGCATGAAATCAAGAACCCGCTCGTCTCGATCAAGACCTTCGCGCAGCTTCTGCCGGAGCGTTATCAAGACTCCGATTTCCGCGAAACGTTTTCGAATCTGATCGGTCACGAAATCGATCGAATCGATTCGCTGGTGAATCAGCTCCTGCGCTTTGCGCGCCCGGCCAAGCCGCTGCTCAAGCCGATGCATGTCCACGCGGTGCTGGAAAAATCGCTTCAGCTCGTCGGCCATCGTCTTTACCAGAAAGAAATCAAATTAACTCGTTCCTGGCAGGCCGATGTGGATACAATCCGAGCCGATGCGGACCAGCTTGAACAGGTTTTCCTCAACTTTTTCCTCAATGCCATGGACGCGATGAAGCGCGACGGAGAAATGGTGGTTTCGACTGAGATTCGCCCCGCGGAGGAATGGGCCGCGGCTATCACCGGCACGAATGGAGATGCGCACGAAATTTTGCGCATCACGATTCGGGACAACGGCGAAGGCATTCGCAGCGAAGACATCCCCCATGTTTTCGATCCGTTTTTCACCACCAAGGATTACGGCACGGGACTCGGATTGTCGGTTGTGCACGGCATTATCCAGGAACACGAAGGACAGATCGAAGTGGAAAGCGAACTCACCAAAGGCACGGCGTTCCATATTTTGCTGCCGCTCGTTCGCTTCCGGGAGGAGGTCGTGGCCGCATGAGTCCTTCTTCTCCGCTTTGCATTCTCTACTCGCAGGACGCGGATTTTGTCCGTCGTATTAAAGCGTTCGTCGGCGCGCTCGCGGAAGTGCGGCATGTCAGCGCCGCCGATCGGCTGGACGCCGTGCTGCAACAGACCAGTCCCGCGCTTCTGCTGCTGGATTTGCGCGCGAAAGAAGCTCGGGATCTCCTCGACCAAATACAGGTTGGCTGGCCCGAGACCTTGATCATCGCCTTGGGAACGCCGCGCTCCGAGCCGTTGCGTGAGGCCGAGCAATCGGGCATTTACGCCGCAGATGATTTGCAACTGGACCGGCGCCGACTCCAGGCCTTGGTGGCACGCGGTTTCGAACATCTGCGCGTGTTGCAGGAAAATCGAGAGCTGCGAGAGCAATCGAGCGCGCCGCTAATCCCGGAGCCGATGGGCCGCGTGCCGATGCCCGACCGGCGCGAGTCTTCCATGCCGCTGCTGCGTTTTCCGCGCGTCTTTCGCCGGTTCGACAACGTCGAAGCCCTGCTCGCTAACGTGGTCGAAGGTGTCGCCGACGCCACCGGCGTGGGCCGTGTAGGAATTTTTTCCAAGATCAGACAAGGCGACCGGTACCGGCTTCGAGCCGGTCTGCGTTGCTTGCCGGAAACTTTCGACCTCGAATATGGC
The DNA here is from genome assembly GCA_003134785.1 of Spartobacteria bacterium. Classification (GTDB taxonomy): domain Bacteria; phylum Verrucomicrobiota; class Verrucomicrobiia; order Chthoniobacterales; family UBA10450; genus AV80. The sequence continues at coordinate 71,033 of PLCN01000020.1, forward strand.
GAACGCGACGCATTGGTCCGGTGGTTCGAATTGCACGTCCATCTCATCTTCCGCGGCAATCTCACTCAGGCCGCCGATCACACCCAGCGCAGCCTGATGCGGCGCGCGCTCGATACCTTCGGCGCGGAAGTCATCGTGCCGCTCCACGCGCGGGGACGCATCATCGGTTGGCTTTTTTTCGGACACCGCGCCACCGGCCAGCGCTTCGATTACCACGATCTCGAAGGTCTGATGCTCCTCGCCGAACACGTCTCCACCGTGCTGGAGAACGCGCTTCTCTACGAAGAAGTCGGGCTGCAAAAAACCTTGGCGGAAACTCTCTTGAAATCGATCCCGCCGGGCATCATCGCGACAGATGAAGAGGCGATCATTCGTTGGTTCAATCCGACCGCTGAACACATTCTCGGGATCGAAGCGGCCGAGGCTCTGAACCAACCGATCGAGATGGCTGGCGGCCGCCTCGCCTCCTTTCTGCGCGAGACGCTCGATGCAAAGGGGAATCTTCCCTCTCAGCAATGGATCGATCCCAACACACGCCGATCGATTTCCGTCGAGACGCGGCGCTTGCTCGACCAAAAAACGCCGCTCGGCGCCGTGGCGGTCATCCACGATCTGACTGCGGCAGATACCCTGCGGCAAAAAGAAGATCTAGTCGATCGCGCTACCTTTTGGACCGATCTCGCCGCCAGCATGTCGCACGAAATTCGAAACCCGCTGGTGGCGATCAAAACCTTTGCGCAACTTTTGCCGGAACGATTCGACGACGCGGATTTCCGAAAAGATTTTAACGAGATCGTGGTGCAGGAAATCGATCGGCTCGACCAGATCATTACGCAGATTAACAACTTTGCGCACCCCACCGAGTTGGTGATGAAACCGATCGATCTGCGGGCGTCGGTTCGGAAGGCGATCGAGCTGGCGAGACAGCGGGTGCCCAAGAATGGAGCGGCCATCGATACAACGTTGCCTAACGACCTCCCAAAAGTGATGGGCGACGAGACCGCGCTGACGGAAGCCTTCGCCCATCTCGTGGCCAACGCGGCCGAAGCCACTTCCGGACGAAACAAACCAAAGATCACCCTGGCGGCCAAACAAATTCGCGAAGGCGAGCATACGAGCAGCGTGATCGTGACCGTGCAGGACAACGGCAAGGGAATCTCCGCCGATTTGAAAGACAAAGTATTCTCCCCGTTTTGCACAACAAAAGCGCGTGGAATGGGCCTGGGTCTTCCGATTGTGAAACGAACGGTGTTCGATCACAACGGCCGCGTGGATATCGACTCGAATCCGCACGGCACTTCCGTGAGCGTGATGTTGCCGGCCAGTCCGAACGGGCATTGAGCCAATTTTGATTTCGGATTTTGGATTTTGGATCTAAGCTCGCGTTCCGACTGGACTCGGAGTCCACAATCCAAAATCTAAAATCCAAAATGGAATGATTGTTACCACCGCTCAACTCTACAAGGTCGCCTACGGCACGTTCGCCGTCGGCGCTTATAACATTAATAACATGGAACAGCTCCTCGGGCTCTTCCGCGGCTGCGAGCTCAGCAAGGCGCCGTTTATCATTCAGCTCTCGAAGGGCGCTCGCAAATACGCCGATAAGCGGATGCTCGAAGCGATGATTCGCACAGCGAAGGATATGTTTCCCGAGGCAATCTTTGCCGTGCACCTCGATCATGGGGACGAGGAAAGCTGTTACGATTGCATCGCGTCGGGTTTTTACAGCTCGGTCATGATCGACGCGAGCCATGAGTCGTTCGAAGAAAACATTGCGATCACAAAACGGGTCGTCGATCGCGCGCATGCGAAGGGCATCAGTGTGGAGGCCGAACTGGGGCAGCTCGGAGGTGTCGAGGAAGACATCAAAGTGGACGAAGGACACGTTTCACTGACGAATCCCAAGGAAGCGGTCGAGTTTGTTAAGCGCACGGGGTGCGACTCGCTCGCGGCGGCGATCGGCACGAGTCACGGCGCCTACAAATTCAAAGGCCAGCAAAGCCTTCACTTCGAAGTGATCGAAGAAATCAAGAAACTGATTCCAGGGATGCCGATCGTGATGCATGGAAGCTCGAGTGTTCCAGTGGAGGAAGTGCAGCGAATCAATGCAGCGGGCGGAAAGCTCGATCCCTCCGCCCGCGGCGTGAACGAGGAAGAATACCTCCCCGCCGCGAAACTCGGCGTAACCAAGGTGAACATCGACACGGACGGCCGCCTGGTCTGGACGCGCGTGCACCGGGAATATTTCCGCGATCATCCTGAGGAATTCGATTTCCGGCCGCCCGGAAAAATCTTCATGGAGGAATACGCCAAATTCATCGCGCACAAGAATGGTAAGCTGGGCTCAGCCGGACAGATCGATGCGGTGCGGGCGAGTTTAAATTCGTAGCTTTCGTCAGAAGCCGAATACAATGCGGTGTTGAGCGGTGCTTCGAGTGCGACCAGAGGCGACCCAAACTCTTGGGATACTCTCAAACAGTCGCGGAGCAAACAGACGCATGACTTTTTCCCGACTGTAAATTTACTGGCGACTAATTTTTCGATGGCGCGTGTTGCCCCTTGAGAAGAAGCGGCAGATTGCGGGATCAGCGAAAAGTTTCTCAGAGAAAAGTATCCGGCGGAAAAGTTGGCAAGGTTAGTGCTTATACTGGCTATAATAATTATAACGACCACCCGCCAATGAAAATTCTCACCCGCGACGCCGCCGAATTCCTCCTCATCGATGATGACCCGGCCATCACGAAATTTCTCGTGACCTATCTGAAGCAAAAAGGCCATACCTGTGAATTCCTCACGGAGGGATTCCAAACTGCCGCCTGGCTCGAGCACAATAAATGTGACGTGGTCGTGGTCGATCTCAACATGCCGAAGGTGGACGGAATCTCATTGATCTCTTTCATCCGGGAGATGAGTCAAAATTTGCCGATCATTGTTTTCACCGGGGTCGGCTATGACGAAGAGCGGATGCACGCCGCCTTGCGCGCAGGCGCCAACGGCTACGTCAGCAAAAATCTGCCGATCGAACAACTCTACTGCGTCCTTTCGCGCGTCCTTGCCACGTGTCAGCAGCGAGCACGCCGCGAAGCGCTCACGCGGCCGCCCCGCGTTTTGGCCGGGGCCGCCTAAAACCGGCGAAACTCACCGCGAAAACTTGCGCGGAGCGGCTTCGTCCAAAAGCCAGCGCAGCGCTTCCGCGGAAATGCATTCCGCACCGCACGCGCTGGCCGTCTCCTGTTCCAGGAAATCGCTCGTCGCCACCAACAGCTTGAACCGCGGCGCATACTTGCTCGCCAGCCGCTCGATGATGGAATCTGCCGCTTGTCCCTCGGCGGAATAAAAAATTTGGATCTCGTCCGGGTGCGAACTCATGCTGACCGCCGGACCCTTGCCGTCAAAAACTACCGCCACGCTGACACCGCTCCAATCCTGATAATCCCGCAATTTCTTCACGAGCGCATCGCGGGCGAGCGAGGTGCGGCGGTTGTGCAGCGCGCGCAATTCCGGCCAGGCGAAAATCACGCTGTGGCCATCAACGATGAGATATTGCGCGCGCACTCTGCGTCCTCCAAAAGATCTTTCGCAAAGTGGAAATCCTCCAGGAGCCAGAGGGCTGCGGCGGTTTAGGTCTCGGGTGCGGCGGCGGCCTGCTTCTTCGGTTTGGCTTTGGCCTTCGGTGTCTCTCGCCGAACGGGTGCAGCTTTCGCGGCGGCTTTCTTTCGATCCAGATAAGCGCTGCGGCGTTTGCGTTTGACTCTCACCCGGTGTTGCTGGCCCATATCGCGTTCTATAGGATGGAAGGGTTGCCGGCGCAACGCGAAATAAGCCAGGCTTGCGCGGAAATTCCGCACGCGCACCGCGAATCGAGTTGCCATCCATGCGCCTATTTGGGTAGAAAGACGTGCGAGCAGTTGGATTCCCCTTCCATGAACACGCCCAAAACACTGATCGGTGCTTCGGTTCTCCTGGTCGCGCTTTCCGCCGTGTTCGGCATTCTTAATAATAAGAAGACGCTCGGATTGCGCGCGGAAGCGATCCAGAGCGAGAGCGCGCGAAAGGTGGCGGAACAAATGAGCGCCAGGCGGGAAAAGGATCTCAAAGCGCGCGAAGCTGCAAACGCCCAATCTGGTGATGCGCGAACGAAAACAGCAGGCGCGGAATCGGAGTTATTGAAAGCGCAGGCGGAAAGAAATGAGCTGCGAGCGAAATTACGCGCGAATGAAACCGAGATCGCCGATCTGCGAAAACGCATCGCGGAGGCCGAGAAGAAACCGGCCGCCGAAGCCGCGACTTCGACTGCTTCGGCCGTCGAATTACAAACGCAACTCGATGACGCACGGAAACAGCTCGATGCCGCGGAGCGCGAAAAGGCATTTCTTGCCGACAAGATCAACGGCGCCAAGCAGCGATCCACTCGACAGATTGAAACCGAAAAGAAAAAACGACCCGCGGCCGGAGGAAATCCGGGGATCCGCGGCACGGTCCTCGCAGTCAACCAAGCCTACAATTTTGTCGTGCTAAATCTCGGAGGCCGGCAGGGGGTCGAGCCCAACAGCGAGATGCTGGTTTTGCGCGGCGGCGAATTCATCGGGAAAATTCGAATTTCGTCAGTTGAACCAGCAACCGCCATCGGCGATATCATCACCAGCAGCTTGGCCCGAGGTGTCCAAGTGCAACCTGGAGATATTGTCGTGTATGCTGGCACTAATTCGTAGTCGGACCCGTCTCGAAATCGCACGCGTGGCGCTCCTTGCTTGCCTCGCGGCATCGCTTGCTTCCTGTGCAACGAAAGACGCCCCACTCATCGCGGATCCCAACGCGACCCATAACGAAACCGCCCTCCCGTGGAATCAACAGCAGAAGTGGGAGACGGAGGGCCAGGCGGCCGCGTTGACGCAGGGCCGGCGCTAAGAAGCGAACATTCGCTTAGATCCAAAACCCGGGCGGAATCACTGCATTTTTCGGCACCACGACAATGCCGTCGCGGATGAAATAATTACCGGCATCCAGATCCGGCGGCTTGCCTTCCGGTGTAATCACCACGCCGTCCGCGATCCGCGCATTCTTGTCGATGATCGCGCGGTCGATCACGCAATTGCGTCCGATCCCGATCGGCGGCAATCCGCGTTCTGAAGTCGATGGGTCGGTCTCATAATAATCGGCGCCCATCACGATGCTGTTTCGAATCGTGGCGCCCGTTTGAATAATGCTGCGCACGCCGATAACGGATCGTTCCAGGTGGGCGTCCGAAATAATGCAGCCATCCGCGATGATGGCCTGGCGCAAGGTGGCGCCGTTGATTTTGCTGCCTGGCAGAAAACGTGGATGCGTATAAATCGGCGCCGACGCCTCGAAGAAACTGTACTGCGGCAGCAGATCCGTCAGATCGAGATTGGCCTCGTAAAATGCGCGGATTGTTCCGATGTCTTCCCAGTAGCCGTTGAAAACATAACCGCTCACCTGCCGCTCCTGGATCGCCTGCGGAATAATGTGTTTCCCGAAATCGACCAGGTCGTTATTGAGGCAGTCCACCAAAACGTCGCGATTGAAAACGTAAATGCCCATCGAGGCTTGATATAATTCCTCATCGGGGGCCGAGCCGCTCGACCCCAACAGTTCGGGGCCCATTCTGAATTCGCTCAAAACGCTTGGGTCTTTCGGCTTCTCTACGAAATGCGTGACCCGGCGGTCCGCATCGCTTTGCATGATGCCGAAATCGGAAGCCTGCTCGCGCGAGACGGGCTTGATCGCGAGAGTGATGTCGGCGCCGGAGCGAATGTGCTGATGGAGCAGCGCGCGAAAATCCATCCGGTAAAGCTGATCGCCGCTGAGGATGATGTAATAATCGAACGGCCGCTCCAGGAAGTAGCGCATGTTCTGGCGGACCGCGTCGGCCGTGCCTTGATACCACTGCGAGCCTTCCGGCGTTTGCTGCGCCGCAAGAATGTCGACAAAGCTGCGCGAAAAATTGTCGAACTTGTAGCTCGCCTGGATATGGCGATGCAGCGACATGCTGTTGAATTGCGTCAGCACGTAGATCGAGCGCAGACCGGAGTTGAGGCAATTGCTGATCGGGATATCGACGAGGCGATATTTTCCGCCGAGCGGCACGGCCGGCTTCGATCGATCTTTCGTCAAGGGAAACAAGCGCGTCCCGGCGCCGCCGCCCATGATGACGGCCAGCGTGCGCTGCGTCGTGCCGGGAGGAAGAGCGGGAGTGGAAAGGGTGGAGGACGGTTCTGTTGAAAACGGCGGGCGCTTTTTCGTTGCCACGAAATCATTAACGCAGATTTCCCCGCGTCCCATCAATCTTTTTGCGCAAGATCCTCCTGTAGCGGCGGTCTGTGACCGCCGAAAATCGAATATCGCCGGAACCCGGCGGTCATAGACCGCCGCTACAGGCCTGTCGGTTGCGCCGCTCACGCCTTAATGTCACGCTCCATCCCTACATGTGCGGCATTGTTGGATACGTCGGACGTTCGGAAGCAGCACCCATCCTGCTCGATGGTTTGCGCCGCCTCGAATATCGCGGCTACGATTCCGCCGGCGTCGCGATCGTTAATGGGGAGCACGTCGAAACGCGCAAATGCGCCGGGCGAATCGCGGAACTCGGAAAGCTGATGGCGGAAAAGCCGCCCACCGGAACGTACGGCATCAGTCACACTCGCTGGGCCACGCATGGAAAGCCGACCGATCAAAATGCTCACCCGCATTTCGACGCCAGCGGAAAACTGGCGCTCGTCCATAACGGCGTCATCGAAAATTACCAGGCACTCAAGGACCAACTCCTTCAGGACGGCGATGACAACTTTACTTCCGAGACCGACACCGAAGTCCTCGCGCATCTGATCGGCAAGCTTTACGACACCTCGGTCGCTGAGGCCGCGAATGCCGGCTCGAACGGAAACGCTTCCGCTCAGTTGCCAAATAACAAGGGCCGACTCGTTGAGGCGGTTCGGACGGCGTTGCGCCAGGTCATCGGCACATATGGAATCGCGCTCGTCCATCGCGACATCCCGGACTTTCTCGTTGGTGCGCGGCGCGGCAGTCCGCTTGTGCTCGGCGTGGGCAAGGAGGAAAATTTTCTCGCGAGCGATGTCAGCGCCATCGTCGCCTACACGCGCGACGCTGTTTATCTAAACGACTTCGACGTCGTCGCGGTTGAGCGGGACAAATTCGAGATCAGCTCCGTTGCCGGGCAGGCCGGCAATTACCAACTGAGCAAAGTCGAATTCACCGACGCCGATATCAAGAAAGGCGATTACCCGCACTACATGCTCAAGGAAATCTTTGAGCAGGCCGATTCCGTGCGCGACGCCATGCGCGGGCGCCTCAGCCCGGAAGAATGCACCGCCAAACTCGGCGGGTTGAACATGACGCCGGCGCAGTTGCGCGACGTGGGCCGCGTTGTTCTCACCGGCTGCGGGACGGCGCTCCACGCCGCGATGATCGGCGAGTATTCGATCGAGCAACTCGCCCAGATTCCGACAGAGGTGGAATACGCCAGCGAATTTCGCCACCGCAACACGCCGATGACACGCGACACGCTCGTCTTCGCCATCAGCCAGAGTGGCGAGACGGCGGACACGCTCGGAGCGCTTCGTGAAAGCCGGCGCAAAGGCTATCGCACGCTCGGAATCTGCAACAACGTCGCGAGCACCATCGCGCGGGAAAGCGACGGCGGCGTTTACATGCATGCCGGGCCGGAGATTGGCGTGGCCGCGACGAAATCATTCACCTCGCAGGTCGCCATTCTCACCGCCATCGGGTTACTCCTAGGTCGCATGCGCCATCTCTCGACTTCTGAAGGAACGCGCATCATCGAGGCGCTCGAGGCGTTGCCGAGTCAGATCGAAGACGTACTGAAGCTCAGCGATCAAATCAAAGCCATCGCCAAAAAGTACGCATCCGTAAACGGGATGCTCTTTTTCGGCCGCCAATTCAACTTCCCCGTCGCGCTCGAAGCCGCCCTGAAGATGAAAGAGATCACTTATCTCTTCGCCGAAGGCCATCCCAGCGCGGAGCTGAAGCACGGCATCATTGCACTCGTTAGGCCGGATCTTCCATCGGTTTTCATCGCGCCGGACGACGCCGTCTTTTCCAAGAACCTAAATAACATCGAACAGGTCCGGGCGCGCAAAGGTCCGGTGATAGCCATCACTTCCGGCACCGGCGCCGATCGTCTCGCGAAAATCGCGGACGACATCGTGTCCATTCCAATCGTGCCCGATTACGTCAGCCCGATCCTCACCGTCATCCCGCTCCAACTTCTCGCCTACCACCTGGCGGTGGAACTGGGCCGCGATGTCGACAAACCGCGCAACCTCGCGAAGAGCGTAACCGTTGAGTAGGCCGAGGCCGCGGGACCGGCGGCCTGCCCTTGGCCGTTGACACATTCCAGGGCAATCAATATCCTTGCGTCCTCCTCCCCTCAGGACGTTGATCGCGCCCCCCAGTGCAACTGAAAGAAGATTACGTTCTCAAGCTCCTCGAAGATGCGGGGCTGGTCACCCGCTCGCAGATCGACAAGGCCCGATCGAAACTGAACGGGACGACGAATGTCGTCGATGTACTCATCAAAGACGGCGTTGTCTCAGATGCGGATGTTTCGCGCAGTCTCGCCGCCCAAGCCCACATGGATTGGGTCGACCTTTCGACAAAGACCGTTGCTCCGGAGGTGATCAAACAAATTCGCGCGGAGGACGCGCGGCGATTCAAGGTCATTCCGGTCGGGTTCGGTGATTCCGGCTTGATCGTGGCGGTGAGCGATCCGCTCGATATCGACACGATCGACAGCTTGAGCTTCTTGTTGCAACGCGAGATCGAGCTGGTTTGCGCAAGTCCGGAAAAAATCCGGCAGGCCTTGATCAAATATTATGGCACGGCCGACGAAGCCTCCGACGCCTTGCTCCAACAAATCGGACACGACGTCGATCTGGGCCTCGAGATCGTGGAAGGCGGCGACATCAGCGGGACCAATGAAGCCGACGCGCCGATCATTCGTATGGTTTCGATGCTCCTCATCGAAGCGCATCGGCTCGGCGCCAGCGACGTGCATCTCGAACCGCTCGACAAAAAATTCCGCGTCCGCTTCCGGATCGACGGCGTTCTCCAGGAAATGCAGGCGCCGCCTAAACGATTGCAATCCGCGATCGTGAGCCGGCTGAAAATCATGACCGGCTCGATGAGCATCGCGGAAAAGCGTTTGCCTCAGGACGGGCGCATTCAAGTGCGAATCGCGCGGAAGCCGATCGATCTGCGCGTTTCCACCATCCCCACCAACCACGGCGAAAGCGTGGTCATGCGCGTCCTCGACAAATCCAGTCTGATGCTCGGTCTCCCCGAGCTTGGATTTTTCAGCGACGACCAGGAAGTGTTCGAACGTTTGCTCCGCCTGCCGGATGGCATTCTGCTCGTGACCGGCCCAACCGGTTCCGGCAAAACGAGCACTCTTTATTCGTGCCTCAATTTCATCAACAAACCCGATCGCAAGATTATCACCGTCGAAGAGCCGATCGAATACCAGATGAACGGCATCAATCAGGTGCAGGTGAATGCCGATGTCGGGATGACTTTTCCGGTCGCGCTGCGTTCCATTTTGCGACAGGCGCCGAATATCATCATGATCGGCGAAATTCGTGATCTCGAGACGGCTGCGATCGCCACGAATGCTAGCCTGACCGGCCATCTCGTTTTCAGCACGCTGCACACGAACGACGCGCCGTCGGCCGTCGCGCGCCTGGTCGATATCGGCGTGCAGCCATTTCTAGTCGCATCCTCGGTGCGAGCGATCATGGCGCAACGACTCGTTAGGCGTCTGTGCTCGAACTGCAAACAGCCCGGCGAACTGAGCGAGACCGAGCTGCGCGCTTTGAATTTGGAGTCGTCGCAAATGAGGGAAGCGCAAGTCATGAAGCCGGCCGGCTGCGAGCAATGCCGCAACACCGGTTACAGGGGGCGAATGGGAATCTTCGAAATTTTCACCATCAACGACGACGTGCGCCACATGATCAACAATCGCCGCTCCACTCTTCTCCTGCGCCAGCGCGCCCGCGAACTCGGCATGCGCACGTTACGCGAGGATGGCGTGCGCAAGGTATTCGGCGGTCTTACTTCAGCGGAGGAAGTGATCTCGATTACGCTGGGAGACGTGAATTAGATATGAGTGCGGCGGGATCAAGATCTGGGGAGCGCAGGCTGCCAGCCTGCAGTAGCCGGCAGCCTGCTGGCTACATTTGGCGACGCCTAAACAGATGCCGCGCCGCGCTTTGCGCAATTCGCCTCGGCAAGCTGCCGAGACGTGCAGGCTGGCAGCCTGCGCTCCCCAAGAAGAAAAAATGAACGCGAAGCAAATCGCCGACCTCTTCGTCGAACAACGGGTGCTTCAGCCGTCGCAAGCGGACGACGTATTGCACGAGGCGAACCTCAACGGCAAAAACATCGAGCAGGCGCTAATCGATAGCGGGTTCGTAGATGAGCGCGGCTTTTACCAGGTCATCGCTGAAGCGCTCGGCACCGATTTCGTCGAGCTGAGCGAGAACGAAATCGCGCCCGAAATCTTGCGCCTGATTCCGGGCGGTCTCGCGCGGTTGCATCGCGCGCTGCCGCTCGCCGCGAGCGACAACAGCCTCAGGGTTGCGCTGGTCGATCCGCTCGACTTGCGGGCCGCCGAAGATTTGCGCTTCGCGCTGGGGAAAGACGTGCACGTCGTCGTCGCGCCGACAGAACAGGTCGAGGACCGAATTAAACGTTATTACGGCACGGACAGCTCGAGCATGGAGGACATCCTCAAGCAGCTCGGTGAAACCCGCGAGCTGCTGGCCCTGCGCGGGAAGGACGAAAGCGCGCTGGCGGCGGAGGCCGAAGCGAACGCGACGCCGATCATTCGCTTTGTCGATCTGATCTTGTTTCAGGCGATCCAGGACCGCGCGAGCGACATCCACTTCGAGCCGTTCGAAGACGAATTCAAGATTCGTTACCGCGTGGATGGAGCGCTTTACGAAATGGCGCCGCCGCCGCGCCATCTCGCGCTGCCCGTCATCTCGCGAGTCAAGGTCATGGCGAACATGAACATCGCGGAACGCCGCCTTCCGCAGGATGGACGCATCCAGAAAAATATCGAAGGCCGCACGGTCGACCTGCGCGTGTCGACTTTGCCCACGCAATTTGGCGAAAGCGTCGTGCTCCGTGTTCTCGACCGTTCGACCGTGAACCTCGATCTCGCATCGATCGGGCTCCCTGATTACATCCACGATTACATCATCGAAGTCATCCATCGCCCGAACGGCATTTTCATCGTCACCGGCCCGACCGGTTCTGGGAAAACGACGACGCTCTATTCGTGCCTGAGGAAGATCAACACGATCGATTCCAAGCTGCTCACGGCGGAGGAACCAGTCGAGTACGATCTCGAAGGAATTGTGCAGGTGCCGGTGAACGAAGCGATCGGCCTCACTTTCGCACGAGCGCTCCGCGCGTTTCTGCGGCAGGACCCGGACCGCATCATGGTGGGAGAAACGCGCGATCTCGAGACCGCGCAAATTTCCGTCCAGGCGTCGCTCACCGGGCATCTCGTCTTTACTACATTGCATACGAACGACGCGCCGGGCGCGATCACGCGCTTGATCGACATGGGCGTAGAACCCTTACTCATCTCGTCCACCCTCGAAGCGGTTCTCGGTCAGCGTTTGCTCCGCAGCATCTGCCCGCAATGCTGCACGACTTACCAGCCCAGCGAAACGCTGCTCGCTCAACTCGGCCTTACCCGCCGCGACATTGGCGAAAAGAATTTTTATTGCGGCAAAGGCTGCGAGGCGTGCAACCAAACTGGCTACAAAGGCCGCAAGGGCATCTACGAATTGATGAAGATCACCGATCCGCTGCGTGAGTTGATCAACGAACGCGCGCCCACGGTGACCTTGAAAGAGAAAGCGGTCGAGCTCGGCATGGTCACGTTACGGCAGGACGGTTTGCGCAGCATTTTCGCGGGCGACACCACGATCGACGAAGTGCTGAAATATACGTGAAACAATTGACGACCTAGCAAGACCATGCCGCGTTACAACTACGTTGCCCTCGACTCTCGGGGTCAGGAATCCACCGGCCTGGTCGATGCGTCTTCGACGAACGAAGCGATCGGTCAGCTTCGGCAGGCGGGCTATTTTCCCACGAATGTTTACGAAGAGGGAAAGACCGGCGGCACGGATGGAAAAGCGGCACTACGGGCGGCCAAACCTGCGCGCGCGGAACGGGCGGCAGGCGGTCGCAAGAATATCGTCCTGTTCCAGCGGAAATCGGTTAAGACGAAAATACTCATGATTTTCACGCGGCAGCTCGCGACGCTGATTGACGCCGGGCTTCCTCTGCTCCGGTCACTCAACGTCCTCGCGAAACAGGAACGCGATTCCGTTCTCAAAAGCACGGTCAACAAACTGGCCGATTCCGTCCAAGGCGGCAGCACTTTTTCCGAGGGACTCGCGCAACATCCGCGTTTGTTCAACGATCTCTATGTCAACATGGTCCGCGCGGGCGAGCTGGGCGGCGTGCTCGAGGTGGTGTTGACTCGGCTCGCGGAATTCCAGGAGAAGGCGCAGAAGGTCAAAAACAAAGTCGTCGCCGCGATGGTCTATCCGGTCATCGTGCTCTTGCTCGCGATGGTGATCATGAGTTTTCTCATGATTTTTATCGTGCCGAAATTCCAAGCCATTTTCCGCGATATGTTGGGCGATAAACCGCTTCCCCCCATCACGATCTTCGTCATCGGGGTAAGCGATTTCATGCAGAATCACTGGGCTGTTCTGCTCGGCGCGGTCGTCTTTATTCTCGCGGGTTACAAATTCGCCGCCCGGACCAGAGCGGGTCGCGCGATCTTGGATCGGATCAAGCTGCGCGCGCCGCTTTTCGGCGACTTGATCCGGAAGACTTCCATCTCTCGATTTTCGCGTACGCTCGGAACACTGGTCACGAGCGGGGTGCCGATTTTGCAGGCGCTCAATATCACGCGCGAGACCGCGGGCAACACCGTCATCGCGCGCGCCATCTCGCAAGTCCACGAAAGCGTGAAGGAAGGCGAATCGATCGTGCTGCCGCTGGAAGCGAGCGGCGCGTTTCCACCTATGGTGATCAGCATGATCGACGTGGGCGAAGAGACGGGACAACTGCCCGAGATGCTTTTGAAGATCGCGGAAGTTTATGACGACGAAGTCGACAACTCCGTGGCGGCGCTCACATCGCTGCTCGAGCCGATTATGATTGTCTTACTCGCGTTGATCGTCGGCACGATCGTGATCGCGCTTTTTATGCCGCTGATCGGCATCATCAGCGGGTTGCAGCAGCAGAGTTGAAATTGTGCCGGTGATTGCAAAGGCCTGGGTAGCGCATGCGTCTCGCGTGTGGGCGACCCAAAAGGCTTTCGGGGTCGCCAACTTTTCGAAAGATCGTTTCGGCGAGACGCCGAAACCAACACGCGGGATGCGTGCGCTACCCAGCGATCTTGGCGGACGCGCCTTCACAATCGTCGAACTGCTTATTGTCATCGTGATCATCCTCGTGCTGGCTGGTCTGATCCTTGCCACGTCCGGATACGTCCAGACCAAGGGCAGACGCTCGCGCGCGGAAGCTGAGATCGCGGCGATCTCAGCAGCGCTGGAGAATTACAAAGCGGATAATGGAATTTATCCCTCAAGCACTGACACGAAGAACCTAGATCCCGCGACGGCGACACTAGGCAATTACAAGACCGCGAGCTCGTATCTTTACGCGACGCTTAGCGGAGATGAAGACGACGACTCAACTACCCCTACCGCTGCCAATGCTAAAAATTATTTTGGGGCAGCGCTGAAACCAAACATACTTGGGCCGAGTCCGCCAGGGCCGAACACTTATCTTAGAGATCCCTTTGGAAATAGTTACGGTTACTCGACCGCAAAAGCCGACAACCCTGAAGGTACGGTTGGCTACAATCCGACGTTCGACCTGTGGAGCACGGCGAATTCCACAAATCAACCTGAGTGGATCAAGAATTGGTGAGCGTAGGAAGCCCTCCTGTAGCGGCGGTCTATGACCGCCGATCGAGCGTCGCTTTGTCGCGCGTTCGGCGCTCATAGAGCGCCGCTACAGCCGAAATCGCTCGCGCTCAGCGCGCGTCCGTATGAACGACGATCACGACGCGGCGATTCGGGCGCTGCCGCTCGATCTCGATCTGTTCTTCGGGCGTGTTGCCCGCGGCCGGTCGCGGGGTCACGAGAAACTTCGTCGCGCCATACCCGTGCGTGATGATCTGCGCGGGATTGATCCCCATCACATCAACCAGATATTGCTTCACGTTGTCCGCGCGGCGCTGACTTAATTCCAAGTTGTAGTCCGCGCCGCCGAGCGAATCGGTATAACCTTCCACCGTGAATGTCGCCTTGGGATTGCGCTTGATCAGCGTGCCGAGCTTCTGCAACTGGCTGATCGCGCTCCCCTGCAAATCGGCGCTGTCGTAATTGAAGAGCTGATCGTCCGGCATCCGTAATTTCGTGCCGGAACCGAGTGGACCTTTTTGCGAAAGCAAAGAATCCAAATCGCTGAAGCCGGGCGAGCGGCTGCGGTTGGGTCCCGCGCTGTCGCCGGGAAGTTTCGTGAAGGTGTTCGGCTTTTTGATCGTGGTGCTCGTGGCCAGCTCGGTCCCGGTCAGCGCCGGTTGTGGCCGGCCGGACGTCGCGGAATCGGTCAGGAGATTTTGCTCGCGTGTTGCGTTCGGGCTCTTGGAAAGAGTTTGCGCGGTGGTGGCCTCGATTTCACTCATAACCGAATTCGCGTTCTGATCGACCTGCGGTTTGTCCGGGAGCACATCACGCGTGTCGTCCGGCAGCGCGGTGCTTGCGTGGACGTCCTGCAAAAGTTGATCGAACGATTTCTTCTCATCCGGGAGCTGCACCTCGGTTTTGTCGGCGTCAGGCTTCGCGGCGGGATTCAATTGATCCGTGCTCGCTTTGTCGAGCGGCTGCATGTCAACGCTCTTCACTTTGAAGGTGGGAGTCTGGACCCGCTCCTCCAGGAGACGCTTTTCCGGCATGAAATTCGTCCGGTAAAAATAACCGCAGAGCGCACCGTGCAGCGCCAGCGAAATCATCAGGCCAACCAGAAGCCAGTTTCGCTGCTTGCTACCTTCCAGGAGCGCCTCGTCGAAGTCTCCGAACTCGGTTGTTCTCATTTGCCTAGGGAAACAGACCGGCAGCGCAAGGCCGTTGTCAAACGGGTGCCGTGACCCCGTTGGCACACCAACACATTTTCAAACCAAGAATGTCGACCGAGCGCGATGAGATCTCTGGCGAGCCAGGATCGCTAGGATCCGCCCGAGCGCGTGCGGCCAATAAAAATTTGCACGGCTTTTCGGATCTCATCCGCAACGCGAGCCTCGGGCGAAACAAACTTCGGGGTAAACCACGGGAACAAGCCGATCAGATCGTGCGTGACCAAAATCTGTCCGTCGCAGTGTTCGCCCGAGCCGATCCCAATCGTCGGAATGGTCAACGCGTTCGTGATCTGCCGCGCCGCCTCTGGGTTCACGATCTCGAGCACGACCGCGAACACGCCCGCCTTCTCCACCGCCTGCCCGTCACGCACGAGCGCCCCGGCTTCGGTTTGCGTGCGGCCTTTAACTTTGTAGCCGCCTTCCTCGCGGACACTTTGCGGGAGCATTCCAATGTGGCCCATCACGGCGATACCTTCGGCCACGATCGCTTCGATTTGAGGAACGTGACTTACCCCGCCTTCCAGTTTCACCGCTTGCGCGCCGGCGTCGATGAGAGCGCGGGCCGTCGCGACGGCTTGCGCTGGATCGTCGTAGGTGTGGATCGGAAGATCGGCGACCAGCAAGGCGCGTTTCACCGCGCGCGCCACGGCCTTCGTGTGATGAACCATTTCGGCGAGCGTGACCCGCGTGGTGTCTTCGTAGCCAAGCACCACCATGCCTAACGAGTCGCCCACCAGAATGATATCGATCCCGCTTTCATCGAGCAATCGAGCGGTGGGATAATCGTAGGCGGTCAGCGATGTGATTCGCTCGCCCCGCAATTTCTTGTCGCGAAAATCCCGCATCGGCCTCGACCTTACCACTCCACTGCCGCCCGCACCACTGCGCCTGTGACAGTGAGTTGGAGCAGCAACGCACCGACCGATTCGGTCTGTTTTGGAAGAACCAAATCCGGAGCGATGTCCGCGAGCGGCCGGAGCACGAATTCGCGCTCGGTGATGCGAGGGTGAGGCAACTGCAACTCCGCGCTCTCGATTTCCAATGTGCCGAAATACAGCAAATCGAGATCGAGCGTGCGGGAAACATTTCGCGCGTGTGCCGTGGCGCGGCCGAGCAGCTTTTCGATTGCGGCCAGCTCGCGCAATAAATCCCGCGCCTCGCCCGCGTATTCGAATTCGATCGCGGCATTCAGGAATTTGGCCGCGCCCCTTTCGCAGCCAACCGGCTCCGTTTCGTAGATAGTTGATGCGCGCATGGGCGGAAGCACACCACTCAGTGCCGCGATATCCTTCCGCGCGTTGCGCAAATTCGCCAGCCTTTCGCCGAGATTGGAACCGAGCGCCACGCCGGCTCTCATTTGTCCGCGGTCAGACCGAGTACGTCTTCCATACTGTAAAGGCCGGGTGCACGTCCGACGATCCATCGCGCGGCGCGCAACGCGCCTGCGGCAAATGTTTCGCGGCTGGACGCTTTGTGCGCGAGCTCGAGGCGTTCGCCGCGACCGGCAAAAGTCATTGTATGATCCCCCACGACATCGCCGCCGCGAATCGAGTGAACGCCAATCTCGGCATCCGGTCGCTCGCCGATCAAGCCCTCGCGGCCGTGCGCGACGTTTTTGGTGTAATCGAGTTTCCGCACTTCACACAGGATCTCCGCCAATTTCTTCGCGGTGCCGCTGGGCGCGTCCTTCTTCAGCCGATGGTGCACTTCCACGATTTCGAGATCGAAATCTTGGCCCAACATCTCCGCAGCTTTTCGCGTCAGCCAGAAGAGCGCGTTCACGCCCACGCTGAAATTCGGCGACAAAACAATCGCCAGCGATTTCGATGTTTTCTCCAGCAACGCGCGTTCTTCGTTGGAATGGCCGGTGGTGCCGGTCACCAATGGCTTGCCGGCTCCGATACATGCATGGCAGACCCCATCGGTCGCGCTGGGGTGACTGAAATCGACGACCACATCGCATGCGCCGATTTCTTTCGTCAGATCATCGCCTTGCTCGAGGCCCGCGGTAATAACAGCGTCCGCTGTCTCAGCTGCGGCGGCGATCGCCTGTCCCATGCGACCCTTCGCTCCGACGAGGAGAACGCGCACCGGTTTCATGTTCACCCAATTCCCTCAAAGGCGTCGAGGGTTGTGCGTAGGCGCGCGGCATTCGCCTCAGACATTTCGCAAAGCGGCAGCCGGCATTCCGCCGACATGGCGCCGCGCCAGGCCAGCGCGGTTTTCGCGGGGACCGGATTTGGCTCGATGAACAAATCCTTAAAAATCGGCAGCATTTTCAGGTGCATCTCACGTGCGCTTTTCACATCGCCCGCTCGGAACGCCTGCACCAGCGCACAAACTTCCGCGGGGAAAAGATTCGAAGCGACGCTGACCACGCCGACCGCGCCGACCGCCAGGAACGGCAGGGTCAGAGAGTCATCACCGCTCAAAATGGTAAACGCATCCGGCAACCGCGCGCGCAGGTCGCTGACACGATCGACGCTGCCGCTTGCTTCCTTGATTGAAACAATGTTGCGGCAGCCCACTGCGAGCCGCTCCACGGTTTCCGGCCCGATGTCCACCGCACAGCGTCCGGGAATATTATAGAGCATCAGCGGCCTTGAGGTCGCCTGCGCGATCGCGCGGAAATGCCGGAACAAACCTTCCTGGCTCGGCTTGTTGTAGTAGGGCGCCACGACCAGCATTGCATCGACGCCCAATTTTTCCGCCGCCTCAGTCGCCGCAATCGCCGCGGCTGTGGAATTCGAGCCCGTTCCGGCAAGGACCTGGCAGCGGCCTTTCGCGATTTCCACGGTGGTGCGGATCACCTGCTCCTTCTCGTCGTGCGAAAGGGTCGGTGATTCTCCGGTGGTTCCGACCGAGACGAGGCCCGTAATTCCGGCGGCGATCTGTTCCTCAATTAATTTTTCGAGAGCAGGCAGATCCAATTCGCCGTTCTCAAACGGCGTGACCAACGCGGTATATGTTCCTCGAAACATCTTCTGTAGCGGCGGTCTATGACCGCCGGGCCTTTTCCTGGCTGGGATTTCGAGCGACGGTCATAGACCGCCGCTATAGTTGAAGTTGCTCAAAGCTCGATCGTTCCTTCGAAAACAAAATCGGCCGGACCCGTCAGCGTGACGTTTTGAAACTTATCGCCGACCTTATCGAAGCCCACTTTCAACTCGTTCCCGCCGCGCACGAGCACTCCGATCGGGCCATCGACCCGTTCGGTCGCCGCGAAAACGAGTGCGCTGGCGACAACGCCGGTGCCGCAAGCGAGAGTCTCGTTCTCGACCCCGCGCTCATAGGTGCGGATGGAAATTTGCCGGTCGCCCCTTCGCTTCAGAAAATTTGCGTTGGCGCCTTGCGGCGAAAACAGTTCGTGATGCCGAATGGCCGAGCCGGTGCCGCGCACATCGACCTTCTCGAGATCGTCGACGGGAATCACTACATGCGGTACACCTGTGTTTACAAAATGTCCGTCGAGGACTTGGTCGCCTACCGGAATCTTGATCCCAAGCCGCAGGTCTTTCGGTTCGCTCATTTGCAAACAGACCAGCTCACCCTGAAGATCAGCGCCGATCACACCGGCCGGCGTCTCAAACGAAAGCTTTTCCACCGGACCGGCGACGTGGCTCGCGTAGCGCGCAAAACAACGGGCTCCATTTCCGCACATCTCCGCTTCGCCGCCGTCCGCATTATAATAACGCATGCGAAAGTTCGCACCGTTCGTCGGGCGCTCGAGTACCAGCACTCCATCCGCGCCGACGCCGCGATGGCGATCGCAAATCTTCGAGATTTGCTCCGACGCCAATTGCAAATCGCCCGCGCGATTGTCGATCATAACAAAATCGTTTCCCGCGCCATTCATCTTCGTGAAACGCAGCATGCGCAGCTTATACCGCATTCTCCCGGCAAAGCCAAACCCGGCTGAGTTGCCGCGGAAGCTTTCGAGTTCTATTGGTGTCGCCGGTCTTGAATACGAAGCTTGCAAGAACAGTTCTAGCTTTGGCGCTCCTTTTCAGCGCCCAGAAAACAATCTTCGCCCAGATCGCTCCGGGCAGATTCAACGACGTCATCCTCGAACAGATTCGGCAGATGCCACAGGGCGGACGCTACTCCGCCTCGCGTGTGGCGACGATCCGATTGCAATCGGCGGCGCATTTCGAATCCGGAAAATTTTTTGTCCTGCCCGACGAAGCCTCTCCGAGTTATTGCTCCGGCGCGACCTACCTCGTCTTCATGAAAACGATCGAGGCTTTGCGCGCGCGGGGCGCTCTTCACCTCGATTACGCCACGCTCGAAAGCCTCATGATTCGCGGTCAGCGCGATGGCGAAGGCATTTGGGGCCGCTGGAACGCCAATGGTCCAGGCACGGCGCGCCTCTTTCACGAAATGGATCTCGGACAAAACTTCGATGATTTCGCCGAGGCGCAGCCGGGCGATTTCATGAAAATTTTCTGGTCGCCCGAAGTGGGCCGCAGCGAGCATGGCCACTCCGTCATTTACCTGGGTATGGAAAAGAAACTTGGGCTCGATTACGTCCGTTTCTGGTCGAGCAATATCCCGACGGGTTATGGCGAAAAGAGCGTGCCGCGGGCCAAGATCGTTCACGCAATTTTTTCGCGACTCGATTCGCCGGCAAACTTATCGCGCGCGCAGAACGCGCCCGCGGTGGACAAATATCTCGCGAGTTTGCTCGGCGCTCGCTCGAGTTACGAAGAAGCCAGAGCGAAATGCGGGATGTAATCGCATTTGCCGGCGGCAGGCCGATGCCAGCCGCGAGATGATTTTGGCGATCGCGAGCGCGACTCTGATAAATGGATTTGTTCTCGGCTGGTCGGTTGCGTGGCCACCGGGACCCGTGAACGCGGAGATGCTGCGGCGCAGTGTCATGCCGTGTAGGCAAGGCGGTGGATTCTGGCCGGCGTGGCAGCTTGGACTCGGAGCGTGCACCGGAGATTTCCTGTGGGCGCTGGCGGTCATGACTGGCGCCGGTGCGGTTCTCAATACGCCTCGCGTTCGGCAGATCCTCGCGGACGTCAGTTTTGCGCTTCTTCTTTTCCTTGCCAGCATGTTTGCCTTGGGCGCATGGCGGGCCGCGCATTCGTTGCGAAAGGCAAAGAGGGCGGATGACGATGATCTTCCAAAAAATGGAAGTCGAAAAACGAGCCGCGGCAGCTACCTGCTTGGGTTTACGATGGCTTTGACCAGCCCGTGGAACCTTGGCTTTTGGCTCGCGGTTATCGGCGGCCAACAAAGTGTGACGCACGATTCCAGTATCGGAAATTCTCTCGCATTCGCCGGAGCCGTGGTTCTGGGCGCCGTCGCCTGGACTCTGGTTTTTTCGGTCGCGATCAGGCAAGGCGGAAGATTTTTCGCGCGACCGACCTGGCAGGCTGCGACTCAGGCGATCACGTCACTCTTGATGCTCTTCTTCGCGGCGAAATTGCTTTTGACGCTGCGCTGATTCTTCAAAGGAGCCACTCCATTCAAGATACTTTCGTTGCGGCGACGAGCGGTTGGACAAATTGGCGGATTCTTTCCGGCATGTCGGGGCCAGCGCTCATCTCTTGAATTTTTTGCACGATCGCGCTTCCGACGACAATCGCGTCCGCGAACTGCGCAACTTCGCGCGCTTGTTCCGCATTCGAGATTCCGAAGCCAACGGCGATCGGCAATTTCGTGCACTGACGAATTTGCGCGACGCGTTCGCCGACCGATGAAGCCACGCCGCTTTGCACGCCGGTGACGCCTTCCCGCGAGACATAGTAAATAAAGCCGGCCGCGCGAGCGCAGATTTTTTCGATGCGGTCCGGCGGCGTGGTGGGGGCGATCAATCGGATGTGCAAGAGTCCATCGCTTTGCACCTCGAGATCTTCTTCGGGTGGAAGATCGAGAAGCAAAAGTCCATCGACCCCGGCATCGCTCGCCTCGCGGTCAAAGCGTTCGAAACCGAATTGGAAGATCGGATTCATATAAGTGTAGAGGACAATCGGGATCTGCGAGCGGCCGCGGATTTGCCGGACGCAATCGAGCACGCCTTGGACCGTAGCGCCGGCTTCCAACGCGCGCTGGGCGGCGAGCTGGTTGACGAGGCCGTCGGCTAGTGGATCGGAAAACGGGACGCCGAGTTCGAGGATATCGGTGCCAGCGCTTTCGAGGGCGAGTGCGAGATGGACGGTTCTTGGCAAATCGGGGTCCCCGGCAGCGATGAAGGCGATGAAGGCCTTTTCGTTGCGCGAGCGCAGGACGGCGAAACACTCATTGATTCGATTTTGCATTTGGACGGCTTACATTCTTCAGGCGAACTGAGGGATTCTCGTCGCCTCTGGCGCGACGGAAACGTCCAGTGTCCAACGTCCAACGTCCAATGAAAGAGCCGGCCGAAAAGGCACTGACGATTAACGAGATCTATCACTCGATCCAGGGAGAGAGCACCTGGGCGGGAGAGCCCTGCGTGTTTGTGCGGCTCACCTTTTGCGATCTGCGCTGCACGTATTGCGATACGGAATACGCGTTTTACGAGGGGAAAAAACAGACGCTGGCCGAAATCGCGGCGACGGTCGCAGCGTTTCAATGCCCGCTGGTTGAGATCACTGGAGGCGAGCCGCTCTTGCAGAAAAATGTGCTGCCGCTCATGACGATGCTCGCGGATGCGGATCACACCGTTTTGCTCGAAACGAGCGGAGCGCACGATATCTCGACGGTCGATCCGCGCGTGCATCGGATCATGGATTTAAAAACGCCGGGAAGCGGCGAATGCGAGCGCAATCTTTTCTCGAACATCGAGCACCTCACTCAGCGCGATGAGGTGAAGTTCGTGATCGGTTCGCGCGGAGATTACGAGTGGTCGCGGGAACAGGTGAAACACCACGCGCTGCCGCAACGTTGCCGCGCGGTTTTATTTTCGCCAATCTTTGGCCGGATTGATCCGCGTGAAATCGTGGAGTGGATCCTCGCGGATCGGCTGCCGGTTCGCTTTCAATTGCAGATGCACAAGTTCATCTGGAGGCCGACAAAGCGCGGAGTGTAGGAGCGCTGTCATCCCGAGCCGCGCAGACGGCGAGGGACCTCGCAATAGCTCAAAGACCACACTAGCTAAGTCGACAGTTTCGATGGTTGCGGCTTCGTGGATCGCGAAAGCGACTAGTGTGCCTCTTCCTGCGACTGGGAGGTCCCTCCCCGTGCGCGGCTCGGGATGACAGCTAGATAGAGCAATGCGACTTTGCGGCGCAATGCGAGTTCGTCTGACCAAAGACTTCACCTTTGAGGCGGCGCAGACGCTGCCGAATGCGCCCGAGGGTCACAAATGCCGGCGGATGCACGGGCACAGTTTCAAAGTCGAAATTTCCGTGGAAGGCGACGTCGATCCGGCGACCGGCTGGTTTTACGATCACGCCGAGATTGGCGCGGCGATGAAACCGCTCGTGCAGCAACTCGACCACGGTTATCTCAACGAAATCCCCGGGCTCGACAATCCGACAATCGAAAACATGGCCGCGTGGTTCTGGCAGAACCTTCAGCCGCTTTGTCCCGGCCTTTGCGAGATCGTAGTGCACGAAACGCCGACTGCCCGCTGCGTCTATCGCGGGGGATAACACTTTTCTGTAGCGGCGGTCTATGACCGCCGAACGCGCAAGGTGAAACTATCGGCGGTCATAGACCGCCGCTACAGGACTAATTCTTCGGCGCACGCACCCGTGCCGGTCTCAAGGGCGGACCAGATTGGAGCAGCGCAGCCAAAAACTCTCCCCCAACGACTTAGCGACTTAGTGATCTAGCGAATGATTGGCCGAGTTGAGGCGTGAAACGAAGTCGGCGAAGAGCGGGGCGTAACTTTCATCGCGCTCGGGATGATATTGGACGGCTAGGGCGAAAGGATAATTGCGGAGGCGCATCTGTTCGATGATGTCGTCGGTCTTGCACCAGGCTTCGACTTCGAGCCCTTCGCCTAAACGATCGATGGCTTGATGGTGCGAGCTATTCACTTTGTCGAGCCGGTGTGTTGCGGTGCTCAATGTGCGCAGAGGCTGGACGTTGTGGTCGCGCATTTCCGGAGCGCCATGACCCGGGATGTCGAGGTGAAGCGTTCCGCCGAGCGCGACGTTGAAAAGCTGCATCCCTTTACAGATGGCAAAAATTGGCAGGCGGCGTTCGAGCGCGGCTTGGGTCGCAGCAAATTCCCAGCGATCGCGTTTCGGATCCACATCCTGGTCGAGGATCGAGGGATCGGGCACCGGCTGTTTCAAAAATTCCGGCGCGATATCGGGGCCGCCGCTCAGAAGCAGGCCATCCATCTTTGCCATCGGCACGTCTTCATTCATCGCGTTCCAGAGCCGGACCTCGGGATGCTTCGCAAAAGCGCGCCGAAACCATTTGTCGTCTTTGGGGCGAATCCAGGTAGCCACGCTGAGCATGGCGGACTTTGCGACCCTTCGACGGCGTTGTAAATAGCCGTAGCACAGGCGTATCGCCTTGTGGTACGCAGCCGCGTTACGATACGTGTGTCAAAGCCCGAGCAGTTCGCGGACGTATTTCGCCGGAGGACTTCCGAACGAGAGAACGCTGTCGTTGTATTTCTTCAGGTCGAACGAAGCGCCGGCTTTGGCTTTGGCGCGTTCCCGCATCTCTAGATGTTCCGTCGCGCCGATAAAGTAGGTGGACAACTGCGTCGAGCTGAGCCGGGCGCGTTTCCATTTCGCCACTGCTTCGCCTTCCTGCTGAAAACCCTCTTTCATCATCAAGTCGAGCGCTTCCTGTTCGCTCATGTTGGCGGTATGGATGCTTTGATCGAGGATCGCATTGCAGATCACGCGCAAGCGCATCTTCAACTGCTGCATCCTGACCTCCGGGCCGCCGTAGCCGGCTTCCGCCATCATTTGCTCGGTGTAGACCGCCCAGCCTTCGACGAATGTGCCGCTTTGAAAAATCGCGCGGACGAGCGTTGGAGCGCGGAATTCATTCGAGTGCGCGAGTTGCAGGTAATGGCCGGGCATCGCTTCGTGAACGGTAAGGTCGCGCACCATGAAGTTGTTATATTCGCGGTAGAAAGATTCCTTCCGCTGCGGCGTCCAATCCTTCGGTGTCGGCTCGCAAGCGAAAAACGTTTCGCCGTTTTTCTCGAGCGGGCCAGGTGAATCGCAGTACGCGATCCCCTGCCCTCGCTTGAACTCCGGCATTACGATCACCTTCAATGGCTTGTCTGGCACCGTAACGAGATTTTTCTTCCGTACGAAATCGGTCGCTTCCACGACCACTTTTTGAGCGAGGTCCACGATCGTGTTGTCGTCGGGATGCTGCTCGGCCAGTTTATCGAGCACGGCGGTCGTGACCTTCTTCTTATCGCTCAGCGTCGCCTGGTCCGCGTTCGGAAAATATTTTTTGTAAAGCGGCAACGCGGTTTCGTAGATGGCCGTTTGCGTGGCGACCAAGTCCGCCTTCGCCCGCTTCATGAGTTCTTCCACCGACAAATCGGAGGCGAGCGCGAAGCGAAGTTTCTTCCGGAACTTGTCCATCCCGAGCCGGAAATCGCCGTCGGAACGCGGCAGCAAATCGGTTTGCAGCCACTTCTTATATTCTTCGAGAGCGACTGCCGTCTTCTCCTGAAGGGGAGCGAGTTCTTTTTTCATTTGCGGCGCGCGATCGAGCAACGGATTGAGACCTTCGCGGACAAAGCCGACCGCGCCCTGCATCTGATCGATCGCCGTCTCGGTATGAACTTTCGGCGAATGTTTCAGATTCGCCTTCGCCTGTGCGATGACGGCGGGAATTGCCTCCATCCGCTTACGCAGATTCGGGATGCGTTTTTCGGGCGTATCGAATTCGCGCGCGACGAGCAGGTAGAGGCTGTTCGCCAGACTCTGGTTGTAGACCAGCGGGTTCCAATCTTCATCCTTCAACTCCTCGAGATCGAAAATCTCGTAGTCGACGTTGTCCTTGAGGATGCGCAGATCGACGCTGTTCCCCGCGCTCAGCTTCGCGTCCGGCCCAAAACCATTCAGCTTTTCTCGAAACGCCTTCGCGTCCGCGAGTTCCTTCGTGCGCGCCTCCGCGGAGTAATCGGTGAGCCGGTCATCGAAGCGATGATCGCCCAGCTCCGTCGCCTGCTCCGGGTGCGTCCGGAGCGTTTGCTCGATGTAATCGTTCGCGAGTTTCTGAAAATGGTCGTCGTCGGGCGTGCCGAACGCGATGCTGGCGACAATCAAACCCGCCGTGAGAATTGCGAGCCTGGTTCCAAAAGTGGCGGTGATAATCATAGTGTAATCTTGCTTGGGCTGGCGGGAAGCGCCGGCGTTGACCGAGAGAAAGCTAGACCTCAGGCTGCGCGGCCAAAGCCGCCTCGGGCTGATCCTGGAGATAAGTTCTACCTTTGTAAAAAGGAGTGACGATGGCAAACAAGACCCCCGTGCCGAGCATCACCCAGACAAAAAACATGAAATAACTCGTGCCCTGCAATTTCACGGTGCCGTCTGGATTTTGAATGACGAAATTGACGACTGCGGTGAATACATTTCCGAGCGAGATTGCGATCGTGTAAGTGCACATGACGAGGGATTTCAGTTTCACCGGCGCCTGAGTGTAGGAAAATTCCAGGTGAGTCGGTGAGACAAGAACCTCGCCGGCAGTCAAAATCACAAAAGCCCAGACCTGCCAGATGATGTTCGGTTTCAGACCGCCATCGAGCCGAGTCTGAATCATGGCCACGATGAAAAACGCTCCCGCGGTCACGAACAATCCGGCGCCAATTCTGCGGAGCGGCGTCAGGTTTATCACCCGGCCCACCAGCGGATAGACCAGGTAGGAAAAAAGGGGGAGCATGATCAGGATGAAAATGGGATTGACCGTCTGGATCTGGGACGAAAGCCATTCGGTCCCGAGAAAATGGCGATCCATCGATTCGGCTTGCACGATCCAGGAAGAAAAATTCTGCTGCCAGAGCGACCAGAAAATCATCACGAAGGGCACCGGGATGAGAAGGTTGCCGAGAATTTTTAGCGTGTGGCGGTTAAAAATCTCGCGCATGTAGTTCTTGAAACCGGTCGGCGGGATGTGGACAAATTTCTTTCGACCCAGCCAGAAAACAACGGTGGCGATAGCCATCAACACGCCAGGCAAGCCGAAGGCGATGTCTGGGCTGTGGAGGCGCGGGCTCTCGAGGAAGCTGACGACGGAGGGCGACACGTGGTCCGAAAGCCAGGGGGAAGCCTTGTAGGGCTCGAGCAGCCACGGAATCAGGAGCGTGGAAAAAGCCGAGCCGATGTTAATCGAGAAATAAAACCAATTGAAGACGCGGGTCAGCAAATGCTTGTTCGAGTGGCCGAATTGATCGCCGACGTTGGTCGACACGCACGGCTTGATGCCGCCGGCGCCTAACGCGATTAAGAGAAGCCCAATCGCAAGGATGTAACGCGGCTCAAGCATGTGAGCCACGGGCGAGCCGATCAAGGCGAGCGCGGCGTGTCCGCCGCAATATACAATGGAGAGCGCCATGACCACCTTGAACTTCCCGAAGACCGCGTCCGCCAGAACGGCGCCGACCAGCGGAAGAAAATAGAGCGCGGAAACAAACGTGTGGTACCACGCCTCGGCGTTGGCCGGCTGCATGGTGCTCATGCTCCCCATTTTGTCCGTCAGATACTTCGTCATGAAGATCGTCAGGATTGAGTTCATCCCGTAATACGAGAAGCGCTCGGCTGCTTCGTTCCCGATGATGTAGGGAACGCCGGGCGGCATGCCGGTGATATTGGGAGGCGACGTGATGTACTCGGATTTAGCCATGCGTCGCTCCCGTCTGCTTAGGGCTTTGGTTTATCCGGGAAAAAGTCAGCCGGGCTGGAGCGAACCGAGGGAGACGGAGCGGTCTGAGGCTCTGTGCCGTGGGCCTCGTCGCTCTTCGTTTGCTGCTCGGCTGGCAACTCTCCAACACGATGACGCTCGCAGGAACAGCAGAAGATAAGCAAACCGGCTGCCAGCGTGAGACCGGCTCTGCGCAGAAGAAGTCGCATAACGCGTCGGAGAGTAAGCGCCGTTGCTCGGGGCGCGCAAGGAGGAAAGCGCGGGGAGAAGAGAAACCCTAACGTCTAACACCTAGCACCCAACGCCTAACTTCAGAGGCTTCCCGTTTCGGGCGTTTGCTTCTCTTGCGGGGATCTGTCCTCTGCATTAGGCGTCAGGCGTCAGGCGTCAGGCGTCAGGCGTTTGGCGTTTGGCGTTAGACGTTTTGGCGTTAGGCGTTTCTGCTCCGGTCCACGAACACTTGCTAGAATCGCGTCACCGAAGAAAACTGCGTTTGGTCCAAGCTCCCTCTCGGAATGAAATTGAAAGGGCCCTCCGTCGCATTACTGTGAGCCGCAGTGGCTCGCACTACCAAAAACACGGCGTGGAATGAGGTCTTCGCGCTCCTTCTGCTCGGCGTCGGCACGTTGCTTTTCCTCGCGCTGATTTCCTACGCGCCGAAAGATTTGCCGTCGTGGGTTCCCTTCAGCCACGTCTCTCCGCCGAACCGCCCGGCGCAAAATTTCATCGGCCCCTTCGGAACCATTATCGCTGGCCTTTCGTACTTTATGATCGGCGCTGCCTCTTACCTGCTGGCTGTGGTCCTGCTGGGATTCGGTAGCGCGAAGTTGTTCAACACTAGATTGCGCGTGCTGCCGCGCCTTAGCTGGATCGCGCTCTTCATTGTTTCGGGCGCTTGTTTGCTGCAATTGCAAACGCAATATCTTCAGAGCTGGCGCGCGGCACTTTACATCCAGGGACCAGGGGGCTGGATCGGCTACGCTCTGGGCAAGAAACTTCTACAAACCTGGATGGGTGGCGTTGGCTCTGTAATTCTTCTGACCGGCGTCTACGTGAGCAGCCTTATTCTGATGACGGGCCTGCGCCCAATTCACATCGTCCGCCAGGCGGTCGCCAGCCTGCGCAGTTGGATCCAAAAACTGAGCGAGTGGCAACACAATCGACGCCTGCGGAAGGCTGATTGGAAGACGCGGCTCGAGATGGAAAGGAAGGGAAAGGAACGAGAGCAACGACAGGTTGAGAAGCAGCTCAAGAAATTGGGCGTGCCCGTCCCTGACACGGCAACAGCATCCGTTCTGGCGGAAGAATTGGTGAACCGGCCGAAGCGGAAAGTGGTCGATACCACCGCGCTGCCGGAGGAACCGGCCCGGAAGAAGCCGTCCCTGGCGGAACTGCGCGGCACCGAAAAGAAAGCCACGTCGCTCACTGGCCTAACGAGTCAGACTTGGGACGCCGAGAATTATGTCCTGCCCGGTTTCGATTTGCTTGACGCTCACGACACCGAGGGCCGCACCGCGGCCGATCCCGCGGAACTCGAGCAGATCCAGCAGATCCTGATCGAAACGCTGGCGCAGTTTGGAATTGCAGTCGCCGCGGGTGATATCACAAAAGGGCCGACGATTACGCGTTACGAAGTTTATCCGGCCAAAGGCGTGCGGGTGGACAAGATCGTTGCGCTCGAGCGCGACCTGGCGCGCGCAACGAGTGCGGAACGAATTAATATCCTCGCGCCGATTCCCGGCAAAGACACCGTCGGCATCGAACTGGCTAACACGCGGAAAGTAAAAGTAACGCTGCGCGAGTTGCTCCAATCGCAGGACTGGGAAGAGGCGAAAACAAAATCGAAACTCCCTCTCGCCCTGGGCAAGGATGTCTACGGAAAAACGATCATCGCCGATCTCGCCCAGATGCCGCATCTGCTGGTGGCCGGAACGACCGGCAGCGGCAAGAGCGTCTGCATCAATGCGCTGGTTGCCAGCATGATCTTCCGGTTCACGCCGGAAGAGCTGCGCTTCATTATGATCGATCCGAAGGTGGTCGAGATGCAGGTTTACAATTCCTTGCCGCACCTGGTCATCCCGGTTGTGACGGATCCGAAGAAGGTGCTCCTGGCCTTGCGCTGGGTGATCGACGAGATGGAGAAGCGTTACAAAATTTTCGCGCAAGCCGGCGTGCGCAATATCACCAGTTTCAATGGACGCCCTCCGAAAAAGACGCAGAAGGAATTGGACGAATTGGAAAGCGCGACATCACGGGACCAAGGACGCGACAGAGCGCGTCCCTCCACCGACCAGGAGATCAAGGTACCGCGTGAAGACGAACTCGTGATTCCGGATCGAATGCCTTACATCGTCATCATTATCGACGAGCTGGCGGACTTGATGCAAACCGCGCCGGCGGACGTCGAGAGTGCGATTGCGCGCATCACGCAGATGGCGCGAGCGGCGGGCATTCATCTCATTGTCGCGACGCAAACGCCGCGGGCAGACGTCATCACGGGCGTGATCAAGGCAAACATTCCGAGCCGGATCGCATTTCAAGTCGCGTCGAAAATCGACAGCCGCGTCATCCTCGATGAGAACGGCGCGGACCGCTTGTTAGGCCAGGGCGACATGCTGTATCTGCCGCCGAGCACATCGCGACTCATTCGCGCGCAAGGCGTGCTCGTGACCGACGAAGAAATTCATCGGCTGGTCGAGTTCGTTTCCGCCCAAAGTCCGCCGGCATTCGATCTGGCGATGCAGGACAAACTTCAATTATCGAGCGCGCCCATGGAAGAAGTGACCGACGAAGATGAGGAGCTGGTCGAGAAGTGTCTCGAAATTATCCGGCAGGAAAAACGCGCCTCGACTTCGCTCTTGCAACGGCGGCTCCGGTTGGGCTACACACGCGCGGCGCGGATCGTTGATATTCTGGAACAGCGCGGCATATTGGGGCCCGGCGAAGGCGCGAAGCCGCGCGAGATTCTCGTCGACCTCGACGCCACGGTGTAACCGGGCGACGCACGAATTTCCATGGAAGGTCTCGGTAAAATATTACAGGAAGCACGCATCGCGCGGAACCTCACGCTCGAGGAAGCCGGTCGCATGACTAAAATCCGCCCGGGCCGCCTCGAGGAAATCGAGAACGAGGATTTTTCGCAGTTCGCCAGCCTCGCCTACGCCAAAGGATTCCTCCTGATCTACGGAAGGTTTCTCGACGTGGATGTGACTCCGTACCTGGAGGCCTTCGAGACGTCCGAGCATGTGACGGTGGATGGCTACGCCTATCTTCAGGATAACCCAGCGCCGGTGCCGAGCCGGCCCGTCGTGATTCGAAGGCAGAGCGGCGGTCGCGGGTCGCTTCTTCCGTTTGCGATCGGAGTCGTCGTGTTGGTGGGCGGATTTATGATCATGAAAGCGATTCTCGATGTGCAACGCGTCAAACCCGCCAAGACGCCGGCGAAAGGAACTTCCCTGGCCACGGCCACTCCGTCGACGGAGAAAATCGTCGCGCCTCACGCGTTGCCGGTGGAGAACTCGAACAGTCCGGCGCCGCAGCAATCGATCGCGCCGACGCCCGAACCATCTGTCGCGGTAAGTAGTCCCTCGCCAATTCCAGCCCCATTCGCCAGCCCGTCTGAACCTGAAGTGCGCCGAGCGGAACCAGTGAATCCGAAGGATGCGCCAAAAACCAAGCCGACTGTTTCGCCCACTCCGCGGAAGCCTGCTCGAAGTCCGAGTCCACGTCCGAGTCTGAGCCCACGACCAAGTCCGAGCCCTCGTTTCAGTCCGAGGTAACACATCTCGTGAAATCAGATTCACCGGGGATTGAGCGGTCTTCTGTAGCGGCGGTCTATGACCGCCGTCGGGTCGGTGCACTCCAAGATCAATCGGCCGGCGGTCATAGACCGCCGCTACAGAAAACAGAGAAGCCGAAGGTCGGAATGATTAGCCTGGGCTGCGCGAAAAATTTGGTAGATGCCGAGATTATGCTTGGCAGCGTCTTGCAGCACGGCATGGAAATCACTTCCGCGGCCGAGGAAGCGGACGTGCTCGTCGTCAACACGTGCGCGTTCATCGATTCGGCCAAGGAAGAATCGATCGACGCGATCCTGCAGGCGCACCAACAGCGCGGCCTCGGAAAAAAGCCGGGGCAAAAGTTGATCGTCAGCGGATGCATGTCGCAGCGATTCTCGCGCGAGCTGCGCGAATCGCTGCCCGAAGTAGACGCGTTCGTTGGATTGGACCAGGTGAGCGATCTGGGAGCGATCGTTCAACGCGTTTTGACCGAGAAGAACGACGCCGGCTTGAGCTTTGTCACCGATCGTCCGACTTACATTCCAGATTACGACACGCCACGGTTTCGATTGACGCCATCGCACAGTGCCTACTTGAAGATCGCGGAAGGGTGCAATCATCCGTGCAGCTTTTGCGTGATCCCGCAAATGCGCGGGCGGCATCGCAGCCGTTCGCCCGGATCGGTCCTGTCCGAAATTCGCGCGCTCGTGGCCGAAGGCGTGAAAGAGATCAACTTGATCAGCCAGGACACGACTTATTACGGCATGGATTTGTGGACGGCGAAGGCGGGTCCGCGGCAGCCGGTCGACTCTTCGCGCGGGCCGACGCTCGCCGCTTTGCTGCGCGAGATCCAGAAGATCGAGGGCGATTTTTGGGTGCGGTTGCTCTACACCCACCCGGCGCATTGGAGCGCGGAATTGATCGAGACGATCGCGCAATGCGACAAGGTCGCGCGATACATCGACATGCCCTTGCAGCACATCGATGAGTCGATGCTCGGGCGGATGCGGCGCGAAACGAGCCGCAGCCACATCGAAGAATTAATCGGCGCTCTCCGCTCGGGAATTCCGGGAATCGCTTTGCGCACGACATTCATTGTCGGGTTTCCGGGTGAAACCGAGGACGCGTTCGAATCGTTGCTGGAGTTCATGGAGCGAACGCGCTTCGAGCGGCTTGGAGTCTTCAAATATTCGCAAGAGGAAGGCTCGCGCGCCGCCAAGATGCCGGAGCAACTTCCGACGAAAATAAAAAACGAGCGCTACCGCCGCGCGATGATCGTGCAACAGCGAATCGCCCGCGAGATGGCAGCGGAAAAAGTGGGACGCGAATTGCGCTTGCTCGTGGATCAACCGCTCGTCGCCCGCACCGAAGCCGACGCGCCAGAAGTGGATGCGCGCGTCATTCTCTCCGAGCCCGCCACGGTCGGCGAATTCATCCGGCGGCCTATCACGGGCAGTCGCGGTTACGATTTGCTCGCGTGACGCGCGTGATGCCGCTGCTGTAGCCGCTTCGCTATGCGAAGCGCCTTGGGCGCCTCGTCTTTATCGGCGCATGCTCCCACGCTTCGCACAGCGAAGCGGCTACAGGTGGGGCGAACGAGGCGACAGCGTTGAAAAAAAATCCCGGCCAAAGCCCAAAATTGCGGCCTGCCGATAAGTTAGCGAGTGACAAAAAAACAAATTTCAGCGATTTTTCTCTGCGCAACGTGATCCGTCATGGCAGAATCGAAGAAGGAAACTGTTCGCATCGCACTCCCCCCGAGGCCTGAAACAACGCTCGACCCAAAGAGCGACGGCGCCAAGGAGGACACGGCCAGAATCCTTCTGCCCTCGCGAACACCAGCCATTCCGCCGCGGCGACTTCCACCGACGATCAATCAAACGGTGACACCAGTTGGCATCGAGCCGGCAGCCGAATCGCTTGTAATCCCGTTGCCTCGTCCACCCGTCCAACCGCCCTCTTCCAGCGCATCGCCATCATTGAAGCCGCTGCCAAAACCAGGGGCACCAGATCCGCTTTCGAGCGCGACCGAGGTGGCTGCTCCCGAGAATTTCGGCGAAGCTTCGGTTCGACCCGCTCCGGAAAAAGAAACCGCGCGCATCACCAGTTTCCTGAAACCCGTGGGGCCACCCAGGCCGGCGGGAAATATGACGAAGACCCAGCCGTTCATCATGCGGCCCGCGGCCGTCATGCCCACTTCGCCCGTCGTCGTGGCTACATCCAACGCGGCCGATGCGTTCGATTCCACTCCGAGATGGCTTTGCTGGGGTTTGCTCGGCCTTTCCGCTCTCATTTTTTTCATTCAAATTTGGAATTACGCCGTATCTTAAACTCATGGAAAACTCGACCGCTGCTCCGACCATCACGCTGGACGAATCGAATTTTGAAAAGGAAGTGACGCAAAGCGATCAGACCGTCCTGGTCGATTTCTGGGCGCCGTGGTGCGGGCCGTGCAAAATGATTGCGCCGCTCCTGGACGAGATCGCCACGGAAAAAGCGGGCTCGGTGAAAGTCGCGAAAGTCAACGTGGACGACAACCAGAGCCTCTCGGTGAAATACAACGTGCGCGCGATTCCCGCGTTGCTCTTTTTCAAGAACGGCCAGCTGCGCGATCAGGTCGTCGGCATGACGACGAGGAAAGATTTGCTCGGCCGGCTCGACGCGCTGGCGTGAGGATTGTGGCCCGGGCTTCTAGCCCGTGAATCATCGGCAAGATGCCGATGCATAGATTGCGCCCGGCGCGGCTCGAACGCGCAACCTACAGCTTCGGAGGCTGTCACTCTATCCAGTTGAGCTACGGGCGCTGCTCGGACGGATTATAGTTGGCACCCCTCAAAGCACAACCGTCGCCCCTCCTGCTCCTGCTCCTAATCCAGAACGATGCCGCGCGGATTAGGAGCAGGAGGAGTGGCCATCTTTCCTTTTGCATTTCGCTCTCCTCCGACTGAAGATAAACGCCCGCCGAGCGGGAAAAAAGGAGCCGTATGAGCAGCATTATCGACGCAATCGAAAAGGAACAACTGAAGACCGACGTGACCAAGTTCAAGGTCGGCGACGGCGTTCGCGTGCATACGCGCGTGGTCGAAGGCGACAAGGAACGGATCCAAATTTTTGCCGGCATTGTCATCGGCCGCAAGGGCCGCGGGTTGAACGAAACTTTCACGGTGCGGCGGATCTCGTACGGCGAAGGCGTCGAGCGCGTGTTTCCGCTTCATTCGCCGCGCATCGCGAAGGTGGAGATCGAGAAGCAAGGCCGAGCGCGCCGCGCCAAGCTGAATTATTTGCGCGATCGTAAAGGCAAGGAAGCGACAGCGGTCAGAGAGCAGAATTAATTAGCGACTGAACGACCTGGCGAATTAGCGATTGCAAAGGGGACATTCGCTCATTCATTAAATCCCGGGTCGCTAAATGTACCGTCGTTGTGGTTTCCGGCATGAACGCAGATTACGCGCTCTCGGTGTCTCCACGATCGCCGGCATTGATGAAGCGGGGCGCGGCGCGCTGGCCGGACCGGTCGTCGCGGCGGCTGTAGTCCTGCCGAAAAAATTCAAGCACCGGCGGCTGAACGATTCCAAGCAGTTGCTGCCGGAACGTCGCGAAGAAATTTACCAGGAACTGATTGCGAACGAATTGATCTCGTGGGCGATCGGAATCGTCGATTCGATCGAGATTGATGCGATCAACATCCTCCGCGCCACTCACAAGGCAATGCGCGCCGCCATTGAAGCGCTGGGATCGCGTCCCGATCACGTGCTGATCGATGGCCTCCCGGTTTTTCCTTTTCCGCTCCCACAGACGGCGATTATCGATGGCGATTGCTACAGCCTCAGCATTGCCGCGGCGAGCGTGATCGCGAAGGTCACGCGCGACACGATTATGCGCGACTTCTGCGCGCGCTTTCCCGAATATTGCTTCAGCCAGCACAAAGGCTACGGCACGGAGCTGCACCTGATTAAATTGCATGAACACGGGCCTTGTCCGATTCATCGCCGATCTTTCGAACCGGTGGCGCAGCCACTTTTCGGCTTTGCCTTCCCAGCATCTTCGGCTTGGGGCGCGCGGGGAGAAACTGGCGTGCCGGTTTCTGCGGAGGAGCGGTTACAAAATCCTGTATCGTAATTTCCGCGGACGGACCGGCGGAGAAATCGACATCGTCGGCCGCGATCACGACACGCTCGTTTTTGTCGAAGTGAAAACACGAACGCGCGAAGATTTCGGCCGGCCTTTCGATGCGGTCGATCGCAACAAACAAAAACGAATTTCTCGCGGCGGTTTGGCCTGGCTGCGGCTCCTCGGCGATCCGGACATCCTCTTTCGCTTCGATGTCGTGGAGGTGATTATCGCGAAGGGCGCGGAACCGCGCTTCGAATTACTGCGCAATGCGTTCTCGCTGTCCGAGCCGTATATCTACTGACATGATGCTCTCCAATTCTCGTTCTGTCGGTCGGCTTCTTTTGGTGTTCGGTGTTTGTTGGATCCTCCCAATCGTTTCCGCGGAGAATGCCGCGAAATCGTTGACCGGCAAGACTGCAGTTACCGGTGATTGGACTCAGGATGCGCCCGGCGTCCGGCACAAAATCACCGTGGAAGATCTGCCGCCGCCTTACGCGACCAAGTCGGTGGACAACGGGCCGCGTGTGGTGCGCCCTCCTTCCGACGCGCAGCCTCATGTGCCGGCTGATTTCAAGATCGAAGAATACGCCAGCGGCTTCGTTTATCCGCGCTTCCTCCTGACCGCGCCGAATGGCGATGTCTTCGTCACCGAAAGCAGGACGAATACGATCAAGGTCCTGCGCGACAGCGATGGCGATGGAAAACCCGACGTGACCGAAACCTTCGCCGATCACGGCATGAACGATCCGTTCGGCATCGCGTTCTATCCGCCGGGGCCGGAGCCACAGTTTCTTTACGTCGCGAACACCAATGGTGTCGTTAGGTTTCCTTATCGGAACGGCGACACCAAGGCGCGTGGCCCGGCGGAAAAACTCAGTGCCGAACTTTCCGGCGGCGGGCATTGGACGCGCGACCTGGTTTTTTCTCCCGACGGCAAAAAGATGTACGTCTCCATCGGTTCGTATTCGAACGTTTCGGACACGGCCATGGAAGCGGATCGCGCGCGCATTTTTGAATTCAATCCCGATGGCACCGGGCAGAAAGTTTTCGCATGGGGAATCCGCAATGCCGTCGGGATCGCGTTCCGTCCTGGCACTAATGAACTCTGGATGAGCACGAACGAACGCGACGAGCTGGGCGAGGATCTCGTCCCGGATTACATCAGCCACGTGGAACCGGGCGGGTTCTATGGCTGGCCCTGGTTTTACCTGGGAAATCATCAGGACCCACGGCACAATGGGAAACACCCGGAGTTCGCGAGCAGAGTTCTCGTGCCGGATGTGCTGGTGCAAAGTCACTCGGCCACCCTGAATCTCTGCTTCTACGATGGCGCGCAGTTTCCCGCTGAATACAAGGGCGACATCTTCGCTGCTTTCCATGGTTCCTGGAATCGGGAGCGGCGCACGGGTTACAAGATCGTCCGCGTGCCTCTTGACAAATCGACCGGCAAAGCGCGCGGCGATTACGAAGATTTCGTGACCGGTTTTGTTACTCCCGAAGGAAATGTGTGGGGCCGGCCGGTCGGTATCACTGTCGCAAAAGATGGTAGCCTTCTCTTTAGCGAGGATGGAAATAAAACTATCTGGCGGGTGAGCTACACCAGAAAGTAATTAAAAATTAAACGCGTGTCATCCCGAGCCGCGCAGACGGCGAGGGACCTCCCATCTACTGTTGAATCACGCTTGGGATGACAAGACGTTTCCAACTGCGAGTGCGAGGTCCCTCCGCGTCTGCGCGCGTCGGGATGACACACTTCTTTGGCCATGCCACGCGTTGTGCGACGTCACACGAGCAATTCGTAGGAAAGAATACTGAGACAATAGATCGACGCCGTCTCAACCCGGAGCACCACCGGCCCGAGTGTAATCGGCCGGCAGCCCTGGCTCCGCGCCAGCGAAAGCTCCGCCGGCGTGAAATCACCTTCGGGTCCGACCAGCATCAACACGTTGCCCGGCCGCTCGCTATTTCCGGCCGAATACTCCGCTAGAATTTTCTTGAGATGCATCGCATCGGATTGAAGCGATCCGATCAGCTGCAGATCAAATCGCCGATGCTCCTGAAAAAATTGCGCGAGCGTTTGCGGTGTGCGCACCCGCGGCAGCCAATTCTGTCCGCATTGCTTCGCCGCTTCGATCGCAACGGTTTGCCACTTGGCCTGCTTCGAGGTGGCGCTTTCCTCATCCAGGCGCACGACCGTCCGGTCGGAAAGAAGCGGAGCGATCTCCGCCGCGCCGATCTCGACCGCTTTTTGCACGATCAGATCCATGTTCTTCCCTTTGGGAATCGCCTGGCCGAGCGTGATCTGGCAGCGCAACGGCGGCGTTTGCGCTTCGTGCAATCTGCGCAGACGGATCGCGGTAGCTTCACTGGAAACGATTTCGGCCGTGATCTCGCGGCCACAGCCATTAAACAGAACAACTTTGTCGCCGGTCTCCATGCGCAAGACGTGGCCGGCATGATGCGCTTCCGACCCGCTCAGCAACGGCGCGTCGGGATTCCACTCGTTAGGCGGGATGTAGAACCGGTGCATCAGCAATAAGGGTTCGGAGTTTCCTTTGTCGCCAACAAGGAAGCCGATCAGCGAAAAAATTCTTTCGCGCGATCGAAAAAGCTTTTGTGCAGCGGCGTGTTTTCGTCGCCGCAAAGCTTGGAAAATTCTTCGAGCTTCTGGCGCTGCTCGGCGTTCAGCCGCGTCGGCACTTCGACCAAAAGCCGTGCCAGCAGATCGCCACGGTCGCGCGCGTTTACGTTAACAATGCCCTTGCCGCGCAACTTGAAAACCTGACCGCTTTGCGTTCCCGCCGGCACTTTGAGAGTCGCTTTGCCTTCGAGAGTCGGCACTGCGATTTCGCCCCCGAGCGCAGCTACGGTAAAGGAAATCGGAACTTCGCAATAAAGATTGTCCTCTTCGCGCTGGAAAATTTCGTGCTCCTTGATGTGAATGACGACGTAGAGATCGCCGGGCGGTCCTCCGCGAATCCCGGCCTCGCCGTTGGCCGTCGAGCGAAGACGTGAGCCGTCGGAAATTCCGGCGGGAATTTTAAGCTTGATGCGGCTGGTGTTCTCGACTCGGCCTTCGCCATCGCAAACGCGGCATGGTTTCTCCATGATCTGCCCGACCCCGCGGCACCGCGGACACGTTTGCGAGACCTGGAAAAATCCGCGCGAGCTAATAACCTGGCCGCGGCCGCCGCAGGTGGGACAATTGATGGTGCGCGAGCCAGGCTCGGCGCCCTTGCCCTGGCACTTGCTGCAGGTGTCGAGCTTGCGGACTTCGATTTCCTTGTCCACGCCGAAAGCCGCTTCTTCGAGCGTGATCTGCATGTCGTAACGCAGATCGGACCCGCGCTGGCGTCCTTCACGGTCGGTGGTCGCGCCTCCGCCGAAAAACGTTTCGAAAATTCCACCGGCGCCGCCGCCGCCGCCGAACACTTCCCGGAAAATATCGAACGGATCGTGAAACCCTCCGCCACGGCCAGCCGTGCCTTGAGCGAAAGCGGCATGGCCAAAACGATCGTAGGCCGCGCGCTTATCCGCATCCATGAGCACGTCATACGCTTCGCCGAGCTCTTTGAATTTCTCTTCGGCATGCGGGTCATCCGGATTTTTGTCCGGATGAAACTTAACCGCAAGTTTGCGATAGGCGCGCTTCACCTCTTCTTCCGACGCCTCTCGGGCCACGGCCAGGACTTCGTAGTAATCGCGTTTCTTCGTCGCCATTTGCTAGATCCCGAACACTCTTGGGGATTGAGACAGAATCGTGCTCGTGCTCGAACTCAAGCTCGAATGGGCCGCTTTGCGGACTAAAGAAAGATCGAGCACGAGCACGATTACGAGTGGATTACTTCGCGGGGCCGCTTGAGACCACGACACTCGAGGGACGAAGGAGCCGATCCTTCATGCGGTAGCCGCGGCGGGTCTGCCGGATTACCACGCCTTCAGGAAATTCCTCGCTTGGTTCGTGCGCAATCGCTTCATGCAGGTTCGGGTCAAACTTTTGACCGGTCGCATCGATGGGCTGAAGACCTTGGTCGGTCAAAAAATCCATTAACTGTTTCAAGACCATGCTCATGCCGGAAAACACCGGCGATTGCTCGCCTTCGCTCCGAGCGGCCTCGAGGCCGAGATCGAAATTATCCACGATCGGAATAAGGCGCTCCAAGAGCGTGCTGTTCGCATACTTGATCGCTTCTTCCTTCTCACGCGCGGACCGCTTTTTGTAATTCTCGAAATCCGCCTGGCTCCGCAAAGCAAGATCGCGGAAACGATCCAGGTCCGCCTGCAAATCTCCGGGGTTATCTTCTTCCGTTGCATCCGCCTTCACTGCCGGGGTTTCCGGAGTGGGCGAGCGCTTGTCCTCCTCGGCGGGCGATTCAGTAACAGGGATTCTTCTCATGTTTTGCGAATGGCGATCAAAGTGATGTCGTCGTTTTGCGGCTGCGATCCCACGAAGTTCCGCAGCTCGTCGATGATCCGGGCAATTATGGCCGGAGCACCGCTGGCCGCACTGGCACGAACGCATTCGATCATGCGGTCAAAACCAAATTCGTCTCCGTTTGCGTCGAGCGCCTCAGTTACTCCATCGGTGTAGAGGAGCAGGCAATCGTCCTTTTCAAGGGTGAGAACGAAGTCGCTCGTTATCCTATCGAACACGCTTCCGCTGTCAATTCCCACCACCATGCCCGGCGGCTTGAGCGGCGTGATCGTCTGGGTGCGGTGCTCGTAATGAAGCGGCGCGTCGTGCCCCGCTCGGCAGAGCGTCACCGTCTTCCGCACATAATCGAGAACCACGTAAGCCATGCTGATGAACATGTCCTCCTTGATGTCGGGATAGAGCTGCCGGTTTACCTTTTGCAACACATCCGCCGGCGAAGGATTTCCCGCCGCCTGACTGCGCAAAACGCTGCGGCAGATCGCCATGATGATCGAGGCGGGCACGCCCTTTCCGGAGACGTCGGCAATCGCCACGCCGAGACGATCGTCATCCACTTTGATGTAATCGAAATAATCGCCGCTGACATGGCGCGCGGGAATATTGAGGCCGCTGATCTCGAAGCCCTCGACCACCGGCGCTTCGCTGGGGAGCAGGATGCGCTGGATATCGCGCGCGATCTCGAGGTCGTGATCGAGGCGTTTCTTCTCGTTCGCTTCCGAATAAATGATGGCGTTGTAAAGCGCGAAAGCCGATTGCTCGGCGATCGATTTGAACACGACGAAATCGCTCGGGCTAAAGGGCACGTTTCCGACGCCATTGCCGAGCGCGAGAACGCCCATGTTTTGTTTTCCGTAAAGCAGCGGCGTGACCATGACCGACGTCGCGCCGAGAGAAGTGCCGCGCAAGTTCGCCAACTCCGGCGCGCCCGCGAGGTCGGTGAGCAACACAGGCTCGCGCGTTTGCCAGACGCGGCCGACGAGGCCTTCGCCGGGCGGTATGGTATGCAGGCGCAAATAGGTCTCCAGGGCTGTCCCCGTGCTGGCGGCCTGCTGCAAAATATGCGGCGGCACTTCCACGAACGGCGGCGAACCCTTCGAGATATAGGCGGGCGCCAGCTTTCCCCCGGCGCGTTCCATCATGTAAAGCGCGCCGCCTTGCGCGTCGAG
The DNA here is from genome assembly GCA_003134785.1 of Spartobacteria bacterium. GTDB lineage: Bacteria > Verrucomicrobiota > Verrucomicrobiia > Chthoniobacterales > UBA10450 > AV80. Next base: position 111,545 of record PLCN01000020.1, read on the forward strand.
AATCCGAGCCGCGCCTTCCACGATCAACCGGTGCAGGTCCGCCGCTCTGATCGTTTCCGTGAACGCCTCGCCCAGCCCGTGCAAAAAATCGAAGACGAGCGTTTCCTCGATCTGGATTTCTTCCTTCGAGCGTTCGAGCTGGCGAACCCGAACGCGCTGTTGCCACCAGGTGAAAATCCAGCCCGCGACACACGCGATCAACAGCCCGGAGAGAATGATAGGCCACATGCGCCGCGGGCTGGATTACTTCGACGCCGTCTCTTGATGGAGATCTTGTTTTAGATAATCGAGAACATCCTTGAACTTCGAGAAATTCTGCGGCGCCGCATCGCACAAGGCCTGGTGCGCATCAAGCATCTCCCGGGATGTCTGCTGCTTCTTTTCCTCAGCCGATTCCACGGCCTTTTCGCGTTGCAACAGCTCGCACTGGGGCGCGGCCGTTCCGTTCGATTGGATGCTGAAGATCTGGTCGAGGCCGAGACCGGTCAGAAGATTGCGACTGCGCTCGCCGCAATGGATTACATGCAGATGTCCGTGCCCGAGTTCCTTCAAACGAAGAGCTACGCCTGCCATCGTCCCCATGAAGGTGGAGTCCATCATGGCGCAATTCTCCAGATCGACCACGAATTCGCGATAGCCACGATTGACCATTTCGCGGGTGAATTCTTTGAGATTGCCGCTGTTGAGAAAGCTGCCCCTGCCTTCCACTTTGACCCAAACGCGGTCGCCGTTTACTCCGACTTGAATTGAAGACTCCACAACTGCCTGGGAAAATATAAGATCACGCCCCCTAGTGTCAAACCTGCTGATTGGGTTAGCAGCTTCCAAGCCGGGCGGAAATGGAGGGGCTGACGACGCAGGAAGCATCGCCCTGACGGGCCGGCGCTGAGCTTATTCCCAGAGGTAGGAAAGGTTTTGCGCCACGATCCGCCCGTTCTCGACGAGCAGGCAGCGCCAGGCGATGACGCGGCCGTCGTTGAAATAATCATCACCGAGGATGGCGAACTCGGTTTTGGTATTCCCCTTCACGTTCGTGTAGGAAATCTCGCGCGCCTGGACAAAGGAGCGGAGCTTCTCCTGGCGATACTCCAGTCGCACAGTCACATTCGCCGGCCGCTTTACGCGCCAGAAGAAATCGAAATAATTCCCATAGCGCTGGCGCCTATCGGCCTCCGTAATCGCGCCATACATTCGGTAACCGCGTTCGAAATTAATGGACGCTTCGGCGATGCCCGGGTTGGTGGAAGTGAACATGTTCTGACGGGTCTTTAGGGGAGCGGGGTCCAGCAAGAAAAGCTTGGTTTTTCTGAACTGAAAATCACTGCTCAGAGCCAGCGGCAAGGGCGTCACTTTGGATAACACCTTGGGAGCTTCTGCGGCCAGAAGGTTGCCGACCGAAGCCGTCGCTAGAAGAAATAGCATCACCAATTTCATCGGAGTGATGGAAAAGGAATCGCAACCCGGTGTCAATGCAACCGCGAGCTGCGGACACGCGCGCTCTTCTGTAGCCGCCGCCCTATTGGCGGCGCAAGAGAAGGCGACGTCCTCCCACGGCGCTTCGCAGAGCGAAGCCGCTACAGGGCTATAGAATGGAATGCCGGTTTCGCCCGCGGCGTTTCGCAGGTAAAATTTTCCGTGATCGAAGTTCGTTACGACCGCGGTGTCTACCTGTCTAACGAGGATATCTGGCTGGACCCATGGGACCGGAAGCCGTTTGCGTTTGTCTCTCATGCCCACAGCGATCACATCGCGCCGCATGACGAGATCATCGTCTCGGAGCGCACCGCGCGGCTGATGCAGGCGCGTTTGCCCGGGAAACGGAACGAGCATGTAGTGGCGTTCGGCGAGCGCACGACCATTCGCGGTCTCGACCTGATGCTCTTGCCCGCGGGTCACATCTTCGGTTCGGCGCAATTCTTCCTCGAGACGAAAAGCGGATCACTGCTCTACACCGGCGATTTTAAATTGCGGCCCGGACGATCCGCCGAACCGGCAGAGTGGCGGCAGGCGGACACGCTGATCATGGAAACGACATATGGCTTGCCCCGTTATCGTTTGCCGCCCACCGACGAAGTCATCGGGCAGATTGTAGCCTTTTGCCGCGACGCGCTCGAGTCTGGCGCTGTCCCCGTGCTGCTGGGCTATTCGTTAGGCAAGGCACAGGAAATCCTTTGCTCGCTCGCCGGCGCCGGCCTCAAACCGATGCTGCATGGGTCGGTCCATCGCATGACGCGGATCTACGAGCAGTTTGGACAATCGTTTTGCGAATACGAACGCTACAACGCGAATGAGGTCGCGGGCAAAGTTCTCATCTGTCCGCCGAACGCGAATCGTTCGCGCATGCTCGAAAAAATCCGGGACAAACGCGTGGCCGTGATCAGCGGCTGGGCGGTCGAGCCGAATGCGATCTACCGCTACCAGGTCGACGCCGCTTTTCCGCTTTCCGATCACGCCGATTATGACGATCTTTTGCGCTACGTTGAACTGGTGCGGCCGCGGCGGGTCCTCACGCTGCACGGATTCGCCGCGGAGTTTGCGCGCGATCTGCGCGACCGCGGAATCGAAGCGTGGGCCCTAAGCGATCAGAACCAACTCGAATTGACGCTCGGCACTTTCCGTGCGCCCCCCGTCGCCGTGTCGAACCGACAATCGTCCGCAGTCGCTTCGGAGTTTTGTGATTTCGCGAACGTGGGTGAGGCGATCGCGGCCACGTCAGCCAAGCTCGAAAAAATCCGGCTGCTCGCGGAATACCTGCGAAGCCTTGATCCGGCGAAACTCTCCATCGCGGCGATTTATTTCACCGGAAAACCGTTTCCGCAAAATGATCTGCGAACGCTTCAGGCTGGCTGGGCCGTGATTCATCGGGCGCTGATTGGTGCCGCAAAGCTGAGCGAGGCGGAGTTTCGCCGCATCGCCAGCTCGCACGGTGACGCGGGCAAGACCGCGTTGGCAGCGCTCGAGAATCGCACCGCGTCGGAACCATTCGCGCTGAGTGAATCTCGAACATTCTTCGAGTCACTCCACAAAGCTCGGGGTCCCCTGGCGAAGACTGAACTTCTTCAAGCGCGTCTCGCCAAGATATCGGCGCGTGAAGGCCAATATGTGATCAAGATTTTGACGGGCGATCTGCGGATCGGTTTGCGCGAAGGGCTCGTGGAAGAAGCGATCGCTTCGGCGTTCGATGCTCCGCTCGATGACGTGAAGGAAGCAAACATGCTTCTCGGTGACATCGGTGAAACAGCCGTGCTCGCCTTTAAAGGCGAACTGCAACGCGCGGAACTTTCCCTGTTCCGCCCGATCAAATGCATGCTGGCGAGTCCGGAGCCGACGGCGGAAGCGATCTGGGCGCGGTTCGCAAAAAAGCCGGCGAATCATGAAAGCGCTGTACCGGTTGCGACAGTTTACGTCGAAGACAAATTCGACGGCATTCGCGCGCAGCTTCATCGCGGCGCGGGACGCGTGGAAATATTTTCACGGGATCTGGGCCGCATGACCGATCAGTTCAGCGAGCTGGCTGACCAGGCGGAAAAGTTCAACGACGAGCTGATTCTCGACGGCGAGATCATTGCGTTCGAACACGGCAAGAAGCTCACGTTCTTCGATCTGCAAAAGCGGCTCGGCCGAAAAAATGAAGGAGCCGATTTGTTTGCTACAGCATCAGCAGATGTGCCGGTCGTTTTCGTCGCGTTCGATTTGCTTTGGAAGAATGGGCAATCGTTCTTGCGGAAGCCGCTGCGGGAACGGCGAGAATCTTTGCGGGGCCTCGACCTGCCGCCACAATTTCAACTCGCGGAGATTTATCCGGCGCTTTCGGCGGAGGAGATTGAGGAATCATTTCGGCTTTCACGCCGGCGCCTGAATGAAGGACTGATGGTGAAAGATCCTGAAAGCCTTTATTCTCCGGGTCGGCGCGGAATGTTCTGGTTCAAACTCAAGAAAGAACTGGCGACACTCGACGTGGTGGTGGTCGCGGCAGAGCTGGGCCACGGCAAGCGCAATCACGTCTTGAGCGATTACACCTTCGCGTTGCGCGACGAAACGACCGGCCAGTTGGCGACAATCGGAAAGGCCTACAGTGGTTTGACGGACGTCGAAATCGCCGAGCTGACCGAGCATTTCAAGAAACAGACAATCAAGAACCGCGGTCGGTATCGCGAAGTGAAACCGGACATCATCCTAGAGATCGCATTCGATTCGGTCCAGCCCAGCACGCGACATGAGAGCGGGTTGGCTCTGCGCTTTCCCCGCATCAAAGCGATTCGGCGCGACAAGGGCGTGGATGCGATCGACACACTGGCTTACGCGCGCACGCTGGTGAAGCGACCCGAGCCGACGGCCGAGCTACCGCGCTAAACTTGCAGCCGCCCTGTTACGGCGCCGGCGATGGAGTTGGCGTCGGCTTCTCGCCTTCGACTTCGCCCGGGCGTCTGGGTTTTCGGTCGTTAGGTTTCGGATTGGGTGCGGCAGGAGATGGACTCGTTGTGGCCGGAACGTCGGTCGTAGGTGGTATTGCCGGAGGCGGCGGAGTGCTGCGAGGAACAAGAGGCGGTCTCGTCGGTTTGACTGCGGGATCAGACGGTCCAGCAGTAGCGCTCGGGCGTGGCGATGCCGGAGGGTGAAACCGCCGGAGTTGAGCGGCGCGATCGGGCGTGACGGAAGGGGTGCTAACCGAGGGCGTCATTGGAGCTGCGACGCTGGCCTGGGGCAAAGCCGGTGTCGCCAGCGCCGGCGTGACGGCAGGCGATGGTCGTGGCGAACGAGTAGTCACAGGTCTGCGCGGAGTGACGGACGGGGAAACCGTTGCCGTGGATAGCGTGGGACTAGGTGCCGCAGTCGGTCGCACGGTTTGCAATGGTGTGGAAGTTGAAATGGGCGCCGCAGTCAGTCGCGCGGTTTGCGATGGCGCGGGAGTGGACGCCGGAGCTCGGGTCATTCGCGCGGTTGGCGAAGGTGTCGCAGATGATGATGATGATGTAGTGACCGCGACGGAAGCCACCGGCGTCGAACTCACGGTTACGCTTGTCGGTCTCACGAATCTCTTCGAAGGCGCATCTGGCGGAGGCGTCACTTCTGCTTTCATCTTTGTCCGCGCGCGTTCGGAGGCTGCGCGATCCGTTTCCGCAGTCCAGGTCTTCTCGACCGTGGCCTCGGTTAAAGTCTCTTTTACTCTTTGCGGCCGATCGATCCCCGGCACCCTGGTAATGACGGGCGCGGACATTTCGAGAATCTCGCCCCGCACGATTGGCTTCGAGGTGTCGCCGGTCATTTCGACCTGGCGCTGGAGGCGATAACGTTCAATCGGCTGCTTACTCCGCGAGCGCATTTCCTCGTAGTTCGGTCCCTGATTTACGACGGTCGTATTGCTGTAAGTAATGTTGGTCACATTCGTCGTATCGATCACGATCGTGACGTTGCGTTCTACCGGCACGATCGAAGTCTGAACGTGCTGCGCTCCAAATTCATTGCCCGGAACGAAGGCATATTGGTCGGGGCCGATGTCATAATAGTTGTCCGCCCAATTGTGGATGCCGTGTTTGCGATCGAAGCGTGCTTCGGGCGGCAGCGGCGCCCAGCCGACATAATCCTTGCTCGTTCTCCACGAAACCCAGGCTGGCGCCCATTCCTCGCCGGGCACCCAAACCCAGCCGACGCGACGCAATCGGACCCATCGCCCGTAGTGATAAGTGGCCCAGCCGAAAGGCTCTTCGGAAACCCACGTCCAACCGGCGTCCGTATAAACCCAGTGACCGTCAGTGTACGGCCTCCAGTCGCGCGATTCCGCCTCGCGCGGTTGCCAGACGTAACCGTAATCCGAAGTCTCGCGCCACTCGCCGTAAGGTTCGAGCGTACGATAAAAGGTCCCATACGCAGCCGTCGAACGCGGTTCGGGAGTTTCCGCAATGTTCGTATTGTCGCTCCAGACCGTTTCGCTCTTCAGCGGCGTCGATTCGGGAACTGTTGTCGCAGCGGCAGCTTCCTTGTCCGCCACTGCTTTTTCACGGGCCGCGAGATCCGCCTGCTGTTGCGCGAGACGCCGCTGTTCCTGCGTTTGATGTTCGGCGGCAAGACGCTCTTGCACCTGCTTCTCGACTTCCGCTTTTTTCTCTTCCTCGGACAGTTGCTTCTGGCAGGAAACAAGAACCGCGAGCGCGGCGACGATGGTGCAAAACTTTTTCATTGTGTGGTTAGACCGGGGTGGTTGTTGGTTATTCGATTGAAACAGCGGCACAGGCCGCATGCGCGATCGTCGAAATCGATCAACGCCCGGCAGAAGGAGCCGCAGTGGGCGTGACAATTGATGCCGGGGTGATAATCACCTCTTCGATCTTATTGCGCCGAGCCTTCTGGATATTCGCGTATATCGCAACCAGCGCGAGCCCGATGAGGATCACAATCATCAGCCTCACGCCGGTTCGTGGGGCGCGAGATAAATCCGCGCCACTTTTCTGTTCCGTCGAGGGTTCCACTCCCCATCGTCCGCTGCCAGGCACTTCGGCGCAAGACAGTCATTCGATTGAAAGCGCCGCGATCGCGTCCATCACACGCCGGCTCAAGCGTTGGTACAGATCTTTTCCCGGCGGTTGGAGATCGGCGGCGGTAAAATAAATTGGTTCCCCGACGACGACAGTGATGGGATGAAAGAGCGCCGGTTTGCCTCCTCGCGGCCAGGCCGCGCGCGCGCCGATGATCCGCATCGGGACGACGGGCGCAAGCGTTTTTGCGATGACAAATCCCAATCCCGGCAATGCGGGCCGCAAATGGCCGTCGAGAGTGCGTTCGCCTTCGGGAAAAACCAGAGTCCCCTCGCCTGCTCTCAAGATCCGGATCAGCGCCTTCAAAGCGCTGCGATCGTTCCCTTCCTGATCGACGGGAATCACATTCAGTTTCGGCAAGAGCCAGCCGAAGAACGGCCCTTCCAAAAGATTCTTGCGCGCGAGAAAAAAAATCGCGCGATCCGCGACGCTGCCGACAAGCGGTGGATCGAGATAGCTCTCGTGGTTCGACGCCATAATCACGGGTCCGCGATTGATCATGCGTTCGCGATGGAGCACGCGGAGCCGGAAAAAAATCCGGCCGGCCAATTTGATCAGGTGGTAGCAGAACCAGTAGTAAGGATTCAAGATACTTAGCGAATTAACGACTTGGTGAATTAACGATTACGCGATCTTCCAATCGTTCATTCGCTCAGTCGCCAGTTCGTTAATTGAATTTCATCCCTTTCATTTTCAAGCGACCGATGATTTCGCCCACGACGCCTTCGATGGTCAGGTTGGAACTGTCGATGACGTGTGCGTCTTCGGCGATAATCAGCGGAGAAGCGCGACGTGAGGAATCGGCACGATCGCGCGCGGCAATCTGATCGCGCTGGTCCTGCGCAATTCGCCGGCGCAAGCGCACGTCCGGGGAGGCGTCGATGTAGAACTTGTAGGGAGTTTCGGGGAAAACGACGGAGCCAATATCGCGCCCTTCCATAACGACGTCACGATCGTTCGCGTAAGCGCGCATTTTCGCGACGAGGATTTCGCGCACGCGCGGCTCGCTGCTGACGAGGGAAACTTCCTCGTTCACGCGATCGTCTCGCAGATGTTCGGCGGGATCGACCTCATCGATCAAAATGCGCGAGCCATCCTTATCGAGATCGCAATCAATGCGCGAGGTTTCGAGCAACCGCGCGATGGCGGCGCCGTCGGTGGGAGAAATGCCACGTTCCAAAACGTGCCAGGTCACAGCGCGATACATCGCACCGGAATTCACGTAGTCGTAACCGATCTGCCGCGCGAGTTCCCGCGCGACGCTGCTCTTGCCGGACGCGGCCGGACCGTCAATGGCCACGACTCGATGCGCAACGGGAAGACTCACCAGCCGGACCTCCCCAGCCTCGTGACGCAAGCGGCCGGCTTGCGCGTCTTCATTCTTCTTCTTCGGTTCGGGTCGGCGAAAGCGAACTGATGACTGGAGTCGTTAGGCGCGTTCGCTTCGAATTGACGAATTCATCGAGCGCCTTTTCGAAGCCCGGATACGATTCGCGCACGCACTCCACGTCCTGCACAATGGTTTCGCCATCGGCAAACATCCCGGCAATGGCGAAGGCCATGGCGATGCGATGATCGCCAAAGCTCGCAACCCGCGCGCCCCGCAAAGCAGCCCGGCCCTGGATCTCCAGGCCATCGCTCTGCTCGGTGACCTGCGCGCCCATCGCCCGCAAATTGTGCGCGATCGCGGCGATGCGATCGGTCTCCTTTACGCGCAACTCCTGCGCCTGCCGAATAATGGTGGTGCCGTTCGCGAGAGCGGCTGCAACGGCGAGGATCGGTAACTCATCGATGAGCTGGGGTATTTCCTTTCCTTGAATGACGGTGCCCTTGAGCGGCGCGCCCGTCACTTCCACGATTCCGCGCGGCTCGATTTGATCGACTTCCTCGACGGCCTCGCGCACTTGCGCTCCCATGCGAACGAGCACGCCGAGCAGCGCGGTGCGCGTGTCGTTCAAGCCGACGTTGCGCACGAGCAAATGGCCGCCGGGTTGCGCCCCCGCCGCGACCAGCCAGAAGGCCGCCGATGAAATATCGCCCGGGATTTGGAAATCGCGCGATTCGGGCACTTGATCGCCGAAGATGCTGATGCCGCCATCCTCTTCGTGAACGGTGCGCACCAAAAAATAATTCAGCATCAACTCGGTGTGGTTCCGGCTGACGGCCGGCTCGCGCACGGTTGTTTTTCCCTTGGCGAAAAGGCCGGCCAAGAGCAGCGCGCTTTTTATCTGCGCACTGGCGATGGTCAAATCGTGGCGAGTGCCCTTGAGTTTTACGCCATGGATTTTTATGGGCGCGGTTTCGTTCGGTCCGTCGGCCACGATGTTCGCACCCATTTTGCGCAGCGGAGAAATGACGCGGTCCATCGGACGGCCGGAGAGCGTGGCGCCACCGACCAGGCGGCTGTCGAAACTTTGCCCGGCGAGAAGTCCCGCGAGCAAACGCATGGTGGTGGCGGAATTTCCACAATCGATTTCGCCGGCCGGCGCGGTGAGCAAACGTTTCTTTCCATGCACGACAAGCATGTCGGGCTCCGGGTGCTCGATCTTGATCCCGAGCGCGCGAAGAGCCTGGACGGTGTGGAGGCAATCTTCGCTCGGGAGAAATCCGCGCAACACACAGACGCCATTCGAAAGCGCACCGATGATGACGGCGCGATGCGAGATGCTCTTATCGCCCGGCACCGCAATTTCCGCCTCGATGCGCGGCGCCCGTTTAATGCGAAATTCCATGCGACTCTATTAGATCGGTTTGGCTCAAGCCCGTTCGCTCCCGGAAGAACGCGGGACGGTCAGCATCGGGAAATTCGACGCGCTTGTCCAGTGCCGCCGACGTTCGCTCATTCTCAGGGAGCGAACGAATTCCCAATGCCCCGTAACCCTGGGCGCGCCTATGGCACGAGAAAGATCTTGTTCGTGTAGGGATCTTTGACTTCGGTGCCCGGCGGAAATCCGCGGACATCTACGTAGCCTTGATTGGGTGCGTACGGACTGGTGACAAAGCCGGGTTTGTTCGGAACAGGAATTCCGTACGGGATGTCGCCTTTGGTCGGCTTCACCACCGCCGCAGTCGCGGCCGGCGTGGAGGGCGGCGGCTCCACCGGAGCGGTTTCAGGCGGCCCTGGCGGCGCATTATTGGGATCGTATGGCTGGGGTTGGGGCGGATATTGACTCTGCGGCCCTGGGGGATACTTCGAATTGCGATGGCGCGTCGGACGCACCGGCGGTTCGTCCTCGCACGATGAGAGGAAGACCAGGGCACCGAAAAGGGCGAGCGTGATCGGAAGTTTCATAAGTTGGGATTGGACGAGAGCCTATCCGTTGTAATTCATAGTTCGCTGGCTGACAATCGTTAAATAGCCGGAGAAACGGCCGGCTATTTGTTGGATGCGTCGCTCTCCCCGGACCTCGACACAATTCCGTCGACGAAAAATACAGTTTCGCAGACCACTGTTTGCGAATCACAAATTAAAGATGGGCAAGAAACCGACCGAGCGAATTTTGGTAGCCGATGATGACACGACCAGCCGGAAGCTGCTCGTGCGCATCCTTTCGGGAGCCGGTTATTCTTGCACGCAAGTGCCGGATGGAATCCAGGCGCTCGCGTCCCTGCACGCCGATCGGCCATCGCTTTTGCTTTTGGATTTCGACATGCCTGAGATGGATGGCGCGGAGGTGTTGAAACAATTGCGCCAGGATCCGGACGCGGCGATCGCGCAACTGCCGACGATCATGCTAACGGGACACGGCGGCGAAGAAAGCGAAGTCTTATGTCTGGAAGCTGGCGCGGACGATTTCGTAACCAAGCCGATCAATCAAGCGGTGCTGCGCGCGCGGATCGAGACACAACTGCGCCTTCGCTCGATGCGCAGCCAATTGCAGCAGCAAAATGACGAACTCGAAGCGTGGCGGCGAAATCTTGAGCGCGACCTCGCGGCCGCGCGACTGACGCAACAATCTCTCATTCCGCAAAAGCCGCCTGTGATGCCGGGATGGGACGTCGCAGCGTGTTATCGACCCGTGATCCAAGTCGGCGGCGACATCTACGGCTGGCTGCGCATGGCCGACGGCAGAACTTTATTCTGGATCGTGGACGCGACGGGACATGGCGCGTCCGCCGCGCTTCTCACCACGCTGGCCAAACTTCTTTTTCATCACGGCGCCGTGGAGCACAACGAGCCGGCCGAAATCATGGAGGCGGTGAACAACGATTTCCGGAGTATTTTCGGCGCCCGCTCGTTTATGACGGCGATGTGTGTGGCGCTCGATCCGGCGACTGGCCGCGCGAGCGTAGTGGGCGCGGGACATCCGCCGTTGCTCGTCGCGCGGAACACCGGAGGCACCGAATCGATTCGCTCATCGGCGCCGCCACTCGGATTGCTCGAGCGCTCGGAGTTCGTTGAAGCGCACATCGACCTGGAACCGGGCGACGCATTTTTTCTTTATACCGACGGTCTCTACGGCGCCGGGCACGACGGAAATCCACGGCTCTCGTCGGAGCGGCTCGCGGAAATGTTGCACCCTATGGCCGAGAACGCCCAGGCGTTGGTCAGCCGCGTGGTCGATCAAGCGATGATGAACGATGGCGGCAAGCCTCCTCCGGACGACGTGGCGGCGATCGCCGTCCGCCGCGAAAATTGACCGGAGAAAATCTTTTCGATTTCCCTAAAATTAGTATTGCCCTCCCACGAGTGAAGGATTAATCAGCCTCTATGCCGAAACCCAAAAAACCTGCTTCCAAACGTAAACCGAACGCCGCCTTCATGAGACCGGTGCAGCCCGACGACAAACTTTCCGCGATCGTCGGCTCCAAACCGCTTCCCCGTTCCGAGCTCACCAAAAAACTCTGGGACTACATCAAGAAGAACGGCTGCCAGGATAAGAAAAAACGGACCATGATCAATGCGGACGATTCGCTCAAGCCAGTGTTCAACGGCAAGAGCCAGGTCAGCATGTTCGAGATGACCAAGCTCGTCTCCGGCCACATCAAATAAGAAATCTTTCCTTCGGTTTTTTAGCCCGGCGTACCCCGCCGGGCTAGCTTTGTACGCTGATCACTCGCCCGCGAGCCTGGGAGACGCCGGTGCGGTCTGCTTCTTGCGAACCAGCGGATTCCGGGGAAGTTGGCGCGTGAAGGAAATCAATCTGCGTTTGCTGCTCGCGGCCACCATAGCTGCTACGCTCGCGGTTGGTTGCCATCCAAAGACGAACGCGGAAAAAGCCACGGCTGATAAATTCGAATGGCTGACGGATTACAAACAAGCGCAGCAGGAAGCCAACGCCCAGAACAAACCCCTTCTGATTGAATTCACCGGTTCCGACTGGTGCCCTCCCTGCATTCTCATGAAGAAGGAAGTTTTCACTTCCCCCGAATTTCAAAGCTACGCGGCGAAGAACTTCATCTTGCTGGAAGTGGATTTCCCCCGCGGGAAAGAACAGCCACGTGAACTCGCGGCGCAGAACATGGAGCTGGCGCAAAAATTCGCCGTCGAAGGTTTTCCCTGCATCGTCCTGCTCGGCAGCGATGGATCAAAGCTGGCGGAGCGCGTGGGCTACAATAGCGGTAGCCCCGTGGTCTTCATCGCGTGGCTGGAGAAGATGCGGAAAGGCTGAGCCGTTCCGTTAATTCGAATTGGCCCCTTCGAACGTGCGCTGAAGGGCATCCGCCAGTTCCGAGCGCGTGAATGGCTTCGGCAGCGCTCCGCGAAATCCGTAGGCCAGGAATTCAGACAAGGCCGCTTCGTCAGAATAGCCGCTGCAAATAATCGCGTTCACCCTCGGATCCATTGAGCGCAAACGCTCGATCGTCGCCACGCCGCCCATCCCGCCGCGCACAGTCGCGTCCAGAATCACCGCCTGAAAATTTTCTCCGCGGCGCAATGCGCGCTCGTAAATGCGCACAGCCTCGAGCCCATCCGGCACTGCGGTCACTTCGTAACCAAGCGTTCCGAGAAGTTGCGAAGTGAGTTCTCGAATCGCCGCTTCGTCGTCCATCACCAACACGCGCTGATGATTGAAATGGAAAGCGCGTTGCGGCACTCGCGTTTCTGCAGCCGCCAGCTTGCGGTCGCTGGCCCGCAGGTAAAACGCAAACGTGGAGCCTTCCGGCGATGCGCTTTCCAGCAGCAGCATGCCGCCATGTTTTTTCACGATCGAGTAGCTGATCGCCAGCCCGAGCCCTGTTCCGGTCGGCTTGGTGGTGAAGTAAGGATCGAAAATTTTCGCCCGCAATTCCTCGGGTATTCCAGCGCCGCAGTCGGTGATGGTGATCTTGACGTAAGGCCCCGCGGGCAGGATCGCGTCGGCTTCTTCCTCGAGCACCACATTGCGCGCGCGAACGCGGACGGTGCCGCCGCCCGACATAGCTTCCCGCGCATTGAGCATCAACGCATTCACCACTTGCTCGATCTGTCCGGCGTCCACTTCCGCTTTCCAAAGATCGACTGCGAGATCGAAGTCCGCGCGCAGGTTCGATCCGTAGAGGGAGAACTCAGCCGAGTGTTCGAGCAATTCTCCGATCGAGACGACTTTCTTGAGCGGCGTGCCACCCTTCGAAAAAGTGAGGAGCTGACCGGAAAGATGCGCCGCATGTTGCGCGGCCTGTCCTGCTTTCGAGAGAAAACCAAGAAGACTCCCGGATTCCGCCGGAGCTTCGATTTGAGCCAGGCCGATGTTTCCAGAAATCACGGTGAGGATGTTATTCAAATCGTGCGCGATGCCGCCGGCGAGAGTGCCGAGCGATTCGAGCTTGCTCGTGGTCAGGCGTTCGGATTCGCTTTTTTTCCGTTCGCTAATCTCTCGGAAGAAAACGGAGACGCCGCCATTGGTCCGGTAAGCGTGCACTTCATGCCAAACTTTTCCGCTGGGATCACTTGCCTCGAATTCTATCGGGGCCGCCTCCGCCATGACCTTTCGATAATTGGCTTCGTAGACGGAACCGACCAATTCAGGAAATTTTTCCCAAAGCACGCCGCCGAGCAAATCATCGCGCGAGCGCGCGAGCATCGCCTCCGCCTTAGCGTTCAAGTAAGTCAATTTCCATTCGGAATCGACGGTGAAATAGCCATCCGTCGTGTTCTCGAGAATGTTCGCCATCGTGTGCGCGGATTCCAGCAAGGCTGCACGTGCGTGGTTGCGCTCCGACAGCTCGCGAATCTGCCGCTCCGCCACGGAAAGCCGCACATTGAGCAATTCGAGATCGAGAGGTTTGGTCAGGTAATCATTCGCTCCCGCTTCGAGCGCCTGCTCGAGGTCCGCGGTATCGGCCCGCGCGGTCACGAGAACGATAAACATTGCGTCGCCGTTTGGTTGCGCGCGTAATTGGCGGCAGAGATCGACGCCGCTTTTTCCCGGCAGCATCCAATCGAGAATCAAAAAAGGGAAATTCTCCGACGCGAGCGCCGCTTCGGCCTCTTCCGCGCTGCCGACACCGAGTACCTCGTGTCCACGCCGCTCGATAAGCCGCTTCAGATTTTTGCGACTCCCCGGGTGATCCTCTACAAGCAAAATTTTCATTTAAAGGAGAAGCAATATCGCACGCATCGAGAGTTTTTCGAACCACCGACGCGCGTTAATCCGCCTACGCGGAATGTGTGTAATCCCCTTCCTTTCGTGAGCAGGATGATTGCCACAACACGGTCTTGTAGCCGGAAATTACTGCCGTGAACGCCGCTTCGGCAGAATAATCGAGAGAGAGTTCCCGGGGCGGGCAACTTGCGTTGCAAGTCGCCTCTGCTACATACACCGGAAGTTTTCCCGATCCGACTTGCCATCCAATGTTTGCCCGACGGTTGCTCGCTCTTGCTTCATCCAGTTTCCTCGCTCTTCAAGCGGTTTCAGGGCAAAATGTTCCTCCTGCGCAGCCGGTCGAAAAGAGCACGGCCACGCCGGCCCCGGTGCGCGCGGCTATCGCAGCCCCCACTTCGCCAGTTCAACCGCAGGTGACTTTCAATTCCGTTCACGTTGACGGACCCTACATCGCCCTCACCTTCGACGACGGTCCGAACAAAACTCTGACGCCGAAATTGCTCGACCTTCTCGCGGCGCATCATATGAAGGCGACCTTCTTCGTGGTGGGCCAAAACGCGGTTGACCATCCGGAAATTCTCCAGCGCGCCGTTCGTGAAGGTCATGAGATCGGGAACCATTCGTGGTCGCATCCGAATTTGGGCAAGATGTCGGATGAAGCGGTGCGCCGCGAACTGCAAAAAACGGACGACGCGATTACGGCGGCGATCGGCAAACACCCAACGCTGTTGCGTCCGCCGTACGGCTCGATCACCGCGCATCAGAAGCGCTGGATCCATGACGAGTTTGGTTATCGCATCATCATCTGGGACGTGGATCCGCTCGATTGGAAGAGGCCGGGACCGAGTGTCGTCACCAGTCGAATCCTGAAGGAAACGCACGCGGGTTCGATCGTTCTGTCGCACGATATTCATCCCCCGACGATCGAAGCAATGCCGGCGACCTTTGATCAATTGGAGCGGAAAGGTTTTAAGTCCGTCACGGTGACCGAGCTGCTCGCGATGGCGACACCGCTGCCGCCGAAGCCAACGCCCACGCCGCGTCCGAGTCCCGCGCCCGGTGCCTCGCCTGCTTCCGCCTATACTCCCCCGCCCAGCACTACCGCTCCAGGCGGATAGCAGGCCGGCATGATCGCCGATAATTATTTGCAGCTTCGAACCGAGCTCGAAGCTGCACTCGCGGGGCTGCTGAAACTCAGCTCCGACATACGCCGCGACCCAGCCATCCTCGATACGCTGCACGGTTTGCTGACGGACGTTCGGGAGCCGTTGCTCTTTGTGGTCGTGGGCGAAGTCAAAGCGGGCAAATCATCGTTGCTCAACGCGCTTTTTGGCCACGAATTTGCGAAGGTGGATGTGCTCCCAGCCACCGACCGCGTTTACATTTTTCGTTACGGCGCCGAGGAGAAATCGGTCGTGGTCTCGCCGCAGCTGACCGAGCGCTATTTGCCGATCTCGTTTCTGCGCGACTTCAATGTCGTGGACACGCCCGGCACGAACACCATGGTGCCGGAACACCAGACGATCACCGAAAGTTTTATTCCCCGCGCCGATCTCGTTCTCTTTGTCTTCTCGGTCGTGAACCCATGGTCGCAATCCGCTTGGGATCTGCTGAATTTCGTCCAAAAAAAATGGCTGAAGAACGTCGTCTTCCTCCTTCAACAAGCGGATTTGCGCGAGCCCACGGAGATCGACGTCATTCATCGTCATCTGCAGGACACGGCCATGCAAAAACTGGGATTCGCGCCGCCGATCTTCCCCGTGTCGGCCCGCAAGGCGCTGCGCGCACGCACCACCGGTATGGACAAAGAAAGACTGTGGCAGGAGAGCCAGTTCGGACCGCTGGAAGACCAGATCAGTCACATGGTGACGGAATCCGGCGTGCGCATTTTGAAATTGCGCTCGACCGCGCGGACGGCGGGCGTGATCCTCGGAGAAGTCGCGGAAGAAATTCGCGGCTGTTTCGATACGATCCTGCGGGATGAAGCACAGCTCACTCGCGTGGAGGAATTTCTTCGAGCGCGAAAAGACCAGACCTTGCGTCAGGTAGCCGGGTTTCTTCGCGGCGTCGAGCAGGCCTGCCGTGAGGGCGCCCGGCAGGGAACAAAGCTGCTCGAGGAAAAGCTTTCCTTCTGGCGAACGTGGCGGCTCGTCTGGAGCCGGCAGCAATGGCAACAGGAATTCCAAACCGAAGTGGAAGCGAAACTGCGCCAGACGGTCCAACCGCAAATCGAGAACGCAGTCCAGTTGCTCGAGATCGATCTGCGAGGTCTCTGGCCGCAACTGCAAGACATGCTCGGGGCGCAATTCGATTCCGCGGACAAGAACCGCATGAGCACAAACGTGCCCGACTTCGCGCGCCAACGCCGCGATCTTCTGCAATCAATTCAACTCACGCTGGTCGAGCGCATCGCCTCCAAGGGCGTGGAGGAACAACTCGCCAAGATGTTTCGTGAAACGGCCGCCTGGCTTCGGTTGCCGGCCGGAGTAGCGGCAGCCGGTGGCATCATCACCGTGATCGTGGCGATGAGCAGCGCGTCCGTGGCGGATGTAACCGGAGTGCTCGCGGCGTCCGCCGCCGTCATCGGAACGATCGTCGCATTCACCCAGCGAAGAAAAATCTTGTCCGCTTACGACAACGAAATGGAAATGAAACGCCTGGAATTGGTCCACGCGATCGAACAGCAGATGAATCACGCCATTGATCTTTTCTATCAGGAGATCTCCGTGGCGTTCGCACCACTTGCCGCCTTCTGTACGACTGAGCGCAAGCGCTACGAACCACTCACGCAGCGAGCGGAAACGCTCACGGACACATTTCGGGCGTTGTCGACGAAACTCGGCGCCGCGGAATAAAAGCCGGTTTCCAAACCGTCTTCCCAAGGAGGGGCGCTTTCCAAACCGCCCGTCTTTTCCTAGGCGGTTTCCATCCGCCCCTTTTTTCGGTCGGCGGTTTAGAAACCGCCGCTCCTTGGTTGCTGCGATCAAGCGTAAAAAAACGCTCGTTACTTCTTCTTCTTATCCGTCTCTTCCTGCACCACCCGTTGCTCGGTCTGGCGCTTGGCGATGACGAAATGATTGTTATCGCCATAGTTGCGCCACGGACCCGGCGGCACATCACGCACTTCGACAAATTGCCAGTCGGTCACATCCGTCGGTGACAGCCCAAGGTAATCCCGCACCGCCGGCGAAACATCAAGACCCGCGCCCCGATTCAAGTTTGGCTTCGGCCGTTCGTTCTGGAAAACGTATTGAAAATGGTCGGTGCGAAACGGGCCGCAATCTTCCCATTGCGCGTAGCAGGTGCGGTTGCCTTTGCGAATGGCGAGCCAGCGGTCCTTGCAAACCGAGTGGCCCGGCTCGCTGTAGACTTGCTTGAACCACGGAATCACCAGCGCGGCTTCCGGTTTGAATTGTCCATGCGTGACATCGTTGTAAGGCAGCGCGACATAAAATGGATTTTGCCGCGGGACGAACGAGACCGGGATGTAATTCCGGCGTGAACCGGCGTCGGGCGTATCGAAGCCGCCGTAGTTTGAAGTCCAATTGGCGTCCCAGGAACTTTTCACATTCGGCACCGGATTATTTCCGCCTGCGGCTTCGCCAATCCAAAAAACGGTGGTCACGATATTCGTCTTCCACGGAAAGCGCGTCATGCTGGTGCGCGAGGTCGTGGGAACGAAAACTTGCGGCTCGACTTTAAGGAGAGCCTGCTCGCGTAATTTCATCGCATACTTCGCGAAGTCGGCGCTGCTCTCGTAGGGCGATTGGCCGCGCAGACCAGCGGCGCTCACCATGAGCAAGGCGAAAAGGACGGAGAATCTTTTCATTAGGCGATAAGCGGATTGTTTTTATCCGATAAAACCCGGAAAGGCAAGTGTTTCCCTCGGAGACCGCCTGGCGCCGTCCGGGCTGCCTCCTTACATAGCACTAACCAAGCCAGCTGAATTCATCACGTCCGGCTAACCAGCGTGTCCCGCTTGAACACCCGATCCGAGAGTCCCGGATAATCGAGAGTGAAGTGCAACCCGCGGCTTTCCTTCCGGCTCAGCGCGGAATCCACGATGAGCGCGGCGACCGTCGCAAGATTACGAAGCTCGAGTAGGTCCACCGAGATTTTGAAGTTCCAATAAAACTCCCGGATTTCGCGTTGCAGATTGCGCAGCCGAGCGCTGGCTCGCTGGAGCCGCTTGTCCGTGCGCACGATGCCGACGTAATCCCACATCAGCCGCCGGATCTCGTCCCAATTGTGATAGATGACCACGAGTTCATCCACATTTTGCACATCGCCCGCCTCCCATTCCGGCAACGAGATTGCCCGAACAGCGTGCGAAGTAGGCTGCTCACGCACCAGCGCGTCGACCGCACGATGCGCCAGGACCAATCCCTCCAGGAGCGAATTGCTCGCCAGCCGATTCGCGCCGTGCAAGCCGGTACAAGCGACCTCGCCGATCGCATACAGCCCCGGCATGGTCGTCGCGCCATTCAAGTCAGTCTTGATGCCGCCACATTGATAATGCGCTGCCGGGACCACGGGGATCGGTTGCTTGGCCATATCAATCCCCCAGCGCAAACAAGTTTCGTAGATGTGCGGAAAACGTTCCTGCAAAAATTCCAGGGAGCGGTGCGTGATGTCGAGAAAGACGCATGAGGCGCCAGAGCGTTTCATCTCGGCGTCGATAGCGCGCGCGACGATGTCGCGGGGAGCGAGCGACCGCTGCGGATGATAACGGCTCATGAAATCTTCGCCCCGGCTGTTGCGTAAAATTCCGCCTTCACCGCGCACCGCCTCGGACACGAGAAACGATTTTGCCTGGGGATGAAAAAGACAGGTCGGATGGAATTGGATGAACTCCATGTTTGCGATAACTGCACCCGCGCGCCAGGCCATGGCCACGCCGTCGCCGGTCGCGATGTCGGGATTCGTCGTATAAAGATAAACTTTCCCGCAACCGCCCGTGGCCAGGACCAGCCGGTCGGTCCGGATCGTTTCCACTTCGCCGGAGCGCTCATCGAGCACGTAGACCCCGAGGCAGCGGTCCTCCGTGGCGAAGCCAAGTTTTCCAGCCGTAATCAAATCGACGGCCATGTGATGCTCGAGTAACTCCACCCGGGGCGAGCGATCGAGTTCTCGCAGCAAAGTCTTTTCGATCTCCAGCCCGGTCACATCCTGGACATGCAAAACGCGTCGCTTCGAATGGCCACCCTCCCGGCCGAGATCTGGCTCGCGATGGCCGGAGACTTCGCGGTCGTCGAAATGCAATCCGAGTCCGACCAACTCGCGAACACGCGTCGGGCCTTCCATCACGATCGTCCGCACAGCGGTCTCGTCGCACAGGCCCGCGCCGGCTTCGAGCGTGTCCTGCACATGAAGCTCAAAGGAATCTTCGTCGCTCGTCACGCACGCGATCCCGCCCTGCGCCCAGGCCGTATTCGAATCCGCCCCTTTGCGTTTCGTGACCACAGCAACGGATCCGTGCTTCGCCGCTTTCAAAGCGAACGTCAGCCCGGCAATGCCGCTGCCGATCACGACGAAATCGTATTCCTTCATCAGAGCCGGATGTTATCGATCAGCCGAGTCTGTCCGAAAAAGGCCGCGACAGCGATGAGCGAATTCTCTTCCAGCGCTTCGATCGGTGCCAAAGTCTCGGCATTCACCAACTCGAGATAATCGATCCGCGCGAGCGGCGACCCATTTATGATTTTGCGCGCAGCGTCGATGATCGCCGCCGCCGAACGTTCGCCGCCCCCGGCAAGCCGCGCCGCTTCCAGCAAAGCGGCGCGCAAGACCGGCGCCTGCTGCCGCTCGGTCGGACTCAGATATTGATTGCGCGAGCTGCACGCCAGTCCATCGGTTTCCCGCACAGTCGGAGCGCCGATGATCTCGATTCGAAAATTCAGGTCGCGCACCATCCGGCGAATGATCGCGAGCTGCTGGAAATCCTTCTCACCGAACACTGCTGCGTCCGGCGCGAGAACATGAAAGAGCTTCGCCACCACCGTACAGACGCCGCGAAAATGTCCGGGCCGGGACTTCCCTTCCAGCGTGCTGGAAAGCGAATTCTCCTCGACGGCGACAGAGAAATCATTCGTATACATCTCGTCCGCACTCGGCCGGAAAAGAATATCCACGCCAGCGCCGCGGCAAAGTTCCTCATCGCCCGTTTCGGGCCGCGGATATTTTTCAAAATCTCCTCCCGCAGCGAACTGAAGCGGGTTCACAAAAATGCTCACCGCGACTTCGCCCTCCTTCCCAGCCGCAGTCCGCGCGATGCGGATCAATTCGAGGTGACCTCGGTGGAGCGCGCCCATCGTCGGCACGAGAATTCTTCGCTCCGCACCGTTGCGCGCTAAAGCGATGGCGGCGGCGACGGTTTGGACAACGTGCACGGTCGCAATAATTGCGCAGCGCGACTCCACGCGCCAGTCAATCCGACCACCGGTGTCATGTCAGCGATTTAAGCCGAAAGGTCCTGACCAGCCTCAACATTATTTACAACGCGTAAGAAGATTTGACGCCAGGGACTGGGATGATACTAATCGTGCCTGCGCGACTGCTCAGCGGTGCGTCGATTAAGCCCCCGATCAACCTCCTCCTAAATTCGGATCACTCTTTCGTGACTTACTCCGCAAAAGAATCCCTTTCCTGAGGATGAAAACTCCTTTGCTGATTCCTCACCCGACACAATCAATTCCCAGTGTCGCGAGATTCTTCGACCGCACGCTGATTCTCTCACTTTGCCTTGGATTAATTGGCGGACTCTTAACCTCTGCGCCCGCAGGGGCCGCGGGTCTTACGCCAGGCACAAACTTTCGAGCTCCTTTTTTTGTCAAACCGGTCGCTCCCGAACGCGCCCTCCTCCTGCCGGACGGGAAATACCTCCTCTTTTTCGATCCCGACACCCTAACGGATCAGCCGTCTGGTGCGATCACACGATTTCTGGCCGACGGGACGCTGGACACTTCCTTCAATTTTAGTCGCATCTACAAATCGGTCGGGGCAGCCACTCCAGCCGGCAATAGCAAAATCTACGTCGCCGCCACGCGCTACCTTTATGGCGCCAAAGACGCTGAGCAGATTCTCCGGCTGAACGCGGATGGATCAATCGACTCAAGCTTCGCGCCCGCGACTGTCGGCGGGCCCGACACCTACTTGGATGTGCGGCAAATTCTCGTCCAGCCGGATGGAAAGGTTTTGGTCGTCGGCCTTTTTCTTACGTTCGCAGGAAACGATCCCCGCGAAGGCATTGTTCGACTCCTGGCCGATGGCACGGTGGATTCGAGTTTTGTTCCTGTCAGCTTCCCCGATTATGGGCTGCTTTATTCGGCGGCGCTCCAACCTGATGGAAAGGTTTTGATCGGCGGAGCCTTCGACGCTGTGGATGGCACGGCCCCTCCTGGAGTTGCCCGGCTCAACGACAACGGTTCCCTAGATTCGACCTTCCACGCGGCCGGCTTTACCCGCACCCCTACCAGTCCGGTTCGTTCGATCGTCGTTCAAAGCGATGGCAAGATGTCCTCTCGGGTCGTTTCCAATTTGGAACTGGATCCGCGATGACGCGGGCGCCCTTGGTTCGGCTGAATGCAGATGGTAGTCTCGACGCGGGTTTCAGTTCCACCTCAACAATCACAAGCCTGCTAACCGGGCGCGATCTCGTGCTTCAACCCGATGGAAAGTTCGTCGCCGCGGTTAACAATTCCGTCTATCGCTTCAACAGCGACGGTTCGAAAGACACCAGCTTTCGCCAGCCTGTCATGATAGACGGCACGTTTAATCCGGCCATAGCTGGAACACCAGTCTCCGTCCAGCTGCAGTCCGACGCGCGGATTTTGGTCGGAGGCATATTTACTGATGTCGATCCGCCCGGAGCTCCGACCAATTCGCATTTCCGGTGTAGCCAGGCTCAATTCTGATGGCACGATCGATCCCAGCTTAACTTCGAGCCACAGAACCGGTGTGGACACCGCCCCGAACAGCTTTGCCAGGCTCTCCGATGGCTCAACTCTCGTGGGCTTCGGCGACAAGATCGATCTCGCGATTCCTTACAACATCGGGCGTCTTCTGAGCGACGGTTCGCTCGATCCGAACTTTACCCTCTCGAGTTCCGACCCGAACAGTTTTCTCACCGGCGGTTTTAGCGCCCGGGGTTTAACGCCTTTGCCCGACGGCACATTCTTTGTTTTCGGGCTAAAAGCGAACGCTTTCACTTACGGCAAAGTTCTACCCAACGGGACGCAGGATACTGCCTTCGCCACGGACGCTCCGCCGGTTTTCCAGAATGCGATCGCTGCCCCGGAGGGAAAGGTGCTCCTTTGCGCCGGCACCGACAGTCAATCGATGGTCTACAGCACTCTCACGCGTCTCCGGGCCGACGGCCACTTTGACACGTTTGCATTCCCGGATTCGATCCGGTCCACCCAAGTCCACCGCGGTGAGACCGGACAGTTGTTCGGGATGAACGTTGGCAGTCGCAGCTTAGCCGTGCAACCCGACGGGAAAACCCTGTTCGAATACCTTGCGCTTACGTCGGACTGGCTCTTCCATCTCGTGCGGTTGAATGCCGATGGGTCAATCGACGCTGGTTTTACGGAAACCACGTTCACGCCGCTCGATCTAAGCCAGACCTTCCCGGTCCTCTTCGATCCGATAACAGGCCAGACCATTCAACCGAACGAAGGCGTCTGGACGGCCAGCCTCCCCTTGCTCGATGCGCAGATTCAGTCCGACGGCCGCATCATCATTGCAGGCCACTTTACCTCCTTCAATGGAACCGCGGCACGAGGGATTGTTCGGCTCCAATCCGACGGCACGGTGGATAACACGTTTACATCTGGAGGTGGCGCGCAATGGACCGCGACGACCGAGACCTCCACATTCTTTCCTGGCGTAGAGAACATTGAGCCACAATTTGACGGAAAACTTCTGATCACCGGCACGTTTGAAGCCTTCAACGGAGCACCTGCTCCTGGCATCGCCAGCTTGAATCCCGACGGCTCAGTCGACACCTCCTTTGTCGCCCCAGCGTTCCGTGAGAAATATTCACGCCTCGCTAGCACGCTAGCGCGCCAACTTGATGGTTCATTCCTGCTCAGCGGCCCATATCATTTTCCAAACGAAACTACTGCGCCGTCGCTTCTCCGCCTGGTCGGCCCAGCTGGCTCGACCATCGGAAATGTTTCAACCCGCTTGCCAGTCGGCACGGATGATAACGTTTTGATCGAGGGTTTTATCGTTCAGGGACCGGCTGGCTCGAGCAAGAAAATGATGGTGCGCGCGATTGGTCCATCACTCGCCGGCTTTGGGATCGGTGACGCCTTGGCAAATCCGACCCTGGAGATTCATGATGCGAGTAATGCGATCGTCGCGAAAAATGACGATTGGAAAATCACCCAGCTTGGTGGCCTCATTACCGGCGATCAATCTGCAGAGATCGCGGCGAGCCAGCTGGCACCGGGCAACGACTTGGAATCCGCTGTCATCGCCAACCTTGCTCCGGGCAGTTACACCGCGGTGGTGCGCGGAGTGGGCAACACCATTGGCACCGGCGTGGTCGACGCTTACGATCTCAGCCCTGCCTCTCCTGCCAGACTGGCAAACATCGCCACGAGAGGATTGATCCAACCCGGCGATAAACTCATGATCGCGGGCTTCATCGTGCAGAATGGCCCCGTGCGAGTCGTGGTCCGTGCGATTGGTCCCTCCTTGTTCGCGTTTGGTATCACGAACGCCCTGACTGATACCACCCTCCAGCTAAGGGACCAGAACGGCGCAATCGTGCTGGAGAATGACGATTGGAAAACAACGCAACGGCAGGAGCTCGAGTACACCGGCCTGCAACCGACCCACGATTTGGAAGCGGCCCTCGTTACTACCATACCGCCCGGACAATACACCGCACAGGTGCGAGGCAAAGGTGAGGCAACCGGCATTGGCGTTGTTCAGGTCTATTTTCTTCAGTGAGTCGGAAGGACTGGAATGCATTTAGGCGACACCGTCTAAAAAATTTTCTTCGGCGCCGGTTCGAGCCAGATGGCCTGGCGGATGAAACGAAATTCGCGGTGTCCAAAGTTCTTCCATCCCGCGCGTTCGGCGAGCGAGCGAAATTCACGAAAAGAAAACGCGCGCGCGGCTGAGAGCCTTGCATCCGTGCGGGTCATGACCTCCCGATAGATGAAGACGGTAAGCAGATAGACGCCGACAGAGGCGAGCCAACCGCGTCTGAGATCGGAAACTAGAACAAATTTTCTCGATAATTTCCGGCAGCGTTCGAGCAGTTGCGTCGCCGCGCCTTCGTCAAAATGATGAAGCGCTAGCGAACAGAGGACGATGTCGTATTGGCCATCGTCCCCGAACGAGAGGATATCGCCCTGGATGAAATCGATCTCTGGATAATTCGCGCTCAACCCGCGCGCGATCTCCAGGGTGGAGCTTTGCTGATCGACTGCCTCCACCGTCACTTTCGCGCCAACTTTTCTGGCGTAGTCGATCACGAGCCGCGGAATATCTCCGGAGCCAGTGGCGAGATCGAGCACGCGCACTTGCGCGCCGGGCTGGATCCAGCGCCGCAGGAAATGCAGGATGAGCGCGTAGCTGCCAAAGCAGCGATTGAGCTGGCGCAGGTTGCGCAAATCGCTCACCAATTCCGGCGTGACCGGCTGCGGCCGGTCCATTAACTCTGGCTCGGCCGGGTTGAAGCTGCGCTTCATCGTTTCCTGTAGCGGCGGTCTATGACCGCCGACGGATCGAGCGTTAGGAAAAGAAAGCCGGCGGCCATAGACCGCCGCTACAGGTTCAGGAAACGCTGCCACGATTCCGGCAGCGTTGCCGTTTCGATTTCGCTCGCGATCCGCCCTTCGAACTCCGGAGTAAACGACGTGCTCGTTCCGTAAACCATGATCACATCCTCGGATCCCTCGACCCGGATGGCGTGCGCGACTCCCGGCGGCACCACGAAGCCAATGTTGTGCACGCTGCGATGGTTATCACCGTCGATGAAGAAACGCATCGTCCGCGAAGGCAATCCCGCACGCACGTCTTTGAGAATCACTTCCGCGACTCCTTGCACGAAAAACATGACGTCCCACTGCTCTTTCTCGTAACGGCGCAGCGAATAATTTTCCGGCTCATCGAGAAAACAGCGGCGCATCCAGTCCGCCGGCGCAGTCCCATCGGGGATGCTAGGCGGATGCACGTGAAAGCCTTTTGCGGTCGGCGCGAACATGCGCGCGCTGGCCCATTGCGTGGGCCAGAAGCCGATCCGCGCCAGCACGCCTTCATCGCGACGGACAAATTCGCCGAACGAACCTCGATGCCGCTGCGGATAGATCGTGCGCGGGAAAATTTCGACACCCGGAATCCAGGCCTCGCGCACTTCCGCGCTCGTCCGATCCGCCGAGGCCAATTTTCCCGCGTCGATGCCAGCTCCGGCCACTTGCTGCGAAAATGTTTGCGGCGCGTAATCGCGGAGAACGAGCGCCGTTCGCGCCTCCGGCGTCAGGCCTTGCCACAATTTGTTATCGGGAGTGCTCATATCAGAAGTCGGAGATTAGTTGCCTAACGAGAAATCGGCGCGGTCGCGCGAAAGGTTTGGGTTGTAATACGGATCGCGTTCGAGCACCTCGGGCCAGCGTTCGCGTATCACCTCGGTCTCGAGTGGTTCCACCGTTCGCCGCCGCGTGCCGGATTCGTGGTGATACAGCTTCGCGAACGGAGTGTAAACAATGAGATAACCAGCGCGCCGCATCTTGAGACAGAGATCGACGTCATTAAAGGTAACCGGCAGGCGCTCCTCATCGAATCCTCCCACCTCGTCGAACACATCGCGGCGCGTGAGCAAACACGCGCCGGTCACGGAGCTGTAATTGCGCGTCACTTGCAATTGCCGGCAAACGCCCGGCGCTTCCGCGGGCAACCCGCGAAAAGCGTGCTCTGCGATCCCGCCCACGCCCACGACAATACCCGCGTGCTGCACCGTATCATCTGGATAAAGCAGGCGCGCTCCCACCGCGCCCACCTCGGTCCGTTGCACATGCTCTGCCATCGTGGTGAGCCAATCGCCCTCAATCACTTCGGTGTCGTTATTCAAAAAGAGGAGCCACGGGCTGTCGGTTTGCTCGACCGCGAAATTATTCACTGCGGAAAAATTGAAAGGGCCGCTGTAACGCAAAAGCCGGTGCTTGAACTGCGAGAAATACGCGCGCGCCTCCTCGGACTGGCTGTCGTTATCGACCACAACGATCTCATAGGGCGCATAACGGGTTTTGCTCGTCAGGCTCTCGAGACAGCGGGCCAGCAAATCGACGCGGTCGCGCACGGGGATGATAATCGAAATCTTTTTCGCTTCCGCCAGCTCGCGCTTGATCCAGTAGGCGTGCGTGCGCCAGTCGATTGAGACATGCCCCGCCTGCTGCCGTCGTTCCAGGTGCGCTTCGAGCGCCAGGCGGCCGGTCTCGAGCGAGCCGGGCTTGCGCCGGATATTGTCCGCGGTGGAAGCGAGGCTGCGCCGCCAGTGATAAAGTACGCGCGGGATGTGATCGATTCGGTCAGTTCGTTCTGTCACGCGCAGAAAGAGATCGTAGTCCTGCGCGCCATCAAACTCCGAACGGAAACCACCCACCTCCCTGACCAGGTCGCGGCGAATGAGCGTGAAATGGCAAATGTAGTTGCATGAGAGAAAATAATCCGGAGACCAGTCCGGTTTGAAAATGGGCGAATCGAAGCCTGTCTCCGTCAGTTTGTCTTCATCCGAATAAATCAGGTCCGAGTCGGGATGCTCTTGCAGCCATTTCACGTTTTGAAAAAGCGCATCCGGTTCGAGCACATCGTCGTGATCGAGGAACGCCACCCAATCACCTTGCGCGAGCGCGAGGCCGCGATTTGAGGCGGCGGAAATCCCGCCTCTCTTGTCATCGCTCCCCAGAATGATGCGCGAATCCCGGGCCGCAAGTTCCTGCAAACATCGAAGTGTTTCCGGATCGGTCGAAGAATCATCGACCAGGATGTGCTCCCATTTTTCGTAAGTCTGGACGAGCACCGACTCGACGCACTCGGTCAGCCATGTCACCGGGGTATTGAAAACCGGTGTGATAATGCTGATGCAAGGTTGGTAGGAGAAAGCACGTCCTTGATCGCGCAAGGCACCAAGCTCGCCGCTCTGGGCGAGCCGCTTCTCGATCCACTTATGATATTCGCTGGGTGCGGCCACGCGAGACGACTCGTTAGGCTTGGGAAATCGCTTGCGCACTTCGCGCAGCAGTTTCTGCGGCAAACGGTAGGGCGCGAGCAGGACCTGGCCGATCTTGCGTTCCGGCGATTTGCGGAGCGCCTGTTTTTCCTGCTTCAACTGCTTCAACTGGCGCTTAGCCTCTTTTAACTTCAGCAGTTTCTCTTCGAGCTTTGCGATATGGTGGTCCGCCGCTTCGAGCTCCGACATTCGCGTGCTCAGTGTCCGTTGCAATCCGCGCACATGCCGATGGAGCCGCGCGAAAGCGGATTCGACCGCAGGAACGAGCGCCTCCTGCGAATCGCCTGCGTGACGCACCAACCGCAGCGCTGTCGGTTCGAAATCTCCCAAATCGCATTCGTAATCCGGCCGCAAACCGAGACGACGGAATGATTCCACCAAATGTGGACGACGCTTCGAAATTTCCGCTCCGACTCCGGACACCAGCAGGATATCCCGGGCGCGGCCCGCGATTTCCTCCGCCGCGCGCTCGTCCTGAATTTTTTCCGGCGGATAAAACCAAACCGCGAGATCGGCCGGCGGCCCACTTCCATTCCGCGGAAGCGTGGACGCCAATTCGTCGATGGAAGCGCAGATCGTCGCGCGCGCGCCAGCCTCCTCGAATTGCCGAGTCAACTCCTCCCGCTCCGGGCCGATGATCAAAAACGGGCCACGTCCGAATTTTTGCGCAACAAACTGCGCAAAATCCGAACGAACAGAATGGGGACGTGACCGCAACACAGGGACAGTATATTGATTGAAGCAGGGCGCAGGCAACTTTACGCTTCGGCGCGAATCTTACCGGCCTCGTCTCGCTGATCCTGCATGCTCGATTTCAGCATCTACCTTTTGTATCGCGCGGGCACGGCGATCATGAGCGCATTTCCGGTGCGCGTCCTGTTCGCGCTCGGAAATTTCCTGGGTTTCGCCGCGTGGCTGTTGCTCCCCCAGTATCGCCGACTCGCCCGGCGTAATCTTGAGATCGCCTTCGGGAAAGAAAAATCGCCGGCCGAATTGCGACGGATTGTCCGCCGCCACTTCCAAAATCTCAGCGCCAATTTGATTTGCGGCGTCAAGATGGGATCGATGCCGCCGGAAAAACTGGCGCGATATGTCGAAACGGAAAATCTAGAGGCGGTCCATCGCGAGCTGCGCGCGGGCCAGCCCGTCATCCTGCTCTTGAGCCATATCGGAAACTGGGAATTGTTTGCGCAGCTGGTGCCGCACTATGCCGATTACGCAAGGATCGGAACGGTCTATCAAAAACTCGCAAACCGGTACATCGACCAGGACGTAAGTCGAAAACGAGCGGCGGCCGGCGCCGAGCTCTTCGATCGCGGCGAAGGCTTTCACAAGCCAATCGAATTGCTTCGTTCCGGTGGGCTCATTGGAATTCTGGGCGATCAGCACGCGGGCGACCACGGTCTCTGGACGCCATTTTTCGGCCGGCTCGCCTCGACTTCACCGCTCTCCGGTCTGCTGGCAAAGAGAACCGGCGCGACGGTAATCGCGGCGGCGGTTCATACCGAGGGCCCGGCGCGCTGGCGGATGGTTTTTACTCCACGCATCGATTCGCCCGGCGACTCCGTGAACGCCATTACCGCGAAAGCGAACGAGCAGATCGAGCAGCAGATTCGGCGGACGCCCGAGGATTGGTTGTGGGTACACAATCGTTGGAAGACTCCGAAGCCCTTCTTTCTTCTGACGCATTACAAGCGCGGTGTTTACGTTCCGCCCGAAACGCATGACTTGAAGCCATTCCGGATTCTGATCCGTAGTTCAAACTGGCTGGGCGACAGCATCATTAGCATGCCCGCAGTGCGCGCGATCAAGGCGGGACGTCCAGACGCGCATATCACCATTGCCGCCCCGGAGAAATTCGTCGCCGTCTGGAAACTCCTGCCTGAAGTTGACGAGATCATCGGCCTAACGAGTGGTTCGCTTCTCCGCGCCGTCCGGTTGATTCGGCGGCAACCACGCTTCGATGTCGCCGTGCTTTTTCCGAATTCGTTGCGCACCGCTTTGGAAGTTTGGCTCGCGGGGATCCCGCGCCGAGTCGCTTATCGCGGTCATCATCGCCGGTGGCTCGTCAATCAGATTATTGCCGAGCCATTGAAGCGCGGCCCGATCGAGCATCAGGTTTACCGGTATCTTCAAATCGCGCGCGAATTGGGCGGACCCGCGGATTCCCCGCCAGCTCGCATGTTTTTGCCCCGCGCGAAACGCAATGGCGCAACCGCGAAGATCGCCCTTTGCCCGGGCGCCGAATACGGTCCGGCGAAGCGATGGCTCCCGGAGCGCTTTGCCGAGGTCGCTCTGACTGTTTCAGGTCAGAGACCAGTTCAATGGATTCTGTTCGGCACCTCCGCTGATAAGGAGACCGGGGCGCTGATCGAAGCCGCGGTTGGCGTCAACTGCATCAATCGTATCGGTCAAACGACGCTCCCGGAGCTTATCAACGAGCTAAGCGAGTGCGCCGTGCTGCTCACGAATGACACGGGGACGATGCATCTCGCCACGATCCTTGGTGTTCCCGTCGTCGCTGTCTTCGGCTCGACCGAACCTCGTCTCACCGGTCCGCTCGGAACCGGCCACCGCGTAATTCGCCACCAGGTTGAATGCAGTCCGTGTTTCCTGCGCAAATGCCCGATCGATTTCCGCTGCATGAAAGCGGCCACTGTCGATGAA
Organism: Spartobacteria bacterium; assembly: GCA_003134785.1. Taxonomy (GTDB): domain Bacteria; phylum Verrucomicrobiota; class Verrucomicrobiia; order Chthoniobacterales; family UBA10450; genus AV80. The sequence goes on from PLCN01000020.1 coordinate 141,514, forward strand.
GTCGCGGATTCAGTTTCCTCGCTGCTGAAAAGGTGGGAAGCCCCTCTCGACCGCAGCGATCCCGCGCATTCCAACAACTGACGATAGCAAAATAGTCGGCGTCTCGAACAAACCTCCTGCCTGCGACAATTCCGTTGCTTTAGGGAAACCTTGCGAAATGATAGTTTCGCATGTTGAACGACAGCGCGCCTCGCATCCGCACCGACGTGCAGGTGATGTTCTTCGATACGGATTGCGCGGCCGTAGTGCACAACATCGCCTACCTGCGCTTCATCGAAATCGCGCGAACGCATCTCGCCGAGCAGCTTGGGCTCGGCCTCGCCCAGATGGCCGACAACCAGAAGTATCCGGTGGTCGTGCGGACCGAAATCGATTACCGGCGCGCGGCCAAGCTGGGCGATCGGCTGGTGATCGAAGGCTGGCTCGACCAACTCGAGCGAGTTCGATTTTGGTGCGCCTTTCGAGTCACCCGCCCGGCTGATGAAACGCTGATCGCGGAATGCCGCCAGATGCTCGCGATCATTCAGATGCCCGAGGCAAAGTTGCTTCGCGTCCCGGACGAATGGGATCGATATCGCATTCCGGACGGAGGATGAAGCCGGAACAAACGATCGAGCTCGAGGGCGGCGCTCGCGTGGCCTAACGAATTGTCGCCATGGTTGCCGGCGCTCGCACTTTCACGCTCGAAGATACGCTGATCGAGCCGCAGGTGCTCGATCCGCCGCCGACTCGTCACGCTCTTTTCATTTTTCTCCTCGCGCTCGCGGCCGTTCTGCATCTCGCCACCGCCGGCTGGGGCGATCTCTATGACGGCGTGGAAGGACAAACCGCCGGCGGCGCTCGTGAAATGCTGGCCACGCAGCAATGGCTCGCGCCGACTAATGACGGCGTCGCGCTCTTGCAAACTCCGCCGCTGGTCTACTGGCTGATCATCCTGTCCTACAAAATTTTCGGCGTGACGGCGATGGCCGCGCGCCTGCCGATCGCGCTCGCCATGATCGCATCGGTCGCTCTGACCTTCCTGATCGGGGAACGACTCGCAGGTTATTGGCGGGGCTTTGCGGCGGGCTTGATCGATCTTTGTTCCGCCGGTGCCTTTCTGCTCGGCCGGGCTGTCACCCCGGAGCCGATTTTCAGCGCCTTCATCGCCGGCGCGATTTTTTGTGCGGTTTGCGGTTATCAACGGCGCCAGTTCCGGCGCGCTTGGTTCGCCGGGTTTTGGCTCTGCGCCGGTTTCGCATGCCTGAGTAAAGGCCCGGAAGCTCTTTTCTATCTTGCCGGCGTTTGTGTGCTCCTGGCGATTTTTTTTCGGGAAGCTCGCCTGCGTTTTCGCTTCCTCTTGCGATGGAGTTATCTGCTTCTCTTCCTCGCGATCGTCGCCCCCTGGTTCATCTGGGCCCAACGACATTTCCCGGGATTTTTTCCTAGAATGTTTGGCTGGCCCCGCGATCCCGGCTTGCCGCGATGGCGATTCCTTGTCCTGCACTTCGCCTGGTGGTTTCCGGCCTCCATTCTGGTGCTGCCCGGAATGCTTTTCGCGACGCGCAAAATCATCCGGCCACACGAGATCACTTTCGCCGACGCGCTTCCGCTTTGCTGGATGGTAGTTGGATTCCTACCGCTCCTTTTGTTAGGCCACCAAACCGCGTTTTCTTCGATGAGCATGTGGAGCGCTTTTGCTCTCTGGGCGGCCGTGGTTTGGGAGCGCACCCCAAGCACGCTGCGAGGCGCCGGGCTTGGCTTGCTTATTCTTGCGGGATCCGCCATTGCCACCGTCGCTTTTTTCGCGCCGGAGATTCTGGCCGGCTTCGCGCCCGCGAGCATCGCGGTCGCGAATTGGCCCGCGTTCTCTCACATGCTCGAAATCGCCGGAGTGGCGCTGGGCATTTCCGCCGTCGCCGCGCTCTATTTCGCCGTCAGGCAACGCTCGGAAATCGCGTTGGTCCTGATCCTGGTCTCGATGGTCCCGATCGGTCTGGGCCTCGCCGACGGCCGATCGCGGATGGCTCCTTCTTTCTCTCTCGCCGGCGCCGCGCGCTTTCTAAATCCGCGTCTCGGCGAACGTGGTCAGGTCATTTTCGAAGGAGCGCCGCCTCGCGGTAGCACCCTCACCTTCTACTTGAATCGAAAGTTTTTTCTCGTGAACCAGAGGCCCGATTTCTCCGACCAAAGCGCGGCCGCGCAGGAAAAATATCTCGACGAAAACTTCGTGCTCGACGTGTGGAACCGTTCCGATCCCATTTATCTCGTCATCGATGAGAATCGCATTCCTTATTGGCAAAAACTGGTCACCGCGCGCGTCCACATTTACCATCAGGTGACGACGTGCGGCCACTATGTCGTGCTGAGCAACCAGCTTTGACGCTCTACATTATTTCCGCAACGGCGCGCGCACGTCATCGCTTAGCAGACGGCCCCACAAACTGCTGTAGGGATGAACGGTCGTGACCGGCTTATCCCCGCTCACCAGCGGCCGATGTTCGTTGGCCCATTGGAAAATCGAACCCTCTAGATTCCGGACGTTGGCGAAACCCGCCTCGCGCAACTTTGTCGCCAGCGCGCCGGATCGATAGCCGATAGCGCAATAGGTCACAATCGGAGTTTCCTTCGATATTCCAACGGTCGCGTCTTCGACGGAAGCATTCGGTTTCACCCGCCGCGCACCTGGCAGATGGCTCACGTTCCATTCCTCCTCTGTTCGCACATCGAGTAGAACTGGCGGCTGCCGCTGTTTGTCCGTCAAACAAGCGGCGAGTTGCGCCGTCGTGATCCACTCCACCTTCGGAAAACGGTGCCGGAGCGACTGTTCCAAGACAAACCATTCGATGCCGCGCATTCCGAAAAACGCAATCGCCGCCACGATCAAACCGGTCATGAGCAATCCGACGCGCGCATTCGACGTCCGCGGCCCGCGGTCTGGAATGGGACTGACGATTTCCATCTTAGCAACAACGTTAATTTTCCGATCTAGCTTTGCACGAATGTTGATCGCATTCTAACTGCTGGTGAACGTACGCGGACAACATTACCGGACGATCTGGCCTAACGAGACTGACAGCCGTGTCATCCAGCTGATCGACCAGCGCTTTCTTCCGCACCGTTTCGTGATCGAAGAGGTGCGCACGGTCGGTGAGATGGCGAGTGCAATCAAAGAAATGCACGTGCGCGGCGCGGGATTGATCGGAGCGGCAGCGGGATACGGAATGTATCTGGCGACGCTGGGAGCAGCATCTGCCTCTTCGTTCGACGATGAGCTGGCTGACGCGGCCGCACAATTGAAGGCGACGAGGCCGACCGCGGTGAATCTCGCGTGGGCCATCGAGCGACAATTGAAAAGCATTGGCGCCGCGCAAAGCGTGGAAGAAAAACAGCGCACAGCGTTCAACACCGCCCAGCAAATCGCGGACGAAGACGCTGAATACTGCCGGAGAATCGGGGAGCACGGCGTGGAATTGATACGGCGCCTCAGCAAGGAAAAAATCGGCACGCCCGTGAATGTGTTGACGCATTGCAACGCGGGCTGGCTGGCTTTCGTCGATCACGGATCCGCTACGTCCCCGATCTACGCCGCGCACGATGAGGGAATTCCGATCCATGTCTGGGTGGATGAGACCAGACCGAGGAGCCAGGGGTCCAAGCTGACGGCGTGGGAGCTGGGTGAACACGGCGTGCCGCACACTGTCATCGCCGACAACGCGGGCGGGCATTTGATGCAGCACGGGAAAGTGGACGCTGTGATGGTGGGGACCGATCGGACCACTTACACCGGCGATGTCGCAAACAAGATCGGCACCTATCTCAAGGCGCTGGCGGCGAAGGATAACGGGATTCCATTTTACGTCGCTCTCCCCTCCTCTTCTTTCGATTGGAATATTCGTGACGGGTTGAAGGAAATCCCGATCGAAGAACGCGGTTCGGAAGAAGTGAACTACGCGGACGGATGGCACAACGGTGAACAGGTGGAGGTACGCGTGACTCCGCAGACGAGTGCCGCCGCGAATTTCGGATTTGATGTCACGCCGCGGCAATTGGTCACGGGATTGATTACCGAACGGGGAATATGTGAGGCCAACGAAGAAAGCATTCTTCAGCTTTTTCCCGAACATCGCGGCGGCTCGACCCGTAACGCGGCGGACGAAGTCGGCGAGGCCGGGCTTTCAGAGTCTCGCCCTACCAGAAGAGAGTGACAGGGGATGGTAGGGCGAGACTCCGTCGAGGCGGGGCAGAACTGGTTGTGGATAACCAGTTGAAAAAGCGAAGTCGCATCGTAAGGTGGGCGCTCGATTTCGGAAACAGAAGCAGGAGCATTTTATGTCGCAACATCGCAGTCTAAAGGGAGCCAGCACGATCACCGCGAAACGGAATGTCCTGAAGCGTTTCGAACGCGTCGAACTGCTCAAGAAACGCGGGCAATTCAAAGAAGGCACGAAAGTCATTGGCCTTCCCAAGACGAAGCCGGACGCGTGATTGGGGAAAAGCTGAGAGTTCTTGGTTGAGAGTTGAGAGAGTCTCAATACTCATCTTTCAACTCTCAACTTCTTCGAAAGCGTGCGCCTAAACCGTTTCCTCGCGGCTGCCGGCGTCGGCTCGCGGCGCCATTGCGACCAACTGATTGCGGACGGTCGCGTGACAATCAACGGTCACGTCTGCACGGACTTCAGCGCGCAGCCGGCGGCGGGCGATCATGTTAAAGTGGGGAACAAGCTGGTCCACAGCGAACGCAAGCTCTACGTCATCCTGCACAAACCGGCGGGCTTCGTTTCTACCCGCGCCGATCCAAATGCGCGGGATACGATTTTCGATCTGCTGCCGCCGAAGTTCCCACGTCTTTTCAATATCGGCCGGCTCGACGCGCAGACGGAGGGGCTTCTTATTCTCACCAACGACGGCGACCTCGCGCAACGCTTGACGCATCCGCGCTACAAAGTCGAAAAGGAATATGAAGTGACGCTCGATCGTCCCTGGGAGCCAGCGCTCGCGCCAAAATTACTGGCCGGGATGATGCTGGATGGAGAACGCGCGCGAATGGAAAAGGTGCAGTCGATCCGGATGACGCGCGTGAGGGTGGTGTTGCGTCAGGGAATTAATCGCCAAATTCGCCGGATGTTTTACGAGTTGGGATACGAGGTGAAAAAGCTGGTTCGTGTTCGCGTCGGCCATTTGCGCCTGGGCGATTTGCCGCGCGGCCATTGGCGGCCACTCAGCAAAAGCGAGTTGAAATCGCTCCAGCCGGAGTCGCGTCGCGATCGAATGTAGACAACGCGCCGCACGGTCATCCCGAGGCTGGCGTAGCGCGCCGAGGGACCTCTCCCATGCAATTTTCGTCACGCGAAAAAGAGAACGCGAAGATTGCAGTTGCGAGGTCGGCGCTCCTCCCATGGTCGCGGTCCCGTCTGCGCGGCTCGGGATGACAACGCTTTATGTTTCCGCCCTTGTTAGTTTGCGCCGTACGATTTCACTCCGCTTCCGCGCGCAGAATTTCCAGCGGTGGCCGGCTCGCCACGCCCCGACTCGCCATCAGTCCGATCGCAACCGTCAGCAAACTGACCGACGCAGCCGTGACCAGCAGCGGCCACGGAGATGGCGCGTAACTGAGCTTGAAAACGAACCTGGCCAACGCCCAGCTTGAAGCGACCGCTAGAACAATCCCTGTCGCGCTGGCAAAAACGCCGAGCAGAAAATACTCCGCGCAAAGGATCTTCCAGATTTGCGCGCGCGACGCGCCGAGCGTGCGCAGCAGAATGCTTTCCTGCAATCGCTGATAGCGGCCGCTCCAGATCGTGCTCGCGAGAACAATGATCCCCGCGCCAACGGTGAAGAGCGATATCACGCGAATCACGAGAGCGACCTTGCTCAGAATCCCATCCACGGTTTGGATCACTGAGGTCAGATCGATGGCGGAGACATTGGGATACTTCGCGACGACGGCGTTCTGTAGGCGCGCCGAATCAGCCGGCGTCTCCACGCGACTCACGAGGACATTAAACGTCGGCGCGTTCTCCAGGACACCTGAGGGAAAAACCACGAAAAAATTCGTCTGGAATCGTTTCCAGTCGACGGTGCGCAGGCTGGCGATCGTCGTTTTGATCGGGATTCCCTGCACATCGAAGATCAGCTCGTCGCCGATTTTCGCGTCGAAGTCCTTCGCGATCTCGCCATCGAGCGAAATCGGAACGGTGTCGCCCGGATGATAATCAACGCGCCCAATCCAGCGGCCTGCGGTGATTTTCTCCGTGTCCGATAATTGTTCGCGGTAAGTGCACCGGTATTCCCGCTGGAGTTCCCACTCCGGAATTTTTCGATGCCGGTCTGCGAGGATATCCACCGTCTTTCGCCCTTTGATTTCCGTGAGCCGCATCGTCACGATGGGCGCTTCTTGAATGACCGGCATCCCAGCGGCGCACACGATTTCCGCGACTCCCGCCTTCTGATCGGCTTGAATGTCGAAAAGGAAAATGTTCGCCTGATTCTTCGTGGCGACAGACTGGAACTGCGCCAGCAGCACGTCGCGGCTCAGATAAAGATTCAGCATCAGAAAAGTGCCCAGGCCTAACGACAGCGTTAGCAGGAGCGTGCGATTGTTTGGGCGGTAGAGATTCGCCAGTCCTTGCCGCAAGACGAAACTCCAACCGTGCGGGAAGAATTTTCGGATCCCCACGATCAATAACTTCGCCACGCCCGCAAAGATTCCGACCGCCACTCCCAACGCAGCGGCGAAAACCAATCCACGAGTCAACGTTTCCGTTTGGGAAATGGCGAAGCCGGTGACACCGGCGACGATCAACGCATACACGAGCCACAGGATGGGATCGCGTTTGGTCGATCGCGGTTCGACGTCGACGTCCGCCCGAAAAACACGCAAAGGCGAGAGACGCCGAAACCGGAGCAGCGGAGGCAGCGCAAAGAGGATGCAGATGGCAAAGCCAAGCGAGACGCCGCGCATGATTGGCTCCCAGGCGATCGTGGTCGGAATCGCGAGCGGCAAAAATGTTTTCAGAATGCGCGGGAAGAGGCGCTGCATGGCCACACCAAGAACTGCGCCGGTGGTTGCGCCTACGAGACCCATTGCCGCGGTTTGCAGCAGGTAAACGAGCACGGTTCCGCGCGACGACATTCCGAGACAACGCAAAATCGCGCCGGTCCTGGTTTTTTGTTGCAGATGCGCCTGGATCGCACTGGCTACGCCGACCGCGCCGAGCAGAAGCGAGACGAAGCCGACGAGATTCAAAAAGCGATAGAGATTTTCCAGCGCTGTCCCGAGATCCTTCTTCCGCTTGGCCACAGTGTCGTATTCGAGACCGAGACGCTGGATTTGGGGCGCGAGAATCTCGATCCGTTGCATCACGTCGGTGCCGTCGGGGAACTTCACGTAATCGCGATAGTGCGCGATGCTGCCGGGTTTCAGGAGATTGGTGGCGGCAAGATCTTGCAGCGGAATGTAAACGCGCGGCGCGAACGACCCCGCGGCTGAGGCTTCGCCCGGCATCTTCGTCAGCGCGCCGGCGATGGTGAATTCCAAATCGCCGATCTTGATTGGGTCGCCCGCCTGGCCGTGGAATTGAAGAAGGAGGCTTTCCTCGACGAGAGCGCGGGCGCCCGCGCGAAAGTCACGCGCGGCGGAAGCCGGGACCGTTTCCATCGCGCCATAAAACGGAAAGTCGCCGCCGAGAGCGCGGACATGGACAAGCCGGGTGGAATTGCTGCGGGGGAAAACGGCCATGCTCGAGAAGCGAACTTCGCGGGCCTGCGGTTCGCCTAACGAGTGCAGAAGCGCTTCGTCTTCCGGGCGAAAGGGCCGAGTCGATTCGACCACCAAATCGGCGCCGATCAAACTGCGCGCCTGGTCGTCGATCGCCTGCGCCAGGCTGTGACGAAACGATCCAATCCCGACGAGGGCCGCAATCCCGAGAGTGATCGAGATGGAAAAGAGGAGCAACCGCCGCCGGCTCGACCGGCTGTCCCGCCACGCCATTTTCCAAACGAAAGAAGAAATCATTGGGTGTGCGAGCGCGGGGCCCGGCTTGATCTGGGGAGCGCACGCGCCCCCGCGTGCTGGCGCTGGCGCCACGCCAGCGCGAACTTCGGAGATCGACACAATAAGAACGCGCTCGATGCACATAATGCTTTTCCCGGAAAATCTGTTGCGGCGAGGCGCCGCAACCAGCACGCGAGGGCGCGTGCGCTCCCCAGAATTACGAAATCGTGACTCATTATTTGAACTCGCATTAGACCGACTCTCCGTTGCGAAGGCGGATGGTGCGCTCGGTCAAACCGGCGACGTCGGGATCGTGCGTGACCAGAACCAGCGCGGTCCCCGCGCTGCGGTTCAATTCGAGCATGATCTCGATAACCGCACTGCTTGTTTCCGCGTCGAGATTACCTGTCGGCTCATCCGCGAAAAGAATCTTGGGACGATTGATGAACGCGCGGGCGAGCGCGACGCGTTGCTGTTCTCCGCCCGAAAGTTGCGCCGGATAATGATCGACGCGCTCCGCCAATCCGACGCGCTGGAGCAAATCGAGGCCCAGCGAGCGAGCGCTGCGATCTCCTCGCAATTCCATCGGCACCGTGACGTTCTCCAGCGCTGTCAGCGTCGGAATGAGTTGGAAATTTTGAAAAACGAAACCGACATGCTCGTTGCGGATGCGCGCACGCTCGTCCTCTCCCGCCTCGCCCAAAGTGATTCCGTTCAGCAGCACGGAACCGGAGGTAGGCCGGTCAAGCCCAGCGCAGAGACCGAGCAGCGTCGTCTTCCCGCTGCCGGACGGGCCGAGGATCGAGCAGGTCGCGCCCTGCGGGAGCACGAAAGAAATATCCCTGAGCACGGTCAACTTACCGGCGCCGGTCGCGTAGGTTTTGGTGAGGCTTTGAACGTTGAGGATCGGGAATGCAGTCATTGACGGTGGGATCGGGTTCGTCTTGCTTACGCGAACATGAATCGCCGCGCATGAGGAAAACGATGCCAGCAATTTGCGGAATTGCGCTCGCCCTCTGCTTTTTTTCGCGAGCGATTTTCGCGCAAGCCTCGACGCCGGTGCCGGCGAAGGCGCTGGTTTTTCTCGGCGACAGCCTGACCGCCGGATTAGGCGTGCAACCAAGCGAAGCTTTTCCGGCGTTGATCGCGGAGAAAGTTCGCGCCGCCGGATTGCCCTTCCAAGTCGAGAACGCCGGCTTGAGCGGTGATACGAGCGCCGGCGCTCTGCGGCGGATGGAGTGGCTGCTTCAGCGACCGATCGATGTGCTCGTGATCGAACTGGGAGGGAACGACGGACTGCGCGGTCTGCCGGTAAAATCGCTAAAGGCAAACCTGCAATCGATCATCGACAAAGCGAAAGCGAAGAATCCGGCGGTGAAGATCGTGATCGCCGGAATGCAAATTCCGCCGAACCTGGGCGCCGATTACGCGGCCGCCTTCGCAGACGTCTATGCCGAACTCGCGCGGGAAAATACCGCGGTCTTGATTCCATTTCTGCTCGAGGGAGTGGGAGGTCACCGCGATCTCAATCAACCGGACATGATTCATCCCACCGCCGCCGGACATCGAATCGTGGCTGAGCTAGTCTGGCGGACGCTCGAACCGATTCTGCGCAAAGGATGAGCAAGTTCGATCTCGAAGGTTCCAACGCGCTAATCACGGGTGCGTCTGCCGGCATCGGGCGGGAATTCGCGCGGCAGTTGGCGGGACGCGCCCGCTCGCTCGTCCTGGTGGCGCGGCGGCGGGAGCGGCTGGAAGAATTGCGCGATGAACTGCCGAAGCGCGATCCGAATCTAAGTGTTTATATTCGAGTAACCGATTTGTCGGATCAGAGCGCGGTTATCGATTTGTGCGATTGGCTCGAACGCGAAAAGATCACGATCGATCTTCTCATTAACAACGCGGGACTCGGCGATCTGGGGTCGTTTGCGACGAGTGAGTTGCAACGCGTGAAGGAAATGTTGGCGGTGAATGTCACGGCTCTGACGCTGCTGACGCGATTGCTGCTTCCGGGAATGATCGCGCGAAAACGCGGCGCGATTCTCAACGTGAGTTCATCGGCCAGTTTCCTGCCGATCGCGGGGTTTGCAGTTTATGCGGCGACGAAGGCGTACGTCACCAGTTTTTCCGAAGCGATCCGAGCGGAACTGCACGACACTGGCATAACCGTGACTTCACTGTGCCCAGGACCGGTACACACAGAGTTCACCAAGGTGGCTCATCGCAATGCAGCTTCGCGCAAGAAATCGGGTCCCGAGTTTACGCATGTCTCCGTCGAGACCGTCGTGCAAGAGGCGCTCGAGGCACTCGAACGGAACAAGCCACTCGTTATCCCGGGCTTCGTCATGAAGCTAGCGATGCTACTCGTTAGGCTGACGCCAATGCCTATCCTGCGCCTGGCGTCGAGACTCTCGGCGAAAGTGTAGAGGCGTTATTTGTACTTCACCGAGCAGCCATAAGGCCGCGAGCTGGGCGTTGTGACCGTCTTACCAGCGAGCGATTCATCGAGCGCGACTTTGACGTAATTTGTCGCGCTCGCGATGTCGGAAGGATTCGCGGTGGGTTTGCTGTCGATGGCGCCTTCGTAAATCACTTTGCCTTCGGGATTGATGATGAACATGTGGGGCGTGTTCTTCGCGCCATAGCTCCGGCCGGCCTTACCATCGGGATCGAGGAGGAACGCGGTCGAACGCGCTTTCCATTCCGCAATCTTCGCATTCGCCTGCTCGGCCGTGAGGTTGCCCTCCGTTCCCGGGGCGGACGAATCGATCGTGAGCCAGACGACGCCTTTGCTGGTAAATTCCTGCTGCAATTTCTGCATGTTGCCGCTGCCGTAATGCTTCTTCACGAACGGGCACTCGGGATTGAACCATTCCAACACGACGTATTTGCCTTTGTATTGCGAAAGAGTCTGCGTCTTGCCCTTCGAATCGGTCGCCGAAATATCGGGCGCCGTGCTGCCGACGGGCGGTGAATCGGCGGCGAAGAGGGCGGTGGCAACGAGAGAGACAGCGAGGCTAAGAAGAAGTTTGGTTTTCATTTTTATTCAGCGGCAACGTGAGGTGTTACGGTTTCGAGTTTATCCAAAATGATGCTTTGGGTGAGCAGCTCCGGAAACAAAATCGGTTCCGCGTTCCTGCCATCTGGGTAAAGCACATACATTGGGACACCGGGCCGGCCAAATTGTTTCAAAATTTTCGTGATGGCGGGATCGGCGTTCGTCCAGTCGGCTTTGAATTTGACGATGCCGCGCCGTTGAAACGCGTCGCGCACGGCGCTGCTTTCGAGCACGGTGGCTTCGTTGAATTTGCAGGTCAGGCACCAGGCCGCGGTGAAATCGACGAAGACAGCGCGGCCTTGTTCGAGTTCGGTCTGCAAACGTTCTGGCGTGAACGCGAGCCAGTCGCCATGCGTTTGGGTGTCGCCGGATGCGAGTTTCGTATCGTTGAATTTTTCGCCGATGAAATAAAGGCCGCTGCCGATCACGAGCACGAGCATGAGCACGATGGAAACCAAGCGGCTCATGACGGAAGCGGTCGGCCCGAGGAAGGCGCCTTTCATCCAACAGGCGACGCTCAGCGCGAGCAGGAAGCACGAAGTCCAGATAACTGCTTCGACGCCACGCTCCGCGCCAATGACCCAGAGCAGAAAGAGTAAGGTGGCGAGGAGAAAAAAACCCATCAGTTGTTTCACGCGCTCCATCCAGGCCCCGGGTTTCGGCAGGAGGCGTAGCCATGCCGGCTGCGCGGAAAGAAGAAAATAAGGAGAACTCATCCCCGCGGCGATCGCGACGAACATGGCGAGAATCGTCCAGCCCGATTGAGTGAAGGCGAATCCGAGGGCCGTGCCGAGAAACGGCGCGGTGCATGGCGTCGCAAGGACGGTCGCGAAAACGCCTTGGAAAAACGAACCGGCGTCCCCTTCCCGCGCGGTCCACGCGAGCAAGCCGCGATTCGCGCTTTGCGGCAATGAGATTTCAAAGACGCCAAACAAGTTGAGCGCGAAGACGAGCACGACCGCGCTCATGATGAGAACGAAGTACGGGTTGGTGAATTGAAACGCCCAGGTGATTTCGCGGCCGGCTGATTTTAGCGCGATCAGCAAAAGCGCGAGCCCGATAAACCACGCGAAGATTCCGGCGACGAAGGCGAGACCACTGCGCAGGATGCGGCCACGACTCTGGCCGGCGTGCTGAATGAATCCGAAAATCTTGAGCGAGATGACGGGCAAAACGCACGGCATCAAATTAAGGATGAAACCGCCGAGAAAACCGAAGAGGAGAAATTTCGCGAGTCCTCTCGGTGCGCCCGCAGGCGACGGGGAAACGCTGGAAGCCGAAACTGAGGCATTGCCAGTGCGCAGCCACGCGTTGCGACCCGGGCCATTCGCGTCCTGTCCGAAGACGACGATTCCACTGAGCGACGACAGTTTTTCATCCTGGGTTTCGATAGAAACGCTAAACGTGATTTTCCCCCCAGGGGCGCGCTCCGTTTTCGGATGGCCGACGACCACGGTGCCCTGAGGAAGCGGAAAAAAATCGACGACGGGATAATTCGCCAGCGCCGCGCTCGTGACCGTGAGAAACAGCTCGGAACCAGTCCGCTTCCAACTCGCGCTGGCAGTGCTGCCCTCGGGCCAGGCTTGCGGCAGCGCGCGGCGGTAGCGTGCGAAAAGATCTTCATTGGCCGGTGCGTTTTGAGCAGCGACTGGCAGCTCGAGTTGAAGCTTCGCGCTTCCAGGAATGCAGATTTTTTCGCAGACGAGCCAATTCGCTTCGGCGGACAGATTAGCCACAGCTCCCGTCAGCGGCGCTGGCGGAGTGATTTCCTGGAGGAGCAAGACTTCGTCGTGGTAGCCGTAAATCTGAATATCGCCGGGCTCGTTTAGCTTGAGCGGAATCGGCCACTGGATTTCGCCGGCTTTCCATCCATCCGGCAATTTCCATTTCGTTTCTGTGGCGATGCCGGCATCGCCAGGGAATTTCCAATAGGTGTGCCAGTTGGGGGCCATCCGCAGGAGCAATCCTACCGTGAACGGTTTTCCAGGAACGATCGCGGTGACATCGGCGACCAGGCTCGCGCGGACCAACTCGCGGCCCTCCCACGTCTGACTCTGGCCGGAACGCGGCAGCGCCGCGAGCAAGAGCATCGCAAAAAATGCGATGGACCAGGGACGGCGCGAGATCATGCGCTTACTTACCATCAGCGCATCCGCGCGGCAACGTGACCCGGCCGGTGGCTCGCAGTCTGCTCTGAATTACTGCATGCGAACCGCTGTCGTAATTCTTATCATGGCCGGCCTCGGCGGCGTTTTCCTCGTGCAGAAGCATCACGAACATGAAGCCGCCATCGCAAAAGCCGCGGCTCCGCAAACCGCCGCGTCACCGCGCCCGGTCAGCGAACATGATTGGGCGAAGCATGCGCTCGACACGACGGCAAAGGTGACGCGTCAGGTCGTGCAGCAGCGAAAAGAAGACGGCGTTCGGAAGTAAATCATCGCACTGCGATCGCGGTCGATCTTCCGTCTGGGTAGCGCACGCGTCACGCGTGCTGGGTTCGGCGTCTCGCCGAAACGAACTTCAAAATCGACGACAAGGGTACGCGGGAGCTAACGAGCTTGCCGTCGCCGTGGCTAAAGGATCTTCTGTAGCGGCGGTCTATGACCGCCGTCGAGCTGGCACTTAATTCGGTTCGGCGGTCATAGACCGCCGCTACAGAAAATTCGCGACTCGCGAAGGGCTTTCGAAGTCGACACGCACGCGAGGCGCGTGCGCTACCCAGCTTATTTTACCACCGCTTGAGACAATCGCTGGCGAATCGCCGCTTTGAAATCCGCCGTCGAGAGGGACTCGCCGGAGACAGTCGCATTCTCGGTTTTCCCCAGCGTCGCCACATTCGAGACCCGCGCGCCGCTGTCCTTGGCGACAGTCTCGCGGCCATTCTCATCCTTTAGAACATGGAACCGCCCATGCATGATCCCGACCAGCGGCACGAATTGGTTGCCATTGTGTTCGACGAAAAGAATGTCTCGATCGCCCACTTTGAATTTAGGCGCGTCGGACACTTCCATCGTGTCCTTACCCACGGTGCCTCCGAGCATCCGGATGGTGTAGCTGTTCCCCGGATTACCCTTGATGGCGTCTTCAATCGCGAAGGTCACAAAAGTGACGATACGATGTTCAGGTCCTTCGCCGATCCATTGTGAATGTGCTTCCGTGACCGCGCCCTGAAAGATCAACTCCGCTTCAGTGACCAGCTCATCAAACGTGGGCGGAATAACGGTGGTAGAGCGAACGCTCGCCGTTGCGAGAGCAAGGCATAAAATCGGGAGGAGGCAGCGGGTCAGTTTCATAGGTGGTTCAGCGTGGGTTTGGGATAATTTACGTTCGAATGACTTTTATTCAACGGGCGAAACCCGGCGCGATCCTCGCGAAAATTTCCAAGCGCTCGCTCATTCAAAAAATTACGGATCTAGGTCGTAGACTTCCACCAAGGCGACGCCGGTAGTGTTGTTCGCGCCACGGACCACCGCAGTGTAGTTTCCCGCTCCCAGCGTGGCGATCACGGCGGACTCCCGGTTATTGGTCGGTGCAACGGTGCTCTGGATAATTTCGTTCGCCTGTGGGCCATTGGCCCAATCGTCGTTCGCAGCGATCAAGTTTCCGGAGCCGTCATGCAATTCCAAAACGGGATCGGCCAGGACGTCAGTGATCGGGCTGGATCCGCCGCCAAGTGAAGGCCCGAGAGCACGGACTATTACTCTTTTCGCGTCGCTGCCTTGAACGATCAATCCGCCGATCATCGCTTCATCGTCGGCTTCCACGCGGCCCCGGGTTGAGATGTTGACCAGTCGGGTCGCATTGCCATCAAGTTCGTATGCTTCCACTAAAGCCACACCCTGGCCGCCGCCGTATCCGCTTACGACCGCAGTGTAACTTCCCGGCGCCAATGTAGCGATGATCGCCGATTCAGCCGTGTTGCTGGGAGCAACGCCGCTCTGCTGAATCTCGACCACTTGCGGGCTGACGAGCCAATCGTTGTTTGCTGCGATCACCGCGCCGGTCGAATCGTGCAACTCCAAATTTGGATCGGCCATGGCATTCGCCACCCCCATGGCGGCAAGCGAAGGCCCGATCGCTCGCAAAATCAATTTCTTCGGCTCCGAACCCCTAATAATGAAACCGCCAATCAAGAGGTTCTCGCCCAATCCGACGTTCATTCGCGTGGAGATATTTGCGAGATGACTCGCAGAGCCTGGTCCCGGAGTGGGCGTCGGAAGCGGGGGCGGAGTAGGAGTTGGCAGGGCCGGCACGCCGTAGAGATATTGCCCGCCGTGGATGTCGTCGTCCGAAAGGACTTCCTGATTACTCACGACTGAGTTCATCACCGCAATGACATGCTGTCCGCCGGTATCGGGATGTCCCAGACCGAGGGTATGGCCCAGCTCATGGAGAAAAACGCGCCGGATATCCGCAATGGCGGTACTATGAGGCGGGAATTGCAGCGGACCCCGGTAGGAGTCAAATTTTGCCGCGGTATTAAAAAGTGTATCGGATTCGATGAAGGTCGACCCCGAGTAAGTGAGATAGGTGATTGCGAGTGTGCTTCCGCCAAAGGATTGGCCGAAAACAGTACTCGAAAACGCGACCGAGTTCACGTGATCATTCTTGCCAGCTGGAGAACCTGGGCCCACCGGGCTTACGACCTGGATACGCAGCAGCTTTTCGTTCCACATGCCCGCGACGGGGACCACGGCATCGTCCCAGGAAGTGTTACCGTCTTGAAGGGTTCGGCCCGCACTTCCGAGGTTCAATTGCACAACGAGCACAGTGCCAGACGGCCAGCTCTGTCCTTCAAGCACATAACCGTGCGATGTGCTGGCGAAACCTGCGAGGGCGATCGCGAGGAAGCAAAGCGCGAACTTCATCGCGGATATCTTGTAATGGACAGGCCCCAAAGAAGATAGCGGTTTATCAACGGAGAAGATTTGAAGGGGGTTGCGCTTCATAATCTCCATAAAAGCAGGAAACGTACGCGCGCCGCCGAAAGTCAGGGATTTTTTCACAGCGCTTCGTAAAAAAGATGCGCGCTCTCCGATCGCCTCTAACTCGCCCGCGAGTGAGAATCGCGCTGAAAATTACGGAACCAGAAAAATTTTGCCCGAATACGGATCCTTCACCTTGCTTCCGGAGGTGTAGCCGTTCACATCGACATAACCGCCGCTCGGATCAAACGGACTGAATACGTAACCGGGTTTTCCGGGCACCGGTTTCGCGGTCGGGTATTGCGGAGGCTGACTAGTCACGCTGCGCGGCCCTGGCGTCGGACTGGGCTTCGATTTCTCGACTGTCGCTGTTCGCGAAACGCGCGGAGTGGCCGTGGGGCTGGGCTGGTTTTGCGTCGTCACTTGCCGGCGTGGCTGATTCCGATCACTGGGCGCAACCGTGACGGTTCTGCCCGGAGTATTGACATCCGAAGTCGTAGTTGTCGTGGTCGTCGTCGTTTCCGCGGGCGAGTCAACCCGCTGGCGGACGAAATTGGCGGGCGCATCCAGCACGCGGAACGAAGTCACCGCTACGTCGTGCGCCGTGCTACACCCGCTCAGAACGATCGTCCCCAAAAGTAGAATCCGTCGGGCGGCTTTCACGCGACTACTCTTATATCGCATTCTCGGCACTGCCAGAGAATTTCTTCAGCGACAGACGTACTGCTTCACGAGGAAACATTGCGGCCGCTGCTTTTCAAATCCTGAATAAAATCATCGATGTCCTTTTCCGTCACGGACCAGGAACACATCAATCGATAAACATCCGGCTCGATGAACTTATAAAATTGCCAGCCGCGGCCGTGTAGTTGCGTGACGAGGTCATCGGGCATCCGCAAAAAGACGGCACTCGCCTCACGCGGAAATTCCAGCTTCATTCCCGCTTTGGATAATTTTTCCGCCAGCGTTTTCGCGCGTGAATTCGCGCGCCGGGCATTCTCGATCCAAACCTCACCGCTCAGCAAACCGGCCCAGGGCGCAGCGAGAAAACGCAGCTTCGAGGCAAGCTGCCCCGCTTGCTTGGCGCGGTAATCGAATTCATCTGCCAGCTCCTTCTTGAAAAAAATTACCAGCTCACCGGCCGCGGTCCCGTTTTTTGTTCCACCGAAACAAAGTGCATCCACGCCGGCTTCCCACGTGATTGCCTTCGGCGCGCAATCGAGCGCCGCGACCGCGTTGGCGAAACGCGCTCCATCCATGTGCAGGAAAAGCGAGCGCGCTCGCGCGAACTCCGCAATCCTCTCGATCTCATTGCGCCGGTACACGGTCCCCAGCTCGGTCGCCTGCGTGATGCTGATCACGCGCGGTTTCGGTGCATGCAATCCGCGCTGCCGCTGCTCGAGAAACACCGCTTCAACTTCCGTCAGGTCGAGTTTTCCGGCGGCCCCCGACGTCGGAAGCAACTTCAATCCGCCACCGAAAAATTCCGGGCCGCCGCATTCGTCCGTTTCGATGTGCGCGGACTCGTGACAAATAACGCTGTGGTACGAACGGGCCAGGTGCGCGAGGGCAAGTGAATTTGCCGCCGTTCCGTTGAAAACGAAAAAGACTTCGCAATCGGTCTCGAAGATTTCCCGCACGCGATCGGACACGCGTTGGGTCCACTTATCGTCGCCATAGGAAGCAGCTCCCTCCGCATTCGCTTCCACGAGCGCCGCCCACGCCTCCGGGCAAATCGCCGCGGTGTTATCGCTCGCGAATTCGTATCGATCTGGCGCCGCGGTCATCGAGCGTTTTTCCTACGCGACTTCCCGCCGCGGAGCAAACGCTGACGCCGTCTCAATCCCCGGACAAAAAGATCGCCTGGCTGGAACTTCCGAGCATGACCCGGAACTCCACCAGGCGGATCCCTCTACTGGCGTCCTAACTCCTATGTGCAACCACGCAGCAGAAAAAACAAAAACAAAATCGGAATCGGAATTCCAAGGAGCCACAGCAAAATATATCCCGCGGCCCCCACTTGCTTGATTCGCTCTTTGAGTTTCATATCGATTTGATCCTTTCGCTGTCAGTAGTCATTTCGCAGCACGCCTCTTGGCTGATCGTGTGAAAGAATTAAATTTCTCTTCCTACTCGTGCTCGTGATCGTGCTCGAATCGTCCCTTTCCTCCCCCAGATCGATCACGAGCACGATTACGATTACGATTGGAATTACGACCTAACGGATCGGCTTTGCCGAATCTGAGCGGCGGAGTTAGAATCGCGTCATGAGTTCTCTTCAAGGCGAGATCGAGGAGCGGGGCGAGCAGATTTTCGAGCTGGTCGACCGCAATCCCGAATCGATCTTCACCAAAGCCGGCTTTTACCAGCGGATGATGGCGTTCTCGATGCGGGACGAGCATTTCAAGGTGCAAATGTTCCGCTTCGTCGATGTGCTCGCGTCGCTCCGCAGCTCGCGCGACATCGTCCAGCATCTCGACGAATATTTCGCAGACATGCGCAACGGCTCCGTGCCGTTCCTGCAAACAGGCTTGCGCGCCGCGCGGATTCTGCCCTGGCTCACCGCCCCGATTCTGCGCTGGAACGTTTCCGGCATGGCGCGGCAATTCATCGCGGGCCGCAATCCCGACGACGTGATGAAGACGCTGCGCAAGCGGCGAAAGGAGCGGATCGGATTCACCGTCGACTTGTTAGGCGAAGCGGTCGTGAGTGAACAGGAAGCGGACGAATATGCCGGGCGCTGTTTCGAGCTGCTCGATGGATTGGCGCAACAAACCCGCGGCTGGACTGACCCGCTGGGCAAGAACACCGAGCTGTTCCCGGTCGTTAATGTGTCGGTTAAAATTTCCGCGCTTTATTCGCAAATGAATCCGGCCGACCCGGAGGACGCGATCGCTCACCTCGCCCCGAAGTTGCGCCCGATCCTGCGTCGCGCGCGAGAAGTCGGTGCCTTCGTCAATTTCGACATGGAAAGTTACGCGCACAAAAACACCACGCTCGAACTTTTCCGAACGCTCTTTGCCGAGCCGGAATTTCGCGATTGGCCGCACGCCGGTATCGTCATCCAAGCATACTTGCGCGACGCCGAGCGCGATCTGCGCGATCTGCTCGATTGGGGCCGCGCGCGCGGAACGCGCTTCACCGTTCGCCTGGTGAAGGGCGCCTACTGGGATTACGAAAAGATCAAGGCGGCGCAGAACGGCTGGCGCTGTCCCGTCTTCCTGCAAAAACCCGAAAGCGACGCCTGTTTCGAGAAATGCACGCGCATCCTGCTCGACAACGAATCAATCGTCACCTCCGCTTTCGGTTCGCACAACGTTCGCAGCATCGCGCACGCGCAAGCCTACGCGGAGCAACTCGGCCTCGATAAAAGCCGCTTCGAGTTTCAACTGCTCTACGGAATGGCCGGCCCGATCAAGCGCGCACTCGTCGAGATGGGCTATCGCGTGCGGGAATATTGTCCCGTCGGCGAATTGTTGCCGGGAATGTCGTATCTCGTCCGGCGTCTGCTCGAGAACACTTCGAACGAAGGATTCCTGAAAGCGAAGTTTTCCGACAAAGCCTCCGCCATCCAATTACTGCGCGATCCCAACTCCCTAATCGGAGGGACGCCCTCCGTGACGCCTGGAAAGTCTGCGTCGCATGCCTCTCCATCGCGCAACGGCGCCACGCTTGACACCCCGCCCGGCGACACCTACGAAAACTCGCCGCTGGTCAACTTTGTCCACCGTGCCAGCCAGGAAAAAATGCGGAACGCGCTCCGCGACGTCCGCGGCCGTTTGGGTCAAAAATATCCCATCGTCATCGATGGTCAGAAGATTTGGACCGGCGCCCTCATTGACTCGATCAATCCCAGCTCACCGCAACAAGTCGTCGGGGCCGTAGCGGAAGCGGGAATTCCGGAGGCGGAAGCCGCCATCGCCGCCGCGCGCAAAGCGTTCCGCCATTGGTGCCGCGTCAGCGTCGAGCACCGCGCGGAATTGCTCGAACGCGTGGCCTCTATCATGGATCGCCGGCGTTTCGAACTTTCCGCTCTCGAAGTTTTTGAAGTAGGCAAACCGTGGGCCGAAGCCGACGGCGATATCCGCGAGGCGATTGATTTCCTCCTCTTCTACGCGCAACAGATGCGCTTGCGCGGTCTCCCGCGACTCACGCAGCACGTGCCCGGTGAAGAAAGCTATCAGCATTACTGGCCGCGTGGCGTCACCCTCGTCATCGCTCCATGGAACTTTCCGATGGCGATTTTGACCGGCATGGTTTCCGCCGCGCTGGTCACCGGCAACACCGTCATCATGAAACCGGCCGAGCAATCGGCCGTTTGCGGCGCGATGGTGATGGAAATGTTTGAGGAAGCGGGTGTGCCACCCGGCGTCCTCAATTTCCTCCCAGGCAAGGGCCGGGTCATCGGCCAGCATCTCGTCGATCACAAAGATGTCGACATGATCGCGTTCACCGGTTCGCGCGAAGTAGGCCTGAGAATCTGGGAGAGCGCCGGCAAGACTCTTCCCGGCCAGCGCGAGTTGAAACGTGTGGTCTGCGAGATGGGCGGCAAGAATGCCGTCATCGTCGACTCGGATGCCGACCTCGACGAAGCGATCGTCGATTCGATTTATTCCGCTTTCGGCTATCAGGGTCAAAAATGTTCTGCGCTCTCGCGCCTGATCGTTCTCGACGAAAACTACGATCGCGTCGTTAAGCGGCTCGTTGAAGCGGCCGCGAGCCTGCGCGTCGGCAATCCGGAAACGCCCGGCATCACCGTCGGCCCTGTCATCGATGAAACCGCTTACCGGCGCATGCTCGACACAATCGAAGCCGGAAAGAAAGAAGCGACGCTCGCGTATCAGGGAAAAGATTTTCCCGCCGAAGGGTACTTCATCCCGCCGACGATTTTCACCGACGTCAAACCAACCATGCGGCTCTCCTGCGAAGAAATTTTCGGACCGGTGTTGAGCGTCATTCGCGTGCGCGATCTCGACGAAGCCATCCGCGTCGCAAACGACACCGACTACGCGCTCACCGGCGGATTTTTCTCTCGCAGTCCCGCGAACATTGAGCGCGTGAAAGCGGAATTGGTCGCCGGCAATGTTTACATCAATCGCTCCTGCACCGGCGCCGTCGTCGGCCGCCATCCCTTCGGCGGATTCAAGATGAGCGGCGGCGGAACGAAGGCCGGCGGCGGCGATTACCTGCTCCAATTCCTGGTCCCCCGCGTCGTCACGGAAAACATCATGCGCCACGGCTTCGCACCGGACACGACTCCCGAATATCGACCGCCATTTGGCGCCGTGTCGGAGCGAAGTTGATCTTCACGTGCAGAAATCGGTCGTGTCGACTTGGTAGGGCGAGACTCCGTCGAGCCTGACGTGGCAGCAAACATTCCCGGCTCGACAGAGTCTCGCCCTACCACATGGGTGGCGAACCGCAGTTTTTCGAGGGATGATGAACGCCATGCTCTACGTGATCGCCACACCGATCGGCAATCTCGACGACATCACTTTGCGCGCGCTCGAAGCGCTCAAAGCGGCGGACGTGATCGCGACGGAGGACACGCGGCATTCTGGAAATTTGCTGCGGCATTTCGAAATCCGAAAGCCGCTCGTCAGTTATCACGAACACAATGAGGCTATGCGCGCGGAACAGCTCGCGGAGCGCCTCGCCGCGGGTGAAAATGTCGCGCTCATCACGGATGCGGGCATGCCCGGCCTTTCGGATCCGGGCGCGCGGCTCATCCGGAAATGCATCGAGCAGGACCTGCCTTATACGATCGTGCCTGGTGTTTCCGCGATTCTGACTGCATTGGTCGGTTCGGGGATTTCGACGAAGCGATTTTGTTTTCGCGGATTTCTGCCGGTGAAAAGCGGCCAGCGCGAGCGCGAACTGCGCGCCGCATTGGACCGCGAAGAAACGTCCGTCTTTTTCGAGTCACCGTACAGGATTCTGAAAACCCTCGCGGCTTGCGCGGCGATCATGCCGGATCGGCTGCTTTGCGTCGCGCGGGAGCTAACGAAGAAGTTTGAAGAATTCCGGCGCGGAACGGCCGCTGAGTTGCTGGCGCATTACGAGGCGCATCCGGCTAAAGGAGAAATCACGCTCGTTATCAGCGGTGCGGAGCGGTGATAGCGCGTGTCATCCCGAGTCGCGCAGACGACGAGGGACCTCACAGGCGCTGTTGCCTCACACAAATTAGCGGCAACCATGTTCGCCACGACGATCTTCGTGGATCGCGAAAGCGGCTTTGCGTTATGCGTCGTGCAACTGTGACGTCCCTCGCCGTCTGCGCGGCTCGGGATGACGCCCGTCCAGCTGTTGTCCCGTCACCTCTGAAACCCGGGCGGATTTCCGCTTGTCAAAGCGGCGCATCCGTGTGATTTTGCGCGGCTTTTCCCCAAGGCATTTTTTTCTCCTATGGCTTACGCAATTATCAAAACAGGCGGCAGACAACATCGCGTCGCCGAGGGCGATATTATCGATGTGGATTTCCTTAATGAGGAACCCGGAAGAGAAGGCGTGTTTGCCGACGTTTTGTTTCACAGCGATGGCGAGAAACTTACGCATGGAAACCCGCTTATCGAAGGCGCCACCGTCACGGGTGAGGTAATCGAGCAGCGCAAGGACAAGAAGGTTATCGCGTTCAAGTACCGCCGCCGGAAAGGTTATCACCGGACCGTGGGCCATCGGCGAAAATTAACGCGCGTAAAAATCACCGGCATCAGTCTCGGCGGAAAAACCTCGAAGACGAAGAAAGCAAAGGTAGAGGAAGAGGCCGAATAACTATCGCGGCGAAATCGATCAACCATCAACCCTCAACCATCAACTTTCCCCAATGGCTCATAAAAAAGGACAAGGCAGCGTCAAGAACGGACGGGACAGCGTCAGCAAACGGCTGGGCGTGAAAAAATTTGGGAGCGAGGCTGTCATCGCCGGCAACATCATCATCCGTCAGCGCGGGACGAAATTTTTGCCGGGCAAGAATGTTGGGCTTGGCCGCGATTACACCATCTTTGCGCTCGTTGACGGGCAGGTGCGTTTCGATCGAGCGGGACGGCGTGTGAACGTCGAGCCGCTGGCAGCGAAGTAGCGGCTCCCGCCGGGTCAACGCGCGTTTTTCCGCGCCCACGCGCCTCGCGCATTATTTGAGAGGTTGTGCCCGCGAATGGTTTTGGCCTATAACTGAAAGTTCCCATGAAATACCAGACCTACATTCTCTTCGGCGCGCCCGGGAGCGGCAAAGGCACCCAAGGCCGGACCCTCGGCAGCATCCCGCGGTTTTTTCATTGCGCTTGCGGAGATGTCTTTCGCTCGATCGACACGCGCACGAAAGTCGGTCGCGCTTTTCTTGACTACTCCAGCAAGGGCCAGCTCGTGCCCGATGAGATCACGGTGGAACTTTGGAGAGCGCAAATCGATGCGGCGGTCAATGGGCATTCTTTCAAGCCTGACATCGACATTCTCGTCCTCGACGGCATTCCGCGAAATGTCGGCCAGGCAAAAATCATGGATGAGCTGATCGACGTGCTCAGGGTTTTTCACCTTTCCTGCCCGAACCGCGACGCGCTTTTCGAACGGCTCAAGAAGCGGGCTTTGAAAGACAATCGCCTCGACGACGCGAACGAGGAAGTGATCAATCGCCGGCTGGCGACCTACGAGACGGAATCGAAGCCCGTGCTGGGTTATTACGGGCAGGATCGAATCACCTGCATCGACGCGACGGAACCGCCGGCGAAGGTGTTGCTCCACATTCTCGAGAGCGTGAACGACGGGGTAAATGGGTCGCATGAGCCAGCAGCAGTTTGAGAATTTCACTGCCTCGAGCCTCTATTGCGAGAAGTGCAAGACCGCGATGCCGGTGCGGGAACGGCTTCTCCTGATTCTGCCGGACAAGGAAATCTACGATTATCTCTGCACCGGCTGCGCTTCATCGGTGGGCCAGCGCGAGGTGACGGCGGGTGACAAATTGATGGCGCGCAACGCAGCCCCGCGCCGGTCACGGCGTCGCGCACCCGCGCCACGGATCCAGCTTTAGCGCGCGATGCGCGTTCTTTTCATCGGGACCGGCGAAATCGGCGTGCCGGTTTTGCGTTCGCTCCTGAACTCGCAGGAGCACGAGCTGGTCGGTGTGGTCACGCAGCCCGACAAGCCTGTCGGTCGCACGCAACAGATCGAAGCGCCGCCAATCAAAACGGCGTTGGCGGGAAACACGCTGCCGATTTTTCAACCCGAGCGAATCAAACGGGAGGAAGCCGTCACGAAGATTCGTGAGCTTGCGCCTGATGCGATTGTGGTAATGGCCTATGGGCAAATCCTGCCGCGATCTGTGCTCGAGATCCCGCGCGTGGCGTGTCTGAACTTGCACGCTTCGTTACTGCCGCGACATCGCGGCGCGGCGCCGATTCAAGCGGCTATTCTTGCGGGCGATCGCGCGTCCGGCATCACGGTCATGTATATGGATGAAGGGCTGGATACGGGAGATATTCTGCTGCAATCGCGTCTCGAGCTCGCGGCGGACGAGACCGGTGGGTCTCTCCATGATCGGCTGGCGCAGATCGCGCCGGACGCGTTGCGGGAAGCCCTCGGCCAACTTGAGCGAGGCGCCGCCGATCGGGTTCCGCAAGATTCGTTGGCCGCGACGTATGCGCCCAAGCTCGAACGCGAAGATGGCCGCATCGAGTGGACGGAATCGGCGGCGCTGATCGAGCGCAAGATCCGCGCCTTCAATCCGTGGCCGGGCGCGTTCACACTCTTGCGTGGTGCGGCGGGTCGCGACCGGAAGTTGAAAATATTTAGCGCGAAGGTGGAGACGGCCGCGAGGTGTGCGCCCGGGGAAATTCTGAGATCCAACGATTCGCTCGTAATCGGCGCTAATGATCGCGCTCTGTCGTTAGGCGAAGTGCAGCTCGAAGGGAAGCGCCAGATGAGCGCGGGCGAATTTCTGCGAGGCCACGCCGCATCTTTAAGCATCATCTAATGCGTGTCATCCCGAGGCGCGCGAGACGCCAAGGGACCTCACAACTGAAAGTGCGGTCACACAATGCAAATCGCGCGCAATTGACGTGAACGCGTGATGTAGCACGGAAGCGGAAGTAGCGCTTGCGAGGTCCCTCGCCGTCTGCGCGGCTCGGGATGACACGCGTTTGCTATGATCGCATTCGGTGGCCGTGCATTTTGCTTCCCAACCTTCCGCCGTTCTGTTGATCATTGCCGGCCATGCCAAGCGAAACGCCCATACCCGCGTACAAGCGCATCGTCCTCAAGTTGAGCGGTGAAGCTCTTCGCGAACGCGGAGCGCGCGAAAATATTTCGCCGCAGATCGTGCGTGAGATCGCCCAACGCATCAAGGAAGTGCGGGAACTGGGCGTGCAGACTTCGGTGGTGATCGGGGGCGGCAATATCTGGCGCGGTTTGTCCGCCAGCCATCGCGGCATGGACCGCACGACGGCTGATTACATGGGCATGCTCGCCACCGTGATCAATGGGCTTGCGCTCCAAAGCGCCCTCGAGCAGGCCGGCGTGGAAACGCGCGTGCAAACAGCGATCGAAATGAAAAACGTGGCCGAGCCGTTCATCCTCGGTCGCGCCATTCGCCATCTCGAGCTCGGGCGCGTGGTCATTTTCGTCGCCGGCACCGGCAATCCTTATTTCTCCACCGACACAACAGCCGCCCTCCGCGCCAGTGAGATTCGCGCCGACATTATCTTGAAGGCCACGAAGGTGGACGGCGTTTACGATCGCGATCCAAAAACCGATCCGAACGCGAAGCGCTTCGATCGAATCACTTTCACTGAAGCGCTCACGCAACGCCTGCAAGTGATGGATTCCACCGCCTTCAGTTTGTGCATGGATAACAAAATTCCGATTGTTGTTTTCGACATGAACAAGCCGACCAATTTTACCGACATCGTGCTTGGGAAAGAGGTCGGCACGATGGTCTCCGAGTAGGTGGTTTGCTATCGTGGCACAGGCATCTTGCCTGTGGGGCCGATGGGCGTCTCGCCCGTTGCTTTCAGTTGTGATCAGGCAAGATGCCTGTGCCACGACCCAAGCGATTTCGTGATTGCGATTCTCGCTTCAGCGGGTTTCTATTGCTCGCCGCTATCCGGCCCCACGATCATGACCGCTGAAGAAATTTTGTTCGACGCCGAAGTCTCGATGGAGAAAAGCGTCGATTATATGGTGCACGAATTTTCCAGCGTGCGCACCGGGAAGGCATCGCCGGCGCTGGTGGAAAACGTGGACGTGGAAGCCTACGGCTCGGCGATGAAGTTGAAACAGCTGGCGCTGATCACGACGCCGGAGCCGCGGCTGCTGGTGGTCCAGCCGTTTGACGCGGGGACGGTGAAAGACATCGAGAAGGCGCTGAAGGAATCGAAGATCGGGATCATGCCGCTGGTGGACGGGAAGATTATTCGCCTGCCGATTCCGGAGCTGTCAGAAGAGCGGCGGAAAGATCTGGTGAAATCATTGCGGCAGATGGCGGAGGAAGCGCGAGTGCGCGTGCGCGCGAATCGCCGCACCGCGGTGGACGACGGAAGAAAAATGCAGAAGGGCGGCGAATTGACGGAGGACGGTTTGCGGGATTTGGAGAGCGATGTGCAGAAGTTGACGGATAAGTCCGTCAAAGAGATCGATGGACACCTTGAGCGAAAAGAGGCCGAGGTCATGAAGATCTAGCAGCTCTTTCTCTTCCGCTACCTCTTCCTCTTCATTGCTCAAAAATGCAGCTCGTCCCTTGTCGACGAAGACTAAGAGGTAGCGGAAGAGGAAGAGTTTACAGCCGCACCAAGTCCAAAAGAAACTGGCACCAGAGATAAACCATCCCGCGCCAGGAGTATTTCACCTCGCCATCGGGCGTCGATTTCAGCACGCCTTTCTTAATGTTGTGCGCGATCTGGTCGCGTAAATCATTTTCGACTTCGAGCTGGATGCGATCCTCGTCCATCGGGTCGATCACTTTCGTCTCCACTTGGTTGAGCCGCAGAAATTCGCGGTGGCTTTGGTAAAGCTGCCAAAAGGATTGATCCGGCCGCTGGCGGTTGATCTTGAATTGCGGGGTGAGCTTCAATCCATACGAGAGGGGGTAATTCCAAGTCGTCCAGATGATCCCGTCATTCGCGCGCGAGGAAATGCGCAGGTAATAAAACGCGAGATCGTTTTGTTCGTTCAGGCAAATGGTCGCCTGCGCACGATCCTCCTCCTTGTAAAAGAGGCGGAAGAATTGCCGGTAGTCTTCCCAGTCCCATCCCGCGTCGTTGATGTGCGCGAAGCCTTCGTTCTGAATCTCGTGGGTGATTTCCTCGAGCGTGGGAAAAACTTCCGAGGAAGGCGGGCTCTTGGGCCGGAGCGTCTTCTCCTTCGGCAAACGCAACGCGCGGATGCGCGTGAGAATTTCGAGCCAGGGCAGGAAGAGCCAGGTCAGCGCCGCGATCAATCCCAGCACCCAGTTTCCCGTCACGAAATAAATCGCGAGAAAAGTCGAGATGAGGATGCCGGCCGCGCCCGCCTTTTGCGCGAACGAAGTCTGGTAACTCCGCAAGGCGACGCTGAGTACAGCGACGCCGAGCGTAAGAAAAAGACCAAACAGCATTACGGTTCGATCCCGTGCTCGCTCAAAAATTTTTCCAACTGATCGGTATCAAAGTTGGCGAGCACTTCCTCGCCGGCCACCAGCGTCGGCACGTAGGTCTGGTCGGAGAGTTCCAGCATATCGTCATAAGCCTCCCGGTCCCGGCCCACATCGATTTCGGTAAACCGGTAACCGCGCTCCGCCAAATAATCTTTCGCGTCCATACACCACGAGCACATTGGGCGGCTGTAAAGTGTGAGTTCGATCGGCACGCAGGAATAAACAGTCCCATCCCGCCTCGTCAACCGCGCCCTGTGGTCGGATCATGCGCGCACAAATGGCCGAGCGTTTTTATATTTGGCAGCTTGCCGTAGATCGCCTCGTTAGGCGGCTCATCATTTTTTCCCGGCCGTTTTCGGCGCGAGGGGGGCAACGATTTTTTCGAAGTGTCGTCACTTAAGTTTTCGAATGGCAGCACTGCGATACTTTTTTCCAGCGCCCCGGACGTTATGGCTGGATAGTTGTTAGAACAGTTTTGGGCTCCGGTCCCGCGAGGATTTTCTGGAAACGTGGATCGCTCTGCAGCGAATCCCATTCCCAGCGCAGCCGCAGGTCCGCCAGCGTGATATTACTCGGAAAATCCGGGTACTGGGCCGGACCGGGAGTGGAGAGGAGGCGCTCGATCAGCGTTATCGCCTGGTCCGGTTCGGTTACGAGTGCATAAATCAGCGCCAGATTCGCCGCGCTCGTGGCGCCATGAAATGCATTCTGGCTTTCTGGTTCTATTTCAACGGCCCGACGACACTCCCGGATAGCATCTTCCTTCCGCTGCCCGTAGGCATAGAGTAATCCTAGTTGAGCGTGGCGGTTCGGATCGTCGGGACCGTCCTGCACCCACTTTTCGATATCTGGGATCGCTGCGGCAAAGTAACGCCGAGCGGCTACGACCTCGCCGCGGGCCAGCGCGAGGCGGCCCAGGTAATATGTCTTCGGCGCATCTCCGGCCTTTGGAAACTCCTGGAGCGGAAAATCGGTCAGGATTTTTTCCGCGCTAGCGTAATCCCGCTCCATCATGGCCAGGTCCCAGCGAGCCCCGGTGACCATTCCATTCGGATCAATGCCGGCAGGAATGTTCTGCAAGATCTTGCGGCCGGCAGCAGGATCGCTGTTTTGAAACACTTCGAGATAGGCCAGGCCGACCTTGGCGTAAGCCGAATCGGGCGCAATCTCCAGCGCGCGGTTGTAACACGCCCTCGCGCCCGGCCAATCACGCACCAAAAGGTGATCGATGGCAGCCAGGACGATAATTTCGCGATTACGAGGATCGAGGTCCTGGGCGCGCTGATAGGTTGCGAGCGATTCCCGCCAGAGTCCCTGCCGGCGCTGAATTCCGGCGATGTAATGAAGAATGTCGGGCTCGTTAGGCAATGTCGCCGCGGCGACGGAAAACTCTTCTAGCGCTGCTGGGTAATCCTTGTCGCCCCAATACATACAGAGGCCGAGGGCCGTATGGGCTTCGCCCAGAGACGGCGCCAGGCGCAACGCCTCATCCGCCGCAGCGCGCGCCCTGATTTTCCGATCGTCGGTCGCTTCAGAGCCGAGTTGGGTTTGCACGATGGAAAGGCGCGTGTGGGCCAGGGCAAATTTGGGATCGAGCGCAATCGCCTGCGTATAGAGCTGCTCGGCTGCAATGCGGTCCTCGGTCGAACGATTAACCGCTCCTTCGCGCCCGCGAGCTTTCAAGCCGTGCAGAAGCGCGCAGAGGCAGGAATCGCCCGACGAAAAATCGCCGCAAGCCGCCGGGGGGATTGCGATTTCGTGCAACATGCCCTACGGAATCCCTTTGTACAAGGAAAGCAATCTTGGCTTTGAAACCAGTAACCGCATCCCAGATCCGGAAGAGCCAGCGCCCGAACGATTGTGGCGGGCGGCATTCGCTCGTCCGGCTGGCGATGAAAGACGAACCACTTTTTCCCGCGCAGACGCTTCTGCTTTCTACGGACTCCGCTCGCTCCGGCGGACTTCAGCCAACGATAGGACGCATTCGAGAGTTGCTGAAAAGCGCGTTGATAGTAGCTCTGAGGCTCTGGGTGGCGACAGAGGACGAGGTCAACCGGAAGGGTATGCTCGACACCGCCTTTTGACGCGAACTATACATAGTATGAAATCATGAAAGGGTTTCCTTCTCCATTAATCCTCTTCGTTTGCGCTTTGCGCGGAGCGCTCTTTCTCGGCGCTGGGCTGCTGTTTGTGCAACCGTGCGCCGGTGGTTCTGGCGCTTTTGAGAATACAGGCAGCCTCGCTACGCGTCGATATTATCATACGGCGACCTTACTGCCCAACGGGAACGTGCTAGTCGCCGACGGAGAAGAATTCCCCGGGAGCTATCCCGCCCCCGCCGTCTATCTCGCGAGTGCGGAACTGTACGATTCGGCGAACGGGACCTGGACGGCGACCGGCAGTCTGGGCTCCGCACGCTATGGTCACAGGGCGACGCTGCTGCCTAACGGCAAGGTGCTCGTCGCAGGCGGTTATAACGGCAGCGTTCTTGCAAGCGCGGAACTGTACGATCCGTCGAGCGGGACCTGGAGTGCGACCGGCAGCCTCGCCACCGCACGCTATTTTTATGCGGCGATTTTACTGTCCGACGGCAAGGTGCTCGTCGCAGGTGGTTTCAATGGCGGCACGCCCACCGTCCTGGCGAGCGCGGAACTGTACGATCCGTCGAGCGGGACCTGGAGTGCCACTGGCAGCCTCGCCACCGCACGCTATGGTCCTACAGTGACGTTGCTACCCAACGGCTGGGTGCTGGTCGCAGGAGGAACTAACAACAGCAGTAGCCATATCGCGAGTGCGGAACTGTACGATCCGGGGAAACGCACTTGGCTTGCCGCTGGCAGCCTCGCCATCGCACGCGGTGGTCACACCGCAACATTGCTGCCCAACGGCAAGGTGCTCGTCGCAGGAGGAAGTGACAGCAGCTTCACCACTCTCGCAACCGCGGAACTGTACGATCCGGCGAGCGGGACCTGGAGTGCCACTGGCAGCCTTGCCACTGCACGCGGTGATCACACGGCGACGTTGCTGCCCAACGGCAAGGTGCTCGTCGCAGGAGGAACTAACAAGAGCAGTAGCAATATCGCGAGCGCGGAACTGTACGACCCGGCGAGCGGGACGTGGGCTCCCACCGGTAGTCTCAACACCGCACGCGTTGAACACACCGCGACGCTGCTGTCCAACGGCAACGTGCTCGCCGCAGGCGGGACTAACAGCGGCGGCTCTCTCGCGAGTGCAGAGCTGTACGTTCCGGGCTCAGCACCAGTGATTACGAGTCCGCTCACGGCGAGTAGCTTGGTGGGTCAGCAATTCACGTATCAGTTCGAGGCGACCGGTGCGACCTCCCTTAGCGCGTCCAATCTTCCGTCCGGGCTTACCTTCAGTACCGCGCTCAGCGCAATCGTCGGCAGTCCGACCGCAGCCGGAGTATTTCAAGTGGGACTGGCCGCTTCGAATGCCAATGGCACTAACACTGCAACTCTTACCATTACGGTGTCGCCCCCTCCATCTTCGGGACTCGTCATCCTGAGCAGCTCGAGCGCGACCGGCAGAACTGGCCAACCCTTCAATCTTCAAATCATAGCGACGGGCAAAGGCACTGCGCAGACCATAACCGCGAGCGCCCTGCCAACGGGATTGACGATTGATGCCTTGACAGGGCTCATCAGCGGAACTTCAACCTCCGATACCAGTACGGCGGTAACCGTAACGGTAACCGACGGGAACCTAACGACCAGCTCTATCCTCGAGTTAACGTTCTCATCCGATCTGGGACGGCCGGTCATCGTCAGTCCCAGTTCCACCACGGTCGCAGCTGGCCAGGTTTTTAGTTATACGATCGACGCTCCGGCTAACTCCGATCCTTCCGATCCCACTGTGTTTACACTTATCGGGACACTTCCAGCCGGGCTAACCTTTGATTCCCAAACCGGGACGATTTCGGGGACGTTCACCGGTAATAACCTGCGGCGTGGCCCATCGCCAAACCTATCTGGAGGCATCGTGACCAACGTCCAGCTTTTCGCCACCAATTCCCACGGTACCTCTACCTTGCCGCTGGTCTTCTTCCTCGCTCCCGCGGGAACAGTGAATATCTCCACGCGACTGGCTATCGGCACCGGCGACAATGTCCTCATTGCCGGGTTCATCATCACGGGCAACGCACCCAAGAAAGTAATGATCCGGGCGCTTGGACCTTCCTTGCCCGTGCCGGGCGCGGTCCAGGACACAACTTTGGAATTGCACGATGCGGATGTGACGCTGGGCTCGAACGATAATTGGAGAGAGACCCAGGAAAACGAGATCACCGCCGCCGGCATCGCCCCATCGGACGACCGTGAGTCGGCCATCATCGCGATCCTCAATCCAGGGAATTATAGCGCCGTCGTGCGGGGTAAGAACGACGCCACGGGCATCGCCGTGGTGGAAGTATATGACCTGGGCACAGCCAGTCTGGATAACTCCAGCAATTCGAAACTCGCAAACATCGCCACGCGCGGACCTGTTCTCGTTGGCGACAACGTCATGATCGGCGGCTTCATCGTTTCCAAGCAGGACTCGAAAGTCGTCGTCTGCGCCACCGGACCATCACTCTCGGCTTCTGGAATAGCCGGAGCGCTGCAAGATCCGACCCTCGCACTGAAAGACGCAAACGGCTTGACTCTTATCGATAACGACGACTGGCAACAGGGGCAGCCAGCTGACATTGAACAGACAGGTCTCGCTCCGACCGATCC
This sequence comes from Spartobacteria bacterium, assembly GCA_003134785.1. Lineage (GTDB taxonomy): Bacteria > Verrucomicrobiota > Verrucomicrobiia > Chthoniobacterales > UBA10450 > AV80. Next base: position 173,825 of record PLCN01000020.1, read on the forward strand.
CCGCGAGTCCGCCCTGATCGCGACACTCGCGCCCGGGAATTACACCGCGATTGTGAGCGGGAAGGAGAATGCCACCGGCGTGGCTTTGGTCGCGGTTTATGAATTGCAATGAGCGGGCGCGACCTTCCAGTTTACGCTCCAATCGGCTAAGGCCGGCCCCGCGCAGAATGGCTCCGTTCTTTTTCGATTGTGCCAGCTAAAAAGTTCGGAAGCGGTCGGCGCTTGCTAAGCGGATGACAATTCAATTATCCTCGTTGCCCGTGAGGAGAAAGGCTTTGGTTGCAATCGTCCTGGCTGGGAATCTGATTATTCGGATTGCCGCGGCTGAGACTGCGGAGAACGCTTCGCTGCTAAGCAAGGAAAACGTTGTGGACTCGGCGAGCAGCAGTGGCTCGTGGGCGCCGGCCACCGTCGGTCAGCCGCTCGCAGTTCGTGACCGGTTGCGCACGGGAGAAGATAGCCGGGCGGCGGTGCGCATGACCGACCTGAGCGTCTTGCGAATCGATGAACTGACGACGATCGAGATCACACCGCCTGCGACCACCAGCGACAAGCCGTCCCTGAACGTCAAGGAGGGCACAACGTATTTTTTCAGCCGGGAAAAATCGCGCGAGATGCGGGTGGAAACTCCGGCGGCCAACGGAGCCATGCGCGGCACGGAGTTCGTCGTCGCGGTCGCGGCCAATGGAAGCACTACCGTGACCATGCTGGATGGCGAGGTGGAACTCTCCAATGCGCAGGGCTCGCTCGTTGTGACCAGCGGCGAGCAGGCCAAGGTGGATGTGGGCGGAACGCCAAGGAAAACCGCGGTGCTGGAGGCGATCAATTCCGTCCAATGGTGCCTCTATTATCCCGGGGTTCTTGATTTGAAGGAACTCGGTTACTCCCGCAATCCGAACGCATCGATCTCCGCTTATAACGAAGGCGATTTGCTGGCGGCGCTGGCTGCCTACGGACATCAAAGCCGTTCCGGATCAAACGCGGATAAGGTTTATCACGCAGGGTTGCTGCTGGCGGTCGGTCAGGTCGACAAGGCAAACCGTCTGCTCAATGCCGCCGGCCGTGGAACCCCGGGCCGGCAAGCTTTGTTGACCTTGATTGCGGCGGTCACGTTGAAACCGCGGCCGGATTCTACTGCGCCGCAAACCGCGAGCGATTGGATCGCGGAATCGTATTACCTGCAATCGCAAGCCAATCTTCCGGGCGCGTTGGAAGCAGCAAAACATGCCACCGAGGTCGATCCGGAATTTGGCTTCGCCTGGACGCGAGTGGCGGAATTGCAGTTCAGTTTCGGCCGCATACCACAAGCGAAAGCCGCCTTGGAAAAAGGCGTGCAGCTTTCTCCGCGCAATCCGGCGGCGCATGCGCTCCTCGGTTTCTTGTTCAGCGCGGAAAATAAGATCAACCAGGCCAAAGGCGCGTTCGAGAATGCGATGGCGATCGATGGCGCCTTGGGCAACGCGTGGCTCGGCCGCGGGCTCTGCCTCATCCGCCAGGGCAAGGATGACGATGGCCGCCGCGATCTCCAGGTAGCCGCGGCGCTTGAACCGAACCGGGCTTTCTTTCATAGCTATCTCGGCAAAGCCTTCAGCAACGATGGCAACGAGCCAAAGGCGCGGCTGGAATTGGAACGCGCCAAGACGCTGGACCCGAAAGATCCTACTCCCTGGATTTATTCGGCGATCGAAAACAAACAGGACAGCCGGATCAATGAAGCCGTGCGCGACCTGGAGAAGTCCCAGGAACTAAACGATAACCGGCGCGTTTACCGCTCGCAGTTTCTGCTCGACCAGGATCGGGCGGTGCGTAGCGCCAACCTCGCCGCCATCTATCAGGCTGACGGAATGGAAGACGTGAGCGTGCGCGAAGCGGCCCGCGGCGTGGATTCGGATTACGCGACGGCTTCTTCGCATTTGTTCCTGGCCAACAGCTACAACGCGCTCCGCGATCCGAATCGGATCAACCTTCGTTACGAGACGCCTTGGTTCAATGAACTGTTACTCGCGAATCTGCTCTCTCCCGTCGGCGGCGGGCCCTTGTCGCAATATGTCTCCGAGCAGGAATACTCAAAGCTATTCGAAGCCGACCGGCTCGGAATCAGTTCTACCACGACTTACTTCAGCACCGGCGAACTGCGCGAAACCGCTTCGCAATACGGAACCTTCGGAAACGTCAGTTACTCGCTCGATTCGGAATTTCAGTACGACAACGGCCGCCGGCCTAACAACGAGATCACGCGCTCCGAGTCCTACGGCCAGGTGAAATTGCAGCTTACCCCGCAGGACACGATTTTCTTGCAAACGAAATACCAGGACGTTCGCCAGGGCGACTTGGTCCAATATTACGATCAGCGGGACGCCGCGCCTGGGTTGCATTTCCGCGAGCTACAACAACCGGCCATCCTTCTTCTTGGTTATCACCACGAATGGGCGCCCGGCATTCACACTCTTCTCCTGGCCGGCCGGCTCTCCGACGAGATATTTTTCTCCGACCTCAACACAGATGCTGATATCGCGGCGTTTAACCAGACAGGCATCCTGCCCAATGTAAGCCGATCGTTGGTCCTGCTTCATGACAGCGCGGGGCACGTCACTAACGCGTTCGGTTTCCCGCTGCTCGAGCCGCTCGACCTGCAATATCATAGCACCTTCACGACCTACACCGGTGAGCTGAACCAAATCTGGGAACAAGATAACAATACCCTCATTTTCGGCGCGCGTTTTCAGTCGGGTGAATTTCACACGAGTGATCGCCTGGATAATGCCGTTGCACCCATACCCCCCTTCTTCTTTAGCGTCCCGCCGGCCGCGCACGATTTCACTACCTCGCTGGAGCGACAGAGTGTTTATATCTATGACACCTGGCGGCCGTTTCGCACCCTGTCTCTGACGGCCGGCCTTAGCTATGATCACCTGGAGTTTCCCACTGATTACCGCAACTCACCGATCGTTAGCGGCGAGGATTCCCGGGATCGGCTTTCGCCGAAGGTCGGCGTGATTTGGAATCCTATCGGAAATCTATTTGTGCGCGGCGCTTATACTCAATCTTTGGGCGGAGTGAGCTTCGATCAGAGTGTCGGACTCGAACCGAACCAGGTCGCAGGATTCAACCAGGTCTTTCGCAGCATCATTTCCGAATCGGTGGTGGGCTCCGTGGCGGCGCCGACCTACGATACCGCCGGCATCCTCATCGAAGACAGGTTTCCCACGGGAACATATGTCGGTATCCAAGTCACCGATATGCAGTCGGACGTGGATAGCACTGTGGGCACGTTCGACGCGTTTCTCACCCCGCCTCCGCCCCCACTCTTCCTCAATCCGCCCATCGTCTCTTCGTCTACTCCGCAGAAGTTGCGTTACGATGAACAGGATCTTCTGGTGACGGTGAATCAATTAGTAGGCGATGAATGGTCGTTCGGCGGCAGTTATCAGCTCTCCTATGCAAACCTCGAGACGATCTTTCCAGCAATTCCGACCGCCATTTTGCCTGGCGCGGATCACCGTGAGAAAGCAACTCTGCATCAAGGACAGCTCTTCGCGCTCTACAATCATCGCTCCGGATTCTTCGCGCGGATCGAAGGCTATTGGGCGCGGCAGAGTAACGTCGGTTACTCGCCTGACATTCCGGGCGACGATATCTTTCAATTGAACGCCTACGTCGGTTATCGGTTCCGGCGGAATTTCGGCGACATCACTCTCGGCTTCCTCGACATAACGGACCAGGATTACAAATTGAATCCGCTCAATTACTACAACGAGCTGCCCCGCGAGAGGACCTTAGTCGCCCGCGTCCGTCTTAACTTCTGATGCAACTGCGCGAGCTCAAGCGTCTCGCTCGAGCCCTCAGCATTGTCGCGGGATGTCTCCTGGCGATCGGAGCAGGGTTTGCGTGTCTGAATTACTCCTTCGCCGAGCCCCTGACCCGGACAAGCTATGACCTGCCATTTGTCTGGCGCGCAAATCTGGACACGCACGAAATCGTCCTGGTTTACCTCGACGAAGAATCAGCGAAACAATTGCAGCAGCCGATCGATGACATTTGGAATCGCTCCCTGCACGTGCCGCTCCTTGAACGTCTGGCGAAGGATGGAGCGCGCCTCGTTGTCTACGACATCATTTTCGATCAGCCATCGCCTGACGCCGCGAGGGACACAGCTTTTGCAAGTGCGTTGCAAAGTTCAGGTAAAGTCATTTTAGGCGGTGGGCTCGAGATCGTGCAACCGATGGGTGGAGTGAAGCAGGAGCGAATTCTTGCGCCCCTCAAAACCTTTCGCAAGGCCGCCGCCGGTTGGGGGATCATGGTCTTCAGGCCGGTCGATGCCGACTATGCCGTGCGGCAACTGTTCACCGGCACGAGCGACATTCCGACCGGGACTTGGAAGGCAGCCGAGGTCCTCGGCGCACCAGCTACTCGTGAACCGCGGGAAGCGTCCGTGCAACGCTGGATCAACTACTATGGACCAAAGAACACCTTCTCCTCCATTAACCTGGCGCAAGCCTTGGATCCGCAAGGTGTGCCGCCCGGTTTTTTTAAAGACAAGATCGTTCTGGTCGGGGGCCGCTCGGCGGTAGGTTATCTTGCCGCGGGTCGAGATGAATTTGGAACGCCCTATTCCCGAGGCAGTCATCAATTTACTTCAGGCCTCGAAATTCACGCCACTATTCTCTTGAACTTGGTCCGCGGCGAATGGCTCACCCGAATTTCCAATCAAAAGGAATCCGCCATTCTCATCCTCGTCGGCTTGATCGCTGGTGCGCTCGCGGCTTTGCGCCCGTCCTTCGCGGTGGTTTCGGCGCTTATCGTCTCCTTTGCCATCGCGTGCCTGGCCTTCTTGTTTGTCTGGCATCGGCAGGTCTGGTTCGATTGGATGGTTCCCGCGGCAATCCAGATGCCGCTAGGTCTCGCCTGGTCGGTCGGTTCGCAGTACCTTCTCGAATCACGCCGCCGAAAAGAGTTGCGCCGCGCCTTCGGGTTCTATTTGTCGCCGGAAATGGCGGACAAGATCGCCGACTCTGATTTCGACCTAAAGCCTGGCGGCAAAGTAGTTGAGGTCACAGTTATCTTTACCGACCTCGAGAGCTTTACCTCGATCACAGAGAACCTCGACCCGGAGGAGGTAACCGAAATTCTTACCTCCTATTTCGGACAAACGACCAAGTGCATTCTCGAGAACAAGGGAACAATCATTAAGTATATCGGCGATGCCGTCTTCGCGGCCTGGGGCGCGCCCATTGACGATCCGCAGCATGCGATGCGCGCCGTGGAAACCGCCTGTAACTTGCGCTGCCTTTCGGAACTGGTAGTCCACGGGAAGACCTTGCGCACTCGGGTAGGCATCCACAGCGGAAAGGTGCTCGCGGGAAATTTAGGTTCCAACTATCGCTTCGATTACACGATGATCGGCGACGCCGTTAACTTCGCCTCGCGCCTGGAGTCTCTGAACAAATACCTTAGCACGCAGGTGCTCATCTCCGATGCCGTGCGGCAGCAGTTGGGCGATGGCTTCATCACGCGACAGCTCGGGGAATTTCGCGTCGCAGGCAAGACAAATAGCGTCATCATTCATGAACTGCTATGCCGCTGCGGCGCCGAGTCGGGCGAGAAACAATGGATCGACGTTTTCGAGCAAGGTTTGAGCGTCTTCCGCGCGGGTGAGTTCAAAGCCAGCCGCGATTACATGACTCGGACCCGCGAGCTGCGCGGTGGATCAGATGGCCCCTCTGAGTTCTACTTGCGAAAAATTACCGACCTGGAGGCGAACGGCCACCATGGAGATTGGACCGGTATCGTCCAGTTATCGGATAAGTAATTTCTCGACATTGCGTTAAATCTGGCGAAACTCATCGCTGGTCGAGATGATCCTGCCGCTTCATTTGCCTGCCATAATCAGATCGGGCCGCGCGCGGCTCGCGCTCCTGCTGGTTGCTGGCGCGGCCCTGGTCCTTGCCTTGGAACCGAGCGCACGCGCGGACGGCACGGACGTTTCGCTTCTCTCCGTCACGAAGACGGAACTCTACCTGCAAAACAGTTCGGCTAATCCCGCCCTCCAGGCGAATCCTTTTACCTTCGATACCGCAGCTAATCCCACTGGTGCAAACAGGATCGTCAGCGCCCAATTCCTACCGCCGGGAGGGACCCTTGAGACCATGACGAAAGGCCGGGCGAATTTTTCCTTCGACGGGGGCAATTTTGCCACGATGGCGGCGTTGAATGCCGCCTTTCCGAATGGCACCTACAATTTCGCCCTTCAAACCTCCACTCCGCCGACAGCCTTTAACGACACGATCTCGATCACGGGCGATACCTATCCTAATATACCCAAGATCCTGAACGGGACCTGGTCTTCAGGAGCGCTCCAGATCGACGCGACCCAAAGCTATTCTATCACTTGGAACGACGTTTCTCCTACGAGCTCGACCCAGATGGTGTTCGAAATCGCCGACGCTTCCGGAGCGATCGTCTTTAGCCAGGTGGTGGCGCCCGATCCCAGTGGCTTCAACATCAATCGAACCATATCGGCGAACACGCTTCAAGTAGGTGCCTACTACACGGCAAACCTTACCTTCCAGCGCAGGCAAGTTACCCAAGTAAACGGTTCCTTCGCCAAGGTGGCTATCTACGCCACCACCACCACCTTTAAGATTGCCACGATTGGGGCCATTCCGACCATCACCGGTCCTTCGAATCCGATGGGAACAGTCGGGCAAATGTTCATTTACCAGATCATCGCCAGCAACCACCCCTTCAGCTACGGGACGAGTGGTTCCTTGCCTCCAGGCCTAACCCTCGATAGTTCCCTGGGTATCATTAGCGGCGTTCCGACAGCGACCAGTGCAACCCAGATCTCGCTCAATGCCACCAACATCAATGGAACGGGAACCAAGGCTAACTTCGTGCCGGCGATCCAGGCCGCGCCCAGGGCCGGGCCGATCATTATCAGCAGCACCTGCGCCCAGTATTATGCCGGGCAGCCTTTCAGTTTTCAGGTCGCCACGAAAGGAGCTACTTCCGCGGCCAGGATAACGGCTACGGGCCTTCCGGCTGGGTTGAGCCTCGATCCGGTCACCGGAGTTATCTCGGGGACCACTGCTTCAGTTGGAAGTTTCCCAGTCAATCTCACGGTCACGGACGGAAGCTTTACCGTGGCAGGCTTCCTCCAGCTTACCTTTACGGCCGACCCGGCTTATCCGGTAATCACGAACGCAGACAAGGTTACTGTCCCGCGAGGCCAGACATTTAGCTATACGATCGCTACCCCCGGCGCCTCGGATCCGGCCGACCCTCCAACCTTTACCATCATTGGGAACTTGCCGCCGGGATTGGGATTTGATCCGGCAACGGGTACCATTTCGGGAACCTATAGCGGCCCCTTGCAAAAGAGCATGAGCTCGAACGATAGCGGGGGCGCCCCCCCTGTCGTAAAGGAACTGTCCGGCGGCGCCTTACTGGGCAGCATCCAACTCTTTAGCACAAACTCCCATGGCACTTCCACCTTTCAGCTTCTCTTCCTGGCGCCACCTTCCGGAGCGGTCAATATCGCGACCCGCCTGTTTGTGGGCACGGGTGAGAATGTCCTGATTGGTGGCTTCATCGTTACAGGCAACGCACCGAAGGTAGTAATCGTTCGCGCGATTGGCCCTTCTACTGGAATTCCCGGGGCCTTGCAGGATCCAATTCTTCAGTTGCGCAATGAGCAAACCCAGGTCGTTGTCACTAATGATAACTGGCGGGATACCCAGGAGCAGCTGATCAAAGACACTACGATTCCACCGAACGATGACCGCGAGTCTGCCATAGTCGCAGGACTCGATCCAGGTAACTACACGGCCATAGTATCCGGCAAGGACGGCGGCACTGGCATTGGACTGGTCGAAGTATACGATCTCGGCACGGCGAGTCTCGATACTACCACTAAGGCGCAACTCGCCGAAATCTCGACTCGCGGCAATGTCCTTACGGCTGATAATGTCATCATCGGCGGCTTTATCATCTCGGGCGTTAACACCAAGGTTCTCGTCCGCGGCATTGGGCCATCGCTCGCTGCTTTCGGCATTGGCAACGCACTGCAAGATCCCACGATAGAATTGCACGATGGAAACGGCACGACTATTGGAGCTAACGACAATTGGCGGAGCGATCAGGAACAAGCGATCATCAACACCTCAGTGCCTCCCACCGATGATCGCGAGTCTGCGATTGTCGCAACCCTAGCTCCAGGCGCTTACACGGCGATCTTGCGCGGCAGTGGTAATACGACCGGAGTCGCCTTGGTGGAAGTTTACGCGTTGCAGTAAGAAGCCGTTGGCTACGCTGCCAAACGCAGCCGGTTTAGTCAGATGGATTTCCGAATGGTAGGAAAAGCGACGAATGGCTTCGAATGGCGGAGTCGATGGCTCTTTGAGTTAGGCTGGAGAGATCAGGTTGGCTTCTTCCGTCGTAGAACAGACTGTTCCGAAAGTTTCTTCCCGGGTTTCTTTCTGCTGGCGAATAAGCTTTACATGCCTTGGGTTCTCCCAAACAATCGCAGGCGCAATAAGTTCGTCAGGCGTCTCCAGCACAGCAACCTGCCCTCTTCCGGCCGGATAACCGGGAATATGGTAATGATTCGGACGGCTGACTGCTTGCTGTCTCATCGCGTCAATCTAATAACCGTGAAAAGATTCCTTCTACCGTTACTCCTCATCGGTTGCGCTTTAGGCGGAGCCACCACGACTCGGGCGCAATCGAATTACGAACCGTATTCCTTCACCACGCTCGCCGGGCTGGGACCGGGTAGCACTAGCGGCACCGGCAGCGCCGCGCGCTTCGATTTTCCAGATGGCGCGGCGGTGGATACCGCGGGCAATGTCTATGTGGCTGACTCGGGCAACGACATCATCCGTAAGATCACTCCTGCTGGCGTGGTGAGTACTCTGGCTGGCCTGGCTGGCAGCTCTGGCAGCGCCGATGGCAACGGCAACGTCGCGCGCTTCTCTTTTCCCACTGGCGTGGCGGTGGATAGCGCGGGCAATGTCTATGTGGCCGACGATGGCAACAACACGATCCGCAAGATCACCCCGTGTGGCGCCGTGAGTACTCTGGCCGGTCTGGCTGGCAGCACTGGCAGCGCTGATGGGAGCGGCAGCGCCGCGCGCTTCTCTCAACCATTCGGCGTGACGGTGGATGGCGCGGGCACTATCTATGTGGCTGATAGGGATAACCACACGATTCGTAAAATCACCCCTGCCGGTGTAGTGAGTACATTTGCGGGTCTGGCTGGGAGCAGTGGCAGCGCCGACGGCAACGGCAGCGCCGCGCGTTTCAATTTTCCGCTAGGTGTGGCGGTGGATAACGCGGGCAATCTCTTTGTGGCCGACACGAATAGCAGCACGGTCCGCAAGATCACCTCTTCTGGCGCCGTGAGTACATTTGCCGGTCTAGCTGGCAGCGGTGGCAGCGCCGATGGCACCGGCAATGCCGCGCGCTTCAATCAATTATCCGGCGTAGGAGTGGATAGCGCGGGTAATGTCTATGTGGCCGACTACTTGAACCACACCATCCGCAAGATCACGCCTTCTCGCGTGGTGAGCACATTTGCCGGTTTAGCTGGCAGCGGTGGCAGCGCCGATGGCACCGGCAGCGCCGCGCGTTTCAATTTTCCATACGGCGTGGCGGTGGACGGCGCGGGCAACGCCTATGTGGCTGACTCGGGCAACGACACCATCCGTAAGATCACGCCTTCTCGGGTAGTGAGTACTCTCGCCGGGCTAGCTGGCAGCTTTGGCAGCGCCGATGGCACTGGCACCGTCGCGCGCTTCGGTTTTCCGGTTAGCGTGGCAGCGGATAACGCGGGCAATGCCTATGTGGCTGACTCGAGCAACCATACCATCCGTAAGATTACACCTTCTCGCGTCGTGAGTACTCTAGCCGGCCTGGCTGGCAGCGCGGGCAGTACCAATGGGAGCGGCAGCGCCGCGCGCTTCAATAACCCATCCGGCGTGGCGGTAGATAGCGCCGGTAACGTCTATGTTGGCGACAGAGGTAACAATACGATCCGTAAGATCACCCCTGCTGGCGTAGTAAGTACTCTGGCGGGTCTGGCCGGCAGCAGTGGCAGCACGGATGGCACCGGTAACGCCGCTCGTTTCACTGAACCGCAAGGCGTGGCGGTGGATAGTGCGAGCAATGTTTATGTGACCGACACGGACAACCACACGATCCGTAAGATCACATCTGCTGGCGCCGTGAGTACTCTTGCCGGATTAGCTGGCAGCAGTGGCAGCGCCGATGGCACTGGCAACGGCGCGCGCTTCGCTTTTCCGCAAGACGTGGCGGTTGATGGCGCCGGCAATGTCTATGTGGCCGACTCGAGTAACGACACGATCCGAAAGATCACCCCGGCTGGCGTAGTGACCACTCTGGCCGGTGTAGCTGGCAGCTTTGGCAGCGCCGATGGCATCGCGAACGATGCGCGATTCGACGGTCCAAGTGGCGTGGCAGTGGATAGCAATGGCAATGTCTACGTGGCCGAATACTTCAACAGCACGATCCGCAAGATAACCCCTGCGGGCGACGTGAGTACTCTGGCCGGTCTAACTGGCAACACGGGCAGTGGCGATGGGATCGGCAGCGCCGCCCGCTTCCATAATCCGACCGGCGTGGCGGTGGATAACGCGGGCAATGTCTATGTGGCCGACTACTTGAACAGCGCGATCCGCGTCGGCGTCAACGCACCACCGGTAATTACCACCGTGGGACAGCCTTTCGTTTACCAGTTAGACATCACCGGCACGACCTCTTTCGTGGTCAGCAACCTGCCGCCGGGCTTGAGCTTTAACAGCCAGCTGGCCGCCATTGTAGGAGTTCCCACCGCCGCCGGGACCTTCCAAGTGGGACTAAGCAGTATGAACTCCTCCGGCGCGACGAATAATAGCACGCTCACCATCACGGTGCAGCCCGCGCCTGGCTCCGGTCCCATCATTACCAGCAGCACGAGCGCGACGGGCAGGGTGGATCGGCTATTCAGCTTCCAGGTGGAAACAATCAACGCCAGCTCCGCCGCGCGCTTAAGCGCGAGTGGACTCCCGCCGGGTCTGTCGGCCGACCCAGTCACCGGAGTCATTTCAGGGACTGTGACCGCGGAAGGAAGTTCAGCGGTGACACTTACAGTCACGGACGGAGGTTTTACTGCGACCGCCAGTTTGCAATTGATCTTTACGGCGGATCCAGCATCGCCCGTCATCCTTAGCTCTAACACTGCATCTCTCGCGCCCGGCCAATCGTTCACTTACACGATCAACGTGGCGGCAGCCTGCGATCCTTCCGATGTAACTACTTTTACCCTTATCGGCACCCTGCCAGCAGGACTCTTCTTTGATCCCAACACCGGTACGATCTCAGGCACCTTTACTGGGCTGAGCCTGCACAGCGGAAACAGACCGGATGTCTCAGGAGGTATCGTCACCAACGTGCAGTTGTTTGCCACTAACTCGCACGGCACGTCTACGCTTCCTTTGATTTTCTTTCTGGCGCCGACTGGAGCAGTCAATATCTCAACTCGAATCGCGGTGGGTTCAGGCGATAACGTTTTGATTGGCGGCTTTATTATCACTGGGAACGCGCCTAAGAAGGTAGTCATCCGTGCGATAGGTCCTTCTTTGAAGGTCAATGGCGTTCCGATACCAGGAGCCATGCAAGATCCGGTGCTGGAGCTGCATGACCCAACCGGACTGTTAGGGACGAATGACAATTGGAGAGACAGCCAGGAGAATGAAATCATCGGCACCGGTATTCCACCCACCGACGATCATGAATCGGCTATCCTGGCCTACCTCAGCCCCGGCAACTACACGGCCGTGGTCCTTGGTAAGGATGGGTCTACTGGCATCGCCGTGGTGGAAGTATACGACTTGGGGACAGTGAGCCTCGACCAATCGAGTAACGCGAAGCTCGCGCAAATCTCCACGCGCGGCACTGTCCTCACCGGTGACAATGTGATGATCGGCGGCTTCATTGTCCAAACCAGTGCAACAAAGGTGATCGTGCGGGCTATCGGACCGTCCTTGAACGGAATTGTCCCTGGAACACTTCAAGATACCGTCCTTGAGCTGCATGATGGCAGCGGGACAACGATCATGTCGAACGATGACTGGCGCAGCGATCAAGAGCAGCAGATCATCGATACTACCGTGCCGCCCAAGGACGATCACGAGTCTGCGATTGTCGCGACCCTAAATCCCGGCGCTTACACCGCGATCGTGCGCGGCAAGAACAATACTACCGGAGTCGCTTTGGTGGAGGTCTATACTTTGCAGTAAATCACGACTGCCATAGGCTATCTCATAAGATGTCTCATGCTGTAACCACAACACTCCGTTGCCAGGTGGCGGGGCCAGTAACTAATAACGCGCCTTCGCCGGTCACGGCTGCCCAGGAAAATTACTTTATCAGAGAATTATAATGTTTGACGGAACCGCTCAAATCTGGACTCATGTTTGGGGAAATAGACGCTTTGGCAATTAACTAACCCGCCACTATATGAAGAAACTGAAAGTTTACTCATTCATCGCCGCAGGAACAGCGCTCCTGGCTTTTGCGACTCCGGCATTTGCCGGGACGTTCATCGTGACCTCGGGTCCAACTTTTACGCCAAACGCGGCTTTCACGGACAACACGATCAAAGTAGAAACACTCCACAATCCGCCGGGGGTGAACGGCGATCTGGTAAGAATTTCAGGCGGCGCGACGATCGCCCCGCCAGCCTCGAACAGCGCCGCGGTTGACATCGCCGGCAGTTATTCCGCCAACGCCGGGGACCTTCTCTCAGCTGCTTATAGCTTCACGATAGACTCGAACGTCTCAGGGCCCGTAACCTACACCGTGCGCGCCTCCGCGACCGTTCTTGGCAGCCCACAGAATTTCACGAAGACCGACAACGTCCTGTCGGGATTGCATCAATATAAAGGCGCAATCCAGTTACCCGTTTCCTTCCCGTTCCCGGCCTCCGGGACCTTTTCGGCGACCTTTAGTCTGGATTTTGGCTCCGGGTCGGCCGGCACTCTCAACCTCAGGATCCAGCAGGCCGACATTCAGCTGGCTCCCACCGCGGCCACTATCCCGCCGGCTGCGCGGGCCCTTAACATTTCCACTCGTCTCGCCATAGCGACCGGCGACAACGTTCTCATTGGCGGCTTCATCATCACCGGAAGCGACCCAAAGAAGGTCCTTATCCGCGGGAGGGGTCCTTCCCTCAATGGCGTTGGAGTTACTTTGCCTGATCCTACTTTGGAACTACATCAAGGCAGCACCACGGTATCTACGAACGACAACTGGAAAACAAAACCCGACGGCAGCAGCCAGCAAGCGGACATCGAGGCCACGACCATTCCGCCGACAAACGATCTCGAGTCCGCCATTCTCGCCACTCTTGACCCTGGGACATACACCGCCATCCTTGCCGGTAAGGATGGAGGAACGGGCGTGGGCTTAATCGAGGTTTACGATCTCGCGCAAACCGCGAACTCCCAATTGGCCAACATTAGTACGCGTGGCTTTGTCCAAACCGGTGACAACATCATGATCGGCGGCTTCATTCTCGGTCCCAATAACAACGGCGCCGCCTCGGTCGTCGTGCGCGCGATCGGGCCTTCTCTCGCCTCAGCCGGCGTAGCCAACTCATTGCAGGACCCGACCCTCGAGTTGCACAGCGAGGACGGCACACTCATTGCCTCCAATGACAACTGGAAGGATGGCCCGGACAAGCAGACCATCATGGATAACGGTTTGGCGCCGGCGAATGACAAAGAGTCGGCGCTGTTCGCCATCCCCGCGCCCGGCAATTACACCGCTGTCGTGCGCGGCGTGAACAACGTCACGGGGGTCGGCGTGGTGGAAGCGTACAACCTCCAATAGCGGAGGCGACCTTGATTAGAACCATCGCTGTCCGGCAGCAGCGCCTGGGACACCCCAGGCGTTAGGCATTGTTAAGCTCAGCAACGGCAAATTTCGAAACTCTTAAACTTCGTCACTCAGATCTCGTCGTTCTTATAAAGATCGACATAAGACGAAATTGTCGCTAGCAACGTAATCGGCGTGAAGAAATTTCTCTTGCCGTTGTTCTTCAGCGTTTGCGGTTTGAGTGGAGCCGTCACGACTCAGGCGCAATCGGTTTACGAACCGTATTCCTTCGCCACGCTCGCGGGGGTCGCTCCGGGTAGCACTGACGGCGCCGGCAGCACCGCGCGCTTTTTCTTTCCGAATGGCGTGGCGGTCGATAGCGCGGGCAATGTCTATGTGGCCGACTCGGGCAACTACACCATCCGCAAGATCACCTCTGCTGGCACCGTGAGTACGTTTGCCGGTCTAGCTGGCAGCAGTGGCAGTGCCGATGGCACCGGCAGCGCCGCGCGTTTCTTTCAACCGGCCGGCGTGGCGGTGGATAGCGCGGGTAATGTCTACGTGGCGGACTCGGGCAACCACACCATCCGTAAGATCAACTCTTGTGGCGTCGTGAGTACTCTTGCGGGTTTAGCCGGCAGCAGTGGCAGCGCCGATGGCACCGGCAGCGCCGCGAGTTTTTCTTTTCCAGCGGGTATGGCGGTGGATAGCGCGGGTAATATCTATGTGGCGGACTCGGGGAACAGTACGATCCGTAAGATCACCCCTGCTGGCGTCGTGAGTACCCTAGCCGGCCTGGCTGGCAGCAGTGGCAGCACCGATGACACCGGCGACGCCGCGCGCTTCTTTCAACCGTACGGCGTGGCGGTTGACAGCGCGGGCAATGTCTATGTGGCCGACTCGGGCAACTACACCATCCGTAAGATCACACCTTCTCGCGTCGTGAGTACTCTAGCCGGTGTAGCTGGCAACAGGGGCAGCACCGATGGCACTGGCGGCGGCGCAAGCTTCTCTTTTCCCCAAGCCGTGGCGGTGGATAGCGCCGGCAATGTCTATGTGGCCGACACGAGCAACTACACGATCCGTGCGATCACTCCTTCTGGCGTCGTAAGTACCCTGGCCGGTCTAGCTGGCAACAGGGGCAGCGCCGATGGCACCGGCAACGCCGCACGCTTTGACTTTCCGAATGGCGTGGCGGTGGATAGCGCGGGCAATGTCTATGTGACCGACACGGTCAACAACACGATCCGTACGATCACCCCTTCGGGCGTCGTAAATACTTTTGCCGGTCTGGCTGGCAGCTTGGGCAGCGGCGACGGGACCGGCAGCGCCGCGAGCTTCACTTCTCCTCAAGGCGTGGCGGTGGATAGCGCGGGCAATGTCTATGTGGCTGACACCGGTAACTACACGATCCGCAAGATCACCCCTTCGGGCGTCGTGAGTACTTTCGCCGGTCTGGCTCGTAACTCTGGCAGCGCTGATGGCACCGGCAGCGCCGCGCGCTTCTTTCAACCAGCCGGTGTGGCGGTGGACGGTTCGGGTAATGTCTATGTGGCCGACTCGGGCAACTACACCATCCGTAAGATCACATCTGCTGGGTTGGTGAGCACTCTCGCTGGAGTAGCTCGCAGCTTGGGCAGCGCCGATGGCACCGGCAACGCCGCGCGCTTCAACAATCCCTTTGGTGTAGCGGTTGATAGCGCGGGCAATGTCTATGTGGCCGACACGAACAACAGCACGATCCGTAAGATCACTCCATCCGGCGTCGTGAGTACTCTGGCCGGTCTGGCTGGCAGCAGTGGCAGCGCTGATGGCGTCAGCGGCGCCGCACGCTTCTTTCAACCGGCCGGCGTGGCGGTGGATAGCACTGGTAATGTCTATGTGGCCGATACGATCAACAACACGATCCGCGAGATCACTCCTTCTAGGATCGTGAGTACTCTAGCCGGCCTAGCTGGCAGCGTTGGCAGCGCCGATGGCCCCGGCAACGCCGCGCGGTTCAACAATCCTTTTGGCGTGGCGGTGGATAACGCGAGCAATGTCTATGTGGCCGATTCGATCAACAACACGATCCGCAAGATTACTCCTTCCGGCATTGTGAGCACTCTTGCCGGTCTGGCTGGCAGCAGAGGCAGCGCCGATAGCACCGGCAGCGCCGTCCGCTTCACTTCTCCGAACGGCGTGGCGGTGGATAGCGCGGGCAATGTTTATGTGGCCGACACGATCAATAGCACGATCCGCGTCGGCGTCCCCGCACCACCGGTCATCACCAGTCCTCTCGCCGCCATCGCCGTCAAAGCACAAAAGTTTGTTTATCAATTTGAAGCCCTCCAAGCGAATTCTCTGGCGGTAAGCAATCTGCCTGCGGGATTAACCTTCGACCCTGCGCGCTCCGCCATCGTCGGGATAGCTACATCGACAGGAACGTTTCCGGTTACTCTAAGCGCTTCTAATGCAGTTGGCACAACTTCGGCGGTTCTTACCCTTATCATTCAGGAGGTTCCTCCGTCCGGACCTGTGATCGTCAGTAGCACCAGCGTGACTGGCAGGACGCAGCAGCCCTTCCAGTTCCAGGTTATTACTGTGAATGGCAGCCCGAAAGCTCAGCTCACTGCCCCCGATTGCCCTTGCGGGCTCAGCGCCGACCCAGTCACCGGACTTATCTCAGGAACGCCGGTGGCGGACGGAAGTTCGAAGACCACGCTAATCGTGACCGACGGAAGTTTCGTCACTACCGGTACGGTGCAATTGACTTTCACGTCCGATACGGCGCGACCGGTTATTGTTAGCCCGGACCGAGGGGCACTGAGTCCTGGCGAGGCCTTTAGCTACACGATCGTTGCACCCAGCTCCGATCCAACTGATCCCCCACACTTCAGCTACTTAGGAGACCCTCCCTTGGGATTATCATTCGACGCTAAGACTGCTACCATTTCCGGCGTTTATACCGGTAATCCGGTTAGAAGCGGCCCACCGGAGGCAAAGGACTTTAGCGGTGGCATCCTGGGCACGATCCAACTCTTCGCCACAAACTTCCACGGCACTTCGACCTTCCAGCTTCGCTTTTTGTCCAAACCTTCCGGAGCAGTCAACATCTCGACTCGAACCACTGTCGGTGGCGGGGACAATGTCCTTATCGGCGGTTTTATTATTACCGGTGACGCTCCTGAGGCAATCATTATTCGCGCGCTTGGCCCCTCCTCGAAAGTCAACGGCGCTTTACAAGATCCCTTCCTGGAGTTACACAGTGCCACCAGCGCAGTAGTTACTAACGACGACTGGAGAAGCAGCCAGGAAGCGCTCATCCAAGACACCCTGATCCCGCCCAGCGATGACCGCGAGTCAGCCATTGTCGCAGCGCTCGACCCTGGCAACTACACCGCCATCGTGCGCGGCAAGGACGATGCCACTGGTATCGCGGTAGTAGAAGTGTACGACCTCGGCACCGCCCCACTGAAGAGCGGAAACAAAGCAAAACTCGCGCAAATCTCCACCCGCGGAAATGTCGACGTGGGTGACAATATTTTGATCGGTGGCTTCATCATCGATGTTTTGGCCACCAAGGTAATTGTGCGCGCAATTGGACCATCCTTAAACGGCATTGTTCCAGGCGCGCTGCAAGATACAGTTCTCGAACTGCACGATGGCAGCGGCGCAACGATCATGTCGAACGATGATTGGCGCAGCGATCAAGAGCAGCAGATCATCGATACTACTGTCCCCCCCAAGGACGACCACGAGTCTGCGATTGTCGCAACCCTAAACCCCGGCGCTTACACCGCGATCGTGCGTGGCAAGAACAATACTACAGGCGTCGCCTTGGTTGAAGTTTACGGGTTGCAGTAACCCAGGCAGGCGATCTCGCTTCCTTTAGTACGACTTAGCCCAAAGAACGCGGCGTGAACTCGGTTCGCCGCTAAAGGGACAGGTGCCAACTTCTGGCGGAGCCGCCGGATCATCTAGAGGGATGCAACGGATGGTTACTTTCAGGTCGTTCTTGATTTGGTCTTCGACCTGGCGCGAACCGTTCCAATGCGCACGGGCAAAGCCACCATGGATCTCCGGTTTCGCGGAATTCGTTGGCGTAAAGAAGTCGTAGAACTCCTCCTTGGAATCAATCACGCGAGTGTGGGAGTCGCGAAACTGCTTGGCGCGGTCGAAGAGATTCTGCTGGATGGAATTGAGCAGCTCAACGGCGCGCCTAACGAGTTCTGGAAACGGAAGGAACTCTTTCGCTTTCGCGGATTGATCGCGCCGGCTCACCGCGACGGTGCCTGATTCCAGATCCCGCGGGCCGAGTTCCACCCTTAGCGGCACGCCTTTTTTGATCCATTCCCAATTCTTGACCCCGCCGCCCAGATCGCGTTGATCGACTTCTACTTCGAGTGACGCGCCGAAGTAGGTCAGCGCTCGCAGTTCACCGGCAAGTTTCTCCGCCGCTTCCAGCACTTGCGCGCGCGTTTCCTCCTTGGACGTAATCGGCAAAATGACGACGTGGATCGGCGCGATCCGCGGGGGCAGAACGAGTCCATCATCGTCGGCGTGCGCCATGATGACCGTTCCAATGAGACGCGTGCTCATTCCCCAGCTCGTCGTCCAGCCAAACTCCTGCGTGCCCGAGCGCGATTGAAATTGGATCCCGCTCGCGCGCGAAAAATTCTGGCCAAGGAAATGCGACGTGCCGGCCTGGATCGCCTTCCGGTCCTGCACCATTGCTTCGATACAGAGCGTTTGCACGGCGCCGGGGAAGCGTTCGCTTTCGGATTTCTCGCCGCTGAAAACCGGGATCGCGAGATGATCGCGCACGAATTCTTCGTAGACGTCGAGCATCTGCTTGGTTTCCAGGCGCGCTTCGGCTTCGGTTTCATGCACGGTGTGGCCCTCCTGCCAGAGGAACTCGGTCGTGCGCAAAAAAACGCGCGGCCGCATTTCCCAGCGAACGACGTTGGCCCATTGATTGATGAGAATCGGGAGGTCGCGATAGCTTTGGACCCACTTGGCGTAGCTCGCGCCGATGATGGTTTCGGAGGTCGGCCTAACGACCAGTGGCTCGGCCAGCGGACTGGCCGGCACCATTTTTCCCTCGGCGTTTACTTCGAGGCGACTGTGGGTGACGACCGCGCATTCCTTGGCGAAGCCCTCGACGTGAGCCGCTTCGCGCTCGAAATAACTGAGCGGAATGAAGAGCGGGAAATAGGCATTCCGGTGCCCGGTCGCCTTGAACATCACGTCGAGCTGCCGTTGCATGTTTTCCCAAATGCCATAACCCCACGGACGAATCACCATGCAGCCGCGCACGTCCGATGGCTCCGCCATTTCCGCCGCGCGAATCACTTGTTGATACCATTCGGGAAAATCCTGATCTCGCCGCGGCGTGATCGCGGTCTTGGCTGCGGCAGTTTGATTGGACATGCGAGAAAGCGGGAAAATTACGCCTGACGAATTGAAATGACCAGCGGCCATTTCTTCATCGACCAGCGCAACTTTTCCACGCGGCTGTGTTATATCCTCAAAGTATGAAAGCGAAATTATCTTTCCTCCTCATTCCGACTGTGGCCGCCGCGCTTCAATTCGCGCCGATCGCAATGGCACAAGGACCCGCGGATAGACCGTTCAAACAATTTCAAGAACGGCGCGCGCGCTGGGCCAGTCTCAGTGAGGAAGAGCGAGCGAAACTCAAAGCGGCGCATCAGAAAGCAATGGAAGATCCCGCGGTCCGAGCGGCGCGCGATCGATTGAAGCAGGCGCGGCGGGAATTCCGCGAGATCCTGCGTCCGGCGCTGTTGAAAGCAGATCCATCCGTTCAACCCATCCTGGAGAAAATGCGCGCGGAGCGCCCGGGCCGGAACTAAGAACTTCTCTGCTGGGGGAGTGGTC
Organism: Spartobacteria bacterium; assembly: GCA_003134785.1. Lineage (GTDB taxonomy): Bacteria > Verrucomicrobiota > Verrucomicrobiia > Chthoniobacterales > UBA10450 > AV80. The sequence goes on from PLCN01000020.1 coordinate 193,577, forward strand.
GCTGTAGCGGCCGCTCCCGACAGTTAGAAATTCCGCGCGACGAGAGTTTCCGCGGACGCCTGTCCACGTTCGGTGTAACTCCCGGCGAAATCCATGCTGCACATCGTTCCGAACCGCGCATGGCGGCCGAAGGCGGCTCCGGCGAAATTGAAATCTGGGTTGAAGATATTCTTGCGGTGCTTTCGCGCGGGCAAGCCATCGTCGATGATGAGCGCTAGCACTACGTCGCGCGCCGTCGCTTTGCCATAGGAAATGTTTTCACCCCACCAGCCGCCGAACGTTCCGTAGCGGGCGATGCGTCCGTCCGCGCGGCTCGAATCGCGTCCCGCATGACCGGATCCTCCAGCGGCTTGGTCGGCGCAATGGTCCGCCGCGGCACGGCACATTCCCGGAGAAAGCGAGAGCGGCGCCTCTGGTGGCGCATTGCGCAAGAAGCGAATTGCTTCATCGAGCGCGGCGGTGCCTTCCTTTGTCCGGATTCTGGTGTGGCCGGGTAGAATCATCATATTCCCGTTCATCTTTCCGCGCAGTTCCTCGACGAAGGTTGCGTAGAGCGCTGGATTTTGCCGGGCAAGATTCATTTCGCGAATCACGGCTCGCGATGAAGTGCTGGCTGCATCCGCGGATTTTTCTTCGCCGGCGAAGGCCGGTTGGACGGCGAAGACGAGGAGGAACAGGAACGAAAGAGTAGACGCGCGCATTATGGTAATTATAAGCATATGCGGTGCCAGCCACGCTCGACGGACGCACGCTAGTGGCCGGGTTTTCCCGGGAGGAGGGCAGTCGAACAAGCAGTTGACACCTTCCTACCCTGCTCGTAATTTCCCGGCCCTTTCGCTCCGATGAAAACGTTTTCCGCAAAAGCCAATGAAGTGCCACGCAAATGGTGGATCATTGACGCCAATAACCAGATCCTCGGCCAGGTCGCCGTCAAGGCGGCGAATCTCTTGCGGGGCAAGGAAAAACCGATCTACACCACCCACGTCGATACCGGCGATTTCGTGGTCGTGATCAACGCCGAAAAAGTTCGGCTGAGCGGCAAAAAGGAAGAGCAAAAAAGTTACATGAGCTTTTCCGGTTTCGTCGGCGGACACAAAACCGAGAACGCGCGGGCGCGTCGTCAACGCCACCCGGAATTGATCGTCGAACGCGCCATTCGCGGAATGATTCCTCATAACAAACTTGGGCGCGCAGTTTATCGAAAGCTCAAGGTCTACCGCGGCGATCTCCATCCTCACGCGGCGCAGCAACCGGCCGTGGTGTCGCTCGCGTCTTAGAAATTTTCTCATGGCACAGACTCAAGAATTCATCGCCACCGGCCGCCGCAAAACTTCCGTGGCGCGCATCCGCATGACTGCCGGCAGCGGCAAGATCGATATCAACGGAAAAAGCTTCGAGGATTATTTTCCGACCGTGCCCCTCCAGAATACCGTCTTGCAGCCGCTGCAAGTCGTGAAGCTGGCAAATTCCTACGACCTCTCCATCAACACCACCGGCGGCGGGGCCACCGGCCAGGCAGGCGCAGCCCGGCTGGCGATCTCACGCGCGCTTTTGCAAGTAGACGCGAATCTGCGCGGAACGCTGAAAGCCGAAGGATTGCTTCGCCGCGATCCGCGGATGAAAGAGCGCAAGAAATCCGGTCAGCCCGGCGCGCGGAAACGCTTCCAGTTCTCGAAGCGCTAAATGTAGAGGCGCTTGGCACAAGCGCCTCTACATCACGGCTTCTTCGGTGGTGCCGGTGCCGCTGGCTTCTTACTGCTCGGAGCGCGCGGAGTTAGCGTGGCGGAAGGAGCGGCAGACTGAACCGCGCTAGCGGCAGGACTTGAAGCAACCGTTGCACTCACGGCAGGCCCCGGAGTCGCAGCCGTCGGCGCCGCTGGTGGCGTCGGCGCCTTTGCGGGTTCGCTAACCACCTTTAGCACTCGAAGCTGCTGCGTCGCCTCCATCGCGATCGCACTGTCGCGATACTGCGTCAGGATGGTCTCGCAGACGCGTCGCGCTTCTTCGATTTGATTCTTTTCCTTGAGAATGGGCACGGTTGAAATCAAAGCGATCGGGGCGGTGAAGCCCTGGGGGTTATCGGCGGCGATACGTTGATACATCGTCAAGGCTTCATCACGTTTCCCGAGCGACTCGAGATTGGCCGCCATCGCCATTCGCGCGGTCCCCGTCAGATCATGCTTCGGATTCTTGGTCACGAAGGATTGAAGCGTTGCGTTCGCCTCTTCGTATTTCTTTGCCTTCCGCTGTTCGCTTGCCAGAAAAATATAGGCGGAAGCGCTCGCCGGTGTTCCGGAAAACTGCGTGATTACTTTTTGATAGTCGGTTTCCGTCTTGGCCGAGGCGAGCAAGGCGGCCGCCGCACTATTATGACGTTCGGAATAAAGCCGGTATCCCCCATAGGCGGCCAAAGCGAACAAGGCGATGACCAGAGCGGCAACCACCTCTTTCTTGTGCCGCTCCCAGAAGACGTGACTCTCGAGAACCGGATCGGGAAGAGAAGACGAAACTGTCGGCATATTGGAAATTTGGGGCGCCACGAGGCACCGGGTTCGGCGCGCGAGGCTTGCTCTTATGCCACGCGAAAGTTTCCCGCGCAAGCGCGAGAAGTCCAAAACAACCCCGGTGCTCCGCTGTAGCCGCTTCGCTGCCTCCGGCGCGCCAAAGCGCTTCGGCGGCGGTGCGTGCGAAGCGCGGGGGAAAGCATCGTCAGTCTCAGCGAGGTTGCCTCTTCTTCCTGGCCGAACGCAACCGGATCCTGACCGAAGGCCTCGTGTCCGCCTTCAGGAATTTTCGCATCAAGCTCAGGGCCTCCCGGTTTTCCGCGGCCGTATTCGAGGCGGTGCAATCCGCGGGAATGATCAGACCATAGTCGCGCATGTAGGCGCCGTTCGCGGTGAAGAGCACGCAAAAGTTCCCGGCAATGCCGGTAATAATCAGCGTCTCCGATCCGAGATAGCGGAGGAGCGTCTCGAGCGTGGTCGAGAAAAACCCCGAGTGCTTCGGCTTGAGCACGAAATAATCATCCTCCTCGGGCTGGAGCAACTTGACGATCTCGTGGCCGCGCGATTCCCCGCGCAGACAATGCTACACTTGCCGGCGAAAATCGGACTGCCAGCGCCCGAAATTATCGTTCACATAAATCACAGGGATGCCGGCTTTCTTTGCACGCTCTTTCAGGCGCAAAAGCTTTCGCGCCATCGGCCGCGCAAAACGCAACAGTTGATTCGCCTCCGGAAAATCGAGGTCGTTGATGACGTCGATCACGAGCAGCGCAAATTTCGATTTGTCCGGCGCGCTCCCGTGCAGGTCGTCGTTTTTTGCGGGCATCGGCAAGGAAACGGGACGGCAACCGTGGCGCAGTCGAATTATGTTCAGCTCTTCTTCTTCCGGTCGCCGGATTTTTTGCCGCCCTTTCTGGACGGCGCTTTGCTGCTCTTCTTCCCGCGGCCCGAACCGCTTTTCTTCCCGCCTTTGTCCGATTTGTTTACCGTCGCCCAGGCGCGCTTCTCCGCTTCCTTCGTCGAGACGCCGCGCTCTTCATAGCTCTCCTCGATGTGTTCTGCCTTGCGTTTTTGTTTACCGGTGTAACTCGATTTGCTTCCTCGTGCCATCCTTCCTCCTGGTTGAATTCCTAACTCATTTAGAAAACGTATTTGCCCCGAGAGACGGATTTATGCTGCCGCGGCAAAGGTTCGTTACGCGCGGTGTCCATTCTCCAGTCGATGAAATTGTATAATGAAAACATTTTACGATTTCGCCGGTCCACTTCTCGGCTTGGGCGCCGAAGCAAAAGATCTGACCTTCATGCAAATCTCACTGCGTGGCGTGATCATATTTTTGCTCACGCTTCTAATGGTGCGCTTGAGCAGCAAACGCTCGCTCGCCGAAAAGACCGCCTTCGATGCCGTCCTCCTCGTTGTTCTGGCCTCCGTCCTGTCGCGTGCCATCAATGGCTCGGCCGGATTTTTCACCTCGATCGGGGGCAGCTTCGTTCTCGTTTTCCTGCACCGGGCTTTCGCCTGGCTCGCGTGCCGCTCCCACGCCTTCGGCAAATTCATCAAAGGCTGTCCCGACGTCATCGTCGAAAACGGAAAGCCGCTCCTCGACATGATGCGGCGAAATCTCATCTCCCAACACGATCTCGAAGAAGATTTGCGCCTCGACGCCAAGGTCGAAGACATCTCGAAAATCCGCCGGGCGCGCATAGAACGCAGCGGCGAGATCAGCCTCATCAAGGTCGAACAGTAATCGGGCGCTCAGTTTCAAAGATTCTGTTAGCTGAGCGTTGGACGTTGGACGGCCTGCCCGCCGTAGCCTTGCGGAGGAGGGTTGGACGTTGGACGTTTCCCTTACAATGTCTCCACACGACAAGCTCTTCATCCCCGGCCCGGTCGAAGTTTCGCCGAAAACGATGACCGCTTTCTCACGGCCCATGATCGGGCATCGCAGCGAAGATTTTAAGAATCTCTACCGCGACGTTCACCCAAAGCTCCAGAAACTGTTTGCCACTAGTCAGCCGGTATTTCTTTCCACATCGTCGGCCTGGGGTGTGATGGAAGCGTCGATCCGCAATCTGGTCGATCGTGGTGTCCTCTGCTGCAGGTGTGGCGCATTCTCCGACAAATGGTTCGATGTCGCGCGGCGTTGCGGCAAAAACGCCGGGCCGCTGCAAGTCGATTGGGGGAAACATATCAACCCGAAGGATATCGATGCCAGGCTCGCCACCGGAAAATTCGACACCGTTGTCCTGATTCACAGCGAGACCTCGACTGGTGTGATGAACCCTCTGCCGGAAATTTGCGGCACGCTCGCGAAATACCCCGAGGTCGCGCTGGTCGTCGATACGGTTTCATCTTTCTCCGGCGTCCAGATCGACATGGACGCACTCGGCATCGATGTCATGCTCACCGGCGCGCAAAAAGCGCTCGCCCTTCCGCCCGGTTTTTCCCTCTTCTCTGTCTCCGACAAGGCATTCTCGCGCGCCGAAACAATCCCAAACCGCGGCTACTACTTCGACTTCCTCGAGTTCAAGAATCAACAAGCGGAATGGATGACGCAGAGCACTCCGAGCATCGGCCACATCCATGCCTTGCAATCGAAGCTCGACGAAATCTTCGAGGAAGGCTTCGAAGCACGTTTCGCCCGACACGCCCGCACCAACACGCTGGTCCACGAGTGGGTCCGCCGCACCGGCTTCGATTTCTTCGCCGAGGAAGGTTTCCGCACAAAGACCCTGACCTGTGTGCGAAACAGCCGCGGCATCGACGTTGCGAAGTTAGTTCGCGATCTCCGCGCGAAACACCACCTCGTCATCGACGGCGGCTACGGCAAAATCAAAGGCGAAACCTTCCGCCTCTCGAACATGGGCGACGAGACGGAGGAAACCGTCTCTCATCTTCTTTCCTGCCTCGACGATTGCCTGGACGGTGCCACGGCAACCACCTCTTGAAATTATTTTCGGGCGCGTCCAGCTGCTTGAATTCGAAAAAGACGAATTGTGTCGACGACACAGTGACCGTTAGATCCAGCGACGGACGCGGCGTTTGTAGCTGAGATATTCCTCGCCAAACTTGCGCTCGAGATATCGTTCTTCGCGTGCGGTCACGATGCGATCGATCAGGACGAGGCCGATCGGCACGGCGAGCAGCATCCAGGCAGAATCGACCAGGATCGCGAGCCCAAGCGTGGACAAGGCGAATCCGATGTACATCGGGTTGCGGGTGAAGCGATAAATTCCGTGCGCGACGATGCGCGTGCTCGGATTGAAGGGAATGGGATCGGTGCCAGCGCGTTTCTGCGTGATAAATCCGCCGACGCTCAGCGCAATTCCGCCGATGACAATCAGAGCGCCGAGGATCCATCGAAACACGCCGTGCACGAAGTTGGTCGGCACAAGCCATTCGAGGACCAGCGACGCGAGGATTGGGAATACGAAGAGAAGCGGCGGCGCAATCGGAATGCCGGGACGATCTTCCTCATGCGGTAGTTCGGCAGGCATCGCGACGAATTTAATCACGAACTCTTCGCGCGCGACGGTAATAAAAAAGAGGAAGGGCGCCTTCATCTCTGAAAGCGCCCTCCATTTCGATGGCGATAAGCCGAATTTTGTCCCCGAATTTCTTCGGAGGATGATCATTTATCTCAACTCACTTGCGCGAGCTGCCCGGCGACTTGCGTTCGGCCCCGAATGCTTTCGGGGGCCGCTACAAGTCACCGTGATGCGACGATACCCGAGGATCAACGGGCCGGCGGCCCTACCTCTGTTCTGTCTTGCACCGCATGGGGTTTTTCGTGCCTCGCGGATTGCTCCGCGAGCGGTGAGCTCTTACCTCGCCTTTTCACCCTTGCCTGACCTTCGTTACCAAAGAACCGGCGGTCCATTTTCTGTGACACTTTCCGTCACCGCAATTTTTCAACTGCGACGCCCGCGTGTTTTCCGCGGCATGCTGCCGGATGGTGTTCGGACTTTCCTCTCCGAATTACTTCGGAGCGATCATCTGCCATCGCGGACACTCTACCACGATCCCGACAACACGAAAGCATTCCTCGCACGAAGGTCACGACGGAACACAAAGGAATCACGTCGTGAAACTTGTGACCTTTGTGCGAGGAACCCTTTCAGAACGGCTCCGGAGTGGTCACTAAAAACCAGCTCACCATCACGAGACCGATGATTAGTTTTCCAAGCATACCGGCGAGGTTGCCGAGCAACGTCCCCCACCCCGCGCGCCCGGCTTTAACCAGGCGTTTCCCCGCCACGAGCTCTCCAGCGATCGCGCCCATGACAGGACCGACGATCAACCCAGGAAAGGGAAAGAAAAGTCCGGCGATCGCTCCGATCATGGCGCCGAAGGCGCCCCACCTCGTCGCGCCAAATCGTTTCGCGCCGAAATACCCACTCGCTAACTCCAGCGCATAAGACAGCAACGTAAGCAAAACCAACGCACCGACATTCCACCAACCCAGGCTTTTTTCACTGCCCAGCATGAGCTGATGAATCACCGCCGCGGCGAGAATGATGATCGCGCCCGGAACCGCAGGCAGCACCGTGCCAAGCAGACCGACCGCCATCAAGACGATCGCAAACAGCCACCAGAGCAATTCCATTCCAGTTAGTGGTTATGCTTCAGCGTTTCAAAGCCGTCCTTAAACCTTTTGACCATGCCGCTGCCGTTTCTATAGTTGATCTCCCCCGATCAACCTAAATAGAAATTTTCCTATGGCACTCGCAACCGGAACCAAAGCCCCTGATTTCAGTCTCCCGACCAAAACGGCGGACGGACCAAAGCAGATTAAGTTGAGCGAAAACTTCGGCAAAACCAACACGTTGCTCCTGTTTTTCCCGATGGCGTTCACCGGCACCTGCACGACCGAAATGTGCAACATGACCAAGGAGCTTCCGAATTACAGCGACATGAATGCCGCGGTTTACGGAATCAGCGGCGACAACCCATTCGCGCAGGAGGCCTGGGCGAAAAAGGAAAACATCACGGTGCCGCTGCTGAGCGATTACGAGCACAAGATCGCGAAAGAATACGATGTGATGTACGATTCCTTCCTGCCGCAAATGAATCTCGGCATGGGCGGCGTAGCGAAACGTTCCGCGTTCATCATCGATAAGAATGGCGTCATTCAACACGCGGAGAGCAATGACGATGCGCGCGAACTGCCAAATTTCGAGAAGATCAAAGCGAAGTTAGCGGAGCTGAAATGATCTCTCACAACGTCCGCAAAGGTCACCATGGTCGATGCAGCAACCTCGCCTCTTGTGCCCGCTGTGTCCGTTGTGACCTTTGTGCGAAAACAACATGAATGACGAATTCAAGACGCTGAAGAATTTCGACGCCGGCAACGGTCGCGAGGGATTTCTGCATTCCCTTCCGGCGCTGGAAGAGCAAGGCATCGGTCCGATCTCACGACTGCCGGTAAGCATTCGCATCGTTCTTGAATCCGTCCTCCGAAATTGCGACGGCAAAAAGGTTCAGCGAAAGGATGTCGAGACGCTGGCGAAATGGAACGCAAAGTCGCCGGCCAACGATGAGATCCCATTCGTCGTGGCCCGCATCGTCCTTCAGGATTTCACCGGCGTTCCGCTCGTGGTCGACCTCGCGGCGATGCGCAGCGCAGTGAAGACGCTTGGCGGCGATCCGAAAATTATCGAGCCGCTCGTCCCGGTCGACTTGGTGGTCGATCATTCCGTGCAGGTCGATTTCGCCGGCTCGGCCGAAGCGCTGCGTTTGAACATGGAGATGGAGTTCAAGCGCAACCGTGAGCGCTACGAATTCCTGAAATGGGGACAGCAGGCTTTCAAAACTTTCGGACTCGTTCCGCCCGGCATCGGGATCGTGCACCAAGTCAATCTCGAATATCTCGCGAAGGGCGTCCTGTCGGCTCCCTCAACCTTCAACGATCAATCATCAACCATCTTCTATCCCGACACACTCGTGGGCACCGATTCGCATACGACGATGATCAACGGACTCGGCGTAGTTGGTTGGGGCGTCGGTGGAATCGAAGCGGAAGCAGGAATGCTCGGTCAGCCGGTTTATTTCTTAACGCCGGAAGTGGTGGGCGTGCATATAACCGGGCAATTGCGCGAAGGCGTGACCGCGACGGACCTCGCGCTGCACATCACTCAAATGCTGCGCGCGCAAAAAGTGGTCGGTAAGTTCGTGGAATTCTACGGCGCGGGCGCGGCGTCGCTTCCGTTGCCCGACCGCGCCACGGTTGGGAACATGGCGCCCGAATATGGCGCGACGATGGGTTACTTCCCCATCGATGCCGAGTCGGTCAATTATTTGCGCGCGACGGGGCGGACCGAGGAACAATGCGTCGCGTTCGAGAATTATTTCCGCGCGCAAAAAATGTTTGGAATGCCGCGCAAAGGCGAAATCGATTACAGCGTCGATCTCGAATTGGATCTGGCGGACGTGCAGCCCAGTGTGGCCGGTCCGAAGCGGCCGCAAGATCGGGTGAATTTGCCGGAGCTGGGCAGCGTCTTTCGTTCGCTGCTCGAAAAACCGCTCAAGGATGGCGGCTACGGCAAATCGAAGGGCGAGCTGGGGAAACATCATCTCGTCAATCTGAACGGCACGCCGCCTACGCAGGGCGACATGGTTTCGAGCGACAGGGACGACAAGGGCATCGAGCCGGGCGACGAGCGCAACAAAGTGGAGATGATCGCCAACCGGCCCACGCCCGATTCGGTCAAAGAAATCGAAGAGAAACCTGGGGACACTTTTCATCACGGTCAGAGCCGCATCGGCCACGGCAGCGTTTTGATCGCGGCGATCACAAGCTGCACGAACACGAGCAATCCTAGCGTGATGCTGGCCGCCGGCTTACTCGCGAAGAAAGCAGTCGAGCGCGGCCTAACGATCGATCCGGCGGTAAAAACCTCGCTCGCGCCCGGTTCGCGCGTGGTCTCCGATTATCTCCAAAAAACCGGACTGCAAACTTATCTCGATCAGCTTGGATTTAACGTGGTCGGTTATGGCTGCACGACCTGCATTGGAAATTCCGGGCCGCTTCATCCCAAGATCGAACAGGCGATCAGCGAATTCGATCTCGTGGCCGCATCGGTGCTTTCCGGCAACCGCAATTTTGAAGCGCGGGTGCATCAAAACATCAAGGCGAACTTCCTGATGTCGCCTCCGCTGGTCGTTGCGTTTGCTCTCGCGGGCCGCGTCGATCTCGATCTCTCCACCGATCCAATCGGCAAGGGTGGCGATGGCCGGGAGATTTTTCTGCGCGACCTGTGGCCAAGCTTGCAGGAGATCCGCGACACCATGCAATCAGCGCTCACGCCGGAAGTTTTCCGCCGGCTCTATCGCGACTTCTCCGGGCAGAACCCGAAGTGGAACGAGATCCCTTCGAGCACCGGCGACATTTACCAATGGGACGAAGAGAGCGATTACATTCATGAGCCTCCCTTCTTCCAGAATTTCTCGATGGAGCCGGGGAAGATCGAAGAGATTCGCGGCGCGCGAGCGTTGGGGATTTTCGGCGACTCGGTCACAACCGATCACATTTCTCCCGCGGGTGCGATCAAAGCCAGTTCGCCGGCGGGCCAATATTTGATGTCGCGCGGAATCAGCGCCGTGGATTTTAACAGCTACGGCAGCCGGCGCGGAAACGATCTGGTCATGACCCGCGGGACATTCGCGAATGTGCGGATCAAGAACCTGATAGTGCCGGGAACCGAAGGCGGAGTGACGAAGTATTTCGCTCGTGGCGCGGGCTTCCAGCCCGTGTCTCATCGGCAAGATGCCGATGCCACGGGAGAGACGATGTCGATCTTCGATGCGGCGGTGAGATATCAGGCGGATGGGATTCCGTTAGTCATCCTGGCGGGGCACGAGTATGGCACCGGCTCGAGCCGTGATTGGGCGGCCAAGGGCACGCGCTTGCTTGGAGTGAAGGCCGTGGTGGCAACGAGCTTCGAGCGCATTCATCGATCGAATCTCGTCGGCATGGGCGTGTTGCCGTTGCAATTCGCTGAAGGCACGAATGCCCAAACGCTGGGCCTCGATGGATCGGAGATGTACGCCATCAGTGGTTTGTCCGACGCAATCGAACCCGGGCAAATGGTCACGCTGGAGATCACGCGAAAGGATGGAAAACGCGAAGCGGTTTCCGTAAAGCTGCGGATCGATACCCCGATCGAGATCGATTATTATCGACATGGTGGGATTTTGCCGTTCGTGCTGCGCGAGTTGATGGCGCGTCAGTGAATCAAGGGCGAAACGATCGATCTGATATTCCAGGCGTATGAAGAAACTACGCGTGGCGATCCTGTACGGCGGTCGTTCAGGAGAGCATGAAGTTTCACTTCAATCAGCTGCGTCCGTCATCAACTACCTGGACCGTGACCGCTTCGAAATCGTACCCGTGGCCATCGACAAGCAAGGTCGCTGGCATCTCAACGATATTTCTCTGCTGGAGGGAAAAAAATCTCTGCCCGTTTTCAAAAACGCGCCGAAAGTCGTGCTTCCGCCGAATCCCGCAGACACGGCTGGCGGCAGCGCGTTGATTCGCTTGGGTGCAAGCGGCGAGGCACGAGGCATCGATGTGGTCTTTCCTGTCATGCATGGACCTCTTTGCGAAGACGGAACGATTCAGGGATTACTTGAGCTGGCCGATCTTCCTTACGTCGGATGCGGCGTGCTCGCATCGGCTATCGCGATGGATAAGGAAATGGCAAAACGCGTCGCTCGTGACGCTGGAATTCCAATCGTCCCTTATGTTTCGTTGAGGCACGAAGTTTGGACGAAAGAAAAGCGGCAGTCAGCAAACAGCATTGAAGAGAAGCTAGGCTATCCGGTCTTCGTTAAGCCGGCGAACCTTGGCTCCAGTGTCGGCGTGCACAAGGTCAAGGAACCGAGCGGACTCAATGCGGCGCTCGAAGATGCGTTCAACTATGACAGGAAAGTCCTGGTCGAAGCGGCCGTGAACGCGCGCGAGATCGAACTGTCGGTTTTAGAAAATCTGGAGGCAGGGGCCGATCCCCTGGTGAGCATTCCAGGTGAGATCGATCCGGCGCACGAATTCTATTCTTACGAAGCCAAATATCTCGATGAAAATGGCGCGGCGCTGATCATTCCAGCGAAGCTCGACCCAGAGGAGACAAAACGCGCGCGGGACATTGGAAGGAAAGTTTTCACTGCGCTGGAGTGCGAAGGGATGGCTCGAGTCGATCTGTTCCTGGATCGGACAAGCGGGGAATTTTTCTTCAACGAGCTGAACACGATCCCGGGGTTCACTTCCATCAGCATGTATCCGAAATTGTGGGAAGCGTCCGGAATTAGTTACCAGGAGCTCCTCTCAAAGCTCGTGGATCTTGCGATCTCGCGGCATGAGAAAAAGAAGACGCTCGTGAGAGAGTTTCGGATTGAGAAATAAATCCGGCGGTCGTAGACCGCCGCTACAACTCCTCCGGCTCTCGCGTTCTTCGCAGGACTTCGACGTGTGAGCCTCCGCGATGAAGGCCGATGCGGGCGACGCGGATAGCGCTTCGACAAACTGCGGACCGAAGAGCGTGGCTACATCTGCTTCGAACTTAGTCGTTTTCGCAAGCCAAAGTCTCCAGCGCGCATGCTCGACGCGGTATTCGCTCAGTCCGGAACGACGGGCAGTGTAACCCCAGTAATGTTCGGTGATAAATTCTTCGTGCGACGCCTGGGCGGACTGTTGCGGCTCACCGGTCGCAGTCATCGCCAGGGTTTCCCAACGCTTTCCCCGGCGCCATTGGTATTCCGCCAGAACGCGGCCGTCCTTGTGCTCGAGAGAATGCCGCATCGGCAAGGCGGAATAGGGCTCGCCGTAAAACGTCCGTGCTACGATCGCGATCGCCTGTCGCGGAACAAGCTCGCGGACGAACGCGACTCCACGCCGCCAGTCATCGACGTTTTTGCGGCGCACATAGAAACGGAGACTCACCTCCTCGAAATCGCGATGCAGGGGAATGGGCAAACCGAGAACGCGAGTGTCGAGAAAGAGAAAACCGACGACGCTCAGAAAGTTTGTCCTTCGTGGAAATCAAGCTCCGTTCCGGATGGGACGAGCGGTTCCAGGAGTTTCGGGTCGACGACGAAGTTCAGCATCGCGAGGTAGCGCCAGTTCGCGGTGAGGAAGGGTTTGAACATGGTGGCGAAACTGGAAACGGCACTCGGAGCCGCTAGTTGTCGGCGGTTTGGAAAGCGCCGCTCCTGGGTAGCGGCTTTCGCGGACTAACGCAAAAGTTTCTCGAGAGACGGATCGGGCTCCGCGCCGAGGGAGGTGGCTTTCACATAATGCAGCTTGGCTTGCTCCTTCGAAGGGGGTTGGTTGGTGGCGTAGACCACTGCCAAATTGAAATGCGCGTCGGCGTAATCGGGGTTGGCCGCGATCGCATCGAGCATTTCTTTCTCGGCCGCTTCCTGCCAGCCCTTCTGGCTAGCGGTGATGCCGAGATAATTGTGCGCGGTTGCGCTCTTGGGATTGATCGCGAGCGCCTTCGTCAACTCGGTGACCGCGTCGTCGAATTTTCTTTGGCGGTAAAAAACAATCCCAAGCGTCGTGTGCGAAAATTCATCTTTTGGCGCGAGCGCGGTCGCCTTCTTCAAGGTCAGCTCCGCGGCTTTCAGTTTGCCGGTGCGGAAATAAACGACGCCGAGGTTCGACAGTGAATAAAGATTATTCGGCGCTTTGGTGAGGAGCTGCTGGTACTGCTTTTCCGCCGCGCGATACTTGCCACGGTCGAAATTATCTTTCGCTTCGCGCGCAAGAGGAACCAACTCTTCGGGCACCGCGGGGTTTGGCGCCGTCTGCACGGAAGGACCGCTGGCGCTGGACGATGACGCCGATGGCGAAGTATTATTCTTGGCGACGGCAAAGCTAGCCGTGAGCGCTACGGGATTGCTATCCGAGATGGCGACGACCGGTTGCCGCAACAAGGCAAGTTCTTCGGTCGTGAGTTTCGTCACGGGCTGCGCGAGCAGCTCGATCTGCGAATTCAACAAGTCGGACTTGATCTGCAGTTTCTCGAACTCAGCCAGCATCAGTTTTTTCGCCTGTTCGCGGCGCGCTTCTTCTTCGCGTTCGCGCACGACGATCTTGCGCAGCATCTCGTTTTCCTTCGTGAGCCGTGCTGTCTCTTCGGCATTCGCTCCCGTGAGTTTCGCCCGCTCGAGTTGGGTGCCTGCCTCTTCCAACTGCGAGCGCAAATCGGCGACCGTCACTTCAAAATCTTTGTTCTGCTTCTGGCTGGCGGCGAGTTGCTGACGCAATTGCTCGAGCTGACGCTTCACCTCGGCCACTTCCTGTTCCTTCTTCGGTTTGTCCTCGCTGATTTCACGAACCGTCTTTTCTGCCGTGGCCAGCTTCTGCTTCAAATCGGAATTCTCCGCGACAAGGACCTGCACCCGTTCCTGGGCCTGCTTGGCGCTTTTCAATTCATCCAGCAGTTGGTTGCGCTCTTTCGTGACTGTCGCGACCTGCGTATTCGCTTCGGCTAATTTCGCGTCCGCGGCGGCCTTCTCTTTTTCAGCCGCGACGCGGCCTTGCTCCGCCGACGCGATCGCTTTTTTCAACTGCGTGATTTCAGCGCGAAGCGCTTCCTGCGCCTTCGAGCTTCCAGCGGTCCCAGCGATTTTCTTCAACGACTCTTCCGCCTGCGCGAGTTGGCTGCGCACCTGCTTTTCGGCGCTGCGCGTTTTCTCGAGATCGCCCTGGGCCTTTTCGAGTTTGGAATTCGTTTCCTGCAGCCGGCCGTTCAACGTCTCTTTCTCTTTCGCGACCGCGTCGTATTGAGTCCGGGATTTTTGTAGCTCCGTCTGCAACTGATCCACTTTGTCCTGTAACTTTCTGGTCGCTTCCTTGATCGCGGTATCGCTCGCCACGGACGGACGCGGTTCGGGCGGCGCTACTGGCGTTCGGGCGTCAGCGGTTCGCGGAGCTACTTCGACACTCGGTTCCGCGGGACTGGATTTTTGCGGTAAAACGGGAGCGCTCGAAGCGGCCGGCGGCGGAGGCGTTGAGGTTGCTGCGAAATCTTTTTGGGTGGAAAGTTTCCCCTGCACCCGCACGATATTTTCCCCGATCTTGCGGCTGCGATAATCGACAATCGCCGGCTGCCAGTCCGCGTGAGTTTTGCGCAATTCTTCGAGCAGACTGCCGGCAAACCGGAACTTCGCCAGCGCGGCCTGGAGCTGATTATCGTGCTCGAGTTTTTCTCCCTGCTGCGAGGTCATGTAGGCCTTGAGGAAGACTTCGCTCGGGTCGTCGGACTGAGCGGCCAGGCGCGTCGTCGCGAGGGCCAGACAAAAGCCGGCGAACAAAATCAGCCCGATCTTTTTCATGCGGTCGAGGACTCGGATGATATTCATGTGCGGTTGAGTTGCAATGCAGGCTGCATCGCCAGTGAAAGGAGAGCGCCTGCCGTGCCATCCTCTCTCGCTTTGCCTTTGCAATCCAGAATCTAAAATCTAGGTTCGAACGCGACGGTGGCCGTAGCTCAATGGTAGAGCTCCAGATTGTGATTCTGGCTGTTGCGGGTTCGAGTCCCGTCGGCCACCCCGGTTCGATTTCGGATTACGGAATGCGGATTGCGGAAAGTCGAAGGGCCGCTCGGAATGTTCGACGTGGCACGTGCGGTGCTTAAGAAGTCGGCATGCTCATTCCTGCCACGCTTCTCGAATCAACCGAGACCAAGATTTCGACATCGGATTTTTGGCTTCGCCTCCTCCGCGACGAACAGCTCCGCCATTGTGACAACCTGCAGAAGCTACTCGTTGGTTGCGAAATCATCGCTGCGCTCGATAGCGTCGAACTCCTGGCGGCGTAAGGACGCTGCGTTCTGGGGAACGCAGGCTGCCAGCCTGCAGTTCGCGGCAGCTTGCCGCGAACATCTTTGAGTTGGAAACGACCTGACGGATCCGATCGATTCTCGCATACCGCTGCGAAATCCGGCCGACCGGCAAGGGCAAATGGAATCGTCAGCCGAATCTTTCGTTCGGCAAATGGCACAAGCCGAGCTATAGTAGAACTCGTCCCGCAGCTATCCGATAGACTTCGCTTCCATCCGCTGCGCTCAAGGCCGTTTCTCAAGTTTCCTTTTATGTCTCGCTTCCCACTCCATCGTATTAACTGGACGACCAGTTCGTTCCTCATCGGCACCCTCGCCATCATGCTCACCGCAGTTCCACTCTATCTCTGGCATTTCGGGCTCGACTGGTTTCAGGTGGCGCTCTTTTTTGCGATGTTCCTCGCCTGCGGTTTCAGTATCAGCCTCGGATATCACCGACTCTTTTCGCATATCGCGTTTCAAGCCGCGTGGCCGGTGCGGCTCTTCACCCTCATCTTTGGCGCAGCCGCTTTCGAAAATTCAGTCCTGATGTGGGCGAGCGAGCACCGCCGCCATCATAAACATGTCGATCACGACGACGATCCTTACAGCATCTCGAAAGGTTTTTTCTTTGCGCACGTCGGCTGGCTCATCTTCAAACTAAACCCGACCGAGCCCTACGATAACGTGGCGGATCTGCAACGAGATCGGCTGGTGGTCTGGCAGGATCGCTACGTTCAACTGATTGCGTTCGTGATGAGCTTCATTGTGCCGCCGCTCCTCGGTTTTTGGTGGAATGGATGGGAAGGCGCACTCGGCGCATTTCTTCTCGCGGGCATTGCGCGCATTGTCGCATTGCAGCACTGCACCTTTTTCATCAACAGCGCGTGCCACTATTTCGGCAGCCAGCCTTACTCGACGAAATGCACCGCGCGCGATTCCTTCATCATGGCGCTCGTCACCTTCGGCGAGGGCTACCACAATTATCACCACGAATTTCAGCACGATTATCGGAATGGCGTGAAGCCCTGGAACTTCGATCCGACCAAGTGGATCATCTGGACGCTATCGAAGCTGGGTGTCACGCGAAACTTGCGGCGCGTCGCGCAGGAAAAAATCTTGTTGGCGCAGGAACGCCGGCAAGCTGAGATCGAGTATAGCGAAGGTGAGCTTCCTCCGAATGGCGAAGAGCAGGGCGTTGCGTTAGCGCGGGTGAAGTATTAGCGGCGAGCGCAAGCGCGCGAATCTCGGTCGAGCACGGATTCGCTGTCATCCCGAATCGCGTAGACGATGAGGGACCTCGCATCTGCAATTCGAGCGTCCTCATTCGAGAAGGCCGCTATTGCAGTTGTGAGGTCCCTCGCCGTCTGAAGCGACTCGGGATGACACGCTATTCGACGTCAAGTATGCGACACGCCGTGTTTTCATCGCGTCGTGATCCCTTCGGCGATGTCGACGTGGAAGGTTTGTTTGACCTTCGTTTTGCCGTAGCTCAGCTCCGCGGTGTAATCGCCGCTGGGATAAAGCTTCTTCGGATCCTCGCCGCCGTATTTGGTCAGGACATCTTCCGTCGGCCGCAAATCCCAATTCAATCGCGTCATCCCCATCACGCCGGGCGCCTTGAGATTCGCCACCGGCTGGCCGGCCGCATTTGAGATTGCGATTTTGATTTCGTCGCCGGTGAACTCCTTTACCCACACGGTGAAGAGCGCGCCCTCCGGTGGATTCGCGCCGCGGTAAACGCCTTTGCCGTTCCAATCGGCGAACCCGGAGGTGATGTATGCACCCATCGCGGCGGACACGCTAAAGAGATGCGCCGGTTTTGCCGCAATCTCGGGCGTCAGTTCCCGCAACGGGCGGGTGTCATCGAGAATGCCGATGCTTCTCCCGTGCGTGGCGATGACGAGATCGCTTGTGCGCGGATGAATTTGCAGATCGTCCACTCGCACTGCCGGCAGATCGCCGATCTTCATCCAATGCGCTCCTTGATCGACTGAAGCGAACAGGCCGAAGTGTGTGCCCGCGTAGAGCAAACTCGGATTGACCGGATCTTCGCGCACCACTTCCACCGGCGCGTAAGCCGGCAACCCCTCGCCTACCACACTTTGCCAGGTTTTTCCGCCATCGGCCGTGCGCACGATCATCGGCCGGTCGTCACCGACGCGATACGCATTCACAGCGACGTAGGCAACGTTCGCGTCCTTCGCTCCGGGTTCGATCCGCGAAATCCATTGGCCACGCGCGGGCTCCGGAAGATTCGTGGTCAGCTCCGTCCATTTTCCGCCATCGTTCTCGGTCATCCAGAGCCGGCCATCGTCGGTGCCCGCCCACAAGAGGCCGGGTTTGACTGGCGACTCCGCGAGCGCAAAGACGACGCCGTAATTTTCCGCGCCGCTGCCGCTCGCATTGGTGCGCGCGGGATCGTTGTGAGTAAGATCGGGACTAATGGCCGTGTAATGTTCCGCGCGATCGGTCAGACGGAAGACCTGGTTCCCGCCGAGATAAAGAACGCCCGGCTTATGCCGGCTCATGATCAAAGGCGAATTCCAGTGAAAACGAAAACGCTGCTGCCCTTCGGCAGCTTCGGGTCGCAACTGACGCAATTCGCCGGTGCGCAAATTGAAGCGATGCACGGCCCCACCCTGGTTATCGCCGTAAAGCGTGTCGCGATCGGTCGGATCAAAGACGACGTAAAATCCGTCGGCGCCCGTGAAGGGAATCCAATCGGAATTGCGGATCCCTTCCTTGCTTTGCACGCCGCTCGGACCAACCCAATTGCAGTTATCCTGCAAGCCACCGGCGATTCGATAAAACGGGCGACTGTCATCGAGGGAAATGCGGTAGAACTCGCCCGCGGGAATTCGGTTGAGATGCTCCCAGCCTTTGCCTGCGGCGTAACTTTGGTAAATGCCGCCGTCGGTTCCGAGTAAAAGACGCTGACAAACGCGCGGCTTCTGCGGCTTATTCTTGTCTTCCGGTTTCGGCGTTTTCGGCGCGGGCACCGAGCCAGGTTGGATCGCGAGCGCGTGCAAATCCGGATGAAGTTTCTCCGACAAATCTTCACGGAAATTTTTGCCGCCATCATCCGAGACGAGCAGCGCAAGTCCGAGCAGATAAACGCGCTGATCGTTCGACGGATCGATCCGGATTTGGCTGAAATAGAATGGGCGCGGATCGTAATCACTCATCCGTGTCCATTTTTCTCCCCCATCTTCTGAGCGGAAGACGCCGCCGCTTCGGCTATGGATATCGGTCAGAGCGCCGCTGCCGCCCAGATCGCTTTGGACCACGGCCATCACCACTTTTGGATTAACCGGCGTGACCGAGAGACCAATTCGTCCTGTTTGCGCAGGAAGACCGCCGCTCAGTTTTTTCCAAGTCGCGCCGCCGTTGGTGCTCTTGAAAATTCCGCCCACGTCCTCGCCCCCGGTAAATGCCGGACCAAAAGTGAATCCCCATGGCGCGCGTTGCCGCGCGTAAAGCGCCGCGTAAACGATCTCCGGATTCGACGGATCGAAAGCCACGTCTCCGCAACCGACCCGAGCCGCTTGCGACGCGGGCGCCTGCAAGACTGCTTTCCAATTTTTTCCGCCGTCGGTGGTCTTGAAAAGGCCGCGATCGCCGCCGTCCGCCCAGAGATGACCAATCGCAGCGACATAAGCGATTTCGGGATTCGTCGGATGAACGATGATCCGGCCGATCGCGCGGCTTTCTTTCAATCCAACGTTTTGCCACGTGCCACCGCCATCCGTCGAGCGATAGACGCCATTGCCCCAACCCGAAGAGTTACGATCGTTCGGTTCGCCGGTGCCGACCCACAGCACGTCGGAATCTGACGGCGCGATCGCCACCGCGCCGATCGATTGCACAGCTTCCTTGTCGAAAATCGGATCGAAGGAAACGCCGTTATCGCCGGACTTAAAAAGTCCGCCCGTCGCCAGCCCGACGTAGAAAAGAGCGGGATTCCGCGGATCGATCGCGATGTCGGAAACGCGGCCGCCCATCACCGCTGGTCCGATGCTGCGAACCTTTAGATTCTTGAAAAGGACATCGGTGAGTTGCTGCGGCTGTGGGTTGTCTTGCGCCAATGAAGGCAGAATGGACGCAAGGACGAGCGAAGCGACGAGACGAAAAGAGAACGGAGCGCGCATAGACGGGCACTATCGCGCTGACGCCAGCGGGGGCAAATCAGTGTAGAGGCGCTTGTGCCAAGCGCCTGTTCTATTACCGGGGCAACGGCCGTTCCAGATTCGTCAGCGCGTACGCGGTCACAGCGACAACAGCGGAGTTCTCCGCGAGTTCGTGCGGAACGATTTTGTCGAGCGTGTCGGCCGCGGTGTGATGATAATAAAAATAGCTCCGGTTATCCTGGATCGGGCTGAAGCCCGGCACTCCCACTTTTGTCATGGGCTCAACGTCCGCGCCCCCCGCGCGTTCGCTGAAATTCAAAATGCCCGCGCCGGAATCCTGAAGAATCTTTGTGACAGGCTCCAGCAACCCTTTCGCTTCCGACTTCGGACCATAATTGATTCCGAGAGGATGACCCGCGCCGCCGTCGGTTTCCATGACCGCGAAGTGATTCGCCATCTCTTTCGCGTGATCGGCCGCGTAGGTTTTTCCTCCTGCCGTTCCATTCTCTTCGTTCATCCATGCAATTACGCGGAGGGTGCGCTTCGGACGGAGATGAAGCTTTTGCATAAGGTTCGCTGCCTCCATCGAAACGGCGACTCCTGCGCCGTCGTCGATCGCGCCCGTCCCGAGATCCCATGAATCAAGATGACCGGAAACGATGACGACCTGTTCGGGATGTTCGCTCCCTTTCAAATCGCCGATCACGTTATAGCTGACCGCGTCGGGAAGTTGTTGAGGAGTGAGGAGAAGTTTCATCCGCACCCCGCCTTGCGGAACAAGCGCCGTGATGAGATCCGCGTCCTCCGCCGTAACCGCGGCGGCCGGAATCTTCGGCGCGTCTTTCGCATAATCGGTCAGACCTGTGTGCGGCAGACGATACTCCGCTCCACCGACCGAACGGACCAGTGCCGCCACTGCACCAAGCCTGCCCGCGGCACTAGGCGCGTCAGCGCGATACTTCACCGCCTGTCCGTAAGCTTCTCCGCCGTGGCCTTGACCGGCCATGAGTTTGTCGAAATGATAATCGAAGAGAACGATTTTCCCTTTTACTTTGTCGCTGCCTAACGACTGCAACTCGTCGAAATTTCGCACCACAATCACTTCCGCGGTCAGCCCTGTGGCTGGTGTCGCGACACTTCCGCCCAGCGCGGTGAGAACAATTTTCTGCGAGGTGTTCTCAGCCATTCCCGGGTATTGGACCAGCGCGGCCGTCTCTTCGCCCCGCACCCAATGGTTCACGGTGACCTTCTCGAGTTGAACCTCGAGACCGATCGCTTTCAGTTCGGCGGCGACATATTCCACGGCTTTCTGCGCCTGAAGCGAACCAGTCAGGCGCGGCCCGATATTGTTGGAAAGGTGCGCCACCTGCCGATAGGCATAATCGCTCGTGAGCGCGGCCTGCTGGAGCTGTTTCAATTCGGAAAGCGTCTGCGCGGAATAAGGCGAAGCAGTCGGAACCGGCGTCGGGGATGGCGACGGTTCCTGCGCAAGGCAGCGCGAGGCGCAGCCGAAAGCCAGAACGAGCAGGAAGATGGGGCGGCGGGTTGGGACAATTTGAATGCTCATAATGCTTTGGTTGTTGTTCTTCGCGCTCTGCTGGCTAGACAATTCCGTTGTCACCGCAAGCGACCAATCAACCCGAAAATCCTATGCGTCTAACTAAACTTCCCATCACGGCTTCTATTTTTCTCGGCCTGCAACTGGCAGTCACAACCAGAGCGGAAAACAAAAGCGCCAGCGGCGATGCCGGCAGAACGCTCAATGCTTTTTTCGACACGGAATGGAACTACGCAATGGAAGAAAATCCGACCCGTGCTTCCTCGCTCGGTGACCGCCGCTGGAACGATCGGTGGCCGGACCGAAGTCTCGAGGCGATTCGGAAGGACGAAGAGCACACGACTGCCGCGCTCGCGCGCCTGAGCAAGATCGATCGCGCGCAGCTTTCGCCGGCGGATCAACTCAACTACGACCTCTTCAAAAAAGATCTCGAGACGGAGATCGAGGGATTCAAATTCCGCACCTATCTGATGCCGATCAACCAGCGCGGCGGCCTGCAAACTCTCGACGAGCTGGGCGATCGGCTCCGCTTCGAGACGGTTAAAGACTACGAAGATTGGATCGCGCGCCTGCGCTCTTTGCCCGCGCTGGTGGAGCAGGAAATGGCGTTAATGCGCGAAGGCGCGCGCACACATGTGATGTGGCCCAAGATCGTGCTGAACCGCGTCCCGGCCCAAATCGACAAGCAACTCGTGGCAAAACCGGAAGACAGTCCGTTTTACAAACCGCTGAAGAAATTTCCCGATGCCATTCCCAATGGAGATCGAGAACGTCTTGCCAAATCGGCGAGCGAGGCAATCGCCGCCGGTGTGCTTCCCTCGTTTCAAAAGCTCCGGAAATATTTCGGCGACGAATATTTGCCGGCGGCTTTCGATCAGGTCGGTGTCTGGCAAATGCCGCAAGGCGCGGAGTTCTACGCTTATCTCGCGCGGCGGCATACGACGACGACGCTCACGCCGCAGCAGATCCATGAAAAGGGTTTGAGCGAAGTGGCCCGCATTCACACGGAGATGCAGACGATCATGGAGAAGGTCGGATTCCAAGGAACGCTGCCGGAATTTTTCACGAAGCTCCGGACCGATCCGCAATTTTTCTACAAAACGCCGGAGGAATTATTGGAAGCGTATCGCGCGCTCACGAAACGCATCGATCCGAATCTCGTGAAAGTTTTCAAGACCCTTCCGCGCACTCCGTATGGCGTGACGCCGATTCCCGATAAGATCGCGCCGGACACGACGACCGCTTACTATAATCAACCCGCCGCGGATGGCTCGCGCGCGGGTCTCTACTTCGTCAATCTCTACAAGCCCGAAACACGCCCGAAATGGGAGATGATGGCGCTGTCGCTGCACGAATCCGTGCCGGGGCATCATCTGCAAATCGCGCTCGCGCAGGAGCTGGGCGACATCCCGAAGTTTCGCCGTTACGGCGGTTACACGGCGTTTGTCGAAGGCTGGGGCCTTTACGCGGAATCGCTCGGGCAGGACATGGGCCTCTACGACGATCCGTATTCGAAATTCGGCCAGCTCACCTACGAAATGTGGCGCGCGGTCCGGCTCGTGGTCGATACCGGAATGCACCAGATGAAGTGGGACCGGCAGCGCGCGATCAATTTCTTCATGGAGAACGCACCAAAAGCCGAGAACGACATCGTAAACGAGATCGACCGTTACATCTCGATGCCGGGGCAGGCGCTGGCTTACAAAATCGGCGAGCTAAAGATCAAAGAGCTGCGCGACCGCGCGCGCCGTGAAATCGGAGAAGGCTTCGACCTCCGCGAGTTCCATGACGCGGTGCTTCTCTCCGGAGCAGTGCCGCTGGATGTCTTGGAACGCAACATCGACACGTGGATCGCGAGTAAGAAAACTGCGTCCAAACCCAAATAGCCCCGAGAAGCGACAAGCAGTCTTGTCGTTCGCGGGTGATTTCGGATAGCATTTGGTCGACAAAGGCCGATGCGATGAAACCAAACACCGCGATTCCTACCGGAGCGGATGCGCACCTAACCGAAGAAGAGTATCAGGTGCTCTGGGCAGCTTCGACTGACGCCGTGCTGATCATGGACGAGCACGGCACGATCCGATATGCGAACCCGGCGGTGCTGGATATTTTCGGTTACGCGCCCGGCGAGTTGATCGGGAATCAGATCGCAATGATTCAGCCCGAACGTCTCCGGGAGGGCCATCGCCGAGGCGTAAAGCATTTTCTGGCGAACAGCCAGAAGAAGCTAGACTGGCGCTCGACCGAAACGTTCGGGTTGCGTCGAGGCGGCCACGAGTTTCCGATCGAGATGTCCTTCAGCCACCTTTCCCATGAACCCGGCCGCAACGTGTTCGCGGCCTTCATTCGGGACATCACCGAGCGCAGACAATCAGAGCAAGCAGTCAAAGAAAGTGAAGCGCGGTATCGCGCGCTGATCGAAAATTTCCCAGGCGGCAATATCGCTGTGTTCGATCGTGATCTTCGCCTGACGTTCGTCGGGGGGCAGGACGTGAAGAATTTCGGCACTCCCGAAATGTTCGTCGGCAAGTTGCTGGCCGAGGTCGCCCCAGCTGAAACATGTGCGGTCGTCGAGCCGAACCTGCGGCGTGCCTTTGCCGGCAAGACTGTCACCTATGAAACGCCGTACAAGGGGGGAACGAAATACCGTGCGACGGCCACTCCGCTTCTCTGGAAAGACGGCGTGGTCGTGGAGGTGATCGTCGCAGCGGCGAACATCACGGAGCAAAAAGAGATTGGAGAAGCCCTGCGCGAGAGCGAAGAGCGTTTTCGTTTACTGGCCGAGGTCACCAATGACGCGATCTGGGATTGGGATCTGACCACAAACGACCTTTGGCGGAACGAAGGTTACGAGAAACTTTTCGGCTTCCGCCGCGAGGAAATCGAGAAGACGTTCGACTTCTGGTCTGATCGGGTTCATCCCGAAGACCGGGATCGCATCATTGTGGATATTCGCCGCGCGATTGCGGGAGATGGCACGGTTTGGTCCGCCGAGTACCGCTTCCTCTGCAAGGACGGCCGTTACGCGCATGTGCTGGATCGCGGCCATGTCATCCGCAATAGCGAAGGCAAAGCTGTCCGGATGGTCGGCGGAATGAGGGATTTGACCGAGCGCAAAGAGGCGGAGGCCGCGCTGCGAGAAAGTGAGGAACGCTTTCGCGCCACCTTCGAACAGGCGCCGATCGGGATGGCTGAGATTTCTCTGAAGGGAGGGTTCGAGCGGGTCAACCCGAAGATATGCGAAATGTTTGGCTATTCCGCCGAAGAACTCCTCGCGCTCAATGCCAGCGACCTGACCCATCCGGAAGACCTGCCGCTGATCGGAGCGATGATCGCCGAGGTGCTGGCCGACAAACGAAAGACATTCGAGATCGACAAGCGCTGCATTCGAAAGGATGGCACTCTCCTCTGGGGACATGCGATGTGGACCGTCTTGCGGGATGCGACGGGACGGCCGCGAACATTCATGGCCGTGATCGAGGATGTCACGGCACGCAAACTGGCCGATCAAGCCATTCAGAATCTCCCGGCGCGATTACTAAAAGCGCAGGACGAAGAGCGTCGCCGCATCGCTCGTGAGTTGCACGACTCGACGGCTCAGGAACTCGCGGTCGTCGCGATGAATCTGGGTCGTCTCGAAGAATGGATCGAGGGCCGCGATGCGTGGGCGGAGAATCTTTTGGCCGACAGCCTGGCGGTGCTGGCGCAAGGAAACCGCGATTTGCGAACGCTCGCGCACCTCCTCCATCCCCCCATGTTGGAGGAGCTGGGTCTGGCCGGAGCGCTGCGGGATTACGTCGAAGGTTTCTCTCAGCGCAGCGGCATTCACGTCGAGCTGGAATGCGGCGCCGATCTCGAGCGTTGCTCTGCTGGAATCGAGACAGCGTTGTTTCGCGTCGTGCAGGAAAGCCTGGCCAACGTCCATCACCATTCGACCAGCAGTTGTGCCTTCGTAAAACTTGAGCGCGCGGGCGACAACATCGAGCTGACCATTTCGGATCGAGGCCGCGGGCTGCCGCCCGGTCTTCTCACCGGCACCGCCGGTGATGCCCGTATCGGAGTCGGCATATCCGGCATGCGCCAACGCATGCGGCAACTCGAAGGCCGGCTTGAACTCAATTCGAACGCCAGCGGCACTACCGTGCATGCGGTTTTGCCATTTTGCGCTAAAGATGCTCGCCTCGATGGGATTTTAGCGAGAGAGCAGAAATGAAGAACTTGAGAATCCTGATTGCCGACGACCACGCCTTGGTCCGTCATGGGTTGCGTTCTGTTCTGGAGACGCAACCGGGCTGGAGTGTCTGCGGCGAGGCGCAAGATGGACGTGAGGCGGTGAAGCTAGGGCTGAAACTGAGGCCCGACATCTTTCTGCTCGATGTGACGATGCCCGAACTAAATGGTCTCGACGCCACCCGCCAAATTTGCCGCACCCTGCCCGGTGCTCCGATTTTGATTCTGACCATGCATGAGTCCGAGGAGCTTTGTGGAGAAGCGGTGCAGGCAGGCGCAAGCGGATGCGTGCTAAAAAGCGATAGCCCCCGGCAGTTGCTCGCGGCGGTGGAAGCGGTCGCGGCCGGAGGGAAATATTTCACGCGCCCGACCGGCTATTCGACGCGATCGGGTTGGCAACGCGCGCCCAGCGACGGCCCGGTTCTTCCGCGATTGAGCGCGCGCGAACGTGAAATTGTGCAACTGCTGGCGGAGGGTCACACGAGCAAAGAGATTGCGGCCCGCCTCGGGATTGCCTTCAAGACGGTGGATGCGCATCGCACCAACATCATGCGACGGCTCAACGTTCACGCGGTGGCTGACTTGGTGCGCTACGCCGTGCGCGAGCGCATCATCCAGGCGTAAATGTCCAACTGCTCGGATCGGTTGGTAGGGTAAATGCCGTAAGGCAACGAAGATCGCGAAATAGGGAATCCCTCGTTCGATGGATTCGATTCGTAGCTTATCCTCTAAGAAGCAACGAGTTCCGAAAATTTGACCACCTGCTTCAGGAGTCGACGATGACGAATTCGCCCCGAGGTTTTTGTGGATTCCCTCTTTTATCCCCTAGTCACCCACAGCATCGACTGATGTCATAATGAGCGCCGTACGCGTATTAGTGGCAGACGATCACGAAGTAGTACTCGAGGGGGTCCGCGCCTTGATCGAGCGGCAGCCCGATTTAGAAGTGTGCGGCCTGGCCGCCAACGGGCGTGAAGCGGTCGAACTCGCCCAGAAAACGAAGCCCGACGTGGTGGTCCTCGACATGACCATGCCCGAGCTGGACGGCCTGGATGTGATCCGCCTGATCAAGAAAAAGCTGCCAGACACGGAGGTGGTGGTCTTCAGCGCTCATAGCTCAGAGGAGATGGTCGAAGAAGTGTTCGATGCCGGCGCGAAGAGCTATATTGAGAAATCGCAGGCGAGCCAGGATCTGGTCACCGCGATCAGGTCGTTGGCGGAGCACAAACCATTTTTTTCGACCCAAACGTCTGAAATCCTTTTCGCGAAATTCCTCCTGCCAAAAGACAGGCAGCAGCAGAGTCGGACGGAATTAAGGCTGACGGCGCGGGAAAGGGAAATCGTCCGGCTGCTCGCCCAGAGCAGCAGCAACAAAGAGGTCGCAACTGCCCTTGGCATAAGCATCCGCACGGTCGAGACGCATCGCGCTACGCTCATGCGCAAGCTCGGCGTCCGTTCGGTCGCCGGTTTGGTGCGCTACGCCATTCGCCATCACATCATCGAGGCTTAGCGAGCGCGCCACAATCCGCCTCGCGCGCGAAGAGTGTTTGTGGCGGGTACGGCGCCGACGCGTTTTTTCTTTCCAGTTCGACACCATGCCGGTATGCTAGGCTCCACCATGGGTCCCTCTCTCATGATGACAACCGAATAACAACGGTCATGACCTGCGCGCATGCACAGATTAATTCGCAGCCCAAGGGCTATTACTCCCGCCTTTTTGGAAAGCCGACCGAGCCTATAACCAGAACGGACGAGCCCAAGCTGGTCGAGCTAGGGAGATCCATGCGCTACCAAGTCGAGCGCGAAGGCACACTTACTCCCCGAGTAGGATACACCTATTTCGGCCAATTCCTCGGTCATGATTTGACGCACGATACTACGCCTTTGGAAGGACCTTACTCGGAACCGGAAAGCACTCCTAACTATCGCACTTCTTCCTTCGACTTGGATCACATTTATGGAGGAAGGCCGCAAGAGTCTCCTCATCTTTATGAAGGTGAAGAAGGGGCGGAAAAGTTCAAAATCGGAGCTACCACTCCTACAGGTTACCTCCGCGACCTACCGATCGAGCACGGAATGGTCTTGATCGGCGATCAACAAGATAAGCGTAACCTGGACAACCTTATCCTCAGACAACTCCACGTTGTCTTCTTAAAATTCCACAACGAGGCGATCAAACAGCTTAGCTCCGAGTCAACGATAAGCGGTCTTGAGGAGTTGGGGCCAGGAACATTGTTCGAACGCGCACAACGAATCGTGCGCTGGCATTACCAGTGGATCATTCGCCACGATTTCCTGCCGCGCGTTTTGTATGCCGATGTTTGGAACTATCAGGAACAGAGGATTCCCCGGGCGTCTGGATCGGACTTTTCTATTCCAATCGAATTCTCCCTGGCGGCGTTTCGTTTCGGACACAGCATGGTGCGGAATGCCTATGGTCTGAACTGCCGTAAGAAGCGCGTTACTCTCGACGAATTAATGGCGCTTGGGCAAAAAACTTCACCCATTCCTGACGACTACCTTATCGAATGGGGAAAATTCCTTGATGGTCTGCCGCGTTCCGGTCCGGTAGCGTCCAGTTCTTTCCTGGACACCTCCCTGGGATTTCCCTTGCATGGTTTGTCCCATTCCACCATTCGTTTGGCTAACACGATCGAGCCGCCGAACCCATCCAGCCTTCCGGTGCGAACTCTTGTGCGAGGGGCTCGAGCTGGACTACCTTCCGGCCAGGAAGTCGCCGGCGCGCTTCTCGATCGCGGAAAGATCAAATCCGAAGACTGCCTGACCGAATCGCAGTTGATGCAAGACACGTCCGACCACTCGGGGAGCGCGCTTCGCAAAGCTGGCTTGGCTCGGAAAGCACCGCTATTTTATTATCTCCTTAAGGAAGCCGAGCTAAAGGCGGAGGGCTTAACGCTGGGTCCCGTGGCGAGCCATATCGTTTCTGAAGTAGTACAAGGTGCTCTTGAGGCCGACCCTGAAAGCTACCTGTCCGTAGCAGGGCCAAAATGGGAACTGCCGCGGTGGAGTTTCCCGAACGGCCCTGCGGGACCAGTAAACTCCCTCATCGGGATTATCCGGTTAGTTGGCGATGACAAGCTCTTGCCGGAATGCGAAGCCCATCGACGCCGCTTCCTTTCACAGCCTCGTCCGTGACCAGATTAGAGTGGAGCGACCGCTCCGCTCGTCGATGGCAGGAAATGGCCCCGGAACAGCGAAGAACAAAGACCATCCACCAATGAGCCTCTCTGACGAAGAGTTCAAGGAGATGGTGGACGCCGCGGCAGATAATGATGAGCCTTCTCTCCAGGCGTCGTGGGCCCTGGGCCTGCGGCTAATGTTAGACGCTATCGCAGAATTGGACTACAGCGCGCGGCAGGAGTCGGCGCTATCGAAGCTATGCGACGCGGGCGCGCGCTATGGTTTGCGACAGTTACAATGCGAGATGGATCCCAGGCTCTGGAGGCGCCTTTCCCGTAAGGCCAGGGAAAGTCTGAGACGTGATCTGCGACGGAATCTGGTGCGCCTCACCCGGCCCTCCTTTGAACTGGAGCGAACTAGCTTTGGCCTTGCTCTGACCGCCCTTGGAAGCCTCGAGCACGACACGGATGGGAAGGTAGCAGAGCGAATGTTTCTCGGAAGAAAACCTGGCGACCGGCTCTCTTCTTTGTTCAGGAAATTCCCGGTCCTGGCGCGACTTTGGTTTCAATTGATTTCCCAATGGCGCGGGCACATCACCGAAGTCATCACGAGATTTACCCTGGACCGTTCTGCTTTATCTCGCGCTTTTTTCGGCGGCCGGCCAGTCGGAAAAATAAGCGATCTGCGCCTTGGACTATCCGATTCGCATAACAATGGACGCACCGTGGTCCGGCTTCAACTGGAGGAAGGTCCTGTTATTTACAAGCCGCGCTCCGGAATCGGCGAATGGGAGTGGTTCTCGCTCTTGAATTGGATGAACAGCCGGTCTTTCCAGCCAAAGCTACGGGCAGCGCGCGTCTTGCCGCGAAAAGGTTACTGCTGGATGGAGCAGGTTGAACCCGCCTCATGCGAGAACGAGAAGGCGGCGCGCCGCTTCTATCAGCGAATGGGGGGAATGATCGCTGCCGCCTATCTCATAAGGGCGGTCGACTGCCACCGCGACAATGTCATTGCCGTCGGCGAATACCCTATTCTGGTGGATGTGGATGCACTCTGGCATGTCTCGCCCGTAACAAAGACTCAAAGCCTTGCCAATCACCTCTATCGCACCGGCTTTTTTCCTGACTCAAACCGGCGCAGTTTGCTCTCGCGCAGTAGTGCCTTGGGGCCGGGAACCACGGGACACCATCGGGCGCGAGTTGCCAGCAGGTCACTCAAGCCCGCCGATTACGAGCGCGAAATTACTAGCGGGTTCGCGAAAGCATGGCGCTGCATCCTGGGCACGAAGAATCGACGCCATGCCTTTGCGGGACGGCTGCGGCGCATTTGTTCCAGGGAGAGACGCTGGATTTACTGGGCGACAGAAAAGTACGTTGCTATCCGGCAGGCTTCCATTCAACCGGTCGCGCTTCGTTCCGGCACCGAACGAGACCTGCTTATAGTCCGCTTATGTACTCGAGCCACCGTGACTTCCGCGCTCGTTGACGGGGAAGTCCACGACTTGAAGCAGCTCGATATCCCCTACTTTGTGCGCAAGAGTAGCGCACAAGTTCCTTCCGATCCGAGCACGCTACCTCTGGGGCTTATCAAAGCCATTCAACGTGGTCTTGGGGCTGAACCATCGCTCTAACAGCTACGGCTCTAGCTCCTCCAGAGCCAGTAAGTGCACGTTTGATAATCCTCAGCGTTACGCACCTCAGCGGTTCCGTTTTCCGCCGGGATAAAATCCGGCACCGCCAGGACCAGCTTCTTCAGCCGTTGTTCCGGTGTGACGAACTGAATCTCAAAATCAGGAGGAAAATCGATTTCTCCCACTTCACTAACTGCCTTCTTGGCTGACTCCGGGGAGACGAGGCATCGATCCCGGAACTTGATGTCCGATCCGGCGCGCGTTAGGACCGAAGTTAAACGATCGAGTTTCTCATCGTTATTCATTTTTTCCCAATTTTTCGTTTTCATATTGTTGCTCTACTCCTTTGTTTGTGCCTTTGTCTTCATGTCCGCCACTTTCGCGGACAACTCATCAATAATTGTTTTGAACTCTGGCATGGGCCGGAGAGCATCAAAGCGTGGGTCCAGCCCAAGCGACCGATATTCCACCCAGCCGAGGGTTACTGCCTTGCGTAAATCGGAAAGGGAGATTTGCAACATTCCCAACGAGGCTTCGATGGCAGAGAGACGGTAAACTGCCTCCGCGTTCTCCGGTTCGCGATCGACAACTGCCCGCTCCTTCGCCAAGCCCCTTTCCAGAAGAATTCTAGCTTCCTGGTTTTCTCCCAGAGCCTGCTTGGCGCGCCCGAGTGCCGAGCGGAATGTTACCGCTCCATAAAAAGAGCCGCCTCCATCCAGGTCCACCTTTTCCAGTTGCGCATAAAGTTCTTTCGCTGCGTCGAAGTTTCTAGCGAAGAATTCAATTTGCGCAGTAATCTCATTGGTCTCACCCCGAGCTGCAGGCAACGCCCGGTAAATTTCGCGCGCCGCCTCGAAGTTCCCCTCTAGTAATCGAAGGCGGGCCATTCCGATATTTCCTTCAAGCGAATGGGGGCGTAACTCTGTAGCTCGCTTATAGGCCAGCATGGCTTGTTCGTCGTCACCCAGCCTGGTCCAGCAATCACCGATGGCGGTATCGACTTCGCCCGGGCTCGACGCCAATTGCGACGCCATCCTATACCAGCCCAGAGCTTGATGAGGCCGTCCCAACGCATCCAGCGTCATCCCGAGGAGAAGAACTGCCCTCTCCTGCAAGCCTCCGATTTCTATCGTTTGCAACCCTTCCTCAAACGCCTCCGAAAATCGGCCCTCCTGATAATAAACACCAGCCAGTGCTCTATGCGCTTCACTCGATCCAGGAGAAAGCCGGAGAGCTATCTCAGCTTCCGTTCTCCCAAGTTCCAGAAAGCGTCGATCAGGGTTATAATGCGTGCGGCCCGTGGCTTCGATCGCAAGGTAGGAATGAACCAACGATGAGTTGGGCACAACCTGTAACGCTTTCTTGAACAAAGCGATCGCCTTATCGCAATCAGAAGCAGTGGAATGAGAAATTAATCTTGCTGCAGTAATGGCTTCCTTTGCGAGGTCATTGCGCAACGCTGAATCCATTTTTGATTGAATCAGGCCGGACCAATCGTTAGCGGCCAGGATCCCGTACATCGCCCGGCCTAACTCTTCAGTAATAAACCTCGCCGGATCCTGTTGTCCGTTCTCTTCCGAAAGGTGCGTGAAGAGAACGACACCCGACGCGGGATCTACCAAGCGAAATGAAACGCGCTGCTTGCCTTGAACCATGCGGAACGTGCCCGTCAACACCACGCGAGCCTTGGCTTGCTGGCCTGCTCTGCGAATATCCTCCGTCGTAGCCCAGGTTAGAGGTGATCCCGATTGAATCGTGACCCGAGCGGGACCGAAGCGGTTTAGTCGGTCTTGCAAAGAAGCAGCAAGCGTCTGGAGCGCGATAGGATCGGAAAGAGGATTGTCCAAGTCCAGGAGGGGCGCGACGGCGATGGAGCGTGAAGCCAGCAAGCTCTCCTGCATGGCGGCTTGAAGTTTCTGTCCGTGCATTCGCCACCCAATCGCGACGGTGGCGAGAACAACCAAGGCGGCCAGCAAAGCAGCGAGCCTGCGATTGGTCTTAACCCAGCGATGGGAGTGGAGCCACAATCCAACAGGACGCGCGAGGATGGGGCGGCCTTCCAGCCAGTTCAGAAGGTCCTGTGCCAGGCTTCCCGCCGAGCGATAACGCGCGGAAGGATCGCGCTCGAGACAGCGCGCGCAGATTGTTTCCAGGTCGCGATTCAAATGTGGCGCGAGCGTCCGCAACTTCGGCGCCGGTTTCTCCGCCGACTGTTTCATAACGCCGAAAGCGTTGTCGCCCAGGAAAGGGAGACGGCCCGCGAGAAGCTCAAAGAGAATCGCGCCCAGACTATAGATATCGGCCGCGGCGGTGAGCTGGGCGGCGGGGCCATCGGCTTGTTCCGGCGCGATGTAACCCGGCGTTCCGAAACTCGTGAACGATCGAGTGAGATGGCTCGCGATTTCCTCGCAGTGGGCCAGGCCGAAATCGCTCACCAGCGGTTCGCCCCGGGCATCGAGCAGAACATTTCCCGGTTTGAGATCGCGATGGAGAACGCCTTTTTCGTGAGCGTATTGAACAGCTTGCGCCACCTTCGCCATGAGCAACACGCTTTCACGAGGTTCTTCGCTCAGTGCGCAACGCGCCTGCAACAGACTTCCGTTTGTTGCATACTTCATGGTAAAAAAAGGAGAGCCATCCGCCGTCTCGCCCACATGGTAGATCGGGACGATGTTGGGATGATCGAGGCGGGAAGCGGTCTCGGCTTCGCGCCGGAAACGCGCTTGCGCCTGATCTGAATCGCCCTGGTAAGCCAGAATGCACTTCAGCGCGACGATGCGACCGGAATGCGGATCCCTCGCGCGATAAATGACCCCCATTCCGCCGCGGGCGATCTCCTCGATAATCTCGTGCTCTCCGATGGACCAATCGCCATCGCGCGATTTGACCGCGGCGAGAACTTCCTTGAACGCATCCTTACCCGTGGGCGATGGGTCGTCATCGAGCGCGCCGCGCAAGAGGCAATTCAAACAGAGCCCGTTGGCAAGCCGCGAACCCGAATTGCATTCCGGGCAGATCTCGGGCTCCTCGATAATCGAAAAGGGAGGATCAATGGGGGGGCTGGCTTTCATCTCATTCTAGCTCGCTCCGGCGGAAAGTGTCGCACAAAGGTAGCGGATCTCATCGTCCACGTTCGCCTCGCTCTCGACGGTTTTCGCGACTTCCTCGCGCAAGAGCGCGCGATATCGCTTACGAAATTGATAAAGCAGGTTTTTCACCGATGGCTCCGGCACGCCCAGGGCGCGGGAAAGATTTTCGTAGTGAATGTCGCTCCGCTCGGAGGTCAGGTGCCCTTGCAACGCCTCGAAAACGCGCCGCCGCCCTTTGCCCTCGCACTCCATTCGCAACCGGCGCAATGCCTCTTCCGCGATCGCCGCCGCCCAACCCAAATCAAACAGCGCTTCGGCCGGAGATTCAAAAGCCGCGACGGGAATCGAGACCTGCGAAGGCGCCTCCGACATCCATTTTTCCAAGGAAACAAATTGCAGGCCACCGCCTCGCTTATGCCGGGCG
Organism: Spartobacteria bacterium; assembly: GCA_003134785.1. Lineage (GTDB taxonomy): Bacteria > Verrucomicrobiota > Verrucomicrobiia > Chthoniobacterales > UBA10450 > AV80. The sequence goes on from PLCN01000020.1 coordinate 227,104, forward strand.
CGTTTCAGCGCGGCATCGATGAGGAAATTCTCCAACGACTTGAGCAAGAGCGAGCGGAAACGCCCGCGCCGCGGATCGGCGGACTGAATGAGGCTGCCTTCCAAAATCATGATAAAAAAATCCTGGGTCAGGTCCTGCGCGTCAGCCGCCGAATAGCCACGGCGATAAATAAAGGTAAAAATCGGACGCCAATAAATCTCGCAAAGCCGGGCGAGGTCGGCATTGGCGCCGGTGCTCGCGCCAGAGACATGACCGTTCCGGATCAGACTCCAGCGCGTCGTGACGAAGTGCGTCAGAGCATCTTCATTCTGCGACGCGGCTGCGGCTTTCACGTCTTTCAGCGTGCTTGGAATGAAATTGCAGAACAAGCACAAAATTACGTAGTCGTACGGAAAAGGGCCTGAATTTAATGGCGGCGGGAGAGGATTTTTCGCCGCCGGCCGTGCGTGCGTTCCCGCTCCGTCAATTTCGCCCTCATTTCATCCGGTAAATGCATGCGGCGCTCCGGGGAGCGCACGCGCCTCGCCAAAACGAACTCTTCTGCCGGGGGACACGAGCGACCCAGAAGGAAAAGTTCGTTGGCCAAACAGCCTGTTCCCGAGCCCTCACTGCCCGAGCTAAACTTCGCCCCGCGGATATCGTATTGATCGTTGAGAGCCCAAGTGGCGCGCAACGAAACACTTCGAAAACCCGCCACCCCTTTTCCCCATAAAGAAAATGATGCCCATCCTGATCGCCGACGCGCAGGAAATCGAGCGCGAGGGCATACGCGCAATGGTCGAGCGCGAGACCGACTGGGAAGTTTGCGGCGTAGCGGAAAACGGTCCGGCCGCGGTCGCTCGTGCCACAGAATTGAAACCTGATGCGATCATTCTCGATTTGAAAATACCGGGACTGGACGGTCTCGAAGCCGTGAAGCGGATCAAGCGGGCGGTTCCGAAAACGGAGATCCTGGTGCTCAGCGCGCACGAATCCGAAGACCTGATCGAACAGATTTTTGAATCGGGCGCGAAAGGTTGCGTGCGCAAAGCAGGGGCCGGGCGCTGGTTGGTTCCGGCCCTGAGATCGCTCCAAGTCCACCAACCTTTCCTGACCGATGAAACATCGGCGATGCTCTTCTCCCGCTTTCTCAACACCGACGCCGGAAGAAAGAAAAACCCGGATTCGAAGGCGAGGTTTACCGCCCGCGAAAGAGAAATCGTCCGCCTTTTCGCCGAAGGCAAAAGCAACAAGGAAAGCGCGGTTGCTCTCGGAATCAGCGTCCGCACCAGTGAAAGCCATCGGGCCGCGGTGATGCGAAAGCTCCGCCTGCGTTCGCTGGCCGATGTCGTCCGTTACGCCATTCGCAACGACATCGTCGATGCGTGATGACATTTGCCACGTGTTATTCTCGCGCAATCTCCGATCCAGATCGCAGCCGACTTCGAAACAAATCCTATTGGGCTCTTCTTGGTTTCTAGTCCTATCTATGAGATCGCGTTCGTAGTTACTTATAGGCTCGGAGACGCTTGAAACGTACGGACATAAGGTATACAAACCACCTCATAAACATTAGCGCGGTAGCCGCCCCGCTCAGTCGGGGCGACGTGGGTTCGCGACACGGCGACAGAGCGCCGTAGCTACAGCATGAGACCTCATTTGAAATAGCTTATCGCCTCGTTACTGGGCGCCGGCTTTCTCGTTATCTCGCGCTTTGTTCTTGTTCCAGAGATGGAAAGTATAGGTGAAAACGACATATCCGAGAATGTCATGCGGTCTGTCGTTCGTGACGTAGATCGCGGGATTCATCTGAAAGTCCTCGGTTATATTCCAGGTAACCCCAATCGTAGATGAATTGCCCGAGCCGCTTTGGAAATCCACCTGGGCGCGCCATTTCTTGTTGAAATCGTAGGCGTAACCAAGGATCGCTTCGTTGCGATAATCCACGTGAATGGCACCCACGATGAATTTCTGATGCTCGCTCCAATAGCCCGCCTCGAGATAAGGCTGCGGATCCACGTGACTGTGCGGTGACCAGTTCACGAAGCCGGCCGAAAGGAGATACGGTTCCTTCTGGATCAACCCGAACTCCGTGCCAAAGATCAATTCATTTGGCTTGAAACCCTTAAACACGGCAACCTCCGCCCATTTCGTCAAGCCAAGCTCGCTCTGGAGTTCATACGGATTCGCGATCCTCATGCTTTGCGCCTGAAAACTCAGCGATAAATCGCCCTCTGACTGCAGATCCGGGGTTACGATCTGACTAAGCCCTTTCGTCGTCGCCCGGGCCGAGGGGAGAAATGCAAGAGCCAGCGTCAAAGCAACCGCGATCAGGGCGACTATTTTTTTCATCGCGGAAGATTGGTCCAGGTTTAGGCCTTTGATCAAGACGATTTATCCCGGCCGCCAGTGCCCCCTATCCGTCGTGAGCCAGGCAGGGGAAGCCGATCGCGGCAGCTATCTCGGCTATGTGCGTGCGGTGGGTCGGCGCCGTGTTGAGGCGAAAACTGAATGAACCTATCGCGTCGATGCGCACGGAGTACGTGAAGACACCCTTACTCCGCGATGAACGGCAGTGATCTTGGTTTCGGAGTCCATAAAATTAGATTCGACTCGTTAGGTACCCTGCTTCCCAGACAATGGATCCGGGTCGAGCGCTCGACGGTTTGGAAAACCGCTGCTCCTTGGTTAGCTGCTTGCTTTCGACAATCGACCTGACTTGAAAACTTCGCGCGCGACTTCCAGCCGCTTCGCTTCCACGCGGTCATGCTGTTCGATCGCGCGGCTCTCCAGCTCCGAGTAATCCAGGGCGCGCAACTGCGGAACAGTTTCGGAAGCAACTGCCAGAGCGCGCCAGAGCGACCGTTTGCCGGTTGTCCCCAGCGCAAGAGCTTCGAGCGCCAGGAACAAACCCATCTTTCCCTCGCGCGATTCACTTAACTGGATCTTCAGCCGCAAAAACTTTTCGGCGACCCAGGCTCCCGCCTTCCGCGCCGCGCTCTCCTCCAGGTCGAGTCTATCGATAAGCTCCCGGAGCGTCCTCTGGTCCGCATCGATCTCACCGCGAAGCTCTGCAAAAAATCGCTCGAGCGGTTTTCCCTGGTATGTTTTGATCAGGCGATCCAATAACTCCAATGCGCCGACCGCGCCGGCCAGATGGTCGTTCAAATAGCTGCTGAGGTCTTCCATGCTCTGTCTCCGTTCCTTCGATTCCACATCTCTCTCGGTCGCACAAGGACCTTTCCTTCCTGATCAATGTATTGGTTCACAAAAAACGTTGAGCTTCGTTCTTTGTTGACTAGGCTGCCTCCAATGCGCATCAGCCGTTTTCTCGTCATTGCCGCGCTCTGCTTTTCCATCGGTCTCCACTGGTGTGCTCTCCAGTCGATCGCCTGGACAACGATGGTGATCGAGTATTCAAAAAATGCGCCCTTCAAGGAAGCACTGGCAAAAACCTTCGACGGACAGCATCCATGCTCGCTTTGCCACGCCGTGCAAACCGGCAAGAAATCCGAACAGAAAACCAATGTCCGGACCGTCACGAAAATCGATTTCTATTGCGCGGCTCGCCCAAGTTCGCGCGCACAGGACTTTCTGCGATTCGATTACTCGGCCGAAGCTACTCCTACGGTTGCCCGGGTTGAATCTCCCCTTACTCCTCCGCCGCGACTCGCGACCTAAAGCCGCGACGCGAAAAGGAGATTGCGCCGTGCGTGTGCACGAGTCGCAGCCTCCCCGCATTCTAACCTGGAATTGCCACCCGAGGCAGTTCTTAAGACGGAGGAGTTCCATGCCCAAGTTTACCTTTGCCATTCTATCTATCATCGCTCTCGGCACCACGCAGCTGGCCCGCGCTTGCGATCTTTGCGGCTGCTATACCCCACAGCTCGAAGCAATGCCGCAAACCGCTGACATCGCGTTCGATCAGCCCGCCGGCGCGAATTCATCTTTCAACCACACATGGATGACTGGCCTCTATGGCGCCGTGGCCGAACAATTCACCCACTTCGGTACAGTCCAGGTGGACGGCCGCGAAATCCCTAACGCAACCGGACAGTACCTCGATAGCTCGATCACCCAGTTAGTCGCGGGCTACAGCTTCAATAGCCGCTTCGCTCTCCAGCTCAATGTGCCTTTCATCCATCGCTCCTTCGAGCGCCCCGAGGGATTCACCATCGATCGCGGCACCGAATCGGGTCTCGGTGATATCTCCTTGCTCGCCAAGCTGGTGGCCTTCCACAAAGAACTCAGCGGCAACAACGCGCCTGACCTCGCCGACTCCAAGTCACCCCCTGCGCAAGTCCACGAGCCTTACTTCACCTTCTCGGCCCTGGCGCTCGCCGGAGTAAAGTTTCCCACCGGCGACAGCCGCAGACTTACGGAGGAATTCAATGAAGTGGAAATTCCCGGCGCACCGGTAAGTGGAATACATGGACACGATCTGACTCTCGGCACCGGTTCCTATGATGGAATCTTCGGCGGCCAGACCTCGTTACGCTACTACAATTGGTTCCTCCAGGGAGACCTGCAATTCACACTCCGCGGCGACGGCTCCCACCAATACCATTTCGCCAACGATATCTCCTGGAGCGCCGGGCCCGGTTACTACTTCATCCGCCGGCCCGACACCATTCTCGGCCTGCAATTCGTTGCCTCCGGCGAGCACAAGGACGTCGATCGCTTTCGCGGCCAACCCGCCGAAGACACCGGCATCACCTCCTTCTTTCTAGGTCCACGGCTCATTGCCTCCTACAAGAAGCTTAGCGCCGAGCTGGGTGTAGACCTCCCCGTCTCCATCAATAACACCGCCCTCCAAGTCGTCCCCGACTACCGCATCCGAGCCGGAATCGCCATACGCTTCTAAGTCAACCAAGGAGCGCCGCTTTCCAAACTGCCGACCCCTTCGCTCGGGGGGACGATGAGTCTTAAACAAGGCGCCAAAGTCAACAGCTCCATTGCGCCACGCGCTCTATATTGATCTTAGTTAGTTTATCACTTTCAGCTGATACTTGCGTCTACCGAAACCGTGGCCGAGCTTGACCCTGTTAGAAACCATTAATGCTCGGCGCCTATTGCTCCCAGTCATCATTAGCTTGGTGTTCTGCATGCCTGCCGGTGGGTTTGTATTGGCGTGCTCCACTGCACCGATCGTGGAAGCAGTGTCTTGGGACGAGTTCATCGGCCTTGTCCATGCCGTGCTAACCCCATTGTCGCAGAAAGGATCTCTAACCACCGGTAGGTAGCGACCATCTGCGACACATCCTCAGGCGTTATCAAAGTCGATTGAGCTTGCCCAGTGCCTAACCATGTCGAACGCTCATTTTTGGTGCGCAACACCAACGAGCGCCTCGCGGCGGTTTGAAAAGCGCCGCTCCTTGTGAAGGCAGCTATCGCAAGCCCTTCCTGTAGCGGCGGTCTATGACCGCCGAATGATCCGTGGATCGAGCGCTCCGGACTGGTTGGACTGTGCCGGTTGCAGCCGGGAAATGGAACATCCCTGTATCCGCGCACGTTCGGCGGTCATAGAACGCCGCTACAGAGGAACATTTACTTCACGTTATAGATCTCGACCAGGCCTATACCAACGCCGCCATTCTTTCCGGCCAGGATGGCTGTGAACGCGCCCGGAGGCAGTGTAGTGAAGATGCCGGACTCTTTCGGATCCTGTAGAGCAAGGCCGTTGGCGGTCAGTTGCGCCGCAGAAGTGGCATCATCGGTCCAGTCATCGTTCGAGATCATAATCGTCCCGTTCGCGTTGTGCAGCTCGAGCGTAGGATCGGCCAACACATTGCTTAGTCCGAAACCGCTCAGAGAAGGTCCGATGCCTCGCACTGCCACTCGCGTGCTCGCCGGATTGCCTCCCAAGGTAAAGCCTCCAATCATCACGTTGTCCCCCGTCTGGACAAAGCCGCGCGTGCTGATGTTCGCCAGGGACGAATCGACCGTTTGATCGTTATCATACACTTCTACTAACCCTACCCCGGTGGTTTGGTTCTTCCCGGTCAGGATCGCCGTATAAGCTCCGGTCGGAAGTGTAGCTACAATGACCGATTCCCGATCGTCGGTCGGCTGGAAGGTAGTCCCTTCAATCAGCGCCCGCTGGTCGTCCTTCCAGTTGTCGTTCTTTAGGATCAACGCGCCATTGGCTCCCCGCAGCTCCAGCACCGGATCATTCAACACCGTGGCCGCGGGAACCGAACTAGCGAGCGAAGGCCCCAGCCCTCGGATCACCACCGGCTTGGATGCGTTCCCGGTGATGATGAAGCCGCCGATCATGACCTTGTCGCCTATATCCACCCGCAACCGGGTCGAGATGTTCAAGGCTTGGGCAGGAGTCGCGCCCGGTGTTGGAGTAGGTGTCGGCGAAGGCGTAGCGGTGCCTCCTGGTGTTGGCGTTGGTGTGGCCGTCCCTCCCGGCGTAGGTGTGGGAGTAGCCGTCCCTCCAGGTGTAGGTGTAGGCGTTGCGGTCGGCGTAACAATAGGTGTCGCGGTCGGAGTAGCAGTAGGCGTTGCCGTCGGGGTAGCCGTCGCTGTTGGGGTGGCCGTCGCCGTGGCCGTGGGAGTAGCGGTGGGAGTTGGTCCCGGCGTGTTGGTGAGAGAGAAGGCAGCTGGGACTGCCGCACCCACCACGGTGGCCTCCACGGTGTAAGTGCCGGTAATACTGTTCGCCGTAAAGTCAGGCGCGGTAGCCAAACCGGAAGAATCGGTGATTACCACCGCAATTCCGCCGCTTCCGTCAGCGTTGGTTACAACCGCGACCGATGCTCCGCCGGCGCCGCTGCCGGTCATCTGCGGCACGTCGGTTCGTCCCAGCGATCCACCGAAGGTAATGGTATAGACGGAGCCTGACGCGGTCACGGCCACGGAACCGCCTACACCGCCGATGCTGCTCAATGCATTCAAGGCATTCTGGACCTGAATCGCCGTGGCGGTAAACGCGAGCGAGCTCGTTGTCTGACCATTGAACGTGAGCGTGAACGTGCCGGACGAACCGGAGACCGTCACCTTCTGGACTTCCGTGCCCGCCAATACGCCTCCCTCGGTATTGGTGACAACCGAAGCCGTAGCACCCCCACTGCCGCTCGCCGTCATCTGGCTCGCATCGGTCCGGCGCAAGCTTGCGCCGAAAGTCACTATAAAGTCGGAGCCGGAGCCATCCACGGTGACTGATCCTCCTACGCCACCGATGGTGGAAAGGGCGTTGAGCGCGCTCTGCACTTGAGCCGTAGTGGCGTTGAATGCGAGTGCGCCCGTGGTCTGGCCGTTGAAAGTCAAAGTGAACGACCCGGCTGAGCCGGTAACCGTGACGGATTGGACTTCGGAAGTAACGGTTGGCCCCCCATCAATACTGGTGGCGACCGAAACTCCAGCCCCACCGCTGCCGCTTCCGGTCATCTGGGGCAGGTCAGTCCCGGCTAACGATCCTCCGAAGGTCACCGTGTAAATAGAACTCGCAAGAGATACGGTTACCGAGCCGCCTGCGCCGCCGATGCTGCTCAATGCATTCAAGGCATTCTGCACCTGAATCGCCGTGGCATTAAACGCGAGCGAGCTCGTTGTCTGGCCGTTGAAGGTGAGGGTGAAATTTCCCGACGCACCAGAAATGGTCACGGTCTGCACCTCCGAGAGATTCCCGAATGATCCGCTCGCCCCTGAGGCTGGCGCCGTAAAGGTAACTTGAGCCCCACTCACGGGACCACCCGAAGTAACAGTAGCTCCGAGTCGGACGGGGAAGGTTGTATTAACCGCAGTGCTCTGCGGTGTGCCGTTCGTAGGCACGATGATCAATGCCGGAGGGGTAGCGGTAGGCGTCGCTGTCGGAGTGGCGGTAGGTGTTGCCGTCGGTGTCGGCGTTGCCGTAGGCACTGGAGTGGGAGTAGGTGTTGGCGCCGCGTCGTCGTTCAGGATCGTGCCTGTGCCGTCGGCGTCGGAGATGGTCGCGTTGGTGGCGTTGCTGAGATGGACGGTGAATGTTTCATCCGGCTCAAAGTTCGTGTCGCCGTTGACCAACACGGTGACCTGCTTGGTCGTATCTGCGGGCAGGAAGGTTAAGGTCGTGGTCGGAATCGCGGTAAAGTCCGACGGCGCGGTCGCCGTTCCATTGACGGTAGCGTAATCCACCGTCGCATTCAGCGCCGTGCTGCCTGTCTTGGTAACCGTGAAGGTAAAAGCAGTAGTGCCGATGTTGCCTTCGTTGTGGGTCACGTCGTCGATCGTGAATGACGGTGGCGCTGTAACGGTGATGGGCGCGTTGACCGTTTGATTGTCCACGGTCGCTGAGGCGCTGCCGTTGCTGGCAGACGTAGACGTAAAAGTGGAGGTGGCCTGGCCCGAGGTGAGAGTAGCGGTAGGCGGGGCCATAGTTCCCTGAGTAGCTCCGAAAGTGACGAGGGTCGGTGGCACGAAGATGGTAGCAGATGGCACGGCGTTGTCAGAGTTGTGCGTCATGTCAGCTGTGATGGTGGACGTGCCACCTGGTAGGACCACGCCGGGCGCTGCGCTGATACCGAGCACGAGCCACGGATTGAAGTCCACTGTTCCGATGACAGCGTCGCAGCCGGCGTTGCCCGGCCCGGCGTTGCAACCCCACCAGTTATTTTCTGCCGTCACTATCCCGTCCACGTTGTTGGTTCCGGTGATGCTGTTTCCGGCGATGCGGTTGAAACTCATGGTCGCCGAGCCCTGGCTTTGCACCAGTACGCCGGTGGCGTTGTTGGTAATGGTGTTGTTCGTCAGTATGACCGGCTCGTGGCCGCCGAAGGTTGACGCCACCAGCCATTCAAAGCCGATATTTGCGCCCGTGACCGTATTGTTCTCATAGGTCACGGTCGTCGTTGGCGACGAGTGGGTGGTTATGAGGAATCCGCTTTGCAGGTTCGTGGCGGGATCGTTCCCAGCAGCCAGGTTAATGAATTGGTTGCCGCTGATTGTGATGTTGCTAGAGAATGCCTGCCCATTCTCCCAGATGCCGATGATTCTTTCCGGGTCAGACGATTGTGCCTTCAGCACCCGAAGGATGTTGTTGGTGATCTGCAAACCGTCATAGGTGTCGCCACCTTTGGTGTTGCACTGGATACCGACCTCCTTCGACAAATGGTGGTTCGCGCTGTCGCTCACGCCGGCGCCGTCGAGCTCGATGGTGTTGCCGGAGATCGTCTGGTGCATGCCGAAGGAATAAAGGATGCCAACGTTTTGACTGGGATCGTTTGGGGCCACCGTAGCGTTGAGGTCTCGCGGAACTCTGATGTAGTTGTTGGTGATCGTTGTATTGTTGAATGCCTTCGCGGTCGCGCCTTGAAAAAAGCCGATGGAAAGGTCGAAGTCCAGGAAGCGGATATTGGAGATCGTCCAGCCTTCATTGCTGCCGCCATCGAAAACAAAGACGCCTTCAAGATCGACCGCGGCCAGGTCGCCGGGGCCCTGGATCGTCGCGGCCCCGAGGCTCGAGGCAGTGATCGTGACGTTGTTGACGCCGGTTGGCACATAGACGCTGTAGTCGTCCGCAGTGCCGGAGGTATTATCGTTGCCGAGCGCCCAGGCGGCCGCAGCGAAAGGCTGCGTAAAGTCGAAAGTGCCGCTCAGCATGATAATATCACCGTCGGTCGCCGCGTTGATTGCATTCTGAATCCGCCTGTAATCGTTGTTAGCGGCATCAGTATCCGGGCCGGCGGTCACCGTTATGGTCGCGGCGCGTATTCCCTCTGCCGCCAGGAGAGTGAGAGCGCAGAGCGCAACTGCCACGGCTCGTTTGCCAGGAAAGATGAGAGATAAGCCAGTGCGCTCCGATAACCGACAAATGATGTGTGACGCCGATTTCATTCCTGATCTCCTTGTAGTTGCAAACGGGTTCAATGCTTCACTCCAAGTCCGCCTGGAACCAGAACCATCCTCACGAGGCGGATGAGATCGCGCCTTACTCAGGGCTCCAATCGAAACTCGGATCGCGTTAAGCGGTGTCCCAGCGGAGGTCCAGCCAACGGGCTTTGCTTCGCCCGGCCGGAGATGCGTTGAAACGTCGGTCGACGTAATCGCGTCTTTTTACCGATAACGCGGAGGCGTGTCCAGATTTATTTCGTAACGACACATAATTGTAACCTGCGTGCCTTTCCGCCACAGCATTATGCGGTACACCGTCGGAGCTGCGCCTCCGGGGCGCTCCGCCAATCTGGTGCAGCCAGGGCCTTTCCCGGCCAGCGCTGGTGATCGAGCATTCCGCCGCTCGATGCCTAAAAGTGTGCCGGCGCAGCCGGGAATAGGCCATCGCGCGTCGGAGCGCGCGATCCACCTCAGCTCTCGCAGCGATCGCCACCCACTTACTTCACGTTATAGATCTCGACCAGACCTATGCCGGTGCCACCGCTCTTCCCGGCCAGGATCGCGGTAAACGGTCCCGGAGGCAGTGTAGTGAAGATGCCCGATTCCTTCGGATCCGTTAAGGCCAAACCATTTGCGGTCAACTGTGCCGCCATCGTGGCATCATCGGTCCAGTTGTCGTTCGAGATCATAATGGTCCCGTTTGCGTTGTGCAGCTCGAGCGTGGGATCAGCTAAGACGTTGCTTAGTCCGAAGCCGGTCAGGGAAGGTCCGACGCCTCGCACCGCTATCCGCGTGCTCGTCGGATTGCCTCCCAGGGTGAAGCCTCCAATCATCACGTTGTCCCCCGTCTGGACAAACCCGCGCGTGCTGATGTTTGCCAGGGTGGAGTCGACCGTCTGGTCATTGTCGTAAATTTCCACCAGCCCTATGCCGGTTGTCTGACTCTTTCCGCTCAGGATGGCCGTGTAAGCCCCAACCGGCAGCGTAGCTACTATGACCGACTCATGATCGTCTGTCGGCTGGAAGGCAGTCCCTTCAATCAACGCACGCTGGTCGTCTTTCCAATTGTCGTTCTTCATGATCAACGCGCCATTGGCTCCGCGCAGCTCCAGCACCGGATCAGCCAGGACCGTGGCCGCTGGTATGCCCGAACCAGCCAGCGATGGCCCCAGCCCGCGCAAGACCACCGGCTTGGACGCATTCCCGGTGACGATGAAGCCGCCAATCATGACCTTGTCGCCTATGTCCACCCGCAGCCGGGTCGAGATGTTCAAGGCTTGGGTAGGAGTTGCCGTGGGTGTAGGGGTGGGTGTCGGCGTAGGTGTAGCTGTGCCTCCCGGTGTAGCAGTCGCGGTTGGCGTTGCCGTTGGTGTAGCGGTAGGTGTCGCCGTTGGCGTAGCGGTAGGCGTTGCTGTCGGGGTAGCGGTAGGCGTTGCTGTCGGGGTAGCGGTAGGTGTCGGCGTGGCTGTTGGTGCTGGAGTTGGGGTCGGCGTTGGCGTGGGAGCGACGACATTGATAGTCACCGTGGCCGGTGGGCTGTCGTTAGATCCGTTGTTTACCTTGAATTGGAAGCTATCCGACCCACTGTAGTCGGCATTTGGCGTGTAGGTAAGATTAGGGGCCGTTCCGCTCAACCCGCCATGGCTGGGATTCACCGTCACGCTGTAGGTTAGCGGCAACGGCGGCACATCTGGATCGGAAGCTGTTAATGTGATAGCCTTAGCGGTATTTACGGAGGTCGAAACAGCCTGCGGGTCGGCTGTCGGTGTCCCTGCGGCGACTGTGAACGACACCGTCGCCGGCGCGGAGGTAAGTCCCGACGTGTTCGTTACGGTGAATTGGAGCGAGTCCGCCCCGTGATAGCCGGCGCTCGGCGTATAGGTCACATTAGGCGCGGTCCCGCTGAGCGAACCATGGGTCGGGTTGACTGTGACGTTGTAGGTCAGGCTCTCCGGCGGTGTGTTGGGATCGGAGCCGGTGAACGTGACCGGCGTCGCGGTGTTGAACGAGACATTCATCGATTGTCCATTCGCCGTCGGGCTCCCCGCGGCGACTGTGAACGACACGGTAGCTGCGACGGAGGTAAGCCCCGACGTATTCGTAACTGTGAACTGAAGCGAGTCCGCGCCGTGATAGCCAGCACCCGGTGTGTAGGTCACATTGGGTGCCGTCCCGCTGAGCGAACCATGGGTCGGGCTGACGGTGACGTTGTAGGTCAGGCTTTGCGGTGGCGTATTCGGATCGGACCCCGTCAAGGTGACCGGCGTCCCGGTATTGAACGAGACGTTGACCGATTGAGGATTCGCCGTCGGTTGACCGACCACCGTGATCGAAACCGTGGCGGTGTTGCTGTCGAGCGATCCATTGTTAGCCTTGAACTGGAAGGAGTCGGGGCCGAAGTAGCCCGCGCTCGGCGTGTAAGTCAGGTTCGGAGCGGTGCCGGAAAGCGCGCCGTGAGCAGGTGCCAGAGTAACGGTATAAGTAAGTGCAAGCGGGGGGGTATTCGGATCGCTGGCGGTTAGTGTGATTGATTTAGCGACATCCTGATTCGTCGTGACTGATTGATTGTCAGCCGTCGGCGGACCGACCAGGGTCAAAGTGAAATTCTGCGTCCCGCTCGTGCCGGCGCTGTTACTGGCACTGAAGGTGAGCGCATAGTGGCCCGCTGTGCTGGCCGCGCCGCTGTAGCTCAAGGTGCCCGTGCCATCGCCATTGCTCGTAAACGACATGCCGCCGGGCAGGCTCGCTCCTCCTGGCGTAATGTATGGCGCCGGGAAACCGCTGGTCGTTACCGTGAAGTTTCCCGCAGTGCCGATGTTGAAGGACGTGCTCGTCGCGCTCGTGATCGCAGGCACCGTTTGGACAACCGTCGCGGCTGTGGCTGCATTATTGCCAGACGTGGGATCCGTGGTGGCACTGGCGGCCGTCGCGGTATCGGAGATGGTTGAGCCGCCGGCAACGTTCGAATTCACATTGACGACCAACTGGAATTCGCCTGTCTCCGCGCTAGTAACACTACTCTTGGCAAACACGATGGATCCCGTTCCCCCGACCGCGGTCACATCCGTCCGGGACCAGCCTGCGGGCAGAGTGGCAGAGACAAACGTAGTGCCAGTTGGCATGACGTCCGTAACCGTGACACCCGACGCGGTGTCGGGGCCGTTGTTTATGAAATCGATCGTGTAAGTAAGGTTGTTTCCCGCCGTGACCTGGCCGGGAGCAGCCGTGTTGCTGGTGATTTGCAAGTCCGCTCGCGCTTCACCCGCGGTGAAGTCGGAGAAATTGGTGATGCCACTGAAAGCGACCGTGTTGGCGCCCGCGTTGTCACAGGTGTTAGGGCAGTTGTTGATCGAGTAGGTGCGCACCCCGCTGGTCACTTGGAGCGGCTGATAGTTGTTTTCGTTGCCGGCCACGTCTGCGTCGAGGTAATGGAAGGTAAGGTTCGTGGTCAACCCGGAGCCGCTGAGGTTCCAATACCTTTGCAGCGTTCTGGTGCTATCGGTGTTGCCGAGCGCGCCCTGCACTGCGGCGGCCGTAAGCGTGCCAGAGCCGGAGGTATTCGTTACATTAACCGGCGAATAACTGAAGGAAGAGTAGGGCGGCTGACTCGTTCCGACATCGAAAGTAAAGCTACCCGTCCCGCTAAAGACCTTCGCCTCATTGCCGATAATGGCACCGTAACCGTTGTTGCTGCGCGTGCCGCTTGCGTCCACAGTCAACGTGTTCCCGTTCGTGACAACAATTGCAGAAAGATTGAGCTCGCCTTGAACGGTGATGCTGCCGCCCAGTGTGGAAACCACATTGTAGAACTCAAGATTGTAGTAGGTGGAAAAGCCGGCGGGAAGAGTGCCCCCCCCGGCAAAATTCACCGTGCTGTTGGTTACGGTATGTCCTCCAGCTGAGCCAGTCGTGAACGTTCCGAAGATGTCGATATTTCTAGACGACGCCAGGATTTTCGTAAAGTTGCTAAAGGTCAGGTTTCCATACTGGCCAGAAGCTACATCTTGAGAATTTGAGCTCTGATTGTAGTTAACGGTTCCAAGTTGAGTATCGTAGATCTGCCCAAAAGGATCCTGCGTAACTGGACCGTTGAGCGTCAACGTCCGGCTCTGAGGGTCCAACAAACCCTGCGTTAAGGTGAGGGTCCCGCCCACCGTCTCGTTCTGACCCAGGAGAACGGAGATACCAGTCGTCCCGGTGTTAATCGTGAGGTTATTGAAAGTCGTCGCCACGCTGCCGCCGATCGTTTGCGCGCTCGACCCAGTAAAGGCGACCGTTCCGCCTCCGGGAGCAAATGTGCCGCCGTTGTTCGCCCAGTTACCCTTCAAGTTTAAAGTGTAAGTCGTCGTTTGCCCGCAGTTCCCTCCGCCGCCGGTTAACGTGCCAGCCGAGATCGTGAAATCATTGACCGTCGTAGTGGCATTGATGTTCACGGTGACACTAGCGCTATTTAAGTTCACGCTTTCGTTGAACGTCCCGCCCAGAACGTTAACGGTGCCGCCGGAGGTAAGGGCCGCAATGGCCGAGTTGATGCTCGTAAAGCAAGGCCCATTACCACTGCAGTTGTTGCCTGTGCCATCGGCGAAATTAACGGTGCCCGTCCGGATCGCCGCCGCCATCGGCTCGTTAGTGAGGTGCTGGAAGCCGGTCTGCTTGATTGTGGGGGTGGGCTCGTTAGCGGCGTTGTTGTCGAAGCCGCCCTGCGCCATCGTCTGCGTGATGTCGTAGATGTACATTCCGTTCGCTGAGGTGGGGTTGTGGCTCTGCTGCGACTGAAGCTGGACGAGCAGTTTCGTGTTGCTGAGCCAAATCACGTTCGTCCCGACGTTCGCGTCGACGGTGCCGCCATAGACAAAAGTAGCCCCGCCGCCAGTCGTTGTCGCGCCGTAGTCGAGCGTGTTCTGGATCTTGTTTCGGTTCGCCGTGTTGTCATAGACAATCAGCTCGGGGAAACCGCTCTCGCCGGTTACGATCACCGCAACATGGCCGTCGGCCGAGCACGAGATAGGCCCTAGCGCCTTCGCCTTGCTGGTACCAGTGTTAGTTCCGTCATCCTCTAGAACGAAGTCCTTGACCTTAGTCTTTGTGGCGACGTCCCAGAACGTCATGTGCGAATGAGGTCCGTTGGCGGCGGCGGCGACGAGCTGATTGTTCGCCGGGTCATAGGCGGTATAGGGGTCGACCACGCTCGCGTCCTGAGGGAAGTCAATCGTAGTACCGTCGGGATGGATGATGCCGAGATGCGTTCCCGAAGACGTAATTGGCGACCCCGAAACCAGGGTGACGACATAAGATCCGGCGGGATTCGCTGCCGACGTCGGCAGCGCCACAACCCCGTTCGCACCGGTGGGCGGATTGGACAGCGGGTTGATGATGTCTCGATTACTCGGCGCCGGGGTATAAGTAGGAGAGAGGACGAACTGGGCTTCTAGAAGGGGCGTGCCGCCGCCCTGGTTGATGAGTGCGACACTTCGGTCGCTGCCAAACGCGAGTTCCACCGGATCATCCACGCCGTTCGCCTGATTAGACAGCACGGTGACGTTGCTCGAGCCCGTCGTGACCGCACCCGCCGGGACGCAGGCGAAGTTCCCGAAGTCGGGGTTCCCAACGCCGCCATTGGCGACCATCAGATCGCCTACGTCGTCGAAGATAACATCGTTCGGAAAGTCGACATCCGAGTTGGCGGGGCCGGGACCTGGCTGCGCGGCCAGCGAACTCGGTGTGCCCGCGGCGAACGAGTCGCTTGCGCCAAGCGTTATGTTCCAGAAGTGGATCACGCCGCCCGTGATCGTTCCGCTGCTGTTGATGATCTGCTCAGCGTCAGCCAGGAAGATCGGCGTTGTGGCGGCGGCCAGCGGCGCGACCGGCGCGCTTGGTGTAATCGACGAGGCGGTTGTAGTTGCGTTAGACGCGCTCGACGTGGAAGCCGGCTCGCTTGTCGCGACGGCCGGGGAAGCTGCTACCTTCTCCGCGTTTTGTGTCTCGCTCTCGCCAGAGGAGAAAGCCAGCGAGGCAAACAAACTGCCCACACCGACGAGGGCCAAAGCAATGCCAAGCCTGATGGCAGTGAACGCGCGAAAAGAGCTCCGCCCGGCGACTCGATCTAAGACTTTTGGTTTGGAGAAGCGCACAAGGCAGGAGTGCTAGCACGTAAGATGCCGCAACCCCTTGTTCTTACCGGGAAAACGGAAGCCCTGTCCAGCCTTTATTTTGCTCAAATCGAAGATTTATTGCCAGTGGGCGGAAACCGGGTCCCGGGCGTGCGGCCGTCGCTGAAAATACGAGATGATCGTTATCGGCGGCGGGTGCCTTGGCGACAAGGATGGCGAAAAACCGAAAGGTTTGGGCGCGAATTTTCCGGGTACGAAAGGGTGCTTTGGCAGCCCACAAAATATTGGCCGAAAAGCTTGGATTCATACGCTAAGCGTCAACAGTCGAAACCCGAAGCGCTGACGCGGGCCTGTCCGGACCTGTAGAATTCTATGAACTGTCATAGGGTTTTTTGAAACTTGTCGGACAGATCTCGTAGTTACTTGGTGAAGGCATGATCTCGGGTTCCCCAACCGAACAGAACGCTCAGGGCGCAGACAAAGCCCTGCGCGCGGTGTCGCATACCAGGAGTAATCGATCTGTTGCGGTGTGCGGCGGCATCATTACGAGGGTGGACTCCCCTTGCCATTGGAAGACTGAAGATCATTCCGCCGGACGGCAGGTTCATCCTTCCGGCGGGCAGAGTCGTGCTGCCGGAATGATGATCGCGACCTTCCGGGCGGTAAACCCAGGTTGGCCCGCGGCGGCACCACTCTACCGCCCGGCTGGGTTCTCCCGCCATGCCATGAGATCATCAGGCTGCCCGGCCCCCTCCATTCGCAGCTGCGGCAGAGTCGGGCTGCCGCCCGGTCAAATGATTCTACCCTCCCGGCAAAAGCATCCTGCCGTCCGGCAGAATGATTTCACCGGCAAAGAAAAATCGTCCTGCCGCCTCCCTTTCCCCGACCAGCAAGCAGTTAAAACAAACCCAAACAACCCAGAAAGAAATACATCACATGGCCAGATCAGATTACCTGAGCGCAAATGACGACGCCTTCAACGCCCAGCTGCAAACCTTCAAGAACGCCATCGGCGCCTATGCCGCCGCGATAGGCGTCACCCCGGCGCAAGTCACCACCAGGCGGCCGACGCCGATTACTTCAGCTACACCCTCGCTTGCCAGCAATTGATGCGAAACGGCAGCCAGCAATGGACGGCCTGGAAAGACCTGGTCCGCCGCGGTGGCAACCCGCCTCCTACCGGCGCGCCGGTTCCGCCCGTTTTCCCGGCGGCCGTTCCACCAGTGGCGCCCGGCGTGGAAATTCGCTTCCGCGCCTTGGTCAAACAGATCAAAGCGAACCCTGATTATAACGCTGCGATCGGTGCCGCCCTCGGCATCGAAGGCGCGCAACAGGTGGGCCCGGATTTGTCTACGGTCCAGCCGGACATCAGCGCTACCATTAACGGCACTCAGGTGGATATCGGTTGGAATTGGGGCGGCTATGCTGATTACCTCGACATCTGCGAGATGCAGGTGGATCGAGGCGATGGCAAGGGCTTCGTTACCCTGGCGTTCGACACCACCCCCGGCTACACCGACACGCAACCGTTCCCGAGCACGCCCGTAAAGTGGACCTACCAGGCCATTTATCGAGTGGGCGACTCCCGCGTGGGCCAATGGAGCAAATTGGTGAGCGTGACGGTGGGCGGGTAGGGAAGTCAGAAGTCAAGGGGTCAGGAATCGAAGCGGCCGGATGTGACAACGTCCAGCCGTTTTCGACCCTTGATCCGAGAAGACCCACCCGATCGACCATTTGTGCGACGCTGGGCGCAGGCACCGTAGCAACTGGTCCCTCGACGCAACCTCGTACGCGCAATAAAGTCCGCTTCCTGATTGGATAAAAGTAGTATAGAAGAGGTCATGGGCGGTGCACACGCGCAAACATTTGACCCGGCCGGGGTGACTCAGTTGTCCGCTGCGCTACGGATACGGCAGACGGGAGCATACGCGTTTGTCGCCTTCGCGTCTGAGGATGATAATAAAATGGATGAACTTCGCGTGCCAGGATTTTCGCTCGATCGCGTCAGCACCCAATCCGGTGTTGTCCAATACAGGACGCAAAACGCCATTGCCACTCGTAGGAGAGGACGTAAACCGCAGGCGACTTTCCGTGAAGTAAAAGGAAAATTCTTCCTGTCCAAATTAATTACCCCCAGCGCATTTGTTTTCGTGACTCCCGAGCGTGATGAGTACGTGCGGGATGGATTATCAAGATTTCTTTATCGTGCTCGCGCGCAGTTCACGCGCGCGCGCCTCACGTCCCGCGAGATGCTAAGTATTGTATTGGAAATGGCGCGAGCAACCAGTTCCAAAGTTGTGACTAACCGATCGCTGATACGGAGCAAACGAAACGAAGCAACAATTAGTTACAAGGCGGAATCGATAAAAGAAGTATACGAGTACGCGCGGGAGAGTAATGCTAATGTCAGCGGATTCGATTTCTCCCTGATTTCGCGAGACGGAGAGGTACTCCTTCGAGCTGGGCTCAATCGAGATGGGAAACTTTCGTTCCTTTCGGGGAGTACCGAGTACTTTATTAAGGAGTTCATTGAGATCGTGGCTCAAACCGTGAAATCTCGCACAGACCTATTGACTAACAGAGCAAGGTCTGAAGCAACCGGCAGCGTTAAGCCTCTGCGACTGACATTCGAGAAACCACTTCTTACCGATGCTGCCAACATTCGATCGTTTCTTGAGGTCCTCGGTCGGATTCGACACGGAGAGTTTACTCTTTTCCATCGGAATCCATACCTTCATCTTAATTTTTTCGACTTCTTCGATGCCTCTGCTTTCGACGTTGTTGTAGAATCGACCGAATCTCTCGTTGTCATCCCACAACTTGATTCCAGTCTTCCATCACTGTTTCGACTGTGTCAGAAAATTTTCGAACAATTCGAGGAGGGGATTGTGACCGATGCAACAGACGTTGTGACAACGCCTTCACTTCCCCCCGGATGGAATGACTGAAGCGGACCTTCTTATAGCATTCAGTAATTACGAGCGAACCGTCTGGGTTATCAATTCGGTCGAAGGTCACCTGCGTCGCTACTCGAAGTTTTTGATTTGTTTCGATCGATTTCCTGCTTTCCCGCTATCCAAACAAAATATTCTGACTCCAGATTTTGCGGTTTCTTTCGAGAAAAACTTTTATTTTATTGGCGAGGTAAAGCGCGCTCTTGGCCTCGATTTGCGCACCATCGAGGAAACTCACGCGCAGTTGTGCAAGTATGATAGGCCTCTTAAATTCCGCCGCTCTCCCAGCGGGCTCCATGAGGACGAGGCCAAGTCCCACGATTTGGTTGTATTCACAAACATTGAACACGCTCGCAAAGAAGCGAGAAGACTGCGTGCCCTTGCGAACGAGCAATCGAAACCAACGAGACCACTCATCATTTTCAGCGTTGCTTTCGATACCCAACAGGCCAAGTCACGATGGGTGCTGTCGTGTATAACGGATCTTAGTGATCGCTTTTCTGATTCAAAGTTACCAGAGGACGCGAGACTGAGTGTTCGTCATCAAGATCACGAAGAACCTATCGTAATTTACATAGCGGAGTACGCGGCGCTACAGGCGACCCAGGCGTTCTGCAATGATAGACCTCCGGCAGTGTATACTGCCGTGATCCTGTGGGCCCGAGTCCTACCGAAACTCATTCCTGATGATCAACGAAAGATGTGGGCACTTGAGGCGAATCTACAGGGAACAGTGGAATTCCTGACATCAATGGATGCCATTGTTGCTGAGAGTCATCGACAGCGATTGGTAGTGAAGAGGGCACATATTTTCGAGGCACTTAGTCTTTTGGAGGCGAGCAAGTTGGTAATATCGGAGGACGGGAAATTGCGCGTGCGATATCGGCGTTTCCGGTCAGCAAGAGGAGATTACGAAGATGATGAGGCGGCGGAAGCTGCGATCGATCATACCAAACGTGGTCTCGTTCGAGAAATCGCGCGAAGTGTAAAGTCTAAACGCAAACCCAAAACGCGCACGCCTCTGTCGCGGCGATCTAAAAGCGACCCGAATCAGCTGCCGTTGCTGTAAGGACGGGTAAGCGATTCGGAGACAAAATTGCAACCCCGACGGCATATTGTATTGCAGGAAATCTTCGCGCGGTCAGCCTCCGCGCCGGAGCGCTTTGCCGCGCGCCACATACACGGTACTGGCGCATTCGCGTTCTCCTAATGGGCTCGGGAAGGTGACGATGTGCGCTCTCACGGCGAAGGCGTGATCGAGCGCGTGGAAGAACACCTGTAGCCGCAGCGCTATGTCGCCGCGTTCGAGGGGAGAGGAGGTTCTGACAGATGGGGCGTCTACAGCAACAGCATCACTTTACGTTGTAGATCTCGACCAGGCCGATGCCAGTGCCACCGGACTTCCCGGCGAGGATAGCAGTAAACGGTCCCGGCGGCAGTGTAGCGAAGATGCCCGATTCCTTCGGGTCCGTTAAGCCCAGACCATTTGCGGTCAACTGTGCTGCCATGGCGGCATCATCGGTCCAGTCGTCGTTCGAGATCATAATGGTCCCGTTTGCGTTGTGCAGCTCGAGCGTGGGATCAGCTAAGACGTTGCTTAGTCCGAAGCCGGTCAAAGAAGGTCCGATGCCTCGCACCGCTATCCGCGTGCTCGCCGGATTGTTCCCCAGGGTGAAGCCTCCAATCATCACGTTATCCCCCGTCTGGACGAAGCCGCGTGTGCTGATGTTCGCCAGGGTGGAGTCGACCGTCTGGTCGTTGTCGTAAATTTCCACCAGCCCTATCCCGGTTGTCTGATTCTTCCCGCTCAGAATCGCGGTGTAAGCTCCGACCGGGAGCGTCGCTACTATGACCGACTCACGATCGTCCGTCGGCTGGAAGACGGTCCCTTCAATCAACGGACGCTGGTCGTCTTTCCAGTTGTCGTTCTTCAGGATCAACGAGCCATTCGCTCCGCGCAGCTCCAGCACCGGATCATTCAGGACGGCTGCCGCCGGTACACCCGAGTTAGCCAACGACGGCCCCAACCCACGAATCACGACTGGCTTGGACACGTTCCCGGTGATGATGAACCCACCGATCATGACCTTGTCCCCCAGATCCACCCGCAGCCGGGTCGAGATGTTCAAGGCCTGGGCTGGAGTCGCGCTTGGCGTGGGAGTAGGTGTAGGAGTGGGTGTCGCTGTTCCCCCAGGAGTCGGAGTAGGAGTGGCCGTCCCTCCAGGAGTAGGCGTTGGTGTTGCGGTGGGAGTAGCGCTAGGTGTGGCTGTCGGCGTAGCAGTAGGTGTTGCTGTCGGGGTAGCGGTAGGTGTCGCCGTCGGGGTAGCGGTAGGCGTTGCAGTAGGTGTCGCCGTCGCCGTCGCCGTCGGTGTAGCTGTAGGTAAGGGACTAGGCGTAGGCGTACTTGTTGCCATTGGTGTAGCCGTAGGTGCCGGGGTCGGCGTAGCACTTGGAGTTGGCGTGGGAGTAGGTGTAGGTGTAGGGGCGAGGATATTGGTCAATGAGAAATCAGTGGAAGAGCTAAGCCCAGCAACAGTCGCTGTTACTGGATAGGGTCCGCCCGCAATTGCGTTGGCAGTGAAGGTGGGCGCGGTCGCGACACCGCTGGCATCGGTCACGACCAGTGTAGTCGTTAGGCCGCCGGCAAAAGTTTCGCTCGCTCCGCTGACTGGTGCGGTAAAGGTAACCGCCACACCACTGACAGGGTTACCCGATTCCAGCAGTGTCGCCTTTAGCGGAGCGGCGAAAGCTGTGTTCACCTGCGCGCTTTGCGGCGTGCCGGCGGTAGCGCTGAGCCCGTAGCTCACCTCGACAGCGCCGATGTCCACATGCGCGCCGCTCTTACGGACAAATCCGCGCTGATCGAAGGCTGGGTTCACCGCTGCGCCCGAGTTGTGCAATGTCGCGGTCGTGCTATTCGCCCCGCGGGTGACGGTAAGGGTGTTGCCTGACTTTCCGGTCACGAGCATTTGCTCGCTCTCGATCCGGATGACGAAGCCGACTCCGGCGGGGAAGGCGGTGGCGTCGGTCACGCCGATCGAGGTCGTTACCGTATCGCCGACCGCCGCGCTCAGCGTGGTCACGTCCGCGCCCGCGTCGAGCGCCAGGCTGCCAGGGAGCAGCGCGATGGTCTCGGTCGGCCCGCCATTATCGGCGAGCGGACCGAGATTCGGATTCACATTGGTGATGTTGCCGGTCGTGTCGCCGGTGATGTTCGTGCCGTTGGTATCGCCGATCAGGTTGTAGCCCTGCGAAGTGAGCGTGCCGTCGAAATCGGGAGACCCGTCTGGAGAGGAATTTCCGGCGATGATCGAATTGCGGCTCTTCACGGTGCCGTTGTTGTAGATGCCGCCACCGATAGAGTTGGCGGCGGCGGAATTGCCGGAGACCGTGCTGTTTGTCAGAGTCACCACGCCGGCGATACCGTTGGCGATGCCGCCGCCGTAGTTGGCGACGTTGCCGGAGACCGTGCTGTTCGTAACGGTAACCGCGCCGCTGATGTTGAGGATGCCGCCGCCACCACCCGAGGGGGCGGAGTTGCCCGAGAGCGTGCTGTTTGTAACGGTGACCGGACCGCTGAGGGCATTGTAGATACCACCGCCTACGACTGCGGAGTTGCCGGAGAGCGTGCAATTCGTGAGAATGAGAGCGGCACGGTTATCGTTGCAGATGGCGCCGCCGCCCTGGCTGGATAAGTTGCCGGAGAGCGTGCAGTTCGTGAGGGTGAGCGAACCTAGGGTCGTGCTGTTGGTGAAGATGCCGCCGCCGAAGCCGAAATTGTCCGGGGCGCGGCCATTGGCCAGCGTCAGCCCGGAGAAGGTGACGGTGTAGTTGCCGTTGGCAATGTTAAACACTCGCGAGGCTTGGTGGGCATCAATCTTCAGCAGCTTCGCGCCCGGACCCTGGATCGTGACACTGCGGTTGATCGCCAACTCGCCGCTGGTAAGCGCGATGGTGTAAACGCCGGTTCCCGAGTCATAGCCCGGGTCGCTGGTCGGGATGTTAAAGGTGATCGTGGGACCCCCGCAGGCATTGGCGATGGCTTCGCGGAGTGAACCGGGGCCGCTGTCGGCGGTGGTTGTGACCACCCCGTTGCTAATACATGCGCCTACAACTTGGAGCATGGCAGAGCTGGGTTCAAAATTGCTGTCGCCGTCGTAGCTGACACCGATGGTGTGCGGCGAGCCTGCGGAGGTCAGGCTCTTGGTCGTGCAGATGGCCTGGCCGTTGCCGTCCAAGGTCCGCGTGGAGCTGTTGCCTTCGATGCAGACCAAGGAACTGGACCCGTCTGTGAAACTGACCGGGCCGGTTACCGTGCCCGGCGCGCCGCCTTGGTTAGGAGTGATGGTGGCGGTGAATTTGATCGGCTGGCTCTCGGGAGGTGCGGGGTTATCCGAGACTAGTGAGGCTTGCGAGGCGTAGCGGTTGACTGTGATGGAGTAGGGCTGGCTGGCGTCGTTTCCGATGCCGTTGCTCGCGGTGAGTGTAAGTGGATACGTTCCACCGGTGGTTGCCGCCGGGGTTCCACTCAGCACGCCAGTGCCGATAGCAAACGTTATCCCGCTGGGCAGCATCCCAGACTGGCTCAATGCCGGTGTTGGAAATCCGGTTCTTTCGACGGTGAAAGTGCCCGCGTTGCCGGCAAGAAAGGTCGCGCTGTTCGGGCTCGTAATGGCGGGCGCCTGCGTGTTCGTGAGCGCAAAATTCACGTCCGTGCTACCGGGCAGACTTCCCGAGACGGTGAAAGCGCCGGTCGCTCCATTCGCGGTCAAGATGGGAGCGATTGCCGCACCATTCGCGTCGGTTGTAACGGTCGCGGTCGTGGAATTCCCGGCAAAAGTGCCGCTGGCTCCACTCGAAGGCGCGGTAAAAGTCACTGCCACACCATTCACTGCATTATTCGACTCGAGGACGGTCGCCTGCAGCGCGGTTGAGAAAGCTGTGTTGATCTCTGTGCTTTGCGTAGTGCCGGCGGTAGCGGTGAAGGAATAGCTTACCTCCACCGCGCCGATATCGACCGTTCTATTTATCTTCCGGGGGAATCCGCGCTGATCGAACGCCGGGCTGATTCCTGCTCCGGAAGAATGCGTAGCCGCTGTGGTGCCATTCACCGCACGGGTCACCAGCAGGGTGTCAGCGGCGAATCGCTGCCGCACGATCATCTGTTCGTTATCAATCTGGATAAGGAAGGTGCCTGACGTACTTGTCGAAGGCGCCGGAAAGATGGTCGTGGACTCATTCGTCGTTATGTATTGGGTCACGTTGTCGACCGGATCCTGCACCGTCGCCATGTCTCCGCCCGCATCGATCGCAAGGCTCCCAGGCAGGAGCGCGATGGTCTGCGTGGGGCCACCATTTGTGGCCAGCGCGCCGAGGTTAGGATCAGTAGTCGCGGCCGTGCCGCCGAAATCGTTCGCCGCCGGCGGGCGCGTCTGGATGACGTTGTTCGATCCCGCGCTCGCGACGAAGCCCGCACCGCTGCCGTTACCGGAATCGTTGGTATTCTGGAAAAAGTCGGTCACGGCCGCTGGCGTCGCCGCACCGTCGTTCGAACCGGCGAGAATCGTGTTGCGAAGCGTAACCAACGACGGGGTTCCGCTGCTCGTCGCGGGCAAGCTTGGTCCAGCCTGGGTGGCCACAGCGTTATCGCCTAACGAGTAAATGGCGCCGCCGCCCTGCGCCGCGATGTTGCCGCCGAAAGTGGAATTGGTCGCGGTCACGAGGCCGTTGAGGTTGAAAATCGCGCCGCCGTAGCCGCTGCCGTTGCCACTCAAATTTCCACCTCCCAGACCGCCTCGCGCGGTGTTGCCCGAAAAGGTCGAGTTGGTCACGAGCAACGCGCCGCCGTAGTTGAAGACCGCGCCCCCAAGGCCGCCGCCGCCTCCGCCTCTGCCGAAGTTCGAATTGCTGAACCCGCCCCCGTTTCCACCGCCGAAGCCGCCGCGACCGCCCCCACCACCGAAGTCGCTCCCGCCCCCACCACCGAAGCCGCCGTTGCCCCCAAGGCCGCCGCCACCACCGAAGCCGCCGTTGCCGCCCAGACCGCCGCCACCACCGAAGCCGCCGCTGCCGCCCCCGTTGGGGCCTCCGCCATTGTTGCCGTCCGGGCTATTTTCGCCTAGCCCGCCACCGCCAAAGCCGCCGCCAGTGGAATTGCTTCCGCCGATGGCTTGATTGGCCGTGAGCGTCGTCTGGACCAATTCAAGGGTCCCGGCGTTAACGATGGCCCCACCCAGACCGGCAGCGCCGCCACTATCGCCGTAGTAATCGCCGTTGCCGCCCTTCGCCAGGCCGCCGCTCAGCGTCAGGTTGCGCAAGGTGAGATGACCCGCGCTGGTTACGTAAAAGAGCCGCATCCCGTCGGTCCGCCCATGGGCCACGCCCGGCCCGATGTTTTGGGTGATCGTCACCGCGCTGGTCTCACCATCGATCATCACATCTTTGCTCACCACCAAGGCCGAGGGGCCAAAGGTTCCATCGCCGACCGTGCTGAGCCTGATCGTGTAAACGCCGGTCGTGGCGTCATAGCCGGGATCGGTCGTCGGGATGTTAAAGGTAATCGTTCCCGCGGCCGGAGTGTCCACGATGGCCTGGCGTAACGAACCCGCTCCGCTGTCGTTCGTATTGGTTACGACGACAGCTCCAGCCGGCGCGGTCAAACCGAGAAAGATGAGCGCAATGAGACCGCTGCAAAAGAGAGCGGCCCACCGTCTGGGAGCCGGATTAACTGATGAGCGAACTGGCCGAATATTCGAGAAAATGCCGGAGGAATTCTTCATTTTTTGGCTGTTTGAGATTTGCTGTCACCGAGGAAAGGCGACATCCGCGGCAAAAATTCGTCACGAAACGCGAATTATTTTTGATTGGCTCCGACGTTGTCATCCTTGCGCCATTCGTGCGATCATCCCGCTGCGATGGTCAACGTCCTGCCCAAAGAAGTAACCCAACTACTCGGCCAGTGGGGCGGCGGCGATGACGAGGCGCTCGATGAGTTAATGCCGCTGGTTTACGAGGAACTGCGGCGCATGGCACATCGGCACATGGCACAAGAACGCGCCGGCCACACCATGCAGGCCACGGCGTTGGTCAATGAAGCTTATCTGAAGCTGAAGGGCGGCCGCGTCGGGCGGCTCCAAAATCGGGCCCACTTTTTTGCCGTGGCTGCGCAGATGATGCGTCACATTTTGGTCGACTACGCCCGGCGGCACACGCGTGCGAAGCGCGGTGGCGGCGCGCAGCAGGTCACGCTGGATGAGGCCATGCTCGTCTCGAATGACAAAGCGGACGCAGTGCTGGCGCTGGATGACGCGCTGCAAAAGCTGGAGCGATTCGACAAGCGCATGAGTCAGGTGGCGGTGATGCGGTTCTTCGCGGGCCTCACGGCAGAAGAAACCGCGGACGCTCTTTCGATTTCGGTCGAAACGGTCACACGCGCCTGGCGCCTGGCGCGCGCCTGGTTGCGGAATGAACTGGGTGCGGCTGCTTGATTCGCATTGCCACGCGCGCACGGTGCGAATGCCAATTCACGAGGGGGGTGCCATGACGCCCGAACGCTGGAGAAGGGTGACCGAGCTGTTTCAGTCGGCGGTCGCGCAATCGGTCGAGACACGCGCCGCGTTTCTGGATGAAGCGTGCGCCGAAGACGGCTCCCTCCGGTGGGAAGTCGAGGCGCTGCTGGCTGCGGATAGCAAGGAGGAGGGCGTGTTGGAAGAAATTGCTTCCGGGTTGGCGGCGGATTGGGCTGCCGAGAACGACGGCCATGGATTAGTCGGAAAGACTCTCGGCCGTTATCAGGTTTTCGCGGCGCTCGGCTCCGGCGGAATGGGCGAAGTTTATCTCGCCCAGGACACGACGCTCGATCGCAAGGTGGCGCTCAAGTTGTTGCCGCGGCGATTCACTCGGGACCGTGACCGCCTGCGCCGCTTCGAACAGGAAGCGCGCGCCGCTTCCGCGCTGAATCATCCGAATATCATCACCATCTACGAAGTCGGCGAATGGGATGGCGCCCGATTTATTGCGACCGAGTACGTTGAAGGGAAAACGCTGGGCGAGCAGATGCAAAACCCAGACCGGCCTTTGTCCCTGATTCTGGACATTGGGATTCAGGCGGCCGGCGCTCTGGCGGCCGCGCATGCCGCGGGAATCGTGCACCGCGACATCAAGCCGGCCAACATCATGTTGCGCGCCGACGGCTACATCAAAGTGCTCGACTTCGGCCTGGCCAAGCTGATGAGCACACGGACGAATCTGGATGTCACCGACCCCGGCCGGGTCATGGGCACAATCAATTATATGTCGCCCGAGCAGGCGATGGGACAGGAACTGGATTATCGGACGGATGTTTTCAGCCTCGGCGTAGTTCTGTACGAAATCGCCACCGGCCATCGTCTCTTCGAAGGAAAGAGCGAAGCGGCCATTTACGATCGCATTCTCCATCAGCCGGCACCGCCGCTGCGCGAGTTCGCGCCGACCTTACCGGTCGAACTTGATCAGGTCATTCGACGCGCTCTAGAGAAAAATCCCGCCCAGCGTTATCAAAGCGCGGCCGATCTTCGCGCCGATCTCAAACTCCTCGCGCAAGGAGGCGAACAAACTCAGGCGGCGAAAATAATTTCCGCCGCGCAACGCAAACGCCGTTGGCGTCTCGCCGCCGTCGCCTTGCCCATTCTCGCTCTGGTCGCCGCCCTTTTCTTCGGTGTGAAATTCGCCGGGAACAATCGACCCACAGTCTTGCCTAACGAATTGTCTGAAAAGTCGATCGCGGTTTTGCCCTTCGAAAATCTTAATCGCGATCAGGAAAATTCCTTCTTCGCTGACGGAGTGCAGGACCAGGTCCTGACTGACCTGGCGAAAATTTCGCAGCTCAAAGTCATCAGCCGCACTTCAGTCATGCAATATCGTTCCGCCGCGCCGCGTAACCTGCGCCGGATCGGGCGCGAGCTCGGTGTTACTTTTTTGCTGGAAGGCAGCGTGCAGCGCGCCGGCGGAAGAGTGCGCGTGAACGCCCAGCTCATTAACGCGCAGACCGACGCGCATCTTTGGGCGGAAACGTACGAAGGCGATTTGGTCGATGTTTTCGCGATTCAAAGCCGGATCGCGCGGACGATTGCGCAGCAGTTGCGCGCAAAACTTTCGCCGTCGGAACGCGCCGAAATCGAAGAGAAACCGACGTCTAATGTGGCCGCCTTCGAGTCTTACACGCGCGGAAAAATCCTGCTCGATGCGGCGGCGAACAACGAGAATCCAGAAGAGAATTACCGCGCAGCCGTTGCGCTGCTCACGCAGGCGGTTGAGCGCGATCCCACTTTTCTTGGCGCCTATTGCTCCCTCGCGCGCGCACATGACTCGGCCTATCTCAGCGGCATCGATCACACGAATGAGCGGCTCGCGCTCGGCCAGGCGGCAGTCGAGAGCGCTCGCCGCCTCGCGCCAAATGCCGGCGAGACTCATCTCGCGGCCGCGATGCATCTTTACGCGAGACTGGATTACGCGCGCGCCCGCGAAGAACTGAATGCCGCGCGCATTACTTTGCCTGGCGATCCGGCCACCTTCGCGCTCAGCGGATACGTTAATCGGAGGCAAGGCCGCTGGGAAGAATCGACGCGCGACTTCGAGCGCGTGCTGGAGGTTGAGCCTTACAACGTGGATGTGATGCAGGACCTCGCCTTGAACTATTCCGCTCTGGGCGCGAACGAAAAGTGGGCCGCAATTCTTGACCGCGCCATCGCGCTGCGGCCGGAGCGCATCCCCCTGCGCCTCTCCCGTGCCTTCATCGCCTTCTATCTCCGAGGCGACACGCGGCCCTGGCGCGAGCTGCTCGAAGAGATCCACAAGTTGGATCCGGCGAGTTCGAAAACGTTCGTCGGATACCGCATCGCGCTCGCTTTTTTCGAACGCAACGGAGATGAAGTTCGAAACGCCCTGCCCGATCTGGGTGACGGACGTTGGGGAACGGACGCCGCACACTTCAGCCGCGCCTTTAGCGAAGGATTGCTCGCCCGTTTGCAGGGCGACGAGGCGGCCGCACACGCCGCCTTTGCCGCAGATCGCGTCGCGCAGGAACGCATCGTGCAGGCGCAGCCGGAATACGGCCCGGCGATTTCCATGTTGGGCTTGATCGACGCCGGACTGGGCCGCAAGGAAGATGCATTGCGCGAAGGTCGCCGCGCCGTCGAACTGCTTCCGATTTCGACCGATGCGGTGAATGGACCGCCAATGATGATCAACCTCGCGATCATCGCCGCGTGGGTGGGCGATAAGGATCTGGCTATCGAACAATTACGTCTCGTGAACAAGATTTCCGGCGGGGTCGACTACGGCCATCTCAAACTCGATCCGCTTTGGGACCCGCTGCGCGGAGATCCGCGCTTCCAAGAAATTGTCGCCTCACTCGCGCCAACCGGCGCGAGATAACCTCCGGAGCCGCCCCCCTGTAGCGGCGGTCTATGACCGCCGAATGGCTGGTGGAGCGGGCGCTCCACGCTCGATGTCTGGAATATGCCGGCGTAGCCGCGGAAAATGAAACATCCCTGAATCGCGCAGGTTCGGCGGTCATAGACCGCCGCGACAGAGGAACATTTACTTCAGGTTATAGATCTCGACCAGACCTATGCCAACGCCACCGCTCTTCCTGGCCAGGACCGCGGTAAAGGCATCGGGCGGGAGACATGAAGATGGCCGACTGAGGAGCTTGGCTCTTTACCAGTGTTGGCAAAGAATCTACAGGAACGCCGTCGTGAGCTATTCGAACCACCGGGATAGGTTGCTTCATGGCCAAGAGACCTAACGAGTAGTAAAGCTGGCATGCCGCAATCGTAATCGTGCTCCTGCTCGTGCTCGTGATCGATTTGTTCGAGTTCAAAGCGGTCCGCTTGCATCCTGGCCTGGATTCCGTGAGTTTCTTGCCGCAAGGTATGCCTGCTATCAATACCCGGGAATTCGTCATCGACGACTACGATCAGGCGGTGGCGCTTTGGAACGTGGTGGAAGGGGTGGAAGTAGCCGAAGGCGATTCCAAAGAGGAAATCCGCGCTTACCTCCTGCGCAACCCAGGCCTTAGCCGCGTTGCGGAAGAAGACGGCGCGATCGTCGGCGCCGTGCTTTGCGGACACGATGGCCGCCGCGGCCTGATTTATCACCTGGCGGTCGCGCCAGCACATCACGGAAAGGGAATTGGCAAACAACTCGTGCAGGAGTGCGTCACGCAATTGCACGACACTGGCATCACACGAGCGCTGATCCTAGTCGCGTCAGATAATCCGCGTGGGCGTTCCTTCTGGCTTCGGAATGGATGGGAGGAGGTTCCGGGCGCGCTCCTCATGGGAATCGATCTGTAAGAGCAGACCCGCTCTGACAGTCGCCAGACATGTTACCACCGATTATGATGCTTTCTTGGCTCAGGTATCTTGTCGAGAATCGGCTGAATCGCCGGGTCTATCTTCAGCATTGCAGCCCGCAATAGATCACGAAATTCCTTGTCGGCTTGTTTCCGCTTTTCATCGGCCGCTCGAACCGCTGGGTCCTCCATCGCCAGGGCGCGAACTGCCTTTAGTTTGACCTGATCTCCGCCGGGCAGGAACTCCATCCATTTCTTCTCTCCGCCATGATGAGTGTCTTTCTCGACGCCTTCTTGCGCCGGCGCAAATTGGACCAGGCTAAGGCAGACGGAAAGTGCGCCAGCAATCAAAAGCATGGTTCGTGTCTTCATCGGTCGTTATGATTCCCGGAAGGCGTCATTCTTGTTGGAAAAGTTAACGTTACAGTGGTGCCGCGTCCTACTTCGCTCACGATTGATGCCTCCCCTTTGTGAATTTGCATGATTGATCGCACCAGCGCCAATCCCAAGCCAGTGCCTTTGGAATGCCGGGATGCGTCTACCCGATAGAAGCGATCGAACACATGGGTAAGATGCTTGCTCGCGATTCCTCGGCCCTGGTCGATCACCGAAATCCTGGCAACCGAATCGCCAGTCACGATTGAAATGAATACAGTGCCGCCAGGGAGCGTTACACGGACCGCGTTGGAAACGAGGTTACTGACCGCGCGTCGGAACAAAATTGGTTCGGCATACACTTCACATTCACCCAGACAGCTAATCTTAATGTTTTGTTCCTCGAGCGCGGTTTCAAAGAAGTCGCCAATCTTTTCCACGGCCGCACGGGCATCGAACAAGGAACACTCGATCGGCGCATCCGCCGTCTCCGCTCGAGCTAGAAAGAGCAGGTTATCTATCATGCCGGATAACCGATCATATTCTTCGACGCTGGACTCTAAGACCGCCCGGTAATCGTTCGGCATTCTAGCTCTGGTCAGCACTACTTCTGCTTCACCGCGCATGTTCCCGATTGGAGTTCGGAACTCATGGGCGAGGTCGGCCGAGAATTGCGATAGCCGCGTAAAGGAACTCTCCAGACGAGCTACCATCTTATTGAAAGCAGCGGCCAGCGGTTGTAGCTCGCTGGGCCATCCCAGTCTAGGAACCCTTTCGTGAAGCTGCTTGGCGTCGATCCTTTCGACGGCCTGCGCCATTTCTTGCAATGGACGCAACTCTCTCTTCGTCACTCCCACCGCAATCGCGCCGGAAGCGATCGCCCCGCAGGCCGCTACCGCCAACAGTAAAACAGCGAATTCCTGCGCGAATTGTTTATCATTTGAGGAGTCTTGCGCGATCTGAACGGCGTAAGGTTGACGGTTCACTTCTTCAGTCACTGCGACTAACAAAAAGAAACGACCGCTCGCACTCCTGTATTCTATCGCCTTTGGAGTGGCTGTTCCCGCGGAAGCCGGTGAAGGAAAGGCCTTCTCGGGTAACACCTCATCCATATTCGGAGTCGCGGCCATTACCCGTCCAGTCGGATCGTAAACCCGGATCCAGTAAGTTTCGTCGCCCGACCTCGCCCTTTTTAACTCCTCATTCAACGCCTGAGGCGCGGCTGCTTCGTAAAGATCCTCTCGAAGCGCAGCCAGTTTATCTCTTAGGAAGACAGTGTCCTCTTCGTAAATGTGCCTGACGACGATCCAATACAAAATTCCCATTCCACTGCAAAGCACCACCGTGGCAGCGATGGTGTAGAGCCAAATCAAGCGCGACGCGATCGACCGTGCGTGCGCAGGATTCGGCCCGGGCGAAGCAGCGCTCTCTTCATCCGTCCTTGAGGACATAACCAACGCCGCGAATCGTGTGAATCAGTTTCCTTTTAAATGGATCGTCTATCTTGGCGCGCAGCCGCCGTATCATTACTTCGACTATATTAGTGCCGGTATCAAAGTTCATGTCCCAGACTTGCTCTATGATTTCCGTCCGCGATACCACTTCGCCGCGAGCCCGCGCCAGCAGAGTCAGAACAAGGAATTCCTTCGTGGTCAGACGCAAGGCGACTTTGCCACGCGACGCTTTGTGGCGGCGGGTGTCGATCTGCAAATTAGAAACCTGAAGAATGTCATCCTGGCGCTCGGACGGGCGCCGCAGTAATGAACGCATTCGCGCCATCAATTCGGAGAAGGCAAAGGGCTTGACCAGATAATCATCCGCCCCCAGTTCGAAACCTTTGACTCGATCCGGCACGCTGTCGCGCGCCGTAAGGAACAGAACTGGCATCGACACTTTGGCCCGTCGAAGCTCGGACACGATTGACCACCCGTCTCGATTCGGAAGCATTACGTCCAGGACAAGCAAATCATGCCGCCCAGCCAGGGCCAGTTGGAGGCCCTCCTCCCCGTCGCTGGCTACATCGACGACAAAACCCGCTTCCCGCAGACCCCTTTCAACAAAAGAGGCAGTCTTCTTTTCGTCTTCGATGACCAATATCCTCACGAGAGAACTTCCATCATCGGCTCTCGGAGACAATCGGTAAACAGGTCTCTCATTGGGGAAATAACCAACGCTCTTATGGGGGAATGGGACAGCGAAGAGACAGTCCGATGCTTTTCCAAATCCCATTGTGCCTTGGACCATCGACTCCAACCATAGTCACCATAGCTGACGGTGGGATGACCGCAAGATTACGAAAGTGTAAGTGTCTGAACGAGGCGCCGGCGCTTCGGTCGAACGTAAAATTCGCCCTCCTCGGCAAGGAGCGGAAAACGAGCAGGTTAAGGAGACCTGAACAACAGATGAGCAGATTGGCCGGCTTGACAGAACAGGCATCGCTGTCCTTAAGTCGACCGAAAGTGAGACGAGAACATCACAACGTGCTGTTTAGCTGGCGCACGTTCGCTTTACGAATTGGATTGCCGTTTGTCCTAACAAGAGCGATTCTTCTCATCGCTGGCTTTATTGCCCTCACTCGCTTCACTCCGATTCCCAATCGGAACGTGTGGGAGATTGGCCCCGATGGTGAAGGCCGGGTAGTTACTCTTTCACGGCCGCCCACCTCACTTTCCGGAGTTGGTTATTGGCCGGTGAACATTTTCTCACGATACGATGCGGAATGGTATCTCGAGATCGCAAAGAACGGCTACCATTACTCACCGGTTCCGGAAATACAGTCGAGCACCGCATTTTTTCCTCTTTATCCGGCCTTGATGTCGGCAGGGGCCAAGCTGCTGCTGGCCCATCGCGATGTTTCTATCCTGTTCGTCGGCCTCCTTATCTCGAATGTATCGTTGCTCATAGCCCTGGGTTACCTTATGGCGCTTGTCCGCCTGGACTTTGATGAAGAGACCGCTGGCAGAACCGTTCTTTATGTCCTCGTTTTCCCGACCACGTTGTTTTTTTCCGCCGCCTATACCGAGTCGCTTTTTTTGTGCGCCATCGTCGGCGCTATCTACTACGCGCGTCGAGGTAGATGGTTACTAGCTGGCCTTGCTGGCGCGGCCGCCACTTTGACCAGGCCTCCTGGTGTTCTCATTTTCGCTGTCCTTGCCTTCGAATACCTCCATCAACGTAATTTCCGTTGGCGGGACATGCGTCCGGATTTCGCTGCGTTGGGCCTTATCCCGCTCGCGTTGATGCTTCACTTTGGTTACCTGTACTGGAAATTTGGCGACTTCCTCCTGTTCTTAAAATCGGAACACGCTTGGGGTCGATCCATGTCCGGCGGGAGAACCTGGCTGGAGTCATTCGCCCACATTGAAGCAGGCGACATTTTCGTAGGCAGTGTGGTTGTCGTCTTTCTAGTTCTTGCCTGGCGCCAGCTTCGCCCCAGCTACCGTTTATACGCGCTGCTAAGCTTCCTCATGCCTGTGGCATCCGGATCTCCCACCTCCCTGGCACGCTTTTGTTCCGTTATCTTTCCTCTCTACCTCGCGATCGCGATCGTCGGAAGAAATCCCACCGTTGAGCGGCATTGGTTGATCACCTCAAGCGCACTGGCGGCCATCTACATGACCTTGTTTTGCCAGTGGCACTACGTGGGTTAGACCTTCCGTTCCTGTTCGTAAGCATTTTGGCGATAGCTTCACCGAGTTCGGGCGGCGGGAATTTCTCTCCTTGATCTTGGAAGATGAGGGGTTGATCTTCGCGTCCGGTATCTTTTTCGATTTGCCGAAGCCAAGGTGTCTGTAGCTCAACTGGATAGAGCAGCTGACTTCGGATCAGCAGGTTGGGGGTTCGAATCCCTCCAGACGCGCCCCTCGTAAAACGGGGCGTTTCTGACCTGCTGATCCGGCGAAAAATGGCTGGGTGGTCACTTTTTTGGCACTTTTTTGCACTTTCGTACTCGTTTCCAAAGCTTCCGAAACAAGAAGCTTAGGATGAAACGAATATCGAAAAATCTATATCAGCACGAAAACGGCACTTTTTACACGCTCCGTCGCGTCGGCATCCGTCAGTTTAAGAAATCACTCGGAACAAAGGACAAGGCGCTCGCAACGCGGCTCCAACGGCAATCGCTCCTTAATCCCACCGTCGCAGCCACTGCGGCGGACATTGCGGCATTCGATCCCACTGCACAGCCGCGTCCATTGCTTCTGGCCGCTGCTGAAGCGCACGAAGCGAATACCGCCTTTGGCAGCGAAGACACGGCCCGCAACCTTCGTCTTCGAAAAAGGACTATGCTTCGATTATGTTCGTCATGGGAGGAGTTTCAGCCAGTAGCCATCTGGAAAAAATTCGAGGCTGAAGGCGTGGCGTTCAAAAAAGAAAAAGGATTGGAGGGCGGTTGGGTCAGCGCTCCGAATCAATTACGTTGGTATCTGCGCTCGTTCTCGCAGTTTTGTCTCGAACGCGGCTGGGTCACGGCAACCCAGGTGAATGGGAAAATTCCAAGGAAAATCGTCCCGCCTCGCAGAGTCCAAATTCCCTCTGCGCAAGCTGTTTCTGAACTTCTCCTCATGTGCGAAGCCGAAGATTTTGAACTCGGGTCATTCATTCGTTGGCTCACGAATTCCGGCCTCCGCCTTTCGGGTGCAGCGTCGATCCGGTGGGAGGATGTTAATTTTCCTGCAGGTGAATACCGTAGAAAAATGAAGGGCGGAAAAGTTGTCGTGATTCCTCTTCTTCCTGACGCCCTCGCTCTCCTCCATTCACGTTGGGATGGGGCAGGTCGTCCAAGCGCGGGGTTGATCTTCTCGTTAGGCGACGCACGGATAAAGCGAGTTCGGCGGATTCTAAGAAAATACTCTGCGGGCTTGGGAATTAATTTGGAACACCCGCACCTCCTCAGGCACTATTTCGCGTCGGTTGCCTTTGCGAACGGTTTCTCCGCAGGCGAAGTCGCTCAGATGCTGGGCCATCGGGACGGAGGTGCGCTTGCTCTCCAAGTCTATGGTCACGTGATTCCTAGTCAGCTCAAGACTAAGGTCGCACAGCTGCGGATGGTCGCGTGAGCTGCGCGTAGGTATGAACTCTGATTGCGAACTGATCGTCACGAAAAAAGTGGAAGATTTTATTCCTCTTTTTCGCGGGATTCCAGAGCTAGGCGATCCTGTTTTTCTTTCGATGCTGCATTGGTGCGGCGTCGGCAAGAGAGCGACTGAACTGAAGTCATGGCGGGTTTACGTCGTTCGCTGCAGGGATTGCAACGTCGGCGTCAGTGGGCTCTATCAGCGTCCTGAAACCGTTTCCTCCGAAATATGGCTTGGCTGGTTCGGCGTCGTCGCAGAGAAGCGGCGGACTGGTCTAGCAACATGGTGCCTGCAAGCAACTGAAAAGGAAGCGCGAAGATTGCGCGCTACACGCCTGCTCGTTTATTGCGACCGCACCGCGGCCGGTGTTCACCGCTTTTATACCACGAACCGTTTCGAGTTGATTGGCAATGCCGACGAGCATTTTCCAGGTGCCACGGCGACGGACAAAGATTTGATCTTCGGGAAACGCCTAGCGGATTGATAAGCTCGGCGATCCAGCAACCGCCGGAGCAGCACCTTACGGACTGCGCTTTATGCCCGACCTTTTCACAACGACCGTTGAGACGCGGCGCTTGAACTGTTTCATCTTGTCAGGGTTGACTTGAACAGGCCACCGAACAATCCGAAACATTACTACCGCCTTTGCTGGAGCTCCTTCAGCTTAGCCGCTTTCGCAACGGGCCAGCTCAACAACTTAGAGTACCGGTTGTCCTTCGACATCGGCTCCAACATATCGAGGAATCTTACAATATGTTTAGTATTTGAGAAGGCTTTAAATTTTTTAGATAGCTCAATCGGGACTTGCAAATCGTGCACAAACCAAAGCAATCTCCCTAGGAACTTCTTACCATCAGGCAGCGACAACTTGTCAAGGACCACCTCCTCTTTCATCGCGCCGAGGACGATGCACAGGAGGAGATCGTCTTCCGGTCCGCTGAGAACATGGCGGAGATTCTTTGCTAGCCACAAACCAGTTTGACCCCTAGCTACGGCGGTTTTGAGGGTCTTCGTGAGCGAGGTGTTCATCGCTTCAGCGCGATGGGGTCCACGGGCGATGTTATTCCTGCACATATCCACGTGATATGTCTCTTTTTCCACCGATGTCGTAGCGTAACCTCATAAGTCGAATGCATCGCACTGTGACAATGTTCCGTCTCTGCTCAGTAAACAAGGAAAAATGTCCCCCCATTCGATTCTAACGCGAGTGGGAGCATCCCAGGTAGTAATTACATGTCCGATAAGTGTCCATCTTTTCAATGCCTAACCAGTGTAGGCAGGAGCCTAGCTCAAACAGTTAAGAACGATGGGAGTTAGCCTCGTAGTTGACAAATAACTAAATCATAGGATAAGGTTCTATGAAAGACGAAAACCAAACCGATTGCGAGTCGATAAGAACTCGCGATCCGGAAATATTAACGGCAGAGCGCGCAGCCGGGGAATTTTGCGCGCAACTCAAATCGTTCGATCCCCAGATTGAATATCTTCGTGGTCTTGGCCGTGATGGCGGACTCCCCCGTCAGGTCCTGCATCTTTACCTGAAGCTGATGGCGGCGAATCGGCCGAAAATCACGGTCGATGAGGCAAGGCTTCTGGTGGATGTGCTGAACTCTCGGGACGCGCTTTTCCTTCGAGAACTGGCGGACCTGACGGATAGCGTCGCTTTCAACGTCGAAACCTGGCTGATGGTTTATGGATTCGAGGGACTCAAAGTCGACGGGGATCGGTTCGTTGGGAGACTGCGTAGGATGTCGGTGATTGAGCTCTGCTCGTTGATCGATTCGATTGATGAGTGGTGGAAATCGTCGGAGCGTTCGACTTCGTTCGCTGGCCTCGCCCGTTACTTCAACCTCGAAACCGAAAGGGGGGTGCCATGCCGTGGGTAAAAACTCCTCTATCGAATGGACCCATCATACGTTTAATCCGTGGTGGGGTTGTGTGAAGGTGTCGCCTGCGTGCCAGAATTGCTATGCAGAGGCGTTTGCTAAACGGCTTGGGAAAGCGGTTTGGGGATCAGCGGCTCCTCGGCGCTTCTTTGGGGAGGATCATTGGCGCGAACCACTGAAATGGAATGCGCGAGCGAAAGCTGACGGCGAGCGGAAACGCGTTTTTTGTGCGTCGATGGCCGACGTATTCGAAGCGCGAATCGATCTTGATGCCGAGCGGTCGAAGTTATGGGCGCTGATCGAAGCTACTCCGTGGCTGGATTGGCTGCTGCTTACGAAGCGCCCCGAGAACGTCGTGCCGATGGTGCCGTGGCTCGAACCCTGGCCGCGAAATGTGTGGATCGGAACCACGGTTGAGAACGATGAATGGGCTGACGAGCGTTTGCCCCATCTTGCACGGATTCCCGCCGCGAGACGATTCCTATCGTGCGAACCGTTGCTCGGGCCTTTAGACCTGCGGCGCTGGCTTCTGCCAGGAGATCCGGCGCGCTATCCGATAGATTGGGTAATCGTGGGCGGCGAAAGCGGTGGGAAGTCGCGGCCGATGCTGCCGTCGTGGGCGGAGGATCTACGTGACGCTTGCGTTACCGCGCGAGTCCCGTTCTTCTTCAAGCAATGGGGATGTTGGACTCCCGCTGTCGGCCCTCCGATGCAGATTGATGAGTCGCTCGTCGATGCTGCGACCATGCGAGCGTTCGATATGCGCCGCGTCTCAAAGATCGCCGGAGGGCGGCTGCTGGATGGCCGCACATGGGACGAAGTTCCGGACTCTGTTGCCGTGGGCGCGCCCGTCTTTTCGGTCTGCTAACTCGCCGATGCGAGCCGATTCCGTCGGTATGTTCCGACGGAGTCGGCCGTGGTCCACGTGGTTAATGATTTGCCTGAATTGGCTCGTTGACCTTTCAGGTCAATGGCGGCTAGCGTAGTTTCGAATGTCAGCGAAACCGTCAGTGGTCATCGACACGCGGGTCATCTATTGCGGCGATAATCTCGACCAGCTGCGCAAGCTGCCAGAAGCGTGTGTGGATTTGGTCTACATAGACCCGCCGTTCAACTCGAACCGGAATTACGAAGTCTTCTGGGGCGAGACGAAGGAAAAGCGGAGCTTTGTTGACCGGCACGAATCGACGAAGGCGTATATCGATTACATGCGCCCGCGATGCGTTGAATTGCACCGCGTGCTCAAGAAAACTGGCAGCTTTTACTACCACTGCGATTGGCACGCCAGTCACTACGTCAAAGTTATGCTCGACCAGATTTTCGGTGAGAATAACTTCATCAACGAGATCATTTGGAAACGGCAATCCGCGCATAGCGATGCGAAACAAGGCTCGAAG
Organism: Spartobacteria bacterium; assembly: GCA_003134785.1. Classification (GTDB taxonomy): domain Bacteria; phylum Verrucomicrobiota; class Verrucomicrobiia; order Chthoniobacterales; family UBA10450; genus AV80. The sequence continues at coordinate 266,031 of PLCN01000020.1, forward strand.
CACCTTGGACGTATTCACGATTCAATTTTTCTCTATGCGAAATCCGACGACTATGCGTTCACCCACCTGTATCGGTCGTACGACGAGGGATATGTCGAAAAGTTCTACAAGCACGTCGAGCCAGAGACAGGGCGGCGATACTCTCTCGGCGATATTACAGCCCCAGGGGGCGCTGCGCCTTCCAAAGGCAATCCCCATTACGAGTTTTTGGGAGTTGAACGTTGGTGGCGGTTTAGCAGGGAACGAATGCAGGAATTGTACGAGCAGGGCCGGATAGTTCAAACGAAGCCGGGTGCCGTTCCGCGTGAGAAGCGGTATCTCGACGAAGGCAAGGGAGTGCCATTAGGGACCGTCTGGGATGACATTGGGCCTGTTCAAGGAATGGGCGAGTCGCTCGGCTATCCCACGCAAAAGCCACTTAAGTTACTTCAAAGAGTTCTCGAACTCAGCAGCTCAGCAAATGACATCGTTCTTGATGCATTTTGCGGATGTGGTACTGCGCTCGTTGCTGCGCAGTTACTAAAGCGGCAGTGGATTGGTATAGACATTTCACCGACTGCCTGCCGCGTAATGGCTCAGCGGCTTAAGAAAGATTGCGGACTAAAGGAAGACGAGAAACTGCAACTGATCGGACGCGGCTTTGTCGTGCGCGATTTGCCGAAGACTGAAGAAGAGTTACGAAAATATCCGCCATTCGAATTCGAGAATTGGGCTGTTGTCGCACTAGGCGGGACGAAGAATGCCCGGCAAGTCGGAGACATGGGCATCGACGGCAGAATTTATCCAGTCACCGCAATGCCGGAGCGTCGCGGAGCGCGCACCGGCGAAATGGACTTCATGGACGAATGGTATCCGATCCAGGTGAAGCAAACGGCCAAGGTGGGCCGCCCCGACATCGATGCCTTTGAAGCTGTCATGATACGCGAAGAAAGAATGCTAGGCTATTTCGTTGGCTTTGAATTTACCGGCGACGCTCTTTTCGAAATCGACCGGTTCCGACGGAAAGAGGGACGCGAGATCAAGCCGCTGACCGTGCGGGAAATTCTCGGTGAAGAAATCGCGCTGCAATAACATGCTATGTCTCTTCAAGCGTTCACTGACCGTGCGGCATTGGAGCAGATTCGCCGCGACCTGTGGATCGAACGCGAACACGGTCGAGCATCCGTTATGGTGGGAGCTGGCTTTAGCCGCAACGCCCATCGAATATCTCCAGACGCTCCAGGATTCCCGACTTGGGCGGAGCTTGGCGGTAAGCTGAGGCGAGAACTCGACCCGCTCGCTAACGCTAGCAGCTCAGAGTGTGTTTCGGCCAGCGACTTAATGCGCTCGGCTTTCGAATATGAAGTGCAATTCGGTTCGATGCGGCTTTCGGAATTTTTGCTCAGGGAAATACCAGACGAGCAGTATGAGCCGGATTCCCTGCATCGCCTTTTGTTGTCGCTTCCGTGGTCGGACATCTTCTCGACTAACTACGACACATTGCTTGAACGCACGCGCAGACTAGTTCCAGAACGGCACTATGAGGTCGTGCTTGTACCTGCTGATATTGCCGGAAGATTACAACCTAGGATCGTGAAATTACACGGCACTTTCCCCTCACATCGGCCATTTATCTTCACGCAAGAGGATTTCCGAACTTATCCGCGCCAATTCGCGCCCTTTGTCAATTTGGTTCAGCAGGCGCTCATGGAGACAACACTATGCCTCATAGGCTTCTCCGGCGACGATCCGAACTTTCTCGCGTGGAGCGGATGGGTCCGAGATGAACTCGGTAATCACTGCCCGCCAATATATCTGTGCGGTTTGTTGAATCTAAGCGCCGCCGCCCGCATTGTGTTGGATCGGCACAATATTCGTGCTGTCGATTTAGCGCCCTTATTCACTGACCCGGCACTGGATTCGAGTCGGACACACGCTTTGGCAGTTGAGTGGTTCTTGCGAAGTCTCCTCGCAGCGGAGCCTCCTAATCGTGTCCGCTGGCCCCGTGGTGGACAACGCTCGGTCGAACCCGGAACCACAGGTCTGCCTCCATTGCTTCCCGCAAACATTGCCGCATACGAAGTAGGACCACTGCACCCCAATCATGGCTCAGACTTTGAAGCTTGAGGTCCTTCGGGAACTAGTCATCACGTGGCGCAAGTGCCGGGAGCATTATCCGGGATGGGTTATTGCACCTGCTGACGCGCGGGAGACCTTGTGGCAATACACCGAACAGTGGTTGGAAATTCTCCCCAGCAACTTGCCTAGAATGAAGCCTGACGAGGCGCTATTCCTGACCGCTGAAGCTTTTTGGCGAATCGACACAGCCTTAAGCCCGATGCTGCTTAGCCAAGCAGAGATGGCGACTGAAGTATTGAGTCGAATCAATCCTGCGCCCGACGTTCTGCCATGGCCCGTTGACGCCGAAGTGTTGGATACAGCTAAGGGCGTTCGCTCTGAGTTAACCGCTGCTTGGGTCTCGACTTCATTCGCCGTTATGCGTGAGGCCCGTGAGGATTTTGATACGGGTCGATATGAAATGTGGCGAGACCGCTTGCAGCGAATCGCTCGGGAACGTCCGGACTGGTTAGCACGATGGCATTATGAGCAGTCACTTACTACCCTGTGGAGACTTGATTTTGATGGTCTCGACCGGGCATTGAACGACTGGCCGGTCCAAACGGCGCAGCTTCCATTTTGGGAGATCAAGCGAGCGGCACTATGGGCAGAATTAGGTGACATCCAGCGCGCGCAAAGCACCGCTGAATCGGCTTTGGACACTATCCGTGCTAGAACACGAGTCGGGGCAGTTGATTACCAGAATCTTTCCGAAGAGGGATGGGCAATGCGCCTTGTGATGGCATTGCGTCATAGTCGCGCCCGATTCATGCCGGAGAGCGAACGCGCGCGCTTTCAAGAGAGATTCTCTGAGTTGGCACGATACAAATGCAATCCATGGGAAGTTACAGAGTGGTTAGAACTCGCATTGAGCGCGCCGCGTCCAACTCTTCGGCCGGTCGAAACGGAGAGTATAACCTTCGACCCCGGCACGTACTCGACGCGTTTTTCGCATAAGCGCCAAACTCTCATAGAAACCGCCCGTCCCGCCTTTGCATTTCTCCGGGTCGTGGAAGAAGCGGCGGTTCCGCTACGGGTCGGCTCACTCATGATGCTCAGCTCCGAACTCAAGCAGATCCCGCTCTGGATCGCACCATTCGCTTTTTCGTGGGCTGTCGCAACAGCCATTCGGTCTGATGAGGAAGAGGTCGTGGAAGAATTACTAAACCGCACTAACATTGGGATTCTAAAGCAGTCACATGCCCTCACCCTCGCAGATTGGCTTTCTGAAGTTTGTGAGCGCTCGCTCAACAGACTCACTCAAGAGACTGATCACGGATGGGAAAGACCGTTGCCGCAGCGGATTGTGGGAGCGGTGGCCGAGGCTTTGTCGCGCCTAATCTTACGCGTCGATGCAAGCAAAGTTGAGCGAATCGTGGCTTTGGCGGAAGACATGTGCCGAATTAAGGCTGCTTCACCCCTGTTTGGTGAAATGAAGCACATCGATGCGATATTTCGTCGAGCTATCGAATCGTGTCTTTCGCCAGAACAAATTGAGCGGCGCATCGTCGACTGGCTTGAGTTGCCACTTCCGTCAGAAATTGGTGGACCGCCAGTAATACACCAAGAGAGGGCCGAGCCGTTTCATTACATCACAATCAATAAGACTCTACGCTGGAAACGGCCGCTCGGAGCGAGTGTTAATGATCGAATCCAAAAGCTGCTGCACGCCGTCGCCTTCGGTACAGCCTGGGACCGCAGGCGTGCATCTATTCGACTGGTTGTTGTAGCTCAGCTCGGTGGATTGATGAAAAGGGAAATCCTTAAACTCAAAGAAGCTCTATGGGAGCGATTAGACCCTGGGACCAAACTACCCATTGAAACCGGAGTGAGGTTGACTTTTTTGATGAAGTATTGTCCATTTCCAAAAAAGGAGCGGCGCGGGATACTGCAGCGCGCGTTTTTAGAAACGCCAATTCCAAGAATCCGCATTCCTAGTGCCGATGGAAGTGGCTTTGCACTCGATTCCGTGGGCGCGGAACGGCACGTGACGAACCTTTCCGACATTACTGGCGGATTGTGGACCCCCGCCGACGCTCGCCATTATACTGTTAGCTGGACTCCTAAAGAGTCTTCAACGCTACTATCCCATATACGGGAATGGTGGGAAAACGAGCGGTCTACTTTTTCTGCTTCAGCCGCACAAAAATCCTTCGTTCTCGATCCAATCAAAAGCTGTACCGAGATTTTAGTAGACCTACTCGGCTCAGCATTAATTCCGCAGCTACCGCACTCAAACGCGGAAGCTGTTCTTTCCCTTGTCGAATCCATTGGCTCGCATAATGTGCCGACACTTCCCGCAAAACCCGCAGCGGTTAGGCTGGGATTGAGACGCGATCAGTTAGTGCAAGAGACATTAGCTTGCTTGTTGAGCACTAACTCTCCGAACGTGCGATCAGCCTGTCGCGCTATTCAAAATTGGTTAATGCTCGCAAAGTCTGTTTCCTGGACCCCTAATCCGGCCCGTATCGTAGAGGCAGTCGTTTGGAAGATCGTTTTGCGTAGGAAGCCGGGGCTCGACACCTTAATGAACCTCACTGCATCTCTCCTCGACCGGCGAGCAATTCTCATCTCCTTTACACAAGTCAATGATCTCGCCCTCGGTTTGGAGTTTCTAGTCGAGGAAACCGAGCTTCCGCAGGAACTCTCGCAATCGTTGCTCACACGGCCAGAGGATGATTCGTTAGGTTATCCGGACCGGCCGCATCACCGACTTGCCGCCGCGAGATTGGCGCGAGCATTGGGACGGCACCTCAAACGCTCTAAGCGGGCGGTTCCGAAGATAATTGAAAATTGGCGCGATCTGTCGGACGCCAGCACGTTGCCGGAACTCAGAAAGGTGTGGCGCGCTGGTCGAGAGAGCGATTACTGAGATTCGGCAGATCCATCTCCTGGATCTGCTTTGCGTTTTCTCACTGTGCTTTAGCATAGTGAGCTAGACATTACTGGCACCTGTCCAGTAATGTCATCTCGCAGACACATATTCGCTACTCAGTTCAGATTACCCATCGTAACGATTGTAGTACGCATTAGTGCGTTTCCGTCGTCTGCTTTATGCCGATTGTAGTACGGGGTTCGGTAGTCTACTTGGGTGGCTTTGTAGTACGCTCTCGTGTGGCCTCTGACCGCTCAAACCGCGCTCTAGCTACGGCTCTTACTTAACTGCAATAGACGGAGCAAATCGGGACCTTTTCTTGCTCCATAGCAAACGCATGGCGTTAGCACAAATGGGAATAGGTCAATCAGCGGTTCGACACTGCGACCCGCGAAGCCTTACACATCGCCGCCATTCCCGTGAAGCCAGTAGCCGACGTGTCGTGGACCGGGTGATAGTTGATGTCACTCGAAACGACGCGGTGAGATTGAATTCGCTTGGCGATGTGTGGGAAAAGAAGTGGGACGGATGGGAAGGGTCCATCTTCTTAGTTGAGCAGAACACATACTTGCTTCCCGGTGCGAAGCGGGTTCGGACGAAATTAATCGAATGCGATGGATCGACGTTCACGTCAGTTGCTTCTCGCATCAATAGGCTGGATTGGTATTGGAGCGTCCGTTCCGACAAGGGCGTTGAGCGGAAAGCGAAACGGAAGGTTGAGAAAAATCGCGTTGGCAGGTTATGCGACCGCCACACGGTGACGCTTTCTCCACCCGCCATGCGACTGTGCCAAAAACTCAATTTGAGCGAACGCGATGCAAAACGGTTGCTCAGCACACTCCAGACAAAGAGCCTCCAATTCTTTGCTGAAGAGACCGGAAGACACTTAATCGGGAGCGCGGCACATGCGGATTCTGGAATTTTACACTTCGACATCGTCTCAAGCAGAATAGATCCCGATCACAAGCTCTGCGGAGAGAAAAGCATCCCTGCTGTCTCGAATGAAGGGTGGACAATCGGCGCATGGCGACAGAAGCAACTCGGCTGTCGCCTAACAGAAACGAAGTCGAAATGGTTGGACCATAATTTTCAACGATTTGCTGAGCGGCACGGAGAAAAACAACCTTTGCTCCTGAAGCTCCACGCGAAATTGGACGACGATTTTGAACACTGGGTGGAGAGTCACGGTCATTCGAAGCTCTGGGAGCAATCGAAGCAAGAATACCGCGACTGGGTCGCTGAAACCGATCAGACAAAAGAACGCTGGGCCGAAGAGCGAGCGAGCGGAAAGAACGCGACCAAACTGGCTGAGCGCGCGGCCATGTACGCGCTCAGAATGGTTCTGCCGCCGACGGTATACAATGCCGTGCGAACATCGATGACGGCCGCTCAGGTGGTCAAGGATTTGTTAGCCGGCGACGCTAATCCGAACATCACCGGACTCCTGCTTCAGCTTACAATCCGAGCCGGATTGAAACGCTTGAATTCAAAAAAGAGTCGTTATCGGAACGGATATGATTTCACGCCAACAACACCAAAATTATGAACACAATTCTTGCCACAGATGCTGACTATTTGAAATTGAACCAAGGGTGCGATGCGGAGCCGATGTCGGCGGAATACCGGGAGTTTCACAGTCGTATCGGCATGATGTGGTTTGAGGGAAAAGAGACTGTAGGTAAGAGAGGCATCGTCCCAGGGGAGCCGTTCCCAAATACGCTCCCTCACCTTTCGCTGGAATTCGTTCTCATATCCGGCGCGATGAACCTACGTTTTGATTGCGGGCTCATGGTTGGGCCTGCATCGGAAGCGCATGCGGGATTTTTCAACACTCTCTATGGAACGAGCAGCTCGGGAACGGCCGGCGCGCAGCAAAACGGGCGATGGAAGGAAATGAAGCTGGATTCACCGAAAACCCCGACTAAGCCATTATCCCCTGACGCGAGCGGAGTCCTGAAACCACAGACCGATGCAGCTTCAATCGCAACACCCGCCAAACGTAAACCGAAACGCCCAGCGGACGCATTTGATCCGTTTAGCGGTCTCCTGTATTGATTTAAACCGCGAGTCTGTTTGCCTTGAAACAGTCTCGCGGTCCTGGGTCAGCAACACGATTGCTCGGATAAGGCGCAGCAGTCACGACGCGAGCATTACCGAAGCAATGGTGGCGCTGAAGGGGTAATGGCGGTTCCCGCTTCTCTTGTTTAGGCTTTGATCCACTTTTTAATCCTGAATTTGCTTGAGCCACGCTGCCCTGGCGGCGATTCTTTAGATAGACACATAAGCGCGACTGGGCGATTAACCCTTCGCGAGATTCCAGCGATGAGCTACTCCAACGATCCAATAAAACACGTCGTGCTGCTCCTTCTGGAAAACCATTCGTTTGACCAGATGCTGGGAAGTTTAACGGCCGTCTACCCATCGCTCGAAGGAGTTGATGTGAGTAAACCCGGCGTTAACAAAGATAAGTCTGGGAAGGTGTTTCGACAGTCTGAGACGAGGGAGAGGCAGGTCATTTCAGACCCCCACCATGAGGTGCCTCACGTAGCCGTCCAGCTGAAGAATGGGAATGCTGGGTTCGTCGAAGATTTCGAGACTTCTTTCCCGAATGCGACGGATGAAGAAAAACAGAACATCATGGGCTACTACCCGCTCGATTTTCTGCCTGCCCTTCACACACTTGGACGACATTTCGTTGTGTGTGATCAGTGGTTCTCGTCGCTACCCGGCCCCACCTGGCCAAACCGTTTCTTTGCGCTAAGCGGCACTTCCTCTGGTCAAGTTGATATGCCAGATGACGGTGAGCACAAGGCTGATCTACTCGGCTTCATGAAACAGGTTCAGCCAACAATATTTGATCGCCTTACTGACAAGGGAATCAGTTGGAGAATTTATTTCCACGACATACCTCAGTCTTTGGTTTTCGAACGCCAGCGCCAACGACCGAACGTGCTTAACTATCGCACGTTTGATCGCTTCGTTTCCGATACAAAAGGACCTGAGGCGGATTTTCCACAGTTCACCTACATCGAACCCCGATACCAAGGCAGTGACCAGAATGATGACCATCCGCCACACGACATCATGAAGGCTCAGAAATTAATCGCGGACGTTTACAATGCCATCCGAGCCAAACCCGATTTGTGGGCTTCGACGCTTTTTGTCATTTTTTATGATGAACACGGCGGCTTCTATGACCACGTTCCCCCTCCAGCCGCTATTCCTCCAGACGATCTGTCATTAGGGCAAGACTGCTTTCGAAGGTTGGGCGTGCGCGTTCCTGCGCTATTGGTTTCGCCCTGGGTAAACAAGCAGGTTCTTTCGACCGAGTTCGATCACACCAGTTTTCTAAAATATCTGGCTGAGAAATGGGACTTGGAGCCGTTGGGTGAGCGCGCCAAAGCAGCGAATACGTTCTCTGAAGCCATCTACACGGACACGTCGTTATTTCGTAATGATACCCCCGAGGAAATCATCCTCACCGGCGATGAACTTAAGCCGCCCAACAAGGCCCTGGATGCAGAGGCGGTCTCGCACTCGAACGCGCATCAAGAGGCATTACGCGCTTTCGTCAACGAATTGGACGTGGATTGCCGAAGACGTTTTTTTCTGCGGAGGGTGTTTACGATTTCATCTCACGACTCCCCATATTACCCGGCGCTCTTGGAGATCTCGTATTAATGTCACGCCTGCTAACGAAATTCGCCGCCACGGAGCGACGACTTGTGCGATTTCTCGAATTGCAGAAAGCGAAGCCTCAATATGTCGGGCCGGATAGCAGCGATAATTCCGCCGCCTGAGAGGGACCAATAAAGCTTGCCATCCGTCTAACGTCCAAGCACCCTTCGCCCATGTCCCAATGGTTTAAGAGTCCAATCAAATCCCGCATCGCGTTTTATCTGCCCTCAAACATCAAAGGGGAGGAAATGTCGAAGAAGAAACGAAAAAAGTTGATACGGGCGACGATGGCGTTTCTCGTAAAAAAGCTCGGTGGAGGAACGCAAATTGAAGCCGTCGGTTCATTCGAAAGCGATAACAAGAAACAGATCGTTCAAGAGGATGTAACCATTTGTTATTCTTTCCTGACGCCAGAAGCCATGAAGGAGCACGATAGAGAAATCAACCAAATTGCGAATGGTCTCTGTATCGCGTTTGAGCAACAGTCACTTGCCGTTGAGAAAAATAATTGGTTTTACCTTTTCGAACCCAGTCCGATTTACATCAGAAACTACAAGCGGTACATGAAGACGGCGAAGCAACTAGGAACGGAATGGGGTTACGAGAAATGGCTTCGAATCAGTTACGAGCGCTAACATTCAGAGATTCTTTGTGGAGGGCGTATTGAGTTATGTCCTTCTTTACAGGACAAGGGATGACACGCGGAGTCGGGACCTCCGTCAGAAAAAAGCATGGTCCCAAGCCGATTCGGCAAGACGGCTACAAGTTGCCGGTTTAGTTGAGCGCGTAGATCTCTACAACCGCGATACCGGTTGATCCGCCCGCTCCGCGCACAATCGCGGTGTAGTTGCCCGGAGTAAGCGTACGCACGATAGCTGACTCCAGATTGTTCGGCGGCGGGATCGTGCTGTCGATAATCTCTTGCTTGTTCGGGCTGTCTACCCAATTATCGTTCGCTTCTAGCAAGGCTCCGTTACTGTCGTGTAATTCCAGAGTCGGGTCGGACATTTTCCCCGGAACAGACAAGGAAGGGGCTAGTGCGCGGATAATCACCTTGGCTACGCCTCCTCCGGTTCCTCCGCCGACAATCAACCCACCGATCATGACGTTATCGTTGGTGTCCACAAATCCACGGCTGCTGATATTGGCGAGCTTCGAGTTCGCGCCCTGCGCCAGATCGTAGACCTCGACAACCCCCACCCCCGTTCCCCCATTCTTACCCGCAAGGATGGCGGTATAGTTGCCCGGAGGCAGAGTTGCCACGATGGCCGATTCCAAATCGTTTGTAGGTGCAATTGTCGTGGCGCGAATGTCAGCTTCCTGAGATTGGCCAGTCCCGTCGTTGATCTTCCAGTTGTCGTTGGTAATAACCGTGCCGTCCGGCTGATGGAGTTCCAACGTCGGATCAGACAAAGTAACGCCCACACCGCTGAGTGAAGGTCCCATTCCGCGAATGATGACCTTCTTTGGATCGGTTCCTGTGATGATAAAACCACCGATCAGTACCCGATCACCGGCAAGCACGTCCATCCGGGTCGAAATGTTGAGAAGCCGTGCAGTCAGAGGCGGTGGAAGCGTGGTGTTGACGGTTTTTAGATCGGTCTGGCCTTCCTGCGGAACCTGAATGACCTGCGAAGTGCCGCCGACCGTAACAGTCTGCGGGACATACGATATTTGCGTTGCGAGATATGCCGCGTGCAGCGCCCCATCGCCGCTGAAATAACCAGAAACATTACTGATTACACTGGTGTCTTCAATCAGCTGTTGATCGGCACTCCAGCTATGCGCGGCGCTGTAATAGACGGTCGCGAAAAGGTTAGCAATCCCGTCAGAATTCGGCTTTCCAAATTCTAGAACAAGGTTGCCGCTCTTGTCGGCCAGCAGCCGTGCATCATAAAAACCAAGACTACTGCTTCCCGTGCGGATAAGCTTTGGTGATGGGTCGTCAAGCGTCGCACCGACAAGATCGTTGCCGTGTTGCCACACAACGTGCGCAACGCCACCGCTGTCATAACTGGCGGTAGGCAGCCGACTGTCAGTTCCATCAGCCGCGAAGCTCTGCGCTCCGCTCCACAGCCCGTGCAATCGGCGGTATACGTCCAGAACACTGGTGCTGGAAGTGTTCAGATCAGGAACACGTCCGATCACTATAAAAGCATCTTCGCCGCGCACCGCAGCCACGTGATGGGATACCCCGACTAAGGAGGTATCAAGAACAGCAGGTGGTGTCCAAATTCCGCCAGCACGGGTGCTGTATTTGAGCGTCGATGGACTACCCGATGTGGACAAGAGTTCCGCGTCCGGATTCGAGAGCCAGCTCAGGAGGACGTTTCCAGCTCCGTCCGACGCTAGCTGAAGGTCTGTGTCAAGAGCAGTGTCATCCGTCAGCGCCGTAACTGGCGTCCATCTTAGAGTTGTCGGATCGAAGTCGGCTGTGACCACCTCAAAGTCTTTGTAAAACTGCGCCACGTCAGCAAGCGTCGAAACTGAAGTAGGGAAATTTGGATCTTTCACTCGGAGCCAAGCTGCAACGACCTTCCCAGTACTATCGAGAGCGGCGACGGGAGAGAATTCCGCTTGTGTGTCGTTGACGATGAGTTGGGGCGGACTCCAGTTTCCGTTCCCATCTTGTATCGACCACATGATTCCAGTAGAGCGGGTCTCAGGCAGGTTTGGGTCGGCGGAGGCCCACATCACTAGTTGGCGACCATCGCTTAGCGCAATTGTAACTGGGGATGCTCCGGGGAAGAGGTTGGTCACTAACGTCACGCCAGATACCGCAGTCGAGTCGGCATACTTTGCCGAGGCCGCGCTCGTTTGCTCTTGCTTGATAGCCGGTGAACGAGAAACTTCCCCATCCGCAAAATGCGCGTACTGCCCGAATTGGGCGTAGTCGCGCTTTATCACCGCTACCGTGGCAGAGGCTCCTCCCTCCGTCACTTGTTCGCATTGCACAGGACTACCAGCGGTATAATTGCATCCATACTCATCGGTTTCTCCTCCGCCTGTGAAGCTTCCGAAGATGTAATCCATCTTGAGCTTGAAGCCAAGCTTCTCCGTGAACTGCGCGTTGCGCAGGAACGGATCAGACGGAAGGCCGACGGTTGCCTCCCCCTTCGCGACGCCATAAACGCTTGCCGTTAGACGCTCCGGAATGATTGTGAATTCCAAAGCGGTCGTCAGTTCAATGGTTAGCGATCCAGTGGTGTCGGCAAACTGGATGCTACCGTCGCTCCCTTGGTTGAACGTTTCATTGAAAGTCATCGTTGGCGTAACCTCGCAGTTGAGACTGGCCGCATTCCTGAACCAAGACAGAGCTCCACCAAAGAGCTGCGATTGGATCTTCCCTAAACTCGGAAACGCCGTCAAGATTGGTGTCTTTGACGTAATCTTGCCTTGCAATCCGATACTTGCTGCGCCCTTCTGCACGACCACGCCGCTGTTACATTGGAGCGTAAGGTCCGCTTTACCACTAACGATTCCAGCTATGCTCCCCGATTGATCCTCGGGGTTGCCAAAAAGGAAACCTGTTTGACCGGACCCCTCCAACGAGCCGGTGCCGTTCGTAGATACCTTTCCGCTAGCTTTGAAGTAAGTCTCTGCGAGGCCAAATTGGCCACCGATAAACGGCACAAATGAGGGGATCGTGATCTGGCCGGTTGCTTTGCCCCAGTGCGGCGACTCGTACGATAAAGAGAACGAGATATCTCCAGTTGCTGAAGTAACCAATGTAATTGGCGCAGCCACCCAGGCCGGGATCGGCTCTACGCAAATGTTTTCGAAATCCGAAGTGCTTTGCTGTTTCTGGCCATTGATCGCTATGACTTCGAGCGTCGTCGGAAGAAGGCTCGGGGTGAAGTCGCTGCCCATGTTGAATGTGTGTTCCCCTCCCGTAGCCGTCCCGGTCGCACTCGCAATCGCCGCACCATTGTAGAGGAAATCCACTTCGCCGGGATCACCTTTCCAGTTTACCGCTACTGTGAAGAGGTTTGTAACGTTTGCACCGGCCAAAAACACCCCGCGATACTGGCGCGTGAGTGAAGTGATAATGGGGCCAGCAGTCGGTGTAGGTGTAGGTGTAGGTGTAGGTGTAGGGATGGTTTTTTGTGGCGTCGCGTAGACCGAAACCCCTCTGGCTTGAAGAGCTGCGATTCGCCCCTGCGAAACTGCGTCTCCAACGTCCAAGTAATTATATGTAACATCCACAATATTGGGGGTGCCGGACATTGCCAGCTGCGGGAAGTCGCCGCTCAGTTGATTGTTGCTGACGTCAAGTTGTGTCAAGTTGCTGAGGTTGCCCAAAGAGGCGGGGATCGGTCCGCTCAGCTGATTGGTATTAAGGTAGAAGCCTTGTAGGTTAGACAAATTGCCCAAGGAAGCCGGAATCGGTCCGCTCAGCTGATTGGTATTAAGGTAGAAGCCTTGTAGGTTAGACAAATTGCCCAAGGAAGCCGGAATGGATTCGCTCAGCTGATTCGTACTAAGGTCGAGCAACAGCAGGTTAGACAAATTGCCCAAGGAAGCCGGAATCGATCCGCTCAGTTGATTGTCATTGAGGCCGAGGATTTGCAGGTTAGACAAATTGCCCAAGGAAGCCGGAATCGGTCCGCTCAGCTGATTGGCTCCAAGCGTGAGTTGTTGTAGGTTAGACAAATTGCCCAAGGAAGCCGGAATCGGTCCGCTCAACTGATTGCCGTCAAGGAGGAGGATTTGCAGATTAGACAAATTGGCCAAGGAAGCCGGAATCGGTCCGCTCAGCCGATTGCCGTCAAGGTAGAGGAATTGCAGGTTAGACAAATTGCCCAAGGAAGCCGGAATCGGTCCGCTCAACTGATTGCCGTCAAGGAGGAGGGTCCTCACATTTCCCGGCACACTGACGTTTCCATTTTGGTCATATCCGACGCCCTTGACATCAACGCCGGACCAGTCGGCAGCACTGCCATCGAGCCAGCCATCCCTTTGGGGCCACTGCGACCCGTTCGCCGAGTTGTATAGATCAACGAGCGCCTGATATTCGGCCGGCGGAATCTGATACTGCATGCCATTGTTCGCAGCATCCGCCTCAGCAAGAAACGCAGCGGTCAGTAACAGGCTGGCGGTGATACTTAATGAATGTTTCATATTCGGAAGCGAGTGATCGGTGTTACTACTGGTCGCCAGTTGAGTGTAGTCGATGAAATCCGACGTTCGGATCGCATTCCGAGCGTTGGTTTATCATCCATGACAGTCGTCGTCACGGGCAGGCTCCATTGGCCGAACTCGGCGTCGTGGAGCGTCAGTGGCAGCTGACGGCGTCGAAGGCACTGTTGCGGTAACCCCTAACCTTAAAATGCCATCACTCTTGTCGTCGTGATTTTGAGAACCCGCCTGCGCCAGCACAGACGATTGAGCGCCACTGCCGCCGGTCAGGGTTTGTGATGCCGCCTTATGCACACCAAGTGTGCATACAATAATGATTGCGAACGCAAGAATTTGCTTCATATCTGAGGAGCTATTTTGGGGCGGGGGTGAAACATTGACGCGCGAATTACAGCAAGATTTCAGTCATACGCCAAGAATTAATTTTGCCTCTTGTTGCGCCGCCAATCCTCGGCAGGTCTTGAACGGCCTGAGCTCGATACTACCAGCCCAGTAGATTTGTAACATTGGCTGGAGGATTACAGGCCTGCGCGCTCAGCGTTGACAATTCGCTGCAAGTCGCGCCGCCAGACATATTCGCTTATGGTACAATAGATTACCCCGTATTTCCCCATCGGATCACAAACCGCGAACTGTTCCTTGCCCTCGGTCGGTCGCTGCAAGACAAACAGATTCGGGTCTTCTTGTAGTCGCAGAACGGTCCAGAGCCTCCCTTGCCAAAACACTGTCCTTGGCATCGCGTCGAAGTCGCGCTCCGGTATCGCTAGACGTTCCGCACAGTCGAGAATCTCTCGGTAGTGTGTCCAAATCCATTTGCGTGATGAATCTGACGCTTTGTAGCCATGGTGCCTCGCCACTTCTGCCACGGCTCTCCTCCACCTGGCCGCAAATGGGCTCGTCCAAGAAAATCGCGCCATACAAATGCGTTTGAAATTCGCGCTGTAGGATACGCGCCTGAGTTTCTTGTCTGATTTCAATCGGCTTTGGTCGATGTGCCGAGCCAGATAGATCGACCATCCCTCGATGTCTCCGACACGCGCGACCGTCGTTCTTCCAAATCCATGACTCGCGGCTGAAGCCTTCAAGTTCTTGCGCAAGCTCGCAAGGCGGTCCTTTCCGGATTTTCGTTTACCGCAATATTCAGTCATCGCGAGCGTGATGTGATAATGGATCTGGCCCTTTCGTGTCCGACCCGTCACTCGCACGTAAACGAGACAGTTCGTCCGTATTACATTGGTCAGGAAGCCATTCAGCAGTCGCTGGGCTTCTTTGTTCGGGACATCCCTTCGTAGCGTCAGACAGATTTCCAACAGGCGATTAGCTTTCCAATACGGCTCCAGGCTGAGGATATTCTGTTGTACGGCATACGCTTTTTTGGAAAGGCGAAGAGGGTTGTCATATTCGATTTTTCGATGTTGGGAGTATTGAATTGGTTGGTTTCGGGATTGAGTTATGTCCTCCTTTACAGGACAAGGACACGCGGTCGGATCAGGTTGGAATTCGATAAGCCGGCCTTGTTGCCGTAGTGGGGAGAAATTGTTCATCGTCGTGCGGTTCAGGTTTCCAAAGGAGTGACTGCCTTGAGTCGTTTAAGGCATTCCGTTCTGCGGATAAGGTTCGCGAGCGAAGGCGACGGGTGATGCTTGGCGACTTCGTGCAATTTACTCAGCGCATTTATCCATTGGCATTCTTTCAGTCGTTCCCAGGGCATATCGGTGTTCTGATCTTCGGAAGGCCAGAGTTGAGGAACGGCTGTAGCGTCATCCAACGCTTCAACCGTGCGGTCAAAAACCGTTTCTGGGGTGATATATCTTGGCGGTATTTCTGTCAGGCAAGAGCCGTAGGCCGCATGGTGTATCAGGGTCCAGTTTACCACATTCCTATGGAGCACCACCTCACGCGTCAGCAACTCTTTCGATACAAGGCGCAGATTACCATTCTTCGCAGCCCAATCCGCTGCGGTATCTTTGTAATGATTCTCGATGAGAAGGGTCTCAGGCGAAAAGAAATCTGGACCAACAAATTCCAAGTACTGGCGATCTCCGCAAATATGGTGCGCTGTACTGTTGTTGTAGCAGTCCACCAACGGTAGAGCCTTCCATAAGAGCTGACGCACAGAGGACGCGAGCCACTCGTCTTCGTCCGGGATTTCGATTCCACGCACGCTCAACCAAAGGAGGGTGCCATATAGCGTCGGTGTCTTCTCGCGATTACGTCCTAGGATGTAGTGCTGCAGGGTCGAGAGCGGAATCCACTCACTATTGGCCGGCAGGAGCGTTCTGGCTTCATCCTCGGGCAGTCCGGTAATATTTTTCGCGCCTTCTACGGTCGTGGCATTATCCAGAAGGTAAGGATTGAGAATCCGAATCTGTTGAATTCGCGAGGGGTCATTTAGAGGGGTCGTGCTCATTTCGCCACCTCTTGGTTGATGAACTCGTTGATTTTCTCGACATGCGTGAAATCGGTGTTCCCAAACCGTTTGAGCGGGAGTTGGCGGATGAGTTTTTCGCCTAACCCCGTTAATTTGATCGCGGATTTAACGCTAATGAACGGCGCTTGGACCTCTGCGCGGTTGATTGGCCTGACAGTTTTGATGGATGATATGTGTTTCATCCATATCTTCTGTTTCTTTTTCAGAGGCCGAAAGGAACTATTTTCAATTATTTTTCGGTGGTCACTTTTTTGTCACTCCGTCTAGGTCCGAACGGCGATCTTTAGACTTGATTTGGGGCGTTTGCCTCTGGTAAAGTGCGTTGAAGCTAGGAAACGAGACGAAACTTCGGATCAGCAGATTGGGGGTTCGAATCCCTCCAGGCACGCTCTCCCGCAAAAGGGACGCCGTCTAACTAACTCTAGGGCCCAGAAGGCCGGGTAGGAGCGCGCACCGGTTCGGGGCCCAAACCGCCGCCAATTCCAAGATAAATGCTGGGCGGATCGTCGTCCCCACTTTGCACGATAGCGGCTGTGACCCCAAACCGGCTGCCTCGCCATTGGATTCCCGCCGCCCAGGGAGTGAACTCATCCTTCCTTCGGGCAAACTGAGTGACCTCTCCAATCAAATAAAAATTGTGCGGCAGTTGCACCTCGACGCCGCCGTAAAACCGGTTGGTGTTTCGATCGGGCGCCTCGAGCCACGATTCACGAAATCCTCCCTGAAAGGTCACCGTTTTCAAAAAACCCTTCTCGTCTATTGGAACGGTCTTTGAAAGAGCGACGAAGGCGTTCGAAGAATCAAAGTTGTCCGTGCCAAACTTTGAGTAGGCGCCAAGACTTACTTCCGGCCACCATTCGCGGTCCCGAACCAGCCGGACCCTGGCCATCGGTCCCGCGGTGCCGTAGGAACCTTCCGGAAGTTCCGCGCCGGTAGTATTGAAGCTGATCAGGTCGGCGACGATGCCTAGCTCAAGCCAGTCCCGCACACCGTAGCTAAGGAACATGTGGTGTCCGATCTCGTCGGTGTCCTGGTTGGTCAGCACGAAACAATAGCCGAAGTCGAAGGTGCCTTGGGGCAAGGTGGCCGAGGTGGGGTTGAGAAACATTCCCGAGGGTCCTTCCGCCGTGACCAATCCGCGCGACTCCCTCACCGTCACTGGAGTTTCCACGATCGGATATTCCTTGGCGTCGTAAGTGGCTTCCGAACCGGCGAAGCTAGCGCTCACACTGAGCGCACCGGCCAAAGCAATCGTCGCAACGGATCCGAGCCAGCCGATCCGTGCCGGTGTGCGCGAGACGCGGCGGCTATTGATCACACGGGAGTTCGCACAAAATGAAGACATCGCCACATCTTCATAAGCCGGCGGATAGAGTCAACGCTAATCTTCCGTGAACGGGAGGAGAACTAAGGCGAAGACGGAGAGACGATCTGGTTGTGCTCGCGGGCCTGGCCGATCGCTTCGTCGAGCAGGGCGATCACCGGATTGATCTGGGCGTCGTAAAGGCCGGAACGCCGAATCAATTCTGCCTCCCGCTTCACCGTCTCGAGGAAACCGGCAGCTCCTTCCTGCGCCAGAGACTGAGTTGCCTCCTGAAAGCGGGTTAAACCTTCCGGGTCGTTGCGCAGCGCGGCCAGGAGCGGCGCATAGGTTCGCCGCGCAAGCAAATCACCGCCCCATGAAAGTTTCGCAGCTTCATCCCAGAGTCTGGCGGCTTCAGGCGCATTACCCTGGAGGGCCCGGGCGATTCCAAGGCGAAAAGCTGAGAAGGCATAAGGATCTTTTTGGTAGGCGGCTTCGAGGTGCGCGACCGCCTCTGCTGGAAGAGGCCCGTCCGCGGGTAGCTTCGCTTTTTCCAGGAGCATATAAGCGAGGGTCATCCGGCTTGAAGAATCGAGTCGCTTCATGTTTGAACCGACGAGACTCTTGAAGAACTCGGCGGCGCGTGGATCGCTTTGGTCCTTCATATAGATTGCCTTCGCGAGCCGGAACCTGACGATGACCGCGCCCGGACTAGCTCCAATCGCGCGATTGAATTCATCGATGGCAGGGCCGTAATGACCCAGGTTGAAGTAAACAGTTCCCACGCCAACATGCGCGCCGTAGTTGGGCACGTTACGTTGCCGCGAAGCCTTCAAGGCCGCTTCGTACTGGTCCATCGCGAGATGGAATCGGCCTTGTTCGAGATAAATGTTGCCGTAACCCACATGAGGGTCGGGTGATTCCGGGTCGATCGTTTCCGCTTGTTTGTATAGCTCTTCCGCCTTCGAAAAATCAGGATCGACTCCCAAAGCGTAAACATCGCCGAGGCCGACGTAAGCCTGCGCAAGTTTCGCCTGGCCGGAGTAATGTTGGGCCGTTGTCGCGTTTTTTCTTTTCGCGATTTCGACTGCCTTGTCGTAGGCCTTGATCGCCTCCGACAGGATAGGTGTATTTCTAGAGTCGCCCGACCCATAAGCCTGGCGAACTAGAGCATCTCCGATTCCGAACCACGCCTCCGCTTCGGAGGACTCAAGTCCCGCTGCCTCTTTGAACTTTTGCAGCGCTGGAGTGTAGTCGCCCGCTTCCAGCATGAAGTTACCAGCATCAAGCAGCTCGCGATACTTGATCTCTTGCCGGGTTCGATAGGCATAAGTCATTAAAGCAGCGCAACTCATGAGCAAAG
Source organism: Spartobacteria bacterium (assembly GCA_003134785.1). GTDB lineage: Bacteria > Verrucomicrobiota > Verrucomicrobiia > Chthoniobacterales > UBA10450 > AV80. The sequence goes on from PLCN01000020.1 coordinate 284,917, forward strand.
CGGTGACGATTCCGAGAGTGATCCTTCGCTGTCGCCGGAGCCGTTGCTGTTGGCTGGCCGCGAGACGCGCGCTGGCTTCGCGTTCACGGCGGTTGGCGCGGCTAGCCGATGCTACGGCCGTCAGCACGTCGTGAGTTAGCTCCACTCGTCGAACTCCGCCTCGCTCTTCCACGACAAGAAGGCGCCGCTCAACCAGGTCTGCGATTGCGTTCGAGGCAGCTTCCTTTACCAGGCCGCCGCGCGCGAGCTCCGCCTCAGCCGTGTCCAGAGTAACAGCCTGACGATGGCCCGATTCGGAAAGGAGCCGATCCTCGACAAATTCGCGGACGGCAGCGGGATGGTTCGAAAAAGTATCGGAGTAAAATTTTTCGAGGATATGTCCACTGCGGCCTTCCAACTGTTCCGCGGCGATGGTTTCTTCACCGGCGGCGAGGCGCTGCGCGTTTAGTTCTGCGCACATGAGACTTAGGAGAGGCGGCACCGCATCGATCTCATCGAGGGGGACGTCGGAACGCACTCCGGCGACAAAACGAACGATGGCCGCGCCTATCTCGGCGGAAACAATGGGTGGTTTATCAGGACGCAGGCTGCCGGGTTCCACCACCGCCTGGACAGCCTGGACGCCACTCAACGGGCGAAGCTCCATCCGGTTATCCATCAAGGCGGGCAGCCGCCGCCGCCACCGTTCCAGCAGGTGGAGAAAATCTTCGCGCAGGGAAAGCAAGACCTTCGCGGGATGAGCATGATAATCGACCCGCTCCGCCAGCCGGTCGTCCTTTTCAATTTGGGCGCGAACTTCCGACGGCATCCGGTTTTCCACGATTGCGGCCAGGGTCTCGCGGAAATCTTCGGCCATGTGATGGCGCGCTTCGCCGAGAGTGAAAATTTCCTCGAACTGATCGAAAATGAAGACCGGCCTGACGACTGGAGATCCATCGCTATCGATAAAGCCGAACTCTGCGTCGTGTAGAAGCAACCAGAGGCTGTTTGCGCCGGCGCAAACATCGGAAAGATCGCCGCGCCCGGCGAGTTGCAGCGATTCGCGCAAGGCCTCGATCATCTGCGCGCCCGGTGATCCGGCATCCTGGTCATAACGCAAACGAATCCGGACTGGCAGAAGCTCGGCCTCGCGCAGCCGGGGAATAAGACCAGCCTGAATAAGAGATGTTTTTCCCAGACCCGATTGCCCGAACAAAACCGTGAGCGGTTTATGCAATACTCGCTCGAAAAACTCCTGGAGTTCCGTGCTTCGGCCAAAGAAGTAACCCTGCGTCTCTTCCGTAAACGAACGCAGCCCCAGCCACGGCGACTCGGGATCCGTGCCGCTCGCACGGACGGCGATGCTGCCGGTGGAGCTCATGGCGCGGCGAGCGCGGCCAGCCGTTTTTGCTGCAACGCATGCAGATGTTTTCCAAAATCTTCGGTTACTTCGCCGCCGGTCAGGCTCGTGGCCTGAACTGTGCGAAAACTGCGCGGCTCCCGTTTCGTCGCAAGCGGCGAATCGTCGATGATAACCGGGATGTAAAATTCTTCGCCTTCGGAAAACATGGCTTGCCATTCCGCAGCCCAGTTGCGTTCCTGGTGGAAATATCCCGAAGGCGCATTTTCCGTCGTCTGCGAGATGACGGAGAGAAAAAGAGAGCACCGGCCCTTCACTTCATCTTGCAAATGGTTGGCCCAGTTTCCGCCCGGTTTCAGCCGTTCGCGGTCATACCAAACGATGCATCCATACTTCTCGAGTCCCGCTTTCAATCTCCGCGCCGCATCCTCGTCTTCCCGGGCGTAACTCATAAAAATAGCGCCGCCTGGCATCTCCAATTCGGGCGGTGGCACGAACGCCGCGCTGGTGCCTTCCGCAGGCGGATGCTTTTCCCGCCACCGCCGGCCTAGTTCGGCAACGAATTCCGCGGGATCGACTGACACCACTTGAATGTTTCGGCTCACTCCGCCGAAAAAAAGCACCATGCTCTCGGGCACCGCGCCCGGCGATCCCACCGCCAGCACCTCCGTGTTGGATCTGGATTCCGAAAGACGGGATTGCTTGGTAATCCGGAGAAAAAAGCGCACCAGCCAGTCAGAAAAATTAAGCCCCAGGACCAGCAGGCCATGCTCCTTGAGGTCGCGCGCCAGTTTCTCCATCACCGGCAGGTGTTGATGCAGCGCGCAGACAAATTCGAGCGCATCTTCCTCCCACACCACATACTCCGGGCTCGGCGAAACGTAGCCCAAAAGATGGTAGACCGTCGCGCGGGTCAGCCCGGTTTTTCGCGATGGAAGATCTTTCTCTCCCGCTTCGGGGAAAAAGGAAAACCGTTGAGTCAGCGCCTGACCACCGTAGCGCGCGGCATTAAGCGCATTTTCCAGGAGAGGATCAAAGGTGGTCGTAAGAAAAAGATTAAAAGCGGAGATCGAAGCCAGCTCGCGCAAGGTCGAGCCGGGCGTAGGGCATTCGTCGCGAAGCATGCGTTGGAGCCGGGTGTAGATTACGTTGCGCGGCCCACCATTCAGGAGGTGACGGCAAACCACATCGTTCAGGGAAGGGTTAGGCGGCACGCTCTCGAGCGGGACTTGGAGCTTTTCCGCCAGGCGCGTGGCCAGCCACTGGTAGAGGTTGCGATCGTCGTCTCCGAACGTCACCACGGATTCACCGATCACCGGGATGACCTTGCCCTCTTCGATGAAAGTCAGCAGGTCTTCCCAGAAGTCGGAATCGATCGGTATGGCCACAGTAAATTAGTTTGTTAACGTTATTGGTCTAGTGCTGAACGGCGCAGCATGGTCGGGGGCGTCAAGTTCCCGCCCAACCAGCGCACCATCATCTTAACGCTTTAATGAATCCCGTCCCACTCCTTCTGCATCCCGGCGGACTCGCTAAATCAAATCTTCGGATTTGACGTGTTCTTCCGCGTAACTCGCTCCGATCTCCTGAAGAAAAGGAATGAGAAGGACATTATCGAGTGCAAAACCGCGTTTGCTTTGAAGCTTCGCCGAAGCCAGCTCTTCCGGAGTAAAACAATGATCGTAACGCAGGTAGGTAAACCTTTTCGCGGCCAGATCAGCCGGCGCCACATCTTTCAAATCACCTATTTCCGAATCGATCTCCTCGCCCGCCTTACACAGACCAAGCGTTCGACAAATTACATCCTGCTCGACGCTGATGGAAGACATGAGCGCCTCGGGAATAGAGCTGATATTGCGGAGCAAGTTCATTTGGTCGCCGCGGAGCAAACCAGAGCCAGTCCGCGATCGACCGGTCCCGACCGAGACCAGGAGCATCTTATCCACCCCGGTTTCCCAACCAAGGTTGTAACAGGGCAGCGTGGCCATCAGGTACAACAACAGGGCCGGATTATTGTAAGGGCTGATTCCGCCGTCGACGAAAACCTGTAGTTTGCCTCCCAGCTCGATCGTTTCCGGCGGGAAATAGACCGGCGCTGCGGTGCTGGCCCGGACCAGTTGCCACAAAGGGAGATTGAGATTACAACCGGGAAGATTCGGGTCATTAAACCTTGCCGCCGGGTTGTTGGAGACAGGCCAGGGTGAACCGGTGGAATGGTTTCGCATGACCAGCGTGAGCAGAGTGCGAAGTCTCTTCGTGCCGAGGAGAGCCGGCACCTTCCCCTCGCCATCCTCGGACAAGACCCGCTTAAACATGTTGGTAATCGCGAGCGCGTCGAATTTATTCCAGAAACGACGATAGATTGGAGCGGGCCGGAACATCTCGACCGCGTGGGTCAGGTAAAGCTCCTGCACTTCTTTTACACTCATGCCCCAGGCGAGGCAGGCCGCAATAATGGCGCCGGTGCTGCTGCCAGCGAGATAGTGAAAATGGTCGGCCAGCACCAACTCCTTGTTACCCGTTTTTTCGCGTAACTGGGCTTCGATCCGCGCCAGAATTTCGAGAGAAAAAATTCCGCGGATTCCTCCACCGTCCAAAGCAAGAAGTCGTTTCATTAAGCCGCAGGGATGATTAACCAGATTCTTCTTGCCGGAAAGGCTGCAGTTCCGACATCGCCTTAGAGGAATCGCTCCCGCGCTATCTCGAGGTTGTCAGGATTGATAAGGATCAATGGTTTTTGCAAGGTCCGCGCGTGGGCCACGACATCCGCGGTCCCGCCCGGCCCGCGCGAGGCCTTCTCATCCCACACCGCAATCATCAAGTTCGCTCCATCTACCGTGACCAGCCCGCAGCGGAGATAGCCGGCCGGCCGCTCCGCGACGATGGACAAAGTCTCGATGCGCGCGGCCCGATCCAGTAAAGCCCTGGCCCGTTGCCAGGCCCCTTCGTCAAAATCTTTTTTGAAATCGGCCTCTGGAAAAGGCAATAACGCAACCCATTTCAGATCCGCCTCCAAACACGCCTCGGCGAAGAGTGTATCTGCTCCACTAGCCACCGACGACCGCCCGATCATCTCGCCACCGATCTCACGACGGAGCGAACCCACGACCTCGCGCAAAAGGCTCGCGACCTTGTTCTCGTCTCGAAGGTGACGGTGGCCCGTGAATCCGACGATCACGCGGTCGGTGCGCGGTAGGAAGACGCCGTCCATCTACTAATCACTATCCTGGAGTTTCTTCATTCTGCCGCGGGCAACCTGCTAATTCTTAAGGATGGCTTCAACGAGTCAGCGTTAGCTGCGAGGAACAGAAATGTCGAACAAACAGATGGAATAACATTTTTCGTTTGCCCATCGCATCCCGGTGGAGAATAGGAAAACGGAAAGCTGTATCAAGTCCAGCGCATGTCTAAGACCGACCAATTGAATTCCGATATCCGGGCGACGCTTTGCCCCGCGCCCGGTGCCGCCCCTCCCAGTTACATGTTACTCGAGCAGTACCGAATTTACCTGCAACTGCTCGACAAAATCGCCGATCGACGACAGAGCGCGAATTCCTTCTTCCTCAGTATCAACACCGGCCTTTGCGCCTTGCTGGGATACATGTTTACCCGTGAAGTGCCACCTCAGCTAAGACTGCTTTTGTGGGTGATTCCGTTTCCCGGCATCCTTGTCTCTTACTTCTGGTTCCGCCTGGTCCGATCCTATCGATACCTCAACGCGGCAAAGTTTCGCGTGGTCGAAGCCATCGAAGAGCGCCTTCCCCTCGCTCCGTTTGCCGCCGAGTGGATCGCGTTACGAGATGAAGCCGACGCGCATCGATACATCCCTTTGACGACGCTTGAAGTTTGGATTCCCCGCTGCTTCATGTGCTTATACTCCGCGATCCTCCTCCTGCTCGTCCCCTGGCGTGAAGCAATCGCAGCTTTGTCGCATCATTGATCGTGATCGACGCGGACCTGCTGGATGCAGACGCGGCTCCTAATTCTGGCTGTTCGCCCGCAGGAATTTCTGCACCGGCGAAGTCGTGCCGTCCTTGTAGGTGACTTGCACGCACGCGAACTGGGAATCGGCAGGCACGTAGACGTAAGGGAGATCGTCGCCGATCTGATACATCTTATCGCTCGGTTTGAACTTATAGATCTGGTCCACCTTATCGCTATTCACCGAGTAGCGGATTTCTTTGATCACCGGGCGAAATGACAACAGCTGGGTGAAGTAGAGCAGGACCTTTCCTTCGTAGTCGCGAAACGACAGCCACGAACCGATCGTCATGTTGAGAGCCATCTTTCCCTGCGAAAGCTGCTCGTCGCCGGTGGAAAACTTGAGCGTGTAGGGGCCGTTCGTCTTCTCGTTCTTGTCCACGTACTTTACTTCGATCGTGTGTTCGCCGGGCGGGAGATTCGGCAGCGGGAGGTGGGTGTTGATCATCGCCAGGCCGGTCTGCGGGTTCTTATACGGCAGATGGCCCGTGGACTGAAAATCGCCTTTCCCGTCGAGTTTGTAGAACAGCTCCTTCACCTTGAAATCCGTTAGAGAAAAAATGACGGCCCAGCCGCCGCTGGCGAACTGTGCGGTAAGCGTCACCGGATTTTGGAGGACACTTTCGGGCGTGCTGGTGAGCTTGGCCCAACGAGCTTCCGCGGCATCAATCCATTTCTGCGCTTCTTTCTTATCCAGGAAAAATTTCTGGAATTTTCCGGCAGCTTGCGCGGCGCGGAATTTCTCCAGCCATTCTTTTTCCGCGCGCTGATCGGCCAGCGTCTGATCACCACGCCTGGCCTCGGAATATTCCTGGCTAATCAGCCACGCGAGCGGACCGAAGTCGGGATATTTCTCGGCCAGCTCCTGGAGTTTCTTCAAGCGCGCGTCGCCATCCTCGAGCAAGGCCAGCGCGGTCTGATAGGAAACGGTGGGCGGCTTGAGCTTGTCGCCAAAGTAACGCATGGCCTCGACGGCCCCGGCTTTACCTTCGGCCGCTTTGAGCATGGCCGAATAACTCAGCCACGGATCGAGCGCTTCCAGATTTGCGGAGAGATATTCGGCGTATTCTTTGCGGGCGGCGGCGAAGTTGCCACCCAGTTCGTGCACCCGCGCATTGTGATAATGCTCCTCGGGAGTTTTCGCCACGGTGATCAGTCCGCCAGTCGAGGCGAGCGATTCGAAGCGTTCCGCGATCTTCTCAATCGATCCCCCTTCCTTCGCCATCTGCGCCGTCATTTTACCCTGGCTATGCACCAGCCAGATGACCAGGAGCGCGATAATGCCGAGCAGAATGGCTACACCCAAAGCCCATTGTCTTACGCCGCGGCGGAGCTTGGTCAGATCGTCGCGCAGCTTGAGGACGCCCGCCTCTAAAGCCTCACGGCTCGCGAGCGGATGGAAAACATGCGTGTCGGCTTGCAAGACCCCACGATAAGAAGCCTGCAACTGCCGCATCTCTTCCGGCTCCGGTTCGTGCTGGTCGATCGGGAAGCTTTCGTCCATGAAAAGATACCAGACCTTTTTCCCCTTCTTCCGGGCGTAAAGGGCCTCGTATTGCGTGTAACTCGTCCGGCCGAACTCCGGATCCGGCACAGGCGGTTCCGCGCCGTAGCACTGGCCCACGAGCTGGACGACGCCTTTGCATTGATCGATTTGCGTGCGCAGCATTTGGCGCAGATCGCCGCCTTCCGTGCCGAAGATGTCCTGCCAGACGGGCTCGTATCCCAGAAAGGTCAGCGTGTTAGCGACCAGTTGCCGTGCGCTGCGCAGCTCCCGGCTCACCGCGGAAATGAAGATCGTCGGACGAGGTGACATCGCCGAATGCATACGAGCCAACGGCAGCCTTTTGCAAGCCTGGAACGAGGACCGCCACATAACTCAGGCATTTTGCCTGAATGTTTACACTCTGTAGCCGTCGCCCTATGGGCGACGCCGGGCCCACACAACTCAAGCGAATTCACCGCCCGGAAGTATCGGTTGCGTTTCCCCGAAAGTGGGCGAGGGTCCCCGCCTATTGGATTAAGTCTGTTTTGTTCGTTGCGTGGTAGATCGTCAGCTGAGATTCCTCAGTGGTGGTTTGAAACCCGGTTCTCGGGAACGGCTCTGTAGCTGGCAGTTTTTGCTCCAAGAATTAACAATGAAACTGTACGTAGGTAATCTCTCTTTTGAGACCACTGAAAACGATCTTCAGGATCTTTTCGAACAACATGGCAAAGTCACTGACGTCGCCTTAATGATGGATCGCACGACCGGCCGCTCCCGCGGCTTTGCGTTCGTCTCCATGGCCGACACGACCGAAGCCAACGCGGCCATCGCCGCATTCAACGGCAAGGAAGTGCAAGGACGCACCCTGACTGTCAACGAAGCGCGCGCGCGCGAAGAGCGTCCGCGCCAGTCAGCCGGCAACCGCTACTAATTAGCGCTATTTGATTCTGCGAACCGGCGCTCTGTAAAGGGCGCCGGTTCTGCAACTCTCCATGGATTCTAAAAAAGCAATTGAACTCGAGGGAAAAATTATTTCCGTCCTCGCGGGCACCATGTTCCGGGTGCAACTCGCGAACGACCATCTCGTCCTCGCGCATATCTCCGGGAAAATGCGCAAACGTTTTATTCGCCTCACGACCGGCGATCGGGTAAAACTCCAGATGTCGCCATACGATATCGACAAAGCACGAATCGTTTATCGACTCGGCTAACCAATTTTATGAACACCCCAGCGGCAACCGCGAAAAAAACACCCATGATTAAACGCATACTAGTCCGATGCCCGGCCACGGCGAAACTCACCGCTACCGGCCTAACGATCGATGAAGATCTCTACGCGGACACGCCGCTCAAGAATCACAAGCTGACCTGCCCGCATTGCCAGCAGGTGCACGCCTGGACGAAAAAAGACGTCGTCCTCGCGCGGTAAGCAGCGCCCTGGCGCTGTAGCCCCCCGCTCAGTTAGTGCGTTCTTCTTACTTGGCGACGGCCCGCCCTCGCGCCGTAATAGCCCCGCTCGTCCCGAGGGCCTGAGGCAGGCCTGCGCTCCAACGCGGCGACAGAGCGCCGCGGCTACAGTCGAAGCATCTTTGCCAGCCGGGCTTTAACGGCCGGCCATTCTGTGTCGATGATCGAAAAATAGACCGAGTCTCTGACTCGCCCCGAAGCGGTAATCTTATGCTTGCGAAAGATGCCTTCCTCGACTGCCCCGATTCGCTTAACGGCGTTACGCGACCGCTCGTTGAGAGCATCGGTTTTGAACTCGACGCGATTCACCCGCAAGGTCTCAAAGGCGTGGCTTAAGAGGAGCAGCTTGGCTTCTGTGTTGGCAGCGGTCCGTTGAAAGGCCGACGTGATCCACGTCCAACCGATTTCGACGCGGCGATCGATCGCGTCGATGTTCGCGTAGCGAGTGCATCCGATAACCTGATCGCTGGCTTGATCGATGATGACAAAAGGAAGGGAGACGCCCCGCCTCGACTCATCGAGCGCGCTCGCGACGTAGGCGTGCATTTCATCGGCGGTGGTGACAGGAGTGGGAATCCAGCGCCAGAGATCGGGCTCCAACCCGACGCGTGCTAGCGCCGTCGCGTGGCCGATCGTCAAAGGCTCGAGCCGGACGGTGGCTCCGCGCAAGGTTACAGGTTCAATGTTCATGCGCGCTGTTCCAGCGGGGGCAAGTCAGCCAGTTCCAAAATACCGGACCCCATGTATTGGCACGTCCCGCCCACTCGCACATCGGTAATCTCACCCCGCCTATGTCCAATCCTGATTTTGATAAAACTTGGCCGGCCCATCTCGATTCCCTGCTCGCTCACAAAGCGCAGTTCGCTCTCTGGCGAAATCACTTGGTGGCGCACCAGATAGCAGCCGAGCGGCCCGCTCGCCCCACCGGTCGCCGGATCTTCGTGTACGCCCAATCCGGGCGCGAACATGCGGCTGTGAACGTCCGAACCTGAAAACCGGCCTCCTTTCGTGAATACGAAAACGCCTTGCGCGGCCCATCCAAGCAACATGTGATCCCATAGATCCAGGCGAAAACGAATCCGCTCCATCGCTTCCAGGCTGTTGATCGGGACGAAAAGAAAAGGCACCCCGCAGGAAACAACCTCGATGGGCAGATTCGTCTCCAGAATATCGCGCGCCTCCAGCGAGAGCATTTCCGCGATCGATTTCGCATCCTCGAAACGCGGTCCGAACTTTGGCAACGGCTGGCGCATCTCGATAAACCCGGGCGCGCCCCCTTTCCAATCGATCGAAACAGGCACCGGGCCGACGCCCTCTTCAAAGACGATCGTTGTCTTAGCGTCCGACGGCCTAACGAGTCCTTCTCGCGCCAGAACAAAAGCAGTCCCGATCGTTGGATGACCCGCCATCGGCAGTTCGCTGCCGGGAGTAAAGATCCGCACCCGGCAGGTGTTCTGCGAATCGTCAGGTGGCAGAACGAAGGTCGTTTCCGAGAGATTCAATTCCCGGGCGATCGATTGCATGGTCGCGTCGGGAATGCCATCGCCGTTCGTGAAAACAGCGAGGGGATTCCCGCCGAAGGCTCGGTCCGTGAAAACATCCAGCAAGTGATAATGTCCAATTCGCATACTCGTTAGGCCAGCATCCAGGCGACCGCCGCGTCGACGATGCGCGGAATTGTTGCTGCTGCGATGACGGTTTGCTCTCTCAACACGCCGGGAGTCTAGAAGAATTTGTCGAGCATTACAGATGCAGACCGGTAGTTTTCCGGGCAGTACAGTTTTACATCGCAGCTTTCTGTACTGCCTGTATTCTCGACTATCTGTCGCTGTCTGACTTCCCGCAGCCGACGCACACTGAAAAGTCCATGGTCATCTCGCGAACATCCGCTGCGCGCAAAAGCGAACCGCTTTACGCCCGGATTGCCACCGATCTCGGCGAGATGATTGAAGGCGGCGTGCTCCGAACCGGCGACCGCATTCCCTCGGTCCGGCGAGCCAGCCGGCAGCATAAAGTCAGCCTCGCGACGGCGGTGCAGGCCTACCTGACTCTGGAAAATCGCGGGCTGATCGAAGCGCGCCCGAAATCCGGATTCTTCGTCCGCTACCGGCCGCACCATCTCCTGGATGAACCGCAAACTTCGCGACCGGCTCGCACGGTTTCACGCGATGAATCCCCCACCCTTATCTCCCGGCTCTTCGATGCCACGATGATGCGCGACGTCGTGCAATTCGGTGCCGGTTTGCCAAATGCCGAACTGCTGCCGGTGCAGAAACTCAACCGCATCATTTCGGCCGCCGCCCGGCGCGCGGGATCGGCTTCCTTGGAATTGGACATGCCGCCCGGCTGTCTCGCCTTGCGCCGCGCCCTCGCCCGTCGCGCCTTGGATTGGGGCCTCAAGATTTCGCCGGACGAAATCATCACGACGAGCGGCTGCATGGAAGCGCTGGTTCTCTCATTGCGCGCCGTGACGAAGCCGGGCGATACAGTCGCAGTCGAATCGCCCACTTATTTCGGCGTCATCCAATTGATCGCGCAACTCGGATTGAAGGCACTCGAAATCCCCACGCATCCGCGCACTGGCCTGGACTTGGATGCACTGGAACGCGTCTTGCGCTCGGGACGAGTGCACGCCTGCCTCGTGGTTCCGAATTTCAACAATCCGCTGGGGAGTTTGATGCCGGCTGCGGCGAAAGAGCGACTCGTCGCGATGCTGGCGCGACGAGAAATACCGCTGATCGAAGACGATCTCTATGGCGATCTCCACTTCGGTCGCGAGCGTCCTCACGTCGCCAAGTCGTACGACCGGAAAGGACTCGTCATGCTTTGCGGCTCGTTCTCGAAATCGGTCGCACCTGGCTATCGCGTCGGCTGGCTCATGCCGGGACGATTCTTCGAGAGCACGAGAGACCTGAAGTTCACCAGCACGGTTGCGACCGCGACTCTGCCGCAGCTCGCGCTCGCGGAATACATGACGAACGGCGGTTACGATCATCATCTCCGGGGATTGCGGCGTGCATTGCAGACGCAAATGGAAAAGATCAGCCACGCGGTGGCGGAGAGTTTTCCGGCCGGAATCAAGATGACGCGTCCCACCGGCGGTTTGGTGCTTTGGGTCGAACTCCCCGCGCGAGTCGATTCGCTACGTCTTCACGCAAAGGCGCTCGCGGAGAAAATCAGCATCGCGCCCGGCCCGATGTTTTCGCCCCGGCAGAACTTCCGCAACTTCATCCGCCTCAGCTGTGGCGAACCCTGGTCGCCGAAGATCGAGCGAGCCATCGGTGTCCTGGCCTATCTGGTGAAGCAAATGCGATAACGTGACGGCGCGTCGTTTGTCCGCTTGGACGACAGCCATGACGGATATTGACGCCTGCCGAACGCCCAGTTACGACTCGCGTCGTGACTTCATCCGGCGGCAATCGCAAGGAACTCGACTCGATGGTGGTCGAGATCGAGCTGACGCTTTGCAGCATCATTCAGGGCGTCGCGCTATATTTTCTGGTTGATAATGCACGGCTGGTCCTCTCCGGCCATCAATCTGTCGCGTGGCCTTATGTCGCCACCGGCCTGCTCATCATCCTTCTCTTCTGGTCCCGCTCGCTCATCCACACGCTCACCTTGATCCGCTGGCCGCTGGAATTCGTGCACAATTTTTTCTACATCGCCTGCGCGCTGGTCGAGTCGCTTGCGTTCACACGCCTGGCCGATCCCTTCATGTGGTTCGTGCTGACGGCGCTCTACGCCATCGTGGTGTGGGCCCTCTTCGTGTACGACCGGCGCATCGTCGAATTGCGCAGCCGGGATAGCGCGGGACCTGTCGGCAGCCTGCTGTATGCAATGGTCGGCGCCGATCAACGCCTCAACATCGCGCTCATCATTCCGGTCATTTTTATTTTTAACGCTGGGAGCGCGGTCGCCATTTATTTCAAACCCGGGTTCTTCCTCGACCACCACGGCCACCTGATCTTGATCGCATTGCAGGGCGTCGGGCTTCTCGTCTATCTCGCTTCGGTGATCCGAGCGTTCTTCAAATTCATTCCGTTGATTCTCGCGACCCGCCAGGAGTGGCGCGTCACTGCGGAAAATGCCCAGCGCGACAGTTAGATGAAAGCTCTGGCCGCAACCGACAGCCTCCGCGGAAGGCGCGGCCCGCATCGGCCCGTCCCGACCATCGACCAAGTCATGGTGGAAGAGCGCGCCGCCGCCTTCGGCAAACGGAGCATCAAAGCCTCCGCCAAGCTTGCCGGACTGAAGCTGGCGATCTCGATGATGGATCTGACGACGCTCGAAGGAAAAGACACCCCCGGAAAAGTGGCGTTCGTTTGCCGCAAAGCGATGCAGCCGATGGACCCGCGCTACGAGGTCCCGTCGTGCGCCGCCGTTTGTGTTTATCCAAATTTCGTTCGCGTCGCGAAAAAATTCCTGGGCATGTCCGGCGTCAAAGTCGCTTCAGTCGCGACCGCTTTTCCCATCGGCCTGATGCCGTTGCGGCTGAAGCTCCAGGAAGTCCGGAGCGCCGCGCGCGATGGCGCGGATGAAATCGATATGGTGATCGATCGCGGCAAATTCCTCGCCGGAAATCACAACAGCGTCTTCGATGAAATCGCCGCGTCCAAGGAAGCATGCGGTGCAGCGCACCTGAAAGTGATTCTCGAAACCGGCGAGCTGCAAACCTACGACAACGTCCGGATCGCCAGCGAAATCGCAATGCGCGCCGGCGCGGACTTCATCAAGACATCAACCGGCAAAATTTCGCCCGCGGCGACGATGCCCATGACGCTCGTGATGCTGGAAGCCATCCGCGATCACTTTTATGAAACCGGAATTCGTATCGGAATGAAGCCGGCCGGTGGGATCCGAACCGCGAAGCAAGCACTCGCGTATCTCGTCATGGTCAAGGAAACGCTCGGTGACGATTGGCTGACGCCGGACCTTTTTCGTTTCGGAGCGAGCACCCTGGCGAACGACGTCCTGATGCAAATTGCCAAAACCGTCGAGGGCAATTACCAAAGCGGCGATTATTTCTCGCTGCCGTAAGCGATGTAGAGGCGCTTGTGTCAAGCGCCTACCACTAGAGAACAGGCGCTTGGCACAAGCGCCTTTGCATTCTTGCGTGCGGCGGAGGCTTTTGCCGATTACAAAAGAACGATGCCTCGCAAACGTTCTCGGCGCGCTGAAACCGTCGTGCTGCCTGCGGCGAAGTCACTCGATCATCGGCCAGCCCCCATTTCGCCGAACGACCGTCGGCTGAACTTCGGCGAGAAATGGAGTTACGCGCCAGCGCCGGAAGCCCACAACTACATCCAGCTCAAGCGACGTTATCAATTGTTCATTGGAGGAAAATTCGTCGCGCCTCGCTCCGGGAAATATTTTGATTCCATCAATCCCGCGACGGAGGAAAAACTTGCTGAAATCGCGGAGGCGGACGCGCGTGATATCGATCTCGCTGTTAAAGCCGCGCGACGGGCATACAAAAGCGTCTGGGGCAAAATGCCCGGTCGCGAGCGCGGAAAGTTTCTTTACCGCGTTGCGCGGCTCATCCAGGAAAGATCGCGGGAACTGGCCGTGCTGGAGACGATGGACGGCGGCAAGACGATCAAGGAAAGCCGTGATATCGATCTGCCGCTGGTAGCGGCGCATTTTTTTTATTACGCCGGCTGGGCGGACAAACTCGAGTACGCATTTCCGGGTCGCACAGCGCGGCCGCTTGGTGTCGCCGGCCAGATCATTCCCTGGAATTTCCCGCTCTTAATGGCGGCGTGGAAGCTCGCGCCTGCGCTCGCCTGTGGGAACACCTGCGTGCTCAAGCCGGCGGAGACCACCAGCATCACCGCGATGCATCTCGCAGAAATTTTCCAGGAAGCGGGCTTGCCGGCTGGCGTCGTGAATATCGTGACCGGCGCCGGCGAAACGGGGAAGGCGCTGGTCGAGCATTCGGACGTGGACAAGATTGCGTTCACCGGTTCGACCTCGGTGGGGAAACTTCTCACGCAAGCGGTCGCGGGCACAAAGAAGGACCTCACGCTCGAGCTCGGCGGAAAAGCGGCCAACATCATTTTCGAAGACGCGCCGATCGATCAGGCGGTGGAAGGAATCATCGCGGGAATTTATTTTAACCAGGGCCACGTTTGCTGCGCCGGATCGCGGCTGCTCGTGCAGGAAGGTGTGTTTCCGGCGGTGATCCGAAAGTTGCGCGATCGCATCGCGACCTTGCGCGTGGGCAATCCGCTCGACAAGAACACAGACATCGGCGCGATCAATTCGCGAATGCAGCTCGAGAAAATCTGCCAGCTGGTCGACAGCGGATTGCGGCAGGGCGCGGAGCTGGTGCAATCGAAAGCGCTTCTCCCGAAAAAAGGCTACTGGTATCCGCCCAGTTTTTTCACCGGCGTGACGGAGTCGCACCGGATCGCGCAGGAAGAAATTTTCGGGCCGGTCTTGAGCGTGATGACTTTCCGCACGCCGGAGGAAGCGATCGAGCGCGCGAACAACACGCCTTACGGCTTGAGCGCCGGCGTCTGGACCGACAAAGGCAGCAAGATCTTCAAGATCGTGAGCAAACTGCGAGCGGGAATCGTTTGGGCGAACACCTACAACAAATTCGATCCGACCAGTCCATTCGGCGGCTACAAGGAAAGCGGCTTCGGACGCGAAGGCGGCCGGCACGGCTTGATGCCGTACGTCATGCTCAATTAACGGCCTCGCGCGGCGACGGTGGATTTCGCGTCGAAGTAGAGAAGGACGAACGCGATTCCGAGGAGCGGACGCAGCGCGGCCTGCACGAGACTGCTCAAGGCGTAACTGGCAACCGTCATCGCATCGGGCGCGGGAGCGTTCAATAAACCTTGCAGCACCCGTTGGGCACTTTCCGGATCGGTGATTCCTTGCAGCCGGACGATGAGAAACGGCAGTTCCGCGCCGAAGCTCAACGCCAACGCCAGCAACAACCAGAGCGAGGCGAGAATCGCGCCGCGATAAAGGGGCCGTTGCAGCCGGGGCGCGCTCTTGCGACTGCGCGCCAATTCTCTGCTCTCGCGCAACGCCTCGAGACCATCGTGGCCTTCCAGCACGCTGGTCTGTTGCCAGAACATAAAGTTAATGAAGAGGCGCCCCGCCATGTAAACCTGGAAGGCCAGGACGACTAACGAGAGCAAGAGCGAGAAAATCGTGGCGGCGGCAGCCAGCGACAGGATCGCGAGCACCGGCACGACCGTCCAAAAAATGTAGGCGCCGTAAACCGCCACGCAAAGTTTCGCGAGTCGCGGCCAGAGAGCGCAGGCGCGGTGGAAAAGATCGCGGAGCTGCAGCGCGCGGCCCGCGGTCAGATCCGCGGTCCCAAGTTGCAGGCCGGCGATGAAAATCGGCCACGCTACGATGACGCAAACGAACATGACCACCGCCACTGCGCTCGCGATCATCGCCTTTCCGCTCAGGGAAATATTCTTGGAAACATCGATGTAGGCGCAACTGAGCTTGAAGAAGAATGAGGGCACCGCCACGAGCAGCGCCAAAGCGAAGAATTGGCGGAATCCGCGGGCGTAAATGCGAAAGCTTTCGGCAATGATTTCAGCCAGGCTTCGGCTACGGAACTGCTCGTTCCGCGGTTCCGGCACCGGAAAGATGCCCGGGACTTCGCCAGCCGTGATCCAGACTGAATCGCCGTTCTTGCGGACTGGATTGCTGGCGATCAAGCGGCCTTCGATCTGCCATTCGCGCAGCGTCTCCTCGTCGACCGGGCCGTACTCCTCGCCTTCCACGCGCACGATCCATTCGTCTGACATCCCGGTTCTTTAAACGCGAATCGACTCCCTGGCCACAGCTTCAGGCTGGTAGGGCGAGACTCTGTCGAGCCGAAACGCTGCGTAGCGAACCCAAGCCTGGCTCGACAGAGTCTCGCCCTACCAACGCAAGTCGCGACAAAAACCATGATCATCTCAGCCAATTCCGCTACGGTTGGGACGTGAAGCTTCTCCTGATCGACGGACACTACTATGTTTACCGTTCCTTCTTCGCGATTCAGAATCTCTCGAATTCGCGGGGCGAACCGACGAACGCGATTTTTGGATTCACCAAAACGCTGCGGCTCATGCTCAAACATTTGCAGCCCGAGCTGGGCGCCGTTTTCTGGGACGAAGGCTTGCCGGAAAAGCGCATGACGCTCCAGCCGGCATACAAGGAAACCCGAAAGGAAATGCCCACGCCGATGGTGCCGCAGCTCAATTTTATTCAAGAGGAACTGACGGAGCTGCTCGGCTTCCGAAATATTTCGCTTCCTAATACCGAGGCGGACGACCTCATGGGCTGTTACACGCTGGCGGCCTGCAAACGGAAAATCGACGTCATCCTCGCGACCAATGACAAGGACCTTTATCAACTGGTGGGCCCCTGCGTGAAGGTTTACACGACGGCCAAGGCCGACCTGCTTTCGCCCAAAGACGCATTTGCCCTGCTGGGCGAACCCGAAGTAACTACCAAATGGGGTGTTCCGCCCAATCTAATCGGGGACGTCCTCGCGCTTTCGGGCGATTCCGTCGATAACATTCCGAGCGCGGGAATCGGCCGAAAAACTGCTGCAACCCTTCTGCGCGAATATGGCGGACTCGAATCTCTTCTCGCCCATACCGACAGCGTAAAGAGCGTGCGGACTCGCGAGAAACTAATCGCGGGTCGAGAACAAATTCAGCAAAACCGCAAAATGGTCGAATTGGATTGCGACACGACATTGCCTGTTCCGATCGACGATCTGCGCATAAAGCCAGACTACCCGGCGCTAATCGCCGCGCTCGAAAAGTGCGAGTTCAAATCGCTGCTTCAGGAAGTGCGCGACGAGGCCTCCAAAGCAGGGACGGCCCGGCAAACAGAATTGCTTCTGTAGCGGCGGTCTATGACCGCCGAATCTGTCCCCGCAGCTTTCCGCCAGTCGGCGGTCATAGACCGCCGCTACAGAAATCAAAACAAACCTGCATTCCACTGAAAATAATTCGAACGGCGGCCCGGTCGTGCTGTCAAATCAAACAGGTTAAGGCGATTCGGGCGGCAGCACGTTTCTCGTATTTGTTGTTTCTCCGCGTGCGCTGCCCGAATCCTTTTTTTCACCCGATTCGTGGCCAACGATTCCGTGGAATCCTCATAAGCGTCACACTCTGATGCAATCGGACCCCAGCCCGTTCGGAATTCGCGGGTTCTTGATCGACGCTCCCAACTTCGGATCTCTCCGCAGCTATCGGGACGGCGCGATCATCGTCCAGGACGACCGGATCGCGGAGGCCGGTCCATACGACGATTTGCGCCGACGACACCGCGCGGCGCCGGTGCAATGGATCGATCACGGAACGGTCGCCATTTTTCCCGGCCTGATCGATTGCCACACGCACCTGCCGCAATACTCCGCCGTGGCGCGTGGCGAGAGCCAGCTGCTCCCGTGGCTTCGCGAAAATATCTTTCCCGTCGAGCGCGAATTCACCGGCCCGAAAGCGCGAGAGGAAGCGCCGCTTTTCTTTCACGAGCTGGCACGAAACGGCACGACGACGGCCATGGTTTACGCCGCCATTTACGAGGACAGTTGCGACGTTGGCTTCGAAGCCGCGAAGCAAAGCGGGCTGCGCGTGATTCTGGGCAAGATGATGATGGACCTTGGTTCCTACGGTCAGCTCCAGCCGAAAAAAATTCTTTCGGTTTCACTGATTGAGAGCGAGCGCCTTTGCCGGAAATGGCATGGGGCCGGCGAGGGCCGGCTGGAATATGCGTTCAGCCCGCGCTTCGCGGTGACCTGTTCGGAAAAAATGATGCGGAGCGCCGCTGAATTGGCACAGCGATTCGATGCCTATCTTCAAACCCATCTGGCTGAAAACCGCGAGGAGATTGAAAAGGTGCATCACCTTCACATGTCGGCGCGCGATTACACAGATGTCTATGAGAAATGCGGCCTGCTAACACCGAAAACCATGCTCGGCCATTGTCTCCATCTCAGCGCGAGGGAAATCGACGCCATTGCGACCGCGCAGGCGAACATCGCGCATTGTCCCACCTCGAATCTTTTTCTCGGCAGCGGCTTGCTCAAGCTCGATCAACTTTTGCAGGCTGGGATCGCGATCGGTCTCGGCTCCGATGTCGCGGCCGGACCAGAGCTGAATATGTGGCAGGTCATGCGCGGCGCGATCGATGTCCAAAAAGCGAGAAGTATGTCCGAGCAGAATCTCCCCCGGCTCAGGCCGAGTGAAGCATTCCATCTCGCGACGAGTGGCGGCGCGCGTGCTCTTGGCAAATCGGCGACCATCGGCTCGCTCGATGCCGGTAAGGAAGCGGACCTGATCGTGGTGGATTTGGCCGCGCTTCTTCCCTACGGAAAACAGGGGCGGCGGTTCGACGATCTCAACGCAGAGGATATTCTCGCGCTTTGCATTTATCGCGGCGGCCCGCACGCGAATCTCGAGACCTACGTGCGCGGGAAATGCGTTTATCGGGCGCCTCACGTGAGCGCATCCGCATGAAGGAACCAGCTCCAGACCCGATCGCGATCGCGCTCCGGGAAGACGTCGGCGCCGGCGACATCACGACCGAATTCTTTGTGCCGGACGGCCTCCGCGCCCTTGGCCGCATCATCGCGCGCGAACGAGCGATCGTAGCGGGCGGACAAACCGCGGCGGAAGTTTTCCGGCGCGTGAATCCAAAGTTGAACGTCGAAGTGCTTCAACCGGACGGGGCTGCGTTGATGGGCGGCGAAACGATTCTGGAAGTGCGCGGCGCGGCCAACTCCATTCTGACCGCCGAGCGTGTTGCGTTGAATTTTCTTCAGCGCCTCAGTGGCATCGCCACGCTGACGCGGCAATTCGTCGACGCCGCCGGAAAATCGCGCGCAAGGATTCTAGATACGCGCAAAACGACACCGGGCTTGCGCGCCCTGGAAAAGGCGGCGGTCGTGGCGGGCGGCGGCGGGAACCATCGCTTCAACCTGAGCGACATGGTCCTGGTGAAAGACAACCATTTGAGCGCCGGTTCCGGTTTCTCCGGATTTGCCGCGGCGATCCAGCGTCTCCGCCAGGAGCGTCCGGGCATTCGGATCGAAGTGGAAGCCGATCGCCTCGAACAAGTGCGCTCATTCCTCGAGATCGATGGCATCGACGTCATCCTGCTCGACAACATGAAGCCCTCCGAAATGCGCGAGGCGGTCGCGCTCGGAAAAGACAAAGTCAAATTCGAGGCGAGCGGCGGCGTGACCCTGAAAACTGTCCGGCAGATCGCGGCCACGGGAGTCGACTACATTTCTGTCGGCGCTCTGACCCATTCCGCGCGCGCAATCGATTTGTCCTTGGAACTGACGCATGTCGGAAGCTGATCGCCGCGACCGATTGGTCGCCGATGAGCTACGCGCGGCCCTGGGCGAATCCCGCGTCGGAAATGAAATCGTCGTCGTCGAAGAAACGCGTTCGACCAACGATCTCGTTTGGGAAGCCGTCGATCGCGGCGCCGCGGAAGGGTTCGTCGTTTTCGCAGAGAGGCAAACCGCCGGCCGCGGCCAGTATGGACGCCGCTGGGAATCCACGCCGTATCAAGGTCTCTGGTTTTCGGTCTTGCTGCGGCCCCTGATTACGTTGAACGAATCGCCGCGGTTAACTTCGCTGCTGGCAACGGTGGCAGCGGCGACGCTCATCGAAGAAACGGGTTGCACCGCTGCGATCAAACCGCCTAACGACATCTATGTGACCTGCCGGAAAGTTGCCGGCGTTTTGGTTGAGGGTCGCACTGCGAGCGATGGAAGTTACATCGCGGTGGCCGGCATCGGCGTGAATGTGAATCAGACGCTGGCAGATTTTCCCGCGGAGCTGCGAGCGACCGCCGGGTCGCTCCGAATGGCGACCGGCCGGCTGATCCAGCGCGCTCAGCTCGCCGTCGCCTTGCTCCGAAAATTGGAGACAGACTACCGGACTTTCACGCGGCCCTAGTGGCGCGGAATTGCTGGAAGCCGCGCAACTTCTCCAGCGCACGTCCACTATCGATTTGCTCGCGCGCCATGCCGATTCCCTCGCTCATATCGCGAGCGAGACCGGCCACGACAAATCCACCGGCCGCATTCACGAGCGTGAGGTCTCGCTTCGGCCCCTTGGTTTCGCCGGACAAAATTCCTTGCAAGTGCGCGGCATTTTCCGCCGCGTCCCCGCCGCGCAGCTCCTCCAACGTCCCCGATGGAATGTTAAGCCAGCGCGAATCGATCACGCCGGAGATAATTTTGCCCTGCAATAATTCGGCCAGGATGGTCGCTCCGCCGATCGAGATATCATCCACGCCGTCGCCCGTTTCCGTCGTGCCGTGAACGACCCACGCGCGCTCCCGCCCGAGGCGTCGAAGCACGTCCGCGAAAACACTCGTTAGGCGCGGGGAAAACACGCCGATCAACTGGCGCGCCGGCCGCGCGGGATTGAGCAACGGGCCGAGCAAATTAAAAATCGTGCGAATATTTTCGCGCGCCAGCCGCTTCCGCATCTCCGCGACGGCGCGATACGCGGGATGATATTGCCGCGCGAAAATAAAGCAGAGTCCCAGACGCTCCACGCATTCCTTCAAATGCGCCGGCGGCAGATCGAAAGGAACTCCCAGGGCCTCTAGCACATCAGCGCTTCCGCAACAAGAGGTCACCTTGCGGTTGCCATGCTTCACCACCGTCGCCCCGCCCGCCGCGAGGACGAACATGATCGTGGTCGAGACGTTGAAGAGATCGAGCCCGTCGCCGCCGGTCCCGCAGACGTCGATCATCGGTCCCGGCAGATTTTTCGGATCGAGCAACGGATCCACCGCGCGATCAATCAACTGCTGAACGAAACTCACGATCTCTTCCGCACTCTCACCCTTACGGTGAAGCGCGGTCAGAAACTCCGCTTTGACCGAATCCTCCGTCGTATCGGAAAAGAGCAACGGCACGGCGAAATTGATCTCGCTGGAATTGAGATCGACTCCGCTTCGCAATTTTCCGATGAGCGATTTCACGCTGCTTCCGCCTCCATCTCACGCAGCCACGCGCAATAAATTTCCGGCGAAATCTCCGAGGGCTTGATCTCGCTGCGGCCGCCCCAAAAAACGTTGGTGTAGGCAACTGGAATTCCGGACGCTTCCAAGTGCTCGTCGATCGCTCGTTTGTGCTCGAGTAGCAGTTGTTTATCGGTGCCGTGCGCGACGGCCATGATGTTTACGTTCCTGAATTCGGGTCCGGCTTCGCGCCAATAGCAGTGAGTAAGAATGTGGTGCCGGCCCACTTCGCCACCCGCTTCCATTTCACGGCCGGCCGGCACCGCCCAATGGAAAAGCGCATTGAAACGCGTCACTCGCACGCCACCGGCGGAAGGTTTGACGTGCTCGAGAAAGGTCGAGAATCGTCCAATGATTTTTCGAGTGTTGAGCGACTCCGCAATGCGATAAAATTCGTCCGGAGCAAGACCAGTTTCCCTGGTGCGCGGCAACCAAGGCGACGGCCCGATTTCGTCGGGCGTGAATTCTCGCTTCAGCGCGATCAGGACTTTCCACTCCAGGTCGCTGACTTCCGCCACGTGCACCGGCGCCATCGTGGCCGGCTTCTCCGCCTTGCTGCCAGGCTCGACCGTCTTCCGTCGCACGTGCCCCACCCCGAGCGTGAAAATTCCTTTCGCCGGCATCAGACGAAAATGGTCCGCGCCAAGTTTCTCCGCGAGCAATTCCCCGTGACGTTGGAGTGAAAATCCGCGCGGGACCTTCAGCGTGGTCCAAAGTTTATACTCGGAGCCGGGCGTCACGGAATCGGTCGAGCGCAGAACGACGTGGCCGGAAAATGGATCGCGCTGCGACATGTAATCGAAGGCCGCTTCTATTTTTTCGGGCGCGACCTTCCAGGCAACAAGCGCGCCGTCCGCGAGATTTGTCGCGAGCAATGTTTGTCTCACGCGGCGGACCGTTCCTGCCTGTAACATCGCCGCGATCCGCGCCATCACCGTGTCCACGGGCACACCAGAACGCCGCCCGATTTCCTCGAACGGCTCGCGGACGAAGCCCTCGATCTTGTCCTCGGAAATCGCGAGAATTTTCGCGTTGATCGGATCGTTATGTTCGACCGGGAGCATGCGCAGCTAGATACCCGCCACGAATCGCATTGTCCAATGCGGCGACGGAATCCGCAGCGGGTAATTTCAAGCAGCGCAGGAGTAAATCGCGCAGAAATGACAAACCGTGCCGGCGAGCACACAGAGATGCCAGACGAAGTGATTGTATCGCACCCTTTCCTCTTTCACGAAGAAGATGACGCCGCCGGTGTAAGCAATGCCACCCGAGAAAAGCCAAACCAGAGTCTCCAAGGGCACCGCCGCCGCGAGCGGACGCGCCACGATCAGAACGAGCCATCCCATTCCGAGATAAAGCGATAGCGAGAGTTTTGGGCGACGGACACCACCTCTTAGTTTCATAATCACGCCGAAAATGGCGAGACACCAAATCAAACCAAAGGTTGTCCAACCCCAAGCACCGCGCAGAGGTCCGAGCGTGAAGGGTGAATAAGTGCCCGCAATCAGAAGAAAAATCGCGGAATGATCCAACACCTGGAAGATGCATTTGAGCCGGGTCTGCGGCCACGCGTGATAAAGCGTCGAACTCAGATACAGCAACAACATCGTCGCCACAAAAATGCTCGTACCGATCAGGAACGCGGCGTTGTCGTGGGCAGAGGCGGCAACGATCAAGAACGGCGCGGCGACGAGCGCAGCCGCCAAGCCAAGACCGTGGCTGACGCTGTTCGCGATTTCCTCGCCCAGCGATTGGGTCCATTTTGGATCAGCGAGAAGTTCGTCGATCGCCTTCATGATACTGATGAGCCGAACATCGCCGTCTCATAGTCTGGCGCGCCCAACGTGAAAAGCGAAAAAACTGGGAGCCTCGCCCGGGGGCGAGCAGGAGATTAGCCGCGCTTTTCCGGAATGTTCAGCCACTCTTGCAGCCGGCGCTTGCGGGCGGCGCGCATTTTTTGGAGACGTTGACGCTGGTCCGCAGTCAGCTCCGGATCGATCCGCGCCTGAGCGCGCGCCATGATTTCATCCGTCTGGCGCAGATCGTTTGTGCGCAAGGTCCGCAACTCATCCACCGTTGCTTCCACGATCGGCTTCAATTTTTCCTCCTGCGCGGCGTTCAGGTGCAAGCGGCCTTTCCAACGCTGCATCGTCAACTGAAACCATTGCGTCGGATCGCTCTGCCGGCGCACCTCATGTTTCGCCATCGCCACCGTGAACAAGGCGCCGGTGACGGAACCGGCCAGGAAAATGGCCGCAAGCGAAAGGACGATTTTCCAACGGCCAATTTGATTCATGGCAGGGAGAAAACTTCCGCCGTGTAATCCAATTCACTCTCGTCACCGTTACCCGGCAAAAGCGACCCACTCAGGGCAACGGCGAGAATCATGGCGGCGCCCGAGAGTGCGGCGCCACGGAGAGCGAACATTTCCCAACGCGACTCCTCATTCTCCGCAGGTGCGCTCAGCCAGCGGGCCGCGACGCGCTGCGCGAAAAAAGCCGGCGCCTCCTCCGCGCTGATACGCCGCGAGTTCCGCGCGCGGTGCAGCAAGCTCTCCAGCCTTTCCGGTTTCATCGCCGTCCTTCGCTTTTCTCCATCCGTTCCCATTCTTTTCGTAATTCTTGCCGCGCGCGAAAAGCGCGCACTTTGATGAGCGAACTATTCCAGCCGGTGACCTGCCGGATTTCGTCGATCGAACGTTGTTCCAATTCGAGCAGGGTGATGACGAGACGATCTCTCGGATTCAATCGCCCCAGCAAAAGCTCCATGAGTTCCCGCGCGGCAAAGGCGTCCACCTTCGTCGCGTCCCCAACGTTCGCAGTCATCCGATCGATCCGCTCCGATTCTTCCTCCGCAAGATCGGCCCGGCGCAACTCCGGCCGACGCTGTTGCGCGCGCAGCTTGTCGTAACACGTCGTGACCGCGATGCGCGCCACCCAATGTTCGAGCGGAACTTTTTCCCGGTATTGATCGAGACGCGCAAACATCTTCATGAAAATTTCCTGCGCGAGATCCTCTTCGGCCTCGCGTCGCGGGAGATGCGCGCGCACGATTCGAATGACGGCGGGATACAAATGCTCGACGAGCTCACAGCAGGCTGCTTGATCGCGCTCGCGCACCCGGCGCAAACAAGCCGCCTCATCAAATCCGTCGCTTGACATCGAAGAGCATCCGCCACACACGCCTAAGACGCTGACTGGTGACCAGCGGTTACAACAAAAAACAACGCACCGTGATCAAGGCGATCTTTTTCGACGCGGCCGGCACGCTCATCCGCTTGCCCAAAAGCGTCGGGCACCATTACGCGCTAGTCGGAAAACGCGTCGGACTTGCGCTTGATGCCACCGCCCTCGATCAGGCCTTCCTCGATTCCTGGAAGCAAATGCCAATGCGCTCGGCCATCGAAGGTCCGCGTGAAGATGACGATGAAGGCTGGTGGCGCGAACTGGTGTATCAGGTCATCGAACAAGTCGCGCCGTCCACCAGGGAATTGGACCGGGACGCCTTCTTTGAAGTCGCCTACTCGCACTTTGCCGAGGCGGGAGTGTGGGATCTCTATCCCGAGGTCATCGAAATTCTCGAAACTCTGCGCCCGCGTTTCGACCTCGCCGTCATTTCAAATTTCGACGGCCGCTTGCGTATGATCTTCGAGCGTCTCGGCATTTCAAAATTTTTCTCACACGTATTTCTCTCGAGTGAACTCGGCGCGGACAAACCGGATTTGGAGATTTACCGGCGCGCTTTGAAGTTGAGCGGTATTGCGCCTAACGAGACTTTGCACGTCGGCGACGATCCGGTACGCGATTGGGAAGCAGCGCGCACGGCAGGATTGGACGTCTTCGTGTTGGAACGACCGAAGAATTCCCTGCGCGATTTGGTCGCCACCCTGGAATTGTAAAACAGTTGCGCTTTGGAAGCTCCTTGCACTCCCTTCCGGATTAACATGAAAAAACTCGCCCGCACGCCCGGTTGGAAAAAAGCCGTCACCCGTTTCCCAGAAAACGCCCGCGCCGAAATTGACAGCATTTGGGACAATCGAGGCGTTCTCTCCGCGGACGCCGTCGCGCGCCTGCTGGTGACTCCCCAAGCCCAGATCGGCACGTTGATGATGCAGCTCTTGCCCGTGGCCCAGCAATACGCCGTGGTGCCGGTGTCGCATTATCAAGTGGGCGCGCTGGCAGCGGGCATGCCCAGACCAGGCACGAGCTGGTGCAGTTTATATTTGGGCGCGAACTTCGAGTTTACGAATGTCGCGCTGAGCTTCACTGCGCACGCAGAACAGGCCGCGACCAACAACGCCTGGCTGAGCGGCGAGCCCGGAATCCAAGCGCTCGCGATCAGCGCCGCGCCATGTGGTTACTGCAGACAGTTTCTTTACGAACTGGTCACGGCGAAGGACCTCTCAATCCTGCTTCCTTCAGAGCCGACAAATCCCCTGACCTTTAGCTCCACGCCATTGTCCACCTTTCTGCCCGACGCGTTCGGCCCGAGCGATCTCGGCGTGACCGGCGGTTTGATGGATCCAAAACTCTGTTCGCACAATCTCGCGCTCAACAGCGCCTCGCCGGCTGATCCGGTCATCGCCGCCGCACTCGGCGGCGCTTCCGGAAGTTATACGCCGTACAAAACCGATCGATCGTACGGTTACGCCGGTGTCGCAGTGCAGTTGGCTGATGGTTCGATCTATGCGGGACGTCATGCTGAGAACGCTGCCTACAATCCAAGCCTGTCACCGTTGCAATCAGCCCTCACGTTCATGAATATGGGTCAGCCGTTAGGCGCCACGCGCATAGTAAATCGTTGCGTCCTCGTGGAAGTGCCGACGCTCGCCAGCCAGCTCAGCGCCACCGAGGCCGCGCTCGCGGCCTACGCACCAACCGTAAGGCTCGAGTATTACACCGCCCGGATCGTCTCCCCTTGAATCGCTTTGGCAGAAATGGCGACGCGGTTGAACGACATTGCGCCTAACGAGACCTTGGTTATCGACGGCGATTCCTTTTGGAGCAGCATTCTCTGGCCACCAACCAATCCAGGTTTGGGATTTCGAGAGCGCTGCCACCACTCTTGCAGCAAGGTGCGAACTGGATTACAAACGTTCCTCCCGGCGCACGGGTTGGTAGCTCAATGGTAGAGCAGCGCCCTTTTAAGGCGTTGGTTGCGGGTTCGAGTCCCGCCCAACCCATTCTCTGGAAAAGCCGCATCGGTGATGAAATTCACGCTCAAACGAAGCTGACGATCACAACACAATGAAACTGCAAACTCCTCTCTTTATAATATCCGCGTGTTCATTTTTTTTCGCTGCCATACGCGTGCTCGACGCCGCCGATTCCGCCCTGGCCGCGAGCGCCACGAACGACGTTGGGATCGATCTCTATCACCGGCTCGCAACCGGCGATGGCAATCTCTGCCTGTCCCCTTATTCGATCGAGAATGCGCTGGCGATGACGTTCGCAGGCGCGGACGGAAAGACCCGCGAGGAGATGGCGCGCGTGCTCCATTTCTCCACGAACGACGAAGCGCTGCATGGTTCGTTCGGCGCGCTTCAGCATCAACTGGAGGAAATGTCGGCGCAGAGCGCAAAACGCCTCGCCGAATCAAAGAAGAGCGGCGGTCCACAGCAGCCAATCATCATTACGATCGCGAACCGGCTCTTCGCGCAAAAGGGTTACGACTTTCGGGCAACTTTCCTCGCGCTGGTCAAGGAACGCTACGGGGCTCCGCTCGAGCCCTTGGATTTCCGAAAGGATGCGGCCGGCGCAACGCAACGAATAAATTCCTGGGTCGAGGACCAGACTCGAAATCGCATTCGCGCTCTCATCCCGCCCGGCGCGCTCGATGCCACCACGCGCCTCGCGCTCGTGAATGCGATCTACCTCAAGGCGCCCTGGGCCAAGCCCTTCGTAAAGGGCTCGACCACGCCGCGGCTGTTCCATGTTCGCGGAGGCGAGGCCGCGGATGTGCCGACCATGAACGGCTGGAGCTACTGCGGATATGCGAAACGCGACGGCTTCACTGCGGTGAGCATTCCCTACGACGATCGAGAGCTTCAACTCCTCATTCTGCTTCCGGATGATGCGAAGGGGCTTCCCGCCCTCGAACCGAAAATCACCGCGACGATGCTGGCCGGTTGCGCGAAACTCGAGACGCAGGATGTGATTCTCCACCTGCCGAAATTCAAATTCGAACCGCCCACCTTGAACCTCGGCGCAACCTTGCAAGGACTCGGGATGCAAACCGCGTTCGATCATCCGCGCGGCAGCGCTAACTTCGACCGGCTCGCTCCGCGTAAACCGGACGATTATCTGTATATCTCCGCCGTCTTTCACAAAACGTTCATCGCCGTGGACGAAGAAGGCACCGAAGCCGCCGCCGCGACCGCGGTAGCGATGGCGGTGGGAGCAGTCGCGGGCCAAAAGCCGGAGCCGATCGAAGTGAAGATCGATCGCCCTTTCTTTTACGCGATCCAACATGTGCCTAGCGGCGCCTGCTTATTCATGGGCCGAGTGACTGATCCTCGTTAGGCGCGAGATCCGAAACACAAAATGAAAATGGCCGGTTACTCAGGAACGCCGCTGGCGCAAAAGCTTGGAATCAAAGCGGACCAAAAAGTAGTGACGATCGGCGCTCCAACGCGTTACGCGAAATTGCTCTCGCCCTTGCCCGATCGAGTTTCGTTCACCAAGAAAATCGAAACGGGCGCCGCCTTCATCCACCTTTTCGTTTCTGAGCGAAAAACGCTGACGGGAGAATTGAAGCGCCTTCGGAAACTAATCGCGGACACTGGGATCCTTTGGGTTTCGTGGCCGAAGAAGTCTTCGAGCGTCGCGACTGATGTGACGGAAGATGTTATTCGCGAGGTCTGTCTGCCGCTCGGGTTCGTGGATGTGAAGGTGTGCGCGGTTGACGACACCTGGTCGGGATTGAAGCTGATGATCCGGCGCGAAAATCGGCGTTAACTCGCCTAACGAGTTGACGCGGCGGCCGGTTGCAGCTCCGCGATCGCATAGAGCTTCATCGGCTTTTCAACCCCGCGCACATTCTGCAGAGGCAAATCTTCCAACGCAATTTTCTCGAGCCGGTGCTTTGCGGTCGCTTCGGTCAGAAGCAAAGTGCGATGGACGACCTTGGTCAGGCCTTCGATTCGCGAGGCGATGTTGACCGCGCTGCCGATCGCGGTGAACTCGAGCCGCTCGGGCGAACCAATGCTGCCGACGATCGCCGGACCGGTATGGATGCCGATACCGATCGCGATCGGCTCCCGATTCTCGCGCACAAGATGGGCGTTGAGTTCGGCCAGGGCGGCAACCATGTCCCGGCCAGTGGCCAGCGCTTCGTCCGCGTGATTCGCTCCATCCGCGCCGATGCCAAAGAGCGCCATGAAGCCGTCGCCGAGGAATTTGTTGATGATCCCGTTGTGGCGTGTCTCCACCACGCTGACCATGACGCGCAAAAACTCATTGAGCATTCGAACGGTTTGGCCCGGCGGCAGATTCGCGGTCCGCTGTGTGAACGAGCGGATGTCCACGAACATGATCGTGATCAATTGCTCGACTCCGCTGAGACCGGGATCGCGCGCCAGAATTTGATCGGCAGTTTTCCGGCCGACGTGCAGGCCGAATGTTTGGCGCAAGCGCTCCTTCTCGCGCAGTTCGTGCAGCATGTGGTTAAACTCCGCGATAAGCAGTCCGAACTCATCCGCGCGCGGCAAGTGGACATTGGTATCGAGCCGGCCTTCCGAGACGCCTTGAGCAGCCGCGCGCAATTGATCGATGGTTTCGAAACGAGCCGGCTGATCATGACCGCGGTGCAAAGTCCGAAAGCGACTCCGACGGTGCCGACAAAAACGGCGAACCACGCCGGATCTGTTCCGGGCGCGGGAGGCGCGAAGCTCAAGAGAAGAAGCGAGCCGATGGGACAGATGCCCGCGGAAATCGCCCAGAGCAATCCGCGCCCGCGCAACGAGAGCGCGTGTCCTCCGGGCGTGAGATCAGCGCGGGCATCGCGAAAGAGTGCGGGGAAAAGTCCCCAGTGACTCGCCAATTCGACGAGAAAAATACTGTGCGTAACGGAGATGAAGGCTGAGACGAGAAACGAGATCGGCAGATGCCAGAGCAACCGGTGATCAAGCGGGCCCGATACGACACCGAGTGAGATAAGGAAGACGGGAACGCAGAGGAGCCAGGCCGCTCCGGAAATCTCCGCGATCCGCCAGGGAAGGTTGATGATTCGCCGGCGCGCCTGGGCGAGCGCGGCGGCTTCGGGTTGCACGCCGGAAGCCAGCATGCGCACTACCGGCCCGATCGAGTAGACCTGGCGAAGCCAAAGAAACATCGCGATCGGATAGACGATCGCGTTGTAGAGCAGGCAGGTTCGGAGAAAACGCGCCTCGAGCGCCGCGGTGCCGAGAAGCGGCTGCACAACGGTGAGGTTATACCAGATGTTGAACGCGCTCCCGAGCAACTGCGGCACCACGGGCGCGAGCGCGGTCACCAGCAGGGCGCGGCGCGGCGGTGGAATTTTTAGCGCAGCGTCCACGGCCGAAAGTAATCCAACAAAATTAACTCGCCGGAGCCGCCCGCGACCGCGCGCCGCACGGCCGGAAAATCGCTCAGCGGGAGAAAAACAAAACCGCTTCGCAGCGGCCGGAAGAAATCGTCCTGGTGGCTCGGCAAAATATAACGCGGACGCAACTGTGCGACGGCGTGCGGCACGGCGCGAATCGAATCGCGAGCGGCGACACCAAGGATGGCGAGATCGACTGCGCGCCCGTTCGTCGAAATTATGTCGTCCGGCCGCCCGCCGGAGTTGATGAAGATGCGCTTTCCGCCGATCTCGATGAGGAAGGCGAGCGGATCGCCCGTGACCCAGTCGTCGATTTTTTGTGGCGGCAGGCGCTTCAGCGGACCATTGAATGGAACGCTGCCGAAGAGGCGGTCATGCTGCGCCGGCAGGACGTGAATGACGGCGCTCGCGACCGCTTCCGTCTGTCCTCCGCGCACGGAGCGGGTTTGGCGCGCGGGTACGCCGAGAGATTCGGCAATCTTCACGCTCGTGGAAGAGGCGATCAACTTCGCGCACGTTTCGCGCACGATCTGCGGCGCATCGTATAGATGGTCGATATGTCCATGAGTGACGAGCACGGCGTCGATCTTCGGATGATCGTGGAGCCACGAAGCGAGCAATTGCGGCTGAGGGACCGGACGAAGTCTTAACGCAAATCGAAACAACTTCTGACGCGAGAAATAAGGATCGACCAGCAGCGTGGTATCGCGCGACTCGAACAGATATGCGTTTGTTCCCAGGTAAGTAATCCGGACGCCGCTGCGGGGAGGCGCAGCAATTGCCGAAGGTGGATCGGCCTTGATCAGGCCGGAATATTTTTCGAGGCCGCCAAGCGCCCGGCTAACGCAAGCGAAGAGGCATAAGAAGATAATCGCCTTCAAATCAATCGCAGATGGTTACTCGCCGACGCCGAATGTGGAATACAATTGTCGGAGCCGGCGCTCGTGATTAGACAACGTTGACGTAAGCGTGAAGAATCAGCAAATGAGCGCACGCCTTTTCGATCACATCGATCTCCGGGTAAAAGATCGCGAAGCGGCCCAACATTTTTACGCGCAGGTTCTGCCCGCGATCGGCTTTCGCGTCGACAAGAGCGAGAAGAGATGGGGTTTGTTTGAAGCCGAGGGCGAAAAGGCGGTCGACTTTTTTGGATTCACCGAAGAAGCCGATTTCCAGCCCAACGGAAATCGTATCGCGTTTTGGGCGGAGAGCCGCAATGCGGTTGATAAAGTGGCGCGAGTGATCCGGCAAGCCGGTGCAAAGAACATCGAGGGACCGGAGCTGTGCCTGGATTACAGCCCGGGCTATTACGCCGTTTTTTTCGAAGATCCGGACGGCAACAAACTCGAAGTTTGCTGCCGTGAAAGTGCGACGGTGGCGGAGTGACAACCGTTGCCAGAAGGAGAAGCAAGTGAGTGACCTCAAGTCCGAGCCGGCAATCTTGCGCAGGCCGAATCGCGTTCGCTATCTAAAGATCATCGCGATTTTCAAAATCGTGAAGGGAGTCCTTCTGCTGGCGATCGGATTTTCCCTGCTGGTGCTGAACAGCCGCACGCGCTGGCTGGATGGAATCTCGGATTGGGCCGACGAAGAGATCCTCCTCGTCCACGGCAAGATCGTGCTCTATCTGCTGAACAAATTGCAGGCGGTGATCGCCGGCGGCCAACTGCGCGCGCCAGGTCTGCTGGCGCTTTTTTACTCGGCGGTCCTGTTCACGGAAGGCATCGGCGTTTATTTGCAAAAACGCTGGGCGGAATTTCTGATGGTCTTTGCGACGGCGACGTTGATCCCCTTCGAAGTGCGGCACGTCTGGCACCACCCGAGCATCGGAGGCTTCGCCATTCTGGCGGCGAATTGCTTCATCGTCTGGTTTCTGTACCGCGTGCTGAAGCGCGAGAAGCATCACGTGCCCGTGGTGCTCGAGCCGGAAATTGCCGAGATAAGTTAACCGCGTCCGCTCTCGATTCCGAAGTCACGGAGAACGCGCGCGGTCGCCTCCATCGGCAGACCGACGACGTTGCTGTACGATCCGTCGATTCGCTCAATGATTTCGACGCCGTGACCCTGGGCGGCGTAGGCACCGGCTTTATCGAGCGGATCGATCTTCGCCAGATATTGCGCGATGGCGCGACGGTCGACCGTGCGAAAACGCACTTCGGAAATTTCCTGATAAGTGTGCGCTCGTCCATCCGCGAGCTGGCAAATGAAGACCGCGGTCCGCACTTCATGCAACCGGCCGCTCAATCGCTGCAAAAGTTTTTTCGCATGCGCGAGATCCCTGGGCTTGCCGATCACTTCGCCGTCGAGCGCGACGAGTGTGTCCGCACCCAGCACTACTGCGTCAGGCGCGCTCCGCGCCACCTCGAGCGCTTTTCGCGTCGCGTTGCAGATGGTGGCTTCGCGAATGGTGAACCACGCCTCCGAGATTTCAGCCAGCGCAGGCCGGATGATCTCGAATTCATAACCCGCTTGCTCCAGTAATTGCCGCCGCCGCGGCGAAGCGGAGGCGAGAATGAATCGCGGGACCACGCGCGGTCGTTACGGGTTCGGTGAAACCGAAGCGGAGGGTTTCTCGGCCATCGGTTCCCGGAGATGCGGGACCTTCGTTTCCTGGAAATCTTTGGGGATGGAGAATTCCTCTTCGCTCAACAAGTCCTGCTTGATCGAGGTGATGGTGCTGGTGATCTCCTTCCCGTTCGTCTTCACGCTCGTGCGCAAAGGCAAGCCAGGGAAATCACGGTAATCGAACATTCCCTTGGCAACATCATTCCAGGCGGCGGGAATGATCGATTGAAGCTGTTTCAAGATCGCGGCCGAATCCGGATATTTCGATGTAATCCAGTAAGTCGCTTTGAACGAGGGCGTTTCGCGAACGTATTCCTCGGCTTCATATCCATTGATCATTTCCTTTCTCCCGGTGGCGGTAAGCTTCGCTGTTTCCTCGGCGGACTTGGTCTTTCCGGCATACTTGCTCGCCATTTCCGCGATCGCTTTGGACATATCGGCCGAGATACGCAGGAATTTCTTTTCCTGGTTCATCAAGGTGATCACGTCACCGGTTTTGTTCTCAATAATCGTCGCCAGTTGCGGAGTAACCTCGACGCGGACTTTGTCGCCCTTGAGTTTTATCGTGATCTGTTTGAGCGAGCCGCTTCCCTCGACCTTTTGCACAATGGCGAGATCGCCGCGCGCTGCGAGCAACAGAACCGCCGTGAAGACCAGGCAAAGCCCGGGGATTTTCATGGTGCCCTTAGCTAAATCTCGCGCGCGAAAAACGCAAGGCGAAGGAGAGGCGCAGCCCGCCTAGAAAGAAAACTTGGCAGCCGTTCCGAGCCGCGTCAGCTTAAGCACGCGCGGGTGTAGCTCAATGGTAGAGCTGTAGCCTTCCAAGCTACTGACGAGGGTTCGATTCCCTTCACCCGCTGGCTATCGCGGCGAGCGCTGCGACCGGCGCCATCTGGAACGAAGCCAGCGCGCGCCGACCAGCGTAACGAGCACCGCTCCCGCCAACCAGGTCGACGGTTCGGGAACGGAGGACAAGTTTTCAGCATCGGGAGCGGAATGAGCCGGCGAATTCGAGGTCCCACTGATGCCGGCGAACATCGGAACTTCGCTGAAGGCCAGATAGATACGTGGCGCTTTCGAATTTGAAAAACTGTCGAAGCCATTGAACCCACTTCTGGTCGATTCAGAGGCGAGCAAACGACAACGCGCCAATTCCGCTGTCGCGACATCTTGAGATTCCGTTGCTCCGTTCGCGCCACGCTCCGGAGCGGAAACACTTTGCCAGGCCATGGTCGCCTTTTCCGAATCCAGCGGGACGGCCCGCGCAGAATAAACCGGCACATGGTTCGGGGAGCGACCCGACAAAGTCGCCTCGGCCGTTGAGAAAGAGCTGTAGGAAAGGAAAAATGCCCCGCCGAACCCGGCGATGGCGAAACCAAAGATGGCCGGCAAGGGAATTGCCGGAACCAACTCTTCGACCCGTGACCGAGCGGAATAATTTCTCCTGCGCCAGCCAGCGTGTCTGGCGACAGGAAGCGTAAAGCCCAGGAACATGCAGCCTTTTTAGGAGCACGAATTGTTCCGCCAGAAATCGAACCTTCGGCACAGCGTCTGCGCGGTTCCGGACGGTTTTCAGACCGCGGGGAACGTCAGCGAGCGCTCGAACGCAAGCGCGATCACTCTATTGGTCCGGTGCGATAACGTCCCGATGACGCCAGGCGTAGCGGAGCCCGGAGTAAACCGTGAATGCTACCGCGATCCAGACCAGCAGCGGCCCGCCTTCATTCCAGGCTCGAAACCACCAGCGATTTTCGCCCGACGAATAATTGAGTTCACGCGCAGAGAGCAGCACCAGAAAAAAAACGACCGTGATGATCTGCCATGAGGTCTTGTGTTTTCCCAGACGTTCCGCCGGAAGGATCTGGCCTCTCGCACTCGCCATGAGACGCAGTCCCGTGATCAAAAAATCGCGCGCCACCACCGTAGTCGCCGCCCAGGCCGGGATCGCACCCAGAGGCACGAGAGAAATGAACGCCGCGGCCATCATGATTTTGTCCACGAGCGGGTCCATCAGCTTCCCGAAATTCGTGACCGATCCGTAACGACGCGCGATTTCCCCATCCAAATAATCGGTGATCCCCGCCAGCAAGAAGATGAGCAGAGCGGCCGTGCGCCCGTAGATCCAGCTGGAGTTAAGTGCCGCGACAAAAAGGACCGTCAAGATCAGCCGGCCGATGGTTAAACGATTTGCCCAATTCATGCGCGTACCGGCGAAGAGTCGGTGTTGGCCGTTGCCGAAACATTTCGTTCCTTGAAAACGGGATGCTTCCAGATCGGAACGGTTCTCTTGAGTTCATCCATGATCCATTGGTTCGCGTTGAATGCGGCTACCCGGCGAACGCTTTCCACCCGGACAACAACCGACGCTTCCGCCGCCCGTACAAACCCGGTCCGGTGCCGAATGACCACTTTCGTTAGGCCAAATTTGCCGGCGGCGGCATCCGCGATCTCGCGCATCTGATGTTCCGCCATGACTGGATGCGCCTCGTATTCGATGCCGGTGATTTCCCGGCCGTCTTCCAGTGCGCGCACGACTCCCCAAAAATCCACGACCGCTCCGGCTTCGGGATCATTCTCGCGCACCGGCAAATCGAGCGGTTTTTGGGTGAGCGAAACTTCGCAAACGGAAATTGCCATGCGCTATTAGAACCGGATAGAGTGTGCCACCGCCGATCCCGGCGTGACCAAGGAGATACTCAAAATGAGCACGAATCAATGTGATATCGGACTGATCGGCCTCGCTGTCATGGGCGAAAACCTCGTTCTTAACATGGAATCGAAGGGTTTCACCGTCGCCGTTTTCAATCGGACGACCGACGTGACGGACAAATTCGCCGCCGGCAAAGCCAAAGGAAAAAATATTGTGCCGACGCACACGATGGAGGAATTCGTCGGCGCCCTGAAGCGCCCGCGCAAAGCGATGATCATGGTCAAGGCCGGCGCGCCAGTGGACGCGGTCATCAACCAACTCTCGCCGCTGCTCGAGAAGGGCGACGTGATCATCGATGGCGGCAATTCTCTTTTCACCGACACGCAACGCCGCTGCAAAGATTTGGAAGGGCGCGGCCTGCATTTCGTCGGCTGCGGCGTTTCCGGCGGCGAAGAAGGCGCGCTCAAAGGGCCTTCACTCATGCCGGGCGGCCCGCGCGAATCGTGGGAAATTATCAAACCGATCTTCACCAAAATCGCCGCGATCGTCGATGGCGAGCCATGCTGCCGCTACATGGGCCCCGATGGCGCCGGCCATTACGTGAAGATGGTGCACAACGGCATCGAGTACGGCGACATGCAGCTCATCTGCGAAGCGTACGCCATTCTGAAAGATGTCGCGGGTCTCGAAGCAAAAGAGCTGGCCGGTATTTTCGACGAATGGAACAAGGGCGATCTCGATAGCTATCTCATCCAGATCACGTCGCAGATTTTTCGCAAAATCGACCCGGATACGGGCAAGCCTCTGGTCGATGTGATCCTCGACAAAGCTGGGCAAAAAGGGACCGGTTTGTGGACGTTGCAATCGGCGCTGAGTCAGTCCGTGGTTATTTCCACAATCAATGCCGCGGTCGAAGCGCGCGTGATTTCCTCGCGGAAAGATGAGCGCGTGGCAGCCTCGAAGATTTTGCCGCAGCCGAAAGCGGTGAAGTTTACCGGGAATCGCGGCGAACTGATTGCGGCGGTGCGCGACGCACTCTATGCCTCGAAAATTGTCTCCTACGCGCAAGGCATGGAACTCCTCGGCGCGGCCAGCGCCGGATCGCATTGGGATTTGAATTTCGGAGACATCGCCACCATCTGGCGCGGCGGGTGCATCATTCGCGCGAAGTTCCTGAATCGAATCAAGGAGGCGTATGAGCGCGATCCCAAGCTGCATAATCTTCTGCTCGACCAGTACTTCACCGGCATCATCGAACGCACGCAGGATAACTGGCGGGTGGCTGTCGCCGCCGCCGTGAAACACGGTGTGGCCGTTCCGGCTTTCAGCGCTTCGCTCGGTTACTTCGATAGCTACCGGTCCGCGCGTTTGCCTTCGAATTTGCTCCAATCCCAGCGCGACTTCTTCGGCGCGCATACCTACGAACGCATCGACAAGCCGGGCGTGTTTCACACCGAGTGGATGGAATCCGACACAAAGCCGACGGAGAAACCGGCTCAGGCGAAAGAACAATCACGCGCGGCCGAGTAAAGTCACCAATGCCAATCTACGTTTACGAGACGACCGATCCCTCGAAACCGATTCGACGTTTCGAGCTGCAGCAGAGGATGAAAGACGAGCCGCTGAAGGTGGATCCGAAAACCGGTGAAGCTGTGCGGCGCGTCATTTCCGGCGGCTACGGCGTCCATGTTCCTGGCGGATCGACGGGTCCTTCAGTCGGTTCTGTCGGTTCGCATGGATCTGGGTGCGGATGCTGTTAGCGAGCGGGGCGCGTTGTTGTGTCATCCCGAGCCGCGCAGACGGCGAGGACCTCACACTGCAGGTTACGTCACGCGATACAGATCACGCATAAACCAACGTAAACGCGCGATGTAACGCGGAAGCGGAAGAGCGCCTGTGAGGTCCTTCGCCGTCTGCGCGGCTCAGGATGACATGCATGTTTTCTACGTTCACTTCCGGTCAATGGAAATCGTGGGAATCAGTTCCGACTAGTTGCTCGTGCGCGAGGGGCCGAATTTCCTGCGCTTTGATCAGCACCACGTTGTCAGAATTCTGCACCGTTCCTTCGATCACGAGAAACGGCTCTTCCGTAATCAAGAGCCGCATCCGCTCAAATAAATCCGGCGTGACAATCGCATTCGAAACTCCGGTCTCGTCTTCGAGGCTGATGAAAACAAAACCTTTCGCTGTCCCCGGCCGCTGACGGCAAATCACATTCCCCCCGATCTGCACCGTGGCGCCGTGCCGGGCCGATGCGAGATCGGTGGCGCGCCAGATATTCGGCAAATGCTGTCGGAGCAACTTCATCGGATGCGGGCCGGTCGTGAGATTCATCGCATCGTAATCCGCCTTCACTCGCTCCGGCATCGTCATACGTGTAAGCGGCGATTCTTCTTTCTGGGGAGCGCAGGCTGCCAGCCTGCCACGTCCGGCAGCTTGCCGGACGGAAGATGTTTGCGGCAAGCTGCCGCAAACTGCAGGCTGGCAGCCTGCGCTCCCCAACAAATCATCAAACGTCGTCTCCTCTACACGCCACATCGCCGCCCGCCGGTGTTCCGCAAAACAATTGAGCGCGCCCAATTCCGCGAGCGTTCGCAATTCCTCTTTCGTTAACGGCACCCGGCGCTTGAAATCATCGAGCGATCCAAACGCCGCTTGCGTTCGTTCTTCAACCAGTTTTTCGCCGTGTTCGATCCGCAACCCGTTCACGACGCACAACCCCAACAGAACGGTGTCGTCGGAAACTACCTTGCACCGCCAATCCGAGTCGCTCACACAAACGGGCCGCATCCGAATCCCGTGACGCTGCGCATCGGCTACGATCGTAGCCGGCGTATAAAAACCCATCGGCTGATTGTTCAGCAAACTCGCGTAGAACTCCGGCGCGCGATGCACTTTCAAATACGCGCTCCCATACGCGAGGATCGCGAAGCTGATCGCGTGCGATTCCGGAAATCCATAAAGCGCGAACGACGTGATCGACTGAAGGATTTTCGCGATCACATCCGGCGCGACATGGTTCCGCTCCATTCCTGCGCGCAATTTCACGCTCACTTTCTCCATCCTTTCCTGCGAGCGATGAAAACTAAGCGCGCGCCGCAGTTCTTCCGCTTCGTTGCCGGAAAAATCCGCCATGATCATCGCGATCTTCAACATTTGTTCCTGGAATAGCGGCACCCCGAGAGTGCGGCCGAGGATCGGCTCGAGCCGCGGATCGAAATACGTGATCTCTTCGTGTCCCGCGCGCCGCGCCAGATAAGGATGCACCATGTCCCCCTGGATCGGTCCCGGCCGAATGATCGCAACTTCGATCACCACGTCGTAAAAACATTCCGGTTTCATCCGTGGTAGCGTCGCCATCTGCGCGCGGCTCTCGATTTGAAACACACCGATGGTGTCGGCCTTCTGCATCATGTCATAGGTCGCCCCGTCATCCTTCGGGATGTGAGCCAGATCGAGGGGCCGTCCGCGTTCGCGGCAAAGCTCGAACGCATCCTGCATTACCGACATCATGCCGAGCCCGAGGAGGTCCACCTTTACGATGCCGAGATCTTCGCAATCATCCTTATCCCACTGCGCCACGACCCGGCCGGGCATGGAGGCATTTTCCAGCGGCACAAAAGAACTCAGCTTCCCCTGACAAATGATCATGCCGCCCGAATGCTGGCCGAGATGCCGCGGCAATCCGTAAATGGATTGATACAATGAGATGAAGGCCGGCATGCGCGGATGCGCTTTGGGCAAACCCGCCTGCTCGATCTGGGCGGCGAGATCGAGCGTGTGCGGAAAATCGCCGTTCGCGAACAGATGCGAAAAACGATCTAATATATTAGACGAAAAGTTTAAGGCTTTGCCGATCTCACGCGCGGCGCTTCGCCCCCGATAGGTAATGACGTTCGCCGTCATGGCCGCGCCATGTTTGCCGTAACGCCGGTAAACTTCCTGGATCACGCTCTCACGCCGATCGCCACTCGGCAGATCGAGATCGATATCGGGCCAGCCTTTTCGGCCTTCGCTCAGGAAACGCTCGAAGACCAAATGATTGCTCACCGGATCGACCGGCGTGATTCCCAAGCAATAACAAACCGCGCTGTTGGCCGCGCTGCCGCGCCCCTGCACCATGACGTTGTGTTCCCGGCAGAAATTAATGATGTCCCAGACGATCAAAAAATATCCGGAAAATCCGAGGCGTTGGATCAGGCCGAGTTCCTCTTCGATCTTCTGCTTCACGGCCGTGCTGATGGATGAATAACGCTGTTGGGCGCCAAAGAGAGTGATCGTGCGCAGAAACGAATCCATGTCGTGGCCAGCGGGGACAGCAAACGCGGGAAATTCGTAGCCGATGTTTTCGAGGGAGAATTCGAGTCGCTCGGCCACGCGCGCCGTATTGTCGATCGTGTCCGGCCGATCGGGAAAAAGTGCGCGCATTTCGGCGTCGCTTTTCAAATGTCTTTCCGCGTTGCGACTCAACAATTTTCCAGCGGCATCGAGATGAGTGTGCTCGCGGATGCAGGTGAAAACGTCGAGCGCTTGCCGGCCGTTAGGACAGGCGTGTTGCACACCATTCGCGGCGATCACCGGCAGACGGCAATGTTCCGCCAGATCGCAGAGCTGCTGATTGATTCGATCTTCGTCCCGCAAGAAATGGCGCTGGATCTCGACGACAACATTGTCCTGGCCAAAGGCGTCGATAAGAAATCGCGCGCGTTCCGGAGAGTTCTGGGGAGCGCAGGCTGCCAGCCTGCCCCGTCCGGCAGCTTGCCGGACGGAATTTTTGTGGGCACGCGCAAAACCGGAAGATGTTTGCGGCAAGCTGCCGCAAACTGCAGGCTGGCAGCCTGCGCTCCCCAGAAGAAGAACAAGCCCTCCAGCGTATTGCGCTAATTCGTTCCAGTGAAATGCACACTTGCCTTTCTCACTGCGCAGATGCGCCTGCGTCAGCAGCTCGCACAAATTTTTGTAGCCGGTCCGATTCTTCACCAGGACGGGCAAAATGGTCCCGTCTTCCACGGTCAATTCCGCCCCAACAATGGGCCGGACATTTTTCTCGCGGGCAGCGACAGAAAACCGCTGAGCACCATAGACCCCGTTGCGATCGAGCAACGCCATCGCGGGCATCTCGAGATCGGCCGCAGTTTCAGCTAATTGCTCTGGGAAAGATGCTCCGCGCAGGAAACTGAACGCGCTGCACGCATGTAACTCGACATAAGACATACGCGCGGCGTTCTAATCATAAACACCATCGAGTTCCCATCGGTCCTCGCGAGAATGGCATTGGCAGAGCGCGCCGTTCTCCATTTCCAAATCCCACTCCGCGCGGGCCCAGGCTTTTTCATCCCACCAATTTCCCGACGCTCGGTAAGGGCCTTTCTGCCGTATCACTTCGCCATGGGTGGCACCGCTGCGAAGATAAGCCGGGCGGTTTTTCACCAGTAACATCGAAGACGCCACCGGCGGTCGAAATCGACGCAAAGCGCAAGCGGGCAGTGGTTCGATTTCCTCGACTGCCTCTGGCAACTGCCAGGCAAATGGCTCCATCCGAAAAGCATCAGGCCGATGCGTATCCAGCAGAACGGGCGTGCCGACGCGATCGACTCCAAGGAGACCGGTCAACCGAGCGAGCGTCTCCGAAAGCCGGGCGGGATCACGCAGCGCAGTTTCAAACAAGCTGAATTGCTGAAAGGACGGCTTCGCTGCTTCGGCCTTCAGCGTGACCGCAGTAATCGGCCAGTCAGATTTAAAATCTTCGAGATGCGTGTGTAGCATCCGAAAAAGCACTTCAACATTATTGCTCGGCTCGGGAATTTTGAATTGATGCCGGTAAGCGCTCTTGTCGCTGAAAGTGATTTGCAGTTGCAGCTCGCAGGCGACGAGATAGATCGCGTCGAACCGGAGAGTTAGTTGCTGGAGAAATCGGCGCAGCATAAAGAGGAGCGGCTCGACCGTCTCGATTTCGTTCTCGAACTCGAATGCTTCCTCGAAAGATTCCGGCGGCGCCACGAGCTTGAGCAGACGCGTTGTCTTTCCTTTTGCGCGGTCCCAAAGCTGAAGGCCGATGCGGCCAAGCCGCGAGCCGACCTCTTCTTTTTTCAAAGCCGCGAACTGACCCAGCGTTCGTATTCCCCACCTGCGCAAAATATCCAGGACCCAAGCAATCTCAGCTTCGCGTTCTCTCGCTGTCTTAGACTTGGAAAACTTAGTCATCGATGTCTTATCTATTTTTGCGAAAGCAGCCGCGCCTTTGTCTCCGCTGGAAGCGATGAAGTGTTGAGCCATCCGGTGGCGCGACTCGCATCGGTGCGCAGCCAGGAGACGACAATCGATTCGATCTGCCGGTCCCGGAGATCTTGATTGCCGATGGTCTCAGCCCATTGCGCCGCGGCCTGCGGATCGGAAGTGACCACCCGCCGCGTGTAAGCAGTGATAGCCACATCGCGCGATTCTCCCTGGGGCAATGTCCCCAGCCACACGCCGGCCTCGTAGGGATCGCTTTGCGACCAGCGATTCATCAGGCTGTCGAAAGCTTGCTGCCGCGTTTTGCCTTCCGCAAAAGATGCCGCCCATTTGCTCGCCGCCTGCGGATCGCCGCCGGCCCACTGCCAGACAATCGCGGCAGCCGCGTTTCCCTGCGCTTCCGCAGTCGACAAGCGCGAGACGAGTTTCGCTGCTTCACCCGGATCCGATTCCGCGATCACCGCGATCACGCCGGGCAAAACCAGATCCCGGACATTGGTCTCGGACAAATTCCCGGCCCAACTGAGCGCCGCCTGCGGATCGTTCCGGGCCCATTGCCGCGACACGTTCTCGAGCAAATTTTTCCGGCCGTCTCCCTCACTCGCGCGCAACGCGAAATCAGCAGCCGCCTGCGGATCGGTCTCGCTCCATTGCGAAATAATATTGGCCAGCGCGTTTTGCCGCACCGCACCTTCCGGAAGTTTCTGAGCCCAACTGACCGCGCTTGGCACGTCGCTGCTGGCCAATTGCATGGCGATGGCCATCGTCGCTTCTTCTTGCGTTTTTCCCGCCGGTAGACCGCTGACATATTCCGCCGCCGCGGCCGGCTCGGATTGCACCCAGCTCGCGAGCACGGCGCGCAAGGCATTGCGTTGCGCATCGCCCGCGGGCAATCCTTGCGTCCAGGCCAGCGCCGCCCGCGCATCCGTCAAGGCCCATTGCCGCGCGACGTTGTTGATCGACTGATCGCGTGCTGAGCCCGGCGGTAAGCTCGTAATAATCGCCGCCGCTTTCTCCGGATCTTTGTTGGCCCAACTCGATAAAATATTTTGCAGCGTGTTATTGCGGGCCTGCCCCGCCGGCAAAGTATTCGCCCACGCGAAGGCCGCTTCCGGATCCTGGTTCGCCCAATTCGAACCGACGACCTGCAACGCGGTATCGCGATTAGGGCCGCCCGGCATTTGGGTGGCGCGCTCGGCGGCGGCGACCGGATCGGTCATCGTCCAGCGGCTGAAAATGGGCCAGTAAAGGCCCTGGCGATTCCGAGCCGCGGGCAGACTTTGCAAAAAGGTGAGCGCTGCCTGCGGATCTTTATCGGCGAGAGTGGAGACGATGGTTTGCATCGCCTGTTCGCGGGCCGGGCCGACCGGAAGCTGCTGGGCCCAAGTTGTGGCCGCGCTAACATCGCGTTCCGCCCAGCCGTTAACCGCGCTCGTGATCGCCCAAGTTCGCGCGGTGCCGGCCGGAATATTTTGCGCGTAAGCAATGGCCGCCTGCGGATCCAGTTCCGCCCAACGCCCCACGAAAAGCGAAATGAGCATGCTCTTTTCCTGGGGC
This sequence comes from Spartobacteria bacterium, assembly GCA_003134785.1. GTDB lineage: Bacteria > Verrucomicrobiota > Verrucomicrobiia > Chthoniobacterales > UBA10450 > AV80. The sequence goes on from PLCN01000020.1 coordinate 327,778, forward strand.
TTCGGAAGAGTCTGCACGAAGGCGAGGACTTCACGGACATTTGTGGCGTCCACGGTCTCGGCCAGTTTGCTGAAGGTGGCGTAAGTGCGACGGCTGCCGGGATGCGTGAGCGCCTCTTTGATTTTGGTGATGATATTTTCGCTCGAGTCGGCGGTTGTTGATGCGGTAGATTCTGAGGCTCGCGCCGTATCGCGCGATGGAACAGCAGGAGAGTGCAGGGAAGTAGTTGCCGCCGATTCGGTGGAGCTGCTCTGTGTGTTATTGCGCGGCGGAACGACTCCGATCGATAAGGAAGTGTAACGACCGATGACAATGCCGCTCAGCAGCGCCGTGATTGCGATGACAATCGAGAGAGCTAAGCGCTGCATGAGAGAATTTAAAGCCAAAGGAGCGATATGTTCAAGTGAGCATATTTAATCGCTTGCGCCTTGGGGAGCGCAGGCTGCTAGCCGGCAGCTTGCCGGCTACACCTTTGCGACCCAGACATAATTTTCGACGTCATACGTCTCGGCAAGCTGCCGAGACGGGCAGGCTGGCAGCCTGCGCTCCCCAGCAGATGTGTATCGCTCCATCTTTTTCCCATCGCTAAATCACCTTCACCGGACATTCCGGCAGCGCCCTCAAAAACGCGCGGCCGTATGGCCGGGTCACGATGCGATTATCGAGAACCACAACAATCCCTTTGTCGCTCTTGCTCCGAATCAGTCGGCCCACTCCTTGCCGAAATTTCAAGATCGCTTCGGGCAGCGAATATTCCGTGAACGCGTCACCGCCGCGCGCCTCGACCAACTCGAGTTTCGCTTCGATCAAGGGATGGTCCGGCACCGCGAAGGGCAATCTCGTGATGATGACATTGGAAAGCGCATCGCCAGGCACATCGACACCCATCCAGAAACTATCGGTCCCAAAGAGCACGCTCCGCGGCGTCGTCTTGAATTGCTCGAGTAATTTCCCGCGTGGCGCGCCCTTGCCTTGCACCAGCAAATTCATTGCGTTCTCGGTGAAGAAAGGCTGCATCTCTTCGGCGAGCTGCTGCATGCCGCGATAGCTGGTGAAAAGCACGAAGGCCCGGCCTTCGGTCTCCGCCACGAAATGCGCGACCCAATGCGCGAGGGCTTTCGCGTAACCGGCATCGCGCGGATCAGGCATCTTCCGCACGACAAACAACTTCATTTGTTTTGGAAAATCGAAGGGGCTGCCGAGCTGGAGCGGCTCCACGTCAACCGCGCCGATCCGTTCGCGAAAATAAGCGAGGTCCGGCCGGCCCACCGCCAGCGTCGCGCTGGTCAGGACACAGGAGCATTCATCGCGGAAAATCATTCGTCGCAGCACTGGCGCGATGTCGATCGGCGCGGCGTTGAGCGTGAGGAATTGCGCCGCCTTCCCAGTGCGTTCGACCCAGTAAACGTGGCCTTCGGCGCTCTGTTCGAGAAAGGTGACGATGCCAACACGAGCTTCGTGCACGCGGCGGCCCATCTCCTGCAACTCCGCTTTGAGAAATTCGTCCTCGGTCCGTTTCACCACCTCGGCCACGCGTGCCTGAAGCGCGATCAAGCGCCCGGAGATTGTGTCGGGCACGAAGTCCGATTCGCGCACGCGCACCTCGCGGCCTTTCCGAAAATCGCACCGCTCATCGATCGCGTGAAAGAATCGATCGACGTCGTCGACGATCGCGCCGGCCAGAGTTACGCCGGCCGCATCGCGCGCAACGGTGAAAAGCCCCTTGCGCGTGCGCGCGTTATAAAGGCGTTGCACGGTCGCGCGCAGTCCATACTGCGAGACACCGATGCCGATCTGGCGCGACGCGGTTTGTTCGAGCGTGTGAGCCTCATCGAAAATAATAAAATCGTTCGGGAAAAGGTAACCGCTCTCGCGCTCCTGCTGTTCCTCCGGCGTCCCAAGAAGCATGAAGAGCAAGGTGTGATTGACGACAATCACGTCCGCCGCGAGCAGGCGTTTGCGCGCCTGTTGGAAAAAACAATTCGAACCCTGACCGCAAGTCTTGCCGGTGCAGACGTGCGCCTCGCTGCAAACCTGCGTCCACACTTTCGGATCCGGTTCGACCGGGAGATCGCTCAACGATCCATCCTTCGTCGTGCGCGCCCACGCCGCGAGGTGCGCCAGTTCCGCCGCCTCCGAAGTGGTGAAGAGTTCGGCTGCTTGCTGCAAGGCGCGTTCGAGCCGCCGCGGACAAAGATAATTCTGCCGCCCCTTCATCAGCGCGGCTTCGAACTCGATCGGCAGGATCTTCTTCAGGATCGGGATGTCTTTGTAAAGAAGCTGCTCCTGCAGGTTGATCGTGTGGGTGGAGATCACCGCCTTCTTTTTCTGGGCGATCGCGAAAAGGATGGAGGGCGCGAGGTAAGCGATCGATTTGCCGACGCCCGTCCCGGCCTCGACCACGAGATGACGTTCCTCCTGAAGAGCGCGGGCCACGGCCACGGCCATCGCCTGCTGCTCCGACCGGTACTCGAAGTTCTTCGCCCGGGCGAGCAATCCATCTTCTGAAAAAAGGGAGCTGACCTCCTCGATGAAGTCGCTGCCGAAGGCATCTCGAAGCGCGATCATGAGGAGGAATTACGACGCTGAAAGCTTTCGCGCGCCCGCGACCTTTTGTCGGAGTTGCCGATTTCCAATTTGCGCCTTGTGTATGAGCCAGTCGGGACGCTCGATGGAAATGGTAAACTCAAATCGATATCCTGAATTCCCAAATTTCCCATGAGACTACTCGATCGCTACGTCCTGCGTCATTTCCTGCAGGCGTATTTGTACTGCATCGTCGGTTTCATCTCGATCTGGTTCATCTTCGATATCAGCGACAACATCTCGACCTTTCTGGATGAACGCATTTCGCGGACGCTGATTGCGCAATACTATCTCACGCAGGCGCCCCAAATTCTTGTCATTTTACTGCCGGTCGCGCTCCTGCTGGCGCTCCTCTTCAGCCTGGGCCGGATGTCCCGCTCCAACGAAATCGTCTCGATGCTCACGGCCGGGGTGAGTCTGCCGCGAGCCCTCGCGCCGGTTCTTCTTGCGGGCTTGCTCACGACCGCGGCGAGCACCGCTCTAAATTATTCGCTCGCGCCCCACGCGGAGTTTGCGCGCAAGAAGCTCCTGGAAGATCCGAAGTCTCACCGGCAGCAAGCAGGCTTGCTCGCCCAAATTTTCCGGAATCGAACCGATAACCGCACCTGGTTCATTCAACAGTTCAAGCCGGGCGAAAATACGTTCACGACCGTGCACATCGTGCAACAGGACGAGAACGACAACATCGTAACCAATTACATCGCCACCAGCGCCGAATACCATCCCGACCAGAAGACCTGGGAGTTAAAACTGGTCAAGGTCGTCCACTATGACGCAACCGGGAATATCACGAACGCGGAGGTTTTGGGCTCCCTCACGCTCAAGCACTGGAGTGAAACCCCTTTCCGCTTGAGCAGCGCCAATGTGCGCGCGGAATATCTGAGTGTCCCTGAGCTGCAGGACTATCTCGTTTTCAACTCCGACTTTCCCGTGACGCTGCTGGCGCCGTTCGCGACGCATTTGCAATACCGTCTGGCTTTGCCCTGGACCTGCCTCGTCATCACCTTGATTGCCGCTCCGCTCGGAATCGGTTATTCGCGACGAGGCATCCTGGCCAGCGTGGCGAGCGCGATCCTTCTGGTGTTCTCGATGAACTTCGTCACGCACCTTTTTCTTGCTCTCGGCGAAGGTGCGCGCATTTCGGACTGGGCCGCGGCCTGGACTCCGAACATTATTTTCGGCGCGCTCGGTCTGATCCTCCTTTATTTCCGGTCGACGAACCGGGAGCCGCCGCGGCTGAGTCTGTTTGGGGAAGGACGTCTGGTGGCGCGATGAATCCAATGGCAAACGATTGGCCAATCAAGCATCGAGCGGATGCCTGTGCGCGGACGCAGCGCCCGTTCGCAGCGGGCGAACAGTTTTACACTTTGCTCTTTCGAGAGGGCGATGGATTCCGGCGCGACGACCTGAGTGAAGAGGCATGGTCGCAACGGAACGAAAACATCCGTCCGTTTTCGTTTTGGAAGACGCGCTATGAGCCGCCGCCCGCCGCGCCACCGGAAACGTTGGCCAAGGAAAACGCGGAAGATATTTTGCGGCGTCTCCTCGCCGAGAACAATCCGGACCACGCGAATGCATGTTATGTTCTGGCTGTGATGTTGGAGCGAAAGCGCGTGCTAAAACAAATCAAGACGGATCGAACCGAGGACCGTCCGGTTTTGATCTACGAACACGCAAAAACCGGCGACGTCTTCATTGTGCCAGACGTGCGCCTGCGGCTTGATGAGATCGAGCACGTCCAGCAGGAAGTCTCGCAGCTCCTGAAAAACGCGGAGAAGTAATCCGATGAATTCCGCGCTTCCCTGGTTTTCCGATTTTCCGCTTTATCTCGCGCCGATGGCCGGAGTCTCCGACAAGATTTTCCGCCAGCTCTGCAGAGAGCGGGGCGCGGATGTGCTCGTCACTGAATTCGTCTCGGCCGAAGGCGTATTTCGCCGGAATGAACGGACGCGCGAATATCTCGATTTCGACGAATTCGAGCGGCCGATCGGCGTGCAGCTCTTCGGCGGAAATGCGGATCACATGGCCCAAGCTGCCAAACACGTCGTCGATTGGGTGCGACCTGATTTTATCGACCTGAATTTCGGTTGCCCGGTCAACAAAGTCGTGGCGAAGAACGGCGGCTCGGCCCTGCTTAAGGATTGTCCGACGCTGGTGGCGGTGGCGGAAGCGGTCGTTCGCGCCGTTGCGCCGTTGCCGGTGACGGCGAAGATCCGAATCGGTTGGGATACGGATTCGATCAACGCGCCGCATGTCGCGCGCATTCTCGAGGACGCGGGAATACTCGCGCTCGCGGTGCACGGCCGCACCCGTGCCCAGGGTTATTCCGGAGCGGCGGATTGGGACGTGATCGGCGACGTGGTCGCGGCCGTTTCGATTCCCGTGGTCGGAAATGGCGACCTAACGAATGGTGCGGATGTGGTGAGACGCCGCGCCGAGACCGGCATCGCCGGCGCCATGATCGGTCGCGCCGCGATGAGTTCTCCCTGGATTTTCGGGCAGGTGAAACATTATTTCTCCACCGGCGAACATCTTGTTTCGCCCAGCCTCACCGAGAAGTGGGAGCTGATTCAGCGGCATTGTCAGCTCGCGATCGAGGAATGGGGCTGCGAAGACCAGGCCATTCGTTCCATGCGCGCTCGCCTGATGGCGTATTCCAAAGGATTTCCGAACAGCAAAATGCTGCGGGAAAAATTTCAACACGTCTCGACGCTCGCGGAAATCGAGGAGATCGCTTCCGCGCATCAGCCTTTCGCGCTGCCCGCGTAAATCGGAGGGGACATGCTTCTGCATGCCTTGCGTGGGACGCGGCAACGCTTGACCTCCCTTGCGGTAATCGAGCCGCCAACTAACCTTTCCCTGTGCCTGAAACGTCTACGCCAGCTGCAACGATCAATTACAAGATCGGCAACGAGCGGCTCATCAAGGTAACCGAGAACGCGTCGCGGAAACTCAATTCGCTCCTGGAAAAGCAGGGTCGCGCGACAGGCGCATTGCGCGTGGCGGTCATCGGCGGAGGCTGCTCAGGATTGCAATACAAGATGGATCTCGTGGACGGTCCCGCGAACCGAGACATCATGGTCCAATCGTCGGATGTGCGCGTCGTCGTCGATCCGAAAAGCGCACTCTTCGTCAGTGGATCGCTCTTGGATTACAGTGAGGACCTTCAAAAAGGCGGATTCAAAGTCACGAACCCGAATGCGGTGGCTCATTGTTCCTGCGGCGAGAGCTTCGCTGCATGATCGATTACTTCGCTCTACTCGATCAACCGCGTGTTCCCTCGCTCGATCCGGACCAGCTGAAGGACGCCTACCACAGGAAAACTTTGCAGGCCCATCCGGACACTCAGTCGAGCCGGTCCGGCGAAACGGATGCCGGCTTCGCGAATTTGAATGAGGCCCACCAAGTCTTGCAGGATCCCAAACGCCGATTGCATCACCTCCTGAGCTTGCAAGGATGCGCGCCTTCTTCTGCGGACCAAACGGTTCCCCAGGAGCTGCACGATCTGTTTCCTGCGGTCGGCGCGCTTACGCAGCGGGCAAGTCTCTTGCAGGCAAAAATTCAGACAACGTCAAACGCACTAAGCCGTTCGCTTTTGAAGCCGCAGATCCTGGAACTGCAAAACGAAACGAAAAAAGTGCGCGAGAGGATTCAGGATTTATCCGACACTTCGCTCGCGCAATTGCGCGAGATCAACGCGGAACAGATCGAAGGCCTAACGAATCTCTATTTCGCGTTTGCTTATCTGAGCCGTTGGGGCAGTCAGCTCGATGAGATAACATTCCAGTTATCGCTGCACTAGGCCGAACATGGCTTGTGTTCATTTGAACTTGCACTCGTCCCTTTCGCGGAGATCATAACGCATGCTCACGGAGCGACAGCGAGGCGTCCTGGAGTTCATCCAGTCCGAGCAGCGCGAAAAAGGAATGACCCCCAGCACGCGCGAGATCCAGCATCACTTTGGCTTCGCCAGCCAGACCTCGGTCATGCAATACATCGACGCCCTTGAGCGCAAAGGTTTCCTGGACCGCCACGCGCGCAAGGCTCGCGCGCTGATCACGCCCGTGCAGAAAGTCCGGATCACCGATATCCCGATTTACGGACAGATCCCGGCCGGCATGGCCACACTGACCGAGCAGACGATTGAAGGCCATGTTTCCCTCGACACACGCTCGGTCAACGCCTCGAAGAACGGACGCACCTTTGCGCTGCGGGTCCGTGGCGATTCGATGATCGACGCGCATATTCTGGACGGCGATATCGTGATTCTCGAGGACCGCAAAGATGTGCAGAATGGCGATATCGTCGCGGCGTTGATCGACGGGGAGACGACGTTAAAGCGTTACGTCACGGAACATGGCCGGCCCTACTTGAAAGCGGAGAATCCGCAGTATCCGAATCTGGTTCCCGCCCGGGAATTGCGCATCCAGGGGGTGATGGTTTCGCTGGTGCGCAAACAGATGGCGGCGCAGCGGCGAAAACGCGGTTAATTCCCAAGGCTTGGCATAACTGTTCAGTTGAACATATGATGCAGCTATGCCAATCTGAGGCATGGCTGCGAGCAGTAAGGTTATCGATCTGCGCAATCTCCTGGCCGAACGTTTCCCTCACCCGTCTCCTCCCGCATCGTTTCGCTTCGCGACCGGATTGCCCGCAATCGACCAGGCGATCCAAGGCGGATTACCCAAAAGCGCCATCACGGAATTGAGCAGTGTCAATGTCAGCGCCGGGAGTGCGCTCCTGGTGTGCGCTCTATTGCAGAGCGCGCAACGCAACGGTCATTTTCTCGCCTTGGTTGACGGACGCGATTCGTTCGACCCGCAACCACTGGGCAACGCGCGTTTGCGCAATCTTCTTTGGATCCGTTGTATGAAGACGCTCGAAGCGATCAAAGCCGCCGATCTGCTTTTGCGCGATGGGAATTTCCCGTTGGTCGTTCTGGATCTTGTTCTGAATGCCCCCGAAGAGCTGCGCAAAATTCCGCAGACGAATTGGTATCGATTGCAACGCCTCGTGGAAGCGGTCCCGACTGCTTTTCTCGTGCTCACGCGGCACAGCATCATCAGCAGCGCGCAATTAAAGCTCTCGCTCGAAAACGCGTGGACGCTGGCCGACCTCGAACAGGACCAACTTACTTCGCGACTGAAGGTTCTCGTGAAACGAGCGCAGGGTGGGCTGCAGCAAGTCGCGGGAGCAGGCTGATGTTCGCGACGATTTATCTCCCGAATTTCTATCTGCAATCCGTTTTGCGCCATCAACCGGAGCTGCGCGCAAAACCGGTGGCCCTTATTGATGATCTGGAAAAAAAAGCCGTGATCATTCAGCTCAATGCGGCGGCCGAACAAGCCGGGGTCCGATGCGGAATGACGCCGAGCCAGGGTTTGGCGCGATCGCTTCAGCTGGTGGTAAAGACCAGATTGCTCGCGCAGGAAAAATTGGTGCAGGAAATCCTGCTCCATTTTGCCGGCACCCTCGCGCCGTACGTGGAAGCAACCGGCGCCGGGATTTCGGCCGTCCAATTCACGGATGCAAAGGATATCTCGCAGAAGGTCATGCGCGTGATCGAACAATTAGCGGACGCTGAAATCGCGGCAAAAGCCGGCATCGCGCCCACGCCGGATGCGAGCTTCCTGGCTGCGCATCTGGCGAAACTGGTCCTGCAAATTGATGACGCGAGCGAATTTCTGGCGGCGCTTCCGATTGAAACGCTGACGATCGGTTAAGGCCGTTCCGCGCTCGAAAGCGCCGGCGGTCGCTCCATGAAAATCCGATAGACGAACCCGCCCGCCGCTCCACCGATCATCGGCCCGAGCCAGTAAACATAATGCGCTTTCCAGAAACCAGCGGCGACCGCCGGACCAAAAACACGCGCGGGATTCATCGCCGCGCCGGTGAGCGGACCGCCAAACAAAATGTCCAGCGTGATGGTCGAGCCAATCGCCAGACCAGCTACGCGCCGGCCTCTTTCATCGATACCGGTGCCATGCACGACGAAGACAAGGAAGAACGTCAGGATCGCTTCGACCAGGATGCCCTGTCCCGGAGTGAGATTGATCGCGAGCTGCGGAGTGCCGGTTACGACAACGTCACGGCCAAAGAGACTGAGACAGATCAATGCCGCAGAGATGCCTCCCAACAGTTGTGCGATCCAATAACGGATGGCGGCGGCCCAGGTCATGTGTCCGCCGCAAACCAATCCGAAAGTCACGGCGGGATTAAGTTGGCCGCCGGAAATATGCATCGTCGCCGACACGAAGGCCGCGATGGTCAAGCCATGCGCAAGCGCGACGGCAAGCACGTCGTGCCCCGCCGTTTTGATCGCGCCAATCCCGACAAAAATCAGCGCGAAGGTTCCAATGAATTCGGCGATGCAAGGGCGAAGCTTTTCCATCGCGGTATCGAAGCAAAGCGTTGCAGGAAAGACAACTCTCGAACATGAGCATCGTTGAGGGCTTCTGGGGGAGCGCAGGCTGCTAGCCTGCAGTGGCCGGCAGCTTGCCGGCTACAATTGCGAAGCAACCCGCCGCGTTCGGCATCGTTACCGGAAACGTCTCGGCAAGCTGCCGAGACGAACAGGCTGGCAGCCTGTGCTCCCCAGAAGAAGACCACGTCAACCGCCGGCGAAGTCGGGATACTTATCGTGCAACTGTTTCGCGACGCGGTCCGCTTCCTCCGTCTTGCCCGCCTTCTGATAGGCGGCCGCGGCCTTTTGCAATGCGCGCGGAGTGATCGCGGGATCGTCATAAAGCAGGGCCACACCCATGAATGCCTTGCCCGCTTCCTCGAAATGCTGGCGCTCGACCTGCACATCGCCGGCCAGCAACCTCGCCTCCGCGTTGACCCGACCCTCCGGCTGCAGCGTCATGATCTCCTCGGCGATCTTCTGCGCGTCATCGGGTTTGTGTGTCGATATTTTTGTCGCTCCCAGCGCGAGTAATGTCTTCGCCTTGGCCGCGGGATCGGTCGCGACCTGGAGATATTTTTCGTAGGCCATTTCTGCCTGCGGAAAATTCTTCAGTTTCGTTTCCGTGTCCGCGAGATAAAACCAGAAATCCGGTTTCACGTTCCCGAGGCTTTCGCTCTTGCCCAGAACGCTGAAATACTTTTCCGCCGCGACGTAATTCTTCTCGTTGTAATACTCGACTCCGAGCCATTCGAGAATTTCCGCCGGCACCTTTCCCTCCGGATTGGCCGCGAGGAAACCGTCCACTTCCTTCGTGAGTGCCACCCGATCCTTCAGGTAGAAAAACGCGGAGAGGATGCGGAGCGTCGCCAGATTGTAATACTGCTCTTTGTTCAGTTGGCGCGCGGCATCAAGCGGACCGAGTGCGCCTTTGTAATCCTTCGCTTCGAAAACCGCCTTCCCGATATAATAGTTTGCCTGCGCCGCCACCGAGCTTTTCGGGAACTCTTTCAGCAATTGCCGGAAGGCGTCCGCCATTCCTTTGGTGTTATCCTGCTGGCCGAGGATGAGAGCTTTTTGTTGCAACGCCGCTTCCCGTTCCTTCGCCGCGGGAAACTTCGCCAGCAGTGTATTCAAATCTTCAATCGCGGCGTCGTAATTCTTGCTTTCCTGGTAAGCGAGGGCGCGTTGCGTGAGGGCCGAAGGGACCTGCGGGCTGTCCGGAAACGCCTTCAGAAAATACCCGAACGCATCGATGATCTGCGTCCCATCCTTTAACTGGACGTAGCACCAGCCGAGTTTGTAAGCGGCTTCCGAACGGAGCTTCGCCGACAAATGCGACGCCCGCAGTTCCGCATAAATCGGCGCGGCCTCCGCGAACGTCTGCTCCTTGTAAAAGTGTTCCGCCTTCAGCAGCTTCGCTTGATCGCCCCGTTCCGGCGTCGGACTCGATTTCAGATAATCGTCGATTTCGGAGAGAAGCGACGGCGCGTTCGAATTGTAGAAGTTGATCAGCCGTTGATACTGCGCGTCCTTCGCTTCCTCCCGGTCCGGATATTTGGATATGATCTGGCGGTAAATCTCATCCGCTTCTTTGGTGCGCCCGAGCTGGCGCTGGCTGTTGCCCACGATCAGCATCATTTCCGCGCGCACTTCCTCGGGAATCTGATCCTGGCCGCGTTTGTATTCCGCCAGGACTCTGTCGTACTGACCCGATTGATATTGCAGCCGCAACAATCCGACCTCGGCGACCGCGCGCCAGCGGCCGGCTTCCGGCAGAGAGCGGCCCTTCTGCAACAGATTCATGGCTTTGTCCGCCATCGCCTTGTCCAACTTTCCCTTCTCCGTTTGCATCAGATCGACCGCGACCATTCCCGCCCGCACGGTCGCTTCGGCTTTCAACGCCGGTTTTTGCGTTTCGTTGGCGAGCGCTTCGTAATGCCGGAGCGCATCGGCCTTTCGCCCCCGCGCGAGTGCAATCGTGCCCGCGGCCAGACGCGCATCCTCTCGATACGGATTCGGATTTTTTGCGTCGATGACCTGCTGATAAACATTCTGGGCTTCGTCCTTGCGGTCGACATTCTCGAGACAACGCGCTTCGAAATAACGGGCGGAAAGCGCCAGCGCCGATTCCTTCGACTTCGCCGCTGCGCGGTGAAAAAGAGGCAACGCTCCGCTGTAATCCTTCATGGTAAAAAGAATTTCCGCCACGCCATAAGCGGCCGGGCCCGCAAATTCGCTCTCGCCATAGCTATCGAGCACACTTTGAAAACTGCCCCGAGCCGAGCCGCTCCGGTTCAACGCGCGATAACATTCAGCCAGATAAAAGTAGGCGCTCGCCCGGCCCGAGGCGCCAGGATACTGGGCCAGATATTTTTCATATTCCGGCACCGCGAGGTCGTAGATCTTCCGGGAAAAAAGCGCGTTTGCATAATCAAGCTGACGCCGGTCCGGTGGCGCCTCCGCTTCAGTGGGAGGAGATTCGACCGAAGGCTGATCAGGATTCGACGGCGGCGCGCTCGATTCCGGCGCCGGCGCTGTGCGACGCGGTTTCGGCGTCGGCGAATCGAATGGAACAGCCCGTGGAGTCGGGGGCTCGTCCACGGGTTGCGCGCGACGTACCTCGGGAGTGCGCTGTTGGGCGAAGGAAGCGGCGATTGCGGAAAAGATCAGCGCCGCTTGCACGAGGCAACGCACGCCCCGGCCGGTTTTCATTTTGCCGTGGCGAAAGCGACGTTGGTCACGCCCGCTTCGCTGCAAATATTCAGTACGCCAACGACGTTTTTGTACGCGCCGGTTTCATCGCCGCGGATCACGACTGCTTGGTCAGGATAAAGCTGCACCAAGTTCTTCAGCATCTCCGTCAACTCCGGCGGACTGAGGGTGCGCCGATTAACGATCACGTTGCCATCGGCTTTCACATTGACGACCACGTCTCCGATTGGCGCCGGCTTTTCCTTCGCGGAAGAGGCTTTCGGCACTTTCACATCGAGCTCGTTTTCGTTCCGCGCCGCGTTCCAGGTCATGAGAAAGAAAATCAAAAGCAGCAACAGCACGTCGACGAGCGGAGCCAACTGAATCCCCGGATGCTGCGGAGTGGCATGCCTTCGCAAGTTCATATCGGAAATTGTCGGGAACAGGAGTCAGACGAACCTGCCGCCTTCAAAATTCATCTTCGAGCAAGACCGGCGTGCGCTCCGGTGCCCGCTTATTGTATTGGAGCGAAAGCAAAGCGAGAACGTGGGTGACAGCGGACTCCAGGTCGGAGATGATCTTCTGCACCCGGCCTCGAAAAAACGCATAGAAAATCATCGCGGGAATGCCGATGGCTAGACCGGCCGCCGTGTTCACCAGGGCCTGGCTGACGCCGCTCGAGAGCTGGGCATAGCGTTGCGTGCCAAGATCCGCGCCCAATGCACCAAAGGATTTGATGATGCCGAAGACCGTGCCGAGCAATCCGAGCATGGGCGCGATCATTCCGATATCCGCCAGAAGAATAACTCGATTGTTCAAGCTCGAGGCCACTCGCGTGCCTTCCGTTTCCGCGATCTCGCGCACCTGCGCAAAATCAGCGCTCGGGTTTTTCGTGGTGAAATCGAGCATCTTTTGCACGACCCGTGCGATCGCTTCGCCATGACGATTCGAGACCGCGAGGAGACCGAGGTAATCGCGTTTACGCAAAAGCGCGTCCGCCGTCGCCATGTAGCCGCTGGAGACCACGGCGCCGCGCCGGATCGTAAGAAAATAAACGATCACGAGCATGACGGAAATGATCGAGAGAATGAAGAGCGGAATTATGACCGGCCCGGCCCCGATCATGGTGTCGAGAATCGTTTTGGTCCGCGGCAAATCCGGAGCTGGCGGCACGGGAGTTTGCGCGAGCAAGGGCATGACGCCCGCGAACAGCGCGAGGAGATTATTCATTCCGAAAGTGTCGTTACGATAGCCAGCGCCCGGGGCAGATGCAAATAGCGGGCGCGCGGAGCATCAGCGTGGAGACTGCGCTGAGCCTCCCCGCGTTCAAACAAACTTTTCCCCGGCCAGCCAGCGCCGCACGCGAAAGATGTGCGCTGGTTGGACCTGAGGATTCAGCTCCACGTAATTCCGATTCCCGTGCCAGATGTAGCGCGCGTCGTTCAAAAGATCATGGACTTGATAAACGTCGGCCTCCATCGCGCCAAAATCTTCCATCGGAATGTGCACGTAGGAATGCTGCGAGCGATGGGGATCGAGGTTCACCACGATCAGGATGATGTTGTCGCGGGCCGGCGTCATCTTGCCGTAGCAAAGAATGGCATCGTTCTCAGTCCGATAAAAACGAAGGTTATCGTAAAGCCGAAGAGCACGGTTCTCTTTCCGAATGCGGTTGAGGCGCGTGGTCCAGTCCTTGATGTTTCCGGGGGCGTCCCAATCGCGCTCTTTCCACTGATACTTTTCGGAATCGAGATACTCCTCGCGGCCGGGCAGCGCCGCGTTCTCACACAGCTCGAAACCGCTGTAGATCCCGTAAACGCTCGAGAGCGTCGCCGCCAGAACCGATCGAATCAGGAAGGCAGGCCGGCCGCCTTCCTGCAAATGAAACGGCAGAATGTCGGGTGTGTTCGTCCAGAGATTGCCGCGAAAAAAATCGCGCATCTCGGTTTGGGTCAGTTCGGTGAAATATTCGGTCAGCTCAGCCTTGGTATTGCGCCAGGTGAAATAAGTGTAGCTTTGCGTGAAGCCCGCCTTCGCCAGCGCCTTCATCATCTTCGGTTTCGTGAACGCTTCCGAAAGAAAGATGACGTCCGGATATTTCTCGCGCACACCTGAGATCAGGTATTCCCAAAATGGCACCGGTTTCGTATGCGGATTGTCCACCCGAAAAATGCGCACTCCACGATCGGCCCAGAAGAGAATGATGCTCTTCATTTCCGCCCAAAGCTCCGGCCAGTTTTCGCAGCGAAAATTCAGCGGATAAATGTCTTCGTATTTTTTCGGCGGGTTCTCGGCATACTTGATCGTTCCGTCCGGCCGTTTGTAGAACCACTCAGGGTGTTCCCGCACGTAGGGATGATCGGGCGAACAGTTGATTGCGAAATCGAGCGCGATTTCCATCCCGCGGTTCCGGATTTCCTGCTCGAGCCAGGCGAAATCTTCGAACGTCCCGAGCGCCGGCTCGATCGCCTTGTGCCCGCCGAACTCGCTGCCGATCGCGTAAGGCACCCCCGGCTCCCATGGCTCGCACGTGACGGAGTTGTTGCGGCCCTTGCGATTTGTCCGGCCGATCGGATGAATCGGCGGAAAATAGATGACATCGAAACCCATCGCCTTCGCGTCGTCGACGCGCGGCAGACAGCCGCGAAACGTAGAACCGCGATCGCCTCTGCCTTCCGCCGATCTCGGGAAAAATTCATACCACGCTGCCGTTCGCGCTTCCTTCCGATCCACGATGACGCGCGGCGGCGGCGCGTATTGCGTGGCGCCGGCGCGGTCCGGGTACGTCGCCATCAGCACTTCGAGCTCGCCGGAATGTGCGATCTCATTGACCTGCTCATTTTCCGCCGCGCGAATAGTAGCCGCCAGTTCCCGCAGACGATCCGCATCCGCCTGGTTCGCGGCGCGCGCAGCCGCCTCCTCCAGCAGCGCCGCGCCTTCCAGCGTTTCACTGCTGAGATTCGTGATCCCCGCTTCGAACTTCTTGGCAAACTCATGCTGCCAGCCGCGAAAAGTATCGGTCCAGGCTTCGACCGTATATTCGTAGGTGGCGTTTTCGTAGAGGGTGCAGACGCCCCTCCAGCGATCGTTATCGACAAACGCCATCGGCGTTTCGTGCCAGTGTGCCTCTCCCAACACCCGCCACTTCAACGCCGCCGCGACCACATCGTGCCCATCCTTGAACACATCAGCCTCGACCGCCAGATCATCCCCGATCACGCGCTTGACCGGATAGCGGCCGCCATTCACCAGCGGTTGCAGGTTCTCAATAACGGCAGTCGGAAAGGCCCGTGACATGGGGCCATCAATCAACCGAAATTCGCCCGCGGCGAAAGCGGAATTCTCCGCGGCAACTCCGCGCGAGAATCAGATCGAGAAATAGAAGGCGCACTCGTAGAGGCCCGAGGCGCGGCTTTCTTCTCGCCGGACTTCGGTCCCGAGCACGCCCGCGACGAGATCATGCTCGAGGCGGCCGATGATGGGATATTGATCCAGCAGATTCAGAATCGGCGAGTGGCACTCCAGGATTTGTGGGCCGCCTTCCTTTTCGTCACCGACGTATTGCGACATGAAACCTTCCTTTTCGCGCTGTGCCGAGAGCCATTTTGCGCGCTCCACCACCGTTTCGCCCTTGGCTTTCGCCTGGAGCGCCGCCGTCTTTCGCTCAAAGACATTGAAGAGCATCTTTTCCGGACCGTTCGGTCCGTAGATATCTTTGATCGATTTTAGCAACTCGAGAGTGAAATCGTTGCTGTCGCAGGGGAACAGATCGTGGGTCCGGCGCGTCAGGCGATAGACCATTTCCGGCCGGCCCATTTTTTGCGGGCGTCGCCAAGTGTCGAGATAACCATCGCGCTCGAGGGTGAGGCAATGTTGTTTTATCCCCATATAGCTCATCTTCATTTTCCCGACGAGCTCATTCACCGACAGTCCCTTTGTCCGTTTGAGGGTGTTAAGAATTTCCAACCGCTGAGTGCGGCCGATTTCGGAGAGTAATTGTTGGTTCAAATGCGGGTTCCTTCTTGGGTAAACGCCGACATTACCCGCGCCGGGTTTGGAAAGGCAATAAAAAACCTACGCAAGATTACGGAGGCCCGGAATCAGGCTCCGGGTCCTATCCGCCGCGTGGACGCGAAATCGAACAGATGTGCCTGCTCCAGTTCAATTTGGAACTGGGAACGATGGCCAAATTCGTGGCCATCCGCTCCCCGCTGGCTGCGGCAAATTAGGGTATGCGCGCCGGTTTGGAGGTAGATCAGAGTGTCCGACCCCAACGGCTCGACGAGATCGACAATCGCCGGAAAGGCTCCGGAATATTTTTCCGGCGCTTTTGGGGAGTGCGCAACCTGAATATCTTCCGGTCGAATTCCCAACAAGACCGGCTCGCCGACGAAATCCCGCGCTCCTGGAAATTCCGAACTCGGCAAACGCACGGCGATTGTCCCTTCTCCGTTTTCAGAAAAGAGAAACGAATCGCGATCCTGCTTTAGTGTGCCCTCCACCAAATTCATCGGAGGGTCGCCGAGAAAGCGGGCGACGAAAGCGTTTGCTGGCTCGCGGTAGAGGACGGGCGCTGTTCCCGCTTGCTGCACCGTCCCGTTGCTCATGACCACGATTCGATCGCCCAGCGCCATCGCTTCGACCGGATCGTGCGTGGCGTAGATCGTGGTGACCTGCAAACGTTGATGCAGTTTCGCGATCTCGTTGCGCATGCGCACCCGCGCGTCCGGATCGAGACTTGCGAGCGGCTCGTCGAAAAGAAACGCCTTGGGCTGAAGGGCAACAGCACGCGCGACCGCCATGCGCTGCCGTTGCTCGGAAGAAAGCTCATTTGGTTTGCGTTCCAACAATTCCTCGAGCCCTAGAATCTCGGCCGCCGCCTTCAGCCGCTTCTTGATTTCGGCTTCTGAAAATTTCCGTCGCTTCAAGCCGAAGGCGAGGTTGTCATGGACCGACATCAGCGGATAAGGCATGTAGCTTTGAGGCACCCATGCGATGTCGCGGTCTTTCGGCGGCAGGTCGTTGATGCGCCGGTCGCCGATGAAAATTTCGCCTTTCGAAATCTCTTCGAGGCCCGCAATCATTCGAACCACGCTCGATTTTCCGCAGCCGGCCGGCCCGGTTAAAACGACAAATTCGTGATCCGAGATTTCGAGATTCAGATCGCCGACTGCGACGAGATCGGTCCCATTCTTGCGGGAATAGATTTTTGAAACCGCCTTGAGAGTAATCTGTGCCATTGCGTGTTACTCAGACAAACGGAACCTCAACGACCTGAACCGGCATGCTCCCGGGAGAGCCCGAATTCTCGGGCGAGAGAGCAAACAACCGCGTCCCCACCGAAGTGAAACCGCGCTTCACGTAGCCGAGAGCAATCTCTTTTTCCAAGCGCGGACTTCGCGCAACGCTCGTGATCCAACCGATCGCCTTGCCGTCATCTTCGTTCGAGGTGAACCGCATTCCGGCCTGGAGCGGAGCGTTAGAGGTTGAGAGAAATCCACAGAGACGCTTGTTCGTCTGGCCCGACATCTTGATCCGCGAGATGACTTCCTGGCCGATGTAGCACCCCTTCGAGTAATCGATCGAGGTCGCCTCCAGGTTCGCTTCCGTCGGGATGATTTGATCTGTCAGCTCGTGGCCCCAGCGCGGAATCCCCTGCTCGATTCGAAAAATTTCGGCGCGTTCGTCATCGCAAAAAACAAAATCCGCCGACAACTGCTGACGAACTCGCTCGTGTTCCGCTCTCTCGAACCAAATGTCCCGGCCGGCGCAGCCGAATCGATTCGCATTCAAGGTTCTCGCCGGCGAAAAAGGAATTGGCGTCGTCTCGCCGGTAATATGAAAGATCCCAAACCGATCCGTCACATCTTCGATCTGCACATCGTCGGCGATGATATACCGATCGATTCGAGCCGACAGCTCTTCCCGTAATTCAGGATCGGAGTCGAGCAGAAAAGAATCGCCCTCCGCGGAGATGAAAAGGTTTGCGTTCAGCTTTCCTTTTGCGCTCAAGACTGAAGCTTGAATCGCGGAAGTTGCGCTCGCTTTGCGAAGATCATTGCTGATCTGGCCGTTGAGAAAACGAAGGCTGTCCGCCCCCGTGACCCGCAACTTTACGCGCGACGACAGATCAAAGAATGCGCCCTGTCTGAAATTGAAAGACGGCGTCATGAGCGACGCTTGGGGAAGACTCAATTCTCCGTTCGGCGCTTCCAGAAACCTCCCCACATTCCACGAGGCGCCTCGCTTCTCTCTTCATTCTCGGGAGACGGCGAAGCGACCGCGGACACGTCGGCCGATTTTGCCACTGGCTCCGGCACGCTTCGGAAAGAAAAGGCTGACTCATTAGCCGCCGCGACTCCGCTTAACGCTGGTGCTCTAGATTCTTCATCCTTGCCGTCAGGCTTCGAGCGGGCACTGACTTCAACCTCGGAAGAAGGAGAGGGCGCAGAATTCTCTTTAACGTCAGACGGCGGCTCCATTTTTTCTTCCGCAGCGTTCGAATCTGGGGCCAATTCGACCGCGGGACTCTGAGCAACATACCCCGGCTCCGAACGCTTCTCTTCATCAATCCCTGCGAGACGCGGTTGGTCGTCCTTCGCGGCCTCGCCGCTTTCGAGCGGTCCGCCGGATGGAAAATATTGCCGGAACAGCGACGAATAATCATCGTCGCCCCGGCCTTGCCGCATTTCCTCCGTCAATCCGTGGCGCGAAGCATCGGTCGCTCCGAACTCGATTCCAAAGCCGCGAGCCAGACGCGTGGCAATGACCACGTCCTTCAACATGTGTTTCACCGAAAAATGCGCCTCAAAATTGCCCTGGATCATCATGGGCAATTTCATGTCGAGCGTGGGGGAATTGCTGCCGTTATTTTTCATCGCAGCGGTAAACTTATCGACTGGCAAACCCGACTTGTGGATGAGCGCCAGGGCCTCAGCCGCGGCCTGCACGCTGGCGGCCGTGACCATATTGGTCGCGACCTTGATCGTGGTCGCGTCGCCCACCTGGCCGATCTCGATAATTTCCTTACTGCTCGCTTCCAGGATTGGCCGCGCCAGACGGAGCGCCGCTTCATCGCCTCCGACATAATAAACCAGCTGACCTTTTTCCGCTGCCATCTTGCTTCCGGTGAACGGCGCATCGAGAAAATGCGCGCCACGTTTTTGGACGATTTCCGCCGCGGCTCGCATGGTGTCGGGCGACACTGTGCAGTGGGCCATCACCACATGATTCGGAGTGACATCACGCGCGATGCGTTGCGCTGTTTGGAGCAATGCTTCGTCGTCCGAGACAAAGATCTGGATGAAATCGCAAAGCTCCGCGACCTCCGCCGCCGATCCGACGAAATTCGGGACGGGGCGCGGCGTGCGGTTCCAGACGAAGACATGGAAACCCCGCTCTCTTAAATTATCGGCCACCCGCTGGCCGATGATTCCAAGACCGATCACCCCTACGTTTTTTCGTGTGCGAATTGACATTAGTTATTCCGGGGCCGCCGCTCTTGCCGGTGACCGCTGAAAATCACGGCAAACGAGCGGAGACGCAACGCCGAACTTTCCCCTAAATAAGAGAGCTTCAATCAGCGCGCGCGTAATCAGCCCGGCCCAGAGTCTCAGCTAGTGCTTCAGCAATCAAGGCTCGCCTTCCATTTGCGATCGCGAGCGCGATTTCTCCTCGCGCTTCCTCGAACCCGAGCAGACGGGCCGTCTTGATCTCGGTTACTTGAACGATGTGGAAACCGAGATGCGAGCGAAACGGTTTGCTCGTCTCGCCGGTGTGGAGCTTTTCGACTTCAGCGAAAAACTCCGGAGGCATTCGCGAAGCGGAAAAGAAACCGAGATCGCCGCCGCGCGATTTGGTCGCCTCATCCTCGGATGCTTCGGCCGCGAGCTGGGCCAGGCTTTCGCCGCGCGCGAGTCGAAGAGCGAGCGCTTCGATCGCCTTCTGCTTCGAGCCGACAACCTCCGGCGGCGTTTCTTCCGGGGCGGCGAGAAACAGGTGCGAAGCGCGGAACCGGACCGGTTGCGCAAAAAGCTCGCGATGCGCCTCGTAAAATTTGCGGCACTCCTCGTCGGTCGCCGTCGTCTCTCGGGGGATTTGTTTCTCGATCCATTGGCGCGCACGAAATTGGTCCGCCATTTTTTCGCGCAAGGACAAACGAGAAAGACCACTCAAGCCCAAGGCTCGGATAAACGCCTTCTCCGAGCCAAACTGCGCGCGCAGCAGAGATAACTCTCGATCGACTTTCGCCGCATCCGTCTGCTCGTTCCTTGCGGTGCGGCGAAGATTTTCCGCAGCCACTAACTCGGACGCGGTGAAGATCTCGTCGCCAGTGAGATCTTTCTCGTAAAGACCCGCGCCACTCGCGACCGCTATGAGCCGGCCCCGGCCGAAGAGATGTCCCGCCGCGCCGCGAAACACCGCCCAGCGACAAAGAAGTTCGCTGCAAATCACGCCCGCCAGACCGGCAACCGCAATCAAAATGCACAACCGAAACTTGCCCATTATTTCAACGCAATTTCGGAGAGGTAATAGGCCGTGACCGCGCCGACGATGCGAAGGCTTTCCGGGCTGAGCTTGTCGATGGTGTCGTTAGGCGTATGCCACGGAGCGTAATCGAAATCGATCAGATCGATCGTCGGGATGCCGGCCTCATTCAACGGAGTGTGATCGTCCATGATGTCGCGATCGAAGTAGGTAAAATACTTCCGCAACTTCAAAGCGTCGGCCGCGGCGAAGATTCCGCTCGCCATTTCCGCGGGCGAATCCGGCGGAAGCGTAATGTTGAGCGACCGATCCCCGACCATGTCCAACAAAACGCCTCCGCGAAATTGTTCCGTTTTGTTTTGCGCCGCGAGTTGCTTGGCAAAGTAGCGGCTGCCATAGAGGCCGTCCGTCTCGGTGAACGCCTGGTACGCTTCCTCACCATCGAAAAAAACGAGTTCCGTTTTGCGTGCGAGATCAGGACGTTCCGCCAAAACCCGCGCGAGTTCCAGAAGCACACCGGTGCTCGAACCGGCGTCGTTCGCGCCAACGAACGTCGCTGTATCGAACGTCTTGGTGTCGTAGTGCGAACAGATGAGAAACGAGGGAGCTGTGTCCTTTGCCGCGAAGGTCGCGATGAGATTTACGAACTCGACCTTCCCGCGCGGCGTGTCGTCCGAAAAAGTCTGACGCACTACCTTCCAGCCGAAAAGTTCGAGCTGTTTGGTGAGATAGGTTCGGGTCTTTTCAATCGCCTCCGTCGCGGGCGGACGTGGACCGAAATCAACCATCGTCTGCACATGCGCCATCGTCTTCTCCCCCGAAAAATCTTCCCAGATTTTTCTCTGATTGTCGCGCGACGCCGACTCTGTCTGGGCCCGGTTGCAAGCGGCCAAAAATCCCAGCGCAACAAGAAAGACCGCGCGAGCCACGCGCGATTCACGTAATCCTCGCATGCTAGGTCTCGCTCGCGGACAAGCCGAGCGCGGCCAGCACGCGTTGCAGATCGTCGGTGCCGTAATATTCGATTTCGATTCGGCCGCGCTTTTCACCATGGTGCAACGTCACCCGGGTTCCGAGATGCTCCTGCAACCGATTTTGCAGATCATCAATCGTGGCGGACGTGACGGTGGCCGCAGCTGTCTGCCGTTTCCGCCGAGGCCGGGTAGTGCCGAGCTGGCGCGCGACCAGCCGCTCCGTCGCGCGGACGGTAGCGCTCCGGCGCAAGATAGTTTCCGCCACCGCGCGCTGTTCCTTTGGTTCTTTCAAACCCAGCAGAACTTTCGCGTGGCCCACGGAAACCAATCCTTGCGTGAGCCACGTTTGCACCTGCGGATGCAAATCAAGCAGCCGCATCGAATTGGCCACCGCCGCGCGGCTGCGGCCGACTTTTTGCGCGATGTCTTCCTGTCGCATTCCAAACTCACCGGCCAGCCGGGCATACGCTTGCGCCTCCTCGATCGGGTTGAGATCCGCGCGCTGCAGATTTTCGATCAGCGAAAGCTCGAGGACTTCCAGGTCGGTTGCGATGCGAGTGATCACGGGCACCTGCGTGAGACCGGCCTCCTGCGCTGCGCGCCAGCGGCGTTCGCCAGCGATTAACTCGTGGCGGCCGGCAACATCGCGCACAACCAGCGGCTGAATTATTCCATGTTGCCGAATCGATTCGATAAGCTCTTCCAAGACATCACGGGCAAAATCTTTCCGCGGCTGCAACGGGCTCGGCACGATGCTCACGAGACTTACCTGACGAATTTTCTCGCCCGGTTCCGGATCCGTCCTGGTCGCAGCAGGCGGGCGGGCGCTAATCAACGCGCTGAGACCTTTGCCGAGAGCTGACTTCGCCATGCGAACGCAGGTTATCGGTTTGGCGTCGCATACGCAAACAACAACAGAATGTGGGAGGGACCTCAGTGTNNGACACTGAGGTCCCTCCCACATTGCGAAGAGCTGACGCCGATACTAGCGTGCGCCCATGCCGTCGGACTCAAACGTTTTCACGCTGGGACATTCTCCAGACCCGGACGACGCCTTCATGTTTTATGCGATGGCGGAACACAAAATCGATCTGCGCGGCTATCGTTTCGAGCACCGGCTCGAGGACATTCAAACGCTGAATGAGCGCGCGCTTCGCGGTGAGCTGCACATCTCTGCGATTTCGATTCACGCGTTTGCTTATGTGAGCGATCGCTACGCGCTTCTGCCCTGCGGCGCGAGCATGGGCGATGGGTACGGCCCGATGATAGTCGCGGCCACTGCCGACGGTCTTTCAGCCGGCACATCGGACGAAGAAATCCGGGCGTGGCTTCGAAATCGGAAGATCGCGATTCCCGGCCGGATGACGAGCGCATACCTGGCGCTTCAACTTTATCTCGGCGACTTCGATCACGTCGTGGTCCCATTCGATCAAATCTTCGACGCAGTGAAAAGCGGGCGAGCCGCGGCCGGCCTGATCATTCACGAAGGCCAGCTCACCTACAGTCGCTCGGGCTTCACCAAGATTGTCGACCTGGGTGAATGGTGGAAGCGCGAGACCGGGCTGCCGTTGCCTCTCGGCGGAAATGTTTTGCGCAAAGACATCGCCCCTCCGGTGCAACGCGATCTGCTCGAGATCATGCGCGAGAGCATCGATTTCGGGCTCGCGCATCGAGACGAAGCCGTTGCGCATTCGATGCCGTACGCGCGCGACATGGATGCGAATCTCGCGGGAAAATTCATCGGGATGTACGTGAACGATTACACCCGCGACTACGGCGAGACCGGACGCAGAGCCGTCCGCGAATTTTTGCAAGCGGCGCACGAGCGCGACTATCTCGACAAAACGCCCACGGTGGAATTTGTGGAATTCGGGGACGCAGTCATCCCGAGCCGCGCAGACGGCGAGGGACCTCACAATCGAACGGTCGACTAACTTGCGCCCTCGCCGCGTCTCCCGCGGAAACGACGTGCTGTTGACGCAAGCAAACCTGCATTGCAAGTGTGAGGTCCCTCGCCGTCTGCGCGGCTCGGGATGACAGCAGTTGACCCGCGCGGGCTACTTCTTCGGCTTAGGAGTCGGTTTGGCGGCTTCGGTCGCAAACGTCTTCACTCGCTCGAACTCCAGTTTGAATCCGCTCGCAAAATCGTGCGTGCCGTACTCGAAGAGCACGACAAAACAGAAGGTGAAAAACAGAAATAGAACGAGCCAGAAAAGCCCCCGGAGCAACGCCATGGAACTGATGGTA
Organism: Spartobacteria bacterium; assembly: GCA_003134785.1. Lineage (GTDB taxonomy): Bacteria > Verrucomicrobiota > Verrucomicrobiia > Chthoniobacterales > UBA10450 > AV80. The sequence continues at coordinate 351,169 of PLCN01000020.1, forward strand.
ACTTACTCGCCTGTCGAGGTCAACGAGGGCGATCAGGCGCCAAAGTTCCGATTGAACGCCCGGGTGAAGCTGCCATCCTTTTCCAGCCATGCGCGTGCCTTTGCTCGATCTCAGCGAACAGTACCGCGCGCTGGCTGAACCGATTCGCGCACAGCTCGAGGAAGTCCTTGGAAGCCAGAGCTTCATCCTCGGGCCGAAGGTGGAAGCCTTCGAGGAGGCGATTGGTCGTTATTGCGGCGCGCCAAATGCAATCGGCGTTTCCTCCGGCACCGATGCGCTTCTGGCCATCCTAATGGCCCTGGAAATCGGACCGGGCGACGCCGTGATCACGAGCGCCTATTCATTCTTTGCCACCGGCGGCTGCATCGCACGCGTCGGCGCCACCCCGATCTTCATCGATATCGACCCAGAGACCTACAATATTTCTCCGGCCGCTCTGGAGCGTTACCTAACGACATCCTGCCGTCCCAACAAGGATGGAGCACTTCTCTCTCCGCAAGGCACGACGGTGCGCGCTATCGTCCCGGTCCATCTCTTCGGGCTTTGCTGCGAGATGGACGCCATTCACCGAATTTCCGAGCAGTTTCAACTCGACGTGATAGAAGATGCAGCCCAGGCCATCGGCGCGGAATGTTCATTCGGCGGTGTCACGGCGAAAGCGGGTGCGATGGGCGAAGTTAGTTGTTTCAGCTTTTATCCCTCGAAGAATCTTGGCGCCGCGGGCGATGCCGGAATGGTGATCTGCCGGGATGACGCACTCGCGCAACGTCTCCGTTCCTGTCGTCAGCATGGAATGGAGCCGCGCTATTATCATCACTTTATCGGCGGCAACTTCCGGCTGGATGAAATCCAGGCCGCGATCCTCGGAGTGAAGTTGCCATTCCTCGACGGCTGGTCGGCCGCCCGCCGCGTCGTGGCGGATTTCTATCGCGAAGAATTCAAGCGCCTCGGCCTAACGAATCAGTTTTCGATTCCCGCGGAGCCGTACCGGAATCTCGGCCTAACGAATCATCATATCTATCATCAATATGCGGTTCGCACTCCGCAGCGGGATGGGTTGCGCGAGCATCTGACGCGCAAGGAAATCGGAACGGCCATTTATTATCCGCTCGCGCTGCACGAACAAGAATGCTTTTCCTATCTCGGCTACCGCGCCGGGGATTTCCCCGAAGCCGAACGCGCCGCGCGGGAAACGCTGGCCTTGCCGATGTATCCGGAATTGCCGCGCGAATCGCAGCGCTACGTTGCTGAAGCGATCGCGGAATTTTTTGCTTAAACTGACAAACTCTGCACAGGCAAAACACTTGCGACCCAGGGCGCCCGAGCCTATATCAACGCTCCCCTTTACCGACAAGCGGGTAGGTACCGAAGTGGCCAAACGGGGCGGACTGTAAATCCGCTGGCTTACGCCTTCACTGGTTCGAATCCAGTCCTGCCCATTTCATTCTCGCGACCGTTTCGCGCGCGCGGCGGCAAATATTCCCACGCCCACGATGTTGGCGGCAATAATTACTCCCGCGATTTTGATGGTGAAGCTGAAATTGCTTTTCACATCAATGATCGGAAAGATCGAGAGCGCGACGTAGAGCAAGGTCATGAGAAAACCGGAGGCCGCGGCGAGCCGCAGCCACCACGGCGGCGCCGGTTTCAGAACGCGCAAGCCGAACAGCGGGATGGCGAACATGACGAGATAAGTCAGCGCGTAAAAAATTCCGCCGGCGTTGAAGAGAAGTTGAAACGATTCCTGCTGGCCTACTCCGATGAGGCTGAGCGCACCCATCGCGAGCGTGACGATACCGACGAAGAGGATCGAGTTCACCGGCGTCTTGAAACGCGGATGCAGTTTCGTGAACCATCTCGGCATCAGATGGTCCCAGCCCGCCACCATCGGCAGTCTCGTTAGGCCGGTGAAGTTAACGCTCGCTTGCGCGACTCTAAGAATGATCAGGAGGGCCAGGGCAACCGGAACCACCAACGCGGCCACACCGAACGTCTTGAACCCCAGGCTGAGGACTTGCGGGATCGGAGCGATCAAATCGATTTGATCGGGCCGCACGAAAGCGAGGACCGAACTGGTGCCGAAAATGAACATGATGGCGATGAGCGGCGCCGCGACCATGACTGACCGGCCGATCGTGCGTGCAGGGCTGCGACATTCGCCGGCGAGAATAGCGACGTATTCAAATCCACCGAGCGCGCCGAAGCCAAGCTTGCCGAGGATATTCAGGCTGAAGAGCGAGAAGACGGGCATAGCCGTGGCCAGCGGATGATATTCTCGCATCTCGCCCCGCGCGACGTGAACAAACGGAAGCACGAGCAGAACGGCGAAGATCGTAAGCATGATGATGCCGCCGACGTTGTGGACCCATTTGCCGACGCTGAGTCCGATCGTCGACACGATGACGAGCAGCGCGATCACGAGCAGGCTGGTCAGCGTGATCAACCATCTGTTCGATGAAAGCCATTGGCCGGAAGGCCCGATCGCGTAGGCGAGGTTCGTCGTTAGTTGCAGACCAATCTCCGACGTATTGGTGATGACGTAGAGCCAGAGATTCCATGCGACCATGAAGCCGGCAGCTTCGCTGAATCCGAGTTTCGCCCACTGATAGAGTCCGCCTTCCAGCGGCATCAGACGGTTCAAATAGATAACAACGGCCGCGGAAGGCAGATAGAAGAACGCGATCGCAACCAGCCAGAAAACGACATGCGCCGGGCCGAGCTTTCCCGCCGCGCCGACCCACGACAATCCGATGATAAAAAGAATCTGGGTGAGCGCGAGATCGCGAAGGCCGAGCTCCTTCTTGAAGTCGGCACTGTGCGCGGTGACGTCCGATTCCGCGCTTCGCAAATTTTCAGCGTGGCGCGCGCCCATGCGCCGATCCTAGCACGGCGCTAAAGCCGGACGCACTTCAAATTGAACCGTGGCGCTGACTAGCGCCGTTTGCTCTTCTTGCCGCCGCTCTTGCGGGCGCCCGAAGCCTTCTTGCCCTTACTCTTCGAAGACTTCGCCGCCTTCTTAGACTTGGGCGACTTTACGCCCCGCGCGGCGCTCTTCGATTTCGAGGGCTTGGTCGATTTGCTCTTTTTGCCTGCGGCGCGTGCCTTCGAGGTCTTGGCGCTCTTCTTCGTCGTCCCGCTTTTCTTCGAGGACTTCTTGCCGCGGCTTTTCGAACCTGCCGCTTTCGTCACTGCTTTGGCCTTGGCCGCAACCTTCTTGACGGCCTTTTTCACCGGCGCGGCCGAGGAACGGGAAGCTGCTGCTCGCCCCGCCAACGCACCAAGCACGCCACCGACGACGGCGCCCACCGGACCGGCCACACTGCCGATGACGGCCCCGGTCGCGGCTCCCGCCGTTTGTTTCGAGATAGGTGGAATATCGATGTTCTCAGATGAAGAACCGGATGTGTCAGTGGATTTTTGATTTTCGTCAGGCATAAGAGTGCGCTCCTTTAGGGCGATGAGTTGGTTGGCTTCTATTCACTACCTATTTCGCATCGCGTCAACCATCCAGCCGTGGCGAGATGACTTTTTGCGCCAGGCTCGCCGGGAGCGCCGCCAGCTTACCGTGGTGGAAACAGAACGTTTTCCCTTTCGACCGACGCGCCTCGGTTGACGAAAAACTCCCGTAACTCGGGAGTGTAGTATTCTCCGTCTCCCTTGGGATTGAGACCGAGAAAAATGCGGCCGCCAGGATTGAGATGGCACTGGAGGTCGCCCAAAAAGAAGGCCCACTCCGCCGGGCCCCACCACCATTCGCGTTTGCTTTCGCGATTGAAATCAATCGAGAACGCGGTGATCAAATCGAACTTCCGACCCAGATCAGGCAAAGGTTCATGCCGGCGAATCGTCCAAACCCGACGTTCGACCTGAAGAAGTTCGAGCAACTCGGTGAAAAGCGGGAACACATCGATATCGACGCCCAAGGCCGAATGCCCCAGCTGTTGGGTGATAAAGAGAAAGAACCCGCCGCCGCAGCCGAGGTCGAGGACCGACTGAGGCGAACTGCGATGCAGTTTCAAATCCTGCGCACGCTTGATATTCAGCCGCAGCCATCTCTTCACGTCCGCGTATTTGGCGTAGTGCTCCGTCGATGAGGCGTAGCGCGCCTGAAGCTCGGCCAGCTTGGTCTGGTCGATCCGGTCGAAAAGCGGTTCGAGGGGCAGCGGATGAATCACTCGTTCCGCGCGCCGCCAGGCACGCCGGTACGTGAGAGGTTGCGCGAGCTTCGCGACTTTATGCGAGAATCTCACGGCTCAGCGTCGGCCCGAAAGAGTGTAAGTCGCAAGTGATCGCGCCACAGAAAATCCACTGGATCGCGACAACTCTCCCGTGCAGAGAAGACGTGTCTGGAGGATTGGACCCCAAACCGAAATGTAAAGGCGCGCAAACGCGCCGGCTTATCGGCCGCGCCGTTGGCCACCGCCGCTGTCGCGACGTCCACCGCCGCTCCCGCCGCCGTAGCCTCCACCGCCGCCGCCATAGCCGCCACCACCGCCGCCGTAACCGCCGCCACCGCTGCGTCCACCACCGGGCGGGCGAGCTTCACGGGGGCGCGCTTCGTTCACGGTCAAGGGCCGGCCTTCGACCGTCTTGCCGTTGAATTCCGTGATCGCCTTTTGCGCATCTGCTTCCGTTGTCATGGTGACAAAGGCGAAGCCGCGCGACTTACCGGTGAACTTATCCTGCATCAACGTGACCTCTTGAACTGGTCCCGCTTGAGCGAAAAGATCCTGCAGATCCGTTTCGGTCGTGTTGAAGGAAAGATTTCCTACGTATAATTTAGTTCCCATCTGAGTTTACTGTGGAAAACGCCGCCTGGTCACTGTTCCCGCTTATCGGATTTCAAATCGCCACTGAAAAACTCAACTGACAATCTACCAACGCACCGAGCTTCCGTTTTCTTTTCGGCGTGATTAGTAGAGGCTTTTGCCCGCGAAAGCAAATAGAATCGCGGACATGAATCGCCCCTGAAAAATGCCTGGAAATTCCTCACCAAACCAACGACCGAAAGGCTCGCGCGTGGCTGTCGTAGCCGCCGGGATTGTGAGCCCGCTTGGCTTTGGATTAAACGAAACGATCGCCTCATTGCGCGAAGGACGGGATTGCGTTTCATCTGTCACCCGGTTCCCGGTAGAGCATTGCCGGTGCAAGACCGCGGGGCAGGTTTCTGACGATCGTCTGGCTGGCGCCGGTCAGTCTCAGCTTCGTTCCGAGCGGCTGCATCGCGTCGCGCAGATGATGATTCTCGCGTTGGAAGAAGCGCTCGAGCAGTCGCCCGGTTTCGAACCTCAGCTCAGTGTCGTCGGCACGACGAGCGGCGGCATGACCTTCGGCGAGGAATATTATCGCAGCTTAAAGAGCGGACGGACTTCCAGCCGTCGAGCGGCTTCGCTGATTGCTAATTACACGCCGCAAAAGCCCGTGATGGATGCGCAGGAAGCGTTCGGCCTCACCGCACCTTGTCAGGTCATCGCGAACGCCTGCGCCTCCGGCACCAACGCGATTGGCCATGCATTCGACTGCGTGAGATCAGGCCGCTACGACCGCGTGCTCGCCGGGGGTTACGACGCGCTTTCCGAACTGGTTTTCGTCGGCTTCGATTCGCTCCAGGCCTCGACGCCGGAACGATGCCGCCCATTCGATCGCGAACGCTCCGGATTAGTCCTGGGTGAAGGCGCGGCCATTCTCCTGCTGGAAAATTTCGACATCGCCCAGGCTCGCGGCGCGAAGATCCTCGCCGAGATAATCGGTTACGGAATCTCAACCGATAATCATCACCTTACCCAGCCGAATCCATCGGGCACCGGTGCGCGCCAGGCGATGGAAGGCGCATTGCAGAGCGCACGAATTCCAGCGGAGGAGATCGATTACATCAACGCGCACGGAACGGCGACGCCGTTCAACGATGCGGCGGAAGGCAAAGCGATCGCTGAATTGTTCGATGGCGTTCCGGTCAGCTCGACCAAGGGCATGATGGGCCACTCGTTAGGCGCGGCCGGCGCGATCGAGGCGGTCATCAGCATCCTTGCTTTGCAGAATCAATTTCTGCCTCCGAACATCAACTTCCGGAACGGAGATGCGGAACTGAATCTCAACATCATCGCGAACAGCTCGCAAGCCGGGAGCCTGCGCACAGTCCTATCGAATTCATTCGGCTTCGGCGGCACCAACGCTTCGGTGATTATTCGGGCGCTCGAGGCATGAGCCTGTGCATCGCCGGCATGGGGTGGGTGACGCCGCTCGGAAGCAATGTGGGCGAGGTGTGGCAGCGGTTGCTCAATGGTGAGACGGCCACAGCCGGATCAATCGCCAGTCCGCTGGGCCACGCTTATTCCATTTATCCAGTGCCTGCGGGTGCCATCGCCAAGACGCCGGCTCATCCGCGTCTGCGCCGATCGAGCGCCATCTCGCGCTTTGCCGTTGCAGCCGGATTGGCGGCCCTGGAAGACGCCGGAGTGAAACTCGACGAAGAAACAGCGACGCGGACGGCGTTGATCTTTGCCGTCTCCAATGGCGGCGTCATTTACACGAAGAAGTTTTATCATGAGATCGTCGAGTCGGGCGCCAAAGCCGCGAGTCCGTTGCTTTTTCCGGAAACGGTTTTCAATGCGCCCGCCAGCCATCTGGCCGCGATCCTCGGCATCGCCGGCGCGAGTTACACACTCGTAGGCGACGGCGCGGTCGGAATTCTGGCGTTGAAAATGGCGGAAGATTTGATGGCAAGCGAAACGCTCGACCGCTGCCTGGTAGTTGGCGCCGAAGAAGCCGATTGGTTGCTCTGCGATGCCTACCGCAAATGGCGGCTTCTGCGTTCGTCGCCGCCGCTCGAACCGTTCGCACAACCGCCGCGAGGAACGATCCTGAGTGAAGGCGCGGGTGCACTTTTACTCGGCCGCAGTGGCGAGATACAAATCGAGAAGGTCGCGGCCGGGACTAATTTTCGAAGGCAAAGTGAAGCGCGCGATTGTGTCGGGCAAGTCTTCGCCGAACTTTGCCTGGAAGCCGAGCCGGATCTGGTCCTCGCGAGCGCGAACGGAACCTTCATCGACGAAGCTGAGCGCGCCGCCGTTATGGAGCATAGCCCGCGTGCGAAAATCTATGCGCTGAAACGGGCGCTGGGTGAAAGCGTGGGCGCAAGCGGCCTCTGGCAGAGCATCGCCGCCGCCCAGTCCCTCCGCACCCAACAAGTGCCTCAAGATTGTCGTTTCAGCATGGAAAATGGAACGGAGAGTTCGGAACGAAGCGACAGATCTCAACCTCAGCGCGCCGTTGTTTCCGTTTGTGGGTTGAATCAGCAGGTCGCCGGGTTGCGGCTGGCCTTGAACTAACGACTCACTCCTCCTTCCATCTTTGCTCGACTTACCTTCGTCCACCCCGCTTTTGCCTTTGCAACCGCCTTGCGCTCCGCTAGTTTCGGCATCCGCGATGCGTAAGCTGCTTTTGCCCATTTTTGTCCTCCTTTGCACCGCTTCGCTCGGGCAAGCGGCCGCGATCTCAAAAGAGCAGCCGCTCGAAATTACCGCGACCGGCGATACAAATTACCAGGACGGGATCGGGACCGCTCACGGCAACGTTGCCATTCGCACGGGCGATACCGACATCTATTGCGACGCCGCGCGTTACAACCCAAAAACCCACGAAGTCTTCGCCGAGGGCCACGTGCGGATTTACCGCGTCGCCGGTCTCTTTATCGGAGAGCGCGCCATCTATAACACCGAGACGAAAGAAATTCGTGCCGTCGATATGCGGACGGACAAGAACCCCTACCTCGTCAGCGGCGTTGATGTCACTTCGATTTCCGAGGGCGCATTTTTGGTGAAGCGGGGCTCGTTCACCACCCATGATTCGTCCAACCCTGACTTCCATCTCCAGGCGAAAACCGTTCGGATTTACGAAAACGACCGCGCCATTTTTCAGAACGTCACCTTCTACATTGGCAAGGTTCCGGTTTTTTGGTGGCCCTACATGTACCAATCTTTGGACGACGCCTTCAGCGTCATCGTTTCGCCCGCTTATCTCGGGGCGTGGGGGCCATCGCTTCTTACCCGGGTCACTTTCCCGATCACGGACGATATTAAAGGACGATTCGAACTCGATTACCGATCGCGTCGCGGTGCGGCGATCGGTCTCGAAGCGGAGACCAGTTACGGCCTGAACAAAAGGAGCTTCGCCCGGCTGCGCACTTATTTTTTGCGGGACAACGATCCGAATATCAATCGCACCGACCTCCCGCGCGGTGACATTTCTCCCGGACGCTATCGGGTCTCACTCGAGGACCGCACGTTTTTCACCGACGACATTTATGCCACGATCGACGTCACCAAACTCAGCGACCCGTTTGTGCTGGAGGATTTTTATCAGGGTGAGTTCCGGCTCAATCCGCAGCCGGATAACGTGATCGCGCTGACAAAACTGAATCCGAATTACACCCTCACCGCCATCGCGCGTTTTCAAGCAAACGACTTTTTCGAACAAACCTCGCGGCTGCCTGAAATCGTGCTCGACATCAAACGCTCGCCGCTTTTCGGCGGACCGATTTTTTACGAAGGCGAAACGGGGATGGGTTATTTCCGCCGCCAATTCGCGACGGATTCGACCTTCCAAAACTACGGGACGTTCCGGTTCGATTCCTTCCACCAGTTTCTCTATCCAAACACTTACTTCGGCTGGCTCTCGGTCGTGCCGCGGGTCGGCTTCCGCGGCACCTATTATGACGAAACGCGCGACCTCGGGAAAACGATTTTCACCCCAAATCCCAACCCGTTCATTCCTGATTTCCTCCTGCCTGACCCCACGCTCGCGCAGCCCATCCAAAATGGAGGCAACACGTTCCGAACGGTGGTGAACGCGGGTGTCGAAGCTTCGTTCAAGATTTCGCGCGTCTGGGAAGGAGTCCAGAATAGTGCATTAGGCCTCGACGGTCTGCGCCACGTCATGCAGCCGTTTACAGATTTTTCGTTTGTTTCCAGTTCGAATTCGAATCCCGCTTCGATCCTGCAGTTCGATCGTTTTCAGCCCTCCACCCAATTGCAACCGATCGACTTCCCGCAATTTACTTCGGTCGATTCGATCGACAGCTGGACCATCTGGCGGCTCGGCGTGCGCAATCGCCTCCAAACGCGGAGGGACGATCTCACCGTGAGTTGGATGGATACGGAGACATATATCGACGTGAATTTTGATAACCCGTTCGATAAGACCCAATACTCAAACTTCTTTAACCGGATCAATTTCACGCCCATCCCCTGGGCTGCATTTAGCATCGCGTCGCAGGTGCCGGTCTTCGAGAAGGGCTTCACCGAAATCAATACCACCGTCAGCGTGCAGCCGATCTCCAACCTTCAGGTCACTTTCGGACATAGGTACCTGAACCAGAATCCGTTCTTCGTGAACAGCAGCCTCTTCACGCTGTCGGGGTTTTATCGCATTAACGACAACTGGGGCATCGGCGTTAACGAGCAGTACGAAGGAACTACCGGCATCATCGAGGAACAGCGCTACTCCGTTTATCGGGACCTCTCGAGCTGGGTGGCGTCGTTCGGCGCGATCGTGCGCGATAACGGCGGAGGCGTGAAGGAATACGGCGTGCTCCTCACCTTCACCTTGAAGGCGCTGCCCAAGTTCAGCTTCGATTTGAATTTCGATCCGGGCGGCACGAACCAAACTCAATAGCCGTCGTGGTGCGATCTCGATTGCAATTTCCGCGCTTTGCCCGTTTCTTCTCGCGCCCCGCCTGAGGCGCGGCGTTCCTTTCGCTCTCCATGGATATTTCCATTATCGGTTCCGGTTATGTCGGTCTCGTCACCGGCGCTTGTTTCGCGGACGTAGGACATAACGTGATCTGCGTCGATAACGATCCGCGAAAAGTCGAAGCGCTCCAGGCGGGAAAGGTGCCCATTTACGAACCGGGACTCGAGGAAGTCATTCATCGGAATGTCTCCGCGCGGCGGCTTCGCTTCACCGGCAGCATCCAGGACGGAGTCGAAAACTCTCAGATTGTTTTCATCGCCGTGCCGACTCCGCAGCAACCAGATGGCAGCGTCGATCTCAGCTACATCGAGAAAGTCGCGCGGGAAATCGCCGGCGTGCTCACGAGTTATCGCGTGATCGTGGATAAGAGCACCGTGCCGGTGAAAACAGGCGAGAAGGTCCGCGAGTCGATCAAACGCTATAACCGCCACGGCGCCGAATTCGATGTGGTCAGCAATCCGGAATTCTTGCGTGAAGGCTGCGCCGTCGCAGACTTGATGCATCCGGACCGGATCGTGATCGGCGCGCAAAGCGAGCACGCCATCGACTTAATGAAGAAGGTTTACGAACCGTTCATGGCGCCGATTCTCGTGACGGACATCAATAGCGCAGAGTTGATCAAGCACGCCGCGAATTCGTTCCTCGCGCTGAAAATTTCCTACATCAACGCGATCTCGGCCATCTGCCAGGCCAGTGGAGCGGACGTGGAAAAAGTGGCGGACGGCATCGGCATGGATCGCCGGATCGGGCGATCATTCCTCAACGCCGGGATCGGCTACGGCGGCTCCTGCTTCCCGAAGGACATCGCCGCATTCATCACCATCTGCGATCAGCTCGGCGTCCCGTTCACCTTGTTAAAAGAAGTCCAGCGCGTCAACGCGGAGCAAAAGAGTCGGTTCCTGAAGTCGATCCGGGAAACGCTTTGGGTTTTACGCGACAAGAAAATCGCGGTCTGGGGTCTCGCTTTCAAACCGGACACTGACGACATTCGATCATCCGTCGCGATCGAGCTTGTCGCCGACATGTTGAAAGAGGGAGCGAATGTGACTGCGTACGATCCCAAAGGGATGGAAAAGGCGCGCGAAGTGGAAGCGATCGCCGGTGCGAAGTTCGCCCAATCCGCGCTCGAGACGGTCGAAGGCGCCGAGGCGCTGATCATCGCCACGGAGTGGTCGGAATTCGCGAACGTCGATTTGGCCATCGTGAAGGAGAAGATGACGACGCCGATAATTTTCGACGGACGCAACTTGTTCGATCCGGAGACGATGGCGAAGCTCGGCTTTCATTACTATTCCATTGGCCGCGCGAGTGTGGCTCCGCGCTAATCGAACTGCGCGGCCGATATGGCGCACCAGTCTGCTCGTCAGCTCGCGCTGGCCGCGCTCCGCGAATGGCAAACCGGCAAGAACTTCGCCGATTCAATTCTGGCGCGGTTTTTGAGATCGAGCGATCTCACAGCGCCGGATCGCGCGTTTGCCACCGAGTTATTTTACGGGATCCTGCGCAATCTCAGTCTGCTCGATCTTTGGATCGGGTCGCTCAGGTCTGAGCACTTGGATCACGACACGCGCGACCTTTTGCGGCTGGGCCTCTACCAACTTTTCCTCCTTGAGACTCCAGAACATGCGGCTGTTTTCGAGACCGTCCATCTCGCTAACGCGAGGGCCCGACCTCTCGTTAACGCCGTCTTGCGAAATGCATTGCGTCGGAAAATGGAGCTGGTGGAGAAAGCGAGCCGGCAAAATCTCAGCGTCAGAAGTTCGCATCCGCAGTTTCTGATTGATCGCTGGACAAAAAACTTCGGCGCCGAAAACACCGCCGCTCTCTGCGAGTGGAATAACCGTCCGGCTCCGATCTACGCTCGAGTCAATCGCCTCAGGATTTCTACCGAGGAGTTTCTTTCGCAGCACTCCCATGCTGTACGGCTGTCGCAGCACGAAAATTTTGTGCGCCTAACGAGTATTCCGATCGACGCTCTCGCCCGCGGGGATTGCTACATTCAGGATCCAAGCACCGCGGCCGCGTGCCTTCTGCTCGATCCCAGTCCAGGCGAGAAAGTGCTCGACGCGTGCGCGGCGCCGGGCGGGAAAACGGTTTACCTCGCCGAGCTGATGATGAATCAGGGTGTCATCATCGCTTGCGATCGCGACGAAGGCAGAATCAGAACGCTCCGGGATAATTTGGAGCGGCTTGGCGTCGAGATTGCCCGCTTGGCGCACCATGATTGGACCAGTGGCTCACCTTTGCGACATGACGCGGCGATTTCTCCATTCGATCGGATCCTGATCGACACGCCGTGCAGCAATACGGGTGTGATGCGCCGACGCGCGGATCTCCGCTGGCGGCTCGCGTCGAAGGATTTTTTTCGAGTGCAGGCGAAGCAGCTTCGCATTTTGCGCGGGACAATCTCGTTGCTCAAAACCGGAGGAGTCTTGGTTTACAGCACGTGCAGCATCGAACCGGAGGAGAATGAGGAGGTCGTTAGGACTATCACGAACGAATTTTCTTTTCTGGAACTCGCCAAGGAAGTGTCGTCGCTTCCGTTCCGGGACGGGTTTGATGGTTCATACGCTGCGAAGCTGATTCGCACGAGATGAAGAAGGGGGAGGGACAGCGACGCGAGTCGATGAAGATCGATGCGGTTGCATCCGGCATCGCTGGTGGAATCATTACTCCTTATGCATGACCAGCGCTTTGATAAGCTCGCGAAAGTCCTCGTCGAATATTCCACGAGATTGAAGCGGAACGAAACTGTCCTGATCGAAAATTTCGATGTTCCAGATGAGATGACGATCGCGCTCGTGCGCGCGGCACGAAAAGTGGGCGCCATTCCATTGGTGCAAATTCAGCGGTCGCGTGTGAACCGCGAACTCGCACTCGATGCCTCCGAGAAGCAGCTCAACCTCACCGCTAGTCACGAACTGGCGCGAATGAAGAAGATGGATGCCTACATCGCAATTCGAGGCAGCAATAACATTACGGAATTATCCGACGTCCCACCGGAGCAAATGAAGTTGGTTGCGAAAAAGATGCGGCCAGTCAACGACTGGCGTGTCCAAAAAACAAAGTGGGTGGTCCTGCGCTGGCCCACTCCCTCGATGGCGCAACTCGCGAGCATGAGCTCAGAGGCATTCGAAGATTTTTATTTCGAAGTCTGCACGCTCGACTACCGGAAATTGCAGCCGGGCATGAAAGCGCTCAAGGCGCTCATGGACAAAACCGATCGGGTCGAGATCAAAGGTCCCGGCACTGATTTACGCTTCAGTATCAAAGGCATCGGCGCGGTCATCTGCGGCGGCGATCGCAATATCCCGGATGGAGAGGTCTTCAGTTGTCCGGTCAAAGAGTCGGTCCAGGGTCACGTTCTGTTTAATGCGCCGACGATCTATCAAGGCATCGGATTCGACAATATCCGGCTCGAGTTCAAGGACGGCAAAGTGGTGAAGGCGACCGGCAATCAGACGGAGAAATTGAATAAGATTCTCGATTCCGATGCGGGCGCGCGTTACATCGGCGAGTTCTCGCTCGGCTTCAATCCTCATGTCCTGCATCCGATGCGCGACATTCTCTTCGACGAAAAAATCGCGGGCTCGTTTCATTTCACGCCGGGCCAGGCGTATGAAGACGCCGACAATGGAAATCGCAGCCAGGTCCATTGGGACATGGTGAATATTCAGCGGCCCGATTACGGCGGAGGCGAAGTTCATTTCGACGGCAAACTCATTCGTCGCGATGGCGACTTTCTGCCGGCGCCGTTGCGTTCGCTCAATCGCGGGCGGTTCGTGAAGCGTTAACGGCGCGAAGAGGCAAAGGCGCTTGAGGGGTACACAAAGCGAGGAGGCATAAGGCCTCCTCGCTGCTGAAACAAACTGAAAGCGGTTCTACGCCGGTTTCGGAGCGGCGCCCTGGGCGGTCAATTGCATCATTCCGATCTCGCCATTTCCAGCGAGCTGAACATTCGCAATGTCGAACACGGGCGCACCCTCGACCGCACTTGGGCCTGAGCCGGGCAATTGCACCGACACATTCTTCGACGTGGAATTCAGAACAATCGAAGCGATCTCAAACGATGGCGAGAACTCCACGGTCGCGATTTGGAACCGGCCCGTCACATGGACTGACGCTTGTCCCTGCTGCGACGGAGTGAGCTGGACCGCGCCGCTTTCCGCGCCGGACAAAAGTTGCAGACCCGCGATATTGAAAGCAGGCGAGCTGATTACGCTCGGGCGCTGCTGTTGCGATGGAGTCAGCCGGATCATGCCGAGCGAATTGCCCGCGAGCTGTACGGTGGCGATTTCGAAGGTGACTTGAAGATTCATCGCCGGCTGCGGCTGCTGCGAAGGAGCGAGACGCATGGTGACAATCTTCGAAGTCGGCTTCAGCTGCAGCGCGCCCATCTTGAAGCTCGGAGTAAGTTGCAGCGATGCGATCTCGAAAGAGAAAGTAAGTTGCACCGCGGTCTGCATTCCGCTGGCGGGTTGAGGCTGAGGTCCAGCCCCAGTCATTGGAGCAGTTCGGATTGCGGGAGCGGGTGTTGGTTGGATCGGTTGAGGCATGGTGGCTGGTGTTGTTGGCTGCTGAGCTAGGGGCTCGGTGGAAATAACTTGCGGCGCGAAAGAGGGAGACTCGACGGATTGCCGCAGAGCACCCACGCCCGCAATCGCGGCTCCTGCCACGACTCCTTCAGGGAGACGCGCGGGAGATTCCGGTTCGGGCTTGGTGATTTCGGCCATGGGTGAATCAAACGCGGGAACTTGATAAGGGATGGGCTGGACTTGTGCAAATGGTTCTATTTCCGGTTCGGCCATTTGAGCGGCCCGCGCAACTACGGGTTCCTCGACGATTTCGGAAGGCGTCGTGATCGGTTCGGACACGGCTTCGAAAACCGCGGGAGCTTCGGCGATCACCGGCTCGCTCACGGCTTCCGCGGTGAGCGGTGCTTCGAAAATCCCTGGTTCTATAAATGCGGCAGGCGTTGCAAATGCGACTGGCGCTTCGGCCCAGACCGGTTCTTCCTGCGGCGCCGGCGCAACCTCTTCGAAACTCGGAACAGATTCTGTTTTGGCGACCGGAGCAAACTCCCACTCCGGAGCGGCAGCAGGTGTGGACGTCTTCGGAGCGATGACCGGTGTGACCTCCAGCTGCTTGGCAAATTCCGCCACCTTGGAAACGGGCGCGGGTGCAATGAACGGCTCAGGCGCGTGCGTCGGAGCGGTTTCTCGAGGAACAAAATTTTCGACTGCAATTGTTCCGGCTCCCGCGATGGGCCGATTCATCTTGCTGAACGGAACGGCGGCGCGACGCACGGATGGTTCGGAAGCTCTCAGCTGCACCGACATCTGCGGAGGCCCTCCAACGATGCGGGACGGAGCGGCAATTTTCTCTGCTGTTTTCTCAGCCCGCGGCGCGCTCGCAACCGCATCGAAACGCGGTCCCATCGCCGGCGCGGCGCTGGGATAAACCGAAACACTCACGCGTCGCCGGACTTCGGAAATCACCACCCACGCCAGAATGACGATGCCAGCCAAAAGAAGAAGTCCGACGAGCAACGTGTTCGAGTTGGTCAAGCGAGCCATGCGCTCGCCGAACGTCGGCTCGGACCATTCCCGCACCGTCGCCGGCGCGAGGACGGTAGCCGGCGTCGTCCCGGTGATAGCGGGAACAACCTGGTTAGCGGCAGAGTTGGGCGGACTGGTCGGCGGACTTTGTTGCGCGACCGCAGCCGAGGTCGTCGGAACATTAGCAGAACTTTCTTGCGTGACTGACGTCGCCGGAACGTTTGGAGGACTCGATTGAGTCTGCGCGCTTTGCTCCGGCTCGCGCGGAAGCGGCGCGCGTGTTTCCGAAGGCAGTGCATTCGAGACCACCGGCGTTTCCACCTTCGGAGAAGAAAGAGGCGCGGGCTTTTGCGGCGCCGTTTCGTTCGGTTGCTTGGGCGCTTTGTTCAAGGCCAGGGCAGTCGAAGGAATTGGGCTCGGTTCGATCGCCGGCGTCGCTTCCACTTTCGCGACTTCCGTTGACGCCGTGGTGGGCGCGGCCGCGAGATTTTGCAGCCAACCGAGATCGTAGAAAGAATCAGCGAAAACGAGATTCATCGCCGGCGAATAAATCTTCCGGGCGGAAACGATCCAGTCGTTGGCTTTGGCCGCGTTGTTATGTTTGAACTCCCACGCGGCTTGGGCGTAATAGAGCGCCGGTGTGTCCCCGGTGAATTGGAATTGTTCCATCATCTTCTGCGCGCGGCTGTCTTTCCCTTCCAGTAACAGCGTCAGAAAAACCTTGAATTTGATGATCTGCGACACCTGATTTTTGTCGCCGCCGGGTGCCGGCGTGGCGCTAAAGAGCGCTTCGAATCGGTCACGCGCCTTGCTGTAATCTTTTTTCTTAAACGGAATCTGCGCCAAATTGAACTGCGCTTCGTGGAAGTTCGGATCCAGTTTGATCGCCTGCTTGAACGCGTTTTCCGCGCCGTCGAAATCTTTTTGTGCCAGCAAAATTTCACCGCGCAGGTTGATGGTTCCAGCCTGGCCCGGGTTAGCCGCATCGGCCTCCTCGATCAATTTGCGAGCGGCGGTGAGATCGCGTTGCTGGAAAGCCTGCTCAGCCGCGTCGTACTTCTCTGTGGCGAGGGCTTTCGCTTTCGCCTGCCGATCCGCCGCGGTCGTCAGCTCCAGCGCCACGCGGTTTTGACCTGCCGGCTTCTGCATCCAACCCACTTCATAGAGCGATTCGGCGAAGAGTTTGTTCAGCGCCGGCGAAAAACTTTTCTCTGCTTTCGCCAGCCAGTCTTTCGACTCCTTGTCGTTCTTGCGCTGCAACGAAATGGCCGCGTTCGAGTAATAGGCCGCCGGCGTCTCAGGCGAAAGTTCGAACTTCGCGAGGATCGAATCCACCATGTTGTCCTTCCCTTGGAGGAGATAGGTCAGGAGGATCTTATATTGAATGAGCTGAGACGCTTCGCCTTGCAACTCCGCGGCATTCCCCTGGAGCAAACCTTCGAAGCGTTTCCGCGCTTCGGCCCAGTCTTTCTTCAAAAACGGAATCTCAGCCAGGTTGAAACGTGCGTTCCAGAATTTGGGATCAGTCGCGAGAGCTTTCTGAAGCGCGGCCTCGGCTTGATCGTACTCAGCCTGCCGCATCAAAATGACGCCGCGCAGATTATGCGATTCGGCCAGATCGGGCTGGCGCGCATCGATCGCATCGAGCTCCTGCAACGCCTGCGGATAATTGTTAGCGTTGAATTCGCGGAAGGCCTTGTCGTACATCGACTCGAGCTCCGCTTTGGTGGGGGCGACATTTGTCGCCGCGAAAGAACTAAGAACCAGGACCGTGATCGTCGCGAATTTCCGAATATTCATGCCAGAACGCATACAAGCTTTACGAAATGTGGATGACAAGCCATTTCTGCCGTTTTCTCCGCGAAAACCCGATTTTTTTTCCTGTCGCCACAGTTTCGTGGGCGGTGTTGAGAGCAAGTCTCATTCTCATTCCGCTCCTCACCCCGAGGTCGCGCCTTACAACTTCGCCGCTGCATCGAGGGCAAGCGCCGCGCTGCCAATAATGCCGGCGTCATTTCCCAAGTCGGCCGGAACCACTTCAAGATGTTCGTGATAAACGGGCGCGGTCCGCTCGCGAATCGTGCGTTTGATCGGCTCGAACACCAACGGCCCGGCCTTCGCCACTCCTCCGCCGATGACGAACCGATCCGGATTGAGCAGCCACGCGATGTTGCTGAGCATGACGCCGATTTCGAATCCAATTTCCTCCCAAAGTTTGACCGCGATCCGATCGCCGTTCATCGCGGCTTTCTCGAGAGACAACGGCGTGATCTCATCCGTCGCGAGCGTGAGGTCAGCCGCTGCATACAGTTTCGTCGCGCGCTCGATGATCTCGCGATTGCCGACATACTTTTCCAGCGCGCCAAAATTCCCGTAATGACCCGGCACCCCACGCGGCTCGAGAATCATCTGGCCGATCTCACCCGCGCCCAGCTGGCTGCCGCGAAATAATTTTCCGTCCAAAATCAAACCGCCACCGACGCCTGTTCCGAGAGTCAGGCAAACAACGTTCGCGCGGTCCCGGCCCGCGCCGAATTTCCATTCGGCGTAGGCCATCGCGTTCGCATCGTTTTCTATGATGGATGGCAATCCTGTTCTCTCGCGCAGCAACGCAGCCAGCGGCACATCAAGCCAGCCCGGCACGTTCGATAATTCGCGGACCCGGCCGTTCACTCCATCGATGAGACCGGGGAGTCCCGCTCCGAGCGCGCGAATCTCCGGATGCTGTTCGCGCAAAACCGCAATATCTCGAAAGACTGCGGCAAGAAGACTGTCCGCGCTCTGATGTGTGCGAGTCGGAATCGGGTGTGCGCGCGCGATAATTTCTTTCCCGCGCACGACTCCGGGTTTCACGCTGGTGCCGCCGAAGTCGATCCCGATCGCGAGTCGCGTGCTCATGAACGCTCTGCCTTTTTGACGTTTCGATTCGCGATAATTCGCAAACCTTCCAGCGTCAGGTTGGGATGGACCGCTTCGATTTCCGGAAGTTTTCTCGCGATCAATTGCGCATACCCGCCCGTCGCCACCACTCTTGGTTTGCTTCGCGGAAAATTCTCAGCGCTGACGCGGAGGAGAATCTCACGCACCAGACCGCGATAACCAAAGATCGCTCCGGACATCATCGCTTCACGAGTCGTTTTGCCGATCGCGCGTTTCGGTTCACGCAGGTTCAGTTTCGGAAGTAATGCCGTTCGTTGATGTAAAAAATTTGTCATGGCTTCCAACCCGGGCGCGATGACGCCGCCAACGTAATCCCCCTTCGCGGACACGACATCGAAGGTCACTGCCGTTCCGAAATCAACCACGATTGCCGGATAGGTGTATAATTGCGCCACGGCCGCGGCGTTCGCCAACCGATCCGCGCCAATCGATCGCGGTGACGGATAATCGACGCCAACACCGAGATCGAGCTTCGGGTTCAAGAAGAGCGTGCGCGACGAGCCAGCAGCCCTCGTCATCATCTTATTTTTTTGCGGCACAACTGAGGAGATGACAATTGTGCCGACGTTTCGGTTGCGCAAGATCCCGCGAATCGTCGCGGCGGTCAGCGCATCGGTCGGAAACCGCATTGGTTTCTCCAGTTTCCGCGTCGTGGCAAACGCGAGCTTCGTGTAGGAATTACTGATATCGACCAGGAGATAATCGGTCGTTCGTTTCGCAGC
Source organism: Spartobacteria bacterium (assembly GCA_003134785.1). Classification (GTDB taxonomy): domain Bacteria; phylum Verrucomicrobiota; class Verrucomicrobiia; order Chthoniobacterales; family UBA10450; genus AV80. The sequence continues at coordinate 370,139 of PLCN01000020.1, forward strand.
CGCGCGCATTCGTGAAACGCAATTCACGCTGGAACGCTCGGCCCCGTCAAGTCCGCGCGGCGAGCTTGCGAGCCTGAGACGCAACGCTTAGCCTCGGCCCGTGAGAAAACTGGTTCATCGCCCGCGCCGGCTCCGCCGCAGTGCGGGGCTGCGAAACCTCGTTCGCGAGACGAAACTCACGACGCACGATTTCGTTCTGCCACTGTTCGTCAGCAAAAAGGTGAAGACGCGGCAACCGATCGCGAGCATGCCCGGCGTTTTCCAGTTCGCTCTTGCTGATCTGGCCGACGAAGCTCACCGCGCCTACGACCTCGGGCTGCAGGCTGTCCTGCTCTTTGGCATTCCGGAACAAAAAGACGAGCAGGCCACGTCTGCCTACGCGGAGAATGGCATCGTGCAGCAGGCGGTGCAGACGATCAAAGCTCGTTGTCCCGAGCTGGTCGTGATCACGGATGTTTGTCTGTGCGAATACATGAGCCATGGCCATTGCGGCGTTACGCGCGGGGACGGCGAGCACTTTCATGTTCTGAATGACGAGTCGGTCGAGCTGCTGGCGAAGACTGCGCTTTCGCATGCCGCGGCCGGCGCGGATCTGGTCGCCCCGAGCGACATGATGGACGGACGCATCGGCGCGATCCGCGAGATACTCGACGCAAACGGTTTCGAGGAAACCGGCATCATGAGTTATGCGGCCAAGTTCGCCTCTGCTTTTTACGGACCATTCCGAGACGCGGCGGAAAGTCCGCCGCAATTCGGCGACCGGCGCTCGTACCAAATGGACAGCGCGAACGCGCAAGAAGCGTTGCGCGAAGTCGCGCTCGATATCGAAGAGGGCGCGGACATCGTGCTGGTGAAACCGGCGTTGCCCTATCTCGATATTCTCTGGCGAGTGCACGAGCGTTTCGGCAAACCGACGGCTGTCTATCACGTGAGTGGCGAGTTCGCGATGGTGAAGGCCGGCGCCGAAAAAGGCTGTTTCGATGAACGCGCTGCTGTGCTCGAAATCATGACGTCGCTGAAACGCGCGGGCGCCGACTTGATCATTACCTATTGGGCGAAGGAGCTCGCCGAATGGACGCACCAATAGCTGTTCGTCGCGGCGAAACGGACACGCATGTCCGGCTCAAACGCCTCGCTCTTCTCTGGGCCCAGGCGAATGGCTACTCCGCCTGCGCGGCGGAAGTGAGCCTCCCGCAATGCAGATATCGCGCCGATGTGGCGGCGTATCGGCCGCAGCCTAAACAAGCAGGCGTGACCGCAATTTTCGAATGCAAACAAGCGCTGCCCGATTTGCGTCGCGACAATTGTTGCGGTGCGGCCACGTTCGAACGGCTTCGCTCGGTCAGTCGGCGTCGCGAGATTCTCGAGAAACATCTCCGAGTTCATTACCCTACCCTGCGCGCGGGTGATTCGCTCTTTCCTGAATATGATTCGGACGATTTCTCGGCGATCGGACATCACGGTTACGCTCGCGTTCTCCGGGAATTCTCGGCTTTGCAAACCCGGCTGAACGGCGGAAGAAAGTTCGAATGTCTGGTGCGTTACGCTTGCGCGAACCTGTTTTTTCTAGTCGTGCCTAACGACTTGTTTCGCGAGGAAGAATTGCCGCTCGGCTGGGGGGCGCTCGTGGAAACAAATGGTTCTCTCGACCTGGTTCGGAAGCCGATCTGGCATGATAACGGCGCTGAAAACCGCCTCCGATTTCTCCAGCGGATCGCGATCGCCGGGACGCGGCAGTTCAACCGCGCCCTGGGTGTCACGCGCGAAGAAATTGTCGCCGCAGCCCGATCAGTTTGAATCGTGCTTCCCGATCGGGACTAGCAAGTTTCGACCTGTCATTTCCTTCGGTTGAGGAAGCTCGAGCAGGAAAAGGAGCGTCGGCGCCACGTCCGCGAGGATCCCGTCTTCGACGCTAAACCGCCCGGCGTTTTCCGCGACATAAATGAAGTGAACCAGATTCGTGGTGTGGGCGGTATTCGGTGAACCATCGGGATTTCGCATTTGCTCACAATTGCCGTGATCGGCGGTGATCAGGCAAGCGCCGCCGTGCGCAAGCACTTCAGGGACGATTCGCGCGACGCATTCATCGATCGTTTCCACCGCCTTGATCCCGGCGGTGACAACACCGGTGTGGCCGACCATGTCCGGATTCGCGAAGTTCAGAATGATCAGATCGTATATTCCGATTCGCGAGACGACTTCATCCGTGACTTCCCGCGCGCTCATTTCCGGCTGGAGATCGTAGGTGGCGACTTTCGGCGACGGCACAATCTTGCGCTCCTCGCCCGCAAAAGCGTGTTCGATTCCTCCGTTAAAAAAATAAGTCACGTGTGGATACTTTTCCGTCTCGGCGATTCGCAATTGGGTCTTACCCGCTCCGCTTACGACCTCGGCCAGGATTTGCTTCAACTCTTCCGGCGCGAAAAGGAATGGAGCCGAATATGTCGCATCGTATTGCGTGAGCGTGACGTAGTTGATCTGCGGCCAGGCTTCGCGATCGAAGCCGTCGAAATCCTTGAGCAGGAAAGCTCGCGAAAGTTGCCGCGCCCGGTCAGCGCGGAAGTTGAAAAAGAAAACGGTGTCGCCATCTCGAATCCGTTGCTCGTCAGCGTACGAGAAAATTAGCGGCGGCATGAATTCATCGGTAACGCCGCTTTCGTACTGAGCGCGCACCGCTGCCGCCGGAGACGTTTTGCATTTTTCTCCGCGGCCGAACACGATCGCGTCCCAGGCTTTTTTTGTGCGGTCCCAACGACGATCGCGATCCATCGCAAAATAACGGCCGACGACAGTCGCGATCTGCGCGCCGCTTTTTGCCAAGCCGGCGGAACACGCGTCGAGAAAACCCGCGCCACCGGTCGGAGATGTATCCCGTCCATCCGTGAACGCGTGCACGAGAATGTCAGTCACACCGGCATCTCGCGCTTGCTGCGCCAGGGCAATGAGATGCTGATAATGACTGTGCACGCCGCCGTCGGAAACCAATCCGAGAAAGTGGAGCCGATGGCCGCGTGCGCGCACAAAGGTTTCCAAGGCGATCGGATTTCGGGCGAGTTCTCCTTCGGCGATTGCCTTGTTGATTCTAGTGAGATCCTGATAAACGATCCGGCCCGCGCCGAGATTGAGATGGCCTACTTCTGAGTTTCCCATTTGCCCTTCGGGCAATCCAACATCGAGACCGCTCGCGCTCAACTTGCCGCCCGGATATTCCCGATAAAGCCAGTCGTGGAAAGGCGTGCGCGCCAGCAAAGTCGCGTCGCCGTTTTCTTCGCGCTTTTCCTTGCCGCCAGGGTTGATGCCCCAGCCATCGCGAATGATGAGCACAATCGGTTTCGCCACGGTGGCGCAGTTTGCCGACGATCACGTGGGGGCACAAGCGGTTCTTTCGTTGACAAGGCGAGGCACGCGCTCCTACATCGCCTTCATGAAATGGCGCAACCAGTTGCTCGCGCTTTTCTGCCTCATCGCATTTGCCGTAGGCGGCGTCTTCTATTTCCAGCACTGGGTCGTCCAGAAACCGTTCGGAATTATTCTTTTTATCGGGGAAGGCCTGACGCCCGGGCGTTTGGCCTCAACCCGCACCTACGCCGCGGGCGCGGATACTGAACTCGCGCTTGATTCCATGCCCTATCTTGCCCTGCTTCGGAACTACTCGAATGATTTCGCAGCGCCGGACCAAGCCGCAGCCGCGACCGCTCTCGCGACGGGAGTAAAAGTAAACAATCGATTAGTCGGTTGCGACTCGGAAGGAAAGGCCCTCACCAATCTCATCGAGCTCGCGCGGCGGACGGGACGTGCCACCGGCCTGGTCACAAACGCGAACCTGACTGATCCGACGGCGGCGGCTTTCTCCGCGCACACTGTCGATCAAAACGACAAGCTAACCATTGCGCGTCAGATCGCCGAAAGTTTGAGAGTCGATCTGGTGCTGGGCGGAGGCGCGGCTGATTTTTTACCGGAGTCGAAAGGCGGACATCGCAAGGACGATCGCGATCTGCTTTTGGAAATGCGCCGGAACGGTTGTGATCTCGTTCGATCCAAGGCGGAACTCGAGGCGATACCCGGGTGGCGCCGGCCGAAACTTTTCGGCGCGTTCAGCCAGGCCGAACTGGCCTATGCAGATCAAATCGAGGCGCGCGGCGAACAGCCGACTCTTTCAGACATGGTCCGGCGCGCGATTGAACTCCTTCAATTCAATCGGACCGGATATTTTCTCGTTGTGGACGCCGGGTTGATGCGGAAGGCGGCGGAGAAAAACAATGGCGAGCACACCCTCGCTGAGACCCTGGAATTGGATAGAGCCCTCGCTCTCGCGCGACGATATGCGGGCGGAAAATCCGCCGTCTTTGTCTGCGGCGATGTCGGAATTGGTGGATTGAACTTGAACGGATATCCGTTTCGAAAAGATCGCGGAATCGCGGTGCTCGGCCTGAACTCCGCCGGGGATCCATGGTTCTCCTGGGCGACGGGACCGAATGGCGGAAAATATTATGGAGCTGCCAAGCTGGCGGCCTCACAGGAACCGCCGGCTCCTTCGCCGTCGGAACAACCGCAGGAACCAGGCGCTTTTTACGCGCCGACGGCGCTAAATACAGTGGATGACGTCGTCGTTATCGGAACTGGTCCGGGCGCTGACGCATTGCACGGCTCTATGGATAGCACCGCGCTCTTTCAGATAATCCGCGATAATTTTTGAGCCCCCCCCGTGGCCGACGCGGAAACAAAAAGCCCGCCGATCGGTTTGCGCCGATGAGCGGGCTTTCGGAAAGGAGCGATCGGTTAGGGACTGGCCGGAACCAGCTGAGGAATAAACGTGAACGGAGGCGGATCGGGAAGCGTCGGCGGAGGGCCTTCAGCAGGAGGCGCGGGTGGACCTTCCGAAGGGATATCTTTGTTGTCAGCCATATCCTTGGAATCAGCTACGTCCTTCGAATCGGAAACAAGCTTGCGCTCCGAAGTGGTGCTGGAGAAGTTCCCGCTCGAAGCGATCAGGTTTCTCTGGTCGGGACCCGAAGCTGTCAGTTCAGCAACGGTAAACGGACTGTCAGAATGCGATGCTGGAATCCAGCGCATCATCACATAACGGCCAGTTGCCGCTGGAAAATCGATCGCAGCGCGACCCCGAGTGCCGTCATCGATCGTTGACCCCACAGGCTTCAAACTCGCAAACGCATTGCTGTCGAGCTTGAGGATATCCGGGGAATTGTCGCGATCGGTGCCCGGTAAAGATTTCATGACATAGAAATCAATGCTGCCCGGACGTGCGGAATAAATCGCAGAGAGATGCCGGACCGTGCAAACTTTTCCCAGATCAATTACCGCCGTCGGCGAGCTATCGTCCGCAGCGAAACCAAAGGAGGTCGCGGTTTGATCGTCGATCATGCTGTTCGCCAGTTTTAGATCGTTGCCGGAGCTCACGTAAAGTGCGCGCGCCTTATTTTTCAGACTGTAATTGATCAGGGCGAAGGTTGCCTGAGGCCCGAGGCGGGATTGCTTGAGATTGGCGGCTGCTTTTTCAACCGTCACCTCCGGCACCTTTTGCAAGGTCACGTCGGATGCGAACGCACTGGAGGCGGCGCACAGAAGGATGCAAGCGGAACCGTAAACTTTGCTGAGCGAAGAAGTAAATGTTCTCATAATTTCCATATCCACAAAAAAGATAGTAGGACGTTTGCGTTTTTTCCGCAATAAAAATCTTTCGGGATCGTGAATTTTTTTGCAGCCCACCGCCACGCCTTGGAAACAGACTGACACAAACCGGATTCTATTGCTCGCTTTTTTTGCAGAAAAGCGAACCCAGATCGATCTCCGTTACCGAGCACTTCCGTTCGCGAAGCAATTGATCCAAAGAGCGCGGCTCGCTTGGAAAAATCTAATTGGAATAGATCGATAGGAGAAGTGCGCCCGAACCTTTGATTGCCTGCCTAAAGCAATGCGTAAAATGGAAGGAACGATTTGTGTTTCTATCTTCTCCGAATCATTCACCGTTCAATTGGTGTTCGCTCCCAGATGCCTGGTGCGTCGCCGGTTTCCAAACGGAGCGATGCAAATTCCTTGTCGTTATTTGCAGGATGATCATCGGTGCCCATTGAGGGGTTTGGCAGATCGAGAACGAAAAGTTCCGTCGCCGTCCGGTATTGGGGCGCTCGCCATCTGTGGGCGCGAAGAAGGCAGGTTGCCCCTGATTCACCACTCGATGGTTGTGAGAAGCGGGGTGCAGGCTCATGAAAATCGAGTCGGCGAAGCAGACTGCCGAGGAGAGCCCCAGTAAGGCCACGATCAAAACCAATATTTTTCGGAAGGCGAATGGATGGATGCTGATCAAAACCATATTATGGTTATTATAAGCAACGGGCATGCCACACCGAACCGTCAATGTAGCGGGTCGGCGGCGTTACCGGCGTGATCTGCGTAGCGGTGGTCGCGAAAGCCGCTTCGGTCGGGCTCGTCAAATTTGTGCGACGGCTAACGCCCGGCGAGGGTGCGTGCGAAGCTCAGATTTTCCTTCGCCGCCCGATAGTCCGGTTGAATGCGAAGTGCTGCCTCGTAATGAGCAATGGCTGAATCGTACTCGCCATCGCCGCAAAGTATGTCCGCAAGTTCCTTGTGAGCGATCTGGAGGTCGGGCGTGACGGACAGGCTGTGTTCGTAATGGTGCCGCGCTTCAGCCCGCATCCCCTTCGAAACGAAAATTGTGGCGAGGTTGGATTCGCACTTGCCATTCTTAGGATCAAGAACGAGCGAGCGCTGATAGTGCTCGATTGCTCGATCCAGATTTCCCAGATCGCTCCAAGCCAGCCCCAGAAAAAACTCGGCGTCTGCTAGGGACGGCTTGCGATTAATTGCGAACTCATATCTACTGATCGCTTCCTCCACACGCCCCGCCTCGTGCAACGCTTTTCCGTAGTTTAGTTGTGCTTGAGCATCTTGCGGCAGCACCTCCGCAACCTTTGCGCTGCGCTCAATGAGCGGCACGACACGACCGATAAGCTGCGTGGCGCAGAGCGCTCCAAACGGAATCACCAGCACCGCCCACCGCAGGCTGTGCCGAACCCACGCCGGCCAAAGTCGAGGTGATGCCAGCGCAGCCGCACCAGCCCCTTCGATTCCAAGCATACTGCGCGTTTGCGCTTCACGAACTTTCCAAATGAATCCGTCGTAATAAAAATGCAGCAAGGCGGAGGCAGTCACGATGCCGATTAGGCCGTGTCGGATCCATTCTGCCGAAATGGCCGATTGGGTTAAACCTATTGCTCCGTAAGCCATAACCAAGCCGACATAGACTCCAATCAGCGCACCACTGCGTCGAAAAACAAAGCGCATGAATCCACCGATATTTTTGTCCCGCTCCACGCGAGTCCGATTATAGATCCAGACGATAGCAAGATATTGCACGTCATGGAAAACCTCGAAGAGCGCGATCCCGACCAGGATATTCTGGACGCCGTTATTGCAGTACCACCAAAACGCAATGCTGCTGACGAGAAGCGTTATCTTTACGGGACTGGCGCCACGGGCCGCCCGCCAGTCACTCCACTGACGCCATAAGAAGACAATTGTCACCACCCCCAACGCGGCCACCACCGCCGTGCGAATGGCCACGACAGCAGCCGATGCGACCACCGGACCGCCGCTCTCATAGTACAGCTCGAACAACGTCCTGAAACGCATGGGCGAGAGAAGCACAGCCGCCGAGAACCATGCGAAACAAAGCGCCAAGTCCACCCGGGCTCGGGTTGCTGCTCGGGCGGAAGCTTTGGCATCATAAATTCGGCAAAACCCGTAGGTCTGCATCATCCCGTGCCAGATTCCCCATGCCATCGCCACCAACTGCACCGCCTGGATATCGTAAATAGAGGACCAGACGCAAACCGCCAGGATAGCCAATGGCGCGACGACAAACCGAATCTTAAAACGTTCGAACAATGCTGGATCGCCATAGGCCCGGATCATGCCCGGCAAGTGATGACCCATCGCGCCGAAGGCACCCACAAAGAGGAAAATATCCTGCGCACTCCAACGTGCCTGGGCGGCCGTAAAGATCGGGATGAGCAGTACTGGTGTGCCGACAAAGAGAACCAAATCCCGCCAGCGATCCAAAATCCACGGGGATGACTTCAGGGGCGCGGAAGACGCGGATTGTTTTTTCGCGCTGACCTTCGATCGAGGGACCTTCGCCAGCGGCAGTGCGTGCGTCGCCATGTTTCGTTTTGATAATTCAAATTGTCCTCAAAGACAAGTTGGTTTGCGCCTGGCTGGGGGACTATCTTTTGCGTCGCCTCATCATCTGAAAGCGAACGCTGGCTCAAGAGAGTCTCGTCCTGCCAGAAGCAGGCGACTTCCCGCGCTCTTTCCTGCCCACACAAAACAAAAGGCGGGTGGCATTTCTGCCACCCGCCTGATGCAATTGTTATCGACTCGGGCTTAGAACTTTTTGTCCAAGCTCACGTACCAGTAACGGTTACGAATCGAGTAGTTCGAAGTATCGTAGTTGTCGTTAAACGCGCCCAGGACGATTGGCGGGTTCCGATCAAATGCGTTGTTCACGCCCACGGTGAGCTTGGTGCCCCAGAGCATCCGCTGCCAGATCGACGAGGTTTCCGCCGCTGTCTGCATAACGTTCTTGCTGTCCTTCGCGTCCTTCGCGTAGGTAGGCGGAGCTTCGACAGCTGGCTTCACGAACTCGTAGCTCAACTGCATGTCAAGCGTAATGTAGCTGTCTACCAGGCGATGGAACCGGAAGTTCGGCTCCTGGAGCGTTCCCGGATTACCAACAACCAAACCATTGCCAAGGATGAAGTTGGGATCATCAAAGTAATCGCCAATGTAATTACCCGTAGCTATGAAGTCGAAGTGATGCCATTCCCATTCCCCGCGCACAAACGCCTTGTTGAATGGAATACCGCCAGGAGCCAGCGGAAGTGTGGCGCTATAGTCGCCCAGGAAGTTGTGCGTCCCCAAGCCATCGCCCGGCTCTGCTTTCCAGATAAACACGTGGTTATAACCGCCCGAGAGCGTGAACTTGCCGAAGCGTTCGGTCGGAATCTCGTAAACCGCCGTGACATCTATTCCTTCGACGAGGCGCTTGCCTGCGTTGAGGTTATTAGCGTCAATACAATCCAGCGTGCCGTCCGCCAGGCGCGTTATGCCAACAGCTGGGCCTCCAGGGACGCCTGACGCTCCGGAGTTTCCAGACCCACCGCCGCAGCCGTCTGGATCTATCACGCCTTGCGAGAGTAATACTTGCGCAGCATTCGCCGCAGGTAGTAACAGATTCTTGGTATACAGCTGATAGGCGTCCGCCGTCATCGTGAACCCCGGAACGAATTTCGGCGTCCAAACGATACCCATGGTATAGCTGTCCGTCTTTTCAGGCGTCAGAGCTGAGTTCCCACCTTGGAAAACACCGCTCGGCGGCTGAAGTGTTACTCTGTTAACCGGGTCAAACACCACTGGGAAGTTTTGTGTGACCGGGTTAAACAATGCGGTCGGGGACGGGGACAAGAATGACTGACCCCATGAAGCCCGCAACGTTATGTCGGCGATCGGCTGATAGCGCAATGTCACACGCGGGGTGCCGCCGAAATTTTCGTTGGGATTCGAGTTGTCAAAACTTGCGGTTCTGTTTGCCGGGTTCAGGGGTTCCTGATCTGTGTCATTGAATTTCTCGTACCGCCACGCCACTGAGAAATCCAAGGAACGCACGAATGGAACGTTCATCGTGGAGGTGACCAGCGGAACGCTCAATTCAGTAAAGAATGAGTCGACCTCCTGAAGGGTCTTCGAATTTGGGGAGGCGTTAAATCCGAGTTGATCTCCATTTGCCTGAACTGGATCGGGCACTGAATGCAGCGCGATATTGCGATGTTCGTAGCCAGCCGCAAAATCGACACCACCATTCCACAGGTTCGGAAAGAGATGGGCATTGATCTTGGCGTCATAGAGGTAATCACGCTCGTAGAATTCCGAATGACCGAGATACGAAGCGCGTAGCGCCGCAGCTCTATTGTCGTATGCCGCCGTGCCGGTTTGGACTCCGGCCGCGTTGTAAACCGGAGCAGTGCCAGCGGTTGGCGCACTCTGACCGATGTACGGATCGAAGTTTCCAGCCGCGATTTCAGCCGCAAGCGGGGTAAACTGCGCGTCACCGCCGTCTATGCGTAGCTGGTCGAAGCGTTCGTAGACAAAACCCGAGTCGTAGCCAAAGCGGCTGATAAATCCGTTATCCTTGATGTTGAAATCTCCGTTGATTCCAGCGGTGTAGCGATAGTAATCAGAATCGAAGAAGGACTTACGGAGCCCCAGTTCGTTGACGAGCCGATATCTCACCTGAGTGGTAAGCGGACCAAAGGGGTTGAACGGTGAGGACCGCGCAACTCCACCGGGAAGAGCGAAGGGAGAGGCCGCGAGACCGTTGTCCTGTTTCGTCTTCGAATACATGATGTCTCCGTAGAGCTGAAGGCCATCGCCGAAAATCTTGTACCGGCCGGTAACATAATAATTCGCTTTCTCCACCGCCGGGATCGCCGGGGTGAAATCACGGAAGTTGAATCGGCTCGGATCCGTTCCAGCCGGAACGTCAAACGGGCGATAGCTCGCTGCCGTGGGCGCATTGTTTGAGGGGTTTATGAGAACAAGCTGTCCCCGGCCAGTGACAGCAATGCGACCGGCGAAGGTAGGACTGTTGTTATTGATGCCGCCCTGTTGAAGGCCGGTCGGATTATTGCTCAAATCGCCGGTCGTGGCGATGGAACGATCCCGCGAGAATAGGTTCGCGCGGGAATAATATTCGCCAGCCGCCGCAATGGAGACTTTGCCGTCCAAACCTGTGACACCACCGCGGAGGTAAACCTGGCGGACATGGGCATCGCTGTCGGTGGTGTTTCCGTAGAGGGCGAAAAGTTCCGCTCCTTCATAGGGCTTTTCTCCCGGCCCATTGAGCATGATGAAGTTGACTACGCCCGAAACTGCATCCGAGCCATAAATGGCCGAGGCGCCATCTTTCAGAACTTCAGTGCGGCTGAGACCGCCAATCGAAATGGCGTTGATGTCGGGACCCACCCCTTGCAAGCCCTCTCCGAGGAACGCACGACGACCGTTAATCAGGACCAGGACGTTCTGCGAACCAATTCCGCGAAGGTTAATAGTCGCCTGGCCGTTACCGCCGTTCGAATCATTTTCCGTCGCAGCGTTTCCGATGAAGGAAGGCAGTTGGCGCAATCCTTCTACCGGGGTGCTGGCCCCAGCCTTCTGGATGACCTCAGCGGTGTAAACAGTAACCGGCAGGGCCGATTCCGTTTCCGCAGTGGGAATGTAGGAACCGGTGACGATGACTCGTTCGGTTGTCGCTTCAGGGGCGGGTGCAGGCGCCTGCGCGTAGGCGCTGGCTGCCACGAGGAAAGGAAGTCCGACGCCGACTGCGAGAGCCGAGCGGAAGGATCCTAACGTTTTCAGTACGTATCTTATCATTAGTTTCTCCATTGGTTTGGTTAGGTTTGGCGGTGAGGATTAACGACGTTTTAAAGGCATGACAAGCCTTTTTTTCATTTTTTTTAAAATATTTTGAACGGACGTGGACAGAGTGATGTCGTGGGCCCCCACGAGTCAAGCGTGTTTTTTTGCAAATATTTGAGAACGGAGAGCGGTTCCCCTAGGGCGAGTAATACACCGGCAGGGTGATGTTGCACTCGACCGGTTTCCCATTTCGAAAGGCGGGAATGAATCGCGCGACTCTGAAATCTTCCGCCGCCGCGCGTCCGAATCCGGCGAGCGGCGGGTACTCCGAAACCAGCTTCAGCTCCTTCAGATTTCCGTCGCCATCAATCTTCATTCCTAATTCCACCAGGCCAGAAACCGATGCCGTCAGCACGTCGCTTGGATAGTGCAATCCTTCGAACTTCGAATCGCGCCCAACAAATGGTTGCGGGCCAACAAAGTCATTTTCGTTTTTCAATTCTTCCTTTTCCTGGTTCGCAAAAATTCGGAGCCGGGACTTTCCGTTCACAACCTTGAAACTCACCGTTCCAAAAAAAAGCACGTGGACCGTTTGGTGATTGTAGATCGCTGGAACGAAGACGGCCGTATCCAGGCAAAACAATACATCTTGCTCCAGCGCGGAGGACTCGGGTGTCGCGCGATAGACCCAGCTATTCGCGATCTCTCCCGTCTTGGTGACAGAGCAACAAAAATTGAGAGTCGCATCTTTCTGGCCGTTGCGAATTAACCCCTGCGTATCAATTCGGTTGATGACCGAGAACGGACCAGTTCCGAGGAGCGCAGGCCGATATTGCGGCAAAGCTACAGCGGGAGTGGCCGAGGGGGCTTTGGTTGGCCCGGGTTTCGTCGGCCCTATCTGCACCTCGGCGGCGAATAGGTTCGCCCAACTGAGTAAAAACGCCGCGGATGACAAAACCAGTGCACGCATGAGTGCCCAAGCAACGCAGTGCCCGCAGTTTCGCAAGATCAATTTCGGACTGCAGGCAATCAGTCGGCTCTCGATCGCAAATGGTCATGAGTTCACGCGGACAAGAATTGCAAGTTAACTGGTCGTTAGGCCGTGAACCCCACCGATCCCGGCATCGCGCTGCCCGGCGCTTCGCGCGGCTAAGCGGCACCAGTTTGCGCAGCCTCCGTTCAACGCGATCTTGGCACGATGTTCACTGGTCTGATTGAAGAAATAGGCAGTGTCATTTTGCTCGAGACTGGAGAGCGAGGCGCGCAACTTAAAATCGTCGCGCCGCATGTTGCGGAGAAAATTCAAATCGGCGATAGCATCGCGGTCGACGGCTGCTGCCTAACGGTCGCCGCTCACCGCGGCGATCAACTCACTTTCGATCTGCTCGAAGAAACTTTGGACCGGACAAACTTAAAGGCGCTACGCCGCGACAGCCGCGTCAATCTCGAGCGCGCGCTTGCGGCCGACGGCCGTCTCGGCGGCCATTTCATGCAAGGCCACGTGGATTGCGCCGCGCGCATTCTGGCTACCGAAACGACCGATGCCGAACAACGACTCGAATTCGAATTGCCCGCTGCGTTCGCGCATTATGTCGCCTACAAAGGATCCATCGCAGTCAACGGAGTCAGCCTGACCGTGGCTGAATTACTCCCGCAAAGTTTCTCGGTTTGGATCATCCCGCACACCAAAGCGCAAACAAATCTCGGCGCGGCGCGCGTCGGTGATTTGGTCAACCTCGAGTTCGATCTCATCGCGAAGTACCTGGAGCGGATGCTGGATCGCAAAGCGGTTCATTCGGAATGACGAACCCGACGGTCCCGCAAATCGTCGGCGTGATTTCTTCCCGCGCAGATTTGCGGCGCGCGGTCGGGATGCGAAATCCACCTGATCTTTTCGAGCTGCGGCTGGATGCCGCAGTGGCGCGAATCGAAGAAATTAAAGACGCGATGGGAGAATTGCGAGCGCCGGTGATCATCACAGCACGCCATCCCCGGGAAGGCGGTTTCAACGATTTGTCTTCGCGGGCGCGTTGCGGTTTGCTTCGGAGATTTCTTCCGTACGCGGACTATGTGGACATCGAACTGCGCTCGACCCGTCCGCTCGCACCCGTGCTCGAGGAGGCCCGCAAAAAAAAAATCCGCACGATCATTTCATTTCACGATTTCAGCGACACCCCCCGCCCCGCGCGTTTGGATGAAATCGCGCGCGGGGCCCACTCGTTAGGCGCCGATTTCCTGAAGATCTCCACGCGAACCGACACGCAGCGTCAATTGACCCGGCTGCTCGATTTCTTCGAGCAGCATCGCGTGGAAATAAAAATCGCGGCCATGGGAATTGGACGGCTCGGCCAAATCTCACGCCTGGAGTTTGCCCAGCTCGGTTCCGCTTTGAACTACGCGCACCTTGGGAAGCCACAAACCGCAGGTCAGCTTTCGATCGCTCAATTGCGCCGCGCTCTAAAATAGCTCCAGCATCTTGCCGACTCTTCCGCTCGTATATAGTTAGAGACGTTTCCGTCCCCAATAATATGGACGATTCCATCACACTGCCAGACCGGGTCCCTGTCATGCCGCTTCCTGGCGCGCTTCTCTTCCCGCAAGCCCTCTTGCCGCTTTACATTTTCGAGCCGCGTTATCAGGAAATGCTCGCGCTCGCCTTGAGCGAGCACCGGATGTTTTGCGTTGCGTTGCTCAAGCCGCAGCGCTCGCAATGGAAATCGACCAACGATTTTTTTCACATCGCCGGAGTCGGATTGATCCGCGCCTGCGTGGGGCGCGGCGACGGCACCTCGAATTTGATCTTGCAAGGTTTGCGCCGCGTCCGCTTCTCCGCCTTCGAACAAAGCGCTCCGTTTCCCATTTCCCGAATCGAGCCGCTGGAATCCAAGGCGACGCCATCCGTGGAGACCGATGCTCTCGGCGCCAAAGTGCTCGAGCTTTACTCCAAGATAAAGGAGAGCGGCCGCCAGTTGCCCGACAAAGTTGACCAGTATCTTTCCCGCCTGGGCGATACCGAAATGCTCGCGGATCTGATGGCGGCCACGTTCATCAACGACCCGCTTCGCCGGCAACAAATCCTGGAAGAACTCTCCGTGAATCAACGACTCCGGCTCGTGATCCAATATCTCCACGAGGAGACCGGCAGCGCCGCGGCATAATTCAACGCCGCCGACCCGCGCTTCGCACAGCGAAGCGGCTACAGGCCTCTGAGCCGCGCGTGTTCCTCCAATAAATACCGATCCGTCATCCCCGCGATATAATCGCAAATCGTTCGGTGCAGCCCTTCGTTCTCGATTCGTTTCGCAGCCGCGTCGCCCAACCGATCGGGCGCGAGCACGTAGGCCGCGAAAACCGACCGCAACATCTCACAAGCCTGGCGATTCACCTCCGCCACCCGCGGATGGTAATAGACGTTCTTATATAAGAAGCGGCGCAACTCGCGGTTCGCCTCGAGCAATTTTTCGCTGTAGGAAATGAGGGGGGCGGGTTGCCGTCGCACTTCGTCCGCGCTCCGCACGCCGGCGTTCGCGATCGTTTCGGCGCTGGTGGTGATCACGTCCCGCACCTGCACATCAATGATGTCGCGAATGATGATCTGGTGCAGTTCCGGCTCACGGACCTCCGGATAACGCTCGACGACTGATTGCTGGCTGGCGCGCCAAACGGCGCTTTCCTCTAATTGACTGGGGCTGAGAATTTCGAAGTCGACCGCATCGTCGAGATCGTGGCTGTAGTACGTGATCTCATCCGCGAGATTGGCGATCTGCGCTTCCAGCGAGGGGCAACGATATTTTTCCTCGCCCTCCACCGGCGGATCGTAAAACGCCTGATGCTTTTGCAAGCCTTCGCAAACTTCGAAGGTCAAATTCAATCCGGGAAAATTCGGATACGCCGCCTCGAGCAACTCGACCACGCGCAGGCTCTGCCGGTTATGATCGAATCCGCCATGTTCCTGCATGCATTCGGCCAACATCTCTTCGCCGGAATGTCCAAAGGGCGAATGCCCGAGATCGTGCGCGAGCGCGATCGCCTCAGCCAAATCTTCGTTTAACGACAACGCGCGCGCGATCGTGCGGCTGATCGAGGCCACTTCGATCGAGTGCGTCAGCCGCGTGCGGAGATGATCGCCGGTCCCGTTGAGGAAAACCTGCGTTTTATATTCCAGCCGCCGAAATGCGCGCGAGTGAATGATGCGCGCGCGGTCGCGCTGAAACTCCGTGCGGTAAGCATGGCTCGCCTCGGAGTATTTTCGTCCCCGCGATTCGCCGGACTTCTGCGCAAACGGCGCCAGCACGCCGCGTTCGTCCGCCTCCATTTTTTCCCGCGTTTTCCAGCCCTCGCGCTCGCGCGAATCGTTCGTCACAACGAAGACTTATCCTTCGCCCTGTCTATTTTCGAGTCCGGAGTTTGTGCCTGTGGTGGCCGCGATTACAACCCGCCTGAAAGCCGGCCGCCTCTATCGTTCGTCCTGCGCGCTCCGCGACCCCGGATCTGATTTTGAAAATTCTTCCCGGACAGCTTTCCGCGCTGCTCGCGCTTGCGCCCGGATCAGCAGCATATCCAAGAGCGCCAACAACAGGGCCAACAATGTGTCCCACGCGCACGCGAACCAGAACAGAATGAACCGCCACGGATGTTCGTGGGGGTTGAGCCAGGAACGTAAAACTGTTAACCCGGCGACCAGCATAACAACCGCCACGAGCAGCGAGATCGCCATGGTTTTTCGGCGCGAGTTCGCGTCGCGCAGCAATCCGCGCGTGGCGTGAATCGCGAACGGCACCATCCAGAAACTCTTGTTCGGCGGCCGAGTTTCCATGGCCTAACGACTAGATCAGAAGCAACGCCGGGTTCTCGAGCAGCTGCCGGAGTTCCTTGAGGTATTCCGCGCCGAGAGCGCCATCGATCACGCGATGATCGCAGCTCATGCCGATGCTCATCCGCTGACCGGCCACGATCTGGTCGCAATCGTCGATCACCGCTTTCTTTACGATCGCGCCGATCGAAAGGATGAATCCCTGTGGTGGATTGATGATCGCGGAAAAGCTGTCGATGCCGTAGCTGCCAAGATTTGAAACGGTGAAGGTGCCGCCTTGGAATTCCTCCGGCTTCATCCGCTTGTTCCTTGCGCGATGGGCCAGGTCTTTCACGGCTTCACTGATTTCGCGCAGCGACTTGCTCTGCGCGGCTCGAATGACTGGAGTGACGAGACCGTCTTCAATCGCCACCGCGATGGCAAGATTTACGTCGCTGTATTGGACGATCGCGTCTACGTCGAAGGATGCGTTTGCTTTCGGCACGCGCACCGCAGCTTCGACGGAAGCTTTCAGCACAAAATCGTTTACGGTGATCTTCGCCGAATCCGACCCTTCACCCGCCGATTTCAGTTCGGCCCGCGCGCTCATCAGCGGCCCGGCATCGATCTCGATGTTGAGATAGAAATGCGGAACCGGCCCCTTGCTCGCGACCAAACGTTCCGCGATCACTTTGCGCATTCCGCTGAGATTGATCCGCGCGCCTTCGCCGGCCTGGATCTGCGCAGCGGGCGGTGGTGTTGGCCCGCCTTTCGACTTAACCGCCGCGCGGACGTCGGTTTCGGTAACACGGCCTTCGGGTCCCGTGCCCTTAATCGCAGAGATATCGACGCCTTGCTCGGCCGCGACTCGACGCGCGAGTGGGGAAGCTTTCACGCGCGCTTCGCCGCTGCTTTCGCTTGTTGATTCGGCAGCCGGCTTTGCCGGAGCCGCGGATTTTTTTGGTGCGGCCGATTTCTTCTCGGCCTTCTCAATCTCCGGCGGCGGAGCGGTCTCGGCTTGTTTTTCGTCTGCTGGCGCGGGTTTCTCCGTTTCGGCCGGCTCTTTCTTTATCGGTGCCGCCTTTTTTTCTTCTTTCGCTTCGGGCTCCGATTTTTTCTTCTCTTCCTTCGCCTCAGCCGGCGCGGACTCTCCTTCCCCGCTAATGAACGCGATCTTGTCGCCAACGTTTACCTTGCCGCCTTCTTCCACGTAGATTTCGGTGAGGGTTCCGTCTTCGGGTGATTCCCATTCCATCGTCGCCTTGTCGGTTTCGATCTCGGCGATGACATCGCCCGTGGAAACCTTGTCTCCCTTCTTCTTCTTCCAGGCGACGAGCGTGCCCTCGGTCATCGTGTCGCTCAGCTTCGGCATTTGAATTTCAGGCATGGCGATTAGTCGTTAGGTGTAACAAACTTTCTTCACGGCGGCGATTAACTTCTCCGCGCTGGGCAGCACCGCTTTCTCCAGCCGTTCGTTGTAGGGCATCGGTACATCTTCCTGCGCCACGCGGAGGATTGGCGCGTCGAGCCCATCGAACATTTCTTTCTGAATGCGGTAGGACACTTCCGCGCCCACTCCGCAGAAAGGCCGATCCTGCTCGACGATTACGACGCGATGCGTTTTCGAAACCGACTTGAGAATAGCTTCAAGGTCGAGCGGTTTGATCGAGCGCAGGTCAAGCACCTCGGCGCTGATCTCTTCTTCCTCCTCGAGTCTTTCCGCGGTCGCGAGCGCCAGCGGAACGGTCTGGGCGTAGCAGATAATCGTGACGTCGCCGCCTTCCCGTTTCACTTCCGCTTCGCCGAGCGGTATGAGCAAGTCGACATCTTCTTCTTCGACCAATCCCTTCGAGCTGTAGAGAAGTTCCACCTCCAGGACCAGCACCGGGTTGTTGTCGCGGATCGCCGTCTTGAGCAAGCCTTTCGCATCGCGCGGTGTCGCTGGCGTGCAGATTTTCAAGCCCGGGATGTTGGCGAAAAGGCATTCGGTCGCGTGCGAATGAGTGGCGCCGAGTTGATGGGCCGGACCGTTTGGTCCGCGGAATGTGATTGGAATATTGAACTGGCCGCCGGACATCGTGAGCATGTTGGGCGCGTTGTTCACGACCTGATCGAACGCAACCAGCGAGAAACTGAAGGTCATGAATTCGATGATTGGCCGAAGTCCCACCATCGCGGCGCCAATGCCTAGCCCAGCGAAACCGTTTTCACTGATGGGCGTGTCGATGATGCGCCTGGGACCGAAGCGTTCGAGCAAGCCCTGGCTTACTTTGTAGGCGCCGTTGTATTCCGCGACTTCCTCGCCCATGAGGAAGACATCCGGATCGCGCGCCAGTTCCTCGGCGAGCGCTTCATTGAGCGCCTGGCGGTAAGTGATTTCTCTCACGCGCTCGCTCCGTTCACGTAGGTGTAGTCGTAAAGCTTCTCTAAAGGCGGCTCGGGACTTTCCTCGGCAAATTTCACGCTGGCGAGCGCAGTTTCTTTCGCCTGCTTGTCCATCTTATCGAACTGCTCGTTCGAGAGTTTTTCCTCGCGCGTAAGCTGCGCGCGCAGACGCGTGATCGGATCATCCAGGCGGTATTTTTCGAGCTGCTCCTTCGTGCGATAGCTCGCCGGATCGGACATGGAATGGCCGCGATAACGATAGGTGCGAATCTCCGCAAACGCCGGGTGCGGATCTTTGCGGATCCCATCGATGATCTTGGCGAGCGCATCGCGCACTTCCCGAAAGTTCATCCCGTCGATCACCGCCCCGGGGATTTCGTAACCTTCCGCGCGTTCGACGATTTCCTTCAGCGCGGTCGAACGCTCCACACTGGTCCCCATGGCGAAGAGATTGTTTTCGCAAACGAAGATGATCGGCAATTTGTAAAGCGCGGCGAGGTTCAGCGCCTCATGGAATCCTCCCTGGTTGATCGCACCGTCGCCGAAAAAGCAAAGCGTGACGCGGTCTTCGTCGCGATATTTGGAAGCGAACGCCAGCCCCACGCCGAGCGGAACATGCGCGCCGACGATAGCGTGCCCGCCGTACATGTGATGCTCGCGATCGAAATAATGCATGGAACCGCCGAGGCCGTGGGAGCAACCCGTGGCTTTGCCGAAAAGCTCTGCCATGCAAGCGTCCGCGCTCGTGCCGCGGGCGAGCGCGTGCGCATGATCGCGGTAAGCCGTTATGAGGTAATCATCCGGTCGTGCCGCCGCGACCGCGCCACAGACCACGGCTTCCTGACCGATGTAGAGATGGCAGAACCCGCCAATTTTTTGCGCTTGATATTGTTGACTCGCGCGCTCCTCGAAACGCCGGATCAACAGCATCAGCGAGAGCATCTCGACTTCGTCGCGTTGCTCCGGCTGCTGCATGCCGGTTTAAGCAGTGTGCGGAAGGACGGAAGCCGCGCGGGCGCGTTCCGAACTGCGAACGAAAGTCGTGCAAAGAACGAAAAGCCCGGTGAAAAGAAGATCGCTGACGACGGAGTTCCGGAAAAACATCCAGGTCGGCGTAGTGCTATATTGGGGCAAACCAACCGTGAGCGCTTGAATCAATCCGGCGAAGTTCTTCACGTACCCCGGATCGCTCAGCCAAGAGAAAATGTTCGTAATGACGTAGAAAAGCGTGGAACCGGCGAGCGAAGCGGGAAGCAAGGTTTTCCACGAAGGCCGATTGGCGATGAAGAGGCCGAGCCAGCCCACGAGTGCCAGCGCGAAATAGCGGCAAATGATCTCCGGAACGAGAAGCGGCGCGCCGTAATGCACGTTGAGCACGACGTCGGAAAGATAGAGAGCGAGAAGCGGCACGGTGAACTTGAGTTTCGGCGGAAAATAAACGGCGCCGCATAGTGCGATCGCGGCGAGCGGCGCGAAGTTCGACAGCCAGGTCGAACCGGAAATAATGGCGAGTCCGGTCACGATCCGATAGGCGACCGCAGCGAGAATAAGAATGAGAGCGGGAATCATCGGCATGAATTTTATCCTTCCTGAGAGATATGCAATCCCCTTTTGGGTCTCTTCTGCTTCCTCCTACTCGTGCTCGTGCTCGTGATCGAAAAAGCAATCGATCACGAGTAGGAGCACGACAACGCAATCGGTGCTGTGAAAAAACGAGACGCTTAGGCGGCAGGAGCCGCGGTCGCGGGAGTGGTGAGCGATTTGTTCAAGCGGGCTTTGCGACGGTTGGCGGCATTCTTATGAATGATGCCGCGCTTCGCCGCCTTATCGATGGCTGAAATCATCGCGTGCACATCGTTTGGCTCAGCTTTCGACGTCGTGCTCGAAATGCCTTTTTGCATTTTCCGTAAGCGGGTCAGGACACTGCGATTGCGGAGAGAGCGGACGGCGGTCTGACGCGCGCGTTTGCCGGCGGATTTGGTATTAGCCATTGTTGAAAGCGGAAATTTTGTGAACGTGGAGGCTCGCGGACGCGCGCGCGCGTGTCAAGCGATGCGAAACAGAGCCGCCCCAACTACGCGCCGCGGCCCAGGTGAGGCGGTTCCTCCGGCTCCGCACTTTTGCGGACGGTCGAAGCAGGTGTCTTTTCCGGAGCTTGGGGCTCTTCTATTTTTTCGGGGGCAGGCGCAGGCTTTGGCGCTTCCAAGGTGAACACCGCGCCCTTCGCAGCTTTCGGGACTTTCGGCAATTTATCTGGCACGATCTCCACGATTGCTCCGATCGGAATCTGAGCATAGAGATCGGCGACATCGCGCGATTTCATGCGGATGCAGCCATAGCTCGCCGGACGGCCAATGTATTTCTCCTCGGGCGTTCCGTGGATGTAAATGCACCGGCTGAAGGCGTGGGCGTTCGATGGTTGCAGGCCGCGCAGCCAGATAATCCTGGTGATGACCGGGTCGCGTCCGGGAGCATTCGGCTTGATGATTTCGCCGGTAAAACGCCGGTTGCGAAAGACCGCTCCGACCGGGGCGTGATCGCCAATCTTTTCCGCGACTTGGAGGAAACCGAGCGGTGTCGTCATGCGGCCCCAGTTGTCGCCGACTCCAAACTTGGAAGTGGAAACGGGATACGTGGCTAATTTCTCACCGTTGCCGATGACCATCAGTTTTTGGTCGCGCACGCTGACGATGACGCGACTAGGACCATCCGCAAGCGCGGCCGATGACACCGCCACCAACGCGGTGACAACCAACGAAAGGCGAATCATCACTGGCGTTCTTACGGCAAAAGAGACGTTTGTCACGCGGGAATTGTGATCTCGGCTGCACGCTGGCTGCCAAGGCTGATCCTCGGAAACCATTGGCCCATCGAGGAAAGCGAAACGTACAGGAAGCCCAATTGGAACATGGCCAGGAACGGAACCGAGAGGAATTGGCGGTGCTGAATCGCGAACCAAACGAAATAAGTGAAGTAAATCGCGAAGGTCATTTCCGCGAGCGGGAGCAGCGATTTGAGGGGCATGTACTTGCAACTGCGCCAGGGCTGCTCCTTGCGTTCGATGCCGTATTTCGGCGTGCGCGCGAAATCCGATTTGTGATTGAAGACGGCTTCGAGAACGGCGCGCGCATTATTAAGGGAGAGACCGACGCCGAGCGCGAGCAAGGCCGGCAAGAGGAGGATTTCCTTCATCCAGGTGCGCGGATTCAATTCACGCTGGGCGCAAATGTAAAAGACCGCGACGGAAACGGACGCGGTCATGAAGATCGGAACATCGAGAAGAAATGTCCGCATCCAGCCTGCTTGCGGCCCACCAGTTGAAGGATGGAGAAGCACGCATAAACAAGCTAGCAAGAGGTATGCGAAGTTGGAGGTTAAATGAGCCGTCGCTTCGATTTTGATCGGCAGCGAGAGATCGCTGCGCCAGATCGTGGGCAATAATTTCTTGCAGGTCTGGATCGAACCTTTCGTCCAGCGATGCTGCTGCGACTTGAAGCCGTTCATATCCACCGGCAACTCTGCCGGCGTGATCACGTCGGGCAGGAAAATAAACTTCCAGCCCGCGAGCTGCGCGCGATAACTCAAATCCAGGTCTTCGGTCAGCGTGTCGTGCTGCCAACCGCCGGACTCATCGATGCACGACCGGCGCCACAGTCCCGCCGTGCCGTTGAAATTGAAAAAACGGCCGCTCCGGCTCCGGGCCGTTTGTTCGAGCAAGAGATGTCCATCGAGAAACATCGCCTGCACGCGCGTGAGCAGCGAGTAGCCGCGGTTCAAATGACCCCAGCGCGTCTGGATCATGCCGACTTTCGGGTCCGTAAAAAAATGGATCGTCTTGCGCAGCAAATCCGGTTGCGGAACGAAGTCGGCATCGAGAATGCAAACGAAGTCGCCTTCAGCCGACCCAAGCCCGGTTTCGAGCGCTCCGGCTTTGAAGCCGGTGCGGTCAGTGCGGTGGATCAGCTCGACGTTGAACCCGCGGCTCTGCAACTTGTCCACGCAAGCGACGGTCAATTCCCGGGTGTCGTCGGTAGAATCATCCAGCACCTGGATCTGGAGCCGATCTTTCGGATAATCGATTTCGCTGACCGATTTGAGCAGCCGCTCGACGACGTAGACTTCGTTGAAGATCGGCAACTGCATCGTCACAATCGGCAACTGCTCGAAATAGCCCGCCGCCATCATCGGCCGCTTTCTGTTTTTCAGGAAAAGGTAAATAATCACATAACGGTGAATCCCGTACGCGGAGAGGCCGATGAGCACACTTAAGTAGCAAACCGTCCAGATGATAGAGCCAACGCTTCCTTGCATATCGGGGATAAAGAAATTGCCGCAAAGGCGACAAGGGCGACATGATGCCGCTTCCGACGCGCCCGTCAAATCAAAAATGGCGGGTTGTTCCAGCCAAACCGAACGCTTTTCCAGCTGGAGAGCGGCCAGAAAGGAAACCGGATTATCTCAGCCAGGCTCACTTGGCTCGGGATGCAAGCAACTGCGAGTCACCACTCGATTCAGAAAGGAATGAAAGCACCCACTCTGTCCGGGCTGACTCTTACTATAATATGTACGCTGTTCGCGGCGGGACGCTCCGGAGCGCCTCTTCTTGCCCAGGAAAAGCCCGAGACCGCCGCGGAATACGAGCGGGAAGAATTGGGAGTGAATCCATATACGGCGCCATCCGTGGCCGATATTTTTCAGCAACTCGACGACCTCAAGCCCCTGCCCTTCGAACAACTCAAACGCGAATTCCCGCAAGCGACACCTTCCGGGCGCGAGCAGATGGGCCTGATCTTTGGCGGACTGGTTGGCGACGGCTTTCTGATTGTGGAATGCCAAAAGCAAAATCTGGTGGAGGACCTTGGCCGCGTCTTGTTGCGGCAAGCGCGCAGTCTCGGGGTCGGCGATCGGGTGATGCGCCACAGTGCGAGCCTCACCGAGCTGGGCAAGCGGGGCGACTGGACCGCAGTGCGGCGCGAATTGATCGCGACGCAGGATGACGTCGAGCAAGCGATGACGGGGTTGCGCGATCAGAAAATGGCGCACTTCATCAGCCTCGGCGGATGGCTGCGCGGTCTGGAAATTACCTCGGGCGCGGTCGAAGCCAAATACTCGCCCGAACGCGCCGCCGTGCTCTGGCAACGCGATTTGATTAATTATTTTGGCGAGGAAATGAAGACGCTTCCGCCCCCGCTCGCGCGCACGCCTCTCTTCGAAAAAATTCGCGCCGGAATCGGCGTGATTCGCACCTTATTGAATCACGCGCCGCCGGATAAGATGAGCCTTGACGAGGTCAAGACGCTGCACGCGCAAGCGAAGGAATTGAACCTGGCCATCGTTGCCGGGCAGTAGCGAACGGTATTTAGGGCCTTGCCGCAGCGGGAGAGAGAGCCGAGTTTTCGATGGCGATGTTCCGGAACAAGTCGATCCCATTTCTAGCCGGGTGGAAACGCCGCGACCGCGACCGGTTCGAGCGTTTCAACATCGTGATCGCCATCCTGCTCGCGGGCTGGGTGCCGTCGATCCTGATGCTGGTGGTTTCCTACACCATCCTGAGGAACACGCTCGAATCGAAAATCCTGCACGACCGACAGACTTTCGTGCAATTGATCGCGCATCTGGTGGGCGACGACCTCAGCCGGACCGGCAGCGTGATCGAATATTATCAGACGCAACCGGATGTCGTGAAAATGTTGTCGGCGCCCAGTCCGGGCGTGTCGGCTCAGCAATGGCTGGCCCAAACATTTTATTCCCATCCACGAATTGACGGCATGTTCCTCGCCGCGCCCGATGGACGGCTCGTTGCCTCATTGCCGGTGATTGCCGAGCCTGAAAATTTCTCCTCTGTTCTTTGGCGTGAAGGCGCCGCTGGATCGCCCGATGTGTATGTCTCGCCGGTCCATCCACGGCAGCCGGACAACCGCATGACGACGGACATCGTCGGCGCCGTCCGAACGCCCGAGGGCGTAGTCGTGGGATACCTCGGGGTCTCGGTCTTGGTGGAAAGAATTGGGCGCCGGCTTTCCACCATCGAAATTGCAGAGCAATCGATTTGTCAGGTGCTCGATCAAACTGGCACCGCACTTTTCGCCAACAATTTTGTGCCCAACTCGGGAACGGTTGCGCCGCAGCCGGATAGTCTGACCCAGGAGATTCGTCAGAATAAGACAGGGTACATCGAGCGGAACGGAAATCTGTATTCGTTCACGACCATCGACACGACGGGCTGGACGACAATGGTGCAACAACCCAAGGCCGTGGCCTACAAACCGGTCCGCGATCTTTTGGACAAGATCACCATTCCCGCGCTCTGGCTGATCGTCCTCACTGCGGTCGGCGCGTGGTTCGCGGGAAAGTTCGCCAGGCGCCAGGCGGAAGCAGCGCGACGAATCGAGCGCGAAGTTATTTTCAACGAAAAAATCCTGGCGAACATGCCCAGCGGCATCGCGTTGATCGATCCCGAATCCCGGCACTTTCTTCAAGCCAATCAAGCGTTCAGCGAAATGGCGAAACGCTTCGGCGAACTGCACCCGGACAAAGACATCCACGACGCCAGCTATGATGAAGTGAAGATCGCTTCCGCGGAAGCGATCGAGAAGGTGCTCGCATTCGGTGCGCCCTTCCAAAGTGTCGAGCAGCCGTTCACCGATCGGACCGGGATGACTCGCTTCGTTAATGTGAATCTGCTTCGGCTGCAGAGTTCGGAGGAGACAATCCAAGGCGTCCTATACCTCGTGGAAGACAAGACGCGTGACGTAACGCTGCGACAGGAATTGATCGGCGCGAACGCCTCGAAGGACCAGTTTCTTGCCTTGCTCTCGCACGAATTACGCAATCCGCTTTCACCGGTGATCGCGATGGTGGGCGAGCTCGAAGCGAGCGCTCCGGATACGCCCGAAGTGCGCCGCGCGCTTGAAGTTATCCGCCGCAACGTCGAACTCGAAGCGCGTTTGATCGACGATCTGCTTGACGTGACGCGCATCTCGAAAGGCAAGCTCCAGCTCAGCCTCGAAACCGTGGGCGTGCACGAGATTTTGCAGCGCTCTTACGAAATCTGCCGCGAGGAGATTGCCGCGAAAAATCTCGGGATCGAATTCCGTCTGCGAGCGGAACGCGCTTACGTCGAAGGCGACCCCGCTCGCTTGCAGCAGGTCTTTTGGAACCTGATCAAGAACAGCGTGAAATTCACCCCGGCCAATGGCCGCATCGTCATCGAAACTTTCAATCCATCACCGGAGTCGATCGAGATCCGGACCACGGACACCGGCATCGGGATTGCGCCCGATAAGATGGAAACAATTTTCAATGCGTTCGAGCAGGGCCAAAGCTCGATTACGCGTCGGTTCGGCGGTCTCGGCCTCGGTCTCGCCATTTCCAAAGCGATGGTCGCGGCGCACGGGGGCGTGATTAAGGCCGAGAGCCACGGAAAAGACAGCGGTGCCACGTTCATCGTGATTCTCGATACGGTGGTGGCGCCAGTGGCAGCATCGAGCGGCGGTCGCAAGAAACCGGTCAGAGAAGTGGATGGCCAACGCGCTCAAGCGAAGAAGCCGGCGCATAGCGTCCTCGTGGTGGACGATCATGTCGATACCTGCACCGGAATGAAAATGATGCTCGAGCGCCGTGGATATCGGGTCACGGTCGCGCACTCGGCAGATCAGGCGGTGGAGAAAACGCTGCACGAAGAATTCGATCTCGTGATCAGCGACATCGGCCTCCCCGATCGATCCGGCTATGAGCTCATGCGGGAATTGAGCGCGACGAAAGGGTTGCGCGGGATCGCCCTGAGCGGGTTCGGCATGGAAAACGACGTGAGCCGCGCCCGGGCCGCGGGTTTCTCGGAACACCTAACCAAACCGATCAACTTCGACCGCCTGGAAGAATCGATCCAAAACCTCCTCGAACCAGAGCCGGCGATTCCCTCCTAGAATCGGAGGGACATGCTTCCTCATGTCCCACTTTTTAGACCGGTGCAGCTATTGCGCGCTGCTACTGCCGCTGGTGCTGGTCCCACCGGCGGCCTCACGTTCGGCCGCCTGCTTCTCCGAGGCTTCCTTCAATTCGCGCGACAATTTTTCCACGCGCTGCCGCATGATCTTTCCCGCCTTAAACTTGACGGTAGCGCGAGGAGGAATGACAAAACTGCTGCCCGGTTCGTTTGGATTGCGTCCCACGCGAGGCTTCGTCAAGCGCGTCTGGAACACGCCAAAATTTCGCAACTCGACCGCGACATTATTCGCCAGGCTACTGGTGATATGGTCGAGGGTCCGCTGCACAACTTCAAAGACATCGTGCTGGACCATTCCCGTCTGATTACTGATGGCCACGACAATATCTCTCTTCGTGAGCTTGGGCATATTCACTAACGAATCGTGCCCCACCCCGAAGATGGTGGGGCGCAATCGCAATAAAATTTGCCTCAGTTATGCCGGGCAATTCCGCAAATAAAGTGGATCAAGCCCGGCCGAAGCGCCGGTTCGCGGGATCCAGCGCGGGGAAAATTCGCGTAAGGTAATAAGTGAGCGGGGTTTGCCCAGCCAGAACCTTCCGTTTCGATTTCAACTGGCCCTGCACCACCCCGAGTTTTGTGAAAACGCCGTTCCACTCCGATTCCAGCCGCCGCACTTCGTCGTTCGATAATTCGCGCACGCCTCGCACAGACACGCAACGCTGGAGCACGTTCATCGCGCGCCCCGAAAGCTCCGCGAGAATGCCGAGTTCGCCGAAAACATGTTCGGTCTCCTGCAATAAATTCGCGCGTATCTCCGTAAACTGACGCTCCCGTTCCGCCGAGATCATCGGCTTGGTCTTGTCGAGACCGTACGTGATCACGTCATGGAGTTTTTTCCAATTATCCAGCTGCAACGTCAGCAGCCTCAAATGAGTTTCGACGACTTTGTCTCTCATGCGGGCCCCGTCGCTGAAAGTTCAAGGGTCTCATCGAGCTTCTGCAAATTGTCGATCAGGAGATGCGCCCAGGGACGATCCACGCTCTGGACTTGGCTGATGATTCCTTCTTCAAAATAAAACCGGCCCTGGCGCCAGCGGAAAATTTCCGCGACGGCGGACTCTCCCTCCAGCGATCCGAAGACGGCATGCCGCACCGAACCGTGAGCGAGGTAAATCTCACTGTTGCCCCGGCCCGACTTGAAAGTGAACCGGCCGCTGCGCTGCCCGAGGCAGCTCATTTGCAAAATCTCCGCGGCGGAAAATTGATTGAGATTTCCGATGAGGGAATGACACGGATCGATGCCCTCGGCGGGTATGCCGCATTGACCGAGCGAACGCACAAACGAATTCAATTGCCGGCGCAAGGTTCGCTCGCTGCCGTTCGTCGCAATTCGCGTGATCTTTTGCTGCTCCGCCGTTTGGACAAAATCCGTGTCGTGCGGCGCCGGCGCGAGCAAGATGATGTTCAACGATGGGAAATGCTGCCGCGCGTTGGTCGCCTGCTCGAGGGCAACGGGGGTTTCGCCTTCCACGACAAATCCGTCAAAATTTTCGGCCAGCAGGATGGAGACGGCCTCCGGCAGCCTTCGCACGACCCGCAGCTCGACGTCGTCGATCTCGTCGAAAATGCCAAGCGCACGGTCCTGAAAGACCGGATCAGCGTTCAGAATAAGGAGCCTGGTTTCCACAATTGCGAGTCTGCGCTAAGAGATTGTTAGCAGGAACCTTGCCCGCTGGTTCCGAAGCTTTGCCGCTGTTTACCTGCGCCATTCGCGGCGGGGCGGCGGCGCCGCATAACTCCCAGGCGCAATCTCGTGCGCCGTGCGAAAATGCACTTTCGCGAATTTCCGCAGCACATCGGGGCCCTCCGCCTCAACCAGCTTCCTCGCCGTCTCCTTGACCTGCGCCGAAACGCCGCGGCCAAGCTTCGCCCCGATCGCTTTCCCTCGGCGCTCGAGCGAATCAATAAAAGCTTCCCGCGCCAGGATCGAGGCCGCGGCTACGGCGAGATCGGATTCCGCTTTAGTCCTTTGCTCCAGCTTGATCGCCTGGCCGTGCTGCAGCAGGGCGTTTTCGATCACTTTCGCATCCGCGAATTTGTCCGACAGCGCTCGCGGACATTCGGGCTTTTTCGCCAGCAGATTTTCGATTACCCGCGCGTGGCCCCAACCCAGCAGGCTATTGAGATTGCCGAATTTTTCGTAGAGATCGTTGTAGCGCTCGGGCCCGATGGCGACGGTATCAATCGCCACGCCAGGTGTGGTCCGGATGATTTTCGCGAGGGCACGAATCCGCGCATCCGATCCGATCCGTTTGCTGTCCTGGATGCCGGCGTCGAGAAATTTTCGCGCGATAGTTCCATCCACGTAAACGCCGGCGATGACGAGCGGACCAAAGAAATCGCCTTTGCCGCTTTCATCGATGCCGAAATGCGGCTCGAACATTTCCGGCGAATGCACCTCCTCGTAGCCGAGCGTGGCTTGTTCGAGAATTTTTGGCTCGAGCTCGAACTGGACAAACTCCTCAATCCCCTTCCCCTGCAATAAAATCTTCGGCCCCTTCTCGTACACGGCAACGCTGAGCTTGTTCTTTTGTGCGGAAAAAAGGGTGTAAGGCTTCGGGGAAAAGTCGTAGCCGAGATCCTGCAGCAAGCCGCGAAGCTTCGTCGCCTGATCCGTTGAGAGCGGGTGAGTGTAAGAGTTCATCCTTCGCGGCAGAGAACGCCTAACGTCTAACGCCTAACGCCTAACGTCCAACGAAAGACTTTGGAATTAGGTGTTGGACGTTAGGCGTTGGGCGTTAGACGTTTCTTCATCTACGTGAACCCTGCCTTATACGCCGCCTCTTTCCGGCGTTCTCTCCTCCATTGGTACCGCAAGAACGGCCGCGATCTCCCCTGGAGGCGCACTCGCAATCCCTACGCGATTCTGGTCTCCGAGTTCATGCTCCAGCAGACTCAAGTCGCGACGGTCATCCCTTATTATAATGAGTGGATGCGGCGCTTCCCCAATTTCGCCGCTCTCGCCGCTGCTTCAGAACATGAAGTTCTGCACGCCTGGCAGGGGCTTGGCTATTATGCGCGTGCCCGTAATCTCCGCGCGACCGCGATCGTCGTAACCCAAAAACACGGAGGTTCTTTTCCCCGGTCGCCGGATGCGATTCAGAATCTCCCGGGGATTGGCCGTTACACCGCCAACGCCGTCGCGGCGTTCGCCTTCAATCAATCCGTCCCAATCGTCGAAGCCAACATCGCGCGTTTGCTCGCTCGACTGCTCGATCTTCAAATCCCGATCGATACCAGCGCAGGTCGCGCCGCGTTATGGGCGCATGCCGCCGCGTTGCTTCCGCTTCACGACGCCGGCGCGCATAACTCCGCGCTGATGGAGCTGGGCGCGCTGGTCTGCGGATCGCGGCCAAAATGCGAAGTATGCCCGGTCAAAAGATTCTGCCGCGCATCGGAACCATTGATGCTTCCACGAAAAAAGGCGCGACCAACGATCAAGCTTCAGACCGAACATCACAGCTTTGCATTTCGACGCAGTCGCGTCTTGCTCGAGCAATCGCAGGATCGATGGCGCGGGATGTGGATGCTCCCAAGATTGGAAACCGCGCCAACGGGCTGCATGCCTCTGCATGTCTCGAAATTTCCTTTTACCAATCATCGCATCACCTTGACCGTCTTCAGGCACACAGCTCCCGCGCCTGCATTAAAATCCTCACAGCGCTGGTTTTCTCTCGCCGCGCTCTCTTCCCTCCCCCTTCCGTCGCCTCATCGTCGGGCGTTGGAGGCAATCATCCCGCGGACTTGAGCCAACCTCTAATACAGGTAACCTCCCATCGCCGAATCGGCCTAACGAGATGATTGAGACACTACCGGATGCGCGCGGCCACTTTGGACCGTATGGCGGGATGTTCGTGCCCGAGACACTCATGTCGGCGCTCGACGAGCTGACGGCGGAATACGAAAGGGCGAAGAATGATCCGGCGTTTCGGAGCGAGCTGGATGAATTGCTGCGGAACTTTGCCGGGCGCCCCACCCCGCTTTATCTGGCGGAACGGCTCCTGAAAGATCTCGGCGGCGCGAAGATTTATTTGAAACGGGAGGACCTTCTCCACACCGGCGCGCACAAAATCAACAACGCCCTCGGCCAAATTCTGCTCGCACGGCGGATGGGAAAAAAACGCATCATCGCGGAGACGGGCGCCGGCCAGCACGGTGTGGCCACGGCGACCGTGGCCGCGCGCTTCGGCTGCGAATGCATCATTTATATGGGCTCCGTCGACATGGAGCGGCAATCGCTCAATGTCGCGCGCATGCGTTTCCTCGGCGCGAAGGTCGTCGCCGTTACCGCAGGCCAGGCCACCCTGAAGGAAGCGATCAATGAGGCGATGCGCGATTGGGTCACGAACGTTCGCACCACCCATTATATTCTCGGCTCAGCGCTCGGTTCACACCCTTACCCGATGATGGTACGCGATTTTCATCGCGTAATCGGGATCGAAGCGCGCCGGCAAATTCTCGAACGAGAGGAACGACTGCCGGACCTGCTCGTCGCGTGTGTCGGCGGGGGTAGCAACGCGATCGGGCTTTTCCATCCGTTCTTGAACGACGAATCGGTGAAGATGATAGGCGTCGAAGCTGGCGGCGAAGGCATCCGCACCGGTAAACACGCCGCGCGTTTTCAAGGCGGCAGGCTGGGAGTTCTCCAAGGCACGAAAACATTTCTTCTTGCTAACGACGACGGTCAGATCGAACTGACGCATTCCGTTTCGGCGGGTCTCGACTACGCCGCGGTTGGTCCGGAGCACAGTTATCTCCGTGACGCCGGCCGGATCGAATACGATTACGCGACCGACGACGAAGCGCTCGCCGCTTTCCGTACACTCGCGGAAACCGAAGGCATCATTCCCGCTCTGGAAACCGCGCACGCCATTGCGCACGTGATTAAGATCGCACCGGCCATGCCGCCCGATAAACTCATCATCATCAATTGCTCGGGACGAGGCGACAAAGACGCCGGCCATTTTGGAATTTAGATTTTGGATTTTGGATTAAAAGAAAAGATGCCCGGGCATGGACGAGCAGCAATTTAAGCAGCGGACAAAAGCCATTGCCTTGCGTGTGATCAAACTGATTGGCGCCCTGCCGAGAGGCCGGGCAGAGGACGTTCTGGCGCGTCAGTTGATGCGATCTGCCACTTCGATCGGCGCAAATTATCGTGCAGCTTGTCGTGGCCGCTCTGCAGCTGACATGATCGCGCGGCTTTCAGTCGTTGAAGAGGAAGCCGACGAAGCAATCTATTGGATCGAGTTGCTAACTGAATCCGATTACGTTCCCGCGAAGAAGGTTGAACCCCTGAGGAACGAAATTCACGAAATTGTCTCGATGACGGTCGCCTCGATCAAAACGCTGCGATCACGCGCAATCCAAAATCCAAAATCTAAAATCTAAAATGCGCAGCATGACCGGTTATGGCCGTGGTGAAGCCGATCACGGCGGGACGAAATTCAGCGTCGAGTTGAATTCGGTGAATCGGAAGCAAAGCGACATCGTCATGAATCTTCCGCGTGATCTCACCGAGTTGGAGCCGCGTATCCGACAAGCCATCAATGAAAAAATTTCACGTGGCCGCTTGAATGTGGTGGTCGCGTTGCACGAAGGCGCAAACAGCTCGCACAAGCTTGCGCTCGATACTGCGCTGGCCCGCTCCTACCACGAAGCGATGCTCACGCTGCAAAAGGAATTGAGCGCACCCGGTGAAATCACCATCGGCACAATTTTGCAGGCGCCGGGCGTGATGCGTTCGCCGGAACACAGCGTCAATGCCGACGAAGTCTGGCCGGTGGTGCAGCGGGCCTTGGTGGCGGCGTTAAGCGAGCTGATCAAAATGCGCGAGCGTGAAGGTAAACATCTCGCGAAGGATTTGATCCATCGCTTGAAAGTCTTGCGCAAAGAGCTCAAGGAGATCCGCGCCTTATATCCTGAAGTCGTGAAGAAATATCGAGGGGCGTTGGTCGAGCGCATTGAGAAGTCGGGTATCAATCTCCCGATCGAGGATGAACGATTGCTGAAAGAAATCACTTTCTTCGCCGATCGCTCCGACATCTCGGAAGAATTGACGCGGCTGGAAAGTCACCTCGCCCAGTTTGCGCATCATCTTCGCGAGAACGAGCCTGTCGGCCGCACCCTCGAATTCATCACGCAGGAGATTTTCCGGGAGCTGAATACGCTGGGCGCGAAATCGAACGACGCCGGCATTTCCCAACATGTCGTGGCCTGCAAATCGGAATTGGAAAAAATCCGCGAGCAAATCCAAAACCTTGAGTAACCAATTCACGCGCACCGGAATTCTCTTCGTCGTCTCCGCGCCTTCCGGCGCGGGCAAGACCACGCTCTGCGATGCGCTGCGGCAGACGCCTGATTTTGTCTACTCTGTTTCCTGCACCACGCGGCCTCCGCGCGCTGGCGAAATCGAAGGCGAAGATTATCATTTTTTACCCGAGCCGGATTTTCGCGCACGCGTCGAGGCCGGCGAATTTTTGGAATTCGCCAAGGTGCATGAACATTACTACGGCACACTGCGCAAGCCACTCGTGGCCAATTTGCAAAATGGCGTGGATGTCCTGATCGACGTCGATATCCAGGGCGCGGCGGCGATCCGATCCTACGACGACGAAACAATCCGGCGCGCGCTCTGCGATGTTTTTATCATGCCGCCTGATCTCGAGGAGTTGCGCCGGCGCCTGACCAAACGCGGAACGGAAACGCCCCAACAGATCGAGTTGCGCATCGTGACCGCCGCGCGCGAGATGCAACTTTGGCGCGACTATCGCTACACCATCATCAGCAAATCGATGGAAGAAGATCTGCAAAAATTTCGAAACATCATGGGCGCGGAACGCTACTTGAGCAGGCGGCTGGCCTTGAGCTAATACATCGATGGCCAGCAATCCAAAATCCAAAATCCAAAATCCAAAATGCGTTGTGCTCGGCGTCACGGGTTCCATCGCTGCCTACAAATCCGCCGAGCTGGCCAGCCTGCTCGTGAAGCAAGGCCATGACGTTTTCGTCGTGATGACGCGCGATGCAATCGAGTTCATCACGCCGCTCACGTTGCAAACTCTTTCCAAGAATCCAGTCACCACGAGTTTCTTCGATGAAAAAGAAAACTGGCGGCCGGGACATATCGAGTTGGCCGATCGCGCGAATCTTCTCCTCATCGCGCCCGCGACCGCGAATGTCGTCGCTGAGCTCGCGCACGGACTGGCCGGTCATCCTCTCGCCGCCATCGCGCTCGCGACTCGCGCGCCAATTCTAATGGCACCAGCGATGAATGGAAAAATGTGGGAGCACGCTGCCACGCAGAAAAATGTGGAGACCTTGAAAGCGCGCGGCGTCGAGTTCATCGGGCCGGAAGAAGGAATGCTGGCGTGCGGATACGAGGGCGTCGGCCGTTTGTGGAAAGTGGATGACATCGCTTTCCGCGCGGAGTTTTTGCTGGCGCGCCAGGATAATTTGATCGCGTGAGGTTCGTCGTCACCGCCGGTCCGACGCGCGAAGCAATCGATCCCGTTCGCTTCATCAGCAATCGCTCCTCGGGTAAAATGGGATACGCGATTGCGGAAGCGGCGATCGCCGCCGGACACGACGTGAAGCTGATCTCCGGTCCGGTGAGTATCGCGCCACTGGCCGGCGCTCAATTCATTCCGATCACCACGAGCGACGAACTTCATGATGAGGTCCATCGCGCCGTGCAGGGATGCGACGTGCTGGTGATGTGCGCCGCGGTTTCAGATTACAAACCTGCGAGAGTCGCGCCGCGGAAAATGAAGAAGCGAAAACATCCGCTCGCACTGGAGTTGATCCCGACGCGCGACATTCTCGCTTCGCTCCCAAAAGAAAATCGCAACTATCTCGTCGTCGGTTTCGCGGCGGAGACACACGATCTGGAAACGAACGCGCGAAGAAAACTCCGGAAGAAAAATTGCGACCTCATCGTCGCGAACGACGTGAGCAAAATCGATTCCGGAATGGAAAGTGATGAAAATGCGGTGACGATTTTTTTTCGAAACGGGGAATCGAAAAAAATTTCGCGCACCTCCAAAAAAATTATCGCGCGCGAACTCATGAAAATAATTTCAAAGATGTGACAAAAATGTTTGACAAAAAAACAGTGGTGATTACTGACAACATGTAAGTGAAGTTCAAAAAATCCTTCACCAACCCACCGCGTTAGCGGATCGAAAGGGGGGATTGTCTTATGGCAAAGAAAAAAGCTGCAAAAAAACCAGCCGCCAAGAAAAAGGCCGCGAAGAAAAAGAAACATTAGTTTCTAAGTAATCCGGTCACGAGCTACGAAAGCTTTTCGTAGTTCCAACCCTAACTTCAACCCGGGAGGAGGATTCAATTTCTCCTCCCGGTTTTTTTTGCCGACTAGTCCGGGTGAAATCATTTGGCAGGGCGAGTGCGCAATCCTATTAATCATCCGTCATGACGCATTACCTCGACGCGGCGGTCGAAGCGGCGCGCGCCGCGGGCGAATTGCTCCGGCGCGATTTTCAAAAACCGCTCCGCGTTAATTCTTCCGAGGCGCACGACATCAAACTCGAGATCGATGTGCGCACCCAGGAGTTGATCACCCATTCGCTGCTAAAAAAATTTCCCGAGCACGCGCTCTACGGCGAGGAAGGAATCGTGGGCGATCAGAAAAGCGATCATCAATGGGTGGTCGATCCGCTCGACGGCACCGTGAACTATTTTTACGGCATTCCGCATTTCTGCGTTTCGATCGCACTGCGATTCATGGGCGAAATAATCGTCGGAGTAATTTACGATCCAATGCGCGAAGAAATTTGGGCGACGCAAAAAGGCGGCAAGGCGACGCTGAACGGCAAACCATTTCGCGTGAGCGAGCGCGCCGATCTCGCGGAAGCAGTGATATCAGTCGGGCTTTCCAAGACTGGCGTCACGATCGCGGCAGGTCTGCCGCTGCTCCAGGAAATGGTCCATCGCGCGCGCAAGTGCCGGCTCATGGGAAGTGCCGCGCTCGACATGGCGTACGTCGCTTGCGGACGTTTCGATGCTTATATCGAACAGGGAATCAGTCTGTGGGATATAGCGGCGGGTTGGATTCTCGTGGAGAATGCGGGCGGGACAGTCGAGATGAAACCGCGGACCGACATGAAAGAGAAATACAGCATCATCGCGTCCAACGGTGTGATCGATTTGAAACTGTAAGACATGATCAGGTGTGGAACTGGTTACGACGCGCATCGGCTTGCGCGAGACCGCAAACTAATTCTCGGCGGCGTCGAGATTCCGCATGATCGCGGATTGGAAGGACACTCCGATGCGGATGTTCTCTGCCACGCGATCGCCGATGCGCTGCTCGGTGCGATCGGTGAAAACGATATCGGTCATCACTTTCCGAACACGGACGAATCGATTCGCGGGATCAGCAGTATCGAAATTTTGCGGAAAGTGAATTCGGTGCTTGGTCGGCAGAAAGCGCGTGCGGTGAACGTCGATGCGACGTTGATCGCCGAGGCACCGAAGATCGCGCCGCATATTCCAGCGATGCGGGAGAAGATTGCAGCGGCGCTGAATCTCGAAACTTCACGAGTCAGCATCAAAGCCACTACGAACGAAGGCCTCGGTGCGATCGGCCGCGGCGAAGGCATGGCCGCGATGGCGGTGGCCACGGTCGAGACGACAAATTAATGCCGCTTCGATTCTTTAATACTTACTCGCGCGCGCTCGAGGAATTTCATCCGCTCGATCCAACGGGACGCGAAGTGAAGATGTACACGTGCGGGCCGACGGTTTACAGCCATGCGCACATTGGAAATTTCCGCGCGTATCTTTTCGAAGATTTGTTGCAGCGACATCTCGAACTGCGCGAGTTCAAGGTGCATCGCGTGATGAACATCACGGATGTGGACGATAAAACGATCCTGGGCTCGCGAAGCGCGGGCGTTCCGCTGGCGGAATTTACCGCGCCCTTCAAGCAGGCGTTCTTCGAAGACCTCGACACTCTTCGGATCGAGCGCGCTGATTCTTTTCCCGAAGCGACGGATCCGCGCCAGATCGCGGCCATGATCGAGATGATCAAGACGCTGATGGCGCGCGATCTCGTGTACCAAGCGGACGACAAATCAGTTTATTATCGGATCAACAAATTTCCGGAGTATGGCCACCTCGCGCATTTCGATTTGTCGGAACTGCGTTCGACCGGAAGGGTGAAGAGCGACGAATACGACAAGGAACACGTCGGCGATTTCGCACTCTGGAAAGCTTGGGACGAAGCTGATGGGCCGGTGAAATGGGAAAGTCCGTGGGGGCCCGGCCGGCCGGGATGGCACATCGAGTGCAGCGCGATGGCAACGCAGCTTCTCGGCGAGCAGCTCGATATTCATTGTGGAGGAGTGGACAACATCTTTCCGCATCACGAAGCGGAGATCGCGCAGACGGAGGGATGCACCGGAAAGAAATTTGTTCGCTATTGGATGCACTGCGCGCACCTGATGGTCGACGGGCAGAAGATGTCGAAGTCGCTCGGGAATTTCTACACGTTGCGCGACGTGCTCGCGAAAGGCTACAGCGGACGCGAGGTGCGCTATGCGCTGATGCGGGTGCATTATCGCGCGCCGCTGAATTTCACCTGGGAAGGAATGGAGGAATCGCGGGAGGCGTTGCGCAGGATTGATGATTGGCTGGCGCGGCTGCGGGCCAAAGCCGAAGAAGATAACGTCCAACGTCCAACTCCGAAAGCGTTCGCGAGCGGGGCGTCCAACATCCAACGTCCAACGGAAGAGGGATCGGGGTTCGAAGACGCCTTGGATGATGATCTCAACATTTCGGGTGCGCTCGGTGTTTTGTTCGAGACGATTCGCGAAACGAATCGAGCGCTCGATTTGGGCATGCTCGATCCAAATGCTGCGAGTTCGTGGCTCCAATGGTGGCAGCGGATCGACCGCGTTCTGGCGATCAGTGGTGAAGAGACGGCCGCGCTGTCGGCCGAGATTTCGGCGATCGCCGAAGCACGCGTGCAGGCGAGGCTTGCAAAGGATTGGCGAAAAAGTGATGAATTGCGCGACGAACTCGCCGCGAAAGGTTGGGAGGCCCGCGATACGAAGGACGGGCAGAAGATCACACGGCGCGACGGAGTTTAGTTCACCGAAAAAATGTTTTCGCCGGCGGAATTCCTCAGCCTCGAACACACGGCGCACCCCAAGCTGTTTGAATCGCAGAAGTATGTTTGGGACGCGCTCAAACAGATCGCGAGGTATTTGCAATTTCGTTTGAAGCCGGCGGTACTCGGCGAGCTGGTCGGAAAACCGTTTATCAGCAACGCGGTATTTGTCGGTGCGGGGACGATCATCGAACAAGGCGCGGTTTTGAAGGGACCGGCGTGGATCGGGGAGAACTGCCACATTCGCAGCGGCTGTTACGTGCGCGAGAACGTGATCGCCGGCGACGGCGTGGTGATGGGGAACTCGTGCGAATTCAAGAACTGCATCCTGTTCGATGAAGCGCAGGTGCCGCATTTCAATTACGTCGGCGATTCCATTCTCGGATTCCGCGCGCATCTGGGGGCGGGCGTGATTCTTTCGAATGTAAAATTGGATCATGGCGAGATTCACGTGAGCGCGATCGATGGAGATATCGCGACGGGATTGGCGAAATTTGGCGCGATCGTGGGAGACCGGACGGAGATCGGATGTAATGCGGTGATCAATCCGGGTTCGGTCCTCGGTCGCGATTGTCTGATCTATCCGGGCGCGAATTTTCGCGGCGTTTTGCCGAATGCGAGCGTGGTGAAGTTTCGGCAGAATCTTCAGGTGTTGCCGCGGCGAGCGATTGAGACGAAGTGAGAAACGCGCGCGATCAGGATCAGGAGTACGAGTAAGAGAGGAACGGATGGGCAGGGATTCGAACCCTGGTTGCCTTTCGGCAAACACGCTTTCCAGGCGTGCGCATTAGACCACTCTGCCACCCATCCTTGTAGTTGTAGCGGCGGACCGCCGGCGTCGCTGCAACAGAAACGATTCGACGGTCATAGACCGCCGCTACAGAAAAAAGCATTTAAAGCTGCAACCGGCGGAACAGTTCGTCGAGCGGCAGTTGCAAGCCGATGTAAAATTCGCCGAAGTCGCCGTAGACCGCGCTCACTTCGTCGAAGCGCATTTGGTAAACGATCGCTTTGATCTGAAAAGTATCGCGCGCGAAAAGAGTCACGCCCCATTCAGCATCATCGAGGCCGCTCGAGCCGGTGATGAGCTGCTTGATTTTGCCCGCGTATTCGCGCCCAACCTTTGCGTGACCGGCCATGAGACGCCGGCGTTCGGTGTAGGGAAGTGTGTACCAGTTGCGCTCCTCGCCGCGGCGTTTGCTCATATTGTAAAAGCAGACGACCGGCCAATCGGGCAACGTGGGATAAACGCGTTCGTGGCGGTACTTCGCCATGCGCTCGCGGAATGCGGTCATCGCTTGTGCGAACTCGGGAGACTCGGGTTTCAGCTTTTCCTCCGTCTCCAGTATGTGCGCGTGTTCTTCGTCGCTGGTGGCGTACTCGCTTTCTTCCGTGAGCGAGAGATAACTGTAAACGGGAACGAGAACGTCGGCGCCGAGCGCGAGCGTCAATTGTTTCTCGATTCGATTGGCGGCGTGCAGGTCGGGTGTGATCAACATGAACCCGAGATCCGCTTTCGGCGTCACGATGCTCAACGTGAGGAGCTGCGTGGATTCGAAGGCGCGGATTTCCTGGACCAGCGCGGAGAGCGCCACTTTTGCGGCGCGCTGCTCCTCCGCGCTGAGAAGTTGCCATTGGCTGAACTCGATCCGGTAATAGAGATGCAGACAATGCCAGCCTTGTTCGGGCACCAGCGCTGGTTCTTTATCGCTCATCGCGGCAGTGTCATGGTCGAGCGGAACTGGGTCAAGCGACGCGCGAACAGAAGCGCGCCCCTCCGAGTTCAGACTGCAGCGTTCGCCGCGCGCGGAAGATGGGCGATGCAATATTCTTCACCATCGCGGGCCACGCGAAACTCGAGATTCGGATCGGTTATTTCCGTCGCGCCACAGGTGGCGCATTTGTGGAGCGGCTCTTCTTCACCGCGCGATTGAACCTCGAAGCGGTTTCGCCGGACCGCGACCTCCTTGCGTTGTCGGAGGTGGCGAATCACTCCAGGCATAAAAAAG
Source organism: Spartobacteria bacterium (assembly GCA_003134785.1). Lineage (GTDB taxonomy): Bacteria > Verrucomicrobiota > Verrucomicrobiia > Chthoniobacterales > UBA10450 > AV80. The sequence goes on from PLCN01000020.1 coordinate 409,918, forward strand.
ATGAGATAATTGCTCAGCGCCACGATGAGGGCCAGCCGGTAGGAATTCGACTGGGTCGCAAAGCCGAGCAAAAGGAAACCCGCGTAAGCCCAGGCGATCCATTTTACTTTCAGCGGCAGAATGAAAAAAACATAAATGATCTCTTCGGGATAAAAGTGCGCGAAGGCGAAGAAGAGCGTGGTGAAAAGCATCTGGCTGGAGAACTGACTGTTGGAGAGAACGGCGGCGACCGTTGTTCCGATCATTCCGACCAGGAAATAAAGCGTGAGGCGGAAGGGTCCCCACGCGCGCTCGACACCGTCGCCGATGAACCAGAGAAACCAGAGCGCGACGACGACCAGCAGAAAATGGCCGGTCTGCGGAACGAAAATGTAGGTGACGAGCCGCCAGACTTCACCCGCCCGAATCCGGGCGATGTCGAGAGCGAGATAAGAATCGAAGCCCTTGTTCAAGAGAACGAGAACGAAGACGAGCGCGTTCAAGGTCACGACGGCGCGGATCAATCCGGGGATCGCAATGAAGCCAAGACGCCGTTCGAGTTTATCCAGAAAGCTCATCGTTGCGTTCACGGTAGCGGGGCAAAGCGGCTCTTCAAGCGAACCGGTTATCAAGCGCACGCGGCTTGATTGACAGGCAGAACTCGGCGTCTAGGATGACGCGAATGAGTGACGCCGCGCAGAAAAAAACGCCGCTCTACGAGGAACATGTGCGGCTCGGCGCGAAGATGATCCCTTTCGGCGATTGGATCATGCCGGTGCAATACTCGAGCATCATGGAGGAGCACCAGGCGGTGCGAAACAACGTGGGCATGTTCGATATTTCGCACATGGGGCAGGTGGTCGCGACGGGTGCGGCGGCGGCCGAATGGCTCAACGAGATGCTGACCAATAACGTGGAGAAACTCGAGGTCGGCACCGGTCAATACACGTTTTTGCTGAATGAAAGCGGCGGCATCATCGACGACTTGATCGTTTATCGTACGGCACCTGAGGAATTCCTGTTGGTGGTGAACGCGTCTCGGGCGGGGGAAGATTTCGCGTGGCTGGAGCGGCATCGTGCTGAGAATGTTTCTCTTTCCAATCGCAGCGCAGGCTTTGGCGGAGTGGCTATTCAAGGTCCGCGCGTGGTGGAGCTTTTTCATGCGCTGCTCGGGGACGAGATCGAGCTGCCGGCGCGCAATCATATCGTCGATTGTAAACTGAACGGAATGGATATCTCGATCGCCCGCACTGGTTACACGGGCGAAGACGGAGTCGAGGTTTTCTTCTTCGCGAAAGATGCGGCGAAGTTTTGGAACACGGTCCTGAAAACGGGCGAGCAGTTTGGAATCAAGCCTTGCGGTCTCGGCTCGCGCGATACGCTCCGGCTTGAGATGTGTTATCCGCTGAATGGCTCCGATCTTTCGCCGGAACACAATCCGATCGAAGCCGGGCTGGGATTCTTCGTCGATCTGAAGAAACCGAAATTCATCGGGCGCGAGGTGCTGGTGCAGGCGAAGGAAAACGGAACGGCCCACCGGCTCGTCCCCTTCCGCATGAAAAGCAAAGGACCGCCGCCGCGTCCGCATTACGGGGTCTGGCTCGCCAGCGAGCAGATCGGGGAAGCGACGAGCGGCACGTTATCGCCGAGCTTGAATCAGGGAATCGGGATGGCTTACCTTCCGACGCCGCAGGCCCGCGCCGGCACGGAAATCGAGATCGAAATTCGCGGGCAAAAATTTCCCGCCGTTATTGAGAAAAAACCGCTCTACAAAAAACCATGAATGTTCCCGACGATCTTTTTTACACCGAATCGCACGAATGGGTCCGCCGCGAAGGCGACAATGCGCGCGTCGGCATTACCGATCACGCGCAAGCGGAGCTGACCGATGTCGTTTATGTCGAGCTGCCGAAAGTCGGCGCGCAGGCGGAGGCACGCGGACAGATCGCGGTCGTTGAATCAGTGAAGGCGGCCAGCGACATTTACGCGCCGGTTAAGGGAACGGTCCTGGAAGTGAACAAAGCGCTGGAAGGCAATCCGGCGTTGATCAATACCGATCCATTTGGCGAAGGCTGGATCTTTGTCCTGAAGATGGCTTCGCCGGACGACGTCAAGCAGCTCAAAGGCGCGGCCGCCTATCGCGCGGCGATCGCGTGAGACTGTAATGTAGAGGCGCTTGTGCCAAGCTGCCTGTCTAGTTCGGTAGGCGCTTGGCACAAGCGCCTCTACATTCGCCTCCGTTTGGTAGGAGCGGGAAACAGCATTTCGTCGACACAACGGATCAGATCATCGAGCGAAAGCGAGGTGGCAAGGAAGCTGTAGCCACTGATGAATCCACCTGTCACCACCTTTTTTTCGGGAGTTGGATTCCCGCTCAAAAAAAGGAACGGCGTGTCTTTTAGCGTCGGCTCGGATTGGAGCTGGCGATTTACCTCTTCGCTCTCGACCTCTGCCTTCTCCGCATCGAGCAAAACCAGATCGGGCAAAAACCAAGGCGCAGCATGCAAGGCGAGGCGGCTGTCGTGTTCCACCCTCACGAGATATTTGCCCGTGCCTTCGAGCGCGCGCCTGACCAGCGCCGTCACTTTCGGCTCATGATCCACCAGCAGGATCTTTTTCAAAAACGTCATCGCGCGGTCTTCACTCTGGCACTGACTTAGCATCGTGTATGCCAGAGGAGCGCGGGCGAAAGAATGGGGTCAGAGCAAGGTCGAGACGGTGTTGATGGTGAGCGCGAGAATCACGGTGTTGAATCCGAAGGAGAGCATGCCGTGCAGGAGCACGAGCTTGCGGAATTCGCGCGAGGTGATCTGAACGTCGGAGACTTGAAACGTCATCCCGATGACGAACGAGAAGTAGGCGAAATCCATGTAGTCGGGGTCGCGGCCGCCGGGAAACTCCAGTCCGCCCGCGTGCTGCTGCGGTCCGGCCGGGCCGTCGGGATCGCCGTAAAAGGTGTGGGCGTAACGCAAACCGAAAACGGTGTGCACGAGCATCCAGGAAGAGACGACCGCGACCAGACTCATCAACAGGCGAAGAACAAAGTGCGGGTGTTGCACGTTCTTGTTGGCGAAAAAGAGGAAGCCTACCGCGAACAACCCGGCGCACGCTGCCACCACCACGAAGACAAAAATAACGGTGCGACTGACATCCTGCATCTGCGCGCGCGATCGACATTTGTGCGCAGGCGTGGTGACGATTGTCATCCAGGCGAGGGCGAGGATGCAGAAAGCAAAGACGTCCCAGGTGGCGATCGATTGGGTGGAACGTTGCACCCGGCCATACAGGCCAAACCAAACCAGGGCGGCAACAAGGAGCGAAATGACCAGCCGATGCCGGGCGTCCTGTTTTTCAATCCAGTTCAGCGCGCTCGTCATGATTTCGAATTCAGTAATTCGCCTAACGCAGAGATCGCGCAAGGAGGAAGACAACTATTTGCGGTGCTTGGCGCTGTCATCCCGAGCCGCGCAGACGGCGAGGGACCTCGCAACCGCCGATCGATTTTCTGCAAACCAGAGATGGGCCACGCACATGAGTGATGGAACGTTTCCCCCTTCATGATGGCGCGAGATTTTGTTGTGAGGTCCCTCGCCGTCTGCGCGGCTCGGGATGATAAGCGGCGGCTAAGCAAAGATTCCGAGATTCGGGTGAGCGAACCGTCCAATGTTCGGCAGAACGGTCGGCAGATCCGAAGCGCTGACGCCGAACCACGTCGCCATGGTCGCGGAGAATTCGTCGACCGAGGTCGTGGGAATCCAGCGGCCTTGCCCGGTATCGTCGGGTCCGTTGACGGCGAGCGTCGGGAAAGTTCCGAACAAGCGGCCGCCCTGGACAGCGCCGCCGAGAACGAATTGATGACTGCCCCACCCGTGATCGGAGCCGGAACCGTTCGTCGGAAAGGTGCGGCCAAAATCCGAAGCGGTAAAAGCCGTGACCTGCTCCGCGACGCCCATCTCGCCGGTGGCGGAATAGAACGCATTCAGCGCCTGGCTCAGTTCCGTGAACAAATTGGACTGACCGGTGAGCTGATCGCCATGAGTATCGTAACCGCCGACCGAACAGAAAAAGATCTGGCGACTCATGCCGAGGCTGGTTCGCGCCGCGATGAGTTTTGCGACCATGTTCAGCTGTTGGGCGAGCGCGGTGTTGGGGAAGACCGTTTGCAGCGGCGGAACGCCGGCCAGCGCCGAGGTAAGCAGCTCGTTCGCCGCGATCGATCGCGAGACGGTGTCGGAATAAGCCTGCTCGAACAAGTTGTTATGCGGCAAAGCCAGGAGGTCCTTAAAGGCTTGCAAACGCACATTCGCATTCGCGCTCCCATCGAATCCGGCCAGCCCAACGCTTCCATTGGGGGAGACGCTGTAGGGAATCACGGTGTTTCCAACTTCAAAAGTATTCGTGCCGGCGATTGAGATGGAGAGAGAAATCTTCGACGCGCCGTTGAGTGAGTGAAGCAAATCCGCCATTCGTCCACCCCAGCCGGTTTGCGACACCTGGTCTGGCACCGACGTTTGCCATTGGACCGATTGGTCGGCGTGCGAGAAAAGCTGCGGCGGCACGGCGGCTCCGTGCGCGAGATATTGGGCGCGCGTGACCGGCCCCACGAGCGTGCCGACGTTCGCGACGATGCCGAGGTGGCCCTGGTTAAAAAGGGTCTGCAATTCCGAGAGGTTCGGATGAAATGCAAAATCGCGGCCGTCGCCACCCTGCAATGTCAGAGGCAAAAGCGATGCCTGCGGAATCGCGAGGATGCCTCGCGCGGCGGCGTAAGAATTGTAACCGGCCGTATCGTGCGGAATGATGACGTTGTTGGCGTCGTTGCCGCCGTAGAGAAAGAGGCAAACGAGCGCCTTGTAGTCGCCGGTATTCGCGATGGTGGCGGCGCTCAATCGGCGCAGATCGAAGATGGTGTTGAGCAACCCGGAGGTGGTGAGCGCGGCGCAAGCAGCCTGGCGAATGAAGGTGCGGCGAGTAGGTGAATACATAACTATTTGTCCACGGTGAACTCGGGCGAGTTGATCACGAGGTAGATGGCGGTCTTGGCGCGCTCCGCAGGGTTGGACGCGGAGATTTGGGTGATCGCATTGATCAACGTGGTCCGCATGCTGGAGGACATGTTGCCGGCCATGAGCACGGTATTTAAATGATCCACTAACTGAGCCGGGTTGGCCGCCAGCGTCTGCTCATTGGAAAGATTCAGTGTGATCTTGTCGGTCGATGGTCCGAGCGATCCGTAAATCGCGTTTCGGAGATAGTTCGCGATTGTCACCACCGTCGTTTCCGTCGTGATTTCAAATTCGGGGCTGAGAAGACCGGCTTCGGCGATTGCACCCTCCGCCTCGTAATCTGGAGAGAAGAAGTTGAAGACGGTGGGCGAATGGAATTCTTCCTCCGCGAAGGCGGCATAGGCTCCCTGCACGGAAAATTTCCCATCAGGCGATGAGGCACTGAAGGTCCGCAGGAGATTCGTTAGGCGAATGACAGGCTCGCGCAATCTGCCGGCTCCCTGCTCGGTCTTCGCGCTGCCGCGGGCGTCGTAATCCATCAAGACGGCGCGTACAACCGCTTTCAAATCGCCGCGGACGCCTTGCCCGTTATCGTTGAAAACCGAGGCGACTCGATAAACATAACCAGGGCTCGGATTGCTCGTGACCAGCCTCTGGATCAATTGCTTGCAGAAGAACGGACCAACGTTCGGGTGATTGAAAATGGTGTCGAGCGTCGCCTTCAGATCCTGGGCCGCCGTCTGGCCGCTGGGAAGGGTAACGCCGTTCAGAATCGTCTTGGAATCGGTGGAATGGTGATTGGCCACATTAACCATCGGGTCCCGCCAATCAGCGGGGGGATTGAAGATCGGTGGATTAGTCGTCTGCCCATAAGTCCAGCCGGTAAGGACCGCGGCCGTGCCCAGTATGGCGTCCTGATTATAGGTCACGATGGGGAAACCGCTGGCATTGAGCGTCAGACTTCCATCAAGATTCAAATCGTAAAGTCCGATCGTAAACAACTGCATGACCTCACGCGCGTAGTTCTCGTTAGGCAGCCTCGTCTTGTCGGCGCTCGCCTTGTCGTTTTTCAGCATGTTGAGATACGCGCCCATCGCCGGACTCAACGTGACATCCTCGAGCAACTGCCGGAAATTTCCGAACGCACCCTTGACCAACACATCCATGTAGGCCGGCAAGGCGCCCGGCTGGTTACCCAGGTTTCCGGTGGTATTGCCGACGACAAAATGTTCGCCCAAAGCGAAGGCGACTCGCTGCCTTAGTTGGTCGGGTGCGGAAATCGCATAGGTCCACCAGGCATCGGTGGTTTGTTGAATGGTCAGGGGATTGACCCCGGAGGCATCGACGAACGCGAGATGTGACGAGACCGGCGCCGCAAACTGCTCGTCCAGGAACGCGTCAAAGCCCTCACTCTGAACTTTGGTAATCAACGCATCGGTCGCGCCGAAGGTGGCTTGAGAAAGGAAGCGGCCGGCATCCGCGGCGGTGGGAGTGCCGGACGCGAGCGGTGGCGGCGGGGTTGGCGTAGGCGCCGTCTGGCCGCCGGAAGAAAGATTGTAGGCGCCGCCGATCTCTCCGGTCGGATGCCCGGAGGTTTGGATGACGAACGAGACCTGGCCCGATTTGATCGCCGCAATAATGTCAGCCACGGAGAACGTTCCGCGCGGCGCAAAAATCCAATTGTATGAGCCGTCCGGCTGCGCAAACGAAGCCGAGATGTCGAACAAAAGCTGACCTAATTGGCCATCGGATCCCAAGCTGTAAATCGCGATGCCGCTAACCGGCGATGACAAGTTCGAGAATTCGAAATTGACCACGGCTGATGTCTCGTCTCCCGACATCCGCAGCGTCGATGTGCCCGAGCCGCCTGAGACAATGCCTTTCTCCGGACGCAACTGCGCGATGTAAAGCGTTGAGCCGTCCGCTTGCGGCGGTTGATCGAGATCGTACATCTCAATCAGCGCGACGCCGGTCGTATCGCCAGCTCCGCGAACGATCGCGGTGTAATTGCCTGGACTCAGCCCGGCGATGAGCGCCGGTTCGCGGTCGTCGCTCGGCGCCAAGGTGCTGGCTGCGATTTCCGCGCCCTGGTCACTGCGCCAGTTGTCATTTTGCTGAAGAAGAACGCCATTGGCGTCACGGAGCTCCAACGTCGGATCCAGCAGCCGTCCGCTGATCGGCGTACCGTTCAAGCTGAGCGTCGGCCCCGCCACGCGCACCAGCATTTGTTTGGTGACATCGCCGCGAATGATGAACCCACCGATCATCACGTTGTCGCCGACGAGGACGTCGCCTCGGGTAGAAATGTTGGCCAGGCGCGAGGCCGGCGTCCCGGCGTCCAGATCATAGACTTCAACGAGCGCGACGCCCGTCGCATTATTTACTCCGCGGACGACGACCGTGTAACTGCCCGGACTGAGCGTCGCGAGTAAGGCGGAATCGTTGTCGTTTGCGGGCGCCAAACCGGCCGCGATGATTGCGTCTTGCTGAGTCGAGCGCCAGTTGTCGTTCGTAGTGATGGTCCGCCCACTGCCGTCGTGTAACTCGAGCACGGGATCGCTCAGCGCTCCGGGAACCGGCAGCGACGGTCCGATCGCACGGAGTCCGACATTTTTCTGGCCGGTGCCGGAGATGATGAACCCGGCGATCAAAACGTTATCGCCCGTTTCCACTACCATGCGCGTGGAAATATTCACCGCGCTGGAAACTGCGTGAGCCGAACCGGCCCAAAAAGATAAAGCGACTGCGAACGCAGCCGAACGTCCTGCATATTGAAACAAACGCCTCATATATTAATAGAGCCGCAGCCGCAGGAGAGCCTCAGACCGCTGAGGAGGCATTGGTTTCTGCATAGGAATTGGAGCAGATATTGAACCAATTTGCGGGCGGGTTTTGCGAGATTTTTCTCCGGGGTCGAGGGATGGCACGGCGATGAAACCCGAGTTGCGCGGAGAAGTCGCGCTTTTTATCCAACCGTCGCTATGCTTAATTACCAGCTCTCGATATGCCGACCCCCGCCAAAAAAAACGAACCGGAACAGAACTTTGAAGGCGCGATGGACCGGCTGGAGGAAATCGTGGAGCAAATGGAATCTGGCAAAATGATGCTGGAAGAATTGATCGTGCGCTACGAAGAAGGAATGAAGCTGGTCAAGGTTTGCCAGGAACGGCTCACCAGCGCCGAACAAAGGATCGAGATCATCACCCGTAATCATGCCGGTAAACCAGTGGTAAAGGACTTCGAACCGGCGGCAGAAAAAGAACGCGCAGGGAAATCGGAGCAAAAGGGAGAAACCGCAAATGACGAAGTCAGACTTTTCTAACGCCGAAAGCGCACCGGGATTGCTGGCCGGCATCCATTCGCCGGCCGACATAAAAACACTGAAGGAGCAGGACTTGCCCCAGCTTGCGCAGGAAGTGCGCGATGAACTCATCCGCGTCTTGTCGCAAACCGGCGGGCATCTCGGACCGAATCTCGGTGTGGTAGAGCTAACGATCGCCTTGCATCGCGTCTTCGAAACACCAAAGGATAGATTTGTCTTCGACGTGAGCCATCAAGGCTACGTGCACAAAATGTTTACGGGTCGTCTCGATCGCATCGGTACGATGCGGCAATACCAGGGGCTCAATGGTTTTCTGCTCCGGACCGAGAGCGAACATGATTGCTACGGCGCCGGCCACGCAGGGACGGCGTTGTCTGCCGGTCTCGGCATGGCAGTCGGACGCGATCTTCGTGGCGGCGACGAGAACGTCGTGGTGGTGGCGGGCGATGCCGCGTTCACCTGCGGCATTAGTTACGAGGCGCTCAACAACGCGAAATCACAAACGCGCCGGTTCATTGTCGTCCTGAACGATAACGAATGGTCCATCGCTAAGAATGTCGGCGCGATCGCGAGCTACCTGAACAATATCGTCGCGAACCCGACCTACGCCGGGCTGCATGACAAGGCGCGGCGCTTTATCGAAGCGATCGCCGGCCGCGGCGCGGTCGAGTTCGCCCATAAAGTTGAGGAGGGCGTGAAGAATCTTTTGGTGCCGAGCGTGATCTTCGAGGAGCTGGGTTTGCGTTATTACGGACCGATCGATGGCCACGACATCCCGCTCCTGATCAAGACGTTCGAGTTTTTGAAGAGCCAGGACGAGCCGGTGCTGCTGCACATTTTAACCAAGAAGGGAAAAGGCTACGAGCCGGCGATCGCCAAGCCGGACAAATTCCACGGCCTCGGAAAATTTGCGCGGGATACCGGGGAAACCGCGGCCGCGGCGACGCCCACCTATTCGGAACTGATGGGGAAGACGCTGGCGAAGTTCGCCGATTCAAATCAGAAGATCGTCGCGATCACCGCCGCCATGCCCAGCGGAACCGGGCTCGGATTTTTCCAGGCGCAACATCCGACCCGTTACTTCGATGTCGGGATCGCGGAGGAACATGCAGCGCTTTTCGCCTGCGGTCTGGCCACGCAAGGCCTGAAGCCTTTCCTAACCATTTACTCAACTTTCATGCAGCGCGCTTACGACATGATCATCCATGACATCGCACTGCAAAACCTGAACGTCGCGCTCTGCATGGATCGCGCAGGTTTGAGCGGAGACGACGGCCCGACGCATCACGGCCTTTTCGATATCGGTTATCTCCGGCACGTCCCCAACTTCGTGCACATGCAGCCGAAGGATGAAGATGAATTCGTCGACATGCTTTGGACGATCGCGAACTACAATTCCGGCCCGATTGCAATTCGTTATCCGCGCGGCGCCGGCACGGGCGCAGTGCCAAAGGCCGCGCCGAGACTTCTCGAGGTCGGCAAAGCCGAGGTCGTGCAACACGGCCGCGAAGTGGCGATCTTCGGATTGGGAAACATGTTCGAGATCGCGCAGGAGGCGGCACGCAAGCTGGAGGAAAAAGGCATTTCGGTCGCCCTTATCAATCCGCGATGGATAAAACCGATCGATACCGGGACCCTGGAATTCTTCGCGCGCGCCGTGGACGTCGTTTGTACGATCGAGGACCACGTCCTGCACAACGGTTTTGGTTGCGCCGTGATGGAACATCTCCACTCGCAGATGATCAACACCCCGGTGGTCCGAATCGGCTGGCCCGATCAGTTCGTCGAACACGGAACGATTCCGATCCTCCGGAAGAAACACGGCATCACCGCGGACGCGCTCGTGGAAAAGGTCCTGCCGCTTCTGAAGAAGAAAGGGCCGAAGGCCCAGCCCAGCGCAGCTTAAACGTCGAGGGAGCGACGTACGATCGCTCCGGCGGAGCCACATGAGCGTCATCGAAACGCGCGGTCTGACCAAGATCTATCGGACCTACCGGAAGGAAAGCGGTCTTCGGGGTTCGATTAAAGGACTCGTTAGGCGAAAGTACGACGAAACCCGCGCGGCGGACGACGTCACTTTCACGATCGAAGAAGGAGAGCTGGTGGGGTTCCTGGGTCCGAATGGCGCGGGCAAGACGACTGTCCTGAAAATGCTTTCGGGGCTGCTCAATCCCAGCTCGGGCGAGGCGCGCGTCCTCGGTTTCGTCCCATGGGAGCGGAGCAACGATTTGAAGAGGCAGTTCAGCCTCGTCATGGGCCAAAAGAACGCGCTTTGGTGGGACTTGCCCGCACAGGAATCGCTCGAGCTCAATCGCGCCATCTATGGGATCGACCGCGATCGTTTCAAGAAAGTAGTGGGCGGGCTGAGCGAGCTGCTCGACGTGCAAGACAAGATGAATGTGATGGTGCGGGAGCTGTCGTTAGGCGAGCGCATGAAAATGGAATTGATCTCGGCGCTCATTCACGAGCCACGCGTTCTCTTTCTCGACGAGCCCACTATCGGTCTTGATGTCGTGAGTCAGAAGCGCGTGCGCGAATTCCTTCGGCTCTACAATTCCGAGCACCGGATTGTGACGATGCTCACCAGCCATTACATGCAGGACATCGAAGAGCTTTGCGATCGCGTGATCATTATCGATCACGGCAAGATTTTTTTCGATGGACCACTCAATTCCATCATCGATCGGTTTTCCGGATACAAAATCATCAGCCTCACTTTCGAAACGCCAGACGCGCGGGATTTCTCGCCGCTGGGGGAAGTCGTGCAGCAGACTCCGGTTTCGGTGCAGCTAAAAGTGCCGCGCGCGAAGGTGACCGAAACCTGCCGACGCGTGCTCGAAGGCTGCGCCGTGATCGATATCAACGTTCAGGAATTGCCGGTCGAAGAAGTCATTCGCCAGCTTTTTGGCGAGCGCGACACTTTGCGCGACGCGGCGGTGGCGTCAGTTGCTGCCGGCGCCATAGGCTAATCGTTTAGCGGCGAAGCGCCTGCTTTAATTCCGAGACATAAGACGGATTCACTTCGAATGCCGTCACCGGCATCTCAGCGATCTGCACTTCCTCGCAAAATGGGATGCTCTCGACGTATCCAGCCGACATCAGGCCGTTGAGCGTGTCGGTAACGTCTTCCACATCCATGCGGGTGTAGTCTTGAATTTCGGCGCCCATCATCGCTTCGGCGAAGCCAATCGAGCGCACCACCGTTGCCTCTCGGCCGCTGAGTCTGATGTGACGCATACCGGTTTTTTAGCAGCTTCCATACCGGCGGGAAACGCCCGTTCAAAGATCGAAACCGAAGCTCGGGAGAATATTTTCGCTCATGGCGACGGCGATTTTTGGGTATCGCGGCTCCCAACCCAGCGCGCGCAGCTTCCTGTTGCTTACGCGCTTGTTACTCTCCCCGCGCTTCCGGGACGACGCGGCCTTTCCCATTCGGGGCAACGGCCGATTCAAGTGCAAGCTCAACCATTCATAAATCTCGCGCGCCACGATCGGCTGATCGTCCACCACATTATAGATTTGTCCTTTCGACTCCCCTCGGCGCTCAGCCAGAAGAAACAAGGCTGAGATGATGTCATCACGATGCACTTGGTTGATAAAGTGAGAGTCCTGGCGATCGAGCACCGCTTCGCCCGCGAGAAACTTGCGGAGCAGAAAAGAACGGCTTGGGCCATAAATTCCTCCGAGACGCGCCACGATTCCGCTGTGCGCCAGAACCAGCTCTTCGGTTTCGCGCAGGATCCGGCCCTTTTCGTGAGCGGGTTCCGCTGGACTGATCTCATCCACATCGTCTCCATCGTTCTGCGCGTAGACGCTCGTGCTACTTGTGAAAAGAAATGCGGCCCTCGGAAACGCTCGGAGAAGATTTCGCGCGCCAGCCAAGTAAACCCGGCGATATTTTTCCGCGTCGCCGCCGCCGGAGCTGGCACACTGAAGGACTACATCGGATTCCCGGCTAGCGGTCGCCACCGCCGCGGCATCAGTAATGTCCACGCCCCGGACTGAATACGGTTTGGCCGACAACTGTGAGGCCGATTGGGCGGAAGCCGTCCATCCCTCCACTTCCCATTGTCGCTCGTGAAACAAATCAGCCGCCGCCCCGCCCACGTAGCCGCAACCAGCTATCAAGATTCGCGGCATTCCCCTCGCTCTCCCTTTTCTAATTTGCAGTCGCCGCGATCTCGATTTCGTCGAACGGATTTGACTGCGTGACCCGTACCTGTTTGAGGCGAATCAACTCAAGCAAGGCTAGAAATGTCACGACGATCTCAATCCGTCCCGCAATCTCGGCGAACAGCTCCGAAAACTTCAACGTCACACCATTCGAGACGCGCTGCAAAATTACCTCGATCTTGTCGGAGACGGTGAAGTGTTCGCCGAAAATTTCCCGCAAATCCTCGCGCGCTTCAATCCGTTTGATCACGGTCTGGAGTGCATTGATCAACTGGAAAATCCCGACTTCGCCCAATGGCAGAGGCGCAAGAGTGATGGCGCCTGCGTTCATGCCGGTGCGCGCGAAGATTCGTTCCTGTTCCAGCGCGCGATCATGCAACTGCGCGGCGGCTTCCTTGAACTTTTTGTATTCGATCAACTGCCGAATCAGGTCCCACCGAGGATCGTCCTCCGCGGCATCTTCATCGGGCGGCTGTTGATCTACCGGCAGAAGGCTCCGGCTTTTCAGGTAGATCAAGTTCGCGGCCATGACGATGAATTCCCCTGCGATATCGATGTTCAATTCCTTGAAAGCCTGAAGGTATTCGAGGTAATGGCTGGTGATCCGCTCGAGTGAAATGTCGTAGATGTCGATTTCGTCCCGCTTGATCAGATAGAGGAGCAGATCGAGCGGACCTTCGAAAATCTCGAGCTTGACCTTGTAATCGGTTTCCATGCGGCGCCGCGAATTTTAGGGACGCGGCAGACGAAAGTAAACTGCGCCGCCTGAGCCCGCTGCGGAACTCAGCGGGCCGCTTCCTTCCGATGCACCCACACGCTGTTCACGATGCCGAGGCCGAACATGATCATGAGGACGAAGGAACCGCTATAACTGATCAGCGGCAACGGCACACCTGTGATAGGCAGCAGCGAAATAGTCATTCCGACGTTCTGAAAAATGTGGGTGAAAATGAGCGCGGTAATTCCGATCACCAGAAGCAGCCCAAATTGGTCCCCGGCGAAGAACGCGACGAAGAGACAGGTCAGGAGTAGCAGTCCGAAGGCGCCGATCAAAAACATTCCGCCGACGAAGCCCCATTGTTCTCCAATGGCTGAGAAAATGTAATCATTATGCACGGCGGTAGCTGGCAGAAAGCCGAGTTCGATTTGCGTATTCGGCGCCTTAAACCCTTTGCCGGACCAACCGCCCGATCCGATGGCAATGAGCGATTGATTGATCGCCCAGGCCGCGCCTCTCGGATCGATTTCCGGATGAACAAACGCCGTGAGCCGTTCCTGTTGGTAAGTTTTCAACCCAAGATTTGCCGCGATGGGGATCGCGGTCGCGACGATGAGGAGAATGCAAACCAGATAGCGAAGTGGGATGCCGCCGACAAAGAGCAACGCCAGCAAGACCGGCCCCCAAATAATGGTTTCTCCCAAATCGGGTTGCATCAAAATGAGAAGACACGGCGCTCCCACGATGACGCCGCAAAGCAGCAGACGAAGCATGGGATGCATTTCGCGGAACTGACTGAGAAACAAGGCGAGCACCATGATTCCGGCGATCACGGCAACTTGGGCCGGCTGGAAGTTGATCGGCCCGAGATGCAACCAGCTGCGCGCTCCATAAACCTTTGTGCCGACAAATTTGGTCAAGACCAAAAAGACCAACCCCGCCACATACATCGGGAGAGCGCCCCAGCGAATCCATCGATAATCGATCAGGCTCGTGATCATGAACGCGATAAAGCCGACGGCCACCCAATCGGCCTGCTTTCGCCAAAACTCCGCAGAGACCGAGTCTTCCCGCATATATGTCGCGCTGTAAATCGCGATGACTCCGAAAACGGCGAGCGCGAGCATGGTCGCGAGGAGAAGCCAATTCAGTCCAAGCAATTTTCGCAGGAATGGAGTCATGTTCTATTCACTCGCTCGCCGTGACGTCGTGAGAAGAGCGCGGCGGACTATAAGCGTACTCTCGATTCTCGTAAATCGGGATCATGCTCGTAGCTCAATTCTGTCGATTCCCCTAATGGATCGCGCTCCCGGCCAAACTTATTCTTTCGTTTTCTCCATTTTCAGCGCGAGAGGTCGAAAAATTCCGTAGAGCGCTGATTTCCAGTCGTTTGGACCGATAACGAAGCTACAATAGGGCGTCGATTTCTCAAATTCAGACCGCTTCTCGCGTTTGCGAGCTGCTTGCATCTAAGAACCTCAATGCAAGCGGCTTAACGATATGAAAGAAATTTTACACGCCTGCGCTTGTGAAGCCGAGTCGAGCCCACTAAACTGCTCAATAGTTGGGCGTTATTTCATCGAGGGACGATCATGGCCAAGAAAACAAAACGAAAAATAGCGCACCCGAAATTGCCGATGCAGCGGCAGCTCAACCTGCAGCATGAGGGAAAATATTTTGATCTGCGCGCGATTTTCGATCGGCTGAACGAACGGCATTTTCGTGGACGATTGCGCGGATACAAAGTGATGTGGGGCCGGCAGCGCAAACGGCGGCCGAAAGAGTATTTCATCTTCGGAACCATTCAGGAAGAAGATCGCGTCATCCGGATCAACCCTCTTTTGGATCAACCCTTTGTTCCCCTTTGGTTTCTCCAATATGTGCTTTATCACGAAATGCTGCACTCGGTGGTGCCGGATGAAGTCGGAAGGGACGGGCGCCGCCGCATTCACACCGAACAATTCTATCGCCGCGAACGCGAATTCCCGAGCTATCGGCGTGCGCGGCGATGGGAAGAGGACAATCTCGCGCGGTTCTTGCGCTAACCGACGCTAGTGCTGGTCGTTAAGAACGGGTTGCCCTCCCTGCTCATCAGACAGCGAGGGTGTCGTTGCTACGTTCTTTTTGATGAGGTACCAAAGCGTTGTCGCGAGCAGCAGGGAGATCAACTTCGCGCGCCAATTGTTCAGGATCAGTTTCTTCATCTTCATAAGGACCTTGGAGGAGAATTTCGCCAATGCGTTTGCGGAATGTTTCCGGAGTGAAACCACGCTCGATCCGGCGCCGGTGACAAATTGAGATGCCCCCGGTTTCTTCCGAAACAACCACCGCGATCGCATCGGATTCTTCGGTAATTCCCAAACCCGCGCGATGCCGCAGACCGAGACTGCGATCAAGCGTCTCCCGTTGGCTGACCGGGAAGATGCAGGCGGCCGCGGCGATGCGGCCGTTGCGCACGATCACTCCGCCATCATGCAGGGCGGCTTTAGGCTGAAACAGCGTCAAAAGAAGCTCGACCGAAAAAACGGAATCGATGATCACACCGGTCTCTTCGTAAACGCGAATAGAAGTATCGCGCTCGATCGCAATGAGCGCGCCGAATTGTTTGTTCGCCAGTTGGCTCACCGCCTCGGCGATATCGTGCACCGTCTCGCGCTTTTCACTCGTGAGCGAAAAAATTGGATGCCCGCCCAGTTCGGCGAGACCGCGGCGCAGTTCCGGTTGGAAAATCACCACCAGCGCCACGGCAAGAAAAACGGAAAAGCTGCGGATGATCCAGCCGATGACGACGAGATTCAGTAACTGCGAAATCAGCGTGAGAGTCAAAAACACGATCGCCAAACCGGTGAGAACTTTGGCGCCGCGGGTTCCGCGAAAGTAGAGATAGCCGTAATAAATTCCCACGCTCAAGAGAATGACCTCGATGAGGCTTCTCCATTTACCGAGCCAGAGCTGAATGATTTGCTGGGTCATGGCGCCGCTTCGAGCAATCGTTCGGTGACGCGCAGCGCCGCCACGTTTTCTTTGACGTCGTGCACTCGCAGGACGTTCGCGCCGCGCTCACGCAGTAAGGCCGTTAAGGCGATCGTCGGCGCCAGGCGATCGCTCATCTCGGTAGAACCAATCATTTTGCCGAGAGAAGATTTCCGCGAAACTCCGACGACGATCGGCCGGTCATGGACATGGAGTCGCGAGAGATTGGCAAGCAGCGCGAGATTGTGCTCAACGGTTTTACCGAATCCAATTCCCGGATCAAACGCGATGGCCATGGAATCAATGCCGCACTCTAGGGCGCGCCCATATTGTTGTCGAAAAAAATCAGCCACCTCGCCGACGACGTCATCGTAGTGCGGATCGGTCTGCATGGTTTGGGGAGATCCCTGCATATGCATGATGATGAAGGCAGCCTTCTTCTCGGCCGCGAGCGTCATCATCTTCGGATCAGCGCGACCGCCGCTGATGTCATTGATGATCGACGCGCCGGCTTCCAGTGCTCCACGCGCGACCGCAGCTTTGGTCGTGTCGATCGAAATTAGCGCGGAGACGCTCCGGCGTAATTTCGCGATCACGGGCAACACTCGCCCCAGCTCCTCTTCTGCTGATATCGGTTCCGCGCCGGGACGCGTGGACTGGCCGCCCACGTCGATAATTTGCGCGCCTTCCGCAGTCATCCGCACTCCGTGCTCGACTGCGTTCTCCGTCGCAAAAAATTCGCCACCGTCGGAAAATGAGTCCGGTGTGACATTGAGAACTCCCATGATGAGAGAATGCTGCGAGAGATCGATCGCGTGATCAGCGATTTGCCAGAGCATCCCACTCATTCAGGTGAGACTATCACGGAGCCGCTTTTATTCGACGCGCGGATACGGAAGTCACGTCCCAAAAATTGCATTCGTGCCGCGCGCCTTTCCCATGAAGAGTAACAATTCGACATTTTGAAATCAGAAAACGATCAACTGCGGCAGCAAATCCTGCGATTACTGAGCGCGCCGAAATATCGGCCTCTCGACAAGGCTGAGCTTGGAAAAGCTCTCGGCAGGAAGAGCGGCGTGCGCATGGGATTGAACGAGGTGCTCCGGCAACTCGAACAATCCGGGGAAATCGCCCGCATCAGAAAGAACCGCTACGTCCTGCCTTCCGAGGCGGATCTTGTTACCGGCAAATTGCACGTTCACCAGGCGGGCTATGCATTTCTCACTCGGGAAAAACCGGGGGAACAAGACCTTTTTATCGCGGCCGAAAACACGGGCACCGCAATGCACGGTGACAAAGTTGTCGCGCGCATCACGCGCGATGAACCTTACTCTCGCGCGCGGGGCGGTCACGGTCGCACCGAAGGCCGAATCATCCGCATTCTCGAGCGCGCGCACGATTCGCTCGTCGGAACCCTGGAGCAATCGAAGAATTTTTTCTACGTCGTGCCGGATGATCCGCGCATCGTCCACAACGTTTACGTCCAGATCCCCCCGCAACCGCCGCTGCCTACAAGACCGAACCGCGGCGACAAAGTGGTGGTCCGTCTCGAGCCGTGGGAATCGCGCCACGTCAATCCCGAGGGACAAATCATCGAGGTCCTCGGGCCCAGTTCCGCGCCCGGAGTGGACATGCTTTCGATCATTCGGAAGTATCATCTCCCGACGCAATTTCCGAGGAACGTGCTCGAGGAAGCGGAGACAATTCCCGAGACGGTGGGCGAAGATATGCTCGAAGGGCGCGAAGATTTGCGCGATCAATTCATCGTCACGATCGATCCGGATGATGCCCGCGACTTTGATGACGCGATCAATGTCGAACGATTGCCTGGCGGCGGCTGGCGGCTCGGGGTGCATATTGCCGATGTCGCCGCTTACGTAAAACCGGGCGCCGCGCTCGATCGCGAAGCGTATCAGCGCGGCAACAGCGTTTACCTTCCCGACCGCGTCATCCCAATGTTGCCAGAGCGTCTCAGCAATGGCGTCTGCAGTTTGAAGCCCGGAGTGAATCGCCTCACCCATTCCGCCTTCATCGAATTCACTAAAGATGGGCGAACAAAAAGTTGCCGGTTTGCCCGAACAGTCATCCGCAGTGCGCGCCGGCTGACTTACCGCGAGGCCTACGCCATCCTACAGTCTCCGCCTAACGACCAGTTGAGTGAGCGGCTGCACGTGGCTTGGGAGCTGGCTTCGTTTCTGCGTAAAAAACGCTTCCAGCAAGGATCGCTCGACCTTGATTTCCCCGAAGTAAAAGTGCGGCTCGACGACGAAGGGAAGCCGATCCTGCTCGAGCGGATCGAGAACGATGAATCGCATCAACTGGTCGAAGAGTTCATGCTCGCGGCGAACGAAGCGGTCGCACGCGAGCTGAAAAATCGGTCCATCCCGGCGATCTATCGCGTGCACGAAAATCCTGATCTGGAAAAACTGGCGGAGTATCGCGAGCTTGTGCTGAGCTACAATTACAAGGTCGGAGATGTAACGAATCGCGCGGAATTGCAACGCCTGCTCGCCTCCCTCCGCGGTAAACCGGAAGAGCAAGCGCTCAAGATCGGCCTGCTGAAAAGTTTGAAACGCGCGCGCTACGCGCCGCAACCGCTCGGCCACTACGGGCTCGCGAAGACCAATTACACTCACTTCACCAGCCCGATCCGGCGTTATGCCGACTTGGTTGTCCATCGATCCCTGGCCGAGCTCGAGCAAACCCGCCGATCTCGCGCCGACATGGGGCAACTGGCGTCTACCGCCGAACACATCTCTATCACGGAACGGGTCGCGGCGGAGGCAGAGATGGATTCGGTGAAGATGAAGAAGCTCGAGTTTTTTCAGCGTCAGCTCGAGGCGCGCGATCCGCAGATCTTTCGCGCCGCGATTATCGACGTCCGGAATTACGGACTTCTGGTCGAGCTGCCGGACGTACTGCTGACCGGCCTCGTGCACGTCTCCTCGCTCAAAGACGACTTCTATGTTTTCCATCCCACGCAACGGCGATTCATCGGCCGGCTATCGCGGCGCCGATTTTCCGTCGGCGATCAGCTGCGCGTTTTCGTGGCGCGGGTGGATGTCTTCAAACGCCAGGTCGATTTCGCGATTGCTGATGAGACAGCGTCAAAAAGAGACGGCGCCCGTCCCTCGACCCGCGATAAACGCGTCAGGCGTAATTAGAACCCACTCCCGTCAAAGAGCTTGCGGCGCCGGAGCCCCGCGGAATTTGCTTCCAATTCGACGAACGAGTTGGATAAACTCCGGTGGGTCTTCAAATGGACAGCATTCTCGAAGCGAGAGAAGTTCAAATCGAACGGAAGCGATTTCATTTCGAATTTCGCGAGAATGAGCGCGGAAGATTCCTGCGAATCACCGAGGAAGCGCATGGCCGGCGGAACACCATCATCGTCCCGAGCACGGGGTTGAACGATTTCACCGCCGCGATCGACGACGTTCTCGGGGCTGGCGGCCACCCCCAGAACACATAAATCGGCATCTCGCGAACGCGTCGCGTTGACACCTCGGGGACGGGACTTAGCTTTGCGTCCGTTCGGCTCCGCCGTTCCTTTTTCATCGCTCGCATGGCCAAAAAATCTTCTCCGCGCACATCACCGCGACCCACGAAATCCAAAACAGCTTCCAGGAAAGGGAAGACACCCCGGTTTGTTTATTATTTCGGCGATGGAAGGGCGGACGGTTCCGGCAGCATGAAGCCGCTCCTCGGCGGCAAAGGCGCAAATCTCGCGGAGATGACCCGGATCGGTCTTCCCGTTCCTCCGGGATTTACGATCACGACTGAAGTCTGCACTTATTTTTACGATCATAAGCGCACCTATCCGGCGTCGCTGCAGTCAGAGATAGAAAAGGGCGTAGCCAATATGGAGCGAATCATGGGCACCAAATTTGGAGACACCGGAAAAATGCCTCTGCTCGTAGCGGTCCGTTCGGGTGCGCGGGATTCGATGCCAGGCATGATGGACACGATTCTAAACCTCGGCCTGAACGATGAGACGGTGAAGGCTCTCGTCCAGGCGACAAAGAATGAGCGCTTCGCATGGGATTGTTACCGCCGTTTCATCCAGATGTATGGCGACGTGGTCATGGGGGTTCAGAAGCGGGCGGGCGACGATCACGATCCGTTTGAGTCGGTCATCGAGCACTACAAAGACAAGAAATACGGCCAGCACGATATCGACGATTCGAAACTGGACGCCTCCGACTACCAAGAGTTGGTGGTCCGTTTTAAAAAGCTGGTGAAAGAACGCACTGGGCGGGCTTTCCCAAATGATCCATGGGATCAGCTCAAAGGCGCCGCCGGAGCTGTCTTCGGCTCCTGGATGAATGATCGCGCGATTGTGTATCGTCGGAAATACAACATCCCGCAGGACTGGGGCACGGCCGTCAACGTGCAGGCGATGGTCTATGGCAATACCGGCGCGAACTCCGGCTCCGGCGTCGCCTTCACGCGCAACCCGGCAAATGGTGTAAACGAATTCTACGGCGAGTTCCTGATCGACGCGCAAGGCGAAGATGTCGTGGCTGGGGTGCGCACGCCGCAGCCGGTCCTCGAATTGAAGAAGCTGATGCCGAAGTGCTACGCGGAATTGCTCAAGGTCCGCGCTACCCTCGAGAAGCATTTCAAGGACGTGCAGGACGTCGAATTCACGATCCAGGACGGCAAGCTCTTCATGCTCCAGACGCGCAACGGCAAGCGGACCGCAGCGGCGGCGCTCAAGTTCGCCATGGACATGTACAAGGAGAAGCTCATCGACTGGAAGACCGCCGTGATGCGCAATCCGGCGGACCAATTGGACCAGCTTCTCGCCCCGATCTTCGACGTCGCGGACGTGAAGAAAGCGAAAGTGATCGCCAACGGTCTTCCCGCCGGTCCGGGCGCCGCTTCCGGCAAGATTTATTTGAACGCGGACCGCGCCGCCGCGGCGGCGGAGAAGGGCGAAAAAGTCCTGCTCGTGCGCAACGAAACGAGCCCCGAGGATTTGCGCGGGATGATCGCGGCGGAAGGCATTCTCACGGCGAGAGGTGGCGTCTCATCGCACGCCGCGCTCGTCGCGCGGCAGATGGGCAAGGTCTGCATCTGCGGCGCATCCGCGTTGCAGATCGATTACGGGAAGAAAACCGTGTCCGTGAAAGGGCAGACTTTCAAAGAAGGCGACTTTCTCTCCATCGACGGAACAGCCGGCACCGTTTACGCCGGCCAACTCGCCACGGCACCGAGCGAGATCATCACCGGCATGCTGCACGGCGACAAAGCCGCGCAGAAAACGGAGAAGTTCAAATCGTTCAACCAGCTCATGAAATGGTGCTCGCGGGTCGCGCGTCTCGCTGTCCGCTGCAACGCCGATAATCCCGAGCAGACCGAGAACGCCCTCGCGTTCGGCGCGGTCGGCATCGGTCTCACCCGCACCGAGCACATGTTCTTCGAAGGCGATCGCATCGACGCGATGCGCGAAATGATTCTCGCCGACAATGTCGACGACCGGAAAGCCGCGCTCGCGAAACTTCTGCCTTATCAACGCGAAGATTTCGCCGGCATCTTCAAAGCGCTCAAAGGTTATCCCGCGACGATCCGCTTCCTCGACCCGCCGCTCCACGAATTCCTGCCGCACGATCCGGAATCACAAGCCGACCTCGGAAAAAAGATGGGCGTGAGCGCGGAGAAGATCGCGCACCGCGTCGAACAGCTCTACGAATTCAACCCGATGCTCGGTCATCGCGGCTGCCGTCTCGGCATTGCCTACCCGGAGATCACCGAGATGCAGGCGCGCGCCGTCTTCGAAGCCGCGGCCGACGTCACGAAAAAGAAGATCAAGGTGAAACCGGAAATCATGATTCCGCTCGTTGGATTCAAGAAAGAGTTCGATCTCCAAGCGGAGATCGTCCATCGCGTCGCAAAGCAGGTGATGTCGGAGAAGAAAGTGAAATTCGATTATCTGGTTGGCACCATGATCGAAGTGCCGCGCGGGGCCCTCACCGCGGACGAAGTCGCGAAAAGCGCCGAGTTCTTCAGCTTCGGCACGAACGATCTTACGCAAATGGCGCTCGGCATCAGCCGCGACGACATGGGGAACTTCCTCATGCCCTACTTGGAGAACGAGATCTTCAAGAAGAACCCTTTCGCCACGCTCGATCAGACCGGCGTCGGCCAGCTCATGCAGATCGCAGTCGAGAAAGGCCGGAAGACCCGTCCCGACATCAAGCTCGGCATCTGCGGCGAGCACGGCGGCGACCCCGAGAGCGTCACGTTTTGCCACCGCCTCGGACTAAACTACGTTAGTTGCAGTCCCTTCCGCGTCCCCATCGCCCGCCTTGCCGCAGCGCAAGCGGCGCTGACGACAAAGTAGCGCGAGCCAGCGTCTCTTATTTGCCGGAAGGATTCGCCCGCTGACGCGCGTATTGTAGATTGTTCCGCGCCAATTCGAAGTCCGGCTTGGATCGCAACGCCTGCTCGCAGGCGGCGACGGCTTCATTGTAACGGCCCAGTTTGTTGTAGGCGGCACAGATGTTGTTCCAGGCTTCGGCGTAACCGGGCCGAAGGTCGAGCGCGCGCCGGCAGGCGACGATCGATTCGACATAGCGCTCTTCGCCATAGAACTGAAGACTCAGGTCGAGGTAATACTCCGGAGTCTGCGGCGCCGGTTGATTCGGTGCCTGAGCATCAGCCTGCGCGAGAAGATCGTGCGCCGTGAGGTCGGTTGGGCTCAGTTCCAGCGCGCTTTGCAGAAAGGCGCGCGCCTCATCGGTGCGCGAGTGCGCGAGCAAGTAACGCGCATAGTAGGTGTAGCTGTCGGGAGACGACGGGGCGAGGCGGAGCGCTTCCTTGAAATGTTGCTCGGCCTGCGCGCTCTGTTTCGTCGCATCTTCCGCGATCGCCAGATTGATCATCAGCACCGAATAGTGCGGCGTGAGCGGTTCGGCGCGATGGAAATAATCGAGCGCGCCGGGGAAATCGCCTTTGGCCATTAAGGTGAGCCCGTAATTCATCAAACCTCTTCCATTGCGTGGACTCTTGAGCACCACGTCGCGCCAGAGCGATTCCTCGTCTTTCCAGACTTTGTTGCGCTGATAAGTCGCATACCCGTTGGCGGAAAGGAGGACAACCACGACGCATGCGGCTGCCATCTTCGCAAGCAAGCTGTAGTTACCACGCAGTCGAAGAACCAGCGAAGCAACACCAGCCATGGCAATGATCAGGCCGACATAGGGAAGGAATGTCCGGTGATCGTTCATTACCTCGGCGAGGGGAAAGAGCGACGTCGGCAGAAGCGCGATGAGAAACCAAAGCAAACCGAATCCGATCACGCGCGTCTTTTTGAAAACGGCAGCCACGATCGCCGCCGCGCTGATAAAGACGGCGAATGCGAAACCGATCCAAAAGCGCGGATCGTTGGTTGTGACGAACGGATTGAGGTCGTAGTCAGCGGAGAGCCCGGTAGGCCAGAAGAACGTTTTGAAATAGAGCAGCATCACGTACGACTGCGTGATCACGTAGTTGTGCGCGTTCGCCGCGCCGGCGACCCAACTGCGCGGCGTCATGTGCTGCACGAACAGCAACACCGCTAAGCAGATCACAAACGGTACGATAATTTGCCCGATACGCTGTAGCCGCGTCTCTGTGAGACGCGTCTTGTTCTGTTCGAACAACAGCCAATAGATCGCAAACAATACCGCAAAGATCGCGGCGGTCGGCTTTGCCAGGATCGCGATCGCTGCCGCGAGAACGTAAAGGTAGTAGCGGCGCAGTTGCGGGAACGCAAAGTAAGCCGCGAAGGACGCGATCACGCCGAGCGTCGAGATCACCTCGGACGATGCGATGATGTAGTTGACCGTGTCCGCGTTGGCGGGGTGAAGCCCATAACAAGCCGCGGCCGCCAGCGCGATCCAGCGATTGCGTGAGGAAGTCGCATCGCTCTCGACAAGGCGATGAACGAAAAATGCCAGCAGCAGCGTGAGCGTGACGAAGAGCGCGAATATCGAAAGATGAAACCAGAACGGTTGTAGTCCGCCGAGACGGTAATCAACCGCGAGCAGCATCGAGACGAGCGGGCGATAGGATTGATTGCTCGGGAGCGAACTGAAGGTCGTCGCGTCGCGGAAGAAGAGCGGGATGTTCCGCAGCTCGCGGATGGCCGCGTTGTTTACGATCGTGTGTGCGTCATCGAAGTGGAAGCTGCTTTGAAAATGGTTCGCGTAAGCCGCAGGAAGAGCAACCAGCAGGAGTGCGCTGCCCAACAACGCGAACTTTTTTCTACGTAGCACAGCGGGCATGCGCTCAAACATCAAATCATTCGATCAACAGGCAGGCTAGTGCGACATGCCCCTCAGGATTGACCGCTGATTACGCGGATTTCGCAGATAGGAAAAGGAATTTTGAATTCGAGCTTCTGATCGGCGTTATCCGCGCAATCCGCGGTTAGGGGTGATTGTTCTCGACTGTTCGTGGCGCGGGTTTACTCAATTCCACCTTGTCGCTCACCATTTGAATCTTCGCGTCCTGTTCTTTGAGACGCGCAGTGAAATCTTTTTGCTGCTGCGCCGCCGTAGCTTTCAACTGGGTGACGGTAACTTCCAATTCCTCAACTTTTTTGTACTGTTTGAGGAACTCGTTGAGCAACATCGCGTTCACCGCTTCATAGCGCACGGTGAAGACTTTCCCTTCAGCGTCGCGAGCTACCAGATCGGGGTTCACCTTTTCCACTTCCTCGGCCACGAGGCCGAACTGCGGGATGCCCTTGGGATCAAACTCACGCTTGTAGCGGAAGGTCACTGGTTTCAGCGAGAGGATTGCTTCGCTCGCCTTGTCCATGGGCTTGATCGCGTCCTTGAAACGCTTGGAAGAAACTACCGTGCCTAGCTGACCGTTGGAATCAACAATCACTGGTACGCCACTTGCCACAATGACCCCGCTAATGCCGGCGACGAAAGTAACTGTCTGCTGCCCCCCGCCGATGCGGATGGTGCTCGATTCGCCACCAACACCTGCGTTGCCGATGTCGATGTTGTTACTGCCCGTGGTCAACGCGCCGCCGGCGTTCACACCGATTGCAATATTGTCCTCGCCGGTATTGTTAAAGAGCGCCGAATAACCATCGGCCGTGTTGTTGGAGCCGGCTGTGTTGAAATAGAGCGCTTGTAAACCATTGGCCGTGTTGTTGGAGCCGCTTGCGTTGCTAAAGAGCGCCTCGCTACCGCTGGCCGTGTTGTAGGTGCCGAATGTGTTGCTCTGGAGCGCTTGGTAACCATTGGCCGTATTGAAGTCTTCATTGTTGTTTTGGAGCGCTTGGTAACCATTGGCCGTGTTGTTGGAGCCATTGTTGTTTTGGAGCGCTTCAAAACCGTTAGCCGTGTTGTTGTTGCCACTCGTATTTTCCAAGAGAGCCTGAAAACCGGTGCCTGTGTTGTAATTACCGGTTATGTTATTATTCATCGAATTTCGGCCGAGAGCGGTGTTGCCAGTACCGTTTGTATTACTGGAGAGCGCATAGGCACCAAACGCCGCGTTGTCGCCTGCCGTGTCGCTATAAAGCGCTTGCAAACCAACGGCTGTGTCGAAGCCTCTAGCCGTGCCGCTATAGAGGGCTTGATAACCCACAGCTGTGTTGCCTTGGCCAATGGTGTTGTTGAAGAGCGCTTGAGAACCAACCGCTGTGTTAGGTACATCGCCATCAGTCGTGTTGCTAAAAAGTGCCTGATAACCAACCGCCGTGTTGTCGGACGCAGTTGTGAGTTGTGATAAGGCCTGGTCACCCATTGCTGAGTTATGGGTTCCCGCAGTGAGGCTGACGAGAGCACTATTTCCCTCAGCCGTGTTGCCGTTGCCCAAGTCTCCATCCACCACTGGCGCAGCGGGACCAGTCGGGCCGATCGGGCCATCCGCACCAGTAGCGCCAGTCGCACCGTTCGTTCCATCGGTTCCATTCGTTCCGTTTGTGCCGTTTGTGCCGTTTGTTCCGTCAGTGCCATTGGCACCTGTCGGACCAGTCGCACCGGTCGGGCCTTGCAAGCTGCTCGCACTGCCAGTGCCGAGTTGGCCGTTCGCGTCGATGAACACGGGATTACCGCTGCTCTCATCGACTCCGTTTATGCCGGCGATGAACGTAGCGGTCTGCACTGCTGGGTGGCCGATGCGGATCGTATTGGACTCGCCCGCAACATCGCTGGAAGAACCAAGGTCGTTGCTCCAGTTGCCGATGTCAATATTAGCATCGCCCGTGGTGAGGTTGACACCAGCAGTAAAACCCAAGGCGACGTTGAAGGAGCCGGTTGTGTTGCTAATGAGCGCGTGAAAACCGTTGGCCGTATTTTTGTCGCCAGTGTTGTAAGCGAGCACTTCAAAACCGTTGGCCGTATTGAAGGAGCCGGTTGTGTTGCTATAGAGCGCAAACTTACCGTTGGCCGTATTTTTGTTGCCGGTTGTGTTGAGAAAGAGCGCACCAACACCATTGGCCGTGTTGTCGGCACCGGTGAGGTTGCTATAGAGCGCTTGGTAACCATTAGCCGTGTTGTTGGCACCGGTTGTGTTGAAGTAGAGCGCCTGATAACCGTCGGCCGTGTTGTTGATCCCACCGTTTGGGCCATCAACACTCGAAAGTGCGCCTGTTCCTTCAGCGGTGTTACCATTGCCCAAGTCTCCATCCACGACTGGCGCAGCGGGACCAGTCGGGCCGATCGGGCCATCCGCACCAGTGGCGCCAGTCGCACCATCGGTTCCATTCGTTCCGTTTGTGC
>PLCN01000002.1:0-122 GCA_003134785.1 Spartobacteria bacterium
TGCTCCGACCTCCCCTTCAGCTCCCCTTGAAGCAGGACAACATGCTCCGACTTCTCCTTCAGCTCGCCTTGAAGCAGAGCAACGTGCTTAACCTTCTCTTCGAATTCATGCTGAAAACGAAC
>PLCN01000002.1:218-581988 GCA_003134785.1 Spartobacteria bacterium
GCTGAAAATGAACCACCTGCTCCGACCTCCCCTTCAGCTCCCCTTGAAGCAAAACAACATGCTCCGACTTCTCCTTCAGCTCGCCTTGAAGCAGAGCAACGTGCTTAACCTTCTCTTCGAACTCCTCCTGGAGGTGGAGAACCTGCCTTTCTTTCTCATCTCTGACTCGGTTGAGCTCGAGGAGTTGAACCGAAAGTTGAGCGGGCGTATTACAAGTATCCAGCAGATGCCGGGTTTCCTCACTTTTCGCGATCTTATTAATTAATGAGGCCAGCGGGGCTTCGACAAGGTCGATACGAGGATAGAATAGCTCGCGTGCGGAAATGAATTGTGCCACAAGCGGCTCCATCTTTCCTGCAATCTCACGCGACGTAGAAGCATTTCGGATCGTCTCGTAGAAATCCAAAGCGAGTTGCGGAACGGGCTCTCTGAGTTTGTCAGCCGTCTTTTTGTTAAACTGATGATGCCGCATGGAGGGATCGAGGAAGTTCCGAAGCCGAGTCCGGACTCGGGATGGAGTGCGAAGATTGACCCCCAATTGTTTCCGCAACTGGCCTAATATCGCGGCCGGATCGTCAACCATCTCGTCGTAGCGAACAAACGACCGTTGGTGGCTGCGCGTAGCGGTTTCGGCTTGCACGACATGTTCAAGCCAGAGGAGGTAACTCTTCGGATGCTCGATTCCATTGCGCTTCGCGAGCGATTCTGCAACGTCCCACGGATGCCGCACCATCAAGACAAAGTGAGGCTCGGCTCCCAGGGTCTGAAAGATTGGAAACCAAAGCGGCATCAACCGGCACATGCGCGGATCCTTCATTCCAAAGAGGGCGCTATCGGCAAAATCGCGTTCCAAAATCCCAACCAAAAGGGATCTGACATTCCGCGTGATCTTCCGCTTGACCCAATCGGACGGCAGCGGCTTGTCATCGTCCCAATGCGATCCCAGAGAACGGAGCAACTCATCATGCAAGGCGACAATCTCGGGGTGTTCCCAATATCCCTTTTCGTTGTCCCTCCCGGGCGGAGCCAGACGTTGACCGAAATTCACGCCAAGCAATTGGAGCGCGCCCCCCAAAGCGGAGGTCCCACTGCGGTGCATGCCGAGAATCACTACGGCCTGCCTTGCGGCGGCTAATCGCTTGCTTGGCGCGCGCGTAGAATTTTTGACCCCGGGGCCGCCAGGCCCGAGATTGGATCGGTCATTGCGACCGTAATTTATTTGCTCTCGCTTTTCCGACGCGGCATTTTGATCCCGCGCGTAGGCCATAGCTTCCTTTTCGTTTCTGAAATAGCTACGCCTCCACTTCCCTTCTAGTTTCGCGCGAACAACGAACTTGTATTTCGAATGCGCATATGGCTTGACGCGAAATAGATCTTTCTTGGTCACGCATCCCATCCATAGCTATTTGTAGCTTTTTTTGCAAACGTATCCGGTCAATTTTACGCCCTGTCTCGGCGCGCTGTACAAAGCAGATATTCCTTCTTGCCTCTCGTACGTCCCAAGAAAGGGCCGCGGAGCCGTGCAAGGATGCCTGCGCCGTCCCCATGATCAGACATCGGGTGTGCTTGAGCACCATCAGCCCTGGTCGGCTCAGGCGGTGTTAATCTGGCGGTTTAAGAGGCGTAGGGCATCCGCCCGCAGAACCGCGCCCGAGAGGTGGACC
Source organism: Spartobacteria bacterium (assembly GCA_003134785.1). GTDB lineage: Bacteria > Verrucomicrobiota > Verrucomicrobiia > Chthoniobacterales > UBA10450 > AV80. The sequence continues at coordinate 1,883 of PLCN01000002.1, forward strand.
GTCTTCCTCGGATGGCCGCTGGTCGGGATAATCATGGTAGCTTTAAGGCGACGAAATCGGCTTTCGGCGCCTCTGTTATTATTATCGCTCCGGCGCGGGCAAATTGATCAACTAATGCGGCGCCTCGGTCACTGTATCCATCACGATCTATAGTGATGGCGGCGAACCCTTTTTGACGCAAAATATCGATCGCTGCAGGAGCTGGCACCGTTCCGATCTGTCGTTGCCAGTCAGTCTGCCTCCTACCTTTGTCGTCACCATATGAGAAACGCAGTGAAATCGTGTACAGAAATGGTCGCAGGTGTTCATAATCTCCCATGCTGCCGATCTGCCGCTGTTCGGGATACTCCGCAAAAGGTAGCTGAAATATTGCGCTCCCGCTCGGCAACTGGCGCTGTAGAACTGCACAGAATCTGCGGTCCGAATCGACACTTGAACGCAAACCCAGTCACATCTTTGGGTGAAATTTGGTCGGCTAATCCTACGCCTAGAATCAGTATAGCCAGTCCGAGTCGAGCTGGAACTGGCCACCGGCGCGTGTAGAGAGCCATTATCCGGACAAAGAAGAGGAGCGCAACGGTTAAGATGACGACAGAATAGCGGTTTGTCGCACGAAACAGATCAAACCCCCAAATTGCCACCATCGAATTGATCCCACCCGTTACGGACAACAAGAAGACCCACCCTAGTTGGTAAACTCCCGTTGGCACTCCCATTCCGGCACCCGAGCGGCGGGCGATCCGAAGGAAAGCAAAAATTGCTAATGTTACCAAACCGAAGATGCCGACAAGACCCAGATACGGGGCCCAGAACTCACCAGTAAAGTAGCCGGTATGCAAGTAGCGTTCGCTTAGCCGACCTAAAACTGGCCAGGGCGGCGTCCTATAAGGTAAGAACAGCTCGATCGGCTTTAGCGCGAACCGCTCAGTTCCTCCGTAGTTGCGAACCACCGCGCCCGGATTCGGACCGTAAAACCATTTGTAGGTCAACGGGTCGATGTTACCGAGTAGGAACATCGAGAATAGTATTGCCAAAGAAGTCAAGCCAATCGCCGCAGTGCGTTCGAGACCGAGAAGTCATTGCTGCCACGGACGAGCGCGATATGTCAATGATCTTCACCGGCATTCGCCATTTCCAGCATTAATTTTGAGAATCAACTTGGGTGCTAGTCAAACGAAGCTCGACGGTTTTGTGAATATTGACGTTGTTGCTGGTTGCGATCTCCAATTGGATTTAAATACACAACCATTTCCATTGGAGAGCGATTCGGTCGAATGCGTGTTCTCCTTTCACACGATTGAACATCTAGATAACTATCTATTTGCACTAGGCGAGATCTGGCGTGTTCTGAAGCATGGAGGCCGATTTTTACTTTCTGTTCCTGCGTAACCTTGACAGAGTATAATTTAGTCAACCTTGAATCGCAAATGATGTGCAGGCCCCGTCGGATTTTCTGACAATGTGATAGGGAGGTTTCACGGAGTATCCTAGGATAAAGCGAGTTTTTCGAGGGCTATCTTGAGAGCATTAAATGGCCGATAATTATCTCGTACTGCGCGCCAGCCCGGACTGGCGGAACTTTGATATCGAACAAACCCGACCCTTTTGTCGCAATGCGGGTCTGCAGGAGGATTTGATCATCCGTTTCGTTGACCGCTGGCAACGGACGCTGGCGCTCGACTACCGCGAGTTTCGGCATCAGATGAAGGAGATCACGCTCCAATCGATCTTCGCCTGTCGCAATTCTCGTTTCCTGAGATCAATCGAGCTCGGCGATATTCTGAACGACGATGACCTTTTTCTGTTCATGGACGACGACGATTGGGTCGCTCCGGCGCTGTTCGACGTTTTGAGGGGCTATGAAATTCCCGCCGATGGCTTTCTCTGGAGTTCGATTGGTCTAGGAAAGGATTTCGCCGCCCGGCCGATTGAAAACCGCGCTCCCCTTTTGCAAAAACGTCTGCTAAACGACATGATTTATTCCAACAACTATTGTGTAACAGGACAGGCGATCCGGAGATTGGGTATCCAAGCGCTCTTCGAACACTCCCGGGCTCAAAAATCCTTCAACGACAAACAGTTTTCGCCGCAAAAAATTGCGTATTACTTGAGCTGCGCGAACAAACATCCGTGTAGCACGGTCTTTATTCAATTCAATTCGGAAACTCCTGAAATTCTCGAACATTTGCGAGAAACGATCGAAGGAATCGCTGACGAGCAGAAAGATGCGAAGTTGGATGCGGACACGCACTGGATTGCGCCATACCTCCGTCAGTTTGAAACGGTAGTTCGCCGCAGCCTGCTCACCACGACCTCGGCGACGCACGCCGCCTAGGCCAGCCATCGTAATCGTCTTGTCTGGCGACGGTCGCCAGGCAAATAAGGTACGCGATGACGCTCAATCCACAAGGTACTTGCGGCGGGTCTATCGCGCCGTCGCCGTTCTGCCGCCACCGTAAGTGGGGAAACTCACAATAACGATGAAGCCTTTCATGATGCGTTGGAATGGCGCATCCTCCAACTCGTGCAGCTTCAGAAAACCGAAGTCACGCATCGACTGATGATTATGTATCTGGGAGCGCCGCGAAGCCGTTCGTTGACCACTTTTCGATTTTAGATATTTCTCAGTGGACACGCCTTAGGACTCCACTGTCGTATACTGTTTCGAGTTCAAATGAAACAAGAGCTAAGTAAATACCGAGGAACTGAACACCTGGCTAAAGAGAGCGAACGTAAACTGGGCGTGTCGGTGGTCGTGGTGGTTTACAATATGGCCCGCGAGGCACCGCGGACGCTGCATTCCCTCTCAGCCGCTTACCAACGCCACATCGATCCGGATGACTATGAAGTGATCGTCGTCGATAATGGCTCCACGCCGCCATTCGACCCGCACGTATTTGAAACACTCAAAGGCTATTTTCGGCTCATTCGCATCGATCGCGCGCTGCCATCGCCAGCAGCGGCGATCAACCGCGGTCTTGCCGAGGCGCGTGGAAAACTGATCGGAGTGATGATCGACGGGGCGCGTATAGCGTCGCCCGGAATTGTTGGACTGGCTGCGATGGCGGATAAGTTGACGGACCGCACCGTCATCCTGACCCTGGGCTTTCACCTCGGTTCTGAAGTTCAAATGAGCAGCGTAATGAAAGGCTATAACCAGCAGCAGGAGGACCTCCTGCTGACGCAGGTGAATTGGACGGAAGACGGATATCGCCTTTTCGATATCTCTGTATTTGCCGGATCGTCGAACAACGGATGGTTCGGTCCGATCGGCGAGAGCAACGCGATCTTCATGCGTCGGGAGCTTTGGCACGAACTTGGCGGCTTCGATGGGAGGTTCCAAACGCCTGGCGGCGGACTCGTCAATTTGGACACGCTCGCCCGCGCCGTGGCGTTGCCTGACGTCACCGTGACCACCCTCCTTGGCGAAGGCACCTTCCATCAGGTTCACGGCGGAGTCGCCACGAACGCGATCCACAGCATGCAAGACGCCTTCCACGCCGAGTACATGAATATCCGAGGCCGCCCGTTTCAGACACCGATCTACCAATCTCTCTATTTCGGTTCAGCGCTCTTCAATGCGCTGGCTTCGTTCGGCGATTCGGTGAAAGGGAATTTGTTGCCGGAGCAGAGTCAGCGCGCCACCTTTCATCTGGAGCGCGCCAAAGCCAGCCGTATGCAGGGCAACACCCGATCAGCGGCATTGGAATATCGCACAGCCCTGACTTTCGATGACGATCTGCTGGAAGCGTACATTGGCCTTTCCGAATTGCGCATGCCAGGAGAAGGTTATTTGAGCTGGCTCGCGCGCTTGCAGGCGGCTTTGTCACCCAAGTTATATCTCGAAATCGGCGTTGGCAGTGGCCAATCATTGGCTCTGGCTCGCCCGCCAACCCGGGCCATCGGGGTCGATCCGCAACCCAAGATCAATGTTCCGTTTAATACCGAGATCCAAATCTTTTCCGAGACGAGCAACGAATTTTTCGCCCGGGGAAAAATGGCGTCGTTTCTGGCCCACCAGCCATTGAGTCTCGCGTTCATTGACGGCCTACATGTCTTTGCGCAGTCGCTAAGGGACTTTATCAACGTCGAGACTTTCTGCGGTCCACGTTCGGTTGTCCTGATTCACGACACGGTCCCATGGGATGAGGTTACGCAGAGGCCAGACCGGCAACGAAAATTTTATACGGGAGACGTTTGGAAGACAGTACTATGCCTCAAGCACTACCGCCCCGACCTCGATATCTTCACCATCGCCACTCCATTGAGCGGGCTCACTGTCATCACCGGCTTGAATCCAATCTCGCGCATTCTCGTCGACCGATACCAGGAAGCGATCGAACGGTTCGATGCGGTACGTTACGCCGACATTGAAAATTGCATCGACGAGTCGCTCAACCTTGTTGCAAATAGTTGGGATAATGCTGCCGCGCATTTTGAGAAACACGGCATCTTCTAATCTCCACTTCGTGTCTTGCGCTTTGTAAACCCTTGTCGAGTGATAAAGTAACCTATTAAATTGATGGGGGATTCTTATGACTGAGGCGAAGCTCGCCGGTGTTCTTGCCGGTAGTTCCCACCTAGTGTCTTTCGGCGTGCCGCTAAAAAGCGAGAATGATCAAACTACCCTGATGCCCTTGAATGATGCCGAGGAAGATTTTCTTTGTCTCAATGGGCCTTTCCCGCGCGGAGAAAGTTATTGGGCGGAGACCGAAAGACTCGCCTCAGACTACACATTGTTTATCTGGTGGCGCGGCAATCAACACATAGCGGACTATATGTTCGCGTCGGATCCACCATTCGATTTTGTCCTCTCGGATCAGATCGGTTTGCCGATCATGAAAGATTCAGTCATCGTGCCCGAGCAAATGCTCAGGGAAAAATTTGCTCCTACTTTTGATCGACTGGAAACTCTGGTCAAGAACGTAGCGCAACGGGCACATCGCGGTGTATTTGTATGTGGCACCCCGCCGCCTAAGGGCGACACCGCTTTCATACGTGCGACCCTTGCCAAGGAGCCTTATTTTGTCGAGCGCCTTGCCACCTTGGGCAGAAGCGCCGAGACAGTTCCTCTTACTGCACCCGAGACTCTTTATAAATTGTGGCGGCTCATTCAAAATATGTCGCGCGATGTCGCCCATAGACATGGGGCGAAATTCATACCGATACCGGCGGAATCGCAAACGCCTGAAGGATTTTTGCGTAAAGAATTCTGGTTCGATATTACGCACGCGAACGCCAATCTCGGGCGACTGTTCTTGCGGTGCCTTAGAGAACACTTGCAGGAGGCGAGGAATGCATCCGTACAAAACTTTGCCTGACCGCAGTTTCTGGTCGCGATCAGTATCGAAAGGCTTCAAGGCAGGTGACGTAGGCACGCTTCCTTATCCATTGCTCAAAGCCGGTCAGAAGGTGATGAGCGCCGGGAGCTGCTTCGCGGTGAATCTCGTGCCTTACCTTGAGCGGAGCGGGTTTACATACGTCAGGACAAACGGCCGGCACCCCGATTTCCGAAACATAGGGCCCGAGAACTTCAGTTACGACATCTTTAGCGCCGCTTATGGCAATATCTACACCGCCAGGCACCTGCTTCAACTTACGCGACGGTGCCTGGGCAAGTTCTCGCCTCAGGAGGATCGTTGGCACGGCGACGGAATTGTCATCGATCCGTTTAGGCCTGGATTGCGCTATTTCGCCAGGACAGATCGGGAGTTTGAACTTCTAACGAAACAATACCTTGATTCGGTTGTTGCGGCCTTTCAGTTTTGCGACGTTTTCATATTTACGCTTGGCCTCACCGAGGCTTGGCGCTCCACACTCGACGGCGCCGTATATCCTGCTTGCCCTGGAACGATAGCCGGTGTTTTCGACGGCGCGAGACATGAGTTCGTAAACTTCACTGTCGCTGATGTCGTTGACGACTTGAATTCGTTTGTCGGAGAAGTGAGAGGCGTCAATCCGAATATCAGAATAATCCTGACGGTTTCCCCGGTTCCACTGGTTGCCACCACGACCAGCGACCACGTGCTAGCGGCGACGGTCTACAGCAAGGCGGTGCTTCGCGTGGCTGCCGAGCAGGTCATCTCCGACAATGAAGAGGTTTTCTATTTCCCGGCATACGAAATCGTCGCCGGCCCGCAGGCGCCCAAGAATTGTTTTGAGGCGGACCTGAGGAGCGTTTCATCTGAAGCCATAAAAACAGTGCTGTCGGCCTTCCTCGATAAATGCGAGGTGGGCTCATCCGAAACTTCTCGGCCGCAGAATCAAGCGACTCTTCCGCGGATTACCCCACATGAGCTTGCGGCCTTATCTGCTCGCATTTCCGCGATGGAATGTGAGGAAGCGGGGCAAGATTTCCTATCTCAATGAGCAGTTCGTTCCCACCGCTAAAGGGGGGGCTGGTCGGCAAGAACTGAGTTAAGTAGCAAGATTTATCGGTTCAATCGCGGCTACTATACACCCGCTAACTATTTCTCTTCGGCTACCGGTATACAGTCATGGAGCGGCCGCTTGCGCCAAAATGCCGCAGTTGGATCGATGTTTTCCAACGGTTCAGAGATGCTATTACTGGCACGAAAATCATGAATAGCTCGCTGGCATGTCGGGAGACGATAATCGTCAACGACAATAAATCCATTTGGAGAGACCTTGTCATAAAGCGCATTCAGCGCATCCATCGTCGATTCATACAAGTCGCCGTCGAGACGCAGCAGTGCTAGTTGTGCGACGGGAGCACGCGGCAGCGTATCCTTGAACCATCCTTTTAGAAAAACGACCTGTGCGTCCAACAGGCCGTATTTTGCGAAATTGCGTTGGACCTCCTCGAGCGAAACCGCCAGGAATGCCGCCTTGTGAAGCCAACTGCCTTTATCTGCCGGAAACCGGTCCGAACAAGGCGGCGGCAACCCTTTGAAGGAATCGGCGACCCAGACACGGCGATCTCGGATATCGTATGCCGCCAGCATCGCCCGCATGAAGATAGACGCACCACCCCGCCAGACTCCGGTTTCGATGAAATCTCCCGGGATGTTATTCTTTAGAATTTGATCAATACACTGACGCAAATGACGTAGGCGCGTCAATCCAACCATCGTGTGCGCATGCTGAGGCCAGTCTTGCCCGAGAAGACGTCTCTTCTCATCATAGTGAGTCAAAAGCTCCGGCTGCTCACCGGGCTGGAAGCCAAGGTCATCCAGGATTGCCCCGGTTAGTGTCTGTTCGAGGAGGTCGAGGTAACGATCGATGAGCTGCATTTTGAAACCGGGCTTCATCTCGCTCGATTCCCATTACGCGTCGAAAAGGATAAACTCAATACAGTTTTTTGGCACGAGCGCGCCGGCCCCAAGATCGTCGCGCATTACGATGTAGCGCGCCTACGATCCGGAATTCGTTGAATCGTTCTAGATAAGTCCCCGGTCCGTCGCATCCCGGCGATGTCGTTCGTTGGTCCTGCAGCGTCAATTGCGATAGTCGTCAAACTGAGGACGCCGGCGAGATGCTTCCCGAGTGTTTCCTGTTCGTCGACCAACGAACTCATTTTGAAGGCTATAAAGTTCTGGAACCCCGCCTCCTGATTCAATATGATCGGCGATTCACCAGTAAAGTTAGTTTTCCGAATCCAAGCTAATGTTGATGGCGCCACTTCGATCTTTATTGGGCGGAACAGGCGAGAGTCTTATTCTGTGATACCTGAGGAAAATTTGCGGCTAAACCGGTTTGGGTACGAGGCCCTCGCCATGGCCGGCCTATTATTGCTGGTTGCTTTGCGTTTCTTTCCCTCGATCGCGGATGGTCGGCTTTATGGACCTTACCAAGATAATGTTTTTTCCTACGGGCCGATGTTTTCGGAAACTGCGCGGCTGGCTCTGCATGGAACATTTCCTTATTATCTACCGAGTTTTGGCACCGGGTTTCCTCTCTATCAAAGCCCGCATTACTCCGTTTGTTATCCATTCTATTTTTTCGGTCTGCTCGACTATGGCGGCCCGCTCCAATCTCTCTACACGCTGACGCATTTGAGCATGTTCCATCGTTTTCTATTCGCGATGAACTTATACATCATGCTCCGCTGCGCTCAGATTTCGCCGTTCGCGGCACTCACGAGCGCTTCGATAGGAGTTTTCGCGACGAACACTGAATTGTACGCGAACTGGATCACGATGGCTGCCAGCTACACCTGGATGCCTTTGTTTGTAGGCGGTGCAATTTTAGTCCTGCGATTTCCCGGTCGATTTCTAGGTATTCTGGTGCTTGGCGGCTCCGCCGGAATGATTGCGCTTGCCAGCGCGTCCCAGTCAATCGCACACGCGCTATTTTTTTCTGTGATCTTCTTTGGCGTTGGAGTTATTTGGATTTTTCGCAACCATGGCTTGGAATCAGCTCTCCGGGTCGCGATGTCGCTCGCGGCGGCGGCAGGCGTTGCCTTCGGACTCGCGGCGGTCACGGCAATCCCGGTATATCTGGGCATCCGGGAAATGATTCGATTTGTTGGCAACGAGTTCGTGCTCGGCCATCAAAGTCTACCGTGGGGAAATTTCATCCGTTACCAAATGATGATTGGTGAACTTCCCGGGATTTTGGTCAAACCCGCGTGGATCAATATCGTCGGGAGCCCATATGTCGGCCCACTCGGTGTGGCGGGCGTGGTTTTCGCGCTTCTATTTTTCCGACGACTTCATCCGATGGAGCGGTTGTTCGTCTGCCTGATCGGAGGCATCGGAATATATGCTTTGTTGTCCGCCTGCGGGACTCATCTGGGATTCGCCTACCTCAATTATTATCTTCCACTCATCAACAAGAGTCGGGAACCAGGGCGTCATTTGGTTCTCTTTGTGATTTCCGTCGTTTTTCTCGCTGGATTCGGATTCGACCAAGTCTGTCAGGTCCTCCGGAAACGCGAAGCCGACTGTAAACAACGCAACCGTGCGTGGCTTGCCGTACTTGCAATGCTTCTGATTGGTATAGGTGTTGTGGCCTGGGAGTTGTGGGCGAGTTCACCCCTGGCACATGGCGGCTGGCTTGTTCTGATCCTTGCGCCCGTCGTCGGGCTAATCGGTTTGGTCTTCCGAATCAAGGCAACGCCAATTTTGGCGCTTGCCGCAATTCTTGCTTCGGTCGCCTCCGCTGTTTCCCCACCACGAACACGCAATCTTTATCGCTCAGGATATGCGGATCAGGAAAATCTCCGCAGCCTGGAAGTTCTCTCGGCTATTCGACAAAAAATCGAGCCCGGAAATTTCCGATTAGATTTTGAGGATAGGAAATTCCGTGTTGACTGGTGGGGGATGAACGCAAGCTATTTTGGGTACGACAGCTTTCATACCTTCCTCGAAACCCAGCCGTATGATCAGTTCCGTTTCAGTCAGCAGCGCCAAATCCCTTATCTGCGTGCGATGATGGGGGCGCGGTACGTCCTTTGTAGGGAGGAAGAAAAGCCGACGGACCCCGGGGCACAATTGCGGCTCGAAGTGCAGGGCTGCAAGCTTTTTGAGAATCCAGTATATATGGACCGGCTGGCCTTGGTCCACACATTAGCGGGAACGTTTAAGAGCGAAAACCAATTCATCGCGGAGGCCGGCCGAGGCTTCGATTTTCTCGGAAGCGCTTATATCCAAGAGAACGATGCGCCACGCCTGAAGGGATTTCTTTCCACGATACCGACGGAGAGAGGCGCAACGAATGACCGGCTTTACTTCATTAAAAACTCATTGAATCGCGTCGCAGCCGCGATCGAGTCCTCTCAACCCGGCGTGCTCGTACTTAATGAATGGTTTATTTCCGCGTGGAAGGCGACCGTCAACGGGGACTCAAAGGCAATCGTTCGAATCAATCAATGGCAGCTCGGAGTACCTGTGCAGGCAGGAAAGAATTTAGTTGAGTTTACTTATCGTCCTTCCGTTTTTTGGGTTTTACTGATGCTTAACCGCGTAACGTGGTTGCTGCTGGCGTTTTTCGTGCTGCAGCGCACGGTGCGTCTTTCCTATGCTCTGCTTTGGAAGCACGTTGCCAATCTTGGCAACGATGGCCCGAAGAAATGAAAGAGAATCGACCTGGGACATCGGCGGAAGCGAATGGTGCTTAACTTTCGCATCAATCATCGCAGTGTTTACGATGATCTTTGCGGCCATTGCAGCGTGGCCAGTGATCCATTGTGGAATTTACCATCCTTTGTGGGCTACTTTGTGGTCCAGCGGGGTTGGCATCTCACCTAACGTGGATCGCTTCTCGTCTAAGCGATATGTTAGGGCTGTTTCTGGGCGTGCCGCTGCGAAGTCATTTCCGCCGAACTCTTGATTGACGCCAGCGCGTTGTCCGGAACCGAGCCGAAGTAGCATGATCGATAAAACGGTGCTTGAAAGATCCACCCGCGAATTGCTTTGTACTCAGCATGAAAAACAGCAATCACATCTTGGCTGGAATTCGTTGCGACTCCTCCATGAACCTGATGGAAGGTGCCTTCACCCAGCAAAGTAACCACCGTCACTTTAGGCAGCTGAACAGCACGCAAAAGCGTGTCCAAATTGACGAAGCCCCCACCGGGAGTTTGGAACCTTTCGTCGAACCCTCCCATCTCTTTCCACAGCTCCCTGCGCATAAATATGGCATTGCTCTCGCTCATGGGACTAAACCAACCATTCTTAGAGGAGCCAGAAAAAACGGAAATATCGAAGAGACGATAGCCGTCTTCCATCCAGCGCGACTTCGCAAGCAATTGATCCTCCTGCTCTTTGTTATAGCCTTCCAATATGCTCTCCATTTGAACCTTAGGCCCAAGATGGAACCCCAGGGTCAATATGACCACTCTATCGCACAGTTTGGAAGCTTGTAACGCGGTCGAAATGATTCCCGGTGAGACGAGACGCGCCCCGTCGATCAGGACGCCGATCAAGTCACTTCCGGCCTCGGCGATGCCATGATTGACGGCTCGAGCTGGCGATGGTGACGGCGAGGCGATTGTTATCACTCTTAGATCGGTAACCCATCTCCTACAGTCCGTCTCGCTGAACGGTTCAGTGGATCCGTTATCGATCACGACAATTTCATAGTCCGACTCTTGCACACCTCGCTGCATCGTCGGGGAAAGGGAGCGGATAGTGCGCGGGAGTTCCCTTTGCATGTTGTAGGAACAAAGGACGATGCTTGCTTTACGATTCATCACTTTGCATTAGACTTCAGAAGATCATGTTCGGCACGAGAGCGAAGCGACAACCCAAAGTCTCGTTCCAAGTCATCTATGCTTTCGGAGGCGAGGGCCCGAATTCGCTCTTCCGTCTTCCAACTTAGCCTCAACGGTTGAGAGGCAAAACCAAGCAGCGTATCGACCTGTCCGATAAGCGCAACTCCGGCCCGCTTTTTCTCTTCCAGTAGATCGTGCCGATTAAAAATGCGAAGAAGCTCGACACCGGCCTCGCCTAGAGTACGATTTGCATATAAGCTCGCACCCTCAGCATATTCCACCCCAAGCGAGGTTAGGAAGGCGCGGACGGTATCACCATGGTAAGCGAAGGGTACCGCGGTACCGTGCCCCAAAACACCATCCACATCCCTGAGGAAACCGATATAGTCCAAATGCTTTGAAAACCAATGATCATCAAGCATTTCATTAACGGAAAGATCCCGCCCACAGCAGGAAATACAGCCGCGCGGATTTTTAAGCATTTGGATGTAACTGCTTCGAACAAACGAAACGGGGTCCCTAAACCAAACCCAAACGCTGACGGAGAACCTGTCGACCAGTGAGGCAAGCGCGTGGCGACCAGCCGCCGCAAAATCCCACCAGTGATTGAATAGACCTTCTGTAGAAAGAATGATGGTGTGTGTGTCCGGGTTAACTTCGGCTAGAACTTCCTCCATTTTCCCCCTGAATTGACCCCCGTTGCCGGCTAACAAAGCATCGACGATCCACTGGTGTTTGGGCTTTTGATCTGGGGCCATTTCGGCTCGCGGATAAAGGATGCCCTCGTGAAGAAGCGCTGCACGGTGTCTATCGAGATACCTTTGCAAGGAGGTCGTTCCTGTCTTAGGGGAGCCTGCGTGCAAAATTAGTTTCTGAAGCATGGTGCTCTGTTTTTGCGATGAGGGTAAGAACGTTTCATGCCGGGAAGCAACATCGAGTGCGAAGTACTGGCGATTCTTCAGCCATGGGCGGATACGGCATGATACGTCAAACTCGCCTGTTACACCATTTTCGAATCCGATGCCAATTGTGTCTACTTCCTTCGGGAGTCAATGCGAGAAGTTCACAGTTTCTTCGCAGGTATTCATTCTTCATTTCTGCGTGGTATATCGTCTTAACGATGCCGTGATTGGGTACGGCCAAATTCCATTCATGCCGAGCGTCGCTTTGCCTTGAATCCCGTTTCTAGTACTTTGACGCTTGAGCACGAATCACTGGTAGTGTAAAAGAGGTCAACATCCATGCTATGGGGAGCACATGGCCAAACTAACCCGCAACCCGACATGATGGAAATAAAGGGGAGGCTTACGTGAACGGTGGCGATTCCAGGAAAAAAGCAGCCGAGCCTGTGAAAGAAGCTGTAGAAACGTCCTATATCATTCAGCCGTTCGATCGGACGAATCTGTCGACTCTGATGGCCATCGAAGACTACGCGAGCGCGGCGCCATTCCCCCATCTTGTGATCGACAATCTTTTCAACGCAAGGGCTCTCGACCGCGTGTTGGACGAGTGGCCCAATGTCAAAACAGCCGACCTAATCCACCACAACGATGGGACTTACTCCAAGGACAAATACGCTTCCACCTACCGCACACAATATGGAGCCTACAGTCGTTTCTTTTTGACGTGTCTTGGGGAGCCTCTGTTCCTGGAAGCTCTGGAAAGGGTGACCGGGATCGTAGGACTCATCCCCGACCCGTATTGGCGAGGCGGCGGACTTCATTTCACTCGTGCAGGCGGAAGACTTGCCGTCCACGCCGATTTCAACAAACACTTCAAATATCAGCTCGATCGGAGGCTGAATTTGATTGTTTACCTTAATCATGGTTGGACAGATGAAAATCAAGGCTGGCTCGAACTGTGGGACCGCGAAATGAAATCGTGTGTGAAGCGCATCTTGCCCGTTTTCAACCGAACCGTGATTTTCTCGACAACGGATTTCTCGTACCATGGACAACCAGAGCCGATCCAAGGACCGCCTGATATGTTTCGTAGGTCCCTAGCGCTTTATTATTACTCGAATGGGAGACCGGCCGAAGAAGTGTCCGGTCGTGATCCCGGCGCGACCCTTTGGCAGCGGAGACCCGGCGTTGGCTATTAGCGCACGCATACCTAAAGTCTCTCTTCAGTCTCCCACCACGGCTTCGGGCACGGCGCATAGAGCTACCCGGGCACGATGAAGCTGGCGTAGAGCCAAGGTCTCCCGTTTCATGGCAGAAATCGCATCACGCCGCCGGCCCGCAATTCGAACCCGGGCGTCAGAGAACTATGAGGCGTTTGGTTGAATGTAACGGCGCTAGCCAGCAGGCTCTGCATAGGTGTGAAGAACGGCATCATTTGAAATGGTGTTGACGTAGGACCCACTCTTAAATTCCTTGCCATTGCCTAGCTTCGGCAGCGGCAAGAATGGCCTCGGCAACTCTCCCAATCTCAGCTGCGCCGATATCGATAAAACGGTACCCAACGTCGAGCGAGTGAGCGCATCGGTCGTGGGCACGGTGGCGCGAGGGAACGTGGACCGCCGCGACTGCCGCCGTTGGACGACTTTCCACTGCCGTTTGAAATCGTTTTGAAGTATCATGGGGAAGGCCGTTCCGGCGCCGGCCCCAAGATCGTCCACTTCGCCGTCATTGGTTATCGGAGCTTTTCCCGGGCACCGCTTATCGCACTGATCTTTGCGGTTCTTCAATGGTTACGGCGCATGGAGGACGTGGCGTGGAGGAATTTGAAACCGCACCAGATACCAAATGCCACCAGGCAGACTCCAGAGCAAATCGTTTGCCACCAGGGTAAGGGACCATGCGATCGCGATTTCTCGCGCGCCGCTTTCGGGGTGACCGCTGAGGGTGAGGCCCATCTGAGTGAAGTAAGCGATCAGTAATAATTCCCGCAGTCCGTGACCGTTGATAGTCACCGGTAACATAACGAGAAAGATCACCACCGGCACGATAACCAGAACCTGTAGATAAGTGATCGATATCCCGAGGGCCCGGGCGAAAAAATAGGCAATGAGGAAGTTAACGAGATGGATGGCAAAGGCCAACAAGACTGCCGCCAGCAAACTCCGGTTGAAGGAGAAATTGGTCTTCGCTGCGATGAGGGTTCGGACCAGCCGCCCGCCCCAGAAGGTCGAGCGCAGCATGCGGAACAATAAGCCGGCGGCCACCGCCACGACTGCCAGAAAAAGAAGAATCCAGGAAAGCGTCCTAACGGACAGAGAGTGCGCCGAAAGCACGCGCAATGGAACGGGATCAATGATCATGGCGATAACCGCGAGGACAAGGAGCGCCAGCAAAGCACTGAGCCGATCAACGAAGACGGTTGCGGCGGCGGCGGCCTTTCGATCCGGCACGAGCCGGCACACCTGATAAATCTTCACCACGTCTCCGCCCGTGCTGCCAGGCAGGAACGAGTTAAAGAATTGACCAGCCCAGGTCAGAGAAAAGATGGTAGGGAATGGAAGCTCGATCTCTTGTTCTCGCAGGAAGATTTGCCAGCGCAGGGCCAGTCCAGCGATAAGGAGTGAAGTCAAAGCCCAGCCAGCCAGGGCCCATCCGGGATGCAGACGGGTAAAGACCGCTCCGAGCGCGCCCCAGTCCACCTTGCGCAAAACAAAGGCGATCAGCCCGACCGAGATTAGGCCGCGGAAAAGGAATTGGAGCCGGCGCGCTGTCAGAAGTTGATACGTTCCTTTTCCACCACGAGCGGGCGCCGGAGAACCTGGGTGTGGATAGCTCCGATATATTCGCCAAGGATGCCGATGAAGAAAAGCTGGACCGACGAAAACAAAAAGAGGCCGATAACGATTGGAGCCTGGCCGACCGGAAAGCTGTACCAATTCACGAGCTTGTAGATAAAGTAACCGATAGCTATCAGCAAACTCAGCAAAGACATCGCGAAACCGAGCATAGCAGCGAGCCGCAAAGGCACCTTGGAATGGCTGGTCAGGCCAAGCATGGCCAGGTCATAAAGCGTGTAGAAATTATTCTTGGTAATGCCTCGGTAACGCTGCGGCTGGGTAAAGGGGATCTTCGCGCTTTCAAAGCCAATGTCCGAAATCAAGCCCCGGAAGTAAGGATAAGGGTCATCCAGTCCCCGAAGGATGTCGATGACCTGTTTGTCGTATAAGCCAAAGCCGGTGCTATGCGGAGTCAACTCGATATCGGCCAGGCGTTTGACCGTGTTGTAGTAGGCGGTTCGAAGAAGATAGAAGAGGCGGGACTCGTTCGAGTCGGCCTTGACCGCGATTACGATCTTGTATCCGGCCTCCCATTTGTCCACAAACTCCCTGATGAGACGCGGCGGGTCCTGAAGGTCCGAGGCCATCGCGATGACGGCGTCGCCGCTGGCCTGGGTCAGTGCATAAAACCCGGAACGAATCGCACCGAAGTTGCGCGCATTCACGATTACCTTCACCCGCTTATCCTGCGCTGCGAGCTTTCGTAAAATCGGCACCGTGTTATCCCGCGAAGCATTGTCGATGAAGATCATCTCAAACTCGTAGCGCTCCAGCTCATCGAACACCGCTTTGACCTGCGAGTAGAGTTCCTCAACATTGTCCTGCTCGTTGTAACAACCAGCAACAACGCTAATCATCTTCGTGGTCATGAGTGGGAAGTAACTGTCTTATACAGTAGGATCACTTCATTTGGTAGCCGAAGCTGCAGTTTGATCTGATCTTCGATTTCCGCTTGGAAGACTTGCGATGAAATCAGAATCCGTTCCGGACTCCCATTTAAGGCCGAAGGAGCGATCACCCGCTTGCCCTGAAGCTCCCTTTCTTGATAACCAGGATTTGAATCAATGAAAGCAACAACGTTCATCCGGCCGAAGGCTGTCGTTTCGATAAGATGCAGCGTGTGAGTTCCAACTCCCCAAACCAGAATCGGTTCCTGGGAGGAGACAAGCGTGTCGATCACTTGGGCAATGCGTCGTTCCGCCTGGGTAGATTCTTCAATATATCTTCGCAAGGCCGGCCCGGTTTCAAGGTCGACCTTGGGTTCGCCCTTCGGCGCAACGTCGGTCTGGCGGAAGAATCCGCAAACCACCGGCATCTTCGTGTTGGATGTGTGGTCTCGTGCCGTGCGGATGACTTCCACGGCCTCGAATCCTTTCCTCGCCATCAGGGCGATCAGGGAACTGCGGCTGAAGAAGTTAATGTGCTCGATGCTGAATTGTTGAAACGGCGCCCCGGGCCATTCGGCAAAACCGGCGACATCCGGGACCTCGAGATAAATCAGCCCGCCGGGGCGCAATACCGAACTCATGGAAGTGAGCGCGCCTTCGACGTCGCGGATGTGTTCGAGCACGCCAACCTGGATCAACAAGTCGAAAGGCTCTTCATTGTATGCAATCTCTTCCAGATCGGAATTGACTACCCTGATTCCATGCAGCCTGCGCGCTAGCTCGGCTGACGAAGGAGACTTGTCCATGCCCAGGAGTTGCGTGAAGCCCAGGTCCTTTAGCCGGCGCAATAATCCACCAGAGGCGCAGCCCATATCGAAGATGCGACTCTGCTTACCTGGCAGGTGCTTTGAAATGAACTGGGCAATATCGCGAAAGCGTTCTGTGTCGGATGCTGACTCTTCGCCGGCGCGCTGGTCGTGGGTGTATTTCGAAATCTCCCGGTAGTAAGCGCCGAACCATTTTTGATCGGGAATATTCTCCGCGTATGCGGTTCCGCATTTCCCGCACTGCGCCACGGCGTAACCGCGAAGTTGAAGTTGGCCGGAGAGGGGAAAAAATTTCTGCCGATAGAGAACTTGCTTCCTGTCGCTAAGGCAAACCGGACAGGGTCTGGCAGGAAAGTTCATGATAAGTGATTTAAGCGCGCTTTAGTCGCGAGGCCGGGATCGCGTAACACACCAGGTCCCAGCTTTCCAGCAGGTGTGGGCGCAGAAAGAAATGATACTCAGTCGACATTTCATCGATCAACCGCGGGATTTTCCAAACGTGATCCTGTTGATGATAAACACAAACAGCCAGGACTGGTGCCTGGTTCGCGATAATACCGCGAGCGCCTTGGAGCGCAGCGGGCTCAGAGCCTTCAATGTCCATCTTAACCCACGTCGGATTTGAGGCCGCGGCGATTTCATCGAGTGGCGCGCAATCTATCTCCAGCGCGCCGTGCCCGACCGCTGATGATTCGGTGCCGGTCGCTTCGAAGCGCACCTTCTCGTGGCGCTCTCCCACGGCGAGGGGATGAATGGTAATCTTCTTCTGCAGCTTGATTGGCAGCTCCGAAACATTTCTGCGCAATTTTTCAAAGTTAGTGGGATCGGCCTCAAAAGCGATGTACCCGCCAAAGTCTTCGCCCCGGTGACGGAGGAAGCTTGCCATTGTGTCGCCATCGAACGCCCCGCAATCGACGAACACTTCATCATCCAAAACGCTGACGAGGTCCTCGGGAAAGTAAGTCTCGTGCTTCACCGGGCGTGGCAGGCCATCGAAGTCCAGGTGCAGCCGCCAACGAATTTGCGCGACGAATTCCTTGCGCGAAGGCTCGTCTTCCCAGAGGTCGAACGCGCGGCGCACATCGTCCGCCTGCTCCAGCACTTTGTGCGGGAGGTCGAAAGAATAATGAGGCAGGAAAGCTTTGGGATACTTCCAGAACACGACGCCGAAGTTCAATACCTTCGCACAGCCGAGATCGGTCAAGGGCTGGCACCTCTCGGCCATCGTATCTGTTCCTTCGCCTCGCCAGACGGTCATGATGAACGCGGCGGTTTTTCCAAATTTCTCAGCTGCCTCGTGCGGGGACAACACTGGAATGCCCTCCACCGTTTTTCCCCACAAGCCGGGATTGTTGTCCGAGAAGGCCAGTGGCTCGATCCCGGCGCTCCGCAGGCCTCGCAGAGTTTTGCGACCAAGGTTGCCGGCGCCGAAAAGGACGAGCGAGTCATTGAATGGCGCCGCCATCTCGTCGAAGGCGGACTGCTCGCGCCGCGTTGCCGCCGCGAGGTCCTCGCTCAGCAGCGCGTCTAATTCCGCGCGAAGCGAATCCTTCGTCATAGCTCACCAGCAGCTTCTGCCGCCGTCGATGACGAGGTTCGCCCCGGTCATGTAGGAAGACGCATCGGAACAGAGGAAGAGAAGGGCACCCTGATATTCGCTGATTCCCGCCATTCGGCCCAGCGGGATAAGTTGCGAAATTCGTTTCACGAAGCTATCGGGTTGATTGCTGTAAACGCCGCCGGGAGAAAGCGCATTGACCCGCACTCCATCAGCGGCCCAATAGGTGGCCAGGTATCGGGTCAGACCTATAAGACCTGTTTTGACGACAGAGTAAGAGACTGGCTTGGCTGGTTGCTGCCCGTCCGGCAATCCTTCTTCACGGTAAAGCCGTTGATCCGGTGCAATGACAGCCAGGTCTGAAGCTATGTTTATGATAACACCGCGTTTCTTCCGCGCCATTTCGCTTCCTATGACCTGGCTGCAAAGGAACGCGCCAGTTAGACCTACCGCCAGGTCGGCGTTCCATTGTTCGAGGGGAAACTGCTCGAGCCGTGACTTTGCGAGATCCCCGGGACTTTCTACCTTCGGATTGTTAGCGGCATTATTGATAAGGATGTCGATTCTCCCGAAGCGTCGCAGAACCTCAGCGGTGAGTTCTTCGACATCCGCCTTCTTGGTAATGTCCGCAATCAGGGAGCAGGCAGAGTCGCCCATGCGCTCACGCAATTCATCCGCGTCGAGTGCGCGGAGGTCCACCAAAACTGGAATGCCGCCGGCGGCGCTGATAATCGCGGCATGTTGTTGGCCAAGCAAACCCGCGCCGCCGGTGATGACGGCAACGCGACCGGTGAGGTCGAACAGCTTTTGTGCTTCGGTCATGAGAGTTGCATAACCTTTCCGGTTTCGAGCGACTCCTTTGCGGCGAGCGCCATGCGCAGACTTTGGGCGCTGTCGCGCAAGCTCACTAATGGCTCTTCCTTGCCTTCGACGCAGGCGAAGAAGTGCGCTAGCTCGTCCAGGAAAAGCTGATTGCGTTCGAACTTAGCGATGGTTGTCGTCTCCGCCAGTTGCCCGCTGTCATCAAAATGCTCGACCGTGAGCGTGTGAAAATTAGCGCGTATGTTCCCAGAATCCCCGACAATCTGGAGGGTGCGACTGGGCGGCCGCTGCACATAATCCTGCTGCAAATGAACCGGCACTGGCTTTTCATTCGCCACAAAACCCATTAAGATGCTAGCTACGTCTTCCACGTCTACCTCCAGACTGCTCAAATGACCACCTAGCGCGAAAACCTGCCGCGGCAGCCCGAACAGCCAGTAGAGATAATCCATTTCGTGAATTTGCGATAGGATAACACCTCCGCCCAACTCCTTTCGCGAAGCATACATTTGCCGATAGTCTTCATAGGTGTGCCAGGCGGGCAAGTATTCACCTACTTCGGCACGGACCGCCAGAACCTGGCCGATTGCACTTGCTTCGAGGAGTTCGCGGACCCGCTGCAAGCAAGGATGGAACCGCATCTGATAGCCGACGTAACCGACACGTTTCTCCTTCCCAGCCAATTCGATCAACTCCTCCACTCCATTCAAGTCATGGGAAAGGGGTTTCTCGATAAACAGATGACAACCTGCGCGCACGCAGGCCAGCGCCGTCGGAATATGCCGGCTGCTCGGATTGCAGATGAATGCCGCATCCGGTCGGAGTGAAAGCGCTTGATCGAGATCGTTAAAAACCGTCTTGATACCATATTTATCTTCCAGCTTGCTCCCGGGCTCGATCTGTAAGGTATCGGTCAACGCTTCCGGCCGGTTGCGAAAGCGGCAAGCTATGACCTCCACCTTTTCCTGGAAGATAGTTCGTATGTTACGAAGATGGCGCTGGCCAATTCCGCCAAGACCAATCATCAGGATTCTCATCGGCCTCCTTCGCTGAATAAACGCTCGACGTAAGCTTTGTTCTGCCGCGCCCATTCAACCTCTTTTCCGCTCTCGCCTCGGGTGACCTGCAACGCCAGGTTTCCGGCATACCTGTTTTCGCCCAATAACCTAACGAGTGCGGGCAGGTCGGCATCTCCCGAGCCTAGTGGCACGGTGCCGCCGTCACGGACGCGATCCTTGAGGTGGACGCTGCCGATGCGCCCTCCGTACGCGCCAAACTCATCGGCGACCTTGTATCCGAGCGAAGCACTGTTACCCGAGTCATAATTGGCCCTGACCAACCGGTGAGGTATGTGTTCGAGTAATTCCGCGAAAGCTTGTGGCGGCAATGACATCTCGAGATGCACTTCAATATTGGTTTCCTCGGCGGTCGGGAGGACGGCGCGCAGGATGCTGAGTAACTCTGCTTTCTCCTCTTCGGTTCTTATGCTCGAGGCGTCCACGAATGGCAGGACAACATGAGCAACAGGCAGTCGGGCCGCCTGATGCAAGAGCCATTTCAATTTCTCGCTGCGCTCATGCCGCTGAGAAGGCTCCGCCCGAACCAGCGGTTGCTCGATAAAGTAATCAGCGCAAATCGAGCCTATCGCCACCTTGTGCTTGGCCGATAGCTTCTGCATGAGCTCAATACCGGCCGCGGTGGCGAGTGGATTAACATCGGCGCCATGGGCGTCATAGATCCATTCGATGAAAGCGAGGCCCGCGTGGCTGGCCCGCGGAAATTCGTCACTCCAGTTTTCGCGCGGGAAAGATTGGATCTGATTGCCAGTTGGCGGCACGAGCCTTCCCTGCATGATTCCAATCTCCATCACTCTTCCAGGATTGGTATGATCATGTTCGCACGGAACTCGTCGCGATCGAGAAACGGCCAAAGGTCCTCAAGCGGCCTGGAAACCAGCGAACCGTCCGCTCGTTGCGATGAGGCCAGGCTGGGTATCCTTGCTTCGTCTGGGATGCACCAAACGTCGCACACGACGGGTCCCGGTGTGTCAAGCACCGCGCGAACTTCCTGGCGCAGATTGCGCTGACTCTCGATGCGCGCGGTGGGCAAGCCATATGCGGCGGCCACCTTTGTAACGTCCGGCAAGGTCAGGCCGCTCGTGCCATCCGCCGCCATCAACCGCCCGAACCAGCGCTGCTGAGAAGTGCGGATGGAAGAGAAGCCGTCGTTGTTCAGGATGAAAAGTTTAATGGGAAGCTGGAGACGCTGAATGGTCGCTAGTTCCTGAATGTTCAGCTGAATTCCGCCGTCACCATCGACGCACACGGTCTCTCTTCGCCCGCTGCCAAGACAAGCTCCGATTGCCGAAGGCAACCCGTTACCCATCGCTCCTAGCGCCGTGGTCTGGAATAACCGTTGACCGGCTTTCAGTTTGAGGGCGAGCTGGAAGATCTCGATGCCGGCTCCGGAACTGCCGGACACAATCATTTCGTTCTCTTTCAGCTCCTCGGAAAAAACCTCAGCAAGGTAGTAAGTGCTGACTCTTTGGTCGGGGTTTCGGTGTTCGGGTAGGACGACCGGATACTTCGTCTTCCACTCCTGACACCGCGCCATCCACGGCGAACGATCGTGATTTTTGAGCTTGTTACTTTGGGCGAGAAACTCGCAAATGAAATCGCCGGCGTCCGCTTGCACAGAGAGATCGAAGTAATCGCCTAGCTTGCGAAGCTCGGCCGCATCCACGTCCACCATCACCTTCTTTGCGCCGCGGGCGAGCTTTTCGGGAGCGTATCCCGTGATGGTGAAATCTATTCGCGAACCGATGCTGAGAAGAAGGTCGGAGTTTTGCAGCGCGAAGTTCACGCCGCGCGGCGCAACAGTCCCCGGACGGCCCAGGTAAAGCTTGTGATCGTAAGGCAACAAATCGACGGCCAGCCAGGTGGTGAGCACCGGCACCCTCAACCGTTCGATCAGCTCGAGAAAGGAACGCTCGGCTCGCGCCAGACGAATTCCATTGCCGGCTAGGAGCACGGGTCGTTCTGACCGGTTGAGGTAGTCGATGATCTGTGCGACCTGAGCCGTGAGGTTGGTCCGGTCTGATCCGTTAGGTTCATTTTCCGCAGTGAATGAACGAAGTGTTGCAGGCTCGATGGTAGCTCCCTGAACATCGAGAGGTACATCGATCCAGACCGGGCCAGGCCGTCCGCTTTTGGCGAGGTAGACTGCTTTTTCGAGTTCAAAACGAATACTCTCCGGGTCAAGCACCGTTACGGCGGATTTGGTGATGGGGGTAACGATGGAAACGATGTCGACTTCCTGAACCCCCATCTGTCTCACGCCCGAATCGGCCTTGAGGTCGGGGCGCTTGGCCTGTCCTGAAATGAAAAGGACCGGCGTGGAATCGAGCCACGCGCCGGCGACTCCAGTAACGGTGTTCGTTCCCCCGGGGCCAGTCGTGACCAAAGCGACACCGAGATGGCCAGTGGCTTTGGCATAGGTCTCCGCGGCCATCGCGCTGGCTTGCTCGTGGAGGTTACAAACGAACTCGATCTCACTGCAACGGCTACCTAACGAGTCGTTGAGATGCATCGCTCCGCCGCCAGGTAGCATGAAGACGTGCTTCACACCGTGCTCGACCAGGAAGTCGATAACGTAATCCGAGAGCTTCATTCCTCGGCGCTTAAGTAATCCAATAGCTCCCGGACCGCGCCGCGCCCCGCTGGACATTCAGTAACGTAAGTGGCCGCGGCTATCGCCGATTCGTGGGCGTCGGCGGGCGCGGCGGAAAAGCCCGCGATCTTCATCGCCGCCACGTCATTCAGGTCGTCGCCCATGAAACAGATGTTCGCGAGCGGGAGCTTTTGGGACTCGGCAAAGGAACGCAAGGCGGTCTCCTTGTCCTTACATCCTTGAAACACATTCGTGATGTTCATCTTCATCGCGTAACGATCGACCAGCGCGTTCTGTTCCCCGGAGATGAGAGCGAAGACCAGGCCGCTCCGCATCGCGCGCGAGATTCCCATGACATCGCGAAAGGAAAAGCGTTTTAGTTCCGAGCCATCCACGCCCCACCAGAACGTGCCGTCGGTCAGCACCCCGTCTACATCGAGCGCGACGGCTTTGATTTCGGGCCTCACACCTTTAGCCCGACCCGGCGCAACTTTTTCATCACGGCGATCTCACGTTCTTCCACGCGCTTCACGCCATCGCCCATCGATTGTTCGACGAGGCGAATGTCGCGGGCCAGGCGCGTGATGCCGCTCGGCTCAAGTGAGGCGGCGTGATCCGAACCCCACATCGAACGATCGAGCGTGATGTGACGTTCGATCACACATGCGCCGATGGCAGCCGCGGCGACGGAAGAAGGTATCCCAGTCTCATGGCCCGAATATCCGACCGGAACGCCGTAGCGTTTCCGCAACTCTGGAATCATGCGCAGGTTCAACTCTGGATAATGAGACGGATACGCGCTGCAGGTGTGGATGAGGATAAGGTCCTCCTTGCCCAGGATATCGACGGCGTGATCGACCTCTTCATAAGTGCTCATCCCGGTCGAGAGCATGATCGGTTTTCCAGTCTTTCGCGTGCGTTTCAATAATGCATCATCCGTGAGTGAGGCGGAAGCGATCTTGTACGCGGGCACGGGAAACTGCTCGATGAAATCGACGGAAGGTTCGTCCCAGCACGAGGCAAACCATGGGATCTCGGTCTCTTCGCAAAATTCATTGACCTTGCGATACTGCTCCACGCCAAACTCGAGGCCGCGTTTCAAGTCGCCGTTGGTTTCGCCGAACGGACTTTCGCGCGGTTTGGCTACTTCCTCAGCGGTGTAAACGATATCGATCGTGCGCTTCTGAAATTTCACGGCGTTCCAACCGGCGTTCTTCGCCGTCGCGATCAGGTTCTTCGCCAGCTCGATGCTGCCATTGTGGTTGATCCCGATTTCGCCGATCAGGTAACAAGGATGACCGTCGCCGATGAGTTGGCTGCCGACCTGGACTTCGCTCATACCTTGACCTGTATCCAGTTTCTCATGGCGCAGCGCAAACGGTAATCAAAGCCGGAAGAAAAACCCGCGCTTCACCCTGGGAAGAATCGTTCCTCCAGCTCGACGCACAAGGCATGGTAAACAGGAAGGTGCAACTCCTGGATTTCCAGCACCGTGTCCGCAGGCACGCGAATGATCACATCGGCGAACGGAGGAAGCAGCCCGCCGCTGCGGCCAGTCAGCGCGATCGTTTTCAGTTCCAGCGCTCGGGCCACGATGAAGGCGTTGATCACGTTGCGCGAATTGCCCGAGGTGCTGATGCCGAGCACGGCGTCGCCTTTGCGGCCGAGACCGTAGACTTGTTGCGCAAAAAGCATCTCCGCATGGATGTCATTCGCCACCGCGGTGTTGAGCGAGACTTGCGAGGTGAGCGCGATCGCGGGGAGTGCGCCTTGGAGACGCACCGCGACTTCGGCGCCGTGTGTTCCTCCGGATTTCTGGATCTTCGCCGCATCCGCCGCCGGAATTTTTCGCGGCTTCATGAACCCTTTCATCAGCTCGCCGACCATGTGCTCGCTGTCGGCCGCGCTGCCGCCATTGCCGCAAACAAGCAGTTTGTTGCCCGAGGAAAAGAGTGCGTGCAGCAGCGCGATGGCCGAGGAAATGTCGCCCGAACACGGCGCCAGCACGGGATAGCGCTCGATTAGTCGTGAGAGGTGATTGGTCATACTGGCTGGCGCGAACGCACGGCTCGTGGGAAGCACCTTATGCGCCTCTGCGCACAGGACAACCTTTGAACTGATAGACGACTCTGGCGCGAGGGCGCGACGGCTCCAACACTTTTAAGATTGGAAATTAGAATGGCATCTGTTGAATGCAGCCAGCGCCATGAAGAATCTTTGGGACCCAGCGGAAGCGAGCAAGTGTAAGTCCGAGCTGGAGCTGCGCGTTTATAGTTCACGATTGTTAGGCCGGGACGACACGCTCGTTCTTCACGGTGGCGGCAACACTTCGGTCAAGGTCAGGGAAAGGAATGCCGTGGGGGAGGAGGAAGAAATCCTCTACATCAAAGGGAGCGGCTGGGACCTGCAAACAATCGAAGCGGCTGGTTTCGCTCCGGTCCGCCTTGCTCCGCTGCTGAAACTCGCGCGACTCGAGGCGTTGCCGGACCCGCAGATGGTGAACGAGCTGGCGACCCAGGTCACGCGCGCCGGCGCGCCGGCTCCGTCAGTCGAAACCATTTTGCACGCGATCCTGCCGCACAAATTTGTCGATCACACTCACGCCGACGCAGTGCTCGCAATCACGAACACCTCCGACGGCGAGAAGCGCATCCGCGAAATCTACGGAGACAATGTCGTGATCGTTCCCTACGTCATGCCGGGGTTCGACCTGGCCAAGGTTTGCGCGCGCCAATTCGAGGCGGAAGCAAGGCCATCAACCATCGGGATGGTCTTGCTGCATCACGGCATCTTCTCCTTCGGAGCGACCGCGGAGGAATCGTACGGGCGGATGATTGAGTTAGTCGATCGCGCCGAGAAGTATCTCGAGCAGGAGAAAGCCTGGGATCTTGCGACTCCAAACGCGCATGGATCCGAGAAACCGATGCGCCTCGAGATCGCCGCGCTCCGACGCGAAGTCGCCACGGCCGCGGGCTCGCCGGTAATATTGTCCTCCCATTCGGACGGGAAATTTCTCGCCTTCTCGCAGTCTGCGAATGTGCGTGAAGTCTCGCAGCGCGGCCCAGCCACACCCGATCACATCCTCCGCACCAAACGCCTTCCCATGTTAGGCCGCGACGTGAGCGCCTACGCGGAAGCCTATCGCGAATACTTTGCGCGGAATGCCGCTCACGCGAAAGAACCCGAAACGATGTTGGACCCGGCGCCGCGCGTCATCCTCGACGCCGAACTTGGCGTGTGCTGCGTCGGGCGTTCCGCGAAAGAGGCGGGCATCGTCCGCGACCTCTACTGGCATACCATCGACGTGATCTCGCGAGCGGAAGCGCTCGGCGGTTATCGCGCTCTCTCGGAGAAGGAGCTATTCGATTTCGAATACTGGGATCTCGAACAAGCGAAGCTGCGCCACGCGGGCCAACCTCCCATTTTCACCGGCGAAATAGCCCTGGTCACAGGCGCTGCCTCGGGGATTGGTAAAGCTTGCGTAGAAGCTCTGCTAAAACGCGGCGCGGCTGTGATAGGTCTCGATGTTAGTCCTGGAGTTGCAACGACCGCCGGCCCGCGACAGGATTATCTCGGACTAACCTGCGACATCACTTCCGAGGAAGCCGTGACCGCTGCCTTGGAAAGTGGTGTCCGCGCTTTCGGCGGAGTGGACATCCTCATCCTTAACGCGGGAGTCTTTCCCGCGAGCGAGCCGATCGCGATCCTCCAGCCTAACGAATGGCGTCGCGTCTTCGACGTGAACCTGGACGCGAACCTGACGTTGATGCGCGAATGCCACCCGCTCCTGTCCCTGGCGCCAAAAGGCGGGCGCGTTGTCGTCATGGGATCGAAGAATGTCGCCGCGCCAGGACCGGGCGCCGCCGCCTACTCCGCCTCTAAAGCCGCGCTAACTCAGCTCGCGCGCGTCGCGGCCTTGGAATGGGGCGCCGCCGGCATTCGTGTGAACACGCTTCACCCCAATGCCGTGTTCGACACCGGCATCTGGACGGAAGAAGTGCTCGAGGCCCGAGCCAGGAGCTATGGCTTGTCCGTCGAAGCCTACAAGCGGAACAACGTCCTCAACACAGAAGTCCGAGGCATCGACGTCGCCGAACTAGCAGCAGAGTTATGCGGACCTACTTTCGCCAAGACGACCGGCGCCCAGATTCCGATCGATGGCGGGAACGATCGCGTCATCTAGTTTCCGGGACGAAGGCTGCGGTCCGCCTGATAGCATCGGTTAGCTTGATCTGCTGGAGGAGCCCTAGCTCTTCTGCCGCGCGCTGGCAGGAAGGAACATAGCGCTGGGGAGACTTAGTGGGATCGGGTCTTTCTTTCACGTGAACCATGGCGTTGCTACAAATTTCGGCCACGAGTTTGGCGAGGTCATGGATTGTGTGCGCGTCTTCTGAGCCGATGTTGTAGGCGCGACCAGGCTGGCCTTTGAGAAGAATTGTCCAGAGCCAGACAGCAAGATCGGCGGCGTATAGGTAGGAGCGGGAAGGAGTGCCGTCGCCGTTTACCTGAATCGGTCCGCCGTGAAACGCGTCGCGGATGAAGTTGCCGATGGCGAAATGAGCGTCCAGGGGAAGAAATGGGCTGACGAAAGCGAAGCAGCGGGCGATGAGCGGCTCCAGGCCATGCTGCTTTTGATAGGCCACGCAAAGTAGCTCTGCCAGTCGTTTGGCCTCGCCGTAGGCGGAGTTAGAGTTAAGAGGATCAGGGCCGCCCGGGTAGGTTTCTGGAATATGCGTTATTTCGCCGGGCTGGGAGCCATAGACTGCGCCGGAGCTGGTGAAGAGAAAGCGTTTCGCGCCGGTCTCGACCGCGAAGTCCAAGGCTGCGTGTGTTCCCTGCGTGATCGTGTCGATCATGAGCAGCGGATTTTCGGCGTTCATGTTTGCGCTCGATTCGGTCGCGGCGTGGATAACAAACCCAAAGTGCGTGGGTCCTTTCGACCCGAGCCGGGAGCGAACGTTGGCGGCCGTGAAACTGCGAACGTCCCCTCGCACGAAACTGATCGCGGGATGTTTGCCCAAGTGCGGAGCCCTGGCGACAAACGAT
Organism: Spartobacteria bacterium; assembly: GCA_003134785.1. Classification (GTDB taxonomy): domain Bacteria; phylum Verrucomicrobiota; class Verrucomicrobiia; order Chthoniobacterales; family UBA10450; genus AV80. Next base: position 29,607 of record PLCN01000002.1, read on the forward strand.
TCCGCGTTACGGCTGAGCACAACCATGCTCGCGCCCAGACCTAACGAGTCATTCACGTGCACGAAACTCTCGAGGAGCCATCGTCCAAAGAAGCCAGTGCCGCCGGTGACGAAAATGTTTTGTCCGCGCAGCGGTTCCCACAGCCCCTTCGTATGCTGAAGAATGTGATCCAGGTCCGCGGCGAGCGGATTCTGGAAAGGCGGTGGCGAACTCATGCCTTATGACAAAACGCGCGAGTCGTTTCCACGATGTACTCGAGCATGGCGCGAGTAAGTCCGGGATAGACGCCGACAAAGATGGATTCGTTCATGATCCGGTCGGCGCCGGTCATCTCGCCTACCACACGGATAGCTCCAGGATTTTCCTGACGCAACTGCACGAAGGCGGCCTGACGCAGGAGATTTCCACCGAAGAGCATTCGATTACCGATTCTGTGCTCTTCTAGATGACGTGCGAACTCTGTCCGGGTGAAAGGCGCTGTCGGTTTCACCAGCATCATGAAACCGAACCACGAAGGCGAGCTGCGCGGACCGTTTTCGTTTTGCCATTCGAACCCTTTCGGCGTCCAGCCTTTGGCGTGGGTAGGCAAATGAAAATCGAAGAACTCCCCGAGACCGGCGAGACCTTGGCGAAGGTATTCCCAGTTAGCGCGGCGCGCTCCGACGAATGCGGGAAGCTTCTTGAGAGGGGAGCGGATGGGGTCGTGTCTTTTTTAGACGCGACCCCATTATTTTCCACAACGAGGAAAACCATTTACTCGACTACAGTAATCGAATTGAGTCTGACTCGAATCGCTGTGGCTATTGCATCAACGGCCTGAACAAAACCCTCTTTCATTCGTTTAATCTCCTCCCTGCGTCGAAGAAAATCGGTCTCAGGCGCCATCATATCAATAAGTTGGTCGATGGATAGCTCTGTGATTCCGTGACAGCTTGCGTGGACTGTTTCTGTGTAGAAGGGCTTGTTATCGTCAATGGTGCACCGCAGCGATTCCCACGCTTCAACGAATCCTTTTCGAAGGTTCTCATAGTATTTATTGCCCTCTTCCGGGGTGGGAAAAGTTGGCTGCACCGTGTGGTACAACCTGAAAAAGCGAGCGCGGACTCCATTAGCATGTCTCATTAACTCTTGGTAAATAAGAAACTCTTTTTCGAACTGAACCTTGTGGACATGGACTTTCTTTTCGACTTCTCCGGCGAGAAGTTTTTGGCTGCTCTCCAACTTATCTCTTAGCTGTGTGAGTTCCCGCTGGAGCTTTACATCTTCGCTTCGGGCGATTCGACTCGCCCAAACCTTGCCAAGCCATGCTGACAAGGCACACACGATTGCATATGCGATGGCGTTTTCGTTTAGATTGTTGAGCAACTCAGAAACCATCAAAAATGTTGCCCGCCTAACTAGGCGTTGGCTCGATTACGATTTTATTTTGACCAGCGACGGCAGCAAAAATTTCCGCTCGGTCCACTAGATTACGCATTGCGAATTTCATTTGCGTGACCTCAGCTAAGATAAAAAATAAGAATCCCCAAAGGCATGACATCGCCGCGAACGCAAAATTATGTCCGAAGTTGCTGCGAAGCCACCAAGCCGTTGCTAAGCAAAAGAGGGAAAATACAACGATGGCAAAAGTGATGGTTGGTGCGGTCGATTTATTGGCTGTGTAATTTTGCGCGGCGAAACGCGATGCTGCAAGAGATAACAAGATGCCTAGCAACAGCCACCAGTCCCGCTTCACGATAGCGAGAATTGGAAAGAGGACAAAAGGCGCGAATTGATACCCGCAAGCGAGGGTTGCAAACAGCGCTCGCTCTCGATGATTCGTGATGGTGTAGGGTTCGACAAGCCAGCGGACCTTGGCTGTTTTGTTCTTAATCGCTTCAACGAAGGCTGTATGTCCGTATTGCTGATTTGTCGCAAATATCCAATCTCGCAGATAATCTGCGAGCGGCTTGAAAGTGTGCCCACCGGCACGCGCAGTCGAAGCTTCGGAAAGCCATTTTTCTACCTGTCTATCGAAGGCGGGATTATTCCCATAATCGAAGACCGAGTAGAGCTTAAGCATGTCAACGTCATCACTCATTGTGGGGCTACCGAACTGGAAATTCGGTTAGGTATTGTCCCGTGCGCATTTCGTCAACGCAATCACAGCCACAAATATTGCTCCAATAACGAGATAGCCTTTTCCGAGTTCCCAAACATATCGCTGCCGCCAGACAAACGGGCGCAAGCCACGTAAGCGCCTTCTTTCGCGTTCGTCATCTTGGATTGACTGGCGGTATTCTTCCTCACGCTCCGGCGGCGTAAGCTTGGCGAAGTCATTAGCCCACTCAGCGGGCAAGTCGCTCATGTAGCGACCGTATTCTGTAATCCTCCGTGCAACCTCCTGCTCTTGGTCCGGCGTATAGCCTACCCTCTCCGTGACTATCCATTCAAACCCATTCCAGTGCCACCCCACATCTCCATCTGCTGTGACCCTCGCAGCCATTTCGAGCAACTGCTGTTTTCGTTCTTTTAGCCCCGTACGCTTTTCAGAATCGAACCGTCCTGAAATCAACGCGACTAAGAGAAACAGCGAAAATCCATCGACTGCTAACCACTTCCCTCTGCTCATATGGAGAGGCAGAATGGGATTGAAAGCCACGGTCAGCAGGGCAAGGACGAATAGCATGACCTTGTGTGCCCGGCGCGAGAACGCGATTAAAGTGAGCAAGAAAACGGCGAAGCAAAACCATCGCAGCAAGCCGTAAAAACTCCGCGTTCCTTGGCCGATAATCGCCACGCAAAGGAGTACGGCGGAGATTATCCATGCAGTAAAAAGGCTGAGTTTGTTCCACGGATTTCCGTGACTTGGCTCAGGTTGGCTTTGCATACAGGGCCATTGTGCGGCGTTTGGAACAGGCAAAGCAAGAAGATAGTGTTACCAACTAACGAGTGAATCGCCAACTCAGCACCGAGCGGTGCGCATTAAAGAAGATGAACTGTTTAAGTCTCGAAGGGGTCCGAAGGTCTCGAAGGGGTCGGTCCTCACTTTCGACACTCACCGCAGAGTCGACTTCCTGAAATCCAAAAACATTGTGTCGATAGTGAGGACTGACCCCCTGTTGATTTCCCAATGGTAATTCGGAGTGCCGTTGCCTAAGGCATTATCTAGTCCCGCTCTTTAATTCGTCTAGGAGCGGCTTTAGGTATCCAAAGCTATACGGGCTCGCAACCTTAACTCTCAATATTCCAGTCTCTTTTGGGAAGAACCGTTCGAATGAAGCATCCTTTACTAAATTACTCACGAAAATCTGCCAATGAATCCCAGCAATAATAAAGCCGTAGGCTTTTGTCGTAACGCCATTGCGAGTCCGTCTAAGTCTTAGCGGTTGCGAAAAGAATGCAGGCAGGGGCTTGAAATCATCGCTGGTTACTAGGACAGTAAATACGCAACCGTAGCGGGAATCTCTACCAGGATTGCTGGTGAGCAGCATCTTTCTAAGTTGCTCTAGCTTGCGAGCGTTTAACTTAACGTGGCAGTAGTACAGATCCTTTGATACCGCCATTAGCCAGAGGGTAGATAGGATTAGTAGCTTTAGTTTCGGGTATTCTATGTTACCAAACTCAAAATATGGATGTCTTGGCGGCTGCCTCGTTGGACTTGTAGCGTGAAAGAACAAGGGAGCACAGTAACTTTCCCACTCGCTGCGTCTTTGCTCACACCGTCTGCATAACAAATACTCCTTAAATCCATCTTGGCGCGCAGGTATCCTAACCTCGGGATTATTTATAGCGACAGTGTTAAAGGCTCTTTGCGTTTTGAATAATCCACTACCTCGCCAGAAGAACTTAGAGACGATATGCGATTCTTGGAGCTGTGCTGTTTTCAAGCATAGCTTACAAATTCCGATAGGTGCTTTCTTCGCCATCTTCGCGGTAAGTAAGACAGGCGTGCCAGTTCTCTAGTAGGCCTGTTCTTAAAATCAACCTTCGGGCGGAACGATGGGAGCAGTCAACATATTTTGAAATGAGCACCCTAAAGGGTCGTTTTCGAAAGCCGAGGCGAGCGCTGTTTCGGAACCTATCGTTAGATTCCGCAAATGCACTACGGCTTATCCGCCTTGGTCGAGAGCTTCTGCGGTGCCCAAGTTATCTCGTTCTCCGCTCAGTTCGCCCTTTGGTGCAGGTGCTCCTGAACGCTGCTCGCCGGGACGTGGTTCAGCCTTCGTTAGTTTCTGTCCCCGACGCGAGAAGCCCGGTTTGCCGACGGTGACGCAAGTGCAGGGGTCGGGTCGAAGTGACAAGTGGCGAGTATGAAGCAACCGTTCCGTCGAGGTTCAACTCCGAATATCTTCGCGAGCGGGACTGACGGTCATGTTTAACGTTAGCCCCAGTTACTCGATTTTCGTGAATGCTCCCTAGCCGCCTTGATCGAGGGGGCAGAAGGGGTCAGAGCTAAGTATTGACACTCCTATTCTGAGCTTTCTCTGAATCGTTGGCGGTGAAGGTTGCGGTCCGCCTGATAGCATCGGCTAGCGCGATTTGGTGGCTAAGCCCTAGTTCTTCTGCCGCGCGCTGGCAGGAAGGAACATAGCGCTGGGGAGACTTAGTGGGATCGGGTCTTTCTTTCACGTGAACCATGGCGTTGCTACAAATTTCGGCCACGATTTTGGCGAGGTCATGGATGGTGTGTGCGTCTTCGGAGCCGACGTTGTAGGCGCGACTGGGCTGGCCTTTGAAGAGGATCGTCCACAGCCAGATGGCAAGGTCGGCGGCGTATAGGTAGGAGCGGTAAGGAGTGCCGTCGCCGTTTACCTGGATCGGTCCCCCACGAAGCGCGTCGCGGATGAAGTTGCCGATGGCGAAATGAGCGTCCAGGGGAAGAAATGGGCCGACGAACGCGAAGCAGCGGGCGATGAGTGGTTCCAGGCCATGCTGCTTTTGATAGCTAGCGCAAAGTAGCTCTGCCAGCCGTTTCGCTTCGCCATAGGCGGAGTCAGGGTTAAGAGGGTCGGGGCCGCCCAGGTAGGTTTCTGGAATGTGCGTCATTTCGCTGGGCTGGGAGCCATAGACTGCGCCCGAGCTGGTGAAGAGAACGCGTTTCGCGCCGGTCTCGACCGCGAAGTCCAAGGCCGCGCGTGTTCCTTGTGCAATCGTGTCGACCAGGAGCAGCGGCTTTTCCGCGTTCATGTTTCCGCTCGATTCGGTCGCGGCGTGAATGACAAAGCTAAACTGGGTGGGTCCTTTCGATCCGAGCCGGGAGCGCACGTCGGTGGCCGTGAAACTGCGAACGTCGCCTCGCACGAAACTGATCGCGGGATGTTTGCCGAGGTGGGGAGCTTTAGCGACAAATGATTCCGGATTACGGCTGAGCACAACCATGCTCGCGCCTAGACCTAACGAGTCGTTCATGTGCACGAAACCCTCGAGCAGCCACCGCCCAAAGAACCCAGTCCCGCCGGTGACGAAAATATTTTGTCCGCGAAGCGGTTCCCACAGCCCCTTCGTATGCTGAAGAATGTGATCCAGATCCGCGGCGAGCGGATTCTGGAAAGGCGGTGACGAACTCATGCCTTCTGACAAAACGCGCGAATTGTTTCCACGATGTAGTCGAGCATGGCGCGAGTAAGTCCGGGATAGACGCCGACAAAGATGGATTCGTTCATGATCCGATCGGCGCCGCTCAATTCACCCATGACGCGGATGGCTCCGGGATTTTCCTGGCGCAATTGCATAAAGGCGGGCTGACGCAGGAGATTTCCACCGAAGAGCATTCGATTGCCGATTCGGTGTCCTTCGAGGTGACGCGCGAATTCGGTCCGGGTGAAAGGCGCTGTCGGTTTCACCAGCATCATGAAACCGAACCAGGAAGGCGAGCAGCGCGGACTGTTTTCGTTTTGCCACTCGAACCCTTTCGGCGTCCAGCCTTTGGCGTGGGTAGGCAAATGAAAATCGAAGAACTCTTCTAGACCCGCGAGACCTTGGCGAAGGTATTCCCAATTAGCGCGGCGCGCTTCGCCGAACGCGGGCAGCTTCTTGATCTGTTGCCGGCCGATCGCGGCCTGGATATCGAGCGGCTTCAAGTTATAGCCGAGATGCGAGTAGATGTATTTGTGGTCGTAACCGAAAGGCAGCTCGCCGAGTTGCCACTCGAAACGTTTGTTGCAGGTGTTCGCTTTTCCGCTCGCGCACCAGCAGTCGCGGCCCCAATCACGGAAGCTTTCGACCAGCACGCGCAGATACATTCGGCCCACAATATTGATCGCGCCGCCTTCGCCGAGCGTGAGATGATGCGGCGGGTAGAAGGATTGCGTCGAAAGGTCGCCGAACGTTCCGGTGAAGCGGGGCCTGGCATTGGCTTCGGCCGAGGTGTAGGTGGCGCCGAGTGCGTCGCAGTTATCTTCGATAAGCCAGAGTTCATGCCGCCGGCAGAAGTCGGTGATCGTTTCGAGATCAAAGGGATTACCCAACGTGTGGGCCATCATGACCGCTTTCGTTTTTCCAGAGACGAAAGCTTCTTCGAGCCGATCGAGCCGCGCATTCAAAGTAAGCGGATCGTTATCGAGAAAGACTGGCACGGCGCCGTTCTGGATGATCGGCGCGACCGTGGTAGGAAACCCTGCGGCGCAGGTGATGACTTCATCGCCGGCTCTGATCCGGCGTTCTCCGAGCTTATGACTGGTGAGCGCGGACAGCGCGAGCAGATTCGCGGACGAGCCGGAGTTGACGAGGATGGACCGTTTGACGCCGAGGAACTGCTTCAACTCCTCTTCGAAAGCTTCACCTTCCGTTCCGAGAGTAAGCCAAAAATCCAGCGTGGAAGAAACAGCCGCTTCCACTTCGTCTTCGGTAAAGACGCGGCCGGCGTACGGAATCGTTGTCTCACCCGGCACGAATTCCGGCTGCGCGCCATCGCCATCGCCATAGCCGGGACGGTTGGCGCCATGCGTCAGCGCGGAATACTCGCGAGTGAGGCCGAGAATTTCGGCTTTCAATTCAGCGGCGGTTTTCATCCGGGTGCGGGAATCTAGCCGGGATGAGCGGACCATGCCATCCCGAGCGTGCGCGCCCTCTCTGCATACGCCTGTATTTGATCGCGCGTAACCTTCAGCGCGTCGGACCCCTGGGCGACAGCGTTATACCAGTGAATCGTTTCCGCGACGGCTTCCTCGAAATTCCACGCAGGTTGCCAGCCGAGAAGATGACGCGCCTTGTCGGTGGAGAGATTGAGAAGGCCGGATTCGTGGAGAGCGGCGGGATCGTGGCGATCGATCCATTTTCCGGGCACGTGCTTTAAGATTTCTTCGAGTAACTCTTCGACCGTGCGGTTGGATTCCAGTTCGGGACCAAAGTTGAACGCGCTGGTAAACTCCGCGGCTGAGGTTCGTTCCCGGAGCGCCGGATGGGCCAGGACGGCGGCGAGCCACAGGTAACCGCTCAATGGTTCGAGCACATGCTGCCACGGTCGGGTCGCATTCTTGTTCCGGACTGGGATGGGTTCGCCGCGGCCTAACGAGCGGATGGCGTCGGGCACAATCCGGTCGGTGGCCCAGTCGCCGCCGCCGATCACGTTCCCGGCCCGAGCGCTGGCGATCTTCACCGGCGGGTTTTTGGAAGGATCGAAGAAGGAGCTGCGATAAGCGGCGATGGCGATCTCCGCCGCGGCTTTGCTCGAGCTATAGGGATCGTGGCCGCCCAGCGCGTCTTCTTCTCGATAGGCGTACTGCTGTTCCCGGTTGAGATAGCACTTGTCGGTCGTGGCAAAGACAGTGGCGCAGGGTTCTCGCCAGTGGCGCAGAGCTTCCAGCACGTGGACGGTGCCCATTACGTTTGTCTGATAGGTCTCGACCGGTTCCCGGTAGGAATACCTAACGATAGGTTGAGCAGCCAGATGAAAGACAAAATCGGGCGCGGCGGAACGGATCGATTTCTCCACCGCCGCCGCATCACGGATGTCGCCGATCTCGTGATCGAGCTGCGACGAAAGGCCAAGCTGCTCGAACAAGCTCGGAGTAGTCGGCGGCTCCAGGGCAAATCCATGCACGCGGGCTCCGAGCTGGAGAAGCCAGGTGGCCAGCCACGAACCTTTGAAGCCGGTATGCCCCGAGAGCCACACCTTCTTGTTCTCGAAGACGCCGCCGAACATTCAGTCTACCAAACTTTCCAGGGCGCGCGCCCTTCCTGCCAGAGGGTGTTCAGCAAAGTAAACTCCTGGAAGGTATCCATGGGTTGCCAGAAGTCGTCGTGTTTGTAGGCGCCCATCTTACCTTCCGCGGCTATCTTGCGGAGAGGTTCCTGTTCTAGCATCACGGCGGGATTGCCTTTCAGGTAATTGAAGAGGGACGAGCTGCAAACCATGTAGCCGCCATTGATGTAGCCGCTTTCTGTTTGCGGCTTTTCGTTGAAGCCGGTGACAGTGGAATCATCCTTGAAGCTCAGCTCGCCGAACCTCCCGGGTGGGTGGACCGCAGTGATGGTGCAGACCTTGCCGGCGGCCCGATGAAACTTGATCGAAGCAGGTATGTCAATGCTGCCGACTCCGTCACCGTAAGTGAGAAGAAAGGTGTCATCGGCGCCGAGGTATTGCTTGATTCGGTAAACGCGGTCGCCGGTCATCGAGTCTTCGCCAGTATCGGCCAGGGTGACCTGCCAGTCTCCTTCATTGTGTTGGGTATGAAACTTCGCTTCAGGATCGGGGCCAAGTTGAAGAGTGGTATCGCAGGTATTCCAAAGATAGTTTCGAAAATATTCCTTGATCATCTCGCCTTTGTAACCAAGGCAGAGGATGAACTCCTTGAAGCCGTAGTGCGCGTAGGTCTTCATGATGTGCCAGAGGATCGGGCGATCGCCGATTGGCAGCATCGGTTTCGGACGGAACTCCGTTTCATCGCGCAGCCGCGTTCCTTTTCCGCCGCACAGGATGACTACTTTCATCGGCGTGTTTTCGTGAGCTAGCTCTTCCATGGGATGAGTGCTTAAGGTTGATCTGGAAACACGGATGCCGCTCATGGGTCTCCCGCTCCAGAGTTGTGGCATGCTGGCTACCGGCGCGCTCTCTGACAAGATTTCTTTGACGGGGATTCAGGGATCTCGCATCCGCCTAAAGGCGGATCACAAAAGACACAAAAGGTGAAGGGCTTGGACAGCCCGACCTCGGCTGAAGCGCTCCGGCAATAGCCCAGCGTTTTAACGCTGGGGGAAAATGGGTTTGGAGACAACGAGTCCCGTCAGGGACGAAAGAATCGCGCCGGTGCCTGGCAGAGTAACAGCCGTGGCGCTGCTCCTGCCGTCCCTCACGGGACTCACCTTTCACCCGCGATGTAACCCAGCGTTAAAACGCTGGGCTATTCCCCAAGGACGGACGGAGTTTCTGCTTGCGGTCGGCTGAGGCGCTCAACACACTTGATGCATGCAAATCCATATCGCGCGCAATGGACAGGCGATGGGGCCGTTCTCGCTGGAAGAGGTGAACCGCCAACTGGCTGCGGGAACACTCAGCGGCTCCGACCTGGGTTGGTATGAGGGCGCCGCCGGCTGGGCGCCGCTTTCTTCCGTGCCCGGGGTAAGTGTGAGCGGCGCGACCGGCGTCACGCCGTCACCCGCGCCCGCTGCTGCCGCCGCAGCTCCCGCTACACCGATGGTGACAACGCCGGCACCTGGAGGCACGGTTCATTATCCGACCCGACCGGTCGCGCCTACTGAGCCGCTCGCCATCTGGTCTTTTGTTCTTAGCTTACTCGGAGTGCTGGGCTTTTGCTGTGGACCGATTCCCTTGGTGGCCGGAGTCATTTGCGGACACCTTGCCTTACCCAAATTCCGGGCCAGACCAGAATTGCAGGGCCGTGGCCTGGCCATAGCAGGGTTAGTCATCGGATATGCTGTCATAGCGGGCTGGATAATCTGGGTCCTATTCCTGGGCGGCGTTGCGGCCTTGCAGGGAATCCTTGAGAGTACCAAGAAGTAGGAGCTTCGGAGCCGGCCGCTTCAAAGGCAGAGGCCGCATCGCTTTGATCGGAACGCTCGTGCTCGGAGCCGGGGCGATTTGCGATTGGACGCGGCCGCCGCGGGAGCAGATCTCCGTGGCCGTCTATGACAAGGTGGTGGTAGGCGGTTACCGGCAGTTCCTGCAACCGGTGACACATCGTTTCATTCGTTGCCGGTTCCAGCCCACTTGCTCGCAATATTCCGAGGAAGCCATGCGCGCACATGGTTTCCCGAAAGGACTTTGGCTCACTACCTCCCGGTTATTTCGTTGCATGCCGTGGGTGGCGACGGGAACGCGCGATCCCGTGCCGCCATGAGCACGAGAAGCTCGCATCATCGGCTCTCTCCAAACTGTAGCGGCGGTCTATGACCGACGTCTTTCGAGTACGCTTCGGCGGTCATAGACCGCCGCTACAGGATAATGAGGCCGCGCCTTCCAGTTCTTGCGCATGGTTTCGCACGCCGGTTTTACAAACGATCCGGTCGCGTGTAGAGAACCGGACTATGAAGAAACTCTCGCTCGCAGTCCTGTTCGCTCTCGCTCTGCTTACGCCGGCTTTCGCCAAGACCTTCAAGGTGCCGGATGAAGATTCGTTCGCCTCGATCACCATCCCGGACGACTGGAAATCGAAGGAAATCGACAAGGGTGTGGAATCACAGTCGAAGGACGACCAGGTCTATTTCGCGGTCGAGGCCAGCGATGCCAAGGGACTTGATAAGACCATCGAGGACGCGATCGATTTCCTGAAGGAACAAGGGGTGACCATCGACACAAAGACGCAAAAGCAAAGTGAGGGAAAGATCAATGGCATGGAAGGAGTCGACATCACCTGGAACGGCAAGGACAAGGAAGGCGACGCGATCATTAGCCTGACTATCCTGGCGGTGAGAAAAGACAAGGCGCTGCTTATCACATACTGGGCCTCGCCGGAAGGGACCAAGAGCCACGCCAAGGAGCTGGGCGAGATTCTCAGCAGCGTAAAGGGGATCATGTAAGCCCGTCGGCCTTACAAGGCAGAAGGCAGAAGGCAGAAGACCTGTAGCAGCCTCCGAAAGCTTTCGGGGCTCGGGGAAGACGCTTCGGCACACGCCGCAACACTCGCGCTTCGCACGCACCGCCGCCGAAGCGCTTTGGCGCGCAGGAGGCAGCGAAGCGGCTACAGGTAAAAATCTTGGCAAGGCCTGCCTCGCGCTGAAACGCTGCGTTGCGGGTGGCCTTGGCGGACTTGGTGCGTGGGGGTTGGAATTTTTGCCGCGTATCAATTGAGACGCTCTCCCTCTTGTTTCGAAGTATCCGTGCTCTCCGCGTAATCCGCGGTCAAAAAGATTTTTTAAAAAAAGCTGGACACGTTTTTGTGCTCCAGATAACAACGAAGTCATGCGTTTCCCCCAAAAGAGGACGCCGCTTCAACCCGCAAGGGAAAAATGTTTTCTGGCTGGAGACACCGCGACAATAGTAAAGTCAATGCCGGCTAACTCCCTGCTGAAACTTTTCCGCTAGAACCTCAACCTATCTCACCACCATGGCTGAACCATTCCTTTCCGAAATAAGAATCATGAGCTTCAGCTTCGCGCCGAAAGGCTGGGCCACTTGCGACGGGCAGCTGCTCCCGATAAACCAGAACCAGGCGCTCTTCTCTTTGCTTGGCACGACCTACGGCGGCGACGGGCGGGTCAACTTCGCGCTGCCCGACCTTAGGAACAGGGTGCCGATTCACATGGGCTCGGGTTTCACCCTCGGCGAAAAAGGCGGCGAGCAAGCGCACACTCTTTCTATTTCAGAGATACCCACTCACGTTCATACGCTGAATGCCACGTCGGTGAACGGTGACCTCATCATCGCCTCCGGCAATCAGCTGGGGGGCAGCCCTTCCCAGCTCTATCAACCTCCGGATAACAATCTGCAGGCAATGAATCCCGGTTCCATTAGCAATGTTGGCGGCAGCCAGGCGCACGACAATATGATGCCCTACCTGGTATTAAGTTTCTGCATCGCGCTCCAGGGAATTTTCCCATCGCAAACCTAAGGAGAAAAATTTATGGCCCAACCTTATGTCGGAGAAATCAGGATCTTCGCGGGAAACTTCGCGCCCTCGGGCTGGATGTTTTGTGAAGGGCAATTGCTTCCCATCTCGGAATACGATACCCTCTTCAACCTGATCGGTACAACCTACGGTGGCGATGGGCAGAGTACCTTTGCGTTACCCGATCTGCGGGGCAGAATTCCGCTTCATCAGGGCAACGGATTTACGCTGGCCCAAACCGGCGGAGAGGAAACCGTTACGCTGACGGTGGCACAGATTCCCGCGCACACCCACGCGCTTCTCGGCACCACGACGACGGCAACGTCTCCGAACGCTTCGGGCGACGTCCTCGCACAGGCAACGTTGTTCTTTCCTTACATCAACGTCGCCCCATCGGTCGCCATGGCTCCCTCCGTCGGTCCGGTCGGCGGCAGCCAGCCGCACGACAATTTTCAGCCCTATCTCTGTCTCGATTTTATCATTTCATTGTTCGGGATTTTCCCGTCGCAGACTTAAGGAGTAAACATGGATCCATTTGTTGCTGAAATCCGAATTTTCCCGTTCAACTTCGCCCCAAAAGGCTGGGCCTTTTGCGATGGCCAGATCCTCCCCCTCTCGCAAAATACCGCGCTCTTTTCGCTCCTGGGCACTACCTACGGCGGCGACGGCAAATCGAACTTCGCCTTGCCCAACGTTCAGGGCAACGCGCCGATGCATCCCGGCCAGGGCCCCGGCCTTTCCCTGCATGATCTTGGAGAGACAGGAGGGTCGCAGACCGTGTCGTTGCTGGAATCGGAGATTCCTTCGCATACCCATCAGTTGATGGCGGCAACGAGCACCTCCACCAAGAGCACGCCGGCGGGAAACTCGCTGACGCGCATCGGCACGGGTGGGACGCCATACAAAGCGCCCGGCAGCGCCCAGGTGACGATGGCGAACAACGCCCTCACACCTGCGGGCGGCGATCAGCCGCATAACAACATGCAGCCGTACCTGACGCTGAATTTCTGCATCGCGTTGCAGGGCGTATTTCCGCCGAGGGGATAAAGATTTTGAACCGCGGATTACGCGGAGGTCACGGATATTGGAATCTGTAGCGGCGGTCTGTGACCGTCGTCTTTTGAACACGCTTCGGCGGTCATAGACCGCCGCTACAGGAATCAATCCGCGCTTACGCTCCCAATTCTCTATTGTTCCAACCCTCGCTCCCATCCCCATCCGTGCTATCCGAGTAGTCCGCGGTCGCCCCTCTCAAATTTCATCGTTGTGTCCCGTGGTGACCTTGGTGTGAGATTGCTCCCACTATGATCGCATTACGTCCCATCACAGCGGAGGACGATTTGTTCCTGGCCGCCGTGTATGCGAGCACGCGGGCGGAGGAGCTGGCGGTCACGGGCTGGAGCGATGAAGACAAGGCGGTTTTCTGCCGGAGGCAGTTCGATGCGCAGGCGGCGCATTACCGGGAAAACTATCCGGGCGCATCGTTTCAAGTAATCGAGCGCGACGGAGTTTCGATCGGACGATTGTATGTCGCGCGGTGGGAAAAAGAGATCCGCATCGTCGATATCGCACTGCTACCCGAACATCGCGGAACCGGCATCGGGACGAAACTATTGCGCGAGTTGCAGGAGGAGGCGCGGTCAGTCGGCAAGTCCCTCACGATCCACGTCGAGCGCTTCAATCCGGCGCTGCGGCTCTATGAGCGGCTCGGGTTCAAACAGGTGGAAGATAAAGGCGTGTATTTGCTGATGAGTTGGAACTGTAGCGGCGGTCTATGACCGTCGTCCCCGCTCCTGAATGCGGTCGGCGGTCATAGACCGCCGCTACAGGGGAGACTCTTAATTGAAGACCGCCTCAAACGTACTGTTGGATTGATCGCCGGCGATTTGGACCAGGAAAATTTCCATCTCACCGAGCTGCGCGTGGCTCATCTTGTAAATGCCCTGGGGCAAACGCAGCTGCGGCGCCCCGCGAAAGGTCAAGGCAAACGGCTCTCGCTCAGTGCCTGCTCCAGAACCCCACGGCCGCGCCTCAGAAAGTTGCAGGACCAGCCTCCCGCCGCTAGCGGCGATTTCGAAATCCTGATTGACGCAGGCGGCGAATTCCGAGCACTGGACTTTGGCGAGATCGAGCATGCCGCGACGCTACCAGACTTGGCCACAGATTAGCACGGATAAACACAGATTGGATCGGATCAGGAATTTTTTAACCGCGGATGACACGGATGACTCGGATGGGGGATCGGAAGCGAGGGTGGAAGATTGAGGATTGAGGGTAGTAAAAAGCTGCCTGCCATCCTCCATACTCTATCCTCGTTTGCTTCTTATCGGAGTAATCCGCGGCTGCCGTTCCGTTCCTTCGTCCGTGTTTCATCTGTGTCCATCCGTGGCTGATTTTCTGCTCCTGAAATCGAAATCCTGATTGACGCAGGCCGCGAATTCCGAGCACTGGACTTGGGCGAGATCGAGCATGGGATGATGGTAGCGGATTCAGCCACGGATGAACACCGATTAGACACGGACTGGACTGTAGCGGCGGTCTATGACCGCCGTTTTCGAACAGGCTTTCGGCGGTCATAGACCGCCGCTACAGAAATCCGCCCCTGGCTTTCTTTCTACTCCGCTAAAAACATTCTTGACTCGGATGGCAGGAATATGGTCCAACACTCGCTGATCTAATGGATTCCGATCGCCGTACTTTTCTTCGCGTCGGGTCAGTGTTGGTTTGCGGCAGTTTTTTCCGTCCGCAGGCTCTCTTCGCCTTGGAAATGGAAAAAGGTCCGGGCGTTCTCTCGTTCGATGCCGCGGAGCTGAAGTTGCTGGATTTCGTTTCGAGCTACAGCTCCGTCGCGCGGATCATGGGCGCCTCTGTTCTGGGCCGGATGCAACCGGACAGCGCCTGCGGACTGCACGTGCTCGTGCAAGTGGCGGATTTTCCACGGCTGGCCGATGCCATCTCGCGCGCGCCTTTCAAGAATATTTATTCCAAGGGGAACGCGATTTCTTTTTCCTCGCTCGGCAGCGCCGATATGATTGAGAATCTCTCGCCGGACGATTTCGCCGCGCGGCTGGCTGAGGTGGGCGCAAAAGACAAGATCGTTTTTGCCCACGACGCGATCAGCTATGATCCGATCGCAAAAACCTTGGAGGATCCGTTCGGCGCCTTGAACGCCGGTGAGCTGAAGCTGATTCATATTCCCACGAAAACGCCCGCGGCGTTGGAGGTCGCCATGCGCGGAACCGCCGATGCGCGCGCCGCGAGATTGCCGGAAGGAGAGAGTTTCGCGAAATGGAAAGCGCAGTTGGTTAAATCCGAGGCGCATCCGAAAGCAGCGCAACCGGTCGCAACGGCTTTTGTACGAAAACTCCCGATGTTCGCCGCGCTGGCCGGCACGGAGGATGTGAAGAGCGCGCTCGGAACACCTCTTATTTCCAGCGCCATCAAGGGGGCGCTCGGATTGAAGAGCCGAAGCGTCATTGGCGAATTCGATCGGGTTCGCGCCATCTTCGGGCAGTCCTACTCCGACGGCGCGGTCTGGCTTTACGTGATCCTCGGGAAGCAGGTGAAGAAGGACACGCGTGGCTGGATCGACCCGAATCTTTCGGAAGACGTCCACTGGCGCGACGCCCGCACAAACGCCTGCCAGATCGAGGAGGCCTTCCAGTCGCCCGAACTGAAATCACAGGCCTGAATTTATTTGGTAACAACCCAATAATTAATCTGGACACGTTTCCGCATTCCCTTTAAAAACTACGCCGACCGGTTCCCAAACTGCTCATACCACGTCCCCTTGAAAACTCACCCGCTCTCCCCGCTTATCGTGCTTAAGCCGAACTTCCTTAGAATCGTTCGCCATTGTTTCCTAGCCTGCGCGCTACTCTGGACCACCGCCGGATCCGGGTGGGCCGTCGCTCCAACGGTGACTGCCAGTTTGAACGACGCATTTCCGAATCACAGCAACGGCGGCTTCGCGTTGCAGGGCGATAACATTACTTACACGCTCACAATCGGGGCCGGCGGCGTGCCGATAACGAACGTAACTTTCAACCCCAATAGCCCGACTAACCCCACGTCGACGTTCACGACCGACGTGGCGGGATCGCTCGCCGCCTCGCCTGTCGGCATTGATGACACCTACCCGCAGACCGTGATCGGCAATGTCTCGATCAATTCCGCGAACATTCCGTACAGCGTCGTAACCAATGATTATTTAGGCCTAAATCCCACGGCGACGATCGATTTGGTGCAGGCGGTGTCGACCGTGGTGACCAACACGATCACGGCAACCACCGCGCAGGGTGGCACCGTCGTGATGACCGTTTCCGGCGCAGGCATGGGACAGTTTACCTACAATCCGCCAGCGGGCTTTCGTGGGCCAAACGACACCTTCACGTATCGGCTCACTGATAACGCCAATGCGGCGAGCGCGGCCTCGAACCGCACTGCCACCGTGACGATCCCGATCAGCGGCATGGTTTGGTTTATCAATAACGCGGCGGGGGCCGGCGATGGAAGGCTCTCCTCGCCGTTCAACACGCTGGCCGCATTCCAGGCGGTGAATGACGGCACCGGCAACCACCCCGCGGCCAACGACAACATCTTCATCTACGAAAGCGCCACCGCTTATGCCGGACCGGTTACGTTGTTGAGCGGACAAAAATTGATTGGGCAGGATGCGACCGCGAGTCTTTCAACAATCACTGGCCTGAATCTGCCTACGGGCAGCGCCTCGTTCCCGGCGATGAATAGCGGGAACGGGACTGTGACGAATCTCGGCGGGACAGTAACGCTGAATACGAATACGACCGTGCGTGGCCTCAGCATCAACTCCACAACCAGTACCGGCATGACCGACCCGGCCGGTGCGATCACCGGCGTGAATGTCAGCGAGGTGGATATTACGACGACAACCGGCACAGCCGTTAGTTTTTCGAGTATTGGGGGAACGCTTAGCTTTGATGGGTTGACGACGACGGGCGGAACAGGCGCAAGCCTCACAGGCAGCAACGGCAGTGCGACCTTCAACTTTACAGGCGTGTCGATCAGTTCGGGCGCTAACGCAGGTTTCGCCGCCACTGGTGGCGGCACTCTCAACATCACCGGAGCTGCTAATACGATCACTTCGACTACCGGAACAGGCCTGAACATTACGAGCACAACCATCGGTGCCAATGGCGTGACGTTTAAGAGCATTACGTCCAATGGGGCCGTCAATGGCATCGTGCTCAACGGCACTGGCGCGAACGCTTTCACGGTCACCGGCGATAATAATGGCAGCACCAACAACGGCTCGGGTGGAACGATCCAGAACACAACCGCCGAAGGCATTCTTACCAATTCAACCGGAACCATCAGCCTTGGCTACCTAAACGTCAGCAACAGCGGCACGAAGGGTATCAGCGTGACCGGTTCCACCGGCTTCACGCTCGACCACAGCAACGTGACGGACAGTGCCGGAAACGGAACCAATGGCGGCACGACCGACGAAGGTGTCAACCTGATCAACAACACCGGGACAATCACTCTGTCGAACGACGTCGTGGATTCTGCCCCGAACAATCAGGTCAACGTCGACAACAACAACACCAACCTGACTGCCATCAACGCGAGCAATTCGACGTTCAAGTGCACTGCCGGCAGAGCCTGCGATCCGTCGGGGTCCGTAGGCGGGAACGCTTTCCTCGTGCAGATCCGCGGCACGTCGGTGCTGACCTCAGCAAATGTGCAGAGCTGCACGTTTACTGGCGTGCGCGGCACTGGTCTCCAGGTTTCCGCCGTCGATACGGCGACCATCGGTTCATCGAGCCTTGGCGTGATTACCGCGCCTGCCGCGAGTCATAGCTTCGTCGTCCAGAACAGCACATTCGGCAATAATAACGCCGGCATGGATTTCGACCAGGGCCAGCATTCGAACAACACGTTCCAAATCCTCAACAACACACTCACCTTTCACAAATCTTCCTCCATCAACGCTCAAGCAAATGCGGGAGTCGGCTTCAGCGGCTCGATTACCGGCAATATCAACGGCAATCAGATCGGTACGCAGGGCACCAAGGACTCTGGTTCCAACTCGAACGGCGCCGGCGTCCGTTTGATCGCTCAAGGCGATTCCACGCAAGCCTACTTCACGGTCGATAGTAACCAAATCCGCGAAGTGCCGAATTCTGACGTCATCATCGCGTTCAGCCAGAACGGCGCCACGCCAAACACAGGAGGCACGCTCCCGGCGCGTCGCTTCAAGATCACCAACAACATTCTTCCGCAGCCGAGCGGCACGAACCAGAGCATCGGTTGCGGCGCCGGCGTCCCGTGCGGAGCGGCCGACGGCAACATCTTCGTTTATGCGGACGAAAACAACACGAACTGCGCATTGATCACCGGCAACACTGTCTTTGACGCGACCACGATGAACGGCTCCTGGGATGTTTACCTCGCGGCGCGCACAGGCCCTCCGGCCGGCGCTGCGATAACCGTCCAGACCGGGGCAAACGGCGGCAACTCGGCTGCTGCGATTGCCTTCATCAATGCCAACAACACTCTGAACGGCGCGAACAAGAGTCACGATGAGGGTGGAAACGTGACCACAGTGGCCAGTTGCGGATCCTTCCCGCCGCTCATGTTCACTCCGGGCGGAGTCGAGAAGGCCGACGTAAAGCCGGTCGACTTGGCGACGCGAACATTCGTCCCCAGGTTGGATCCCGTCATTGCGCCTGAGACGAAGCCAGTGATTACAGTTAAGGCTCCTTCGGTTGCGCCGGTCTCATCGGGATTACTGACTCAGAGCAGTCTTGACTCGGTTGTTACAGCCGCCACGACGCGCTGGGAGAAGACCGGCTTGACGACTGATCAGGTCGCAACGTTACGCAAGCTTCAATTCGAAGTAGCTGATCTGCCGGACCTGCGGTTAGGGGAAGCGGACGGCAATCGCATTCGTGTAAGCAAGAACGCGGGCGGCAACGGCTGGTTCATTGATGCGAAGGGGGACAGCGATGCGCTCTTCACTAAGGATATTTCAGGCAGCCGCCGTTACACCGATCCGGCTAACGCGCCGGCGGGTCGAATCGATCTGCTTACCGCGACCATGCACGAGATGGGTCACGCCCTTGGCCTGAACGATTCCTACCTGCAACAGGATCGCGACAGCCTCATGTATGGTTACCTGACCAAAGGCGAGCGCCGCTTGCCCGCGAAAGACCAGGCGAAAGGCGCAACGCCTCCTACAGGCGGCGAGATGCACTTCCTTTCTTCGACGCTGAATGTCGGCACGCTGCCTAACGGCAAGAGCGTGGTCATTACCTACGTGGTCACGATCAAGAATCCTGTCCCCGCCGGCACGACGCAGATCGTTAGCCAGGGAACGGTAACCGCCGACGGAGGCATCAGTGTCCTGACCGATGATCCCACTCCCCCGGGCGCTACCGATCCGACAGTCACGCCGCTGGGCATTCCGCCAGCCATCGTCACCAACCCAACCAACCAGGCAACCGATGTGACGAAGAACGCGTCCTTTACCGCCAGCGCCAGCGGTAACCCCGCTCCGACGGTCCAATGGTTCGTCCATAAGACCACCGATGGCGTCGGCGTATTCAATCAAGTTGCCGGAGCTACTTCGAACACGCTTAATGTGACCAACGCAGCTGCCACCGACAACGGCAACGTCTATCACGCCGTCTATACGAATTCGATCAGTACCGCGACGACGACTGACGCGACCTTGACCGTCAATCCATTGCCGACGGTGAGCCCGACTACTTTGCCGGACAGCACGGTCGGAGTTCTCTACAACCAGACGATTACTGCCAGCGATGGCACGGGCAACAAGACGATGAACGTCACGAACTACACGACGACCACCGGGCTTGGAGCGCCGACGGCGTCGCCTAACACGCTAACCTTCAACTCTACGCCTACAAGCGCCGGGACCGTGAGCTTCGACCTGGTCGCGACTGATACCGTCAGCGGCAGCAGTCCGTCGCAGCATTACTCGTTCGTTATCAACCCGGCTGTCACCGTAAGTCCGACCTCATTGCCCGACAGCACCGTCGGTGTCGCTTATAACCAGGTTATAACCGCGAGCGGCGGGACCGGGAGTAAGACAATGAACGTCACTAACTACCTCGACAGTGGAACCGGGCTGACAGCGCCTGTGGTATCCGCCAATACAGTAACCTTCAATTCCACGCCGACCGCGGCGGGAACCGTCAGCTTCGACCTGGTCGCCACAGACACCGTCGGCGCTTCAAGCGTATCGCAACATTACTCCTTCACGATCAATGCTGCGGTAACTGTTAGTCCGACCTCTCTGCCGAACGCAAATGTCAACGTCAACTATACCCAGTCAATCACAGCCTCTGGTGGGACGGGTAACAAGACGATGAGCGTCACGAACTATACCGATAACGGGCCTACGGGTCTGGCTGCCCCCTCTACGTCAGCCAACACGGTAACATTCAATTCCACGCCGACCGCTACGGGAACCGTCAGCTTTGATTTGACGGCGACAGATACGGCGGGTGCGACCGCCAGCCAACATTATACCATTACGGTAATTCCCCAGTGCGATAATCCTGCGGTAGTCACAAAGTTGGTTGACGATGGCTCTGCCGGCACGCTGCGTTACGCGCTTAGTCATGTCTGCGACGGCGGCACGGTTACCTTCCAGGCCGGCCTCACCGGCACGATCACGCTGGCCAGCGCCGACCTTCTCGTGGATAGGAATGTTACGATCGCCGGGCCGGGCGCGAATGTTCTCACCGTCGCGGGCAACAACACCTTCAGATTGGTGAACGTAACCCTGCCGGCTGCCGGCACGGCAACCATCCAGGGTCTGTCATTCACGGGAGGCAGGGCCGATCCGGGCGGCGCCGGCACGAACGGCGGCGCGATCGAGTTCAACAACGTAGGGACGCTCAATCTAAATAACTGCGAATTTTTTGCCAACTCCATGGCGGGTTCATCCGGGGATGTCATCTTTACCAACGCAGCGGCCAAGTTGAATGTAAGCGGCTGCACGTTCCGAAATAATACGACGAACACCGCTATCCACCTCGGCAGCACGCCTGCGACCGTCGTTAATTCCACCATTTCAAATAACACTGGCCTGGCGATGCTCGTCGATGGTGGCCCAGCGGTGGGCGTGACTAATTGTACCATCGCGAATAATGGAACGGGCGGCATTGGCCTAGACGTTGGCGGCGGCGGCACTGTGACGCTCACGAACACCATCCTGAGTCAGAACAATGGAAAGGACCTGACCCGAACTGCCGGGGATTGCACCGGGAACCAGAAGTTTAATTCGGGCGGTCACAACCTGATTGACGACGCCTCGAGCTCGAACCTCTGCAACAGTCCTCAACCGGGTGATCTACTCGGTTCGACGTTTGACCCGCAGCTGGGTCCGCTGGCGAACAATGGCGGTCCTACTCAGACTCGCGTGCCGGCAATCACCAGCCCCGTCATCGATGCGGGCGATAACACCGCAGTCGTCAATCCTCCGTTTAGCGGACCTCCATTCACCGATCAGCGCGGCTTCACTCGCATCGTCGATGGACCTGATGCGGACGCGACTGCGACGGTCGATATGGGCGCGGTCGAAGCGAACTACACGATCGCCGCTACGGCTGGCACACCGCAAAGCGCTGTAGTTGGAACGGCTTTTGCCAATCCGCTGCAAGCGACCGTGTCAGAATCGGGCAATCCTATCAGCGGTGTCTCGGTTACCTTTACGGCACCGGGCAGCGAACCCACTGCCACTCTGTCGGGAACTAACCCGGCGACCACGGATGCGAGCGGCAACGCCACGATCAATGCTACCGCGAGTAACACGGTGGGCGGTCCTTATACAGTTACCGCGACCGCGACTGGTTATAACGGCTCAGCGAACTTCTCGCTGACTAATACAGCGGGGCCGGCTACTCACTTTAGCGTGGCCGCGCCGGCAAGTTCGACCGCCGGCTCGCCGTTCACCATCACGGTGACGGCCCTTGATGCCGCGGGTAACACCGATACGAACTACGTTGGCACGGCCCATTTCACCAAGACCGACGCAGGCGCTGGCTCGGCGGTGCCTGTGGATTATACGTTTACGCTGGGCGACGCCGGCACACGCACGTTCACAAACGGCGTGACCTTTGTGACCGCAGGGATTCAAAGGGTGACGGCCACCGACACCGCGACTAGCTCAATTACCGGCGGCGCGAATGTTGGGGTGAGTGCGGCCAACGCGACGCACTTGGCGGTCGGTGCACCTGCCAGCGCGACGGCGGCAGTTGGATTTAACTTTGGCGTCACGGCGCTGGACCAGTTCAATAACACGGCTACCGGGTATACAGGCACGGTCCACTTCACGAGCACGGATGGGGCGGCGAGCCTGCCGAGTGATTACACCTTCACCGTCGCCAATGCCGGGGCTCAAGTCTTCAGCGCCACCTTGAATACGGTCGGTAACCAGACGATTACAGCGACCGATACCGTTACCAACACCATTAACGGCACGAGCAGCAACATCTCGGTTTCGCCTGGGGCGGCGACCCACTTTGCGGTGAGTGCGCCGGCGAGCGCGACAGCGGGCACTGCGTTTAACTTCACGGTGACCGCGCTCGACTCCGCTAATAAGGTCGCGACTGGTTACCTTGGCACCGCCAAGTTCACCAGCACCGATGGGCAGGCCGTGTTGCCGGCTAACTACCAGTTTGTGGCTGGAGATAATGGAGCGCACATCTTCAGTGCTACCCTAAAGACTTCGGGCAACCAGACCATTACCGCGACCGATACAGTCAATAGCTCGGTCACTGGGGTCAGCAATCCTGTAACGGTGAGTGCTACGGCAGCGACGCATTACACGGTGAGCGCGCCCTCCAATGCGACCGCCGGCACTGCCTTCAATTTCACGGTCACCGCGCAGGATCAGTTCAACAATACCGCGACGGGCTATGCCGGCACGGTCCATTTCACGAGCAGCGATGGAGCGGCGACGTTGCCAGCCGACAGTACGCTGACCAACGGCACTGGAACGTTCAGTGCCACACTCAAAACAGCGGGCACTCTGATACAACCGGTTCAGACGATCACTGCCACTGACACGGCAGATAATTCCATTACCGGTACCAGCAACACGATCAAGGTGAGTGCCGCTGCAGCCACGCATTACACCGTGAGCGCACCGGCGAGCGCGACTGCGGGAAGCGCATTCAACTTCAGTGTGACCGCGCTCGATCAATTCAACAATACCGCCACCGGTTATGCCGGAACGATCCATTTCACGAGCAGTGATGGGCAAGCGGTGTTGCCATCTGACAGCACATTGACCAACAACGGCGTTGGAACATTCAGCGCCACGCTGAAGACGGCGGGGAACCAGACGATTACGGCTAAAGACACAGCGAACAGTTCCATCACTGGCACGAGTAATACGATCGCGGTCAGCGCTGCATCAGCCACGCATTACAGCGTGAGCGCGCCCTCCAGTGCGACCGCCGGCACTGCCTTCAATTTCACGGTTACGGCGCAGGATCAATTCAACAATACCGCGACGGGCTATGCCGGCACGGTGCATTTTACCAGCAGCGATGGCAGCGCGGTCCTGCCGGCGAATAGCACATTGACCAACGGGACAGGCACCTTCAGCGCAACGCTCAAGACCTCGGGCAACCAGACCATTACCGCGACCGATACAGTCAATAGCTCGGTCACTGGGGTCAGCAATCCTGTAACGGTGAGTGCTACGGCAGCGACGCATTACACGGTGGTCGCGCCCGCCGGTGCGACCGAGAACGTGTCCTTTAACTTCACGGTCACGGCCTTGGATCAGTTTAATAACACGGCGACGGGCTACAGCGGCACGGTTCACTTTACCAGCACTGACGTCAGCTCGACCTTGCCAGCTAACAGCACGCTAACGAGCGGAGTGGGGACATTCCCTGCTACGCTGCGCACGCCCGGCAACCGAACGATTAGCGCCACCGATACAGTCAACGGGACAATTATTGGAACGTCTAATACAATTGTGGTCGGTGCGGCGACCGTTACTCACTTTAGCGTAACTGCTCCCGCCAGTGCGACCGCGGGCACCGCCTTCAACTTCACGGTGACCGCCTTGGATGCCGGCAATAGCACTGTGGCGAGCTATGCGGGCACGGTGCATTTCACCAGCAGCGATGGAAACGCGGTCCTGCCGGCGAATAGCACGCTGACCAACGGGACACGCACCTTCAGCGCAACGCTCAAGACCTCCGGCAACCAGACGATCACCGCCACGGACACCGCCAATAACACGATAACCGGAACGAGCGGGCAGGTCGCAGTGAGCGCGGCGGCGGCGACGCACTTCCTGGTGGTCGCGCCCGCCGGTGTGACCAAGAGCGTGGCCTTCAATTTCACCGTCACAGCGCAGGATCAATTTAATAACACGGCGACTGGTTATGCCGGTACGATTCATTTTACCAGCACCGATGGCGCCGCAACCTTGCCAGCTAACAGCACCTTGACCAGCGGCGCGGGTAACTTCAGCGCCATGCTTAATACTGTGGGCAATCAAACCATTACGGCCACGGATACTATTACGAACGCAATTGCCGGAACGTCTAATACGATTGCGGTAAGTGCGGCGCCTACGCCAACGCCTACACCGACACCTACCGCCACGCCCACGCCTGCGCCAACAGCTACACCTGTTCCTACCGCTACACCCACAGCGACGCCTGCATCTACCGCTACGCCCACACCTACGCCTGGATCTACCGCTACCCCCACACCTACGCCGACACCTACCCCCACGCCAAGCGCGACTCCGGCCCAGGCCTTGAACATCTCGACCCGGCTGCGGGTGGATATAGGCGACAGGGTCATGATTGGCGGCTTCATCGTCACCGGGAACGCATCCAAGCCAGTGGTCTTGCGCGGGCTCGGGCCATCGCTGGCTGGTTCGGGCATACCAGCGGCCACGGTCCTGGCTGATCCGGTGCTGGAGCTGCGCGGAGCGAATGGCTCGTTGATCATGAAGAACGACAATTGGAAAGACGACCAGCGTGCGTTGATTGAAGGGACAGCCTTCCAGCCGACGGACGATCATGAGTCGGTCATAGTAGCTACGCTGCCGGTTGGGGCTTACACGGCCATCCTGAGCGGAAAGAGTCAAACAACCGGCATAGGGCTGGTGGAAGTCTACGATAACGATCAAACGGTCGACTCGGAGCTGGCTAACATCAGCACGCGCGGGTTTGTCCAGACGGGGGATAACGTGATGATTGGAGGCTTTACTCTGGGGAACAATCCGACGAGCACGCGGATAGCGGTGCGAGGCGTCGGACCTTCACTGACCGCTTTCGGACTAAGCAGTGTGTTAGCTGATCCCACGCTCGAGCTGCACAATGCGAACGGGACCATCATGATTTCGAATGACAACTGGACCGATGATGCCGCCATGGCGGCGCAGTTGACCGCAAATGGTCTGGCCTTAACGGACCCGAAGGAATCGGGCATCTTCACTACCCTGCCGCCGGGGCCGTTTACCGCTATCCTGGCCGGCAAGAGCGGTGGCACCGGCATAGGTCTGGTCGAGATCTATAATCTGAAGTAGCTCTTCCTCTGTAGCGGCGGTCTATGACCGCCGAAGGATACATCTCGGCGGTCATTAGACCGCCGCTACAGGAAGAGATTCGTGCCGGCGAAAATTGAGAGTCTCGAAGTGGCGGAAACCTGCAGTTACAGTTGCGACCGGAAAGGGAGCATAAGCCATTCGGTGGTTCGGTCCCACCAGGAGCGGTTCTTGAAGTCCTCCAAGGTATACTCGCGGGACCGTTGCAGATCCTTTTCGAAGATGGCTTCCATCTCGTGGCCGAACTTCTCGTCGTAGACCACCACATCAAGCTCTTCGTTTATCTCGGACGAGCGGGCATCGAAATTGGACGAACCGAACATGGAGAACAGAGCGACACGCTGATTGGATGGCAGCCCAGAAAATGATTTCCAAGCGACTAGCCTGGCTGGAGCGGAGTTCCAAGCGCCGTGGCTACAGCTGGCTCATTCGTTCAGCTCGAAGGAGGAGGGGATCGATCACGAGCACGAGCACGAGCACGAGCAGGAGAACGAGAACGGGTAAGATAGGACTGGCGATGAGCGCCGAAAAACCGTTAGTGACCCTTTTGGCCGAATTCTTCCACCGACATAATTACGTCGCGATCTTCGAAGGGAACATGAGTCGAGGCGTTGAACTTATATGCTGTTCGTCGGGAGCGGATTTCCTTGATGGTGAAATTCACCGCCCGGTCATGAATGGTGAAGAGGAGCGTCAACCCCACCTTGCGAAATCGTCCGTCGATTTCCTTGATCCATTCTTTGAAACGTTCCGGATTGAAGGTGGCCATGTCCCGGGTCAGAACTGAGTGGACGAGCTGGCGGATCGCTTCACGCTGCTCTTTTGGGCGGGAATGCATCAGGATCATACCTCCGAGTCAGCAGGACGGGTGCCGAACCCGACCTCCCGCAGTGCTCGCCACGAGAGAACGTCGCGGAGGAAGCACCGGCGGGCTCTCAGTGCTCCGACCGGGTGACGTTCGTCCGCAGCCGGAGATACTTACTTCCTGGCGCCGGCCAGCAGCGTCGCGATCAGATTCTCGATATCGGCGATACAGACCGGTTTCTTCAAATAGGCATCGCCGCACTTTGCGAGCGCGCTTTGATGGTCCGTCTCATTTCCATAGGCCGAGTAATACAAAATCGGAATGTGAGGATTTAGTGCCCGAAGCTTCTGGCACAACTCCACTCCCGTGCCGTCGGGTAGCCGGACGTCCAGGATATAGAGATCGAAAGCAATTTCCTTCGCCAGATCGAAACCCTCAGTGACACTGCCCGCCGTCATAACCCCATAGCCGCAGTCCTGTAACAAAGCCGCCATCATCAGCCTGGTATCCTGATGATCGTCGACGTGAAGAATGCGGGCTTTGGTTTGTTGTTCCATGGCGGCGGTTGGTTGTGAGAGCTTGAGCTTATCAGCGTGGAGTATGATCGCAATTTCCGATCGATTTTTGAATTGACAGATTTGGCGTATCAACGCCTTACTGAAGCACCCGCCGCGTCGTCTTAGTTTCGCGGCGAACCGCTTTGATCTCATTTGTCGTTCGCGACCAGACCCCTTGTTCGGCACCGGAAATTTTCGCCGGTGAACCGTTGTGTCGCAAAATGAACCGCCACGGCAGCGAAACAGAAATAGCCACGAGATGATCAATCCGCAGCCACTCCGCGTCCTTTGTGCCGACGATAATCTCCGAGTGCTCGATATGCTGGCGAAAAGGCTCAAGTCCGCTGGTCACCTCGTGGAAGTGGCGAGTGATGGGCGCGCGGCCGTCACCAGAGTCGCGAATGACCCGAACTACTTCCATGTGATCGTCACCGACACACGCATGCCGCGCCTGGATGGTTTCGGCCTGGTCGAAGAAGCGCGATCGGCTGGTTACCAGGGTAAGATCATTGTTTTCGCGAACGCGCTGACCGCGGAGGACCGGCAACGTTACCAGGAATTGCGCGTGGACCGGGTGATCGATAAGCCCGATAAAAACGGCGAGCTGGTCGGCGCTATTAGCGAATTGAAAGCGGGCCTCAGTTAGCCTTCGGCGGGTTGTCTGTTAAACGGCCGCGGATTCGCGGACCGCTGATGCCACCGACAAGCCGCGGAGTTTCGCGATTGCTTTCGGCACAATCTCGAGAGCTTTGTCCACGTCGCGCTCGGTATTGAACCGGCTAAACGAGAACCGCATGCTGCCTCGCGCTCGCTCATCGCTCACCTTCATCGCGCGCAACACGTGGGAAGATTCGAGCGAACCGGTGCGGCAGGCCGAACCGGCCGAGCAACAAAGCTGATGGCGATCCAGGATCATGAGCGCGGCCCCCGATTCGACGCCGGCGAAGGAAAGGTTCGTTGTGTTCGGCAGCCTTGCCTTGCGATCTCCATTTACAAAAGCGTCCGGCACTTTCTCGAGCAGGATTGTTTCGAATCGATCGCGCAGAGCGCGGACTCGCGTGGCTTCATCCTCCAACGCGGCCGCCGCGCATTCCGCGGCTTTCCCCAACGCCACGATGGACGCCACGTTTTCAGTTCCAGCCCGGCGATTATCCTCCTGGCTGCCGCCGATCAACGACGCTTTGAAGGCCGATCGCTTGTTCACGTAAAGTGCGCCGACACCTTTCGGTCCATGCAGTTTGTGCGCGGAAAGCGAAAGCGAATTGATCGTCGAATTCGCCAGCCGAATCGGAATTTTTCCAGCAGTCTGGATCGCGTCAGTATGAAACAGGACGCGTTTTCGCCGGGCGATCTCGGCGATTTTTTCCACGGGAAAGAGGACGCCGGTTTCGTTGTTGGCCCACATCACGGAGACGATTGCCGTTTGCGCCGTGATCGCGCGCTCCAGTTCCTCCAGGTCGAGATTCCCTTCGCTATCGACACCGAGGGTGGTCACGGAGCAGCCTCGTTTCGCCAGGGCATCGCAATGACGCCACGTCGCGCTGTGTTCGACCGCGGTCGTGACGATGTGCTGCCGCGCGGGATCGAGCTGGAGCGCGGAATTTACCGCCGCATTGTTTGACTCCGTCCCGCAACTGGTGAAAACGATTTCGCCCGGCTCGCATCCGAGCAATGCGGCCACCCGCTCACGCGCGAGATTGATCGCGCGCCGCACTTGCGCGCCGAATCCGTAGCCGCTCGAGGGATTGCCGTAATACTTCGTCAGAAACGGAAGCATCTCCTCGAGCACGGCGGGGTCGAGTTGTGTGGTCGCGTTGTTATCGAGATAAATGATCTGCTCGTCTGAGATCATGGAGTGTGTCCAGTTTAGGTATTCGCGCGGCCGGCGTAAAGCGCGCTGTGGCGGCGGCTACTCCGGCGGTCTCGGTTCGTTTCCGGGATGTTGAGGCGCGCGGTGGGTGTAGCGGAAGTAAAGATTGCGTAGGTAAATCGGCAACGGCATCGCGGTGCTCAAGACGCCGACGGAATCCCGTTGGTAGATCGCAAAATAACTGAGCATGAGCAGGCTGCCGAGCGCGCTGCATTCCCAGAAACCGAAGGGAATCACACTTTTTCGCGCGCGTTCCGAAGCGATCCATTGAATCAAAAAGCGCAGACCGAAAACGAGGCTGCCACTGAGCCCCACGATTTTCCACGGATGAATCAGGATTCCGAAGATGTGGGTCTCGGCGAGAAACTGAAGGCTGTTCATAAGGGAGAGACGTTCCGACAGTTCGGCAAAGCCGACCAGCTTTTTTGTCCAGGGTGTGGCCCAACCCTCGTCGTCAGACCCCGCGCTTGATCTCGTCGCCGGGCGGGCGATGAAATTCCATGTCCACCGCGAAACCGCCAGCTCGAAAAATTAGTTTAGCGCGCACCTCCGAGCAGATCGGCCGCTGTTGCTCCGTCATGCGTGAACTGCGTCCCCACATCGAAGCGATCGACTTTGCCGCGCGAGTGCTGAACCAGCAAAAAGAGGGATATCAACTTGCCTTCCTCGAACAGGACGGCGTCGTGCGATCGGTGGCGGGCTTTCGCATCTTCAATCTCCTTTTTTCGGGCCGCACGCTCTATATCGACGACTTGGTCACGCACGATTCCGACCGTTCTCGCGGCTTCGGCGCCGCGCTTTTCGATTGGCTGATCGAGCACGCCAGGAAGCAGGGCTGCGAGCACCTCACTCTGGATTCCGGCGTGCAACGATTCGCCGCCCACCGCTTTTATCTGAACCGCGGCATGGACATTACGTCGCACCATTTTCAGCTCAAGCTCGCCTAGTAATCGTGCTCGCTCCCCACGCGGTAGCCCATCCCGGGCAGAGGTGGGTGCTCGTAGTCGACCGCTGTCATCCCGAGCCGCGCAGACGGCGAGGGACCTCACACTCGCAGTCCCGTCACGCGAATTAGATCACGCGTCATTCGATGTTTACGCCACCAGTAACGCGGTAGCGTCTGACCAATTGTGAGGTCCCTCGCCGTCTGCGCGGCTCGGGATGACCCCATTTCCTTGCTGCTCCTCGCTTCATCCCCACGCTGTTCATCTTTCAAATTCCACCTAAGATTCCACCCGCATGTCATCCATTTGGGATACGGCCAATCCGCAACTGCGCGAACTCGCCGTTTACGAACCGGGCAAGCCGATCGAGGAAACCGCGCGCGAACTCGGCGCCGACGCGAGCAAGATCATCAAGCTCGCGTCGAATGAAAACCCGCTTGGCCCCTCTCCCAAAGCTTTGGCGGCTATGCGGTCGGCGTTGGACTCCACTCATCTCTATCCCGACGGCGGCGGCTTCTATCTGCGCGAAGCGCTCGCGGCAAAGCTCGGTCTCAGCCGCGAACACATCATTCTCGGCAGCGGCTCGAATGAAATCATCGAGTTTCTCGGGCACGCCTTCCTCAATCGCGGTGACGAGGTCATCACTTGTGAGCACGCCTTCATCGCCTACAAACTCGTCGCCGCGGTTTTCGGCGCACACACGATCGAAGTCCCGAGCCCGGATTTGCGCCACGATCTCGACGCGATGATTGCCGCCATCTCGTCGAAGACGCGCCTCATCTTCATCGCGAACCCAAATAATCCGACGGGCACGCTCGTGGGCCAGGATGAGATCGACCGTTTCATCACGTGTGTGCCGGAAAACGTGGTCGTAGTTTTCGATGAAGCGTATTTCGAATATCTCGACGACCCGCCGGACACGCTGCGTTTCATCCGCGAGGGCCGGAATGTCGCTGTGCTGCGCACGTTCTCAAAAATCCAGGGCCTGGCTGGGTTGCGCATTGGCTACGGCTTGGCGCGACCTGAGCTGATTCAAGTTCTGCAAAAAACGCGACAGCCCTTCAACGTGGGCAGTCTCGCCCAAGTCGCGGCCCTGGCTGGTCTGGCCGATGAAGAGCATCTCCTCGAAACAAAACGCCTGACGGACGAAGGCCGCGCCTACCTGCAGGAACAATTCGCCGCGATGAATTTACGCTTCGTGCCGAGCGCCGCGAATTTCGTCCTTGTTAACGTCGGCGACGGCGCGAAAATTTTCAGGGCTTTGCTTGGCCGGCAGATTATCGTGCGCGCACTGAAAGGTTACAGCTTGCCAAAATGGATTCGCATTTCCGTCGGCACGATGGAACAAAATCGACGATGCATCGCAGCGCTTCGGGAAGTTCTGAGCAGCCCGCCGGCTTGACCGCTCCCGGCCCAGGCGTGGCGGCCGGGGAGACGATCGCGGCGATCTCGACTCCCGCGGGCGAAGGCGCTATTGCCCTGATCCGCATCTCAGGCGAAGGCGCGATTGCAGTCGCCGATCGGGTTTATCGCGGCAAAGGGACGCCGTCGGAATTTCCTTCTCACACCCAGCGCCTGGGCGAAATCGTGGAGAGTGATCGAATGATCGATCAGGTCATGCTCACGGTGCATCGCATGCCGGGAAGTTATACCGGCGAAGATCTGGTGGAGATTAGTTGTCATGGTGGAATTCTGGTTACGGCGCGCGTGCTCGAAGCCTGTCTGCGCGCGGGAGCGCGCGCGGCGCGACCGGGGGAATTCAGCGAGCGCGCTTTTCTGAACGGCAAAATGGATTTGACCCAGGCCGAAGCGGTCATGGATTTGATCCGCGCCCAGAGCGATCTCGCGCTTCGCTCCGCGAACGAGCAGTTGGAAGGTCGGCTTGGCGCCGAGGTCCGGGAAATCCGCGCGCAACTGGTCGAGATGCTCGCGCATGTGGAAGCGGCGATCGATTTCCCGGAGGAAGACATCGCGCCGGATGAGGGCCGGAAGTTGCAGGCGCGCCTCGATTCCGTGCGCGAAAAAATGAGCGCCTTGCTCGCGACCGCGGAACAGGGACGGATTCTGCGAGAGGGGATCCGCGCCGTCATTTACGGTCCGACCAATGCCGGGAAGTCGAGCTTGCTCAATCGGCTGCTTCGTTATGATCGCGCCATTGTCAGCGAACGACCCGGCACGACCCGCGACACCATCGAAGAAGTCATCAATCTGCGGGGCATCCCGATTCGCTTGCTCGATACCGCCGGGCTGCGCGATTCCGTGGATGAATTGGAACGCGAGGGGATGGCGCGCACCGAAAAGTCGCTCGAGACCGCCGATCTGCTTCTGCACGTTCTCGATCGCAATGCGGCGAAGCCCGCGCGTTTTCAGGAAAACTCGACGGATCAAATCGCGCTCGTCCTTCTGAACAAGAGCGATCTGCCGGAACATCCCGACTGGCAAAATCATGATGCGCTCCGGATATCCTGCCTCGAGGAAAATGGACTGCGCGGTGTGGAAGATGCCATTTTCGAGAAAATCTCACAGCATCACCTGCGGCCGGAGAGCGCTCTCGCGATCAACGCGCGCCATCGTGATTGCCTGAGACACGCGCTCGAATTCTGCGGCTTGGCGCGCGACACGATGAATAACGGGCTCGCACCCGAATATGTGGCGGTCGATTTGCGCGCCGCGTTGCGCGCCGTCGGCGAAATCACGGGAGAAGAGAACGCGGAGGAAATCCTCGATTCGCTTTTCGCGCAGTTCTGCATCGGCAAATGAAGGGGAATGCTTACAAACGTCTCGTTAGGCCAATCTTGTTTTCACTCGATGCGGAGACCGCACATCACCTGGCGCTGGGTTGTTTCCGGGTCGCGTCGAGTCTGCCCTTCGCCCTTCACCCGCTCCGACGATTTCAGCCGCCACCCAAACCGAGAACGGTGTTCGGTCTTACCTTTCCCAATCCGATCGGATTGGCCGCTGGCTTCGACAAAAATGGAGTAGCGCTTCCCGCTTGGGCGGCGCTTGGCTTCGGTTTCGTCGAAATCGGGACGGTGACGGCGCGGGCTCAACCTGGAAATCCGAGGCCCAGGATTTTTCGTTATCCACCACAAGAGGCGCTGATTAATCGGCTCGGTTTCAACAACGACGGCGCGGAAGTGGTCGCGGCGAGGCTGCGCATTTTGCGCGCAAATGGTGGCTGGCCCGGAATCCCCGTCGGCATCAACCTCGGAAAATCGAAAATCACGGCGATTGACGACGCGGCCGACGATTATCTTTTTTCGTTTCGGCTCCTCCGCGAATTTGCCGACTACCTTGTTCTTAACATCAGTTCGCCGAACACACCGGGCCTCCGCACCTTGCAGGAACACACCGCCCTCGAGCACCTGCTGAGTGTGATCCAGAAGGAAAGCCAAAGCGCTCCGAAACCGATCCTAGTCAAGATCGCCCCCGATCTCTCGCCCTCGGATCTCGAGCAAGTCCTGGCGACTTGCCAGGAGAACGGCATCGCGGGAATCATCGCCACGAACACTACGCTGGATCACTCCGCCATTCCTAAAGCGCTCGATCAAAACGGAGGGCTTAGCGGCCGGCCTCTGCGAGAAAAATCGACCGAGTTCGTGCGAGCGATCGCGAGTCACTCGCACTTGCCGGTCATCGCTTCCGGAGGAATTTCGGATGCGGAGAGCGCGCGAGAAAAGCTCGAAGCGGGCGCGCAGCTTCTCCAAGTTTACACCGGTTACGTCTACCGCGGTCCCGGCTTGCTGCGCGAGCTCGTCGAGAAATTGTAAGCCGTTGGCCTTTAAGGAGAGGCTACCGGCTGACCCACCGGGCGTTCGTCCCAACAATGACCGGCAATTCGTCGAGCATATATTGGGTCTTCCCGATCACGCCCCACATCTGCGTTCCGGTCGCGGCATACCATTTTTTCGACATTTCTTCGCCGGTGTGACAGCCCCAGCTCTTGATGAAAGCACCTCGCGCGAAAACGCGGCCGTTGATCTGTTTCAATTCATCCTGGTGCAGCCAGGATTTGCAAGCGCTCTCGATGTTGCTGCTGTAATCGAACATGAAGCAGGCCCGGTTCGAATGACCAAAGTACTCGAAGTCGGCGACCTTCAAGCTATCGCGCGGCTGGCCGTTATTCAGGTAATTGATGACTTCGTTGCCCTTGGAAAAATAGATGAGTTTTAGGTTATACTTGTCGCGGACGGTGCCGATGACGGCGAACAAATCCTGTTTCTCCTGCACCGCGCGATCTTTATAGCCCGGGCCATAAACCAGCCAGGTGATCTTGACGTCCGGGCCGGCCTCCGTGCGAATTTGTTCGGTGCGAATGCGCGCCGCCCGGATAAAATTTGCCCACCAATGATCGTGCGGTTGAGCTTTATATTTTTCCCATTGCATCAAGGAAGGGCCGCCGACCAAAATGACGTATTCGCCCGCCGGCCGAGCGGCGAAGGCGCGCGAACCCAGCAACAGGCCGAAAAGAAGGAGGATGGGGAGCAGTCGTTTCATCGAAATTGTAGGAGCAGTATTTATGCTGAGGATGGTTGGGTTGCAAGTCGCCGCACTCGAAACGCCTAGTTGCATTCGCCGCGAACAAGATCCTCCATCGTCTGGCGGCGGCGGACGAGGGAGAAACTTTCACCCTGCACCAGCACTTCGGCCGGGAGCGGTCTCGAGTTGTAATTTGAAGCCATCACAAATCCGTAGGCGCCCGCGCTCATCAATGCGGCCAGGTCGCCCTCGTGCATTTTCGTCAGCTCCCGGTCTTGGGCGAAGAAATCGCCGCTCTCGCAGACCGGTCCCACGACATCGACTAGTTCGCGGGCCGAATCGTCCGGCTCCCGCACCGGCACGATCTCATGGTAACTCTGGTAGAGCGCGGGCCGGATCAAGTCGTTCATGCCAGCGTCGACGATGACGAATTTCTTGTGCTCGGTTTGTTTGATGTAGCGGACACGAGTTAGAAGAACACCGGCGTTACCGACCAGCAGACGGCCAGGCTCGAGGAGCACGCGCAGTCCGAGCGCGCGTAACGGAGGCAGGATGGCGGCGGCGTAATCGTGGATGGTGAGCGGGAGAGTAGACGTCGCTGTGATCCGGTCTTTTTCACTCCACCAATCGCCGCTCCCGCTGGCGAAGGACGATTCGTAGACGATTCCGATCCCGCCACCGACGCTGAAGAAGTCGAGCGCAAATTGTTCCTTCAGCTGCAGAATCAACGCCGTGACTTTCGCGATTGCTTCGGCAAACGGGGCGGCGTCGGTGATCTGCGACCCGATGTGCATTTGCACGCCACGGATCGCGATGTTCGGCAGCCGCGCCGCCCGCTCGTAAACTTCGGCCGCGCGATCCAGCGCGATCCCGAACTTGTTCTCACTCCGGCCGGTCGAGACGTAGCGATGCGTTCCAGCATCGACGTCGGGATTGACGCGCAGCGCGATCGGGGCGCGCAGGTCTTTGCTCCGCGCGATGCGATCGATGTAAGCGAGTTCCGCTTCGCTCTCGACGTTGAAACTCAGGACGCGCTGGTCGAGCGCGTATTCAATTTCGTCCTGCGACTTGCCGACGCCGGCGAAAGTGCATTTTTGCGGATCGCCCCCGGCCGCTAGAACCCGAAAGAGTTCGCCGCCCGAAACGATATCGAATCCAGCCCCTTCTCGCAAAAGCAAATTGAGGATGGCGCGATTCGAATTCGCTTTGACCGCGTAGCAGATCGAGTGATCGAGGTCGCGGAGCGCCGAATTGAGTCTTCGGTAATGATCGAGAATTGTTCCGGCGCTGTAGACGTAGAGCGGCGTTCCATATTTTTCGGCGACGCGTTCCAGATCGACGCCTTCGCAGTGGAGATTGCCGTTGTGATAACGAAATGAATGCACGTGTCAGAATGCGTGAGGGGTGAAGCGGTGCAAACACGAAACGACAAGTATGTGTTCGACGTCGCTTCTACTTGGCCGATTTCGGGAGGAGCAATGAGATCAATGAGACGATGACCAGCAACGCACCAAACGTGCAAACGATCGCGGCGCCCGAGGGGAAATCTCCCCAGAAGGAAAAGTAGAGCCCGCCGACGCCGCCAATCAAAGCAATGAGCCAGCCGATCAGCAGCCGCCGGCTGAGCGAACGAGCGAGATTGATTCCGCAAACCGCGGGCACGATCAGATAGCTGAAGACGAGAAGCACGCCGGCGATGCGCACGAAACTGGTGACGACCAGACCGAAAGCCGCATAAAAAAGAAAGTCCCACCAGCGCACGCGCAAACCTTTCTCGTAAGCGCCGTCGCGATCGTAAGAGACGAGAATGAAATTGCGGCGCAGGACGAAATGCAGAATGCCCACGACGGCGAAAAGGCCGAAACACTTCCAGACTTCGAGGGGAGTCACGAGCAGAATATTTCCGACCAGCATCTGTTTGATTTGCTCGTCGCCTTCAGCCGCGCGGCTCAGCAACAAAACCGCCGCCGCTGCCGCCACGACATAGGCGATCCCGATAACCGCTTCCTGCGGGATCTGGCTCGAGCGTTTTCCGGTGAACGAGAAGATTGCGGCTCCAATGAGCGTGAAACTGAGCGCGATCGCAAACGTAATCGGACTCTGGAGATCGATCCGGAAGAGCAACGCGACGCAGATGCCGAGAGACGCCATTTGCGCCATGGCGATGTCGATAAAAATGATGCCGCGCTGCACGACATGGAGGCCGAGATAAACCAGCAACCACGGCAGAAGCACACAGGCCACGATGGGCCAAAACATTACGTCCCACATATTAGTAATCCGGGGAGCGCACGACTCGCGTGCTGTTCGTGGCGACTCGCCACGAACATTGTCCCTGATCTGATTTTTTTTGATTTCACGCGGAAGCTGCATGTTCGGCGAGTCGCCGAACACAGCACGCGAGTCGCGTGCGCTCCCCGGAAGGAAAGTTCCGCGCGTCTCTTCATTTCAACGCGGCGGCCAGGCGCGAGACCAGCGTGTCGATCAGCTTCACGTAAGTGTCGGTGTTCGGAAGCGCCCCGGGATATTGCGCGAAATCCACCACCTTTGCGCCGGTCGAGCTGGCTACCTTTTCGGCGATTTTTCGGTCGTGGAACGGCTCGACGATGATCGCTTTGATCTTCTGCGCTTTCATCTTCTCGATCACCTCCGCGAGATGCGAAGGCGAGGGTGGAATACCGGGTTTCGGCTCGAGAAAAACATCGATGTTCAAACCGAACCGGTGCGCGAAGTAAACCCAGGAGTCGTGATAAGCGACGACGCTTTGCCCCTTAAAGGGAAGCATCGCAGTTCCCCACTCCTGGAGCTTCGCGTTGATTGTCGCCTCGAATTTCTTGTAGTTCGCATCGTAGTAGGCCGCGTTCGGTGGGTCCACGGCGGCGAACGATTGTGCGATGTGCTGCGCGACGGTCTTTGCAATGATCGGGTCGGTCATGAAGTGGGGATTTCCCAGCGCGTGAACGTCACCGGCCGCGCGCGTCACGTTCGTCGGCACATTCATCAGGCGCACGCCTTCTGAAGCCTGCACCCGGCCGGGCTTGCCGACCTCGATTTTTGAATTGCGCGCGTTCTGCAAGAGCGGCGGTAACCAGCCGATCTCGAGTTCCGCGCCGCCATCGATCAACACGTCCGCGCTGCGCAGTTGAACGACGAAGCTCGGGCGCGCATCGACGAAGTGCGGATCCTCCGTCGGCTTCGCCATCGAGCTTACTTCGACTTTGTCGCCGCCGACGTCCCGCGCCAGCGAAGCGAAGTCGGGCAGCGTCGCGACGACTTTCAATTTTGCCTGCGCGGCCGTGGCGACGATCGCGGAAAGCGCCGCGCTCAAGAAGATTCGGATCAGTGTTTTCATAAATTGGTGGAACTAAAATTTGTGGGCACCGTGCGCCCCGAGAATGAATTCCCATTGCAAGAAGACCGAATCCACGTCCCGGCCCGCCAGAAACTCGTTCTGCTCCAGGAAATCGTGATTGTATTGCAGACGGATCTTGGAGAATTCCGTCGGATACCAGGTCAGGTTGGCCGAGATGCGCGAACGCGTTTGGCGCGCAATGTCGTCGGTGAACTGCGAATCCTCCATGTGGAGATAATCGCCGCGGATGCCGGCGACCCAGCCTTTCTTGAAACCCCAGAGCACCTGCGAATACGTTCCCCAGTCGTGAAAGGTCTCACTGACCGGGAACGAATCATCGACTCCGCGGCCCGCTTCGAAGCGCCGGTACATTACTTCGGTTTGCCATTTCAGAAACGGAAACCCGCCTTCGGCCCGCGCGCTCTTCCACTTGTAGAGGAAGTCACTGCCATAGATCTGCGTGTGCTCGTGTGGCCCGGTCTCATTCGAACCGAATGCGCCCGACGCGCCGACGAGAACGGTCTGCGTATCGCTGAGGTTAAACGAGTTTTCCCAGCGCGGCACGAAGATAAAATCTCGCAGGCCCCGAGCTTCGCGATCGTTCGTTAGGCGTCCGTAAAAAACGCCGCCGTCACCGGGATTGCGAAAGGAATATCCGGTGCTGCCCCTTCCGTTTTGGACTGCGAAGATGACTTGCGAATACCACGGGACTGGCACCGTCCACGAGATTTGCCCGCCGACGCCGCGCAGCCCATCCGGACCGAGCAAACGTCCATTCACGAGCGGAGAATCCGCAAACTCCCAGGTATGCGGGTGCGTTGGATTGATGCGGCCAAAGGCATCGAAAAATTGCCCGGCCTTGATCTGCAAGCCATAGGGCAGACTCGTCGTTTGCAGGAACGCTTCTTCGAGTTCGATCGAGGTTTGATTGTCGTTGTCGAGCTTCAGGACAATGTTCGCGAAGCCTTCAAAGTAAGGATCGACCGCGCCGTCGATGGCGATTTCCGCATTGCGCGCATTGAAGCCCCGCTGCTGCGGATCGTGATCGCCGACCTCGACGTTGTAGAGATCGCGCGCGCTGGAAGCGGCGAGCGCGAACATGCCGTCGAACGAGATGTTCATGTAGTTCTTACTTCCGCCGCCCGTGATCGGGATCGGTTGGGTTAAGGAAGAGCCGGTGTCCGAGCTCGAGACCGTCGCCGCCGTCGTAGTGACCGCGGCATCGGTGGTTGGGAACGTGGTGTCGGTGCCATTCGCGTTGACCGATGGCGCGGAAGCGACCACAGCGCTGTCCGTGGTGGGGAAAAGCGGCGGCGCGCTCGATGAGGGCGCGGGGGGCGTAGAAACATCGGCGGATTGCGGTTCGGAACTTTGGGGAAGTGCAGGCGCCGTGGAATTATTTTTTTCCATCGCGGCTTGCTGATCTTTTACCTGCTGTTGCAGGGTCTGCACCATCGTGGTGAGCGATTGGACTTGTTGACGCAACGCTTCGACATCGGCGGCGGTGGCTGGAGTCGTGGCGGCCGGGGGCGCATCGGCCGTCGGCTCAGCGCTGCGCGCCGCACCAGTCGCCACCGTGCCACAGGCGAGTACCACCAAAACAAACTTTCTCATTTCATCTCCTGATTTGGATCGGGCCATTGCGCCCGAAATAACTCTGAACGGACTAACTGCGTCCGGCGCGCATTGGATCAGCAGCCGGCGGAACGCGCGCGGGGCGGCTGTCCGCAAAAGCGGAACACCAACGGTCAGGAGATCGCGGGCGGC
The DNA here is from genome assembly GCA_003134785.1 of Spartobacteria bacterium. Lineage (GTDB taxonomy): Bacteria > Verrucomicrobiota > Verrucomicrobiia > Chthoniobacterales > UBA10450 > AV80. Next base: position 68,962 of record PLCN01000002.1, read on the forward strand.
GCGTGCTCGAGCAGAGAGAATTCGAGGCGCGGGCTGACGAGTTGAAAGCCGGACTGGAAGAAGCGGGAAGCTGGCCGCGGGGGAGGCGGAGCGAGCGAGATCGCATCAGAAGGAGCGTCGGTGCAGTTGCCAGACGTGAGTAGGGTAACCGCGCATTCGTGGGTGGCGCCGGTCGGCTGGTGAATCCGTTCGTGGAGTTGCGGCGCGGCGAAGAGGACGAGCGTGAAGAGAAATGCGCCGATAGACCCGGCGGCCACAATCGCGCGCAGCGCGATCAACTTGCCGTCGCTAAGACGCAGCTTCATTGCGGGCGAGTCTGCTTCCTGAGAGGGAACATCGCAAGCATGATCTGTGGCCGCTGCTTTCCTGTAGCCGCTTCGTTATGCGAAGCGCAGAAAGAGTGGTCCCGCGCACACCACGCCGCCCGCAGGGCAGCGGCTACAGTGCGTTTCGGTCTGACGGATCTTTCAGTGCGCGACGAGCTGGTAGATCAGTCCTGCGGCACCGCTGGCAAGAACGACAGGAACGACGCTCCATTTCAGCTTGAGCATTCCAAAGAACGCCACGAGGCCAACCGTCAACGCGAACCAGTCGATCGCTTTACCCGCAGGAAAGAGAACATGGAGGCCAAACCACACCGCAAGATTCAAAATCACACCGACAACGGCCGCGGTCACGGTGGAAAGCGTGGAGGTGATTAATTTGTTGCCGCGCAATTGTTCGATGTGCGGGCCGCCGAGGAAAATCCAGAGAAAGCACGGGACGAAGGTCGCCCAGGTGGTGATGAATGCGCCGAGTGTCGCGGCGAGCAGCGGAGACAACCCCATCGGGTGACTCCAGCCACCCATGAACCCAACGAATTGCAAAACCATGATCAACGGGCCGGGAGTCGTTTCCGCGAGGCCCAAGCCATCCATCATCTGGCCGGGAGCGAGCCAATGATAATGTTCGACCGCTTGCTGCGCGACGTAGGGCAACACGGCATACGCGCCTCCGAAGGTAACGATGGCTGCTTTGCCAAAAAACAGTCCTTCCTGAAACAGCGTGTGGTTCCAGCCTTGCCAGAATCCAAGAGCCAGAATCGGCAACCACCACAATAGCCCCCAAGTAAGGCAGACTCGGATCGCCCGGCTCAGAGACGGTCTCGCATGTTCCGGCGATTCGTCCTGGTCATCGAGCACGCTCAATTCTCGTTCGCGTTTATCCGCGCTGTGGTCCTCGCCGCCGGAAAAAATTGCAGGCGCTAGTTTGCCCCCGACAAAACCGATGATGCCGGCGCCCAGCACGATCACGGGAAACGGGACCTTAAGAAAAAAGATTCCGGTGAAGGAAGCCGCGGCGAGGCACCACATCACTGGATTGCGCAACGCTTTCCGGCCAATGCGGATCACGGCAAACGCGACAATGGCAAGCACCGCGGGTTTGAGACCGTAGAAGATCGCCGCGATCCACGGCACATTGCCGTAGGCCGCATAAACGAAACTCAATCCCCACAAAACGAACATTGACGGGATGACAAAGAGCGCGCCGGCGACGATGCCGCCCCACGTTTTGTGCAGCAGCCAGCCGCAGTAAATGGCCAACTGTGTTGCCTCGGGTCCAGGCAGGAGCATGCAAAAATTCAGCGCATGTAAAAAACGCGACTGACTGATCCATCGCCGGCGCTCGACCAGTTCCGTCTGCATGATCGCGATCTGGCCGGCCGGTCCGCCGAACGAGATGCAGCCCAGCTTCAGCCAAAACCGGAATGCTTCGGCGAAGGAAGGATGTGAGACCGAATCGACCTTTGCGGACGCTGTCGTCATAATCGTTGGAGGAAGGAATACAATCCGTCGAAGCACGCTCCGCCGCGCTGGAGGAGTTCATCATCTGATATTCCAATCTTCGCCCAGCCCTTCAGCACGCGGTCGATGCCAATACATTCGTTACGCTGGAACTTTTCATCGCCGAGGTCGGCATCGTGGACCATCTCGCCGATTTTCCGCAGGGATTTGTCGGCGATAGAGAAACGTCGCAGTAAAGTTTCGAAAGAACAGTCTTCGCCGTGATGCGAAAATTCCACGGCCGGAAAGTCGAAGGGAAGCGCCTTGGGCGCGAGGTCTGCGGACGGCGCAAAAACAAAAGTGGCGGTCGAATCGATAAAGCGCCGAATCAGCCACGCCGAAGCCACGCGATCAATTTCGGGCCGCGGACGCGTCACCCACGTTTTGCCCTGAAAATCTTTGGGATCGAGTTTCGGGGCGGCTGTGTTCTTGGGCCGCGCCGAGCTTTGAATCCGTTGCAGCAAAATCTCGGCATCGTGACCGCGGGGAGCGTTAAAGAAATCGACCTCGCGAATCCTGCGAAACTCTTTCTTTAGCGTCTCCACCTCTTCGGCGAACTGTGCGTCGCGCCTCTTTTTAGCTCCCCTTCGATTCAAAGCGCGCAGCGAGTTGGCGAGCTCCGCATATTGAGCGTCCCGAGCGGCATTGAAGAGGCCAATAAGTTTTTCGTCGGTGAGCCCCTCGATTTCCTGCGCACGGACGAGGGTCGATTCGCCGCCATAGTCCTTCACCTGCTTCGCCAGCCATTGAAACAGTTCGTACTGTCCCGCCCTGTCCGGCATCAGATAAGTGGAGGTCTTGATCTGGATCGCGCCGGATTTTTTCAGCTTCCGCCAGACTGCGACCCGCTCAGTCTTATGGGTGGCGGGCAGACTGTAGAGAAGTAGGAGCCAGGAGAGTTTGTCCATTGCCACTATCAGGGTTATACGTATTTCTACAGCGGGTTGGGCTTACATCCACGTCGATTAGCGCGCGCGAATCCTCAAAGTAACAAACAACATCATGAAAAAAACTATCACATCATCGGTCCTGGCTGTGAGTCTGGCGCTTTGTTTGCCACTCGCATTGGCTAAGGAAAAAGAGCACGAAGAAGAAAACATCACTAAATCTGACGTTCCCGCCGCGGTCCAGAAGGCTGCCGACACGGAGGCAAAGGGCGGCAAAATTGTCCGCTGGGAAAAGGAGGGCGGCAACTACGAGGTCGTTATCGAAAAGAACGGCAAAGAGCGGGGTGTGAAAATGGACGCCACGGGCAAGGTGCTAAGCAAGCACGAGGAGAGCAAGGAAAAGGGCGAGAAGCACGAGAAACATTAGACAGACCAAGGTTCTGGAGCGTTCCCGCGCTCCAGAATCAGCACCTTGTAAATGAAAAAACACTTGATCACATTGGCGCTTCTTGGCGCCTCCAGCCTCACGGCGCTCGCGGATCTCGACACCGCAAAAATCGATCAGCTCACCGGGCTCAAAGGCAAAATGAATCAGGCGGAAGGCGTCTACAAAGTCACCTTCCCGCGCGACGACGTGAAAGTGTCGGTGGCGGGCTGGCAGATGCCGCCGTTCATGGGGCTGGGGACATGGGCCGCATTCCAAGGAACGAACGACAAAGCGATGATGATGGGCGACACCGTTTTGTTCGAAGATGAGGTCAACCCCGTGATGTCAGCAGCGTTCGACAACGGGCTGAGCGTGACCGCGCTGCATAACCATTTCTTCTTCGATGAGCCGAAGGTTTATTTTATGCACATCGGTGGCGAAGGCAGCGCAGAGAAGTTGGCCGGAGCAGTGAAGAAGGTTTACGACACGATCAAAATGATCCGCGGACCCAATGCAAAGCCGGCGAACACATTTGGTCAGCAGGACATCGAGAAGGGACCGTTACCCAAAAAGAATTCGATCACGCCTGCGCCGCTGAATGAGATCTTCGCCATGCAAGGCGACGCGAAGGACGGCATGGTGAAGTTCACGATCGGCAAGAAATCGAAAATGCACGGCATGGAGATTGGCAAAGAGATCGGTGTCAATACTTGGGCGGCGTTCGCGGGTGCAGACGACAATGCGATCGTCGATGGCGACTTCGCTGTGACCGAAGATGAATTGCAACCGGCACTCAAAACGCTGCGCCAGGCCGGGATAAATATTGTCGCCATTCACTCGCACATGACGCACGAAAATCCGCGCATTCTCTTTCTGCATTACTGGGGCAGAGGCTCAGCCAACGATCTGGCGAACGCGGTCAAAGGCGCGCTGCTCGTGACGGGAGTATCGGGCGTTACGACATCGGCATCGAATTGAATCCCGGCTGCTTTCGCCGTGTGCTTCAAAAACGACCCGGACCGAGCCAGATGAAACAACTGACACTCAGCATTGTCATCGCGATTCTCGCCGATCATCTCGCTGCGGCCGAACCTGGTGGCCCGCGGATCGAATTGAAACAGACCATCCCGCTGCCCGGAGTCGAAGGACGGATTGATCACTTCGATCTCGACGCCGCGGGCGAAAGGTTGTTCGTTTGCGCGCTTGGCAACAACACCGCCGAAGTGCTCGATTTGCGCAAGGGTGAGCGCATTTATTCGATCAGCGGCCTCGGAGCGCCCCAGAGTCTCGCTTATGTTCCCGAACTAAACCGGCTCTTCATCGCGAACGATAAAGGAGGGCTGGTCAATATGTATGACGCCAAGTCCTGGCAGCTTCTCGGTTCAGCGGACTTCCAGGATGACGCGGACAACGTGCGTTATGACAGTGCCACGAAACAAATTTTCGTGGGCTTTGGCGACGGCGGAATTGGCGTGATCAACGCGACCGATGGCAAACGCGCGGGCTCGATCAAACTCGCCGCGCACCCGGAAGCTTTTGCACTGGAGAGACACGGGCATCGAATTTTCGCAAATGTGCCGAGCGCCCATCAGGTGGCGGTGATTGACCGCGATAAGGGCGAAGTAATCTCGGCGTGGAAGAGTGATGGCGCCGCCGCAAACTTTCCGATGGCGCTCGACGAAGCCAACCACCGGCTGTTCATCGCATGCCGCAATCCCGCAAAGCTGGTCGTCCTTAACACCGACTCAGGAGACACCGTGACGACGCTCGATATTGCGGGCGATGCTGACGAGGTTTTCTATGACGCAAAGCGACGCCGCCTTTACGCGATATGTGGAGCTGGCTCCGTCGACATCATTGAGCAAACAGATTCGGATCATTACAAACTTGCTGTGAAAGTTCCCACGGCAAACGGTGCGCGCACCGGCCTTTTCGTCCCAGAGCGAGATGATCTGTTCATCGCGGTGCCTCACCGCGGCACGCAGGCCGCGGAGATTCGGCGATATCAAGTGAGGTAAAGGCGGCGGTTCTCAAATCGTTGCGAACTCGCAGTATTGGCAAGCACTGGTGTGTTTGGCTAAATCGGCAGCGCGAGCAGCTGGCCATCGCATCTTTCTACTTTTCAAAAGGGCGGGCCGCTCGCAGCGGTGCCGGCGACCCTGGGGGTGGGCGGCGCGATGATGGCTGTGGCTGGAATATTCTTCTTCAGCCCGCGTCGCCGCTTTGGTTATTAGGGTCGTGATATCGATCACGGGCTTGTTGCTGCTGCGCCGCCAATTGGAGCGAAGCGCCGCCGCGCTCTAGCACGCGAATCGCTTTAGGAAGGGGATGGACACTTTGGTTTCGCCACCATTCGTGCCACCAGCCATTCGCGAGAAAAGTTCGCCGGAGAGCTGGGTTGGCCGCGCGGTCATGCCCGCGAACATTGCCCTGGAGAAAGCCTCCCGGGTTAGTGTGATGGTGCTTTCCTTGATCTGGATCGGCCTGGTGGGTCTGGTCGATTACTGGACCGGCTACGATCGGTCGATGCTGATCTTTTATCTCATTCCCATTACGTTGGGGACTTGGTTTGTCGGCCGCAACTTTGGGATGTTCCTGTCTGGTTTGAGCGTTGGCACTTCCATCCTGACCGATATCGCCTCGGGCATTCCAGAGGTGCGATATTGGAATCCGGCGGTGGGGCTGGCATCGTACGCGATCTTTGTCTGGCTCCTGGCGCGGTGGCGCGGCTCGCTTCGGCAAATGGACGAGCGGGTGCGTCTCCGCACGGCCGATCTCCAGGAGGAGATTCTGGAACGGATGCGGATCGAAAAAGAAATGGCCGAGGTCACGGAGCGGGAACGGCGGCGGCTGGGCCACGATTTGCACGACAGTCTTTGCCAACACCTCACCGGCACCGCGCTGGCCGCCCAGGTGCTTCGAGCGAAGCTCAACTCGAAGCTGGCTGAAGAAGCGGTGGAGGCAGGAAAGCTCGTCGAATTAGTCGAAGAAGGAATCGATCTCACGCGCAGCCTGGCCCGGGGATTATTTTCTCCCGATCTGGAGCGGGGCGGACTGGCAGCCGCCTTGGAAGATTTGGCTCACAGCACAGAAGAGCGCACCGGGATTCATTGTGAATTTCACCACGACGAAAGCCAGATCGGTTCCGGTGACGCCGCGGTGCTGACGCAATTGTATCGCATTGCCCAGGAAGCGGTGGCCAATGCAGTGAAGCACGCTCGAGCGCGTCGAATCGTGGTCGAACTCGACGCGGCGGATGGCGAGTTGACGCTTAATGTTTTTGATGACGGCGTGGGACTCGGAGACGCGAGCGAGACACACGGGCTCGGCCTTAAGATGATGCGCCACGGAGCCACTTTGATCGGAGCGGATTTCAAGGCGTCGCGTCAGAACCCGGCGGGGACCATCATTTCCTGCGTCCTACCGCAAGGTGCGGGACCGGACAGAAAGTATCGCGATGAAATCTGATTTTCTGGCGCGGAAAAGTCGCGTGTTCATTGTCGACGATCACCCGCTAGTGCGCGACGGCTTGAGCACTCTGATCAATCAAGAGAGCGACCTCGAGGTGTGCGGCGCTGCGGAAGACGCGATCTCAGCCCTGCCGGCGATCGCGGCGAGCCGGCCGCATATCGCGTTGATCGATATTTCGCTCAAGAACACGTCCGGTTTGGAATTGATCAAGGACTTGAAAATCCAGCAGCCCTCCGTGGCGCTGATCGTAGTCTCGATGCACGACGAGATGCTTTACGCAGAGCGCGCGTTGCGCGCGGGCGCCCGCGGTTACATCATGAAGCGGGAGACGACCAGGAATGTGCTCACCGCTATCCGTCGTGTGCTCGAAGGCGGTGTTTACCTGAGCGATAACGTGGTGACGCGGATGGCAAGCCTCGTGGCCGGACAACGCCAGCGCGAATCGATCAGCGCCGAGCGCGTGGAGCGATTGAGCGATCGGGAGCTTGAGATTTTTCGTCTTCTTGGACGGGGCCTGGCCACTTCGGAGATTGCGGGCATTTTGCACATCAACTTCAAAACGATCCAAGCCTACTGCGCGCGCGCCAAAGAAAAACTCGGCCTGACCACTGCGATCGAGCTGCGGCGCGCGGCCACGAGATGGGAAGATCAGCACGGCGCCGCCACGGCCTGAGAAATTGCCCGCGAAGCGTTTGTAGGGCTGCGCCTTACACGAAGACGCGGCGCACCTGCGTCCCCACTGGTCTCTTGGTTGCTGAACACAGGAGGCATGAAAGAGTTGCCTTCTGCAAAGTTCAACCACGGCTTCACGCTGGTGGAAATAATGATCGTCGTTTCGATCATCGCCATGCTCGCTGCGCTCGCCGTGCCGGGATTTCTCCGCGCGCGCAAGCGCTCGCAAGCCAGCCGGATCATTAACGACTTGCGCTTGATCGACTCGGCCGTGGATCAATACGCGATCGAAAATAACAAGCCCACCGGCGCAGCCCTCGCGATCTCGGATTGGACCAAATATCTCAAAGCCGGCACGAACCTCTACCTGACGGGAACGGACATTTTCGGAAACACCTATGGCGCACAGACAGTCGACTCGCTTCCCTCCGTCCCCACAGCTTCCAAGACCGCGCTTTCGGATGTGACCGACAACACCTTCTGGTCGCCTTATAACTGATCGCCCCCTCCGGCCGGACTATCGTCCGTCTCCGCGGACCGCCTAGACAGAAGTAGCCGCACGGGTTACCAATGCGAAGGAATGATCGGCCCGGCTAAAATCTATTTCATTATTTTCGGCCTGCTCACGATCGTGGGCGGGGTGATAGGGTACCTCAAAGCTGGCAGCACCGCGTCGATCATCGCCGGCTCAATTTCTGGAATTCTCTTGCTGGTCGCGGCCTATTTTCTTCCCGGCCATTTGGCACTTGGTCTTGCGATCGCCGCCGTTGTCTCGATCGCGCTGGCCGGCCGGTTCGTGCCGGCGTTCATTAAGACCGGGCACGTCATGCCGGCGGGGTTGATGTCGGTTCTAAGCGTGATCGGCGTCATCGTGTCGATCGTCGCCTGGATCAAGAAATAACCGAGCGTGGCCAGATTTCGTCTGAGGACGCTGCGTTTTTTCACGCTCGTTCTGTTCTCCGCCGTGCTCGCGGCCATTGTTCTGCGATGGATCTCGCTCGAACGATGGCACCGGACACAAGCCATCGCCCCGGAGGAACTGATCGAAGTCGTCATTCCGGAAAAAACTCCGGCGCCATCACAGCCGGGCAGACCGCCGGTGATCACGGGCCGGCTCGATACCGCGCGTCTTTTCAGCGGCATCACGGTGCACGCGGCGGTGGATCCGATCCCGGGCGGCGCGGCTTCCGACGAACGCGCCGATCCGCAGAGTTACGTTCTCGACTTGAAATTGCATGCGCGGGTCCCGGCACCGAACAAGACAATCGAAGAGCTGGCCAAAGTCAGCCCCGATCTTCCAAGACTGCTTCCCGGATTGGCCGCGATGCTCACACCGGATTCGGTCTCGCCTTTTTTCAAGGAGCTTTACGACACGAAGCTGAAACTTCTGCAGCAAAATCTTGTTCGGCTCGATCAACTGCTTTCGCGCCACAATTTTTACGATTGCCAGACGGTCCTGCAATTGCGGCATCCGGAAAGCCATCGCCGCGCGGTCTTGTTGCAAGCCGATATGGATGTCGACGCCGATGGTTCCGATTCCGACCGGCTTCCGACGGGCTCGGGGGCGTCGGCAAATTTCAAACCGGTCACCAGCTTTCGTTGGGCGAAGAAAAGTCCGATCCCCAATCCTTATTTGACGGTCCTGGAAGAAAAGCAGAAACGCTATGAAGGAGAGCTATCAGTCAAGGGGACCACAGCGGAGCGCAAACGTGAATTGAAGGGCGCGATCTCGGAACTGCGGGACGAGATGGAGTCGCTCAAGAGATACAGCTTCTTGATTGGCGCGACTGATCCCTACATCGTGCTGCCTTCGGGGCTGGGGAAAGCCGACGGCGGGAAAGTCGGCGATTATGTGGTGGTCGTTTTCGGCGACCGGATTTTCCCCGCGGTCGTAGGCGACATCGGTCCATCGGACAAAACAGGTGAAGCGTCATTGCGGATCGCGAAGGAAATCAACGCGATGGCCACGCCGAATAACCGGCCGGTGAGCGATCTAAAAGTGACGTATCTGATTTTTCCCGGCACGGCTGAGACGCCTTTCGGCCCGCCCGATCTGGAGAAGCTGCAAGCGCGTTGCGAGACGCTGGTGAAAGAGATTGGCGGGGCGGCGGTTCCGCTCCATCACTGGGAAAATATTATTCCGCCGTTGCCAACGCCGACTCCGAGTCCGTCGCCGACTGCAACGCCGTCGGTAGCCATGTCGCCTGGAGCGTCGCCTGGTTCGACCTTTGCGTTTCCCCTTCCGTCTGCCAGCGCATCGCCTTCGCCGTAACTATGGCGGGCGGAAGGAATGTAGAAGTGCTTGTGCCAAACACCTATTGTCTTCGTTAGGCGCTTGGCCCAAGCGCTTCTACATTTGTCAGAGCTTCTATCATGAGCAAGGCCTTCACGCGCGAGGAAACCGACGGACCGGACATTCCCGATCTTCCGCCGCTAGGCTCGGCGCTTTCTCCCGGCGCCAGGAACTACATCACGGCCGCAGGCGCGCAGAAGTTACGCGACGAACTTCAGCGCGCGGTCGAAATCACGCGGCCATCACTTGCGAGTTTATCGGACGATCCTGAGGCGAAGCGGCAACTGGCCCGGCTCGACCAGCGAATCGCGCAACTCGAGGAAAGTTTGCAGTCGGCCGAAATCGTCACGCCTCCGATTGGCGCAGCGGAGATTGTCCGCTTCAGCGCTACAGTGGTGGTAAGGGAAAGCGACGGGTGCGAAGCGACCTACCGGATCGTGGGCGTAGATGAGATCGACATCGAACGCGGGTGGGGTTAGTTGGCTGTCGCCGATCGCGAAGGCGCTCTTGAACAACAAGCGCGGCCAGAGAGTGCCCTTTAAATTTCCGTCGGGTGAAGAAACACTGGAGATCATCGATATTCGATATGAATGAAATGTTATTGCGAAAGCACTCCTTAGGTTCATTGCTCGCGCGAGTTTTCGCCGCCGGCCTGATTCTGGCCGTGGCACCGGAGTTCGCCGGCGGCGCGGAACCGTCTTCCGAGAAGTTCGATGTCCTGATCAAAGGAGGCACTGTCTATGACGGGACGGGCGAAAAGCCGCGCGTCACAGATGTCGCGATCCGCGGCGATCACATCGTTGGTCTCGGAAATTTCCCGGGGGACCGAGCCCGCACCGTGGTCGACGCAAAGGGAATAGCGGTCGCGCCGGGCTTCATCAACATGCTTTCCTGGTCGACCGAGTCGCTAATCGAAGATGGCCGTTCGCAAAGCGAAGTTCGCGAAGGCGTGACGACCGAGATCATGGGCGAAGGCTTTTCGATGGGACCGCTCAACGATCGCATCAAAGAACGAATGCGCAGCCAGCAGGGTGACATCAAGTACGAGATCAAGTGGAACACGCTGGCGGAATATTTGCGCTATCTGGAGCAGCACGGCATCTCCTGCAACGTCGCTTCCTTTATTGGCGCGACTACGATTCGCGAGCACGTCATTGGCCTCGAGGACAAACAGCCTACCCCGGAGCAGCTCGAGCAAATGCGTCAGCTCGTCCGCCAGGAAATGGAAGCGGGCGCGCTCGGGATCGGTACGTCGCTCATTTATCCGCCCGCATTCTATGCAAGGACCGAGGAGCTGATCGAGCTCTGCAAAGTCGCCGCGAAATATCATGGCAAATACATCTCGCACATGCGCAGCGAAGGAAATCAATTGCTCGAGGCGATCGATGAGTTGCTGCGCATCAGCAAGGAAGCGGACATCCCGGCGGAGATTTATCACATCAAAGCAGCCGGCCAGTCGAACTGGGGAAAAGCGGACGCGATGCTGGCAAAGATCGAGGATGCCCGCAAAGCCGGGCTGAAAATCACGGCGAATATGTATACCTACACCGCCGCCGGCACGGGTCTGGATGCCTGCCTGCCGCCCTGGACCGAGGATGGCGGATATCCGGCCTTGTTCAAACGGCTCCGTGATCCCGCCACGCGCGAGAAAATTGCGGCGGAGGTGCGGACGCCCAGCGACAAATGGGAAAATCTCTATCTTGCCGCCGGTTCCCCGGAGAAAATCCTGCTCGCCGGATTCAAGTCGGAAAAACTAAAACCGCTCACGGGTAAATCGCTGGCCGAAATCGCCAAGATGCGCGGCAAGGATCCGATCGAGACCGCGATGGATTTGATCAGCGAAGACGAGTCACGGATCGATTCGATCTACTTCCTCATGTCGGAGGAGAACGTGAAGAAAGAGATCGCAAAGCCCTGGGTCTCGTTTGGATCCGATGAAGCGTCGCAGGCGCCGGAAGGCAACTTCCTGAAGTCGAACTGTCATCCGCGCGCTTACGGCAATTTCGCGCGCGTGCTTGCTAAGTATGTCCGCGAAGAAAAGGTGCTGACGCTCGCGGATGCGATCCGGAAGCTGAGCGGACTGCCGGCGACGAATCTCGGGCTCGACCATCGCGGTTTTATCCGGGAAGGAATGTTCGCGGACATTGTTGTCTTCGATCCGGCGACGATTGCCGATCGCGCTACGTTTGAGAAGCCGCATCAGTACGCCGTCGGTATGAAGCATGTTTTTGTGAACGGCGTGCAGGTTCTGCGAGACGGCGAGCACACCGGCGCGAAACCGGGACGGGCCTTGTGGGGACCGGGAAGGGGTCGATAGCGGAAGGGCCCCATCTATCATCACGTGCTGCTAGATGTCATCCCGAGCCGCGCAGACGGCGAGGGACCTCGCAGTTGCAATGCGAATTTGCTCGCGCCCTACATCGTCGAATGCATTAGCGATTCCGCACCTCGCGGAAGCGGGCGGTTGAGCAGTTGTGAGATCCCTCGGCGTCTGCGCGCCTCGGGATGACACGCGCATTCGAGTTCCATTGCAGTTAGCGCCTTTTCGCGTCTGCGCGGGATTCGATTTGATCCAGGCTGGGATCGTTTTGCTTGATCCATTCCTGGATCGCATTGACCTCAGCCGGATCCACCGCGGTGGCGCGGGATTCATCGGGCTTTTTCTTAAATTTCCAATGATGGCCGTGGCGATACAGCGCGTAATAAAACGTTTTCGCTTCGACAGGGCCCACCCCGCTGCAGCGCATCGCATCGTAAAACATCCGATCCACCTGTTGCCAAGGACGCGATTTCTGATCGTAGGCGACATCGTGAAGGACCGACGCGTTCCGGTATCTTCCTTCGAACGGTCCCCCGAAAAACGACCAGAGCACCCGAGGAAGTGAAGCGCCATCAACTTCCGACCCGGCGGGCGCAATCCAGACCACCCCCTTCGGGTCGGTGTAACGCAGTTCGTTCAGCAGCGTCATCGTTCTGCCGTCGGCTTCCCAGCGCGTGTCGATCGGGCCGCTGAAATAACCCCAGGTGTTGGCCGGTTTGACGTGCTCCGATTTCTTTCCGCCAAAAACGCAGGAAGAAAGCAGCACGGCGGCAATGAGAACTAAGACAACTCTCATCAATACTCGTTAGGTTGCGGTGGGAACGAGAGCTTTCTCGCGCTTCTCGCGCGAGGAGCGCGACGCGGCGGAAAGAGGAGCTGACGCGGCCGGTCGCCGGAACCCCTTCAAATAAAAGAGCATGAAGATGCCGGAGACAATGAGGAGCGACCCGATCCATTTCAGCAGCCAGCCCGGATCGCGCAGAATCTGGATCGTGCTTTGTCCGAGATTCTCCGGGTTCCAGGAAGCCTGCGACATTTTGTAGGTGAGTCCCGTCCAAGTGCGCCACGATTCGCCCGGAAAACTGAATGGATTATTCATCCAGCATTGGCCGGTGGCCGTCTGGCCCTCCAGATTCGTGACGCGCACGGTGCTCTTGAATCCCGCCGGACTGTCGTTGCCTTCGTTGCGTTGCACTTCGAATTCCTCCAGCTCCAAGGCGATCGGCAGCGGAATCTGCTTCCAGCCGTACGCGATTTGCACATCGCTGGACGACGCTGGCACACTTACCTGCCAGCCGGCCGGAATCCATTGCTCGGAAATCTCGGAGCCTTGCTGAAGGCGGATGCGGACCCCGTCCGGCAAATCCGCCGTGACGACCGCAGTCGAAGCAGGATTAAAATCCATCCATTCCTGCGCGTGCGGCATTGTGCGATCCAAGGTCAATTGCCAGTCGGCCCAACCGGTGGTGAGTGGCTTGTTCGCTTCGAGCTTGCCGGTGGAATTTCCGAGCTTTCGTGAAGCAAGATCGTAGCTCACGGCGCCGTCGTCCGCGATGAAGAGAGTGAGATGGTTTTGCGGGGTGACGCCGGCTGCCGGCATCTCAGGTGCGACGCCCGGAGTGTCGCCATGCGCGTTGGGCGCGGCGGAAACGGGAATGCCCTTGCCGCGAAGCGTGACGACGACTGCAGGATTATTCGGCTGGTCGCTCAACGAGCCGGGTTTGCCGTTGTCGATGCGAAAATCCGGCCAGTAGTTTTCGATCCGAAGCGTGAACGTGCTCCCATCCATCGGCCTGTCCTGGCCGAGATTTTGCGCGACGTCGAAGGTCCAAGTTTTTCCTGCGAGATTAACGACCACGCTGCCTTCGTTTCCATTCTGCGGCTGGGTCAACTGGACTTTCGCGCCGGTGTTGCCGCCTTTCATGGCTTTAGCGATCTGCTCCTCGGGCGCTTTCGCAAAAGCAAAAATCGTTTCTTCGATTTCCACTTCCGTGGTGCTCTTCGCCTCATCCGTGACAGACGGTGACGTGCTCGCCGGCGGCGCAGTGCCGCGTTTCAACTCGATGGTCGCGAGACCCATGTTGAACGAGCCGTGCTGGTGATCATCCGCCAGAAGCCAGCTCTCGAGGTGCTGATTCATCATCGCGGTTGCGATGGTAAAATGAAGCGCGGGCGCGCCTCCGTCATTGGCCGGCTTCGGGTTCAGCTTGCCCTCGAGGGCGGGCGCATATTCCACGATGCTCAGTCGCGCACCTCCAGCGAGCAGGCCGAGGTCCCACGGTTTTTGCGGCGTGGGCGGACGATGAATGAATTCGGCCGGGTAACCTTTCACGATGCCATCCGTGTCGCGCACCCGCAGTTGATGTTGATCGACCAGGAGACGGTTACTTGGCGGCTCGCCTTTGAAGAGCGTGATGGTCCCTTCGATTCCCCAGGTGCGTCCGATGAGCGATCCGGTCAGGAGCGTGATGATGCCGAGATGCGTGATGAGGAACGCGACGTGATGTTTTTTCCAGGGCCAGCGTGAGAGCGCAGAGACGATGAGGTTCGACGCGAGAAGGAGAAGCCAGACGTTGAACCATGGGGCGCCGTAGACATACGCACGCGCTACTTTCGCATCGAAGGTCGATTCGTAGAGGGTCCCTGCGATCGCGCCAATAATCAGAACGGCGAGCAAGACGACCGCCAGCTTGAGCGACGCGAAAAACCGGAAGACCGGATTGCGTTGCCAGCTGGGGCGCGAAGTGGAAGAAGGGGCGGCCATGGTAGTGAGCGGGCATTTTCCGCGAGAAGTCCGACAGGTTCAACGCGAGAGTTCGCGCACGATTTTCCAAGAGGCTTCCAAGGAGCGGCGGTCTCCAGCCCGCCGACTGAAGTGTGAGCGGTTAGAAAATGCGTTCCCAAGCGGGAGCTTGGGAACGAGAGAAAGAAAGACGGCGGTTTGGAAAGCGCCGCTCCTTGACGGGTATCTGACGTTATCCGCTCTTGTCCAAGGCGGTGCGGAAATTTTGGAGATGGCCTGCGAACGCAATCGCGTCGAAGGCATCGAGGGTTTTGACATCCTGGAAAAGCTGGTTCAACTCGTTGTCGATCTTCAGATGTGCGCTGCTGTTTTGGTTGAGCGCATTGGCCAACCGATCCAATGCGAGAACAAGCCGCTTCGCGCGCTGGCCGAGCAGTAGGCTTGCAGTTCCCTTCACGGTGAATTCCCCATCTGTGGAAGCCAGCGCGAGGAGTAAAGAACGCGCGGAGCTGCCGCTCCAATTGGAAGTCGACGCGCGATGCGCGAGCGCATCCGCCTGCGTTTGCATGCTGATGAAATCAGACTTGCCGGGAGTGCTCGTGGGTTGGCTCACCGGCGACGGGATGCTCGCCGCGGAAGTGGCCGTGGCGCAAAGCCACGCTAGACCATTCCAACGCGCGGCGGAAAATTCATCGCTTGATTGATCGCTCGCGAGCGCCCAGCTCATCTCGCGCAACGCCACCGCCTGTCCGGTAAGCCATTCGCGCAGACCGCTCCACGATTCGTCCTCGGTCCAATGTTTCGGCTCGGCGACCGACTGGCCGTCCATTTCGAAAAACAAATCGGGATGACCCGCGCGCAGGATTTCGGGCGCAAGACTTTGGTGACACGCCACGCACGCATTCGCCCGCACGTAAAGATTGCGGAGATCGCGCATCCCGGCGGCGACGCGAGTGTTGTAGGTCCAGTCCGTCCGGGTGTGACCGCGCAGCCAGCCGCTGGCGGCGCCGTGGCATGTCTCACACGAAACGCCTTCGTTGGCCCGCACCGTCGGGGCAACGCGCTCCTGCGCGACAGATTGGAACGGCGAATGACAAACCGTGCAACGAGCGCTCGTGGTCGCGGAGCCTTCGGCGATTCCGAGAGCCTCGGCGATGCGCGTCGATCGCGCATTAAGCAGGACCGCATACGCCTTGGTATGAAAATCCTTCTGGCTCCAGGTGATGTATTGACTGCGTTTGGGTCCAGCTCCGCCGTGACAGCTCGAAGATTTGCAGCCGATCGATCCGACAAAAGCGCCGCCGGTTTCGCGAATTTGCCGCGGCTCTTTCGCCTCCAAACTGAAAACCACCGTCAAAGCGAAAATGAAGATCGCAACAGCTCTCAGCAACACACGGAGAGATTAACACCGGCATTTCGGAAAATGCGACTGCAAACCTGTAGTCGCTTCGCTATGCGAAGCGTGAGGGTTGCGCTGCTGAAGGGGGAGGTGCCTTAAGCTTGAGGAAGCCGGCCCGGCGAAACGCCGCCCACCCGCCTTCGCCTTGCTTCGGCGTGCTTCGGCGTGGCAAGCAGGGCGGCGGCTACAGGGCTGTTAGTTCGCCCAGGACTTCCACTTCTTCCGCAGCGGTTTCACGTAGCGATCGACATCTACCTTCTTCAGTCGATCGACGCCGTCCTTAACCACATCCGCGGAATCCTCGTATTTCCGGCGCATCGATTTGAAGAGCGGCCAGAGAAAGGGAAGCGAAAGAACGCTCAGGTCCACGTTTCCGAGAGGCGATTTCACTTCGACTTCTTTCTCCGCCGAACTGGACGCGTAACGGATCGCCAGCCCGATCGCGACACCGATGGCCAGCGCGCCGATCACAGTTGGGACCGGATTTTCGCGCAGGAAAAATTCCGTCCGCTCGCGGGCCGTTCCTGCTTTTTCCTTGGTCTGTTCCCACGCTTCGCCCGCCGCTATCGAAACCTTACCGGCCGCCTGGCGCAATCGCCCTGGGATTTCCCCGGAAATCTGTTCCTCGCTCGACCTCATCGAGGCCGCCAGCGGATCGTCTTCCATAAATTCGTCGCCGTTTGGATTGATCATATAAACACTTCGCATATCGCCCACCTTTTGCGCCTCTAGTTTCACTTTTCTTCCTCGTGCTCGTGCTCGTGATCGTGATCGTAATCGAAGCGAAACCAGATCGATCACGAGCAGGAGCACGAGCACGATTACGAGGAGGATGAGAATCACCGCCATTCGTGCTTTGGATATTTCCGCTGCAGCTCTTTCTTGATCTTCGGATAGCCTTCGCGCCAAAAATTCTCCAGATCGTTAGTGATCTGGATCGGCCGATGATTCGGCGCGAGAACTTGAATCCTGAGCGCAGTGCGTCCGCGCCCGACGGCGAGACCGCGGGGGGTGTCATACAAATCTTGGATTCGGGCTGCGATCGTCGGCGGAGCCGCGTCGCCATAGGTGATTTTGGCGGCGCGCCCGTTGACTAATCTGATCCGCTCCGGTGCCACGTCGTCGAGCGTCTGTTGTTGTGCCGCGCTCAGCCACGACTTCACGACAAGCCAGACCGACCGCTCCTTGATCTCTTTGTAACTGGTTGCCCCTTGGCAGATTTGTTCCAGAAGCAGAAGTTTCCCGGCTTCGTCGATCCGCGGAAATTGCAATTCGGGAAACTCCGCCGCGACGAAAT
Source organism: Spartobacteria bacterium (assembly GCA_003134785.1). Taxonomy (GTDB): domain Bacteria; phylum Verrucomicrobiota; class Verrucomicrobiia; order Chthoniobacterales; family UBA10450; genus AV80. Next base: position 86,294 of record PLCN01000002.1, read on the forward strand.
TCACGCGCTCAATCCACTGCTCGACGGCATTGTTCCAATGTTTGAGCGGACAAGTTCCCGCCAAGACTTCGCGAGCGAGGAGCTGCGTCGCGGCTGGATCGCCTTTCGGAGAAAATTCTTCACTGCGCAAAACCAGATCGTGAAAAAGCGTTGTCCGATGACCGGTGACGCGACGCAGAGCTGCATCGAATTCGACGTGCGTCTCTTCCCGGAAAGATTCCGGGAACAATTCGCGGAGCCAATCTTCTTCGATCTTCGTGGCGAGCGTCAGCAAGACCTGTCGCTCTTTTTCGCTGCTCTCGATCTCGCGAACTTCAGACGCCACGAGCAAACGCGCGGTGTGCACGGCGCTTTCGCGCGCCAGCACCCCGCGCCGTCCATGCACCAGCGCGCAACGCAGCGTCCCCGCATCCAGCCGCACCGCGACTTGATCGGGAAAGCCCGCGAGGACGCAACGCTCGATCGACCCGGCCTTGATCTCGCCGGATTGCAAATCAAGGCGTTCGTCGCGTGCGATGGCTAGGAACTGCTCGGTTAACTGCGCGGCTTCGCGAGCCGCTCCCGCGTTGATTCCCAACCGCGCGCACCGCTGTGAATCGAATCGGCTGTTTTCCGCGTAGCGAAACGCGCGCATCAAAATGAAAAGGTCCGATTCGGCGTCACTGCCGAGAACATCTTCGCGATCGTCGCGCGCTTGTTTGCCGTCGAGGCGGCGCAAGAGATTGCGGCCCTGCGTAAGCGCCGCGATGAGCGCGACGGCGGACACACAACGATATTGCTGCGCGGCCAGAAGCATGCGCGCATAGCGCGGATGGACGGGGAACGCGAGCATTCGCTGGCCAAGTTCTGTGATGCCGAGTAGCGCGTGCGTCTCGCGTGCGCTACCCGGATTAGCAAGCGCTCCGAGATCCACGAGCAACTGCTCGGCGCGAGCGAGGGCCTGCGGCTCTGGCGGTTCCAACCAGCGGAAGTTTCCGATTTCCTCGACGCCGCTTGCTTTCAATGTGAGAACGACTTCCGCGAGGTCGAGGCGTTTTACTTCCGGCAATTCTTGCGCCGCGTGATCGAGATGCTCCCGCTCCGTCCAAAGCCGGAGGCAATGACCCGGCGCCGTTCGTCCGGCGCGACCGGCGCGTTGATCGGCGGAAGCTCGGCTGATTTTTTCCACGAGCAAGGTGTTGATGCCGCGTCGGGCATCGAACCGCGCGATGCGCGCGAGGCCGCTGTCGATGACGACCTGGACTCCATCGATCGTGAGCGAAGTCTCCGCCACATTTGTCGCTACGATCGCCCGGCGCTTTTGATAATGAGCGAGCGCGGCGTCCTGCTCCGCCGGCGGCAATTCGCCATGAAGCGGCAGAACGATAAATCGATCGGACACATGTGAAGCGCGAACGGCGGAGATGGTTCGGTTGATCTCATATTTTCCGGGCATGAAGATGAGCACGTCGCCGTCGGTCTGCGGCGCGAGACGCTCGAGCTCGTCGGCGGCAAGATCCCAGACGGGGTAGCCGTCGCCGCCGAATGGTTTCGCCAGGTACTCGATCGCGACCGGAAAGGCGCGGCCACTCGAACTCAACACCGCGCACGGTTCCAAATATTTTTGGAGAAGCCCGGCATCCAAAGTCGCGGACATGACAGCGAGTTTCAGATCGGGGCGCGAAGTCGCCTGAAGTTGGAGAGCGCGAGCGAGCGTGATATCGCCGTAAAGATGGCGTTCGTGAAATTCGTCGAAAAGAATTGCGGAGACGCCGCGCAGCTGCGGATCTTGAATCAGTTGGCGGAGAAGGATTCCCTCAGTGACAAAGCGAATCCGGGTGCGATTCGACGTAATGTTTTCGAAGCGGATTTGGTAGCCGACTTCGTCACCGGGCCGGCTATTGCGCTCAGAGGCGACGCGCGCGGCAAGGAGGCGAGTCGCAAGCCGCCGCGGTTGCAAGATCACGACCTGACCGTCGCCGAGCAATCCGTGATCGAGCAGGATTTGCGGGACTTGCGTCGATTTTCCTGAGCCAGTCGGTGCTTGGACGATTAGGCGGGAGCGTTTCTTAAGCTCGGCCACGAGCGAATGCTCGAGTTCAAAAATAGGCAGGTCTTCGCGCGGCATCTAACGGGAAACGTCCAACGTTCAACGTTCAACGTCCAACGCCCAACTTCAGAAGAAGAGAAGTGATTGGCGGTAGTGTTGCCGACGTGCAGAGCGGCCAAGCATCGGACCTTAGAGCGGCTTGTGGATCAGCCCAACGCCGCAGGCGTCCTTGTAGAACGGACGCGGTAATTCCATCGTGCGAGCGTCACCGTTCAGGCAAAATGATTCCATGCCAGGATGCGCCTTTCTCCATTCGGCGAAGGCCCGCCCGACGCCGCCTTGTTGAGTGACGTCGAATTCGGCCGCGAAACGGCTGACATCATGCAAGACGAGCAGTGCACCCGGCGCGAGCGCGGCGTACCAGAGATCGAGTTCCTCCAAGGTCGCTTGGTATTCGTGAGAGCTATCGACAATGATCAGCTCCGGATCGCCGCCGAGATACTTCTTTGCCGCGATGGGGGATTGTGCATCGAGGGAATTCCCTTCTGCGATCTCGACGAAATTCTCCAAGCCGGCACGCGTGATCCAACGCCGCGACATTTCGCACATGGCTGGATTGAGATCCAAGCTGAAAAGGCCATGCGCGGCATTCATGCGGCGGAGCATCCACCCGAGCAGCAGAGCTGAGTAACCGGCGCAGGTGCCGAGTTGCACGATTCGGCTCGCGCGATTTCCCATCACGAGTCCGTGCAGCAAAGAAATCAGCGGCACGGCGCATTCGCCGATCGGACCGTTCCGATCGGTTTCGTCGTACCACTCGCACAGCGTGATCCATTCGGTTTCGGCTAAGTCTGAATAAATGGGAGGGATGTAATCGTTGCCGGGCAGATCGTGCCACCAATAACGCGCCTGTGGATTGTCGTTCCACGCGCGCGAACGCAACGAATCGTCGGGCATCACGGCGCGAGGCGATCGATCTGCCACGTGCCGTCGGCCCGCCGCGAATAACGAAACCGATCGTGAAGTCGATTCGGCCGCCCTTGCCAGAATTCGATTTCGTCCGGATGGACGCGATATCCGCCCCAGTGCGGCGGCAGCGAGATTTCCCCGTTCTCGAAACGCTCGGTCATCTCCTTCAGGCGCGAGTCGAGAATTTTTCGAGCGTCAATTACTTCGCTTTGCTTTGAAACCCACGCGCCGAGCCGGCTGCCGGCCGGGCGCGAATGAAAGTAAGCGGCGGAATCTTCGCGAGAGGTTCTTTCCACCGGACCGCTGATCCGAACCTGGCGCTCGAGTTTTGCCCAATAGAATACCAGCGCCGCGTACGGATTCGCCTCAAGCTGCCGGCCTTTTAGGCTGTCGTAATTCGTGAAGAACGCGAAGCCGCGTTCATCGAATCCTTTGAGCAGGACGATGCGCGCCGACGGTTTGCCGTCGGGAGTCGCGGTCGCAAGCGTCATGGCATTGACGTCGCGGATATCGGCAGCGAGAGCGGCGGCGAACCATGCGCCGAATTGTTTGAGCGGGTCGGAATGAAGATCGGCTCGGCGCAATCCATGCGCGTCGTATTCATGGCGCAGTCCGGTGAGGTCGGTTGGCGGCGTCGTGTCCATTGTTCGGAAGGCCCAAGATTATTTGAGACTGGCCGAAATGTCGAAGGGCATTGTAGCGCCGGTCCTGTAGCCGCCCTGTGGGCGGCGCGAGGGAAATGTAAGCAGCGCGAGTCCCACGCTTCGCATAGCGAAGTGGCTACAGGGGCGAAGCGGCCAGCTAGTTGATCATCACGACCGTGCCGACGGGAATCTCGACGAACAGTTTCTTGGCAGCATCGGACGGCAAGCGAATACAGCCATGTGACGCCGGATATTGCGGCACAACTCCTTCATGCATCCCGAAGTCGCGGCAATTGAGCCGCATGAAGTAAGGCATGGCGCATTTGTAGATCGTGGAGCGGTGGTCGCGGTCTTTGTCCGTGATGACGTAATGACCGGGCGGCGTGGTGAAGCCGTTGCGGCCGGTGGAAACCCTCGTGGTGAAAACCGTGACGCCATCCTTAATGACCATGGCGCTTTGTTTCGCGAGCGAAATTTCGACGCGAAGTTGATCGGGCATGGGACCGCCGCCGAGGAGCATTTGCACACATTGCCAGTTCTCGGTCCACGCCGCGAAATAAAGCGGGAGCATTTTCTCGCGGGGCGTGGCGCGGTTTCGATCAGCCCCGGCGTCGAGCAGCGCGCGGACGTAATCGGCTTTGCCGAGCCCAGCGGCAAGCATCAAGAGATTAACGCCCGTCTCTTCCTGAACATAGAGGCGAAGATATTTTGATTTAAGCAGCGAGATAAATTCCTTCTCGGCCGCTTTCGGAACGACGATGTTCGGATCGCTGCCGCAGGCGAGCAGGGTTTGGAAAAGCGCCGGGTCGTCGTTGACGATGGCGTAGGCGATGAGCGGGACGGTGCCGCCTTCACGAGTGGGAGGTGAAGGGTGTTTGCTCAAAAGAAGCCGCACTTGTTCCCTCATATCCGCGTGCAACGCGGCTTCGAGCGCGCTTCGCGTGCTTGGGGTCCATTGCAACGTGGCCGGCAAACGCTCGAGCACAGTCTGGAAAATTTTCATGTCGCCCGTTTCGAGGGCCATGGTCAGCAGGTCGGAGCCGGCTGCCGAGGCCGTCTCAAGATTCGACATCAGCGGCAGAAGGAATTGGACCGCGTCCAGTTTGCCTGCGGCCAAGGCGTAATGCAGCGCCGTGCGTCCGAGTGAATCGACCAGGTCCACTCTGGCCTGGCGTTCGATTAACGCGCGGATCATGGCGAGGTTGCCTTGCATGGCTGCTGCCATCAGCGGTGTGGTCCCGATGTCGTCAGCAGTTTCAACCGAAACGCCCGCGTCCAGCATGCGCCGAACGACTTCCCATTCCTCTTTCAGCGCGGCGGTGACGACCGCAAGCTGGCCGGGAGAGGGGGGCGCGTTCCGATCGAGTTCCGTGGTGAAACAGCGGTCGATGATGTGTGATCGTCGTGCTGCCGTTACAGGCAAGGCCGCCGCGGTGAGAGCTGGTTGAACTGAGGCGTCCGGGTTCGTGGCTGCAACCGGATCCGGTGTTTCAGGGTCAGGCGCGAGGCTTGTCGCTCGAACCAGGAGCAAAGCAGCTATGCCGCAAACAAGAATTCGATCCATTAATGCGCGCATATTTCCGAATGATGGCCACGATGATACACCCTTCGTCAAGAGGTTTAGAGCAAAAGAGAGGCCTGCCGCTCCTTTAGTCTCAAAACATCGGGGCTAATAGTGATCTGAAGACGGCTCGCCCGCACCGTTTTGCGAGGCTGTTGCGCCCGCGGCTAAATCTGACCTTGACTCGGTGTCGCGGCGCAAAATAGGGTTCGGGTCGCCTTACCACCTCTGAAAATTCCGACCTTACGCGAATCGCCGTGGTCGGGAACCTGTGGAGGACTTCAGAAACCAAACCGAAAAAGGAAGCCTACAAATGAAAAAAGCCATCCTCGCCTTTACCGCGCTCTTCGCAGCCGCCGCTCCCCTCGTCTGGGGCCAAGAAGATGCCACGCCGGCCCCGGCCGCCACCCCCGAAGTCACCGCGCCGGAAGAATCACAGTCGCCCGCGGACCCGAGCGTTTCAGTCACGACGGAAAAGACCGCCACGCCGGCGCCCAGCAAGACCAACTCGCCTGCGGCGACAAAATCCTCTTCGCCAGCCGCGAAAAGCAGTCCGTCCGCTTCGACCAAGACTTCGGCGTCTCCCGCCCCCGTCACTTCGACGAAAAAATTGAGCCCTGAAGCAACGATCAGAGACTCCGAGAATAGATGGGAAGCGGCCACCATGACTCACGATACGTCGGTCGCGGTTGCCTTATTGGGAGATGATTACCAGGGTGTGAACTCGAAGGGCAAGCTCATGAGTAAGCGCAGCCTCATCGCCGAAATAAAAAAGGACAAGGACACCTATACCTCGGCCAAGAACGGAAGGATGGATGTGCGTATTTACGGTGGCCATTTCGCGGTGGTCACGGGCACTTCGAGCGAGACCGGCAAAGACAAGGATGGCAAAGCCTTTAACCGCGCCTTTCGTTGGACCGATGTCTGGGTCGATCGTAATGGCAAATGGTCTTGCGTTGCCTCGCAGGCGAATCTGGTGGCGAAATAAGAATCCCACGCCGGTCCGCGCTCTGGACATCGCCGTTCCTTGACGGCCGGATCGGTGTTCGCTCGCGCTCTCGCTAGTTTACGCATCAATATGGATCCTTCCCCGCCGCCGGTTAACATTGCGCCACCGCGACCCGGTTGGTGGCAACGGAATTGGAAATGGTTCGTGCCGACCGGCTGCCTGGGCATGCTGCTGCTTTTGGCGGCCTTCGTTTTTTTCATCGTCGCGATCGTCTTCGGCGCCCTCAAATCATCCGACGCCTACAAGATGGCTTTAGCCCGGGCCAAGGCCGATCCTCGGGTGGTGGCTGCGCTCGGATCGCCCATCAAGGACGGATTCATTATCTCCGGAAAGACCAACGTAAATGGTTCCTCCGGCCAGGCTGATCTCAGCGTCCCGATCTCAGGCCCTAACGGCAACGGCACGATTTACTTTGTCGCCTCGAAATTTGCCGGCGAGTGGACCTTTTCGAAACTGATCGTGACGGTGGAAAAGACGGGCGAAAAAATCGACCTCAAGGAAGAAACTCCCAGGACCGTGCCTTAAACCAAGCAGCGGCGGTTTCCAACCGCTTCTCACAAGTTTGAGGTTTGACGCGAGCGCCGTTTCGTCAGCGCCTTGTTTACTCATGCGCCAGGACCGGTAACTTACACGCCCATGCCGATCTCAGAGGAGCAAGTGAAGGAAGCGTTGAAGGGAGTAAAGTATCCCGGCTTCAGCCGAGATATCGTTTCGTTCGGTTTGGTGAAGGGCATCCGGATCGACGGCGGAGCGGTCACCGTACAATTGGCGCTGGCCACGAATGAGCCGGCGATTCCTCAAGCGATCAAGACTGAGGCGGAGCAGATCTTGCGCGTTTTGAAGGGCGTCGAAAACGCGAAGGTCTTGATCGATATCCAAGCGCCGCCGGCAGGAGCGGGCGCGGCCGGAGTCGGAGCCACCCGCATCGAGGGAATCAAACACGTCATTGCGATTGCGAGCGGCAAAGGCGGTGTGGGCAAATCCACCGTGGCCGCAAACCTCGCGGTGGCGTTGCAGAAAAGTGGAGCGGCAGTCGGACTTTGCGATTGCGATATCTACGGGCCCAGCATCTCGCTCATGTTCGGCACGCGTGATCGGCCGACCGCCACGGAAGAGAATCGGATCATCCCGATTGAGCAATACAACCTAAAGCTAATGTCGATGGGTTTTCTGCTCGACGATTCCGCTCCCGCGATTTTGCGCGGGCCGATGGTGACGCGATACACCCAGCAATTTCTGCGGCAGGTGGAGTGGGGCGAACTCGACTACCTTGTGCTCGACCTGCCGCCAGGCACAGGCGACATCCAACTGACGATCGTGCAGACAGTCGCCCTAGCCGGCGCCATCATCGTGACCACGCCTCAGGAAGTCGCGCTGATCGACGCGCGGAAAGCGTCCACCATGTTCGAGAAAGTGAATGTTCCCGTGCTGGGTTTGATTGAGAACATGAGCTACTTCCTCTCGCCCAGCGACGGTGTCCGCTACGACATCTTCGGCTCAGGCGGCGGAGAACGGGAAGCAAAACGGCTTCGGGTCCCGTTGCTCGGTCAGATTCCGATCGATATCGCCACCCGCGAATCGGGCGATCGCGGGATGCCCATTACGGGTGAGGATTTGGATTCACCCGTGGCGGCCGAGTTCATGAAGATCGCGCGGTATTTGCGTGAAACCGTGTAGCCGCTTTGCTATGCGAAGCGCCGCGTTCGGTTATCCAAGCCACGCGTGCATGCGCCGCCCACAGAGCGGCGGCTACAGGAAGATTGAATAGGTACGGCCGCTGCTACATCTAAAGCAGACGGTATGGTTTTTATTGACCAAAGCTCGTTTATATGAAAAACAGTCCCGAGATGACGGTCGCCCACGGGGAACAATCTCAGTTCGTTAAGAACTCGGTGCTCTACAAAGAGTTCCTGGCCGAGCGGGAAGAGATTTTGAAGCACAAGTGGATCGAGAGCGAAAAGGCCGGATCCGATATCGGTTTCGAAAAGGCGCTGGGCGATTGGATTGTGAAATATCGTTCCAGTTGGCGGAGCAAGCGGCTAAAGGAGGCCAAGGCCGAAACAACTGCTGCCTGACCTCCGCCATTTCCTTTAATGCGATCCCGCGAGGTCGCCAAGGAACACCGTGAAACAAAACACCCGCACTTCATCCCCGTCCCTCACTCCTCCGGTGATGGATGGCGGCGCCATCAGCCGCGCCCTTCGCCGCATCGCGCACGAAATCATTGAGCGCAATCCGGACCTCGCTTCCGTCATTCTCGCGGGCATTCCTTCACGCGGCGTCGAGATCGCCCGGCGACTGGCCGGCCTCATCGAGTCGTTAGCCCAAATTCCGATCGGGACCGGTGTCATCGACGTTTCGATGCATCGGGATGATGTCGGGAAACGAGCGGAGTTGCCAAGGGTCCAAGCCTCGCGGCTGCCGCTGCCGCTCGAACACAAGACCGTCATCATCGTGGATGACGTTTTTTATACCGGTCGCACGGTGCGCGCGGCGATGGATGCGATCAGCTCCTTCGGGCGCCCCGCCAGAATCCAGCTGGCCGCGTTGATCGATCGGGGGCATCGCGAATTGCCCATCCGCGTCGATTACGTGGGGAAAAATCTTCCCACGGCCGTGGGCGAGCGCGTGCGGCTGCGCCTGGAGAATGTGGATGGCGAACCCGATGCCGTCTGGCTGATCAAGGAGGAGAAAGCGTGACGGAGCTGGTGAAGTCGCAAATGCGCTGGCAGCGGAAAGATCTGCTCGGTATCCGCGAACTTTCCGCGGAGGAAATCATTTTCATTCTCGATACCGCGGACGCGTTCAAGGAAGTAGGGACCCGCGACATCAAGAAGGTCCCGGCGCTACGCGGCAAGACGCTGGTGAATTTTTTCGTCGAGCCGAGCACGCGCACCCGCACGTCATTCGAAATCGCGGCGATCCGTTTGAGCGCGGACGTGATCAATATCTCGGCGAACTCTTCCAGCCTAACGAAGGGCGAAACGCTCAAGGACACCGCAAAAATTCTGGAAGCGAATCATGCCGACATCATCGTGCTGCGGCACAGTTCGTCCGGCGCGCCGCAGTTTCTGGCTGAGCGCCTGACCTCGAGCATCATCAACGCAGGCGACGGCGCGCACGAGCATCCCACGCAAGCCCTCCTCGATCTCTACACGATCCGGTCCCGAAAGAGCGCGGTCGCCGGGCTGCACGTCGTGATCATTGGCGACATCCTTTTCAGCCGCGTCGCGCGCTCGAACATCTTTGGACTGCTGAAACTTGGCGCACGTGTGACGTTGGTCGGGCCGAGCACACTCGTGCCGCGCGAATTTGAAAAACTCGGCGTCGCGGTTTCGTACGACCTCGACAGAGTCCTGCCGACTGCCGATGTGGTAAACCTGCTTCGAATTCAGCACGAGCGGCAGCGCAAAGAATATTTCCCGGGCATTGGCGAATACATCCGGCTGTTTGGTCTCACCAAAGAGCGCGCGAAACTCTTGAAACCGGATTGTCTCATCATGCATCCGGGCCCGATCAATCGCGGCGTCGAGATCGACAGCGAACTGGCCGACGGCGCGCAAAGCGTCATCCTCGATCAAGTCACTAACGGTCTGGCGATTCGGATGGCGGTCCTTTATCTCTGCGGAGGAATTTCCGGGCAATGAACACGGTCATCCGTAACGGCCGCCTCATCGATCCGGCGAACAAGCGTGATGAAGTCGCCGACCTCGCCATCGTCGATGGGCGAATTGCCGATCTTTCCGAAATCCGAAATCCGAAATCCGAAATCGAGGAGATAGACGCCAGCAATCTCATCGTCTCCCCCGGCTTGATCGATCTTCACGTCCACCTGCGCGAGCCGGGATTCGGTTGGAAGGAAACAATTGAATCTGGCGCGCGCGCCGCGGCCGCAGGCGGATTTACCACCATCGTCTGCATGCCGAATACATCGCCAGTAGCGGATAGCCCGAGCACGATCGCGTGGATCAAAGATCGTGCGGCGGAAATCGCGTGCGTTCATGTGCTGCCGACGGGCACCATTTCAAAAGGCTTGATGGGTGAAGAGCTGGCGCCGATCGGTTCGCTCGCACAAGGCGGTGTGGTCGCGATCACCGACGATGGGCGATGCGTGCAGAACAATGAATTGATGCGCCGCGCGGTGGAATACGCGCGCATGGTCGGCTTGCCGGTTTTCGATCACTGCCAGGATTACAATCTCGTGGGCAATGGCGTGGTGCACGAGGGCTACTGGAGCACGCTACTGGGCCTGCCCGGTTGGCCGAGCGCCGGCGAAGAAGCGATCGTACTCCGCAATGTTCTCCTGGCCGAGCTTTGCGATCATCACATCCATTGTCAGCACATCAGCGCCGCTGGAAGCGTGCGGATTCTGCGCGAAGCCCGGGCGCGCGGCGTCAAGATCAGCGGCGAAGTTTGTCCGCATCACATCGCGCTCACCGATGACGCAATCCAGAACTTCGATACGAATTTCAAAATGAATCCGCCGTTGCGAGCGCAGGAGGATGTGGCGGCGCTGTTGGAGGGAATTGCCGACGGCACGATCGGGATTCTTTGCAGCGATCACGCGCCGCACGCGCAGTTCGAGAAGGAGGTCGAGTTCGATGCCGCGCCGTTTGGGATAGTCGGGTTGGAAACGGAGCTGGGATTGTTTCTCGATCTCCTCGTTCACAAGAACCAAACGATCGATCTTCCGCGCTTGATTGAGATGTACACGGTCAATCCTGCGCGCCTGTTGCAGATCGAGGCCGGCACGCTTTCACCGGGCCGGGCTGCGGACGTAACCTTGATCGACCCCGACCTGGAATGGACGTTTGACGCGAGCGCCTCTCAATCGATCTCCCGCAACACGCCCTTCAATGGATGGAAGCTGAAAGGCCGCGCGGTCCGCACCATCGTCGGCGGACAAACGGTTTGGAAAATGTAGAGGCGCTTGTGCCAAGCGCCTCTGCATTAATTGATTAGCCGAATGGTTAGCGGGTAGCGATACATCTGTCCTTCGCCCGCCCTTACCGCGGCGATGATCACGAACACGACATTGAGGACGTGCAGGATGGCGAGGAAAACGAAACCGATCAGGATCAGACATAAGATCGCGGAGACCACGCTGTAGAGCAGCATCGAGATTTGGAAGTTCAACGCCTCTTTCCCGTGCGCGTCGATCTCAGGTGAATCACTGCGCTTGATCAGCCACACAATCAGCGGCCCGAAAATATGTCCCAAGGCTGGAATGAAAAACCCGGCCAGCGCGCTCAGATGAGAGATCACGCACCAGGACCGGACTTCGCCTGCTTGAATAGTTCCATTCATATAAGACTGCTCCCTTCTTTTCTCCTCCTACTCGTGCTCGTGATCGTCTTCTTCGCCTGACAATCGATCACGAGCAGGAGCGCGAGCACGATTACGAAATCTTGCTACGCTTTCACCCGCTCGATATGCGCGCCAAGCTCGCTCAGCTTTTCATCGAGATGTTCGTAGCCGCGATCGATATGATAAACGCGGCTCACTTCCGTTCGGCCCTCGGCTTTTAATCCAGCCAGCACCAGCGCGGCCGACGCGCGCAAATCGCTAGCCATCACCGGCGCTCCAAATAATCGTTCCACTCCCTGGATGACCGCGGTCGATCCCTCGAGCTGCACGTGCGCGCCCATCCGCTTCAATTCCGCCACGTGCATGTAGCGCTGCGGGAAAATATTTTCCGTAATGACGCTGATGCCTTCCGTGGTGGAAAGCAGCGCGCACATCTGCGCCTGCATATCCGTGGGAAAACCGGGATAAGGCTCGGTCGCGATCTCGAGCGGTTTCACCGCGCCATTGGGCGAAACCGTGATGGAATTTTCTGCCCATTGGATCTGGTATCCGCAGGCGATGAGCGCGTCCGTCACTGAGCTGACATGCTCGCGCACCACGCGTTTGATCGTAACGCCTTTGCCGGCGATCGCGCCCGCGACGAGAAACGTCCCTGCTTCGATCCGGTCCGGAATGATATCGTGCTCGGCGCCGTGCAATTCCTTCACGCCTTCGATGATCAAGCGCCGCGTGCCGGCGCCTTCAATCTTCGCGCCCATCTTGTTCAGGAAATCCGCCAGGTCGACAACCTCCGGTTCGGTCGCAGCGCCCTCGATCACGGTGATGCCTTCGGCCAGCACCGCTGCCATCATGACGTTGTCGGTGCCAAGAACCGTGGGACCGAATTTGCCCGTGAGATTGATGATCGCGCCGGTCAATTTTGGCGCGAACACTTTGACGTTGCCGCCTTCGACGCGAATCGCCGCGCCGAGTGCTTCGAAACCCTTCAAATGCAAATCGATCGGCCGATCGCCGATAACGCAGCCGCCCGGTAACGAGACAGTCGCTTCCTTGCAACGGCCGAGCAGCGGACCGAGCACACAAACCGAGGCGCGCATTTTTCGCACGACTTCGTAGGGCGCGATCGACTCGATCTTCTCGGCGTTGACCGTGACGGTGCCGCTGGCGCGTTCCACTTGCGCGCCGAGATGCATCAGGATTTGCAGCATGTAATGGGTGTCGCTCAAGTCCGGCACGCGATGCAGGATGCAGGGCTCGCGCGTGAGCAGGGTGGCGGCGAGAATCGGTAGCGCGGAATTTTTCGAGCCACTGATCTTGATCGAGCCCGAAAGCGGGCGGCCACCGTGAATCAGAATTTTATCCATACCTGCCAAAGAGGAATCGTGTCACTCCGCCATAATCGCGTATCGAAGCGATGTCGTGATAATTTTTCTCGGTCATGAGCGCGGCCAAGTCGTCCGCCTGCCCGATGCCGACTTCGAGCGCGAGCAGTCCGCCGGGATGGAGACGATCACGCGCCACGATAATCAGCTCCCGAATCAATTCGTCACCGCGTTCTCCGGCGAAGACAGCGGATTCGGGATCATGCAGGACTTCGCGCGCGAGCGTCGGGCGATCGGTCGCTGGGACATAAGGGAGATTGGCTACGATGAGGTCGAATTGGCCTTCAACACCTTCGAGCAAATTGCCTTTTGCAAAACGAACCCGCTGCTGCAAATCGAGCCGAGCCGCATTTTCTCGCGCGAGCGCGAGCGCGTCGTTGGAAATATCGACCGCGTGCACTTCGGCATCCGGAAAATGCGCGGCCAGCGTGAGCGCGATGACACCGCTGCCGGTGCCGATATCGATGATGGTTGATGGTTGATGGTTGATGGTTAATTCAAAGAGCCGCTCAACGAGTTCTTCTGTTTCAGGCCGCGGAACGAGCGCGCGCTTGTCGCAAAGAAAAACGCGACCGGCGAATTCCACCGTGCCCAGCAAGTGCTGCAGTGGCTCGCCCAAGCCGCGACGCCTTACCAGTTCGCGAAGCGGAGCTAGCTCGGGTTCCGTCAAAGCCCGTTCGAACTCGAGATAGAGCTCGATGCGTTTGCGCTTGAGCACATGCGCGAGCAAATGTTCCGCATTCAAACGCGGACTTTCGATCTCGCGCTTTTTGAAATATGCGGTCGTCGATTGCAAGACTTCGAGGACGGTCATGGAAAATTTCCGGTGGGGGCACAATGTGACAGCAGCGCGCCATTGGGCAAACCGCCGGCCACAAAGCAGCTCTAACCGAAATGCGAACCACGACGCGCCCTGTGCCGTAACCGATCAGTTCTATGCCTCTGAGCGGCGTAAAACGAAAACAAAGGGCAATCCCGATCGATAAGACGGAGACTGCCACCCACAGGAGAATTAGGTAATCGCTCAGGACTGTGGGCACGACAGCATACTACTACTCGGAGCGCGCGCTCGATGACAAGACTTCGACGACAGTCGTCCAAATGCTGTAGCGCCTAGGAAAGATGCGCTCCCACCAAAACGCCCCGAGCCACCACGATCCAAAGATTGCAAAGTAACTGGAATGTGATTAAGGCAGCAAAGGCGAACGAAGATAGGTTTCGCCGCAGTCTCAGGACACCGAGGAACATGAGTGCTCCGATAATGGGCTGCCAGCCATGCAGCACCGGCAGGGCTGTGCAACTATAAAGACCCAGGATCAGCGCCGCAGGAATTGCCAGGCCGTACCAGACTAGCATTGGCTCTTCCACGCGTAAGCGCCAACACTCCGCTAATGCTGGGATGATGAGGAAGATCCCAACAGCAAAGGGAAGACAAAACATGGCATGGTTCACGACCGCTTCGAGTTGGAAGGGATAGACGGCGAAAGGCAGCGGCGAGAAGGTATCGAAAGCGTTGTTGAATCGAATCCAGATGAAATCGATTGGGGAAGCCAGGGCTGCTTCCGAGCCCGGTCCGGCAAAGTTCTGCGCGATCATATTTGAGGGAATTTGCAGGATAGCTCTCGTCCAGATAACCCAGGGCAAGAGAGCCAGGATGAATACAACTCCGTATTCAAGGACAGGCCTGAAGCTGCTCTTCGCGCGGAACCATTGCACCGCATACCACAATCCTAAACTGGCCACGACGGCGATGCTGGAAGGATGACAGTGATAAGCTGCGGCCGCGCATAAGCCTGCGATCTTGGGATCGTAATTGCGCCGGACAGCGTTCCAACCAAGGACAATAAAAAAACCGGCCATCGCTTTCGGCCAGGTGAAGATCGTTTGGTCAATTACGTACAGATTTGTCACGAACAGGAGCGAAGCAAGAGCAAGCCCTTTCGATTGAAAACTTGAGAATAAAACGATCAAGCCAACCAGAAGCAGAGAGTTAAGAAAAATGCCGACAACGAGGAACTGTCGGAACGAAGCTTCCTCATAAAGCTTCTCCACGTCGGGCCAGCTTTGCCCAAGGTAGTCGAACCGGCCTATTTTCTTCGAGCCAAAGTCAGGCCAACTGAGCGCCGCGCGAAAGGGCACTGCTACTAGCGACATAAGGATGGTCCGGTTGCTTACCTCATTGCCGGGAAGCACCGGGCGCTCGTGCCGGAAGGAAACATGACGCAGCAAATACTCCGTCACCGCGTAAGGGATGTAGTTGTCGGCCGGCGATGTCGCCATGAATTGAATCTTCACGTTCAAGGTGTGTTTCTTGAAGACGTACATCCCATCAGGCAGTGAGGCCGGGTAGCGCACGTCGAGGTGGACAAGCGCGATACAAGCCGCGAGAAACAGCAGCCAAATGATCAACGAGATGCGCACCGGGCGAGTCAGAGCGGGCCAGAGTTGCGTCCAGACCCGCCGCCGGAAGAGATAGAAAATGGAAGCAACTGCGCAGACGACCGGTACGAGGATGAAGAGGGGTCGCAACCTCCACGTTACGGCAACAAGCAGGCCCAACACGCCATGGCTAACCACGCCGGCAGCCACTCCGTATCCTACGAGTTCAATCCCACCGAACCGCGTAAACCGATGGCAAAGAGCAATGCCGATCGCTGAGATCGACATGAGGACCCAGGCCAGGAGCAGGTAGTCGGCGAGCAGATCAGCCATCCGCGCATATTACCCGACGGGTCAACCAAGGGTCGTGTAGCGGCGGTCATAGACCGCCGCTACAGAAGATCCTACGTCACGCGGTCAGCGCAGTATCGTTTAATCGTTCCTGTAGATCGGCGGCTTGGAGCGATTGAATCATCTCCTTCAGGTCGCCTTCCATGACGCGGTCGAGGTTGTAGAGAGTAAGACCGATCCGGTGATCCGTGATCCGGTTCTGCGGGAAATTGTAAGTGCGGATTTTTTCTTCGCGGCCGCCCGAGCCGATCTGCGTCTTGCGATGGGCGGAATATTTTGCCTCTTCTTCACGCTGCTTTTCTTCGAGCAGCCGCGCGCGCATGATCTTGAGCGCTTTCTCTTTGTTCTTCTGCTGGCTGCGCCCGTCCTGGCAACGCACGATCCGGCCAGTCGGAATGTGGAGAATTTGCACGGCGGAGTCGGTGGTGTTCACGCCCTGCCCGCCGGGGCCGCCGGAGCGGCAAACTTCAATCCGTAAATCTTCCGGTTTCAATTCGAGATCGACCTCCTCCGCTTCCGGCAACACGGCGACAGTGGCGGTGGAAGTATGGATGCGGCCCTGCGCTTCGGTCGCCGGCACGCGCTGCACGCGATGCACCCCGCTTTCGAAACGGAGCTGGCGGAAAACGTTTTCGCCTGAGACCTTGAAAATGGATTCCTTCAACCCGCCCAACTCCGACGGACTCGATTCGAGATCCTCGACTTTGAGCCCGGCCGTCTCGGCGTAGCGGTTGTACATCCGGTAAAGATCGGCGGCGAAGATGGCGGCTTCGCTGCCACCGGTGCCGGCGCGGATTTCGACGATCGCGTCGCGATTCTCGTTTTCGTCCGGAGGAAGAAGCGCGATCTGGAATTCACGCTCCAGATCGCTGACTCGCTTTTCGAGGTCGGGAATTTCGTCGTGAGCCATCGCCGCCATCTCGACGTCGCTGGACTGCGACAGCTCCCGGTTGTCGTCCAATTGCCGGCGCGCGGTTTCCAGCTCGTTCCAGCGCGCGAGGAGTTGCTTCACGCCGGAATGCTCCCGCATGATCTCGCTGGCGCGCTTGCGATTTTCAAAAAGAGCCGGGTCCGCGATCTCGCGTTCGAGTTGCTCGAACCGCTCCCGCTTGCGCTCAACCATGGAATTAAAGTCCATAAACAAAAACGGCGACCCCGAAAAATTTCGAGATCACCGCTTGGAAAATTGAGCCCTAAGCTTTTCTGGCTACGCCGGCGCGGGTGGCCTTGGTGCTGCCATAGCGGCGCGCGAATTTCTCGACGCGGCCCGCGGTATCGACGAACTTCTGTTCGCCGGTGAAAAACGGATGGCATGCCGCGCAGATGCCGATTTTAATGTCCCGCTTGGTCGAGCGTGTGTGGTAGACAGCTCCGCACGCGCAGGAGATGTCGGTCTCGAAATACTCAGGATGAATGTCCGCTTTCATGTTTGGAAACGAGTGGCGAACTTAGGCGCGCTCATGCCCGCGCGCAAGGGATGAAATCGCCTGATCCCGACAGTTTGCTCGAGGCGTGGGGTGCGCTTTCGCATTTCGCACGGCGGGCCGCAATCTTCGACACGGGCGGGCAGGTGCTCCGGACTTTTGCGCAGATCGAAGAGGAGGCGCGCGAGTTCGAGAAGACATTGCTTCGGGAATTTCGAGAGGGCGAAGTAATCGCGATACAGGTCGGGAATCATGCGGCGTGGCTTGCTTTGCTGCTGGCCTGTTTGCGTCGCCGGCTCGTTGCGCTTCCGCTGGAGCGGAGCATGGCTGAACGCGAGCGCGATGCCGCGCTGCAGATCTGCGGCGCCGCGGCAGTGGTGGAGATCGCGAACGAGCGAGTTGCGCTCACGGCGCTGGCCCACGAGCCGGCCGCATGGGGACCGGGTCCGCCGTCGCTTTTGAAACTCACGTCCGGCACGACAGCGGCACCGCGCGCGATCCGTTTCCGCAGCGAACAGCTGCTGGCCGATTGCGCCCAGATTTGCGACACGATGGGAATCACCGAGCACGATCTAAATTTCGCGGTCATCCCTCTTTCGCATTCCTACGGTTTTAGCAATCTCGTCACTCCGTTGCTGGCGCGCGGCGTGCCGATGGTCCTGAGCCGCGATCGCATGCCGCGCGCGGTCCTGGATGATCTCGCGCGCACAAATGCGACCGTGTTCCCCAGTATGCCGGTTTTTTACCAAGCGTTTTCCGAGATGAACGACGTGCCCGCGCTTCCGCAATTGCGCTTATGCATCTCCGCGGGCGCGCCGCTTCCGCTCGAAGTCGCAAGAAAATTTCGAGAGAAATTCAACCAGCCGATTCATTCCTTTTACGGTTCCTCGGAATGCGGCGGCATTTGTTACGATCGCGATGCCGCATTGCTCGAGCCCGGTTTTGTGGGCGAGCCGATGCGCGGGGTGAAGCTGGAGCTGATGGAACCCAACGTTCCCGCAACTCGCGTGCGCGTTCGAAGCGCCGCGGCGGGTGACGATTATTTTCCAGAGCCGGATGAAGAAAAACTTGGGCGCGGCATTTTTGTTCCGGACGATTTGTTGAGCGCGAGCGAAAGCGGATTCCGGATCGTCGGCCGCACTTCCGACATGATTAACGTCGCCGGCAAAAAAGTGAATCCGGCGGAAGTGGAGGCGGAACTGCTCCGATTTGCCGGTGTGCAGGCCGCAGTCGTTTTCGGGCGCGAATCAATTTTGCGCAATGAAGAGGTGACCGCCTGCGTCGTGGCAGAAGATGGCGTTCGCGAAGCCGATTTGTTGGAATTTTGCCGCGGGCGTCTCAGCGGTTGGCAGGTCCCGAAGCGGATTTTTTTTGTCGAAGAAATTCCGGTGAACGAGCGCGGCAAAATCAATCGCCGTGAGCTGGCGACGAAGTTTCGCTCGTAATGGGTCTCGCGCTTCAAGGAGCGGCGGTTTACAAACCGCCGTCTGGGGAAAGTGTGCGGTCTGAAAACCGCAGTTAAAGACGGGCGGTTTGGAAAGCGCCCCTCCTGGTGCAGCACCTCAGTAAAAAGCGACAGCGGCCATGGCGTCACTGCCGGTGTTCACGATACTCCGCACGGAGTGACTGCGGGCGTCCATACGCAGTAATGGAGCCGGAAGTTTAGAGCCGGCGCGCGCGGGCGCCGTTTTTCATGCGGTTTGCTCAGCGGCCTGAGGGCAGGCCGTCTCCAGAGACCGCGTGAGAAAAATGCTTTTCATTTGCCCGGAAGCAGGCATTTCTAAGTAGGGCAAACCCGCGAGTCGGCTACTGTCGTCCCGGCATCCCCTCCATTCATAATTGTGAAAGAAACAACTCCAACCAATCCCGGAAATTCCGCCGAACCAGGCGGGCGCGTTCTGGTGCTCGAGCCGGAAGAGGATCTTGCGGCCAAGATTCGCGCCGCGCTCCAGGAGGCGGCGCCGTCCGCGCAAGTCGACCTGGCTCATAGTCTCGAGGAGGCCCAGCGCCTCGTCATGAACGATCGGCCGGACCTCTTCGTGCTTGACGTGGATGCGGTCCCGGATCTTGGCCAGGAATTTCTTTACGATTTGCGCACGAGTCATCCGAATGCACGCGCGATCGTGTTGACGGGGACTCACATGGCCGCGGATCGCGAGCGGGCGGCCGGCCTCGGCGCGATTCATTTTCTGGAGAAACCATTTCCCCACGGCGATTTCGTCCTTCTCGTCCAGGCGTTGCTTTCGCCTTCGACCAACGCGGACAGCGAAAAATTTCAGGGAACCCTGAGCGATCTGCATCTCGCGGATATCATTCAGTTGAAATGCATGAGCGGATCATCCGCCGCGCTCCAGTTCACCGGTCCGCAAGGGGAAAAGGCGCGCGTCTATTTCGAAAGCGGCCAGGTGCGGCACGCAACCGCGCCGGGAAAAGAAGGCATCGCGGCGTTTAACGAAATCGTGAATTGGAAGGGCGGCCAAATTTCTGAAGTGACCGGCGGCACCCAAAGTCCGCGCACGATCGATCTCGATTGGCAGATTCTGCTCATGGAAGCCGTCCGCAAGATGGATGAAACGCGCGGTGCGCAATCGACTGCCGCGGCTGACGCTCCGCCTGAATCCGGCGGCCGAAAAGTTCTCGTGATCGACGACAGCCTGATGCTGCTCAGCTTTGTGAAGGAGATTCTGTCGGAAGCGAAGTATCAGGTCGCGACCGCTGGCACCGCGGAGGAGGGTCTCGTGTCCGCGCGGAACGAGGTGCCGGATCTGATTCTGCTCGATTATATTTTGCCTGACATGAAAGGCGACGAAGTCTGCCGGCACTTATCGGAAAACCCAACGACGGCAAAAGTGCGGATCGTTTACATGTCAGGTTTCGGCACGGACCTGCAAGCGGATCAAATTAAGAACGCCAACGTGATCGGATCATTGAATAAGCCGTTCACTTCTGATCTGCTACTCAGAACCGTGGAGAATTACATGCGCAAGGATCAGAGCGAACCAGACTCGAAGCCAGCGGAAGCCGAGGCCAGTTCTCCTGTGGCTGAACCCGCGTGGCCCGAGCCCGAAGCTCCCGCGGCCGAACCGCCAACCACCACGACCGCAGGGTCCGAACCCGAATCTCACGAGCCCGCCCCGGCCTGGCCAGAACCGGAACCTGCCGCCTCAGAGGAATGGAAAAAGCCAGAACCTGCCTGGGAAGCAGCGAGCGATCCCGCGCCCGCGGAGGCCGCGGAAACTGCCGGCATCGCCGCGAGTGCCGGCGCTACCAGCGACGCCTGGTGGAGCGCGCCGGTCTCGACCGTCGCCCCTGCCTGGTCCGAAGAAAAACCTGCGTCATCGGACGCGGGTTTCGAATCCACTTCCACTGCTCCACCCGCTGAGACACGCAGCGAAGAACCGCTTCCAGTAGACGGCGCTTTCTTCTCCGGCGACACGAGTTTCTTCTCGCTCAACGGCGCGCTGCACACGATCGGAAAAGAAAAACTGAGCGGCACGCTTCGCTCATTTTGGAATCGGGAGACGGTCGATCTTCTCGCGCGAAATGGAGAAGTCATCCTCGTCACCACGCGCGATCCGGAACTCTATTGCCCGGAGGCGCCGATCACTCTCGTCAATGTGGATGCGAACCAAACGGAGCAAGCCAGCGCAAAACAACGAGAGACCGGCTGTCCCATTTTTCTTACACTCGCGAGCGAAGGATTGATCCTGCACGAGCCGGCGGTGCAATTGGTTCAGCATTACGGCCAGAAACTTTTCGCGCAGCTTTGGACCGCGAAGAAAGTCCGCTTCGTCTTCGAGCAGAGCGACTCGCTGCCGGAATATGCCCGGGATGTCCCCGGCGAAGAAGACATCGATCACTGGATCTTGAGCACGCTGCGCAGCATTCAATTCCAGGAATTGGGCGACAAGGCGGAAGTGGATGGCGGCTGCATCCCTGCCTACACCCGCGACGGTTTCGAGCGCGTGCAGAAACTTCGGCTCACGGTTGCTGAGGCGCAGTTTGCCTCACAATTCAATGGCGCTCGTTCGATCTTGCAGATCGCGAAAAATCTCCGATTGGATTTCAAATTCGCGCGGCTCACGCTGTATCGTTTCCTCGCCCTCGAAATCGTCGAATGCTGGCCGGCGTCGGTGGGAAATGCGAAACAGGAACGGCGCGGCTTTTTCCAGCGGCTCGGATTTGGCGATTAGCGCTCGCCACCGTACTGTGGCGATGCCTCCGAAAACGGAATCTTCGACGCCGGAAGAACCGTCGAACATCGTCGCGTTGCCCACCGCGTCTGAGGAAAATCACGCGCCCCGTTTTTCCGCGCCGGAGAATTTCATTAATCGCGAGCTGAGCTGGCTCGAATTCAACCGGCGCGTTCTCGAGGAAGCGCAGGATCCGACGCAACCGCTGATCGAGCGCGTCAAATTTCTCACCATCGTCAGCTCGAACCTGGACGAGTTTTTCGAGATTCGCGTCGCGGGCATCAAGCAACAAATCGAAAGCGAGACGAGCGACGTGGGTGCCGATGGCCAGAGTCCCACCGAAACGTTTAACGCGATCCAGCGTACCGCGCACGAGATGGTCGCGACTGAGTACGCCCTTTGGAAAGACGACCTCGCACCCGCGCTGGCCAAGAACGGCATCCGCGTCCATGACGTGACGGATTTGAACGCAAAGCGAACGGCCTGGGCCCAGCGCTATTTCCGGGAAGAAGTTTTTCCGATGCTCACCCCGCTCGCGGTGGATGCGAGCCACCCTTTTCCGCAGCTCTTGAATAAGAGCCACAATCTGCTTGTGCGCGCGCGGAGCGAACGCGGCGGCGAACTGCTCCATGCCATCGTGCAAGTCCCGCGCGTCTTGCCGCGGCTGATTCTTCTCCCGCGCGGCAAGGGCGAAGACGAGCCTTGGGATTACATCTACCTCTCGTCGCTGATCAAACATCACATCGCCGATCTTTTCCCCGGCTTGCTCCTCGATGGCGCGCACGCCTTTCGTGTCACCCGCAACAGCGATCTCTACATCGACGAAGAAGAAGCGGACAATCTCCTGCGCAGCATCGAGCAGGAATTGCGGCGTTCGAGCCGCGGTGACGCCGTGCGCCTGGAGGTGGCTGCGGATTGTCCAAAAGATTTCCGCGAGTTGCTCCTCGAGTTTTTCGAGCTTGGCGAGATGGATTTGTACCGGCTCGATGGCCCGCTCTCGATGACGCATCTGTCGCCGCTGGTCGCGAACGACGCCTTCGCGAAATTGAAGGACCGCGTCTTTCAACCGGCGCGCGATCCCGCCTTGCCGCCCCACGCGAATATTTTCGAAGTGATGCGCAAACAGGATGTGCTGTTGCATCATCCCTACGAAAGCTACGATCCGATCGTTGAGTTCATCGAGAACGCCGCGCAAGATCCGCAAGTCCTTGCCATCAAGATCACCTTGTATCGCACCAGCGGCGATTCACCGATCGTGGAAGCGCTCATGCACGCGGCCAGCGCCGGCAAGCAGGTCACCGCTTTGGTTGAATTGCGGGCGCGCTTCGATGAAGCCGCCAACATCCAATGGGCCCGGCGGCTCGAGGAAGCAGGCGCGCATGTCGTCTACGGCGTCGTCGGTTTGAAAACGCACTGCAAGGCGCTCCTCATCGTCCGGCGCGATGCCGATCGGCTCCGACAATATGTCCACTTAGGAACCGGCAACTATCACCCGCGCACCGCTCGCACTTACACCGACTTCAGCTTGTTCACGACCAATCCGAAAATCACCGAGGAAGTCGCGATCGTTTTCAACACCCTCACCGGCCTCGCCAGTTATCCCGGCCTGGAAAAGCTTCTGGTCGCGCCCTTCGACCTGAAGAGCCGCATCATCGGAATGATCGAGCGCGAGCGCGACCACGCCCTGGCCGGGAAAAGCGGGCGCATGATCGTGAAGCTCAACTCACTCGTGGACCAGGAAATCATCGAGAAACTTTACGAAGCATCCTGCGCCGGCGTGAAGATCGATCTGATCGTGCGCGGCATCTGCTGCCTGCGGCCGCGCATCCCGAACCTGAGCGAAAATATTCGCGTCATCAGCATCGTCGGCCGGTTTCTCGAGCACAGCCGGATTTATTATTTCGAGAACTCAGGGAAGCCGGAAGTCTTTCTCGCGAGCGCGGATTGGATGCCGAGGAATTTCATCCGCCGCGTCGAGATCGCCTTTCCGATCGAGGACGCCACGCTGCGCGATGAAATCGTCAACGAAGTGCTGCCCCGTTTTCTGAACGATCACATCAAAGCCCGCGAACTTCAGGCCGATGGCACTTATGTCCGCCTGAAACCGGAAGAAGGCGCACCCCGATCGCAGGCCCAACTGCATTTCCGCGAAAGATCGCGCGGCCAGGCGCGCAAGCTCGCCGAATCACAGAAAGCTCCGATGATCAAGTTGACGCCCATTAACGTGGTCCGGAAAGAACCCTCATGAAAAAGATTCTCGTCATCGACATCGGCGGCACGCACGTGAAGCTCATGATTTCGCGCCGCGAAAAACGCAAATTCGATTCCGGGCTGAAACTTTCGCCCCGCCAATTGATCGCCGAGGTAAAAAAGACCGCCGAAGGCTGGAGCTACGACGCCATTTCCATCGGTTTCCCCGCCCCCGTGCGCAAGGGCCGCATCGCCGCCGATCCCAAGCACCTTGCGAAAGGATGGGTCGGTTACAATTTCAGCAAGTCGTTAGGTAAACCTACCCGCATCCTGAACGACGCCGCCATGCAAGCGCTCGGCAGCTTTCGCGGCGGGCGCATGCTCTTCCTGGGTCTCGGCACCGGTCTGGGGTCCACCCTGGTCTGGCAGCGTAACGTGCTTCCGTTGGAGTTAGGCGATTTGCCTTACGAAGGCGGCATCATTGAAGACGTCTTGGGCAAACCCGGCCTCGAGCGCCTGGGAAAGAAAGCCTGGGAGCGCGAAGTCCTCTTCTGCCTCGGGCAGCTCAAGCTTTCACTCATCGCCGATTACGTCATGCTCGGCGGCGGCAACGCCAAGATTCTGGATCGGTTACCCGACGGCGTCGAGCTAGGCCACAACCGAAACGCCTACCTCGGCGGCTGCCGCATGTGGGAAACCGAGCCCGGGACGAAGGAGCCAAAGTGGAATGTAATCTAGGATAACACCCTATCCGGATGAAAAGGAGGGCGAACGGCTCGCGTTAAGACCAGGCTTCCCCTTATCCTCAGAGGTGTATCACCTCGTTAGGCCCTCTCTCGGTTTCATTCCACTTGCTCAGCGCTGGTTGGATTAGAGCAAGTTCGTATGCTCCAGTTATCCTGAGCGGTTATCTTTCTAGCTCTTCGCTCCCGCTTGCGGCGCAAAGACGAGTCGCCGCCCGCACCACCCCTAGCGGCGGAGTTGCCGCAGGAGAGCCGACAGGGTAGTAGAGAGCCTCTTTGTACCGCATGATCACACTGCTACCCAAGTCGCGAGGGGCCTGGCTCCGGTGTGGCGTTATCATCCTGCTCCTGCTGGGAGCCTGTTTCTACCGGAACGTTTTCTCCTTATGGAAGCTTTCCGAGTATCAGCCGCGGGATGGCGACATTGTCTTTCAATCCTTGCCCCATGGTGGCCTGGTAGATGCGATCGAAGGAATCAGTAACTCGCGCTGGTCACATTGTGGCGTTGTTGTCTACGAGCAACGGCGTTGGCTGGTGGTTGAGGCCATCGATGAAGTGCGAAAGACGCCGCTGTCGCTTTGGTTGATGCGCGGCCGGAAGGGTTACTTCGAGGCATACCGATCCGTCGCGCCACTGCCAGCTAACTACGAGCCGCTCCACGCGGCGCTCAATCATTATCTAGGCCGTCCTTATGATTACCATTACGCCCCCGGCGACGCAGAAATCTATTGCTCCGAGCTAGTCTACGATGCCTACCGGGATGCGTTCGGCCTCAAGCTCGGCGAGTGGCAAGCCTTGAGCGATCTCAACTGGAGACCGTTTGAAGGATTCATTCGATCAATGGAACAAGGCGCTCTTCCGCTCGAGCGGCAGATAGTCACACCAGTGAGCCTCACCCGATCGCCTCTGGTTCGACGTGTTTATCCAAAGAAAATGTAGTGGCGACTGAAGGGGGTCGCTTTCATATCCAGGCATTAGGTCACGATCCGTCTCAGGAAATTCCGGACGTGGCGTCCCGGCGAGATATTCAAATCACTGGAAATAATAAGCGGTCGCGGCAAGATTAGTCCTCGTTTCGGCTTACTAAACCCAAGACAATGCGACGTTATCTTCCCTTTGCCATCATTGGCGCGATTCTTCTCCTGGCCCTCGGGAGCGGGGTGTTGCTTTACCGTTCGAAGCAAGCGGGCCTCGGCCCGGTCATTATCGCGCCGGACAAACCGGGAGCCGAGCCGCCGCACATCCGCGGCGGCGAAACCGCGCGTGTGACCATTGAGGAGTTCGGAGATTTCCAGTGCCCGCCTTGTGGAGCGATATTTCCCATACTCGAAAAACTCGAGCACGAGTACGGGGCTCGCATGCGCGTTATCTTCCGGAATTATCCCATGCGCAGACACAAACACGCGCTGGTTGCGGCCTGCGCTGCCGAAGCGGCTGGGCTGCAAGGCAAGTTTTGGGAGATGCACGATTTATTGTTTCAGAATTCAAAGGATTGGGGCAAAGGGGTCGATGGCAAAGCGGCCTCAGAAATAACCCTGACGCTCGCGAACCAATCGCACCTCCAGCCTAACGAATACACGGACGCGGAGGTGCGAGCCATCTTCGGCGAATTTGCCGCGACGTTGAAGCTGGATGAGGAGCGTTTCAAGAAGGACATCGACAGCGAACAAGTGAAAACGCGAGTGACCATGGATCTGCAACGCGCCACCGCGCTGACCGTGGACCGGACACCGACGCTATTTCTCAACGGCCGGCTCATTCCAGCCTCCTCTCGGACCGAAGAGAGAATGCGCGCGCTGATCGATGCCGAGCTAGCTGGCAGGACACCGCCGCCTGAACCCTCTGCCACGCCAACGCCCGCTTCTCAATGAAGGACGATCGCTCTTCCAAAACGCGCGGTTACCCCTGGCTCTATCTTTTCGCCGCTTTGTTGTCGTTAGGTGGGCTGGCCGACTCCATCTACCTTACCGTCACGCATCTCACCGGCGAGAACGTAGCCTGCGTGGCTTCCTCAGGGTGTAACGAAGTCCTGGGCAGCGCCTATGCCACCGTCGGGAAATTTCCTCTGGCGTCGTTTGGCGCCCTCGCTTACTTCCTCGCCTTCAGTTGCGCGACGCTCGGCTCTTTTGGTCATCCGCGCGCGCGAGTTCTTCTGACCATTGTCGTAGCAGCAATGCTCGCTACGACTCTCTACCTGCTTTATGTACAGGCCTATGTCCTACATGCCTTCTGTGACTATTGCCTCTTATCCGCCGCGTTGACGTTGTCCCTCTCCGCTGTCGTCGCTGTCAGCTATCTCGTCCGTTCCACTCCCAAGTAGCAAGGGGGGCTTTCCAAACCGCCCACCCTTCACTCTAAGCGAAGCGAAGGGCTTCTCCCTCCTACCACACCTTTCTACTCGATCTTGATCTCCTTCGGATCAACCTCCGGCGCCGGGTACTTCGGGTCCATCTTCTCAAGCGCCGTTACTACTGTCTCGAGCATCGCCAGGTTGCGCATCCATTTGCGATCCGCCGACACGATTCGCCAGGGCGCGTGTTTGGTCGTGCAACAACTCATTACCGCTTCGTAGGCGCGTTGGTAATCGTCCCAAAACCGGCGCTCCGCCAAATCACCGGGGTTGAATTTCCAAAGTTTGTCCGGTTCCTTCAAGCGCGCTTCCAGCCGGCACTTTTGTTCCTCCTTCGAGATATGAAGAAAGAACTTTAAGATGGTCACGCCATTGTGGCCCAGCAAACTTTCAAAGGCGTTGATATCTTCGCAGCGCTTAAACCAGACCTTGTCCGTAATCTCGCCGTGCACCAACGGCACGAGCATATCTTCGTAGTGCGATCGATTCCAGAGCGCGACCGCGCCTTTCCGCGGCGCGGCCTTGTGGACGCGCCAGAGAAAATCGTGATCCCGTTCTTCGGCTGTGGGGTATTTAAAATTCGTTAGCTGCACGCCGTTCGGATCGAGCCCCAGGCAAAGATTCTTGATCGCGCCATCCTTGCCGCCGGTATCCATCGCTTGGACCACGATGAGCAAACTGCGTTGATGCTCCGCGTAGAGCGCCTCCTGCAACTCCGCCAGGCGTTGCCGGAGTTTCTCGATCTTCACAATGGCGTCAGACTTCGAATATCCAGCCGTCTCGGCGGGATCGACCTCCGCGAGACAAATCTTGTCGCCTGGCCTAACGAGAACAAGACTATCCTCGCATTTTGTTTTTCTGTTGTCCGTCAAAGTGCCTCCACGCTAGGGGCCACAGCCGGCCTTGGCAAGGAGCTCCGTTTTCCAACCGCGCTCCTGGTTAGGTTGCATCGTCGAGCTAACACCTTCACCTTGGAACCATGAAGTTATATCTCCTCCGTCACGGAAAAGCGGATTGGCCGGACTGGAACGAACCCGATGACGAACGGCCGTTGACTCCTGAGGGCAGAGCCGAAGTTGCGGCCGTCGCGAAGCTTCTGGCGCGGCTGGAAATAACGCCCTTTATCCTCACCAGTCCTCTACCGCGGGCCAGTCAGACCGCCGAGATCGCCGGCAAATACTTGAAAACCGAAGTCCATGAAGAATCTCTTCTGCGTCCCGGCTTCGATGCCGCGCGTCTGCGCAAGATCCTCAAGAACTTTTCCGGCAAGGGTCTGATGGTAGTTGGACACGAGCCCGACTTCACTCGCACGATTTTCCAAATCACCGGAGGTCAGACCAAGATGTCCAAAGCCGGCATCGCCTTGGTGGAACTCGAGACCAGCTCCATGAAAGGCGAGCTACGCTGGCTCGTCCCGCCAAAATTCGCAAAAGAGTAATATGGCGATGCGGTGCCAGATTACTTTTTTCTGAGTTGGACGTTGAGCGTTGGACGTTGGACGTTTCCCCCTCTTCTTCTAGCCATGGAATTGAACCCGCCGTTAATCCCACGCCTGTTCGTGTTGGTCGCCTGCCTCCTGCCTGCGACCGTCTTTTGCGAAACAAAGTCCCCGCCGAACGATCGCCACGTCGTGGTGCTGGTCTGGGACGGCATGCGTCCCGACTTCGTCACCGAACGCAATACTCCCGTGCTTTGGAAGCTCGCGCACGACGGCGTGACCTTTCGCCATCACCATTCTGTCTATCCCACCGCCACGAACGTTAACGGCGCCGCAATCGCCACGGGCGTCTACCCGAACCGCAACAGCTTGCTCGCGAACCGGGAGTACCGCCCGCAGATCGATCCACGCAACGCATTTGAAAACGGCGAACCGTCCATCATCAAAAAGGGAGACGAAGTGAGCGGCGGAAAATATATCGCGTCGCCTACTATTGCCGAGATCGTGCGAGGCGCCGGTCGCCGCACCGCGATCGTCGGGACGAAGTCGGTCGCCTTTCTGCATGATCGTCATGGCGAATGGACCACGGCAACCTCAAAGGATGGACTCACTAAATTCGCCGCCGCGCCGATGTCTTCGAGCGTGCGCGAAGAAACGTTGCGCCTTCTCGGGCCATTTCTCATCGAGCCGGGCAAGACTAGCGATCAGCGCAACACCTATGCGACCCGCGCCCTGACCGAGATCCAATGGCGCGACGGTTTGCCGGCATATTCACTTCTGTGGCTGAGCGATCCCGACATGACTCAGCACGAATATTCCCCCGGCGCCGAACCTTCCCTGGCCGCTGTTCGAAGTTCCGATCGCAACCTTGCGCTCGTGCTCGAGTCGCTTTCGAAAAAGAACGCGCGTGAAACGACGGACGTTCTCGTCGTTTCCGATCACGGCTTCTCTACCATTGAGCGCGACATCGATTTCGCCCCCGCCTTGCGCGCCGCCGGCTTCGACGCAGTCACCTCCTTCGCAGAAACACCGAAGGCCGGCCAAATCATAGTAGTCGGAAATGGCGGCACGATTCTGTTCTATGTCACAGAACATGATCGCGCAGTTACCGCTCGCCTGGTCGAATGGCTGCAGCGTTCCGATTTCGCAGGTGTGATTTTCGCGCGGGAAACATTCGAAGGCACTTTCCCGCTGGATTCCGTTCGCGCGAATACTACCGATGCGCCCGATGTGGTGGTAGCGATGCGATGGAATGCGAAGCCGAATCGCTTCGGAGTTCCCGGCCAAATCATCACGGATTCCACCCGCGGCGCTGGCCAAGGCAGCCATGCCACCCTGAGCGAGTTCGACGTTCACAATACCTTAATTGCGGCCGGTCCCGATTTTCGTCACGGCCTGATGAGCGACGTTCCAAGTGGGAACGTGGATATCGCACCAACCGCCCTGCACCTTCTCGGAGTGGAGTCGCCCAACAAATTCGACGGGCGCGTTCTTTCCGAAGCAATGAACGAGACGCCATCCGCCGTTGCGAAAACTACCACCGAAACATCGGAAGCTCTGCGCAAATTTCCCGCCGGCGAATGGCGTCAGCACTTACGCATATCACGCGTGGGCGAGACGACCTATTTCGACGAAGGTAACGGCGCCTTTTCCGGGCATTAACAGTTAGCCGCATAGCTTGCCACACCGACATCGTCAGCGCGCTAATTACCCCCATCTTCGTTCGAAGCACGGAGACTTCGTGCACGTGGCCGGCGAACCAATCTCCTTCGCCACTGAGATCGACCAGGTGGTGAGTAACATCGACCATTTCTGGATAACCGTTCGTATAGGCAAAGTCGGCTCCTCGCGCATCGCACTAAGCACTCATTCCCGGCAGAACGCTGCGGCTGGATTCGATCCGCGAGTGCGGGTAGGCATGACAGCTTCCGCCTGGATAGAACTGCCCGCGACAGGATTACTTTCTTGCGCAGGCCTTGATTACCGCACGATTGAAGCAACGACGCCCGTGACCTATCTGGAATATGAACGACCCGCACTGGAAGCTCTGCTTACAGAAAAGGCTCGCCGCGCCATCTTCGTCGAAGCCTGGGGCGAGCTATACGTTCGCAATCATCTCGGGATCCACCAAATCCACAGCCGGCGCGCGAGCTGCAGCGTGCCGAAGGAAGACCTGGGACGCGACGGAGCCATTCGCTTTTACTTTCCGAATGCCACAGCGGAAATGCTTCTCTTCAAGTACTGCGACCAGGCTTGATCCGGCTTTATCTCTGCTTAGGGTGTCACGATGAGTCACTTCGAGGAGAGCCGCGGTCCTTGGACCATTACTACCGATCCCGCGAGGCTGGACGTGGAAGCGATCTATCACTACTTGTCTGCTTCTTATTGGGCGAAGAACCGATCTCGTGAATCAGTAGAACGCTCCCTGAAGAATTCGTTCTGCTTCGGCTTGTACGACGCCGGCAAACAAATCGGATTAGCCAGGGTAATCAGCGACTTTGCCACCTTCGCCTACCTCTGTGACGTTTATGTGCTGGACGCTTATCAAGGCAAAGGCCTGGGCACCTGGCTGCTTCGATCGGTTATGTCTCATCCCGATCTGCAAAATCTTCGGCGTTGGATCCTGGCCACGCGCGATGCTCATCGACTCTATCGCAAGTCCGGCTTTACGGAGCTGCAAACGCCCGAACGCTGGATGGAGATCCTAACCTCTCCACCCGCAGCGGAAACGCGAAGCTAAGGGTTGCAGCTACTTATCAAGGCGGAGGTAATCAAGGCATGGGACGCGTCGAATTCTATAAGCTTATTCGTATTCAGGAGGATGGGACGCCCGTTCCATGATTTCCTGAAATCTCGGTGTCGCCCTGATATTGTCCCAGACAGAATCGAAGCGTAGCTGGCCGTAGTTGGGCCCGCCGGGCAGCTTGACCAGCCTGGCCAATTGATCGAGTGCGGCTTCACCTTCTCCGACCCAGGCGCAGAGCTGGGCCAGCACGTTCGCATACATCATTCCGTCTACTGTGTCGCGTGACATGGGAACGAGTTCGACCACCAATCTAGCTTCACGCAAGGCATCCTCTTTTCGTCCGGCTCCGGCGTTGGCAATACTTAAGTTACTTAATACGGCCGGGTCATTTGGGTGCTCGACCAATTGTTTCCCGAAATAATCCCGGGCGTTTTGGAAACAGGATTTCGCGTTCGCCTCTTCCCCCTGGCCCAGTGCGATCATGCCCTCGAGAAAATATCAAGATTCCGGACGGAGACTTGTTTCGATGCGCGGGGTGATCATCGCGTCCGAAGCGAGAACAACCCAGCCTTCTTCGGTCGCTGGCCGGCGATACCAGGCCGCGTCCATCACGTTGGTTCGATTAAAGTCGCTCGTGGATGTGACGACGAGAATGGGCCAGCGGCGGGACGGGTCGAACGCGGCCGGAAACATCAAGACCGCGCGTCCTGTGTCCACTCGAGGGTTGCCACCTTCAGCGGCGAGATCCTGGAATGATTTCGCGACCGGGAAGCGAATTTCCACCATACCTCCGCCTTGCACCGGTTTCCCCGCGAGCGTCGCGCCGGCACTCACCCGAGGCAGCACTAACAAAAGCCAAAGTAAACTCAGGACGGCGGTGACGCGCCCGGGTCTCTTCATTTGGTGAATTAGGTGAATAGGTTGCGATTCTCCTAGACCGAAAGTTAGTGTCTTAAATGATAGCGGCCGAACCTCCCCCATAGCTCCGGCCGCCAAACCTAACGCACCAATGGGCACGGCACTCTGGAACTGACATCCCAGTGGTCGCGAACGCGCGACCTGCGTTTTCCAATGTTTCGTTGCGTCCATTCTGGCGCGCCCCTCTCAAAACAGGTAGGACTTCTAACAGGCGTTTTGGGACACGAAACGTGTGCTAACTGCACCAGGCCACTTAGGAGCTGATGTTATCTCGCTCCCATGCGATGGTTCGTCGAAGCGCCGCATCGGACGACACTACTTCCTGATAACCTAGCTCCTGGCGGATTCGCTGAGTATCAGCCACCAGATCGTAGCTCCAATCATAGGGCTCCTTCTTATCTTCGGGCAGAGTTGCGTCTGGAACCAGCGTGACGTGGCCGTTCCAACCGGCCGCGCGTCCGATTTGCCTGATCCACTCAACCTCTGTCTTAGCCTCGTTCTCGCCGATATTGTAAACGCGACTGGCTGCTTTCCCGCCGGCAACCGCCAGGCTAATCCCGAAAGCGATGTCTTCGACATAGCCGCGGGTCCAGCGCCACTTTGCTTTCGCCTCGCCGATAACGATGTCTTCGCCCGCATCCATCTGTTTCAAGTAAGCTCGAAGCCGGTGCTGCCGATCGTGTGGACCAAACACTTGTGGCAACCGCAGCACGATTGCCGGCAAGCGATCCTCATTCATTACGATGCGTTCCACCGGGATCTTGTCATAGCTGTAGAAGAGGTCATCCGGTCCACCCGCCAGCGCGCGATAGGGATAAAACGTAGTGCGAAGAGGTGCGTCCTCGGCGAAAGGTTGCGAAGGGGAATTGCTGGATTCGAGACGGCGAAAGCACCCGTAGGCGCGATACACATCCATGCTGCTTAGGCAAACCATGCGTTCGGCGCGCCCACGAAAGGTTTCGGTCAGCGAGCGGGCGTCACTCTCGTTGAAGGCAAGCAGGTCGATGACTACTTGAGGTCCGAAGGCATCGAACTGCGGCGCATACTTCGCCAGGTGTTTCCGATCGCCGTGGATGTGAGCCACAGAATCGGGCATCGCTGCTCCTAGCTCGCCACGATGAAATACTGCAACCTCATGCCCATTCGCCAGCAACTGATGCGCGAGGTGGGGGCCGATGAACCCATTCCTCCGAGGAGCAATATTTTCACGAGTTGAAATGCCAGGGAGGGGACTCGAACCCCTAAGGATTGCTCCACCAGATCCTAAGTCTGGCGCGTCTGCCAATTTCGCCACCCTGGCTTATGATTAATTCACCTTAGTGATGTAGAAAAACGGGCCGTTTGCAAATTGATACTGCATCCTCCAACATTTGCTTGATGGCTAGGCCGTGGCTACCGTCGGGGTAACCCGGCCGCTTTTGCTGTCTTAGGAGTAGGAGAGTAGGTCCGCCTAAGGATTGGGCAAGGTTGGCGATGCCGCGTTCTGAATCAGGGGACGTGATCGATTGTCTACAAAAGATTGAACGGGTTGCCTTCGCGGATGCCCGTTCAAACGCGCTTCTCTTTGAGTGCTGAAGCGAGCTTGACCAGGCCTTCTCGAATTTGCGCCCGCGACCAGGCCGCGAAGCCAAAGATTAGCGCGGGATCTAGCGCCGCTTTGATGCAATAAAACGATAGCGATATGGGCCTGATCCCGATCTTTTCTCGAGCACGCAAAATTCGCGGCAAATCTTCTTTGCGCCGCAGCCAGGCCACGAAGTGTAGCCCAGCTTCCGGAATCTGCAGATTGAAGTGGTCGCCGAGCGAATTATTAAATTGTTCAATGAAGAAATCTCTTCGATCAGAATATATTTTCCGCATCCGTTTGATGTGGCTCAGGAAAAACCCCTCCGTCAGGAATCGTGCCAGCGTCGCCTGATCAATCGCGGAAGAGTGTTGATCCATCACGGCCCGGACTTTGATCATCGAATCGACCAACGGCTCCGGGACCACGAGATATCCCAAGCGCAAAGAAGGATAGAGAATTTTGCTCATTGTCCCCGCGTAGATCACTCGAGCGGAGTTATCGAGTCCCTGCAAACATGGCAGAGGTGGACCATTGAAACGGAATTCCGAGTTAAAATCGTCCTCGAAAATATAAGCGTTGCGCTTGCGAGCAAAATCAATCAGGGCAGTTCTTCGCTCGAGACTCATCGTGACTCCAAGGGGAAATTGATGAGAAGGCGTCACGAAAATAATTTTGGGGGACGGCTGCTTGGACGAGGGAGCGATCACGATTCCTTCGCGGTCGATCGGCCTCGGAACGAGCGTTGCGCCGGCCAAAACAAACGCCCTGCGCGCTTGTGAAAATCCAGGATCTTCGATCCATGCGGCTTCGCCCGGGTTTATCAAGACCATCGCGCTGATTAGCATCGCCTGCTGCATTGCGGCCACGACTACGATCTGGTCGGGATGGCACCGTGCTCCCCGAAAATCGCACAAGTAGGCGGCAATTGCCTTGCGCAGGTCGGCGTCGCCGCGATTCGACGCATAGCGCAATAAATGGGCTCCCTTTTTCGCGAGGACTTCCGCTCTGAGTCGTTCCCAAACTGCGATCGGAAATTCGTCGACCGCCGGGACGCCCGGTACGAGAGAGATGCTAGGCCCGCCGGTAATCCCAACATCAAATTCCTTTCCCCTGCGGTTATCGGGAATTTTCCTAACGCGTTCGGAAATGCGCGGGGGGCGCTTGGCTTCCTGCCCGCCTTTCGGCTTATCGACGCGCAAGAGGGTTTCGGGCAACGGGTCTGCTGCAAACGTCCCCGACCCGAGCTTGGATCGCAGGTAGCCCTCAGCGTGAAGCTTCGAGAACGCGAGGTTTACGGTCAGTCTCGAGATTCCGAGATCCGTGGCCAGAGCTCGAGAGGACGGGAGCCGCGAGGACTCGTCGCTAAAGCTTCCCGATCCCAATTCATCACGGATTTGACGATAGAGTTGCTGGTAGAGCGGTTCGACCGCAGTCCGGTCCAGTCGAATCATTTCGAAAGCTATGATCGAGCGCCGACGCCGCTTTTCGCTGTTCGATTTCCTCGTTCTGGTCCTCATAGCCGAACTGGCATGCCCATTCCGTTCGAAGTGGACATTGCCGCCTTATCACAAAGCCGCAAGACTTGTTGACCATGTGCCAGTCATTGTCCAGACAGAATGGTCCGCCGGAGAAATCCATGAGGGTACAACCCCATTCCCTTCCGCGTCTGTTGTTTTGTTGCGGTGCTTTCGCTCTCGGCCTGGCATTCTCTTGTCCGTCACCTGCCCAAAGCAATGAGACGAAATCTGACTCCGGCAAGGTAGCGTACTTTGCCGGCGGTTGTTTTTGGTGCACGCAAGAAATTTTCCGACAGGCGCCCGGGGTTACCTCGGTTGTTTCCGGTTATATGTCCGGTGCGGAAACGGTCGAAGTCGCCTTCGATCCCGCCAAGACGAGCTACGAGAAATTACTGACGATATTTTGGCGGGCGCACGACCCCACCGAAATCGATCGCCAGGGCCCGGACACCGGGAGGCAATATCGCTCGGCCATCTTTTACATAAATGATCAACAACGTGAAATGGCTCAACGGTCCAAAAAACAGCTACAGGCGACCCACGCCTATCCGAAACCTATAGCTACCGGGATTACTCGCGCAGGTAGCTTCGATCGCGCCGACGAACATCATCAGAATTTCTGTCGCAAGAACCCGAACAACTCTTACATCCAGCAAACGCTCGTGCCGAAGCTTAAGAAGCTTGGCCTAAAGCTCCCTTGAAGTCATGATTAATGCGTCCAGCCGCGCCGGTCACGCCGAAGTTCGTTTGGCGCGCTGTCTCTTAATCGTAATCTTAATTAGCGGCGCTTACACAACGCGTACATTCGCCGGCGAAGAAGCGCTCTTTCAAAGCTCCGGCAAACAGACAAATCTTATAGAACTTTACACTGCGGAAGGATGTAGCAGTTGCCCGCCCGCCGAGGAGTGGCTTAGCAAACTTGGGGCGCAACCGGGCCTTTGGAAGGATTTCGTCCCCCTGGCGTTTCACGTCGATTACTGGGATGGGCGTGGCTGGAAAGATCGATTCGCGTCCGCGGCGTTCACCCAACGTCAGCGCGCTTACACGGCTGCCTGGAACAGCGGTTCCCCTTACACACCCGCCTTTGCTGTTAACGGCCGCGAATCGCGCTCGCCTGGATTGCCTGCTGCCACAAACGTCAACGCGGGCACGCTGAGAATCATGCGTGCGGGACGTAACCGATTTGTATTTGCCTATTCGCCGGCTTCCAAAACCGAATCGCAGTGGGATTTGCATGTCGCATTACTCGGCAGCGGAATCGTTTCAAAGGTTGCAGGCGGCGAAAACGCAGGGCGCCAGCTTCGACACGACTTTGTGGTTCTGAAATACGATCGACTACGAATGACGGGCAGCGCGGGTCTCGTTCGGGCCGAGACCGCTTTAATCCGAGCAGAGGGAGCATCCCGCAGCGCGCTGGCAGCCTGGGTAACGCTCCACGACCAGATGATTCCAGTGCAAGCTACCGGCGGCTGGTTGCGGTGAGAAGAACACAAGGACGAGGAATATGCAGGGACGAATAGCCGCTTGTTTTTTACTTACTGGTCTTCTGCTCGTTTGCGGAATTACCGCCGCCAGGTCGGTTGATGCGGAAGTTCAACGGATTCGAAAACAACTTAAGACGCTACCCATGAATCAGCCAGTGAAGCTCTCCGAAGAAGACTGGCGAAAGCTTCTGACGCCCGCCCAATTCCTTGTTCTGCGCCAGCGTGCGACGGAGCCTCCATTTACAAATGAGTATGCGAACGAGCATCAAAGCGGGATCTACCTTTGCGCCGCGTGCGGAAATGAACTCTTCGCTTCCAAGACAAAGTTCGAATCCGGAACCGGCTGGCCCAGCTTCTACGCGCCGCTCGCACCAGACAAGATAGCTCTAGCCGCGGATAGGACGACAGGCTTTTCGCGGCAAGAAGTTTTGTGCGCTCGATGCTGGTCACATCTTGGGCATGTCTTCAACGATGGTCCGCCCCCGACACATCTTCGTTACTGTTTGAATTCGGTTTCCCTGAAATTGAAGAAGAGCAAGGAGTGATGGCATGCTGCATTGGGACGTGCTTGCTTCAAGAATGAATATCGCGTCGGCTGAAAGACCAAGCCGCCGCAAAAGTAGTCTTGTCACGTTGGCCTAAGCGGGTCTTGTGGCTAACTCGTTTCAATTCCATGACAGAGGTAGATGAATGGCCCATCGAGACTTCCTGGCTGGCGAAAGCTTCTGACGCCCGTCCAATTCCTTGTTCTGCGTCAGCGCTCGACGGAGCCTCCATCTACAAATGAGTATGCGAACACGCATCAAAGCGAGATCTACCTTTGTGCCGCGTGCGGAAATGAACCCTTCGCTTCCAAGACAAAGGTCGAATCCGGAACCGGCTGGCCCAGTTTCTACGCGCCGCTCGCACCAGACAAAATAGCTCTAGCCGAGGATAAGACGACGGGCTTTTCGCGGCAAGAGGTTCTGTGCGCTCGATGCCGGTCACATCTTGGACGCGTCTTCAATGATGGTCCTCCCCCGACACATCTTCGTTACTGTTTGAAGTCGGTTTCACCGAGATGGAAGAAGGGCAAGGAGCGATAGCTATGCGCCTGACGGCTTGAGTATGGTAGAGTTTTCGGCGCAGGGAAAACTGCTGACCCGATGGCGCTGAGTGCGAACCGTAATCACTTGTTACGATGGGCGACGCTCTCTCTTTGTAGGCGTAGCTGATTGATCTCGTTAGGCAACATGAATGTGCCTCTTGCACCCGGCGACAATGTTAGACCGGGCGTCTGGATTCTCGTTGTTATCGGCATTGTTAGTGCGATCCCCTTGGCGTTCAGCGTCTGGTTCGTTGCGTCGCTACTGTGGACCAGCGTTCGTCATGGATTTTCTCCTTTTGCGGTTTGGCGAAACGCTTTTCTGCATCGGGTGGCTTTCGCTCGCCGTCTTCTTCTTTGTTCTCTTGTCGCAGTGGATTCTGTTTCTTCTTCGCAGGCAACCCGTCATCCGAGGCAAACGCCTTTGGGGATTTAGCGTCGCGTATTTCGCATTGTTTCTTAGTCTTTCGCTTGCTTGGTCGGCATATCTCGTCTGGTCTTCGTCTTATCCTGATCATTCGCGGCGCGATCTAGGATGGGGCTTTGTCGTGGTTTTTCCGCTACCTAGCCTCGGCCCCGCTTGTTGCTGTTTGTTCGTTTCCTATCTTGTCTGGACTCATCTGAATCGCCTAACCCGCTGATCTAATTCTCGCTAGTTTCATGAAGGTCGCTCGTTGGTTCTTCGTGCTACCACCAATCCACGTCGAAAGGCAATCAGTTGGGGGCTTTTTTTCGGTGTCGTGATGACGCGTCCTCGGCGACAAGTAATGCGAGACAGCGTTAACTACTGCGCTACCAGGGATCAGCAGGAATATGCCGAGCCCGAAGGTTAGTAGAAT
Source organism: Spartobacteria bacterium (assembly GCA_003134785.1). Lineage (GTDB taxonomy): Bacteria > Verrucomicrobiota > Verrucomicrobiia > Chthoniobacterales > UBA10450 > AV80. Next base: position 124,418 of record PLCN01000002.1, read on the forward strand.
GGGCCAAGGCTTTAGCCTGAACCCGCTCAATCGGATAAAGGATGAAACCTGCTGATTCGGCGCGGCGGGCATGCAATCGTCGGGTTCGTTGAACGAATCAGTCTAACATATGATTATGCCGACAATTTCGACGGTCGTCCAGCGTACTAGCCAACAAATCCGTCATTCTCTCATGCCGAGTTCATACGACTATGCTGCAGTGACATCCCGTATCTCCGGTTCGAGTTTTCCCTCTTCTGTTATTGTGGGCGCGCTATCGAGTTAGCTCGCAAATCCAATTTGTTTCCCAAGTCTTACCACCGTCGGGCGAGAAGGATTGTTCCATGCGCGCCGATTTAGGTGAGATATTCAACGAGACGTAACGGACAAGAATCGCGCGCCCCTTGTATTGTTCCTCGTCGTAAAACTCGCCGCGGTTATCCTTGAACTCACCTACGACCGGCGGCAAACCGAGACCGCCTTTGTCCAAGTCCAAAAGGTAGACTGGAACGCTCCAGTCACCCATTATCCCGCGTAAACCGGCAGTGCGGTCGCGCACCCAAACGGTCGTGCCGGGCGGGAAGTCATTCAAGGTAGCTTTGCCTCCGCTGAACATACCCACTGTTTTCCAGTTAGCGTCCAGATTGGGATCGCCTGTGCAGGTTTGCACTTCGTTCATGCTCGGGATTCCTTTAGGGCGGCAGCGCGCGCCGACCGCGCGCCATGATGTGAAAGCAAGACCTCGATTATCAGGCGCTGACCTCATGGCTGGTTCGTTTGCTGAGAGCATCAGCCAGAACCAGCGCAGTTCCGCTGAAGGCTAAAATATCAACGAAATTGTTCAGCCCACCGTCTATGTCGGAAGGGTTAGCGACTATGATGGGGAAGTAAACAAATACTCCTAGAAGCAGAATCACAATCCCCAGATATATTGCTGCCAAGCGTACCTTTTTATTCAGGCCAATACACGCGCCGCAAGCAATAAGAGCCGAGCCCGTGAGATAGGCCCAGAAAAGACGCCCAGGAATCCATGCAGGTGTTATTGTTTCCATAGGAATACCGGGCGCGAGCGTGGGATGCAAAAAATGCTCCACGCCGAAGACTATCGCCGGTATCCCCACGAAAAAGCGGCAAAGAGTTACCAACCCTGGCGTGCCATCGGAAAGCGTTCTTTTCGACTGTCTTCCGGCCAACGCAAAAGCTCCACCGCTGAAGGCTAGATCCCTCAGGCCGATGGTCCAAAACAAACGAGCGCCATGTGTGGCCACTATGTTAGGGATATGCATCAGGACCACGAAAAGTAGAAACATGCATCCCAAAAGTGTGGCCGCCAGCCGTGCATGTTTCTCCAGGATGGTGCTCAGCACCGCGGCAATAAGCGCAATGCCCACCAGATAGACCCAAAATGTGTGCAGCGGCATCCAGGACGGAACGATACTGGCAACGAACTTTGTATTGGTAAAATGCTGCGTGGCGAATACTGCCATCGGGATGGCAAAGAACAGCCGACCGAATGGCGAGGTCTTGTCGAGCCCGTGTTTTTGCGGTAGCTCGTCCTTAATAATCTTTGTTAGCCCGATTACAAAAAGAACGGCGCAGCTAAAATACGGCCAGAACACGTCCGCCCGGATTGGGAAGACAGCAAATGCTAAAGCAAGACGAGCGTGGTGGAGAAATTGGAAACTGCAATACAGCATATTCATTTTAGGATCACCATTACCCGACTCTGAATCACAAAGGGCTTAACCGGAATCTTCTTTTTGACTTCAAACACGGTGCCGAACTTACACCTACCCCGCCTGTTCGCGACTTTGTGAAACAGTTTTCATTCGGAGCGCCCCCAACGGTCTGAGTGAGTTCTTGACCTCGTAAGAGATCAGCGCCGCCATAGCCATTGTCGAGCGCGGCGGCGAAGGCGTCAGCTGGTCCCGCGAGATGCGACGTGGTAACGTTCTCAAATCCGAGAAGGCCGAGCACTTTGGCGCCAGGTTTGCAAGCACTGACAAAGTATGAGGCATGTTGCCATCGCCGATAGGACATTCGAAACGACAATATTAGCCATGATATCTTGAGGTCTGGAGTCGCGCTCGCGCCGGATAGCTGCGTGCGCCCGATGGTGGCCGCAATTCTGGAGACCGCAGTGTCAGCGTCGGTGCTCGACATTCATATTTTGATTGTAGACGAATTCGTTTTCGACGATGGCCCCGCTCCGACGCACCCTCATAATTGTCTGAATTCAGTTTCACTTAAACTGAAGAAGCGCAAGGATTGACCAAGGGATTCCGGATAGCGGTGACGGCGAGACCGTGCCGCGGCAAAGTGGCCTTGTCACGTTGGCCTAAGCGGGTCTTGTGGCTAACTCGTTTCAATTCCATGACAGAGGTGGATGAATGGCTCATCGAGACTTCCCGGCGATATCGTTCCGCGACTGGTTGGCATTCTCGGGTTTGATGGTGTCGCAACGCTGGATTTTATCGGTCCCCTCGAAGCATTTAAAGCGGCGCGGACCTATGATAATTACCATCGCACTCACGCCTGCTACGAAGTAATAATCCTGGGTCTTAACGCCCGGACCTTCGTTTCTGAGTCTGGCGTTGTCTTTAAAGCTCACCAGACAATCCAGGCAGCTTCATTGCTGGACACGGTCATTATTCCGGGTGGAACCGGATCTGAGATTCCTGAAATTAGCCGGAGCGTTTCAACCTGGCTACGGCGGCAGGAAGGTCGCGTCCGACGTGTCGCCGCTGTCCGCAGTGGAATTTATGCTCTCGCGCAAAGCGGTTTGGTTGACGGCCGCCATGTTGCTACTCACTGGAGAGTCTCTCAGGATGTTGCTCGGCGGTTTCCGAAATTGAAGGTCAATCACACCGCTTCGTTTTTGAAGGATGGGCCCTTCTATAGCTGCGGGGGTGGAACAGCTGGGATTGAGATGACACTCGCTTTGATTAATGAAGATTATGGCTCGCGAGTCGCGCTCGACGTAGCGCGTGAATTTGTCATGCGTCTCCGGCCACCGGGAGGTGACAAGTCGCTGATCGATCCTCCGAAGGATGAACGAGAGTCGCCTGAAAGGCTGGCGGACCTGCCAGCCTGGATCCTTGCTCATCTGGATGCCGACCTTTCTGTAGAAGTGCTTGCTGAGAGAGCTTGTCTTTGTCCTCGCCATTTCAGTCGGCTTTTCAAACGGGTTTTCAAGACTACGCCCGCGGAGTTCGTTGAGCAGTTGCGTCTCGGCGAAGCGCGACGGCATTTAATGCTGCCGCGCACTACGATCAAGAGCGTGGCGGCATCAGTTGGGTTCAAGAGCGCAGATGCGTTTCGCCGCGCCTTTGAGCGTCAACTAGGAGTTGCACCTAGCGACTTCCGCACACTCTTTAATCCGGATGTCAAAATCGGTCGCGGGCGCGCCTTGCGCCACTCGACAATCTCCCACAGGACGCGGCGTCGAACCTCTTCCCACTGACGATCGCCCTAGCCGTCTTTGCGTGGTCGGTCGCCATAAAGACATCCGATGCGCCGAAGTGTTCAACCTAATTTAGACGACGCTTGGTCCGCTTCCATATTTACGTCGAGACGCAGAGCGCCGTCGCCGAAAAAAGCGCCGCAACCAAATGCAAGTTCGCTTGCCTACCGCACCGGGCGAGCCTTTCGGTGGTAACTGATGAAGAACAAGCGTCCGAAAGTGTCGTTATTTACGTCCTAACCGTCTCTCTTCAGTCTGCGATATACGGTTGCTTCAGCGCGAAGAGGTCACAACCGAATCGTTGCTGACAATCGGAAAAAGATATGATGAACAACGAGAAACAAATACAGCGAAGATCATCAGGCTTTTCGCCAAACCTAACCAAACCAATGGAGAAACTAATGATAAGAAACGTACTGAAAACGTTGGGATCCTTCCGCTCGGCTCTCGCAGCCGGCGTCGGACTTCCTTTCCTTGTAGTGGCCAGCGCCTACGCGCAGGCACCTGCGCCCGCCCCTGAAGCGACAACCGAGCGAGTCATCGTCACCGGTTCCTACATCCCCACCGCGGAAACGGAATCGGCCCTGCCGGTTACTGTTTACACCGCTGAGGTCATCCAGAAGGCTGGGGCAAATACCCCAGTGGAAGGATTGCGCCAATTGCCTTCCTTCATCGGAAATACGATGACGGAAAATGATTCGAACGGCGGCAACGGCCAGGCAGCTGTTAACCTTCGCGGGATTGGTTCGCAGAACGTCCTGGTCCTCATTAACGGTCGTCGTGCGTTCCTCGGAGAAGGCGTGCAAGGGCTCGGTCCTGATATTAACGCCATTTCGCTTGGCGCCCTTAGCCGCACTGAAGTTCTGAAGGATGGCGCCTCGGCCATTTATGGCTCGGATGCAGTTTCGGGCGTAGTCAACTTTATCATGATCGATGGCCCGGGAGAAAAGCCTTACGAAGGAGCGGAGCTTTTCGCCCTCTACGGCAACACTACCGACAGCGATGCGCATGTCCGCCAGGTTTTCCTTCGCGGCGGTGTCACAGGTTTGGACGGTAAAGTTTCCATTGCGGCGGCTGGCGAATATTATTCCCGCGCAAACCTGTTCTCGCGGGATCGTTCCATCGCCACGACCGGCGATTTGAGCAATAATCCGACCGGCCTTCAGCAGGGCGGCATCAATAACAACAGTCCTACCTTCGCCGGTCGCGTGGCTGTCACTGGCCGGGGACAGCTTGTTCTCTTAAACCCCACCAACAATGCGCCCACGGCAGCGAGCTATCGCCCGTTTGACGTTCCGGCTGGAACGGATCCGAGCCGATTCAACTTCCGCGATTTCACCCCGGCGATCCCGGCGGTGGAGAAAGCGAATTACTTTGTTACCGGCCGGTACAAGATTTTTGGCGATGGCCTTCAGCTCTACGGAGACATCATGTATTCCAAGACGAAGCAAGACAACGGTCTCGCTGCCTCTCCCTTCGCTCTTCCCGGTGGAGTTTCGCGATCCTCACCGTTCAATCCCTTTGGTCCGGCTCTCACGCAGGTGAGATATCGGCTCGTCAACGAACTGGGCCTCCGTAAGTCCTTCTTCGATAATGACTACTACCGGTATACCGCTGGAATCAATGGAGATTTCAACATCAAGGATAACGGATTCATCAGCCGCTTCGGATATGATTCCGGGTTCGTCTACGAACGCTTCGACGAGCTACGCATAGACGGCGGTGACGCGCAGTTTACCCCGCTTTCGGCCGAAATCGCTGCGGGAAACTTCGATCCGTTCATCGGTCAGGCTGCGCCAACCGCTGGCACTGCTCCGGTTTACAACGCGGCCGGAGTCCAGACCGGCACGGCGGCATACGACAATAGAGCTGCGGCGCTACGCGCTTCGTATCTCGGTCATTCGGAATTCTACGAGCGTGATTACCTCTATGACGCCAAGATCAATGCCCATCTCTTTCCGAACCTGTGGAATGGTGGTGTCGATTTTGCGGCTGGCTACGAACATCGCAATATCGCGCTGCATTCAGTGCCCGATCCAGTTCAGGCAAATGGAGATCAACTCGGATTTAACGCTTCGCCCAATTCGAAGACCCTTCAGGAGGTCGACTCATTCTTTACTGAACTGAGCGTTCCGCTTGTCACCTCCACGATGAACGTTCCATTCGTGCGTTCCTTGGATTTCTCAGTGGCGTGGCGGTACGAGAAATTCAATGACACAGATCAGGAACCCCTGAACCCGGCAAACAGAACCGCAAGTTTTGACAACTCGAATCCCAACGAAAATTTCGGTGGCACTCCTCGTGTTACCTTGCGTTATCAGCCAATCGCCGACATAACGTTGCGCGCTTCGTTTGGTCAGTCATTCTTATCCCCGTCTCCTGTCGCATTGTTTAACCCGGTCACTCAAAACTTCCCGGTGGTGTTTGACCCGGTTAACAGAGTGACGCTTCAGCCGCCGAGCGGCGTTTTCCAAGGGGGGAGCACAACCCTGACGCCTGAAAAGACGGACAGCTATACCATGGGTATCGTTTGGACGCCGAAATTCCTTCCCGGCTTCACGATGACGGCGGACGCCTATCAGTTGTATACCAAGAATCTGTTACTACCTGCGGCGAATGCTGCGCAAGTATTACTCTCGCAAGGCGTGATAGATCCAGACGGCTGCGGCGGTGGGTCTGGAAACTCCGGAGCGTCAGGCGTCCCTGGAGGGCCGGCCGTTGGCATAACCCGCCTGGCGGACGGCACGCTGGATTGTATTGACGCTAATAACCTCAACGCAGGCAAGCGCCTCGTCGAAGGAATAGATGTCACGGCGGTTTACGAGATTCCGACCGAACGCTTCGGCAAGTTCACGCTCTCGGGCGGCTATAACCACGTGTTTATCTGGAAAGCAGAGCCGGGCGATGGCTTGGGGACGCACAACTTCCTGGGCGACTTTAGCGCCACATTTCCGTTGGCTCCTGGTGGCATTCCATTTAACAAGGCGTTTGTGCGCGGGGAATGGGAATGGCATCATTTCGACTTCATCGCTACGGGTAACTATATTGGCGATTACTTTGATGATCCCAACTTCATCCTTGGCAATGGGACGGTTGTTGGTAATCCGGGAACGCTGCAGGAGCCGAACTTCCAGTTCCATCGCCTGGTAGACAGCTACATCACGCTTGATATGCAGTTGAGCTACGAGTTCGTGAAGCCGGCTGTCGAAGCTCCGCCTACCTACGCGAAAGACGCGAAGGACAGCAAGAACGTTATGCAGACAGCGGCGGAAACCTCGTCGATCTGGCAGCGGATGCTCTGGGGCACCAAGCTCACCGTTGGCGTGAACAACGCATTTGATCGGAACCCGCCAATCGTACTGGGCGCGTTTAACGACAACTACGATACTTCGAACTACTCGATTCGTAACCGCTACTGGTACGTGAGCTTGGACAAAAAGTTCTAAGCCCGAGTCGATAACAATTGCATCAGGCGGGTGGCAGAAATGTCACCCGCCTTTTGTTTTGTAGAAAGCCGGTTAAAGGAGTTACAATGCTCTCCAACTTTCTCTTACGAGAATCAGGCGAAAAGCTTGCCTGGCGTCAAACAAAACTAGATGTTTTTGCTACGCATACTAACACCCATAAATCGACGTTTCGTTCCGTTGTCTGCGTAATCGTTATAGCTCTGCTAGTCGCTTGGCCGTTCACCGCGGCGAATGCCCAATGGCTTGAGAAAGTCAGTCCGAGGCTGCCGCTCGGCGTATATTTGCAGGGATTGGAGCGCTACCTAATCCTTTCCCTGACTCTGGAAAGAGCGGCCGAACAACAGACACTCGAGCCGTCCTGTCGTTAGGTGAACGGTCAACCGTCAACCGTATTGAGGGCTGAAGGTCTAACTCCGAATCGCCGGGCAAATGCGCGACGGAACGATCCGGTGTCCCGGAAGCCTACGGATTCGGCTACGCTTTGAAGGGTTCTTCGATTAGTAGAAAGCCGGCGCCTTGCCTCATTGAGACGCAAGCCTTCCACAAAAGTGCCGGGCAGACTTCCGAAGACACTTTTGAAGGCCCGGCTAAATCCCCTTGGGCACATGCAAGCCCTGCGCGCGAGAGCGTCGACCGAGAGATCCTCGTCCAAATTCCGAACAATCCAGGCAACCAGTTGTGCGAAGCGGTCCATGGATTGGTTTTGGAAGTATGCGGGTTCCGCGAGTTGCTCCTCCACATTACGCTGGGCCAGATGCATAACGAGATCTCGTCCAAGCGACGCGGCGACCTGTCGTCCGTAATCTTCCCCGATTAACATCAGGGAAAGATCAAGGCCCGCGGTCAAGCCCGCCGACGTGTAGAACGATCCATCTTTGATCAACTGTTTTTTGTGATCTACCCTTAGTCTGGGAAATCGTTCAGCGACGTCTCCGGCGAAGCGCCAGTGGGTGGTTACTTCGCGTCCGTCGAGCAAACCGGTCGGCGCCAATCCGTAAATGCCGGTGCAGACCGACGCGATGCGGCGTGTTTGCTCAGCACGGCTCCGGATCCAATCTGTTACGGCGCGGTTCACTGCCGGTTGACGCAGTCCGCTGCCGCCCGGGATAATAATCGTATCGAACTCAGGCGCGTTCCGGAGAGTCTTTTGGGGTTTGAAGATTGTGCCTGATTCGGCTTTGAAAGGCGCCGCGGTCAAGCCGACCGTCCAAACGTCGTAGCAAGGAATGCGGCCGCCATAGCCGTCATCTAATGCCGCGGCGGCGAAAGCATCAGCCGGCCCCGCGAGATGTGACGCGGTAACGTTTTCAAATCCAAGAAGGCCGATGCACTTTGGCGCTAGGTTTGCAACCACTGAGAGAGTATGAGCCATGTTCCCATCGCGGATAGGACATTCGACACGACAATATGAGCTATTCTTTCCTTTCCGGATAGTGGCTTGAATGACCCGAATCCGTCGGATTGCTACGTGCGCCGGGGGAGAGAGCTGCTTAGTGTCCTTCGAGCGGATTTGACGCCGTGTAGTCGGCAGGTCTTATCCTCGGCTGATTCTCGCCAACCAGAAATGCATGGAATGAGCACTCGCTTTGGCCTGATGGTTAGGGCATTGCGACACCGCAATTTCCGGCTCTTTTCCGCCGGGTCTCTCGCCAGGTTCTTATACAGCAATTTTTCGTGGCAAGGACGGCGGTGTCGGCATAGGACTAATCGAAGTTTACAAGCTTAACTAACAAGCTTGTCCCATCAGGGATCGGGGCCGACAGAATCGAGCGCAGCCATCGACTGGCTACGGGTTACTCCTTGGGTCCGAAAGGACCATGACAAGGGGGGACTCGGAACCCCTAAGGATTGCTCCACCAGATCCTAAGTCTGGCGCGTCTGCCAATTTCGCCACCCTGGCTCACTCATAGTCTTGCGGCCAGCCGACGAAGATGCAAGCGCGCGGTGCAGACAGAGATCGTCGCTCATGACCGGATCTCCAGCGAATGATCCTGTTGTCGTCCAGCCTAAAGACGAACTCAAGCTCGATAGGCTGCCAGGGAAATTCCCGGTGACCCGGTTGGTGACGATGGTCTTGCCGTCTTTCTGAGCGGACTTGAGCGGCTCGACCGCGTGCTGATATTTCTACGACTGAGGTGCCCGCTATTAGCCAAGGACGGAATTACTTTCGTCTGTCAGCAACAGCATCCGAGTAAGCATGCCGCTCAAGTTTGGTTGGTCAAACGCCGGTGGGGCCGGCGGTGTCATCGGTGCGGCCGGGGTCGCTGAGGCTGTTTGAACGCTGAGGAAGTTTGGCACGGACACTTGCGCCTCGGCGAACAGGATAATCGTTATTTTTCTTGGTTTCATACCTGGCTTAACGAGTTTCTTCAATAGCAGTGTTGTTTCTCTACTAATGACACCGGCGCTGCCTGGCGGTTACCGGCGAACGCAAACGTTTCCACCTGCGTGGCCCACGTTTTGGGTCCGAAGATTTCCGTGACTAGTCCGAATACACGGCTGACATCGCCTTCGTTGCCAGCACGAAACGCTGTCCCTGCTTCGACGTGCACCCAACGCACGGCGCCATCTGGATCAACCAGACGATACTCGAGGGAGCGGTGTTGCCGGCAGTGTCCTTGCAGAGGCTCCATCGCGAAGGCCAGCAGCGTCCGTCGATCATCAGGATGGACGTGCTGCAATACGACTAAGAACTCAGGTGGCATGCCATCCGGCACTCGCAGAATGCGCCGGAGTTCGGCCGACCAGTATCGTTCGCCAGTATCGAAATTGATATCGAAGATTCCAATATGCTGCATGTCCCATCGCTTCATTGTCGGCGCTCGTTCCTTTCGAGCCTTGGTGTCTCGATCGCACCGTTCTGGAAGGTGCAACCAATGGCGCGCTGGATTCGATCGAGCGTCTCTGGCCGGATTCCTATTTCGCCGGCCTCAATCTTCACGATCGTCCGCGGATTCAATCCGCAACGCGCCGCCAGTTTGTCCTGGCTAATGCGGCGTGCCGTTCGTTCTCGCCGGACGTTTGCGCCCAACGTCTTCCGCAGCGCCTCTCTCGCGACCCCGTGTGGTTGCGATAACGAAGGATTTCTCAAGCGAACCCCCTGGTCAGAACGCGAAATTGATACCGGTGCGGACCAGGCCGAAATTGTTGTGGGTTCCATCCACAACGTTCCAACTGAAGTCGTTGAGCAATCCTACGTGCGGAGTAACACGGATTTCGAACCCGCCGCCAAATTGCCCGACCGCGCGCGATTCGACATCGTGACGAACTCGTTCAAGGGTTCCGCCGACGTAAACGGCGGTTTCATTGTGACCGCCAAAAGCTCCGCCACCTCCTACCCAAACATACGGCGCAAACCGCGTTTGGCCGATCGGATACCGCAAAGTCAAGGTGCCAAGCGCACCTCCGACTACGTGCTCGTCACGATCCTTGAAAGCCGCCGTCGTGCCAAAATTCTCTACTGTATAACTGGCGCCCTTCGCTGCCAGAGCGAACCCTTCGATTCCAATACCAAAGTAGCGGCGAAAGAAATATTTCCCCTCCGCTCCGCCGCCGAAGGCATGATCGTCAGCCAAGAAACGATCGTAAGTGCCCGGGCCGGGGTTCGCGGAAAATGTGTCAGCCAGACTGTTACGATCATGGTCTGTTGCAGGAAAGGCGTGAGCAAACCAGGCACTGAGGTTCCATTCATTGTCGCGGTACCAGGTCGGCGGGGTTGTCGGAGCAGGTGATACTTCTTTGGCCGAAAAGGTCTCCGGACCGGCGTAGGCAACGTTGACAAATGCGAGAGCTATAAACAAACAAATCAGTTTTTTCATGGTGATGGTTGATTCGGTTAAGAGTTGTTTCATTGCGGCTGCGGCGCTTCCTCCAACTGGCGCGCCTGTTCCTTTTGCGCGGCAGTCACGCGGAATGCCTGACTTACCAGATCGACATCGTCGAGCCGGCTTGGAAAGGAGGGAGGCGAGGCGGGACCTGGATCTTGCCCGCTAATTGTTCGCAAGGTGAAGGAGTTCCCTACCCACAGAATCGAGAAGACTACTGTTTTGATTTTCATCCGATTTATTTTCAATCGACCATGGTGTTGGCACTAGAGACACCGGCGCGGCTGAGCGGTTACAGGTCAGCGATTAATTTCGCGAATTAGATGTAACCGTGATGAGAAAACGTTGTCTCTATTGCTAGAGTGGAGTCACGTCACTGATCTCCAATGCAACATGACAACTTTGACGAAGAGGAGAGCCTCCGCCGGATCGAGCAGGGCGACGAAGTCGCCGCCCGGGAATTATTGCGCCACTTTCATCCGTTCGTCCTCAAGCTTGTCCGTGCGCATCTGCCGCGGCGGATCAGCGAAGAAGACCTGGTTCAAATGATTTTTATTAAAGTCTTTCACAAACTCAACCAGTACCGTGGGCGCATGCCGCTCCAGCATTGGATTTCCCGTATTGCGGTCAACACCTGTCTCAGCGCGCTGAAGGCGGAAAAGATCCGTCCGGAATGGCGGCTGGGCGATTTCAGCGAAGAAATCGCCGCCGGAATCGAGAGGCTCGCCACCACCGAGATTGATACCGCGACCAATGACGATTGCGATCTGGCCAGGAAACTGGTGACCGAACTCATCGCCCAACTTTCTCCCGAAGACCGGCTGGTCATAACGCTGCTGCATTTGGAGGAGAAATCAGTGGAGGAAATTCACGCGTTGACCGGCTGGAGCCGATCCGCCATCAAGGTCCGGGCATTTCGGGCTCGCGGGAAGATGAAGGAAATGCTTAATCAGCGGGAGACGTTGGCTCTAGCATGAAAGGAACTGAACAATTGCTGAACGAGGCGTTCGTGCTCGCGCGCCGCGCTCATGTACCGGTTCCTTTGGAGTTGCCATTCGGAATGGAGACCGCTGTTCTGGCACAGTGGAAAAGTTCGCGCGCATCTTCGAAGATCGATATCGGCATGCTTCGGGTTTTCCGTTGGGCAGCGCTCATGGCTTGCGTGGTGGCGGTGGCGGGCGCCGCCTGGAAAAGTGAGGATATCGCTCAGATCTCGCGGCGCCTGGATCCGGAAGCCAGGATCGTAGACTCCGCCCTCCTCGCCGGGCTCAACCGATGACCAAGTCGCGGTCCTGGAAGATTGTTTTTTACGCGACGCTGATCTTCGTGGCCGGTCTGTTCATCGGTGCAATCGCCGGTCCGTTTGCGCTAAGAACGTTCCTTCGTCCCCCGACGCCAGCCGAGATGGGGAGTCATATCCTTGCGCGCCTACACTCGCGACTCTCGCTCACTCCCGAGCAGACTGCGCAGATCAAGCCGCTGGTCGAGCTGACGGCATCCGACATCGAAGCGATCCGCGAGGCGACGACAAAGCAAATATCGGATCGGATCGCGGAGACAAACTCAAAGGTCGCGCCTTTTCTCACACCCGAGCAGAAGGCAAAGCTCGACCAAATGGATGCGGAACGTCGCGAACACATGATGCGGCACGCTCCACCTTTCTTTCGGCCGCGGCGGCCGTAGCCCTCCATTTATTCCCATTTATTCAGCTGCAGTACGTCCCTTCGCGGCCTAACGACATCGGCAGTGGTGCGCATTGCTCGGCATCTAACCGCGCGAATCGCGCGGGCGGCCGAACAAATTGACAAGCAAATTCTGGAGCGACCAGTTGTCATCCATTTGAATCCAGCGCATCCCGGATCGCGGACGATCAGTCGCGGTCAGGACCGCAGTAACACGGCCGCTTTCCTTGAGCAGATAAATCTTGGCGCCAGCGGCTAGATCCACCGATCCGCAAGTGGAACTGCCTTGAATTCGCGCGACCGCTATCTGTTCTCCATGGCGAGTGCTGGCGAACAGGGCATGATTGCTTCGATCCACCTGCACGCCAGGAAAACGAAAAACGAATGATTCATCGGAGCGCCGGTTGTCATCTGAGACATACGGCAGATTGCTAAAAGTAATTCGGGCGGTCAAAACACCGCTGGTTGGATCAAGGTAAAGCTGGCGCCAGATCATCTCGCCGTAAGCGAAGGTGCGAGCATGATCGGGGCTCGTAATCGCGATTTCACCCCCGGACACTGGAGCAATCGAGCCGAGGATAATTGCGAGCAAAGCGGCGAATTTCATAGCAAATCAAATAGGGACAGGATCTGACTCTGTTATGAACTTCCAATCCAAATTCCAACAAGAAACACTAATACTCCTCCCACGATCACTTGAAAAGCGGCGCGGAGAAACGGCGTGTCCATATACCGGTTTCGAATCCAGCTGATAAGCAAAAGTTCAATTGCCACGATTACGACGGCCACGGCCGTAGCAGTTCGAAAATCTGGAATCAAATATGGCAAGGTGTGACCGATTCCCCCTGCCGTGGTCATCAATCCGCAGACGACTCCACGCAGCAAAGGCTTGCCGCGGCCGGTCAGGCTTCCGTCATCTGAAGCTGCCTCAGCGAACCCCATTGAAATTCCCGCTCCGACGCTGGCGGCGAGGCCAACCAGGAAGGCGGCGTGGCTGTTGTGGGTCGCAAACGCTGCGGCAAAAACCGGCGCAAGCGTTGAGACGGAACCGTCCATCAGTCCTGCCAGCCCCGGCTGCACAATTTGCAGAACGAACAGTCGGCGATGGGCTTTCTCCTCTTGGGCCTCAACTTCCGGAGTCAGGTACTCCTGTTGGAGATTATCGGCTAAGGTGACATGCTTTCGCTCCGCCTCCGCCAAGTCTCCCAGGAGCTTTCGCGTTGACGTGTCGCTGACTTTACCAGCAGCGCGCTCGTAGAAACGTTGGGTCTCTGTCTCCATTATCTCTGCCTGGCGCCGAACCGTTTTGATTCCGAGCGGCCGGATCATCCACACCGGTTTGCGGTGCACAAAACCCTTTACGTCCTCTCGGCGGATGAGCGGGATATGTTCTCCAAAGCGGCGACGGTATTCCTCGATCAATTCGCGGCGATGCTCATCCTCTTCCGCCTCCATTTCTTTAAAGATCTGAGCGGTCGCGGAGTAATCGGTTTTCAATCCGGCGGCGAAGTCTGCGTAAATGCGCGCATCTGTTTCCTCGGACGAGATTGCCAGCGCGAGGATTTCCTGTTCAGACAGGTCTTTGAAATTCATTGCCACGGTGTTTCCTACCGTTATGAACCCAGGATGCGAATATTATTTCTTCGCTGTCGCGGGACTGGGCGATGGAGCGGGTGTCGCAGCGACGCGGACGGTTGTTCCAGTGACAAGGGAGTCGGATGGGTTGACGATTACTTTGTCGGATTCGGTGACGCCGCTCAGGATTTCGGATTGGATACCGAAGTCCCGTCCGATTCTAACGTCTCGGAGTTGGACGACACCCTTGGCATCCACCACGCCGACTTGGAGGTTCTTGCCGCGAAATATGAGGGTGTTGTCAGGTAAGATAAGCAGCTTCCCTAAGACATTCTCAGGCAGGCGGACCGTCGCGTAGCTGCCAGGCAGGATCTCGTTCTTCGAGTTATCTACCTGTAACTGAACGAGCATGGTGCGGGAATCCGGTGAGACGGCCTCCGAAGTCGCGACCACCTTTCCCGGATACGTCTTGGCGCTTTCTGCCCCGATCTGAACATCGAAGGTTTTCCCAGTCGCGATATTTGGCGCCTCGGGCTGCGGGACGCGGAAGTAAACACGGAGCGGATCTGTCTGTTGGATATGAAATATCTCCAGGCTGGTGTTATTCGCGTTGATTAGGTCTCCCACATTCACGTTGCGAACTGTGATCGTGCCGGCGAACGGCGCGGTCACTCGTTGGAATGCCAGCTCCTGTTCGAGGAATCGAAGATTGGCGGCAAAGGCATCGGCATTGGCCTGGCTCGTGGCGAGGGCGGTGGCCATGTTCTCGGCGTCGAGCTCTGAGACGACGCCTTGATGAAATAGCTGCTGCCATTTGTCGTTCGTACTCTTGGCCTGTGCCAAACTTTTTTGCGCCAGCGTCTCCTGGGAGCGGGCTTGCTGGAGCTGTTGAGCAAGATCAGGTGTGTCGATCTCCGCGAGTAACTGGTCTTTGTTGACATGTGCGCCGATGTCTACGAGCCAGCTTTTCAGGAATCCACTAGCTCGCGCAAAGATGGAGGCTTCCTGCCAGGGTTTCACTTCAGCTGGTAAGTCAAGCCCACTGCCCGGCATGGTGAGAGTAGGCGTGACGACCCCCACCGTAGCAACCGCCAACTGGTTCGTATCGGCCGTGGCTGTTTGCCGCTGCCGCCATTGAGGAATGAACCCTACGATCAATGCGATCAGGAGAAGTGCGCCGCCGATAATGATGCCGCGACGAAATCGGCGCCGCGACCGGACGGGATCTGCTTTGTTATCGCCGGTGGTGAGGCCGACGCCGCCAGAATAAGTAGTTGCGCTCATATATTAGAGAGATGCGTTTAGGTTGCGGGAATGGCCTCCTCGAGACCGTTTGGTGAGACATTTTCTTTCGGCTCTGTCTTCGCGGTGGCGACTGCCTGACGATGGCAGAGGCTGAACACTACGGGGACGAAAAGCAGAGTAGCCACGGTGGCGAGGATGAGGCCGCCGATTACCGCGCGGCCGAGCGGCGCGTTTTGCTCGCCGCCTTCGCCGAGACCTAGCGCCATCGGTAACATGCCGATGACCATCGCCGTCGCCGTCATGATCACTGGACGCAAACGGCCGGTGCCGGCTTCCCATGCTGCTTTGAGCGGCTCCATTCCTTCCTGGAGATGGTTGCGGGCGAAGGTCACGACCAGAACGGAATTCGCAGTGGCGACACCCAGGCACATGATTGCGCCCATCATCGCAGGAACGCTTAAGGTTGTGCCCGTGATATGAAGTCCCCAAATTACCCCGGCCAACGCGCCGGTGAGGGCAGTTAGAATAATGAATGGATCGAGCCAGCTCTGGAAGTTGACTACGAGCAACAGATAAATCAGTGCAATCGACATGAGCATGCCAATGGCCAATCCGGTGAAGCTCGAGCTCATGGTCGCTGCCTGGCCGCGCAGAATGATATCGGTGCCGGGCGGCGCCGTCTTTTTCGCGTCCGCAATAATGGGTCTGATGTCCGTAAGCACACCGCCCAGGTCTCTTGCACCCACGCTGCCGAAGACATCGACTACCGGCATGACATTGTAATGCGAGTAAATGGGTTGGCTGACAGTGTGTGAGACGTCGGCGACGTTCTCCAGTAATTGACCATTCGCTCTGCCAGGAACAGATGCGCTAAGCGGCGTCGACTTTAGGTCGGAGAGTGTAGTGGTTTGAGGTTCCGGCACACGAACATTGACGAGATATTGAACGCCTATGGCTGGATCGAGCCAGTAAGTCGGCGTGACCTGACTGCTGCCGCTCAAAGCAAGCAGAACTGAGCCGGCCACATCTCTCTCCGAAAGTCCGAGCTGCATGGCCTTCGTTCGATCGACCGAAAACAGCACTCGGTGCAAGTCGTTGGGCTGTTGCACCCGCACATCTACGGCGCCGCGAACGCGCCGAATTTTTTGGGCGATCGCATTCGCGACCTTCTGGTCGGCCGCTTGATCTCGCCCAATAACCTGAATGTCGTAGGGAGCGGGGAGGCCGAAGTTAATGGTCTCAGTTACGATGTCGGCCGGAAGGAAGTAGAACGTTATTCCAGGAAAATCGCGGTTAAGACCAAGGCGCAGATTGCGCACGTAGTCGGCTGTCGGCTTATGTCCGGGCAGTAATGAGACTAATATGTCGGCATCGGCTGGCCCTGACACACCGCTGTCGTTGTAGCTCAGGTTGATGCCGGAAACCGGAAGTCCGATATTGTCGATCATGCCCTCGAGCTCCTTGGCCGGAATTTGGCGGCGAATGTTCGTTTCGATTTCGTCGACCAACTTGGCAGTTTGTTCGATCCGCGTGCCGGTGGAGGCACGCACATGCAACCGAAACGTTCCTGCATCAACCGCCGGAAAGAAGTTTTGGCCGAGAAAGGGCACGAGGAGCCAGGAGCAGAGGCAAAAAGCCAGGAACCCGGCAGCGAAAGCCACCCTGTGCTCCAGGATTGAGCCTAACAAGTTGCCGTAAGCGTTTCTGAAACGATCAAACGCCTTTTCAAAACCGTGTTGGAGCGCCGCCAGCGGACGCACCCAAAGTGGGACATGCTTTTCGCTGCCGGCCGCGGGTTTCTGGTGATGGCGCTCGAAAAACATGATCATGGTCGGCACCAGCGTGCGGGAAAGCGCATAGGAAGCGAGCACAGCAAAAACGACTGCCTCAGCCAAAGGCACAAAGAGGTACCGCGCCACCCCCGCCAGGGAAAACATCGGGACGAAGACAATGCAGATGCACATGGTGGAAACCAAGGCAGGTAAGGCAATTTCCCCCGCACCGTTCAGGATACCGTCTTCCAACTTTCCACCGGCGGCCAGGTGGCGCTCGACGTTTTCGATAGTTACGGTCGCATCGTCTACCAGGATGCCGACCGCGAGCGCCAAACCGCCAAGGGTCATGATATTGATCGTCTGGCCCAGGGCGCTAAGAATGGCGAGAGAGGCCAGCACCGAAAGCGGAATGGAAACCGCAATAATGAGGGTGCTCCTCCACGAGCCGAGAAAAAGCAAAATCATCAGCGCGGTCAAAGCAGCGGCGATTGCACCTTCCCGCACGACACCGCTGACTGCGGCCGACACGAAGAGCGATTGATCGGCGAATTGCTTTACCTGCACATCGCTCGTCACGGTCTGGAGAATCTTGGCCATGGCCGCTTTCACTCCTGCCGCGACGGAGAGCGTAGAGGCGCTGCCATTCTTGAAGACCTGGATCAGTGTGCTACGCACACCATCCTGGCGGACGATGTTCTCCTGCGGCATGTAGCCGTCGCGCACCTGCGCTACGTCACCTACTCGAATGACGGTTCCGCCGACACTCTTGATCGGCAGAGTGTTCAATGGCTCGATCTTGATCGGACTCACATTGAGATCGATCGGCACTTCCTTTCCGCCGATCTTAGCGACACCGCTCGGATACGTTAAAGCCCCGTTGCTGATGGCGGTGACTACGTCCGATGCGACAAGGTTGTTTGCTTCCAATGCCTTTTGATCGAGATCGACCGAAATCACCCTTTGCTTTCCGCCATAGGGATAAGGAATGCTCACTCCAGGTACGCTGATTAATCCAACACGGATCTGGTTGAGGGACATGTCGAAGACTTGCTGCTCGGAAAGCTTCGTGCTGCTAACTCCGAATTGCAGGATGGAAACGGTGGATGCGCTGTATTGCAGGATCAGCGGCGGAGTCGTGCCCGGCGGAAGCTGCTTCAAAATGGTTTGCGAAACGGCAGTCAATTGTGCCACCGCGGTCGCTGGGTTTACGCCGGGCTGAAAGAAGACTTTGATTACGCCTTGGCTATCATACGAAGTCGATTCGATATGCTCGATATTATCGACCGTGGTCGTCAGCGCCCGTTCCTCGCTGTAAATGATTCGTTGAGCGATCTGATCGGCTGGCAGACCGGTGTACTGCCAGATCACGCTCACCACCGGGATATTGATGGAAGGAAAAATATCGGTCGGCGTCTTGGTGAGGACGAAAGGCGTCATCAAGAGCAGCAGTATTGCTGCGACAACAAAGGTGTAGGGGCGATTGAGAGCTAAGCGAACAATCCACATGGTGTGTTATGCTTGAGTTATTCGCGGCGCATTCCCGGTTATGCGCGGTAAGCTGAGAACTGGTTTCAACTGAGAAAGGATCGTTTCCTTATTCGTGCTTCCAAAAATTCCGATGCGCACCTCACCGCCGCTGAAGTACAAGATGCTCGGAAGACATCGAATGCCGTACCATAACCCGAGGTTGGGACTGCGATCGAGCTGGACGCGCGCGACCTTTAGATAATCGACAAACTCAGCGGCAATTTCGTCCATCGCGCCATTCATCATCATCGAAGGGAGGCTCCATCCCGTGGCGAACTCGACCAGCACTGGTTGGCGCGATTTCAAAACTTCGCTCTCGAAGTTCGCCTCATTGATTTCAATCGTTGGTTTCATGTTCATTCCGTGTTCTCCGTTGCAGCTAGGCGCCGGCATAGCTCAACCCGGCCGATGACTGGGTTATTCCAACAGCGCTCGACCGCTGACGGAGTCCGAGTAACTCCGCCAGGCGAGCCTCATAGGAGTCGCACGTAGGGCAATTGCCGTTCGGCTCGACCCAATCCGGATGCTGGATGCGCAGGTCGTCGTGGATCTGCTGTTGTAGTTCCCTGTAGGAACGCAAAGGCCTTGTCGGAACGTTGTTCGTTTTCATCTGCTATGAGTATCGTTGGCCATCCCGCTGCAGCCATGGCGCATGAGTGGGATTTGCAGTCGCCTCCCCCGAGGTGATGCGATCTCCCCCATTCGAGGTAGAGCCCGTCATCGTCCGAGCGATCAGGCGTCTTCCGATTCGCGCTCCTCGATTAAGCGTTTGAAACTGTGGCGGGACTCATCGAACCGATGCGCGCAATTGGCCGTGCCGATCATCCTTTCAGTGCAAAGACTGCAGCGCCGCTGAGAATAAAAATGCCGCCGGCCCAGTGGTGCCCCACGAATGGGCAAAGCGCCCCGCGGCCAGGGCCACCGGGATCATTACCGTCTGCGCGCCGACGATGCAGATCGCCATGAAGAGCGACGCCTCTCTCGGGTGGCCTTGCGACAATTTTTGTCCGATGAGCGGCAGCATCGCCGCGTTCGCAAAATGAAGAGCACGACCGAGATGGTGAAGATCAAAAGCGATCGGTTCGTGAGCAATTCGAACAACCTGCTGCCCGCGCGGTCGTTGCTAACGTCGCCAGGCTCGCAGCCGCGGGAACGTTCGAAATCAATCTCCTTACTGCGTATAAAAAAAATCGCGACCATCGTGACCGCGCAGAAAACCGGAAGAAAACGATAGTCAGCGCCCCGATTCCCCAAAGTGCGGTGCCCACCGCGAGCATCTCGCGTTTGTAGCGGAGCCCATCGACGAACGCGCCTACCGGCGTCTGCGCGACCAGACCGGCGATTCCCGCCGCAGAAAGGGCGATCCCGATGTCTCTTGGATTCCAGTGCAGCGAAGCGGCGAGATAAATTGCGACAAACGGGCCGACGCCTGTGTGCACATCGGCCATGAGGAAGTTGACCGCATCGAGCCCGAGCAAAGTGCGTTTGCTTGGAGCGGTTTTCATTTTTCAAAATTGAAAGTGAAATAAACCGCCGCGGCGATGAGCAGAAACGAGACGATGTTGTTCCAGCGCGGCACCTGCTGGAACATGAGCCACGCGATGATCGTGAAGACGAAGATCGTGATGCATTCCTGCATGACTTTGAGCTGCGCGAGAGTGAAGTGAGCCGAGCCGATGCGGTTGGCCGGCACTTGAAGAAATATTCAAAAAATGCGAGCGCCCAGCTCGCGACGATTACCAGCCAGAGTGGTTTGTCCTTGAACCTCAGATGCCCATACTACGCGAGGGTCATGAAGATGTTCGAGATGAAGAGCAGCAAAGCGGTGATCATGATTGTTCAGCTCGCTTCAACCAATCTTTTGAAATTATGCAGGTATCTATCGATCCGATTTGAGATGGCGCCGCCGAAGCTCGAGGTCAGTTTCAGGGTCACGCAGGTGCTCTGGTCGGAAAGCGACACGAACGAAACGACTCCCGCAGCGAGATGATCGGGAGCGCGATGGTCGGCCAAAGTTCGCCAGGCAAGTCTTCGCTCCGGAACACACAGCATCATCTCAAGTGTCGCGTTGTACTGCTTTCCGTTGAAACCAAGCGACGCGATAAAATGGTTCGCGTCCAATTTTCGCACGCGTTTGATCGCGGTGACGAATTTTGGATAGTCCTCGAACACAAGCCAGCGTTGATAGACAGCAGCGACTGGCGCTTTGACCACGATTGTTCCCTCCGCGGCGTCGATCGTCCGCGGGTTGCTCTCCTTGTTTGGCATTGGCTCGTTATGCGTCGGACCGCGCGTATTCCTGTTTCGAAAACGTGCGGCTCCAGCCGTCGGTGAAATTAAAGATCGATATGTTAAGGACGAGCATGGGGTCGTGCCTGCGTGCGCGTGGTCGAAAAATCTTGCGTAGCGTGCTTCTGAAATTGTTTTCACATTGTTTGGTTTTCATTGTTTACCAAAATTCTAGACGCAGTTCCGTCCCTCACCACGAAGCACTTGCGGGGTTTTTCAGTACCTCTTTCGAGGGAGGACGTAAGTCTGGCGGAGAGCGCGGACGCCTGTTAGAGTACTCGGTTGGTTCAAGTCAGACGCGGCCTAACAACGACAGCTTATCATGAAATCCAGCTCGAGAGCGATCGGTCAACGGTTCATCGGATCGGAGCAGTCTGGAAACTTTATAGAAAGAAAAAACCCCTATGAATCAGACCAAAGACAACACTAAGTCTCGCGAAGAGGACAACCAACCGATGCGGTTTGCCAATGCGACGCTCGGCCAACATCGCCATGTCTGCGCGTTTTTTCACGGCGCGGAGGAGGAGTATCGTGTGCTACTTCCGTTCGTTAAGGAAGGGCTCGCGCGCGGCGAGAAGGCGTTTCACATTGTCGATCCAAAACTGCGCGACGAGCACTTAGAGCGACTTTCCTCAGCCGGCGTCGACGTCCCTTCGGTCGAGAAGAATGGACAATTCGAGCTGCACCATTGGCACGAAGTTTATTTGCGCGACGGTCATTTCGACAAGGACCGAATGCTTGCCTGTATGCAGGACGTATTGGAGCAGAGCCAGCGCGACGGCTTCCCCCTCGCCCGCGTCATGGGCCACGCCGAATGGGCTTCAGGCGACTGGCCCGGGGTAGACGATTTCCTCGAATACGAGTGCCGGCTGAACGACATCATACCGCAATATAAGGATGCCGTAATCTGTCTTTATAATCTGACGAAGTGTGGCGGCAACCTTATCATCGACGTCATGCGAACTCACCCGATGATTCTCATCGGCGGCATCGTCCAGGAGAACCCGTTCTTTGTGCCGCCGGATGAGTTTTTGCGGGAATTGCGCGAACGCCGCGCGCCCCGGACTAAAGTAATGGCCTGAACTTACCTAACAACGACGGCTTTCATGAAATCCAGTTCGAGATCGAGACCGCTCGGTCAGTGGTTCGCTGACTTCGGCAGACGTAGTTTCGAGTTCGCAACATCGCCTCTCGCCTTCCAACGCGCAGCGTTCGGCTACGCGCTGGCCGTTCTTTCTGTCGCCGTCGCGCTTGGTGTTGCGCTTCTCCTGGAACGCTACGACTTCCGCGGCGTCGAATTTCCGCTTTTGCGCTTTGCCGTTGCCTTGACCGTCTGGTATGCGGAACTGGGGCCGGGGATCCTGTCAGTTGTACTCTCCAGCCTGGTCTTCAACTTCTTCTTCACAGAGCCCCTGCACAGTTTCTACGTCACACGTTCTGAACTTCCGTACTATATTGTTTTCCTACTATTTGCCTCGCTTGTTGCCTTTTTTGCCGGCGTTCGGCGCCGCGTCGAGCGAGACCTTCTCCAATCCCGCGGCGAACTCGAGGCCACGAATAAGGAATTAGAAGCATTCGCATATTCCGTATCGCACGATCTGCGCGCTCCCATTCGTCATATCTCCGGGTTCACGGAGCTCCTGCAAAAAAATGCGGCGTCAGATCTCAATGACAAAAGTCAGCGACATGTGGCCATGATCCTGGAGTCGGCAAAACGGATGGGCAACCTAATCGACGATCTCCTGGCTTTCTCTAGAATCGGACGAAAGGAGGCGCACAGCACAATGGTCAGCTTGCAACAACTCGTGCAAGAAGCTCAAAACGAAGTCGTGCCGGAGACTGGCGGGCGCAATATAAATTGGAAAATTGGCAGCTTGCCCGTCTGCTACGGAGACCGTTCCATGTTAAGACTTGTACTCGTTAATCTGGTTTCCAATGCTGTTAAGTTCACACGAACGCGTCCGCAAGCCGAAATCGAAATAGCTTCTACGAACCACAACCCAGATCAGATAGTTGTATTTATCCGGGACAATGGGGTCGGATTCGATATGAAGTATGTAAATAAACTATTCGGCGTGTTCCAACGTTTGCACGGGCCTGAGGCGTTTGAAGGCACCGGTATTGGGCTGGCCACCGTTCAGCGTATTGTACATCGACATGGAGGCATAGTCTGGGCGGAGGGTTTGGTGGATGGAGGCGCCACCTTTTACTTCTCACTTCCCAAATCACAGGGAGTTTAAATTATGAGCAACTTAGGACGTATTTTATTGGTTGAAGACGATCCAAAAGACGTGGAACTGACGCTAACTGCTCTGGAGGAATACAAGCTCGCCAACGAGGTCGTTGTTGCTCGTGATGGGGAGGAGGCTCTCGATTACCTTTACCGTCGTGGAAATTTCACGGCGCGCTCGACCGACAACCCCGCTGTTCTGCTGCTCGATTTGAAACTACCAAAGGTCGATGGCTTGGAGGTGCTGCAGCAGATCAAGGCCGATGCAAAGCTCAAGCTGATTCCCGTGGTGGTGCTCACGTCTTCACACGAAGAAAAAGACATGGTTGCGAGTTACAAGCTGGGCGTGAACGCTTATGTGGTAAAGCCGGTGGAGTTTCACGAATTTGTCAACGCTGTTAAGGAGCTCGGGATTTTTTGGGCGCTCGTTAACGAGCCGCCACCTGGAAGCGTAAAAAAAAACTAGCCGGAAATGAAATCTCCTCTGCGTATTCTGCAGCTTGAGGACGACCCGAGGGATGCAGAGTTGGTTCGGGAAAAGCTCGCGCTTGACGGTAAGGCTTGCGAGGTCACGCGGGTTGAAACTGAGGCTGATTTCATCGCGTCACTCGAGCAGGGCGGCTTTGACTTAATTCTCGCAGACTACTCGCTTCCCTCTTTTGACGGTGTGTCTGCCTTGAAGCTTGCCCAGCGAAACTGCCCGGATGTGCCGTTCATTTTTGTTGCTGGAACTTTGGGCGAAGACGTGGCGATCGAAGCGTTAAAGATCGGCGCGACGGACTACGTTTCCAAGACAGGGCTGTCGAGGCTTGTGTCCTCGGTGAAACGGGCATTGCGGGAAGCGCAGGAAAGAAGGGAGCTCAGCTGTGCCGAGGATGGGCTGCGACGGAGTGAAGCTTATCTGGCCGAAGCGCAGCGCTTGAGTCACACGGGCAGCTTCGGTTGGGATGTGTCCAGCGGAGAAATCTACTGGTCCCAAGAAACCTTTCGGATATTTGGATATGAGCCGGCATCCGAGATTACGATCGAGCAAGTAATGCAACGAACTCATCCGGAAGACAAGTCGGCTGTGCAGCAATTAATCGAGCATGTTTCACGCGAGAGGAAGGATTTCGATTTCGAACATCGATTGCTCATGCCTGAAGGATCGGTCAAATACGTTCGCGTTGTAGGTTATCCCTCAACGGACGAGTCGAGCAGCTTTGAGTTCGTTGGAGCGGTGACGGACATCACCGAACGCAAGCGAGGAGAGGCGTTGTTCACGGGCGAAAAGCGCCTTCTTGAAATGATCGCCACGGGCGTTGCACTTGAAGAGATCCTGAATTGCCTGTGCGTGATTATCGAAGAGTACCGCAGCGGCACGCTTGCTTCTATTTTGTTGCTTCGTCCCGATGGTCTTCATCTGGATTCCGTGGCGGGGCCGAGTCTTCCCAAAGGATGGAGACAGGAGATGGAGAAGTTGCCCATTGGACCGTGTGCCGGCTCTTGCGGGACGGCGGCGTATCGCGGATCAGCGGTCATCGTCTCCGACATTTCGACCGATCCGCTTTGGGAAGTGCCGGAGCATCGTGCGGCCGCATTAAGTCATGGGCTGCGAGCCTCCTGGTCGAACCCAATACTCTCTTCGCAGGGAAAGGTCCTGGGAACGTTTTGCATTTACGGTCGCGAACCGCGAAGCCCGAGCTCACAGGATCTTGGGATTATCGAGAAGGCTACCTACCTGGCGCGAGTTGCGATTGAACGTGATCGGGCCGAGGCGGATCTGCGGACAAGTGAAGGAAAATATCGAGATTTAATTGATGCTTCGCCGGACGCAATCTGCGTGATCGATGCCGATGGCAAATGTGTATTGATGAACCCAGCAGGCGCCAAGCTCGCTGGGCGTTCGGAAGATGAACTAATCGGCAGTTCAATTGCAGATACCTACCTGCCGGAAGAGCGCCACCTGCTGGCGAACAGGCTCGAGAAACTCAAGGCGGAGGGATCTTTCCGGTTCGAGCGAAAATTCGTGCGGGAAAACGGCGAAGTGATTCCGGTGGAAGTTTCGTTGTCGGCAGTGCGCGGCCGCTATTACCAGGCGATCATCAGAGATATCAGCCACCGTAAGCGGCGCGAAGCGCTCCTGGCCGGAGAAAATAGAGTTCTCGAGATGGTGGCCAAAGGCGATTCGCTTTCCGATATACTCGAGAACTTATGTTTGCTGGTGGAAGAGCAATCCTCCGGTGTCCTTGCCTCGATCTTATTAATGGATTCAAATGGCAAGCAGTTGCGGCACGGCGCAGCACCGAATCTTCCCAAAGCTTACACGGAAGCCATCGACGGTTCTTTCATCGGGCCTGCCGTCGGTTCATGCGGGACGGCCGCTTACCGTGCCGAACAGGTGATTGTCTCCGACATGGCTGTCGATCCGCTGTGGGCTGACTTTCACAACCTGGCCTTGGCGCATTCGCTTCGCGCTTGTTGGTCCACGCCGATCTTCTCCTCCGAGGGCAAAGTGATCGGAACGTTTGCCATGTACTATCGTGAGCCGCGCAGCCCGAGTCCGCTGGAGCAGAACACGATTAAACACATTACTCATCTCGCGGGCGTCGCTATCCAGCGGAAACTGGCGGAAACGGCCCGACGCGAGAGCGAAGCGTATCTGGCGGAAGCGCAGCGGCTCAGTCATACCGGGAGTTGGGCGTGGGCGCCCGCCACAGGCGAAATCAGGTACTGGTCGGAGGAAACTTATCGCGTGCTTGGTTTCGATCCGGAGGCCGGGCCGCCGCGATTCGAAAAATTCTTTGGGCGCCTTTGCCCTGAGGACCAGGACAGAGTCAGGGAACTGTTCGGAAAATCGATTGCCCAGAAGGCGGACTTCGAAACAGACTATCGAATTGTTCACCCGAACGGCGACGTCAGGGACATCCACGCGGTGGGACATCCGGTTAGCGATGAGGCCGGTCATTTTGTGGAGTTCGTGGGCACTGTTATCGATATAACTGAAAGCAAACGCTCCGAAGAAGCGCTGCGCGCTTCCGAGCAAGTAGCGCGCGGACAAGTGGAGGCGCTGGCGCAGAGTCTGGACGTCTTGGCGACGGCGCCGGACCCGGAAAAATTTATTGGGCAAATGCTCAGTACCATTGGGCGTCTCTTGAACGCGCAAAGCGTGAGCTTGTGGTTATTCGATGAATCGGCTGACTCACTGGTTTTCCGTTCAATGTCGGACGGCGGAAAGTTGGTCGCGCGTGACCCGGAGCATCCATTCGCGAAGGACCCATTTTTTTGGAAACGGAATACGGTAATCCAGGAACTGCTTTTCACAGGAGGTCCGGTGGTGTGCGAAGACCTGGAGACGGATCCGCGCGTGAGGGGCGAATGGGGCGATTATTTGAAACAAAAGGGAACAAAAAGGTTTCTGGCGGTTCCGATTTTAGTGGGTGGACACGTGAGGGGTTTTGTTGGAATCCGTCATGCCGACCGCGCGTCTTATCGGCCGGAGGAGATTGAACTAACCCAGGCGCTCGCCCATCAAGTCATGCTTGCGCTTCAACTCAATGAGTTTGCCGAGCAAGGTCAGCGGGCTGCCGTCTTCGAAGAACGCAATCGGATGGCGCGCGACATTCACGACACGCTCGCGCAAGGTTTCACCGGCGTGATTGTCCAATTGGAAGCAGCCGAAGATGCAATTTCCCTGGGTTCGCGGAAGGAGGCGGACAATCATTTGCACCGCGCCGGCGAATTAGCCCGGCGCAGTCTGACCGAAGCGCGTCGCTCCGTGCATGCGTTGCGTCCGCAAGCCTTGCAAGAATACAATTTTTGGGACGCGCTCAAAGGTACTATTAAGAACACGACCGTTGGAACAGCGCTCCACGCAACATTTGAAGCGCAAGGCAAGCTACCGGACCTTCCTCAGCGCTGGCAGGAAAATCTTCTGCATATCGGACAGGAAGCTTTGACCAACGCGCTCAAGTACGCTCACGCTCGCAACTTCAAAACGCGACTAATCTACAAGGCGAAAGAACTTCGTCTGGAACTGCGTGACGACGGCAACGGATTCAAAGTCAAAGATCGACATGACGGTGTCGGTCTTAGTGGAATGCGCGAGCGGGTCGAGCAAATGGGCGGCGAATTGGAAATTACCAGCTCACGTGGTAAGGGCACGAAGATTACTGTGGTATTGCCTGGCAACGGAGAAACAATGTCATGAAATCTAAAAAGAAAACAGCGGCAAAGTCTAACAAGCGTGCAAAGAAACCAAAATCTGCGGCGAAGAAAGCACCGAAAGTTGGAGATACAAGAAAGTCTCGGATAACTGTGCTCATCGCTGACGATCACAGTGTTGTCCGCGAGGGGTTGGTTTCGCTCATCACTCGCAAAGCAGACATGACTGTTATCGGCGAGGCTGCCAATGGACGTGAAGCCGTAGATCTTTGGAAGCAACATCACCCTGATGTGACCCTGCTCGATCTGCGCATGCCCGAGCTGGATGGCGTAGGCGCCATTAGAGAAATTCGCTCCGACAATGACAAAGCGCGGATCATCGTCCTAACGACATTCGACGGCGACGAAGATATTTTTCGCGCCATTCAAGCCGGCGCGAAGGGTTACCTGCTCAAGGATGCACCGCGCGAGGCGCTCATGGATTGTATTCGCCGGGTGCATGCCGGTGAAACCTGCGTGCCGGTGCATCTGGCGGCGAAACTGGCGCAACGCGTCAGCGGCGAGACATTGAGCGACCGCGAGATCGACGTGCTCAAGCTGATGGCTCAAGGTAAAAGCAACAAAGAAATCGGGTCGGCCCTCTTTATTAGTGAAGGTACCGTGAAGTCGCACGTGAAAAGCATCTTTGCCAAACTCGACGTCGTCAGCCGGACCGAAGCGGTGGCGAACGCGACTCGCCGCGGTCTAATTCAACTGTAGGAAAGCTTGCGGCGTTTAGAGCGTCGCCGCGGCGGCCGGCGCGTTCGGTGGCGTTTCGCGGAAACGCCTGCAAATAAATCTCGTTAGGCCGAGGCTTAATTTCGATGCTACCTCGAACGAGGGATCACGAATCACCCCAGGAGCGGCACTAGAAAATCCCTCACGCGTACAATGGCGGGAATGTGCTCGCGCAGGATATCTTCACGCATGAAAAATACGCTACTCAGGCAAAGAACTATTAGCCTGGCTGTCGTTTCACTGTTCGTCCTCCTTGGGGCGTGCACCACGACCACATCACGTTACGCGAGCAATCGTCCAATAACAGCATCACGGGATAGCTCGGGCCCGGTGAGGGACCCCGATATAATCGATGGTGGAACCAGGATACCGGTTGAAACGTACTACAATTGGCCACCTTTCGGAGACACTGGCCCACGTTAGGAAAATGGCGAAGCTAATCATGTTGCTCGGTGCTGGCGCGAAATGAACAATCTTCGAGGAATTCATCTATGATAAAGACAATCTCCTATCTCGGCCTCGGCACCATGGGCAGCGGCATGGCGTCCAATCTTCTTAAAGCCGGCTACAAACTTACCGTCTGGAATCGGAATGTAGGAAAGTGCGAACCGTTTGCCAAAAAAGGCGCACGCGTAGCTGTTACACCCGCGGACGCTGTCCGTGATGCCGAGCTTGTCATGTACAGTTTGAGTAACGACCAGGCCGTGGAGGAAGTCGTTTTTGGCGCGAAAGGAATTCTCAATGGAATCAAGCCTGGCCAGATCGCGGTGGACATGAGCACGGTTCGTCCCGCGATGAGCTTGCGAGAACAGGAAGCCTACGCAAGACGCGGCGTGGACTTTCTCGATGCACCAGTCTTCGGGAGCAGGAACGAAGCTGCCAGGGCCGAGCTTTGGATCATGGCCGCGGGCAACCAGGCCATTTTCGAAACAGTGAAACCGGTCCTGGAGCAATTGGGTCAAACCGTTCACTACTTTGGCAAGAACGGAAATGCCGCCGCGATGAAACTAATTGGAAACCTCATCGTCGCGTTGGAAATGGAAGCGCTCGCGGAAGGACTTGTTCTCGCGCAAAAGGCCGGCCTTGATCTGAATACTGTAATGGAGGTCGTGAAAGTCGCGGACTTCCGCTCTCCGCTTCTCGTGAGCAACGGTCAGAATATTTTGAAGCGAGATTTCTCCCCCAGCTTCGCACTCAAGCTCATGCTCAAGGACGCCGGCCTGATTGAAAAGTTTGCTGGAAGTCTGCAGTCACCCATTCCTGCACTGCGCCTCGCTAAGAAAAATCTCAAATCGGCTGTTGCGCTTGGCTTCGGGGAAGAAAACGCCTCCGCCTTGATCAAGGCTCTCGAAAAAGAAGCCGGCGTCGAAGTGAAAGCACAGTGACCCTGAGCACGACGTGGATAAATCAACAAAGGTAACGACGTTTGTTTTGAATTCCACGGCCGCGCTCGATGTTTTACCTCCAAAGAGGGAGGAAGCATTACCTCCCAGGTGGGACGACAGAATCCTACGGATGTGCAATGGCGGATTTCTGGTTGATCGTCGATTGCCATGAGAGGCAAATAAGCCGAAGAAGATCCCCGTGAGTAATCAACAAAGCGCAACACGTCCTCCTCTGCCTCCGTTCAATCGTGAGACTGCCATTCAGAAAGTTCGCCTGGCAGAAGATGGCTGGAATTCTCGCGATCCGGAAAAGGTGGCCCTCGCTTACACCACAGACTCGCGCTGGCGAAATCGCGCTGAGTTTCCGAATGGCCGACAGGAAATCATTCAGTTTCTGACGCGGAAGTGGGCGAAGGAGCTGGACTACCGGTTAATTAAAGAGCTTTGGGCTTACGACGGAAATCGCATTGCCGTTCGCTTCGCCTATGAATGGCACGATGACGCCGGAAATTGGTTCCGCTCATACGGCAACGAGAATTGGGAGTTTGCTGATCATGGCCTGATGCGGCTGCGGTACGCATCCATCAATGATCTCCCGATCAAAGAGTCGGAGCGTAAGTATCATTGGCCGCTTGGGCGCCGGCCTGATGCGCATCCTGGCCTAAGCGATCTCGGTTTATAGCTGCTTAGAAAAAACAAAACCAAACCCACACCAAGGAAAATAATATGCCTAAAAATGGTTCGACAAAGCTTTCCGAGCTTCGGAAGAGACGCGCGGCGCCACTGGCAACACCGACCGATCTTACGCGTTCGGCCACCAAAGACATTGCCGGCGCCATGAACGCCATTCTCGCGGACGTGTTCGCGCTCTACCTGAAAACGAAAAATTTCCACTGGCACATGAGCGGCCCGCACTTCCGTGATTATCACCTGCTTCTCGATGAACAGGGCGATCAGCTTTTCGCCATGACTGACCCAATCGCGGAGCGAATTCGAAAGATTGGCGGACCTACCCTGAAGTCGATCGGCCATATCTCCCGCTTTCAGCGCGTCCTCGATAATGACGCGGACTACGTCGCCCCGTCGGACATGATCGCTGAGTTAGCCGAGGACAACAAGACGCTGGCAGCCCGTCTGCGCGAGACACACAACGTCTGCGATGAGCATCGTGATATTGCCACCGCGAGTTTGATCGAAGTTTGGATCGATGAAACCGAACGCCGCACCTGGTTTTTATCGGAGATAAGGCGCGGCCGGCGATAGGTCTACGTCTCCAGGCCGAAGGAAGTTGCAGCTCTGATCGAAGAAGCTGCATCGCACGCTCGGTAGAAGCCTATTCTTCTGCCGCCCGCTCGCGAATGGAGCGAGCGGGGACGCCGCGACATAGATCACAGAACCCGAGGGGCGAGGGTAAAAGAGCGGGAAGCGAACGCATCAATGCTTTCGGAGCTCGCGCCGGTGATGACGACGACCTTGTCTTTGATTCCAGGCATGAAGTTTTCTTTTTCCACTCTCTCCGATTTAAAAAGGCTAATCGCCACGGGGAGGTTTTGTCGATAATGCGCGCGGCGATGACAAATCCGGCGCGTTCGATTTCTGCGACGGCCACCGGTGACTGAATGTTAAATATTTGGACGCGACCCCATCTCTGCCGGCCCCCTTGTTTGACTTCCGGGCCCACTCTTGTCACTCTGCGCCCATGGAGACGCACGCTTTCGGCTTCAGACTCCGGGGTGACGCCCCGGAGGGCCAAAAGCAATTTCCTATCAGTCGGCTAACGAACGAGGTGAACTCTTGCTCGACCACGTCTTCATAACCGTCAAGGATCTCGCTCGCTCGATTGCCTTTTATGAGACGGCTCTCAAGCCGCTCGGCATCGCGCATGCCATCGATTACGACGGCAAGGATGGCCCCGAAGGACATCCCGACCTCAAGGGCTTCGGACGGGACGGCCGCGTATTCTTCTGGCTCAGGCAGGGCGATGCGGACGCCAAGGCTGCGCATATCGGATTTGTCGCCCAGAGCGAGGCCGAGGTGAACGCGTTCTACGAGGCAGCAATGGCGGCGGGCGCGACCGACAACGGCAAGCCCAGCGCGCGCCTGTATTACGATCCCCGTTATTACGCTGCGAACGTTTTCGATCCCGACGGCTACAGTCTCGAGGCGGTCTACAAGAGCTGGCAACACCGCCAATCATAGAGCCTCGAAATTTCAAAGAGCCCCGACCTGTGCCGATGCAAGAATTGTGACAAGAAGTCGACGACAGGTAAACTCATCATCTACGGCGCCACCGGCTATACGGGGCAGCTTGTGCGAGCATGCAAAGACTTCTGCCTGCGACGTAGGGAAGAAGACCGATTAGTAGGATTGCGCATCGCGCGGTTAGGCGACCGATTTAACTCTGCGCCGTGGGCGAACCGATTTCAGTTTAACTCGTTCCGCATTCCGCATTCCGACCTCCGCATTTGACTCCCTGCATGAAGTCGACGTCCAATCGGCGCAACGTCTCGCGAACTGCGCATCATCTATCTCGAGTTTGCTGCGATGAATTCTGAAAATCTCGTAAATGTAACCTCATGGACTTTTCTAATGTCCTCGCTAAAACCCTTCACGAAATAACTATCTGGAGTCGGATACTCGACGTGAACATCCGGATGAATAGCCTTACTGAAGAACAAACCCACTGTTTGCATCTTGCTGCCCGTAGCGGCGCAAATAATCCGTTCAAAGTTTCCATGCGCATCGTATACAGAGTTAATTCGATCGATAGTGTCCCTGTAATCTAGAGTCGACGCCACACGTTTAAGCAAACCGTTGCTCTTCGGATTGTCTGCAGCAAATTCATCAACTAGTCTTTCGTGAATTGTCTGAGTCGCGTGTTCTCTCCAACCACTCTCGCTTCTCGGCGGCCGACCATTGATAAACATCAGCCTATGTGGGCTCATCGTGCCGAGCATGTGTCTTACTAGCTGTTCGTTGAACGACGTGAAGGCGACTAGAATTACAGGCTGCCCTTGCATGCGAATGCTGCTGAGGCATCGTAGCCGTACGACAGACTCAGCGCCTCGACTGGGAAATTTCGTCAACACCGCCATACCTCTTTTCACCGCAGCCTCAAACTCGAGCTTACTAGGCGAATAGATCTTCGCCTCGGAGTAAACAAGCCTTAATGTTCCCTTGTAAGTCTTGAGCTTGCACAGACAAGCTAAGATCAACAGCTTGGTCATCGCCGTGATATCAAGCACGACCTCGTCGTATTCTAACTTGTGAAATTCAGCCTCCAGTAAATCCTCCACTGGATAGGGGTAGCGAACATCGCAAACAATATCTTTCGTTTTCGTTACTCCCAAGTCTGCCAGTTCATCGCGGAGTTCCTGTACCTTATTCTTTCCCTTTGGATGCTTGTACTTAAACACTATGGCGTGTTTTAGGACTCCATCGCGCTTCGTCTGACGACTGGGCCAACCAAGCGATCGATCTTCAAAACCATACGCACCAATAAAAAGTCGACTACGATTAGGAAGGAGCTTCCCTGCAGGTTTTAATGGCGGGAATGTCGTATTCATTCAATCAGTTATCAATAACTCCGGCGATTCTCCATCCCGAGTGCGGCTTCTCTTGGTTCGCTTCTTCTTCCAGTATGCGGTGAACGCCGTAGGGCGTTCGAGAAGGCTTATGAGTTCCACGTTCGTGAGTTGAATGTGGTCGTGACTGGAAAACGTTAACCCAGCGTATGGAATCAGAATTCTATTTAAGTAAAGGCGAGGTGTGATCATGCCGCGTACACTTCTACCTCGCCAGTCCTGCAGGAAAATATGCCATCTCACCAACCCTTCCCAATAGCTCATGGCCTTATCCGTTGGGCTATAGTGATCGACGACTTCCAGTCGAAAAGCCTGTCGTGGGTTTTTGTACGGATCGTTACCAATCAGCTTCCCTTTCGTCATCTCGTATTTGGAAACGTTGATAAACGCTTCCACGATATGTTTTAAGTGCGAGCCGTACATTTGACCTGGCTTGACAGTCTTGCTCGTCTTCTCCCATAAGGCCGGGTCTCTAACCGATTCGGCAAATATCAGAAACTCACTTCCTTGGGTTCGATACGAACGGTCTTGGATCGCAATCGGAATCTGCAAATCTGAACCATTCAATTTGCCATTCGCTTCTCGCAGCATATCGGTAAGCATCTGAACCATCACGCGAATGTCGCTTGACCACATTCCGACGAACGCGTTTTTGCCGGAATATAGGATTCTTTTTCGTTCTCCCTTCTCGACAGCTGTTCGCATCGTGTAAGCAAGCTCGTTATTGTCGAAGGGCGTTTGTCCAAGAACATCCTCCAGATTCAATTTCTTACCCTTATAAAGGCGATGGCGGTCAATACGTGGTCGAAAGATTTTGTTAAGCAGATCTTCCTTAGCGGTAGAGTCTTGATGTAGGCTCTCGGTTGCGAGATCGAGAAGCTCGAAGTCTTGATGCAACTCCAACGGCTTATCGTTTAAGCCTACCGGTAAAAAGCTGTTTGCCGCTTCCGTTGAAACCTTAAAAAATATCTGACTCCTCCGCTTGAATATGATAGGATTTAGAATCCGTTGTACCTCGCGAGTAACGATTGGCACTGTGTAGTCATCTAAGAACAGGAATAATGCAGAGTCACCAATCCATGATACGTGGTGCTTCAGGAAGACTTGGATTCTATCTAAGGTGTCCATACGAGACAGCGGCCAGTGTAGGGTGCCTTTTCGTTTACCCAGCTGGCTAACGCGACATCGCTCCTTGTCCGCTTCCAGAAATGCCCTCACATGGGACAAGACATCGGCGCCGCGCGGCAGGGGACCATATTTATCCCCAAAGATTGCGACCATCATGTCGTCAAGCCAGGAGTAGCTAGCTGTCTTGTCGAGGTCGACGCGGGCTATCGTCTTAAAGACCTCGCTAAGCCACGCTAGATGGAAATAGTGAAGGATCTGCTGCTGCGTCCCTTCGCGAAGGAGTTTTGGTAGCCAAGGAAATGCTTCGACAAGATCTCGACAGTTAAGATAGAAACCAACAAAGCGCTCTGAGCCGTCAACGCCCGAACGTTCGCCGATTATAGTATCCATCAAGGCCGTTAGCCGACGGAACGCCATGGTTTTGCCGCAGCCGCGTGCTCCGGTCAGAACCGTAATATTATAGGTCAATAATTGTTGGGCGGCCAGAAATTCTGGTACAAAGAGATTTTTCCACTCGTGGACGCGATAGCCAAGTGCTTCAGCCCAAAGAAAATCGCCGGGTTCCTGTAAAACCTCCCCTCGGCTCGCAGCGGCGGACTCGCGTTCTGCCGTGCTCCGCAACTGCGCAAGTTCATCCAGAAGGGCCGCTGCATTCAGACCGACCGTTCGGTCAGCATCTAATAGACGTTTGGATGCAAAACTGGACAGCGACTCGTGAAGCAGACGATCCCGTGCATTTAGGTCGTGGGGGTTAAGGCGGCGAAGTAAAGCAGAAATAATTGACGCGGTCTGCTTATAATCATCCTTCGGTTCGATTTCGTTGTGAGATCCGCCGTAACCGAAATCTGAAATCCAAATTGTTCTAGGGCTCCGCGTCAACCGCGGGTCCGGCGCTTCCACTAAAATGTTACCTTCATGCAGGTCGCCGTGGTAGATCTGAACGGCCCTGCATGCGTGAAGAACATCCAAAATGGCACGGAGAACCCCTTCGATAAAAGCCAAGTCGATGGAGCTTGACGGGTTGGACAAGTATTCGTTCAGATTTTCGCCGTTAATGAACTGGAACATGACCCATGTGTAAGGTCTGTTTTTCTTGTCCAAGCCCGAGCCGTGGGAATGATATTGCACGACATGAGGAATACCTCGCAGTTTCGTGACCTTTTGGAGTTCTCTTTCCCACCCCTGTTTTAATCTTCCTTCAGGAATTATTTTGCAGGCCAACTCATCCGCTGGGTCGGTCCTCTCAGCGCGATAGACGCGACCAATTTTGCCCTCGCCCCTAAGCTCTTTTAGATAGTAGTTTGCGACCGGCTGAAGGCCTCCGTATAGGTCGTCTTCCGTACCAGCCATTCTACTTGACAGCTAAAACCAAGATAGTTTCAGATTGGCTACCACAGTAACCTCTGCGCACTCGACGGAGCATCGGAATCTCCTCGCAGTATCTACATTCTACGGTGTAGCCCCCCAATTCTGCCACGGCAATTGTTTCTACAACGTCCGGCAAAGAAAGGTCGTATAGGCGGCTCCAAGTGTCCCCCAAAATCAAGACGCACCGCCCGTTCGGTAATAAAGTGGGTCGCCAAAGCGCAAGACAGGATCGAATCAAAGTCAGGAAATTCTTTTCCGAAGGTGATATGTGTTCATCCAGCCTTTTCCAGTCAGCCACACCTAACAGCCAAAGGCGAAGTCGATTATCACGGCCATAATTTAACTGACGCATATAGGGCGGGCTTGTAATGACCGCATCAACTCTGCCGGACGGAATAAACCTAGCAGCGTCTTCTCGAAAACAGGCGCGATCAAGGTTAGTATCCAAGTCAGGAATTCTTCTGAAGGCGCGGCTGACCTTCCGTTCAAGCCGATCCCGTAGGCTGCGATACTCGTAAAGCCTGGGAAAACGACTGCGGGGGAATTTCTTTCTTCGTAGATATGGAACCGTGTGGCTACTCGGAAACGACAAGAACCCGGGCCGTTGATGGTGAAGGATACCCATGAGACAGCTGCGCAAGAAATAAAGATCACGTGAGGAAAGAATCGAATTCCAAGTCAAAATCTCTCGGAGCGTTTCCGGATGAAAGAATTGACGAACCCACAATGGTACTCTGCGTAGATCGAATTTGTCAGCCGTTTTGTCCGCCAATTTGGCCACGTCCTCAATGTCGGCGAATGCATGTTTTACTGAGGCGTATGGAAAAAGTTTAGCTCTCGTTAGGAGGTTGGCGTAGGGGCTCGAGTCATTAGCGGTAACTCGTCGCCCGGCGAGCCAAGCTTCTAAGGCAATTGTTCCAGAACCTGAGAATGGGTCGCATACAGAGTCTCCCTTTCTCGTAAACCGCGAGATCAAAGAAGCAGCGATCGTCGACTTAATCTTACCAATATATGGTGACAGTTGGTGAAGTGTAGTTTCTACACCTGCGGCGCTGCCGGTCCATTCACGGGGTTCGATTTTGGCGAGAGATTTTAGCAACATACGGCTTTTTCTAATAGTCGAGAGGATAAATTGCTTTGTCGAGCCGTGTTCTCAAGGGCATTTTACGCGTGATCGGTAACTGAATTGATGGCAAACTTTTCTCCAGCAGTTTGTCACATCGCCCTTCGTGGCGCGGGCGATAACAACAGGCGGCGGCGCGCCTCGCTCGTATCCATCAGCAGGCGAGAGCAGGCGTTTGCCGGCGACGCGTTTGAAAAGCCTGGCTCGGTGAACGAATTGTTCGCATGATCGACCCGCCCTTTCGTAGCCCGCGCGAGCGCGTTGGCGAGCTCGAACACTTCGGCCGGGTGCTCGACAAAATCCGCTGCCACCTGCTCGACGAGTTGCCGGAGGAATATCGTCCGAATTTCGGACTGAGTGTCGGCCTGGACGGAATGCTCTGCGGCATGCTCGGCGTGGCCCACGCCCGATCTCATCGAGCGGATGCGCAGCGGCGGGAGCGACGAAGAAATTCTCGAGTGGAAGGGCAAGAATGAGGTTCAGTCCTCACTTTTGACACTTGCGAGTTTCGGCCGCGTGTTTGCCCAGTTTTTTCAAGAGCCGCAGCAATGTCAGCCGTTCGTTATTTGAAAGGGCGCCGGCCACATCTTCCATCGCGGCGGCGTGCTCGCCAAAGCCACGAGTGATCAGCGCCCGTCCTTTGGGTGTCAGTTCAACCTGACGCACGCGGCGGTCGTCCGGGTGATCCTTGCGCGAGACGAGTCCTTTTTTAACCAGCCGATCGACGGCCACACTGATGGACCCGGGGGTGAGCCAAACTTTCGGGCCGATGGTGTTCACTGGGAGCGGGCCCTTATGCAGGAGAACTTCCAGGACGCGGAAATCGGAGTCGCCCAGCGCCGTCCGCTTGATGCTCCCGGCCGCATGGGGGAGCAGCGCTTGAAAGGCTTTCATGAAAACGAGCCAGACATGGACGCCGGCGGAGTCCTGCTTCTTGGTGGTGCGTTTGCGTTTCATTGAAATAGTTGCTTGACGAAATATATATTGATGTCAATATACTTCAAGTCAAACAAAGGAACCTAACATGAAAATCACTACTGTCATCGCTCGTTTTCTTCTTGGATTCATCTTTCTCGTCTTCGGACTGAACGGCTTCCTCCACTTCATTCCCGCAACTCCGCCTACCGGAACTGCCGGTCAGTTTGTGGGGGCGCTCTTCGTCTCCCATTATCTGGTCCCGATATTTCTGCTCCAGATCATTTCGGCGGTGCTGCTCCTGGTCAATCGCTACGTCCCACTCGCGCTGACCCTACTCGCTCCGATCATCGTCAACATTCTGCTCATTCACATATTGATGCTCCCGAGCGGTCTGCCTCTCGCCCTCGTCGTGACTGTGCTGTGGATCATTGTCTTCCTGAGCGTCCGCTCAGCGTTCGCCGGTCTCTTCCAACAGCGCGTTCCGGCTGAGGGGCTGCGATAAGTAAGGTCACGAGGAAAAAACTTATGCTCAAGATTGCCATCATCATCGGAAGCACGCGGCCGGGTCGTAACGGCGAGGCCGTAGCTAAATGGGTTTACGAAGTT
Source organism: Spartobacteria bacterium (assembly GCA_003134785.1). Classification (GTDB taxonomy): domain Bacteria; phylum Verrucomicrobiota; class Verrucomicrobiia; order Chthoniobacterales; family UBA10450; genus AV80. Next base: position 162,506 of record PLCN01000002.1, read on the forward strand.
GCGAAAAAGCGCAGCGACGCCGAGTTCGAACTCGTGGACATCAAAGATTTCAACCTGCCGCTGCTCGACGAGCCGATGCCACCAATGATGGGGCAATACAGTCAGCCGCACACCAAAACGTGGGCCGCCAAGATCGACACGTTCGATGCCTACGTTTTCGTCACGCCCGAGTACAACCATGGCATTCCCGGCGCGCTAAAGAACGCGATCGATTTTTTGTTCGCCGAGTGGAACAACAAGGCGGCCGGTTTCGTCAGCTACGGCGGCGTTAGCGGAGTGCGCGCGGTCGAGCAATTGCGTCTGGTATTGGCCGAAGTGCAAATGGCCACCGTGCGCCTCCAGGTCTTGCTCTCCATGTATACCGACTTCGAAAACTTCAGTGTCTTCAAACCGGATTCGCGAAAGGAACAGTCGGTCAACGACATGCTGGATCAGCTCATCGCGTGGGGCGGCGCGATGAAGCCGCTGCGGAAGACGTCGGGATCAATCAAGTAACGGATATGGAAATTTCGAATCGGGAAGAAAACAAGAATCATCGACGGTAGGAACCAAAAATTATGAGCGGAAACAAACTTGCGGAAAAAATCGCTCTCATCACCGGTGGCACCAGCGGTCTCGGCCTGGCCACAGCAAAACGCTTCGTTGCGGAAGGCGCGCACGTCTTCATCACAGGCCGTCGCCAACCGGAACTCGACGCGGCCGAGAAGGAAATTGGCCGCAATGTCACGGCCGTCCGCGGCGATGTCTCGAACCTCGCCGACCTCGACCATCTCTTCACTACCATCAAGAATGAGAAAGGGCGGCTGGATATCCTTGTGGCCAATGCCGGCGGGGGCTCGTTTGCGCCGCTGGGCGAGGTCACCGAGGCTCAGTTCGATAAATATTTTGGCATCAATGTCCGGGGCACCCTCTTTACAGTGCAGAAGGCGCTGCCGCTGATTCCGGCGGGCGGCGCGATCGTTATCACCGGGTCAATGGTCTCCATCAAGGGCTTTCCGGGTTTCGGCGTTTACGCTGCCACCAAGGCGGCCCTGCGGTCGTTCGCGCGAACGTGGTCAATTGATCTCAAAGGCCGAAACATTCGCGTCAACGTCGTCAGCCCCGGCACGGTGGTCACGCCTGCCTACAAGAGCGAACTTGGCCTCACTGACGAGCAGATCGAAGAATTTGTAGCGCACGCCGCCGCGACGACGCCTCTGGGTCGCACGGGCACGCCCGATGAAATCGCCAAGACCATCGTGTTCCTCGCGTCGGATGACAGCAGCTTCGTCAACGGCATCGAACTGTTCGTGGATGGGGGTGCCGCGCAGATTTGAACCGCGTAAATCATTCACTCAACACCATTCAAGACTATGTTATCCAACAATAAGAAACTGATCGCCGTAATCGGCGCAACGGGGCAGCAAGGAGGCGGAGTCGTCCGTGCTCTGCAAGCCAGCAGCCAATTCAAGGTGCGCTCTCTGACTCGCAATCCAGACAAGCATCGCGAACTTGCCGACGAAGTCGTCGAAGGGGATTTAAACCGCCCGGAAACGCTGAAGGCTGCATTTGAAGGAGTACATGGCGTTTTTCTGGTCACCAATTTCCGGGAAGCAGGTCCAGACGAAGCCAAGCAGGCAACGGCGGCGGTCCGCGCGGCCAAGGATGCCGCGGTCAAACACTTTGTCTGGTCAACGCTGCCTAATGTAGAAGCGATCAGCGGCGGCAGGTTCGACGTTCCCCACTTTACCGGCAAGGCCAAGATTGATCGGATCGTGAAGGAAGCCGGGTTCCCGCATCATACGTTCGTCATCGCGCCTGGCTACTACCAGAATTTTGTGGGCTTTCTCGCTCCGCAAAAACAGGCAGACGGATCCGTGGGCTGGGCTCTTCCGCTTGATCCCGATGTGCGTTGCCTTCACATGGGCGACATTCGCGAACTTGGCAACATCGTTGCTGGAGCATTCGCACACCCAGATGAGGCAGGTAATGGCGAGTATCTGCCACTCGTCGGTGATTTCCTGAGCTTCAACGAAATCGTCGAGACGCTAAATCGACAGGGACATGAATTTTCATTCAAACAGATACCCAAGGAGGTTTTCGCTGGTCTCTTTCCCGGGGCCGCCGAGTTGGCAGAGATGATCGGTTACTGGGAAGCTCATACCTACCTGGGTTCGGATTCGTCCGACCGAATTGCGCTCGCGAACAAAATAGCAGGCAGGCAACCGACCAAGTTCGCGACGTGGGCCCAAGTGAATTTTCCGGCTTAAGGCGCCTTAACTCCAATGCAAATCGGCGTAGACAGTTTCGTAGCGGCAACCGTTGACACGGCCGGTCGGGCCGTCGATCCGGCGAGGCATCTCAGCGAGTTACTCGAAGCAATCACGCTCGCGGACGAGGTGGATCTCGATGTGTTTGGCATCGGCGAACATCATCGGCGCGAGTTCCTCGATTCCGCGCCAAAGATGATTCTCGCCGCCGCCGCGGCCCGAACAAAAGATATTCGCCTAACGAGCGCGGTCACGGTCCTGAGCGCAGCCGATCCGGTGCGCGTGTTCCAGGAATTCGCGACGCTTGATCTACTTTCGAACGGAAGGGCGGAGATCGTGGCGGGGCGCGGTTCATTCATCGAAGCGTTTCCGCTCTTCGGGCTGGAACTCGAGGACTACGATTCACTCTTTGCCGAAAAGCTCGATCTGCTCCTGAACATCCGCGAGAACACGCACGTTTACTGGTCGGGGAAACACCGCGCGCCACTGACCGGGCAGGGAGTTTACCCGCGCCCGCTGCAGAACCCGCTGCCGGTTTGGCTCGGGGTCGGAGGCACACCGAACTCGTTCATTCGCGCCGGCATTCTCGGGTTGCCGCTAATGGTCGCGATCATCGGCGGCGCGCCGCACCGGTTTCGGCCATTGATCGATCGATATCGCCAAGCCGGTCTGCGCGCTGGACATTCGCCGGATCAGCTTAAAGTGGGCATCCATTCGTTAGGGTATGTCGCCGAGAGTGCAGCGAAGGCGGCGAACGACTTCTTTCCCGGTTATGCGCGCAGCTTTTCTGAGATCGGGAAGGAACGCGGTTGGCCGCCGGTCACTCGCGCACAGTTCGACGCGCTGCTCGGCCCAACCGGAGCGCTCATTGTCGGCGATCCGGAAACCGTCGCGGAAAAAATCCTGCGCGTGAACGAATCGTTAGGCGGCATTTCCCGTCTCACGTTCCAGATGAGCGTAGCGGACCTGCCGCACCCGAAACTCATGCGCGCGATCGAGCTGCTCGGAACGCGTGTTGCGCCTCTGGTGCGAACCGCGCTGGCGTCTGAGACAACGGCGGCGCCTTTGCCGACGCACTCACACGCAGCCGCCTGAAGCGCATTAAGTCTCGAACTCCTGGATGGCCTCCCTCGAATGAGGGAGTGCAAATCACCTCGCAAGCGATATTGGAAAATCCCACCGCCGCAGAATAGTTGCCTAACAACGAGCAGCTACAATGTCGGAAGGCTCAGAAGCAATCACTTCCCCAAATCAAAGAATAGAAGGAACACAATGAAAAATGGAAAACTAAACGGAAAAGTTGCGGTGATAACAGGCGCGTCGAAAGGAATCGGCTCGGGCATCGCCAAACAGTTCGCAGGTGAAGGTGCCACGGTCGTTGTTAACTACGCATCGTCAAAAACGGGTGCCGACAAGGTGGTGGATGAAATCACAAAACGCGGCGGAAAAGCTGTCGCAGTGCAAGGGAACGTCGCGAAGAAAGCGGACGTTGAACGTCTTTTCGCGGCTACAAAGAAAGCCTTCGGCAAGATCGACATCCTGGTCAATAGCGCCGGCGTCTATCGCTTCGAACCCTTGGAAGCAGTAACGGAGGACGAGTTTCATCGTCAGTTCAACACGAATGTTCTCGGACTGATCTTAGCTACCCAGGAGGCCGCAAAATATTTCGGACCGGAAGGAGGCAGTGTCATTAACATCAGTTCTCTCGCGAGCTCGGCGACGCCGGCAATGACGGTAGTTTACTCGGCAACGAAGGGTGCAGTGGATGCAATCACCGGCGTGTTGGCGAATGAGCTTGGACCAAAAGGCATCCGGGTGAACGCCATCAATCCCGGTCCCGTGGCAACCGAAGGCTTTGATGCCGGCGGTTTCGCGGGAAGTGACTTCGAAAAAGAAACGACGGCGCGAACGCCGCTCGGCCGCATCGGTCAGACGGACGACATCGCGCCGGCGGCGGTCTTCTTCGCGTCGGATGACTCCGGTTGGATAACCGGCGAGACGCTGTTGGTCGCGGGAGGTCTTCGCTAGTCGCCAGCTCGATGGCTAAGATTCGATTTATGAATAAGAAAATGAAAGCGGCCCAGATCAGCAAACCCGGCGGAGATTGGGAATTGGTGGAACGCGACATCCCGGAGCCAGGCGCCGGCCAGGTTCGCGTGAAGGTGGAGGCGTGCGGGATTTGCCACAGCGATTTCGTCGTCAAAGAAGGTATGTGGCCCGGGCTTCAATATCCTCGCGTGCCTGGTCATGAAATCGCGGGCCGCGTTGATGCGGTCGGCGGCAACGTCACGAATTGGAAGAAAGATCAGCGCGTTGGCGTCGGCTGGCACGGCGGACATTGTTTCGTGTGCGAACAGTGCCGGCGCGGGGATTTCGCCATGTGCGTTAATCGCAAAGTCACCGGCATCGATTTCGACGGCGGATATGCCGAGTACATGATCGCGCCGGCGGAAGCGGTCGCGGCGATCCCCGATGATTTGCCGGCGGAGGAAGCAGGGCCGTTCATGTGCGCGGGCGTTACGGTCTATAACGCGCTCCGCAATTCGGGTGCGCGCGCTGGCGACGTGGTGGCAGTGCACGGCATCGGCGGACTGGGACATCTCGGAGTTCAGTACGCACGGCAGATGGGATTCAAGACCGTGGCGCTCGGCCGAGGAAAGGACAAGGAACCGTTGGCGAAAAAACTGGGCGCGCATCATTACATTGATTCGGGCACCGGCGATGCGGCCGCGGAATTGCAAAAGCTCGGCGGCGCGAACGTGATCCTGGCGACGGCGCCGAACTCACAGGCGATCTCAGCGCTGGTGGATGGATTGGCGGCGGGCGGCAAGCTGGTTATGCCAGCCGCGCCTACCGAACCGCTGACTATAAGTCCGATGTCGTTGTTCCTGGAAAGGCGATCGGTGTTGGGTTGGTACTCCGGCACCGCGAAAGATTCGCAGGATACTTTGGAATTTAGCGCGTTGACCGGCGTGCACCCGATGATTGAGAAATATCCGCTGAGCCGCGTGGCCGAAGCCTACGAACAGATGCACAGCGGCAAGGTGCGCTTCCGCGTCGTCCTCACCATGGCGTAGGAGTCGGCGCTTAAGTGATTCGCAAAACAGAATAGAGAACGAAAATTATGAGCGACATTAATACGATCAAGGCCACGGCAGCATCTTCTCGTCCTGCGGAAGCGAGCGGAACATTTTCGATCGGTGGCGATATTCCCGTTCGCCGGCTCGGCTTCGGCACGATGCAACTGACCGGCCCTGGCGTCTGGGGAGAACCGGCCAACCATTCCGAGGCAATCGCCGTCCTGCGGCGAGCCGTCGAGCTGGGCATCAATCTCATCGACACCGCCGACTCGTACGGGCCCATAGTCGCCGAGTGTCTCATCGCCGAGGCGCTGCACCCCTATCCGAGCGATCTTTTGATCGCGACCAAGGCTGGCTTTCAACGGCCCGGGCCTAACAAATGGGTCGAAGACGGCCGTTCCCAACATTTGCGCTCGGCGGTGGAGGGTAGTCTCCATCGATTGCATGTTCCGCGGATTGATCTGTTACAATTGCACCGGATCGACCCGAAGGTTGCGATGGAAGATCAAATTGGCGCGCTGGTCGAGCTGCAGCGCGAGGGCAAGATCCGTCATATTGGATTGTCGGAGGTAAACGTAAGCCAGATCGAGGCGGTGCGGCGCATCACACCGATCGTTTCGGTGCAGAATCGATATAATCTGGTCGACAGAAAATCCGAGGACGTCCTCGAGTACTGTACTCGGGAAAACATTGGCTTCATTCCGTGGTTTCCGCTGGCCACCGGCGAACTTGCGAAACAGGACGGCCCGCTGACGCGCGCAGCGAAGCGCCTCAACGCACAGCCGGCGCAGGTCGCGCTGGCCTGGTTGCTTCGGAAATCTCCGGTCATGCTCCCGATTCCCGGAACATCCAAGGTGAAACACCTCGAGGAAAATACCGCCGCCGCTCTGATTGATCTCGATGATTCAACTACGAAAGAATTAGAACGACTCGCCGGCGAATAAGAAGGGGTCGGCCGTGGTCGAGGTAATCCTTCATCGACAAGAGCTGTCGATGCCACCGACGATTACGTTGGAGCAGGCCACCGGTTTTGGCGCGATCCGCCAGGAGGGTCCTTCGAGTGAAATGAATCATTTCCCTCTATCTCGAACGAGGGACTGCGGATCACCTCCTGAGCGGTATTTCAAAATCCCACGCTTGCGACGTGGTGGCGGATTCACTCCTGCGAATACTCTTCGGTTATGAATGAAAGCGATTCCGGACTGGATGGATATCTGCGAGAGATCGGGCGAATTCCGCTCTTAACGCCGCAAGAAGAGATCGAGCTCGAAGCTTAGGAAAGGCCGATAATTCATGAACGCCATCAGCGGTAAGTTTGAGCGGGTGATAACGCATGGCTCGCTGGCTACCAGCATAGCTCTCTGGTTCACTATCCTTAGCCCGTTAATCGGCCTAAGCCTCTCCTTTCTAGGCGCGTGGTTTTTCAGTCAACTGAGCGGTTAGGCAAACGGCGCGGCAAAATGTCGTCGAAGAGAAAATCATGAACAGAACCATCGAAGCAAACTTTCTCCCGCAGGACTTCGAACCGATGAAAGAGAAGGCATGCATCTTGATCATCGATGACAACCGCGATTTGACCCACGCGGCCAGGCTGGCGCTGGAGAGGACGGGCCGCTACGTCGTTCGGGAAGAGAACGACGCGAGCAAGGCCCATCAAACAGCCCAGGGCTTTAAGCCGGACCTTATTCTGCTCGATATCGCGATGCCGGAAACCGATGGCGGCGAAGTCGCTGCTCAGATTCAATCCGATCCGGCATTGCACAGAATACCGATTGTCTTTCTGACCGCTCTGGTGACGAAGGCCGAAGGAGAGCCGGGCCTGCGCATCAAGGGACATCCGTTTTTGGCCAAGCCAATCAGTCTCCCGGAGTTGATCGAAGGCATCGAAGAAAATTTGCCTGCGCGGGCAGAGTTTTGACGGGCAAATCTTTTGCGCTTTACCCCTGAAGGTGAAAAAGGTAGGAACGAAGACTGGCGGTTAAGCGATTAAATAATATGGCGACGCTCACTGGCTTGCTCTCCAAATGGCCGCTCGTTCGGCAGATTCGCGAACGCAAAGACGGAACGGGCCCGGAGTCGATGTCAGACAAAACTCGCGCGATGCACGCGCGGATCGATGGGGCGAACGTCGCGCGCTCAGTTTGTCCGTACTGCGGCGTCGGCTGCGGCCAGTTAATTTTTCACAAGGATGGGAAACTGATTTCGATCGAAGGCGATCCGGAGAGTCCGATCAGCCAGGGGAATCTTTGCCCGAAAGGCGCGGCTTCCTATCAATTGCTCACGCACAATCGGCGCGAAACGAAAATGAAATATCGCGCGCCGCGCGCCAAAGAATGGACGGAAATTTCGCTGGATCGAGCGATGGACATGGTGGCGGACCGTGTCTGGGAATCGCGCAAGCGCACTTTCGTTCACAAGAAAGACGGCGTGACCATCAATCACACGACGGCGATCTGCCATCTCGGCGGCGCGACGCTCGACAACGAAGAAAATTATCTCATCCGAAAACTATTCACTCTTGGCCTGGGGATGGTCTGCATATCCAACCAGGCGCGGATATGACATAGCAGCACGGTGCCCGGTCTGGGCACCTCCTTCGGCCGGGGCGGAGCTACGACTGCCCAACAAGATCTCGCTAACGCCGATTGCATTTTAATCGAAGGCTCGTCCATGGCGGAAGCGCACCCGGTCGGTTTCCGCTGGGTCATGAAAGCGAAGGAGCGCGGCGCCACCATCATCCATGTCGATCCACGATTTTCGCGGACCAGCGCATTAGCCGATATCTGGGTGCCGATGCGCGCCGGCGGCGACATCGCGTTTCTCGGCGGCATTATCAGGCACATTATCGAGAACAACCTTTTCTTCCGCGAGTACGTGGTGCACTTCACGAATGCGTCCTGCATTCTGCGCGAAGATTTTCGCGATACGGAAGAAGGGGCGACCGGCTTTTTCTCCGGCTGGAACGAAGAGCAACGAGCCTACGACAAGGGTAGCTGGGCCTACGACGGCGATGGCGGCCTCAGTTTTCCGGAGCGCGATTTGACCTTGCAACATCCGCGATGCGTTTTCCAAACACTGCGCCGCCACTTCACCCGTTACACGCCCGAAATGGTGGAGAAGATTTGTGGAATTTCGTCAGTGCTTTTTCAGAAAGTGGCCGACGCGCTCGTCGCGGCGTCGGGTCCGGACAAGACCGCGGCGATCTGTTATGCGCTCGGCTGGACGCAACATTCAAAGGGCGTTCAGATCATTCGCACGGCTTCGATCCTGCAACTTTTGCTTGGCAACATTGGCCGGCCTGGTGGCGGTATTCTGGCGTTGCGCGGTCACGCTTCGATCCAAGGCTCGACCGACATTCCGACCCTCTACGATATTTTGCCCGGTTACCTCTCGATGCCGAAGGGCGACGGGAGCGAGGAAACGTTGCGCGATTACCTTGCGCATCAAACCAAGCCGACCGGTCTCTGGAATAATTATCCTAACTACTTCATCAGTTTGCTGAAAGCCTACTACGGCAAGAACGCGACGGCCGAAAACGACTTTGGGTATAGTTGGATCCCGAAGCTGACCGGCAACCATTCCTTCTTCGAATATCTCTACGACATGGCCGATGGGAAAATGGAGGGCATGTTCATGATGGGCCAGAATCCGGCGGTGGCTGCGGCCAACTCGCGGTTCCAGCGCACGTCGCTCTCAAAATTAAAATGGCTCGTCGTGCGCGAGATGGTCGAGATCGAAGCGGCCACGTTTTGGCGCAGCGACGCGCCCGAGATCGAACGTGGCGAATTGAAGACGGAAGATATCGAGACGGAGGTTTTTCTTTTTCCGGCCGCGGGACACGCCGAGAAGGAGGGCGCCTTCACGCAAACGCAGCGCATGTTGCAGTGGCGCGAAAAGGCGGTGAATCCGCCGGGCGATGCGCGCTCCGAAGGTTGGTTCATGCATCAGCTCGCTTTGCGTTTGATCGCGAAGGCGAAGCAATCGAGCGACCCCCTCGATGAACCGTTGCGCGCTCTCGATTGGTGGTACCCGGAAGATGAATACGGTGAACCGCAGATGGAATCTGTGCTGGCCGAGATCAACGGTTGGTCCACCAATCCACAGCCAGGCGCTGATGGAGTCGTGTTCGGCGGCGTCGATCGCAAAGGCAATCCACATCACGGCCCGCAGGTGGACGGATTTGGGAAACTGAAGGCTGATGGTTCAACTGCCAGCGGCTGCTGGATTTATTCCGGCGTCCTTGGTCCGGACAAAATCAATAAGGCGAACTCGCGAAATTCGAAAAATTATCTCGGCCACGGTTGGGGCTTCGTCTGGCCGGCCGATCGCCGCATTATATATAATAGAGCCAGCGCCAAACCGACCGGCGAGCCATGGAGCGAGCGCAAGAAATTGGTTTGGTGGGACCCGGCGCAAGGCAAATGGGGCGGGATCGACGTTCCTGATTTTGTCCCGGACAAGTCGCCCGATTATCGTCCAACTGGAAACGAAAGCGGGCTCGCTGGGATTCCCGGCGATGCGCCGTTCATCTTGCACGAGGACGGTCTCGGGTGGTTGCATGTCCCGAAAGGTTTGCAGGATGGGCCGATGCCCACGCATTACGAGCCGCTCGAGTCACCGGTGCATAATGCGCTTTACTCCCGCGACACGAATCCGGCGGTCAATTGGTTTACCCGCCAGGAGAATCGGTTCGCGCCGCCGGGTGATCCGCGATTTCCTTTTGTCCTGACAACCTACCGGCTGACCGAGCACCATACGGCTGGCGGCATGTCTCGCTTCCTCAGCCATCTGGCCGAATTGCAACCGGAGTTGTTCGCGGAAATGTCTCCCGAGCTCGCCGCCGAACTAAAGATCAAGAACGGCGATTACATTTCGATTGTGAGCTTGCGCGGAGCAATCGAATCGCGCGCACTCGTTAGCCGCCGCATGCGCCCGATGCATCTCAACGGAAAAACCGTGCATCAAATTGCGATGCCGTTTCATTTCGGCACGGCCGGACCAGTGAAGGGTGGTGCGACTAATGATTTGGTTCCGATCTCGGGCGAGCCGAACGTCACGATCATGGAAGCCAAGGCGCTCGCTTGCAATATCGTCCCGTGCCGATTGCCGCGCGGACCCGCATTCCATGAGTGGTTCAAAAAATATGTGCCGCAAGGCGGCCCACCGAATCTGCATCCGGAACAGCCGCCGCCAGGCGCATCTCCCGGCCCAGAAGCTGGCGGTCACGGTCAACATGGAAAGACTGACTCACGATGAGAGCAGGATTTTTCTCGGGTAGCGCACGCGTCTCGCGTGTTGGCGACCCCCGAAAGCATTCGGGGCCGCGAACTTTCGAAAGCCTGTTTCGGCGAGACGCCGAAACCAACACGCGCGACGCGTGCGCTACCCAATCCACTGAACCGCGCGTAAACATATGATTGGCGAAGGAATCCAGAGCACGAATCAGAGGAAGCATTCCTACGTGCAAGATCGCGTGGAGGTCGGCTTCTTCACTGACCCGAGCGTTTGCATCGGCTGCAAAGCCTGCGAGGTCGCGTGCAAAGAGTGGAACGAAGTGCCCGACGACGGGTTCACCTGGTCGGGGAACTCGTACGACAACACCGGCCATCTCGGGGCGTCGACCTGGCGACACGTGATGTTCCTCGAGCAAGATCGACAAAAAGGAAACCAGGTCACGGGACCAATGGGTCTCCGCAATCCGCAATCCGAAATCTACAATCCGCAATCCGACGATCCGTTCCGGTGGGTTTTCGTGTCCGACGTCTGCAAGCATTGCGAAGAGGCCGGTTGTCTTGAGGCGTGTCCGACTGGATCGATCGTCCGCACCGAAGTCGGCTCCGTGCTGGTGCAGAACGATGTCTGCAACGGCTGCGGGTATTGTGTGGTGTCGTGCCCGTTCGGCGTGATCGATCGCCGGCCGGAGCCATTGCCGGATGCGGGTGGCGCGTTCAAGTGCACCTTCTGTTACGATCGACAGAAGAGCGGACTCGTTCCGGCCTGCGCCAAAGTTTGCCCGACAGAATCAATCGTATTCGGCCGGCTCGACGATTTACGCGTGCGCGCTTCGGAACGCGTGAAGCACTTGCAGGAAAGCGGCTACTCCGATGCGCAATTGTATGATCCCCGCGAAACAAGTGTGCGCGGCATTCACGCCTTCTTTTTGATTCTCGGTGAACCGGAAGCCTACGGACTCCCGCCGAAGCCACAGATTCCAACAATTTACCTGAAGTCCGCGTGGACTTCGGCGTTCGCGACGGCGATCGCATCAATCATCGCGGCGCTCGTGGCGTTCGCATTTTTCTCATGACCGGATTCAAATCGTGCGGAGTTGTAGCCGTCGCCCTGTGGGCGACGCAACGCGTGCGAGTTTCGCAAACCTGGACCCGCGCTTCGCATAGCGAAGCGGCTACAGCAGGGCGCGAGCTAATATACAAGTGACGAACGAGCCCCAATCCGAAAAGCGGCTCGAAGAATTGCGCGAGCAGGCGTGGAAGGACGGAGTCGTAACGGACAAAGGCGTTGATGTTGCCGGGGGCCCGATTCCGCGCAAACCCGGTTACTACGGCCAGCCCGTGGTCAAACCGCCGGTTTGGACGTGGGAAGTTCCACTCTATTTTTTCATGGGCGGGCTGGCGGGGATGTCAGCGGTGATCGCAAGCGGCGCCATTATCTTTCACCATGTCGATCTTGCGCGCGCGGCCATGTGGCTCGCGGCCATAGCTGGGGCGATCCTTTCACCTGTTCTGCTCATCATGGATCTGGGCCGCCCCCGGCTTTTCCTCAACATGCTGCGGGTTTTTAAGCATCGATCGGCCATGTCGATGGGCGCCTGGATTCTCAGTCTATTCGGCGCCTGCGCCGTTCCAGGATTGATCGCGCTTGAACTGCACGCCCATCAAATTTTCGCCGGCAACCTCGATCAATTCCTGCGCGTCGCGGCCGATCTCTTCATTTTTGGTTCCGCGATCTTCGGAACTTTGCTTGCGACATATACGGGCGTGCTGATTGGGGCGACCGCGATTCCGGCGTGGTTTTTGCATCGAACGCTGCTGCCGATTCATTTTGGAACCGCCGGATTGGGATCTGCGGCTGCAGTGTTGGAATTGCTCGGGCACCGAATCCCCGCGCTCAACTTCCTCGGGTTTTACGCGGCCGCGGTTGAATCGGCGCTCCTGATCTGGCTCAGTGTCGATAAACACGGCGTCGCCGATCGCGCGATACACGAGCACGGCTCCGGCTGGCTGATTCGGATCGGCGAAGTTTTGAACGGCCCGCTCGCAATCGTTCTCCGGCTGTTCGGCCAGGTCCCATTCGCAGCCGTCTCGTTCTTGATTGGGGCGCTGGTCAGCCGCTTCGGCTGGATTGCCGTGGGAAAAGTTTCCGGCTCCGACCCGGAAGCCGTCTTCGCTTCGCAAAAATAGAATCTCAGTGCGCGAGCGTGCGTTTATCTCCCACACGCCGCGTCACGCCATCGTGATCGAGTCGTTCGAGAAACGGCACGATTACGCGACGCGAACTGCCTAGCGCTTGTCGCAAATCACTGACGCTCGCGTAGCCTTTGGCGCGAATGAATTTGACGACCTCGTCGCGCATCTTCGCGAATTCTTTGCTGCCCAGGAATACGTCGTCCGTGGTCTTAATGACCTCACCGGTATCGCACAAAAACCGCAGCGCTTGCTCGGAGGTCGCATCCGGCGCGAATTCCTTGCGTGACGGCGGATCAAATGGCTTCGCCGCAAGTGCTGCACGAATTCGCGTACACACCGCCTGAAGGGAACTTGGCAAGGTAGGCTGGTGCTTCGCACGCTGGATGGTTTCACCGGCGCGCACGAAGCCGTTCTTGCACAATTCGGAGATGAGCGCGTCGAAGACTTCCGGCAGCGGCATTTCGCCGCCCACCGCACTGCGCAGCCGCGCAAGCTCGAGACCGATCCGATTCGGATGCGTCCTGTGCTCATCCTCAATCTTCGAAATGGCGTTTTCTCGGAAATCCGCCCACCACTTCGCGTCGAAGATAAGGTCACCGAGTTCAACGGCTATTCCGCTTTTGCTTAATTCGGAGATCGCGGCGGAGATTTCGGCGCGGCTGAAACGCGATTTCACCAGCAGCGCCGGCCGCCGCGTGGCATGGCCGCGGGCCAGCTGGGTGCGGACAAAGACGGACACGTTTTCGGAGGAACCCATGCGTTGGTCCAGAAATTCTCGCTGCGCTCCGCTCCTGAAATTCTTCACGCTCGCATCCGGATCGAGCACGACTCCACCTGCCAGCGTGCTTTGCCCGGACACGTCGCGGACAACGAACTGGTCGCCGGCGAACATGAAAACCGGTGAGTCGAAACGTAATTGCACGATGCCCGTTTCGCGCGCACGCAGATCTTCTCCGCTTTGGAAAAAAATGCGCGCCAACGAATTTCTGCTGCCGTGATGCACGCGCACGGCCGAGCCATGTTTGAGCGCCCGCGTCGTTATGGGTAACCGCGAGGAACGCGTCAGCGCGACGTCGATGACGTCGCTTGCATTGCCGAAATCTGCGAGCGTGATAACGTCGCCGCGCCAAACACCGCGTTGGCCTTTGTCTCGCGCAATTGCCACGTCCGCGAGGTTGAGCGCGGTGCGCACGCCGGGACCGATCTCTTCCAGTTCATGGTTGTGACTTTGGATTGCGCGGATGCGCGCCGGAATGTTGGTCGGTTGAATGACAACAGCGTCGCCCCGGCGAAATGTTCCTCCGGTCAGCGTGCCGGTCACGACAGTGCCGATGCCGCGCAGAGTGAAGGCGCGATCAACGGCGAGGCGGCTCTTGCCGATGTCGGCCTGCGGCGCCATCGATCCAAACTCACGAGCGAGTTGCGCTTTCAATTCTTCAATCCCACGGCCTGTTGGAACGGAAGTCCGCACTATCGGGGCGTCGTGAAAGGCGGTGCCAGCAAGCTTAGCTCGCACTTCGCTCTCAGCCGCGTCTTCTGATTTCGCCAGATCGATCTTCGTCAACGCGACGACTGCGCGTCTCACCCCGAGATAGGTGAGGATTTGCAAATGCTCCTCGGTCTGCGGCATCCAGCCGTCATCGGCGGCGACGACGAGGAGCGCGAGGTCAATCGAGCCAACGCCCGCGACCATATTCTTGACGAAATCTTCGTGTCCGGGGACATCCACGATTCCGATCGATAGCGTTGATGGTTGATGGTTGATGGTTGATGGAAGCAGGAGGTGAGAGAAGCCAAGCTCGATCGTGATACCGCGCGCTTTTTCTTCCGGCAGCCGATCGGGATCCACGCCGGTGAGCGCTTTGACGAGCGCGCTCTTCCCATGATCGACATGTCCGGCGGTTGCGAGGATGAAATGCTTCAAAGCGATTGAGCGGCCGAACGCAGAGCAGTCACGAGTTCTTCATCCTGTCGTGAGAGAATTGTTCGCAGATCGAGCTTGAATTTCCCGGCGGCGACGTAGCCGATAACGGGCGGTGTTCCGCGACGCAGCCGAGCGGCGAACGCGCTCAAGTGATCGCCAGAAAAATCCAGCGTGACCGATTGGATCGTTGAGCGAGGAAGTGTGCCCCCGCCGAGCTGCCCGTCCCCGTGGCCAATTTGCGGCCGCAGCGGCAACTCGTGCAGCCGCGTGATTATCTTTTCGGCGCGTTGGCGCAATTGGTCGTTCGAAAGTTGCATCATGGCGAGCGCGGGAACGGCGCTCGTTTCGCCGGAAAGATACAGATCAATCGTGGTCTGCAGAGCAGCGAGAATGATTTTGTCGCAACGGAGCGCGCGGAAGAATGGCTCGCGTTTCAACGCAGCAACGTGGCGCGCTTTCCCGGCGATGATACCCGCCTGCGGCCCACCTAATAGTTTGTCGCCGCTGAAACAAACGAGATCGACGCCACGTTTGAGAGTTTCCGAGGGAGTTGGTTCGTGCTCGATAGCCGCCGCTTTTTCCGTGGCGATAATGGCGCCGCTGCCAAGATCTTCCACGAGTGGAATGCGCTTCTTGCGTACCAGCGTTACCAGCAATTCCGTGCTCGGCGATGCGACGAAGCCGCCCATGAAGAAATTGCTGCGATGCACTTTCAGAATCATGGCGGTGTTGGGGGAGATCGCGCGCGCGTAGTCATCGATCGTGGTCTTGTTCGTCGTCCCGACCTCGCGCAGCGTCGCGCCGCTGGCTTCCAGAATATCTGGAATACGGAAACCGCCGCCGATTTGAATCAGCTCGCCGCGCGAGATGATGACTTCCTTTTTTTTCCCGGTGAAATGCCGCAGAATGAGGACAAGCGCCGCGGCACAATTGTTGACGACCGTCGCTGCTTCGGCGCCGCAGAGGAGCGCAAGATTGTGTTCCAAGTAATTCGCGCGATGACCGCGCTCCCCGCTGTTCAAGTCGTATTCGAGATTGCAATAACCTTGGGCGATCTCGCTGAGCGACTCGAGGACGCGCGGACCGAGCGGCGCCCGACCCAGGTTCGTGTGGATGATAATTCCCGTGCCGTTGATCACGGGCTGGATTTTTGAAAGCCGCAAATCGTCGACTGACGCACGCACTCGAGTGATGACAGCGGCCAGATCCAGCACATTTTTTCCGGCGCGCATCGCTGACAGTTCGCGGCGCACGAGCGCAACGATCACCGGACGCGGCAAATAATCGCAGCGACCGAGTTCGATCACCACTTTTTCGACGGCTGGAATGTCCCGCAGTGAACGCGCCGTTACTCTCTCAGGCATATTTTCGGCATGTCCGTGCGGATGATTTTCCCGATGACGGCGGCGCACACGGTGCGGTGTTTTTTCAGCACGCTTTGCACGGCGCCCCAGCGTTTTGGCGAAACAGAGAGCAACAGACCGCCGCTGGTTTGTGCGTCGGCCAGGAGGAGGCGGATCGGTTCGGCCGTGTCATTCCATTCGACGATCGCGTTGGCCGTTTCGAGATTCTGCCGCGTGCCGCCCGGCACGCAGTCATCGTTAATGAGGGAGAAAATCTCCGGGCTAATGGCGGGGACCGCGCCGGTTGAAATCTCCGCGCCGACTCCGCTCGCACGGCACATGGCGGCGAGATGGCCAAGCAATCCGAAGCCGGTGACATCGACCGCGGCACGCAGAAGTCCGCGTTCGGCGAGGACGGCGCCGACCGTGTTCAAGCAACGCATCAAGACGATCGATTTTTTCGCCAAGGCGGCCGAAGTCAGCCCGCGCTTGATCCCGGTGGTGGCGATCCCAGTCCCGAGCGGTTTTGTTAAAACGAGCAGATCGCCGGAACGTGCGTTCGCATTCGTCAACATGCGCTGGGGCGACACGATGCCGGTGACTGCGAGACCGTAGATCGGCTCCGGATTTCGAATCGTGTGCCCCCCGATGATCACACAACCTGCCTCTTTTGCTTTCGCGGCTCCCCCGCGCAGAATCGCGGCGATCACGTTCGGCGGCACAAGGTCGGTGGGAATGCCCATGATATTCAAGGCGATGAGTGGACGGCCACCCATCGCGTAGACATCTGACAACGCGTTGGCCGCCGCGATCTGGCCGTAGGAAAATGGGTCGTCCACGATCGGTGTGAAAAAATCCACCGTCTGCACGAGGGCGCGATCGCGTGTGAGGCGATACACGCCGGCATCGTCCAGGCTTGCGGACCCGACGAGTACGTTCGGATCATCCATTTTTGGGAGCTGCCGCAAAACTTGCGACAGGGCCTGTTGGCTCAATTTCGACGCTCACCCCGCGCAGGACGAAAGCGACGTAAGCTTAAGAATTTGCTCGCGCGACATGCAAATCACCTCCTTTCACAAATTGGGAATGCGGAATTCGGAATGCGGAATGGTCTGGAGGCTTTAATTCCATATTCCGCACTCCGAATTCCGCATTCGAATTGGCGGAGAGGATAGGAATCGAACCTACCCCGATCCGGCAGTTGCCGGACCGACAACGGTTTTGAAGACCGCGAGGGCCACCAGGCACCCTTCACTCTCCGGGAGAGGGAAAACGTCCAACGCTCAACGTCCAACGTCCAACGTCCAAATAAAGAAGAAGCGAAAACGCTAGTGAGATTTGTGCGCGCTAATCTGTTGCGCGATCGCGTCAAAGTCCGGCCACTCGCCGGTCTTGAGTTTGGAATGGATAAGTTCACCGTTGACGCGAATTTCAAAAGCGCCGCCGCTGGAGGGGATCAGTTGCAGCGATTTGATCTCCGCGACGTCGCGAATTTTGGCCGCCAAACTGGCGGCTCTGGGTTCGTAGTTTCAAGCCGTGCAATATTCGATCGTTACTTCCGGTTTCACGCGCGCCTCCTTTCTCTGGCTGACGCTATTCGTCCGCGGCCGCGCTGTCGAGGCTGAGCCTCTTACCTCCAAAGAGGGAGTCGCGATCCGTTCTTCAGTGGCACGTGAAAATCCCACGGACGCGTCGTAGAAATCGTTCGAAAACGCCGGTACTCGTTTCCCATGCAAACGAGCGATTCCGTTATGATAGCCGTGATCGAACAGGCCGGCGTCCCTGCGCTACGGGTCGCCTTTACTCTCGCTGTGATCATCTTCCTGGTTATCGGCATTATCATTTTCCGCCGCCGACACCGATTTTTCGATGGCGATCCAAACGTCGAAAATGATTTTCCTGTAGTCCGGCACAATCGCGCGGAGGGAATCATTTTTGTTTGGAGCGCTCTGATGCTGGTTCTGCTTTGCATCGTGTACCAGGTATGGACCGCATGACTTGAACAATTTCCAATCACCAACGCAACCTCACAACCCTAAAGGAGAGATAATCAATGAGCGCATTTACTCGTCGAAATTTCATCGGAAAAACCGCTGTTGCGATAGGCAGCTTCGCCGCATTGCAAAAAGTGATCGGTGCGGGCCACCCGACTGATCCGGGTCCAGCCAATCCAGCGCTTGATGGCCAGAACCCGGATTCCATCTGGCCACCCAGCACGGACTCCAAGAGCCTGGTCCAAAACTTCAAGTATCCGTTCTCTTACGCGAATAAGCGCACTTATGAAGGCGGATGGTCGCGTGAGGTGACTGTTCGGGAACTACCCGTCTCCAAGACCCTGGCGGGCGTAAACATGAGACTCACACCCGGAGGCTGCCGGGAGCTGCATTGGCACACGGCCGGTGAGTGGGCCATCATGCTTTACGGGACGGCGCGGATTACGGCGATTGACCTGGACGGCAAGAGTTTTGTTGCCGATGTGAAGAAAAACGATCTTTGGTTTTTCCCCAGCGGAAACCCGCACTCGATTCAGGGTCTCAATCCCGACGGCTGCGAATTCATGCTCGTGTTCGACGACGGTGAGTTTTCCGAGTCAGAGACGGTGCTGTTGAGCGACGCGATGGCGCATCTACCTTCCGAGGTGCTGGCAAAAAATTTCGGCGTTCGCGAACAAGCGTTTCAGAATGTGCCCAAAGAAGAGCTATTCATTCTCCAAGCGGATGTTCCAGGAGGGCTGGAGGCCGATCAGAAAGCAGCGGCCGGAGCACGTGGAAAGTCACCGAAGGATTTTGCTTTTCGCACGATGGAAATGCCGCCGACGATGCAGACCAAAGGGGGCGAGGTGCGCATTGTTGATTCGAGCAATTTCAAAGTCTCAACCACAGCGATGGCCATGGTCACCGTTCATCCGGGCGGAATGCGGGAACTGCACTGGCACCCGAACGCGGACGAGTGGCAGTATTTTATCACTGGCAAGGGACGAATGACTGTGGTGGCGACCGGCAACAAAGCTCGGACAATGGACTTTCAGGAGGGAGACGTCGGATACGTGCAGAAGAGCTTGCTGCACTACGTCGAGAACACGGGCGACACCGATTTGGTGTTCCTCGAGATATTCAAAGCCGATCGCTTTCAGGACCTTTCATTCTCGGAGTGGCTGGCTCACACGCCGCCGGAACTGGTCATGGCGCACTTACATATCGACAAAGCCACCTACGATACGA
Organism: Spartobacteria bacterium; assembly: GCA_003134785.1. Lineage (GTDB taxonomy): Bacteria > Verrucomicrobiota > Verrucomicrobiia > Chthoniobacterales > UBA10450 > AV80. Next base: position 181,750 of record PLCN01000002.1, read on the forward strand.
TACCAAAGAATGGAGCGGTAATTACGCCGCTGTCGTAGGAGGCCTTTATGCGAACAAATAATCGGTGGGTAATCGCAATCGCGGGAGTGTTCTTTCAGATCGCGCTTGGTGCGGTGTATGCCTGGAGTGTTTTCCGCGCTCCGCTGGCAAAGCAATTCGGGTGGAGCATTTCAGAAATAACGCTGACCTTTACAATCAGCATCTTTGTCCTGGGATTTGCGGCGTTCTTCGGTGGCCTGTGGCTGAACCGCAAAGGACCGCGCATCGTTGCCTTGACCGGCGGCGCGCTCTACGGCGTGGGAGTTTTTCTCGCGAGCTTCACCCATAACATTTCCTGGTTATACATCAGTTATGGCTTGATCGGCGGAATGGGTCTCGGTCTCGGATACATCGTTCCGGTGGCCGTGCTGGTGAAATGGTTTCCGGATCGCAGAGGGCTCATCACCGGCATCGCGGTGGGCGGGTTCGGAGCGGGCGCACTCATCACCGCGCCCGTGGCGACGCGACTCATTCAGAGCGTTGGCGTCTTGAACACCTTCGCTTACCTGGGCGTCGCGTATCTCATCGTGACAATAATTTCCGGTTCCTTCATGCAGAACCCGCCGGATGGTTGGAAGCCGGAGGGTTGGTCACCGACAGCCGGCGAAACGTCGCAACGCGCAGGACACGACTTCAACTTGGGCGAGGCGCTCAAGACCTGGCAGTGGTGGGCGCTCTGGCTGCTTTTGTTCCTCAATACCTGTGCCGGTATTTCAGTCATTTCGCAGGAGGCTCCGATCTTCCAGGAACTGACCGGAGCGACCGCGATCGTCGCCGCGGGCATGGTGGGGCTGGCCAGCATCGGCAATGCAGTCGGCCGAGTATTCTGGGCGTGGGTTTCCGACTTGATTACGCGTCGAGCGACCTTTGCCGTCATGTTCATTCTTCAGGTTTTGCTTTTTTGGTTTCTGCCAAACATCGCAACCGTCACATTGATGACGATCATTACCTTCGTGGTGTTGATGTGTTACGGCGGCGGGTTTGGCACCATGCCCGCGTTTGCGGCGGATTATTTTGGTCCGAAGAACGTCGGTCCCATCTACGGTTTAATGTTGACGGCTTGGAGCTTTGCCAGCGCGGTTGGTCCCTTGATCATCGCGCACATGCGCGAGACAGCCGGTTCATACGGCGGCGCGCTTCATGTCATCGCCGGGGTCATGGCGGTTTCTACTCTGCTCCCGATCCTGGTGCGACCTCCGCGCCCGGCCGAGAGAGCAGTCACTTAGCGAACGGCGCTCTCCCAAAAGAGGTGGTGGTGAGCGCCTCTCGCGTGAGACCAAAAAATCTCACGGACGCGTCATAGCAGCGTCGTGCCGGTCTGCAATAGCGTGAGCTATGAAAAGGGAAAACTCTCGTTTTCGGGCGATGTCATTCACAGCGCGACTCGTTAGGTCGATCGACCATCATTATACTAACTCGTTTGGCCTTCCTTCCGCGAACGAGCAGCCCGGCGTCCATGCGCGACGGATTTTCGTCATCAAGCGGGCGAGCCGCCTGCCGGCCACAAATACTGAGGGCAAAACGATACAGCGCATTCTGATCTTTGACGATCATCCCGACAGTCTCCGCCTGGTTTTTGGACGCGGCGCGCATCCACCGGTCGGCCGCACGGCGCCGCAGAGCGCAAGATGGTGGGATCTCATGCTGGCCTGGATGCTGATAATTGGCGCATTGATCCTGATGTTCTCGCCGCTCCTTTTGAAATTCCCATCCTGAACGCGAAGCAAGGTTTGGCGCCGTTCCTCGCAGGTTCTATCACGCTTGTTGTAGTCGGTGTGCGCACGTCCCCGGGACTCTCACTCAAAAGAGGGAGCTAGGGGCAACTCTTACGTGACACCGCAAAATCCCGCGAACGCACCATGGCCGCAAGACCTAAGAGTGACGATCTTTGGGGTATGAAAAAGATTACCTTGTTGAGTTTAGTCGGCATCACTTTGATCGCCCTTACTCACGCTGGATTGGCAGCAGGCCGCGGCGGGGGTGGAGGAGGCTTCCATGGTGGTGCTTTTGGTGGCGGACACTTCGGAGGCGGAGCGCGCGGAGGCGGCTTCGGTGGAGCCCGTCATTTCTCAGGCGGACCCATGTATTTTGGGAGGGGAGCTCAGCGCTTCTCCGGCCGAACTGGCACGTTCCGAACAACACCGCGCTCCTTTGCGCGGCCAAATTACAGAACGACCAATCGCACGGCTTCTTCGAACATCGCCGGCAATCGTGCCGCCATGCCTTCAGTTGCGCGACAGTCGCGAACATTTTCGCAACGCGGATTGAATGGACGAACGGATCATGTCTTCGCACGTCATGAGGCAAATTGGCACAGCGATTGGGATCGGCGGCATGCGCATTTTGACCGCGGTCGCTTCTTCGTCTTTGACGACGGTCTCTGGTTCGGATTGGATGACGGATTCTTCCCGTGGGATTACCTGCCGTATTACGCAGACGACTACTACCCCTACGATTACTACACTGACGACCAGGGGAATGATGACAGCGCCGCCGCTTATGATAACACCCCGGTCGCTGACTCCACGGTCCAGTCCGTCCAAACGCGGCTGAGCCAACTCGGGTATTACAACGGTCCAGCCGACGGCATCTTCGGACCGACGACGCGTGATGCGGTGGCGAAATATCAAATCGCCATGCAGCTAAACGTAACCGGAAGTCTGTCCCCCGATACGCTGCAGTCGCTGGGCTTGCAGGCAACATCGAGCTGACTGCCAACACTGGATCACGAATGAAACCGCGGCGGCCGATCAGCAACCAGCCGCTGCCTAACGAAAACAAACACCTGAAGGTATGAAACTAACTAATGCAGATGTTAAAACGAAAGAAACGAGAGCTATGAAAGCAAACGAACCAATCAAGGAAGTGGAAGAATCCACCTACTCATTGTTGGTACGATCGGAGGAAAAGAAGCGCGCGCTATTTGAGACGCTCGTCTACGCCTTGGTCATTCTGAGCGCGGTGGTTGCAATCCTGCAATTCGCCGACCAACCCGTGCTGTTCGGTCCTTAGGCCGAAACCCGTGCGCGAGTGAACCTGAACATGACAACGAAACGAAAAGAGGGTGAGATGATTACGAATCAGCTCGGTAAGACCGACTTGTTCATAACGCCGGTTGGTTTTGGGGCATGGGCTATCGGTGGAGCCGGCTGGGAATTTGGATGGGGCGAACAAGACGACAAGGTGTCGGTCAACGCGATCCATCGAGCGCTTGAACTTGGCATCAACTGGATAGACACCGCCGCCGTTTACGGGATGGGTCACTCCGAGGAAGTCGTCGCGTTTGCGTTACGGACCTGGCGAGGCCCACGGCCGTACGTCTTCACCAAATGCGGTCTGCGCTGGGACGAACAAGGATACATTCATCGCTCTTTGAACGCGGGCTCCATCCGTCGCGAATGCGAGGACAGTCTGCGCCGCCTGAAGGTCGACGTTATCGACCTTTATCAAATCCACTGGCCGACAGAGGATTTGGAGGAAGGCTGGAGCGCCATGGCGCAACTTCAGAAGGAAGGGAAGGTCCGATGGATCGGCGTGTCTAACTTCAACGTCGATGAGCTGCGTCGAGCCCAAGCGATTGCTCCCATCACTTCGCTCCAACCTCCTTATTCGTTGATTCGCCGCGAAGTCGAGCAAGAGATTTTGCCTTACTGCCGAGCCAACGAAATCGGGGTGATTGTTTATTCCCCGATGGCTTCCGGCTTGTTAACCGGCGCAATGACGCGGAAACGCGCGGCCGCTCTCCCAGACAGCGACTGGCGGAGTCGCGACGTGGAGTTTAAGGAACCCGCGCTCTCAAAGAATCTCGCGCTCGTTGAACGCTTGCGGGAGGTTGGCGAACGCCGCGGACGCGCGCCGGGCCAGATCGCCATCGCCTGGGCGCTTCGAAATCCTACCGTGACCGGCGCCATCGTCGGTGCGCGCGACGCGAAGCAAGTCGAAGGAAATGTCGGCGCTGCGAACCTTTACCTCGCCGATGAAGAAATCGCGAAGATCGAAGGAAGAAACAGCTACCAACCGGAATTGGTCATGGCTGTCTGACGAAAGGAATAAGAATGAAAATCGGATTTATTGGCCTGGGCATTATGGGGAGCCGCATGGCGGCGAACCTGCAAAAGCATGGCCACTCGCTGGTCGTGTTCAATCGCACTCGCGCCAAGGCGCAACCGTTGCTGGACAAAGGTGCAACCTTCGCGGAATCGCCAGCGAAAGTTGCCGAACACGCAGACGTTTTGATCACGATGCTCGCGCAGCCCGACGCTGTCGCGCAAGTGGCCTTGCGGGCGAACGGCTTCTTAAATCATCTCAAGCCCAACGCCATTTGGATCGATTGCAGTTCGGTCAATCCCTCCTTCTCCAAGAAGATGGCGACCGCGGCCGCGGCGGAACAGGTCCGCTTTCTGGACGCGCCGGTGACTGGTTCCGCGCCCACGGCCGCAGAGGCGAAGCTTGTTTTCTGGGTGGGCGGCGACGCCGCCGATGTGGAAGCGATTCGCCCGTTACTGTTGGACATGGGTAACAAAATTGTTCACGCGGGAGGAAACGGAATGGGGACCTCCATCAAAATGGTGATCAATCTCTTGTTAGGCACGGGCATGGCCGCGTTCGCCGAAGGAATGGCGTTGGGGGAAGGGCTCGGACTCTCGCGTAAAACGTTGTTCGATTCATTGCTGGGGATGCCCGCAGTCCCGCCGTTTCTGACGGGAAAGCGGGACAAGATCGAGAAGGGAGACTATGACGCGGAGTTCCCGCTGCGCTGGATGCAGAAGGATATGCATCTCGCTTCGGTGAGTGCGTACGAATCTGGTGTGGCCATGCCCTTAGCCAACGCCGCGAAAGAGCTCTATCGCCTTGCCATGAGGGAAGGACATGCCGGCCAGGATTTCTCGGCCATCTACGACTACCTAACGAATACTTATGACTTAGGCGACGATTGACCAAAAGGCACCCGCTCCGCGCGATAAGACACCTGCGATTCAATCGCAAGGTCAGGTCCGATGAGAATAAGAGAGCAGGCGAGACCGGGGTTCCAGGGTGGCGCCTGCTTTGATCGTTGTGGTGTGGGTCGCGGGATCATTACGCTGATCTTCGCTTCGGAGCCTTCGGCCAAGAAGACTGGATCGACGGTAACTCCAACTTCAGCGACTGATCCCTTTAGGTGCAGCCGAATTCACTTCAGCAAGTTGGCGCGCCGGTTGACGATCGCGCTGGTATCGAGTCAGACATGTCGGCGCGCGGCCGCTTTCTCGTCACCAAGAAGGAGGCGAATATTGCCTTCTTCAAAAGACGCCGAACATCCGCAACGTGCTCGTAACTGGACCCTACTTTCACGATGGCTCGCAGGAGACGCTTTGGGATGTGATGGACCATTACAACAAAGGCGCCGGCTTGCAGAGTGTTATCTCGACGAAGACATCCAGCCGCTCGCGCTAGTGAGAATAATATCGACGATCTGGTAGCTTTCATGGCGTCGCTCACCAGTGCGAACTACTAGGAACAGGGAACAGCGGAATTGGCTCGCCAGCGCGCACTCTCCCGGACGAATCGGCCCCAGCGCGACACATTTAGTTGGAAACCGCCGCGGCGAACTAACCCGGAGTAGGTCTCGGGAGGACCTATCTCAAAAGAGAGAGCGGCTAGCAGGTCTTAAGGAGCAGATCAAAACCCCGCCTTCGCGCGGTGGCTGGCCAAGTGGAGCAGGCGCACGGTTAGGCCATGAAAAGAAACAGTATTGTTAGTTTGTTAATGGCGATCGTGGCCTGCGCCATGCAACCGGCCAACGCAGGGAATGCGGATCGCGTGGAAAACCCGACAGAAGTCGGTTACAGCAGCCTGGATAACGATCCAGTGGTCCGTGAGGTTCAGATAGCCCTGGAAAAGAAGGGGTACAACGTTGGCAACACCGAAGGCAAGTTCAACGCGGACACCCGTGCCGCGGTGAACCGCTTCGAAAGGGACAGCGGATTGCCCGAAACCGGAAGCATCACGCCGGCCGTGCTCAAAGCCCTGGGGCTGAGCTAGGCACATCTGGAGGAGGCGGGGCAGCGCGTCAGAGCGCACGCCTCGGCGCCATGTCCGCCTCCTCATTGCTCGATGAAAACAAATATTATGATCGCCTGCTTGGCCACTGGACTTCTGATGTTAGGTCAACCAGCGCTCGCTGCCGGTAATCACGCTATCGCTACCTCTCACGCCGCTTCTTTTGAGCACAGACTTCGTGCAGATAAAGCTCGACGGCTCGTGCCTCTCTTCGAGCGCGATATCTCTGGAGTGATCTCCCGCGCTATCCGCGGCGGTAATTGGGTGCAAATGGTGAACCCGCGCGCACCGACGAAATACGGTACCTCAGAGGAAAGTGTTTCGCTGGATCCCGGGTTCCCGGCAAGGGGAACGGAATCAAGTTTGTCAGCATTTCTTTTTAGCAAGTGGCAATGAACGAACGACTCCGTGCATGAACAGGAGTGGCTCTCTCCGATCCTGGTAAATTGCGCTCACCCTGCATCACGCGATCTACTTCTTCGGAGGGACCACTCATCAGTTTCTAAGTGACGAAACGGGGGTGGGGGCAAGCTGCGGCGCAGAACAAGTTGATTCCGTCGCTTTGTGCGGGGGCCCGGACTATGTATCAATCCAGCGCGATTATTTCCGCGCGCCCGCTTGTGCAGTAAGGTCGCCTCCGACGAACTTGAGCTTGGGTTCGGTTATCGAGAAGGAGCTGGTGAAGGATTGGCATACGTGTTGGTGGGCACCGCTGTTTTCAGCGCGACATCAGATCAGAATCGCAATTCCTCCGGGCAATCGCAACGCCCACTGTTGGCGGTGGTGTGTGAGTCTTAGGGCGCCTCGGAAATCGCTATCTCAAAAGAGGGAGTAATAGGCCGTTCTTAAGTAGCATGGCAAAATCCCACGATCGCTCAATGGCGCTAGCTCATAGAGCACGGATAACTTTGAACGTTCAACAAACCATATGAATACCAATAATAACGATGCCTCAATTAAGGCCTACCTGCGTGAGATCGGGCGCATCCCACTCTTGACGCCGCAGCAGGAGATCGAGCTCGCCGAGAAGGTTGCGAACGGCGACCGAGAGGCGCGCGCCCTCATGATCAGTTCGAACCTGCGTTTCGTGGTGACGATCGCGCAGGACTACGCGCATCTCGGCTTGCCGTTTCTGGACATCATCTCCGAAGGAAACATCGGATTGACGATAGCGGTCGATCGGTTTGACCCATCAAAAGGCGCAAAGCTCAGCACCTATGCGGCGTGGTGGATCAAGCAATCCATCAAGCGCGCTCTCTCTAATCAAGGCAAGACAATCCGATTGCCTGTTCACCTCGGCGACAAGATCTTGAAGATCCGCCGCGTGGCACTGCAGATGAGCGAGGAGCTCGGCCGCGAGCCAACCGATGACGAGTTAGGCGAGGAGATCGGCATCGCCGTCGGAAAAGTTACGCAATTGAAAACGGCTTCGATTCGTCCTGCTTCGCTCGACGCGCCCATTGGTGACCAGGACTTGACGGAATTTGGCGAAAGTGTCGCGGACGAAGAGGCGCGAACGCCGTTTGAAGTATTGCGCGACAAGGACCTGCGCAACGAAGTCGACGGCTTGCTCGAAGAGCTTGACGACAGGGAGAAGAAAATCATTTCCGAGCGTTTTGGTTTCGACGGCGGCAAGCGGAAGACGCTTGAACAAATCGGCAACAAATTGGGGGTCTCGCGTGAGAGAATCCGGCAATTGGAGAATGTCGCGCTCGTGAAATTACGCCGCGCGCTCAGCCAAAAGGAGGCTCCCATCGGGCTTCCGGCCGCGGCTTAAGAAAGACACCATCACTCGAACCTGATTTTAGCGAATAAGATTGGAACACTATGAGCAGAGTCGTTGAGGCAGACTTTTTTCCCCACGCCTTTGAAGCAATTAAGAATAGGCCATCGATCCTGATTATTGATAGCAACCACGACCTTACTCGCGCGGCCAAGCGGGCCCTGGAAAGACGGGCCGCTACTTCGTCTTTGAGGAGAATGACGCGACCAGGGCTCATCAAACGGCGCAGAATCTGAAGCCGGATCTTATCCTGCTGGATGTGGCGATGCCGGAAACGGACGGCGGGGAAGTCGCGGCGAGGATTCAATCCGATCCGGCCTTGCACCGGACGCCAATTGTTTTCCTCACGGCTCTGGTGACGAAGGACGAAGCAAGACCGGGCTTGTCTATCCACGGACATCCATTTCTGGCGAAGCCAGTCAGTTTTGCGGACTTGATCGAAGGCATCGAAGAGAATCTGCCTCAACGCGCAGCGTCTTGAACGCGGAGGTCGAGCTGGTAGACCTTCGATAGCGACTTAACCCGCGGAAGGCTGAGGCGCCTGCCAACCCGCTGTTGGCAGCGCTTGCGGACGGCGGCGAAGCTTCCGGCGTTGCCGCAATTGATCGAGAGCAAGGTAGATAACCGGCGTGGTGTAAAGCGTCAGCATTTGGGAGACGATCAAGCCGCCGACAATGGCAATGCCGAGCGGCTTTCGCAGTTCGCTGCCAACACCCATACCGATAGCGAGTGGCACGGCGCCGAAAAGCGCGGCGGTCGTCGTCATCATGATCGGGCGGAAGCGCACGAGGCAGGCCTGGTAAATAGATTCTTCCGGCGTGAGACCCTGGTGGCGTTCGGCCTCGAGCGCGAAATCCACCATCATGATCGCATTCTTTTTCACGATGCCGATGAGCAGAATGATGCCGATGGTCGAGACGATGGAAAGCTCGTCGCCGCTCACGAGCAGCGCGAGCAACGCCCCCAATCCCGCCGACGGCAGAGTGGAAAGAATCGTGAGCGGGTGGATAAGACTTTCGTAAAGCATGCCGAGCACGATGTAGACGGCGATGAGCGCGGTGAGAATAAGAAGCGGTTGCGAGGACAGGGACGCTTGAAAGACCTGCGCCGTTCCGGCGAAACTTCCGCGAATGCCCGAAGGCATGCCCAACTCCTTCGCCGCGCGCTGAATGATCTGCGTCGCTTCGCCTAACGAGACGCCAGGCGCGGTGTTAAAGGAGACGGTCACGCACGGAAACTGGCCCTGATGATTGACGGAGAGCGGCGTATTCGCGGTCTCGAAATGCGCGATGGTGCTCAGCGGCACCTGCTTGCCGGAGTTAGACTTGACATAAATACTGTCGAGCGAGGTTGGGTCGAGCTGGAACCTGGGATCCACTTCGAGCACGACGTGATACTGGTTTTGCTCCGTATAAATGATCGAAACCTGCCGCTGGCCGAACGCGCTGTAGAGAGTGCTGTCCACGGCCTGCGGCTGGATGCCGAGACGCGCGGCGGCGTCGCGATCGATCACAACGTTCTCTTGCAAGCCGCGAAATTGCTGATCGCTGGTCGCGTCTTTGATCTGGGGATACTCTTGCAACTTCGTGACGAGTTTCGGCGCCCACGAATTCAGCTCCTCGATGTTTTGATCGGTGAGAGCGTATTGATAGAGCGCCTTCGAAGAGCGGCCACCGACGCGAATATCCTGGCCGGGTTGAAGGAAAAGATTCGCGCCGGTGATTTTCGAGAGCTTCTGCCGCAGCCGCGCGATGATCACCCCGACATCATCTTTGCGTTCGTTCTTGCCGCTGCCTTTCGGTTTCAAACTGATGAACATCCGTCCGCTATTCAAGGCCGAGCCGCTGCCACCACCGAAAAACGAGCCGACCGCTTGCACGGCCGGATCCGCCATGACCGTTTTCACAATCGCATCCTGTTTTTCCTGCATGGCTGCGAAGGAAATGTCCTGCGCGGCCTCCGTCGCGCCCATCATTTGCCCGGTGTCCTGTTGCGGGAAAAATCCTTTCGGCACAACGAAGTAAAGCCAGACGGTGGCGACGATGACCGCTCCGGTCACAACGAGCATGAGATATTCGTGGCGGAGCACCCATTTCAAGGTGTGCGTATAGAAATCGTGCATCGCATCGAAGCCGCGTTCGCTTGCGCGATAAATCGGGCCGCGTTTTCTGCCGGAATCTTCCTGTTTCAAGAAGCGGCCGCAGAGCATCGGAGTAAGCGTCAGCGAGACGACGCCGGAGACGAGAATTGCGGCACTGAGCGTGACGGCAAATTCGTGGAACAAGCGACCGATCAATCCGCTCATGAAAAGCAACGGAATAAAAACAGCGACCAGCGACAAGCTGATGGAAATCACCGTGAATCCGATCTGGCGCGCACCCTTCAACGCCGCGTTGAAAGGCGATTCGCCCTGCTCGAGGAAGCGAACGATATTTTCGATCACAACAATCGCATCGTCCACGACGAAGCCAGTCGAAACGGTGAGCGCCATGAGCGAAAGATTGTCCAGGCTATAACCGCAGAGCCACATCACGCCGAAGGTGCCGGCGATCGCGAGCGGCATCGTGATGCCGGCGATGAACGTCGGCCAAAAGCGGCGGAGAAAGAGAAACATCACCATCACGACCAGCGCCATTGTGATGAGAAGCGTGAGCTGCACGTCACGCACCGACGAGCGAATCGTGGTCGTGCGGTCGTTCATTACGTCAAGCCGGACGTTCGGCGGGAGCCACGTGCGCAATTGCGGAAGCATGGCGTTGACCAGGTCCGTGGTGCGGACCACGTTCGCGTCCGGCTGCTTGAAAATGACGAGGAGGACGGCGCGTTTATTGTTAAAGAGGCCGGCCTGATCGCGGTTTTCCTGCGCATCGATGGCGGTGCCAATGTCGCGCAATGGCACGGCCGCGCCGTTATGTTGCGCGACGATGATGGGCTGATATTGCGACGCCTGTAAAAGCTGATCGTTGCTCGAAATGACAAAACGTTGCTCAGGACCATCGAGCGCTCCTTTCGGAGAGTTGACGTTCACCTGCGAAAGGGTCGTGCGAATGTCTTCGATGCTCAGGCCCATCGAAGCGAGCGCGACCGGATTGACCTGCACGCGCACGGCAGACTTCGCGCCGCCACCGATAACCACCTGACTGACGCCTTCCACCTGGCTGATGCGCTGGCCGATGATTTGATCGGCCAGATTGTAGACCTCCGAGAGCGGCTGCGTGTCCGAAGTCATGGCCAGGATCATGATAGGCGCGTCGGAAGGATTCACCTTTCGGTAGGACGGCGGATTCGGGAGCCCGCTCGGCAATTCCCCGGCCGCCGCATTGATCGCGCTCTGGACGTCGCGTGCGGCGCCGTTGATGTCGCGATTGAGATCGAATTGAATCGTGATGGACGATCCGCCTAACGAGCTCACAGAAGTGATTTCAGAAACGCCGGCGATTTGCGCGAAACGGCGTTCGAGCGGTGCGGCCAGGGACGATGCCGCGGTCCCCGGATCGACCCCAGGCTCCTGCGCGTTCACCGAGATCGTGGGGAAATCAACTTTCGGCAGCGGCGCCACCGGCAAAAAATGATAAGCGACCGCGCCAAAGAGCAAGATGCCCGCGGCGAGCAACGAGGTCCCAACCGGCCGGCGAACGAATGGCTCAGAAACGTTCATGTTCGCCATCGACTCCCGCTAACTCAGGCTCGTCATCGTGCTCGTAAACGTTCGCGGGCCCTGTCCGGAGCGGCAATTCCGCTTGCTCCAATCGCCCTCTGTTTCGGCGTTCCTCGATCCAGTGGCCTAGGCGATCGAGATAGAGATAAATCACCGGAGTGGTGTAAAGCGTCAGGAATTGCGAGAGGAGCAAACCGCCCACGATGGAAATACCGAGCGGACGCCGGAGCTCACTCCCAGTGCCGGTTTCCAAGGCTAGCGGCAATGCGCCGAGGAGCGCCGCCGCCGTCGTCATCATGATGGGGCGAAAGCGCAGCAGGCACGCCTGATAAATTGACTCCTCGGGCGACATCCCTTCTTCGCGTTCCGCTTCGAGCGCGAAGTCGATCATCATGATCGCGTTCTTTTTCACGATGCCGATGAGCAGGATGATGCCGATGAGCGCCACGAGTGAAAAATCGATGTGGCAAACGAGCAGCGCGAGAAGCGCGCCCACGCCGGCGGAAGGGAGCGTCGAAAGGATCGTGATCGGATGAATGTAACTTTCGTAGAGAACGCCAAGCACGATGTAGATGACGACGATGGCAGCGAGAATGAGAAACGGCTCGCTTGTGAGCGAGGAACGAAATTCCGCGGCCGCGCCGGAAAACGTCGCGGCGATCGTGTCTGGCAACCCTATTTCTTGCCCGGCCTTTTCGATCGCGGGAATCGCGTGACTGAGCGAGCTGCCCGGCTGCAGGTTGAATGAGATGGTTGCGGCGGGGAATTGGCCTTGATGCAAAATCGCGAGTGGAGTGTTGCTCTCGCGCATGGTGGCAAACGCACTCAGCGGCACGGGCTGTCCGCTGCTCGACTTCACGTAAATCTTGTCGAGCACATCGGGCGATGTCCGGAAGTTCGGCTCGACCTCGAGGACGACGCGGAATTGATTGAGCTGCGTGAAGATGATCGAGACCTGCCGCTGGCCAAACGCATCGTAGAGCGTGTCGTCGATGGCCTGCGGCAGGACGTTGAGCCGCGATGCTTTCTCGCGATCGACATCGACGTTGATCTGCAAGCCATTGACCTGCTGATCGCTCGCGACGTCGCTCAGTTGCGGCAACGTGCCGAGCTTTTGGACCAGCTTCGGCATCCACTCGGCGAGCTCGGCCGAATCCGCGTCCTGGAGCAAGTATTGGTATTGCGTGCGACTGACGCGCGCGTCGATTTGCAAATCCTGCGCCGCTTGCATGAAGAGCGAGACGCCTTCGACATCGCGCGTCGCATCGCGCAAACGATTGATGATGTCGTCCGCGCCCGACTGCCGCTGATTGTGCGGTTTGAGCACGATGTAGAGCCGCGCCGTGTTCACGGTGGCGTTCACGCTGCCCGCGCCGAGGGAAGCCGACACGCTCGTGACATCCGGATCGCGCCGGACGATGTCGGAAATCGCGTGGACGCGCTCGACCATCGCCTTGAACGAAATGGTCTCCGCTGCATCAGTCACTCCCACAATCACGCCGGTGTCCTGCTGAGGCAGCAGGCCTTTCGGGATAACGATGTAGAGCAGGATCGTCGCGACGAGCGTGATCAGCGCGACGATCAAGGTGAACCGCTGATGAGCGAGCACCCAGCGGAGGCCGTGCTCGTAGAGATTGCGGAAACCGGTGAAGAAATCTTCCGTCCAGCGATAGAAGCGGCCGCGGTGCGATTGCTCTTCTTCTTTTTCCGCGCGCAGCAGCTTGGCGCACATCATCGGCGTGAGAGTGAGGGAAACGAAAGCCGAGACGGCGACGGCCACGCTCATCGTGATCGCGAATTCGCGAAAGAGGCGGCCAACGATTCCGGTCATGAACAGAAGCGGTATGAAAACGGCGATGAGCGAGACGCTCAACGACACCACCGTGAAACCAATCTGGCGCGCGCCTTTCAGCGCCGCTTCCAGCGGCGGATCGCCGGCTTCGATGTAGCGCACGATGTTCTCGATCATCACGATCGCGTCATCCACGACGAAGCCGGTCGAGATGGTCAGCGCCATCAACGAGAGGTTATCGAGACTGAACCCGGCGAGATACATGACGCCGAATGTGCCGATGAGCGAGAGCGGCAGCGCCACACTCGTAATCACGGTCGCCCACAGTTTTCGCAGGAAAACGAACATCACCATCACCACGAGCGCGATCGTCAGCAGCAGCGTGAGTTGCACGTCGGTCACGGATGCGCGGATCGTTTCCGTGCGGTCTGCCAGCACGGTCACTTTCACCGAAGGCGGCAGGGTCCCGGTCAATCGCGGAAGCAACTGCTTCACGGCATCGACGGTTTGAATAATATTCGCCCCCGGCTGGCGTTGAATGTCGAGCAGCACCGCCGGTTTTTCTCCGCTCTTCGTGCCCACCCAGGCCGCGAGCTGATCGTTCTCCACGCTGTCGATGATGTTTGCGATATCGCCCAGCCGAATTGGCGCGCCGTTTTTGTACGCCACCACGATCGGTTTGTAGGCGTCGGCGGAAAAAATCTGGTCGTTCGATCCGATCGTGTACGATTGCCGCGGCCCGTCGAAACTTCCTTTGGGCGCATTGACGTTCGCCTGCCCGAGGATTGTCCTCACATCCTCGAGGCTGAGACCGAGCGCGGAAATCGCAGCCGGGTTCACCTGCACCCGCACCGCCGGTTTTTGATTTCCCTGGATCGTGACCAGGCCGACGCCGGTGACTTCGCTCAGTTTCTGCGCCAGCAGCGTGTCGGCAAAATCGTTCACCCGATCCAGCGGCAAACTGTCGGAGGTGATGGAAAGCGTGAGGATCGGCGTGTCGGCCGGATTGACCTTGTTGTATTTGGGCGGATTCGGAAGGTCCTTGGGCAGAAATCCACCGGCGACATTGATGGCGGCCTGCACATCCTGCGCGGCCACGTCGATCGGCCGGTCGAGCACGAACTGGAGTGTGATCGTCGAGGTTCCGAACGAACTGGTCGAATTCATCGAGGACAACCCGCTGATCTGGCCGAACTGCCGCTCGAGCGGGGTCGTGATCGACGAGACCATCACTTCCGCGCTCGCGCCTGGATATTGCGTGCTGACCTGGATCGTCGGGAAATCGACCGTCGGCAGAGCGGAGATCGGGAGCAGCTTGTAACCGAGCAGACCGAGCAAAATCACACCCGCCATGAGCAGCGAAGTCGCGACTGGTCGGCGAATGAACGGCTCGGAAATGTTCACGGCTTGGCGGGCTTGGTCGTGCGCTGCTTTGGCGAAGCGGTCGGCTGTTGTGGCTGCGGAGTTGTCAGCTCGACGTGCGCGCCCGGTTGAAGCTTGTACTGTCCATCCACGACCACCTGCTCGCCGGCTTTCAAGCCATCGTCGATCAGGGCGACATTCGCCTGTGTCTGCGCGACTTTGACCGGCCGCATCTCGACCGTCTTGTCCGGCTTGATCACATACGCGTAGGTTCCTTGCGGGCCGCGCTGCACCACGCTCGCCGGGACGACGATCGCATTTTTCTTCGTCGTCAAAACAAGCCGCGCGTTCACAAATTTACCCGGCCAAAGTTTCAGATCATCATTCGGGAACGTCGCCTTCAGCTTCACCGTGCCGGTCGTCTGATCGATTTCGTTGTCCACGACGGCAAGCGTGCCTTCACCGAGCGTTGTCGTGTTTCCGCGATCTAGGGCAGAGACGTGCAATCCGCCATTCGCGCCGCCTTCAGTCAAAATCGCAGACAAATTCTGTTCGGGCAGAGTGAACACGACCGAAATCGGATGGATCTGCGTGATGACAACGATCCCGATTTGATCCGCGGCGTGGACGATGTTGCCCACATCGACAAGTCGCACGCCGGTCCGGCCATCGATGGGTGATTTGATCTGCGTGTATTCGAGCTGCGTCCTGGCGTTCTCGATGGCAGCCTGGTCCGCTTGGACCGCGGCTTGGAATTGGTCGACCGAATATCTTGACGCGTCGAAATCCGCCGGGGCGATCACTTTTTTGCTCAGCAAATCCGTGTTGCGCGCGAACGTCACTTTCGCATTACCCAGTTGCGCTTCGTCCTGCGCTTTTTTGGCAATCGCCTGATCGAGCGCCGCCTGAAACGGGCGGGGATCGACCACTGCGAGCGGGCCGCCCTTTACGACATCCTGTCCCTCGGTGAAAAGCACCTGCTGCAACTCGCCATCTACGCGGGTGTGAACGGTCACGGTGTTGAACGCCTGGACGGTTCCGAGGCCATCGAGGTAAATCGGCATGTCTTTCTCTTCGACTTTTCCGGCAACGACCGGCACCGGCGCGCCGCCGCCAGTATTGCGCCCGCTCGATTGTGCCTGATTGGCGGAGCCGTGATGACAGCTCCACCATCCAACGATAACGATGAGAGCGCCGGCAATTCCGAAAATAGTACGCTTGGACATTGAATTTAGGCGCCAGGTCCCTCGAGGCCCAGGTCGAAGGAGTTCGGCGTCTTGGCTTGTCAGGACTCTACTTGGTTTGATTACGATTCGTGTCTGGTGCTCGCGGCGCGCTGTGTCAACAGACGTGGATGGCGATTTTTCGATAGGCATTCACGAGATTGAACACCGATTTGGCAAAATCGGCCCTAGTCAGCTCGGTTCCTGGAGTTTGGAGAGTAGTCCTGCGGGTAAAAACCGGTTTCAAAAATGACCCTTCTGCCGTCCGCGAAACGGCACAAATGCCCGCGCCATAAGTAGTCGTAATTCCCGTCCCAGGCACGACGCCATTCAGCGCGTCTCCGCTCGAACACATGCTCTCCACGGCGACGGTCGATGCTTCGTTGCTTTGGTTCACGCGCCGAGTCGCCTCACGCATGGAAAGAACGAGAATGATCGCTGAAACAACAAACAGGTTGGCCAGGGCGATTTGTTTCATCCACGAAGCTCGTGCCGCCGGGCCTTCGAGCTATTGCGCGGTGGTAGGATTCTCCTCTCCCCCTTAAGAGGATGGACGATCCCTCTTTCGAGATAGAACGGCTCGACCGATTCCGAACAGGACGCTGGGATTGGTTATCCCGGGCGTCGTTTCCGGACTAGCGTCCCAACTATCGCCGATAGCTCTAGTTAATCCCTAGACTAGCTAGGGCAGACTGCAAACCCGCTTCTTGGGGATGACCACAAAACGCGACCTTCCCGTCCGGTGTCACCAGCACCGCGCGCGGGATGGAATCAATCTTCAGCGGCCTCGAGAGCGGCTCGTCCTTCGGCTCGACCAGCCAGGCCATGCTCATCTTTCTATCTTTCCGAACCTTCTCCGCTTTGTTTCGGTCCGACTCCGTATTCATTCCGACAACACGGATGCCTTTCGGCGCCAGGTCGTCCGAGCGCTTCCGCAGGTCGTCCATTAACGCCATGCAAGGCGAACACCAGGACGCCCAAAAATCTAGCAGCAACGCCTTCTGCCCTTTGACTAGTTCGCCGAGCGTGGTCTTCTCACCATTCGACGTTTCGAAGGTAAGACTCATCGGGAGCACCACTTTTCCCATGTCCTGCTTCGAACGGAAGGCCAGGATTCGCTCGGACACGACGGGGGATAGCTGTGGGTCGATCCAGAAAGCATTCTTCATTTCGCGCTCAAAGGTCTGATCGTCGTGGGTGCTTGCCGCCAACACACCTTGAGCCAGGTGGAGAGCTCCCTCGAGCTGGTAGCGCTCCTTAAAGAAGAGCGATTCCGCCTCTTTCCATTCAGGCAGAATCTGTTCAATCCTGGGCAGTAATTCTGGCAGCGGCGCGACCGTGTCTGTTTTGATGCAGAAGACCAGCTTTGCTTCCAGGATCACCTGATTGGACAGACCCGCGGCCTTGGCCTCGGTCGCGATCTTCTCAAATTGTTCGAGGTTTTCGATGTTACCGATGAGTCTCTTGGCGGATTCGGCTTTACTTGCCGGCGTGGCCGATTCGGCCTTCGCCGATTGGACCGCCATCAGGATCAAACCGCTCAGTATCGCTAACGACAGGGAGAATAACGGTTTCATCTGTGTTTCGTCACTCCCAGCAATTCTTTCGATTCTTGCATTGCTTTAGCTTAGCGTGATTTAACTTTAATGGGAAACGGCATCGTAGTCGCTCCTGATCGGAGCGGCCGCCTTTTCTTTGATTACCAAATAGTCTCCATCCACGACCATGATCTTCTCACGAGAAGATCGATAGCTCCATTGTATCCTGAGTTGAATGCCTAAGCCGCGATGACAGCGTTGATTCGCGAACCATGTGATGTCGGCGTGATCCGATCGGCCCGTTCCACAAGTCCCGGTCCGAAATCGTTGGGGAGGTGGATTCTCGCGGCGACGATCCTGGGTTCGAGCATGGCTTTTATCGACGGCACGGTCGTGAACGTCGCTCTGCCCGCGCTCCAAAGCGATTTGAACGCCAGCGTCCGCGGCGTGCAGTGGGTCATCGAAGCCTATTCGCTCCTGCTCGCCGCGTTGCTGCTGGTCGGTGGCGCGATGGGAGATCGTTACGGGAGACGGAAAATTTTCGTTTTCGGCGTGGCGATTTTTGCGGTTGCTTCAGCTTGGTGCGGATTTGCTTCCGGCATCGGACAATTGATCGCGGCTCGCGCGGCCCAGGGGATTGGCGCGGCCTTGCTGGTGCCCGGCAGCCTCGCGCTCATCAGCAATTCATTTTCCGAAGGAGAACGCGGACGGGCCATCGGCACGTGGTCTGGCTTCAGCGCCATCACCGCGGCGATCGGGCCGGTGCTCGGAGGATGGTTAGTCGAAACGGTTTCCTGGCGAGCCGTGTTTTTCATCAACATCCCGCTGGCTATTCTGGTTATTGTTATTTCGCTTCGTCACGTCCCGGAGAGTTCGAACGAGACTAAAGGACGCCTGGACTCGTTAGGTGCGATCCTGACCACGCTCGGTTTGGGCGCGCTCGTGTATGGATTGATCGAATCTTCTGCGCTCGGTTTCGCGCATCCGGCCGTGCTTTCATCGCTCGTCATCGCGGTGGTCTTCCTGGCGGCCTTTGTCATCGTCGAAGCGCGAATCCCAAATCCCATGCTGCCGCTCTCGCTCTTTAGGTCGCGCATATTCACGGGCGCGAACCTGCTCACCTTTCTTCTTTACGGCGCCCTCGGCGGAACGCTGTTCTTCTTGCCTTTGAATTTGATTCAGGTGCAACGTTACAGTCCTACCGCGGCCGGAGGGGCTTTGCTGCCGTTGATCCTGATTATCTTCCTGCTTTCGCGATGGTCGGGTGGTCTGGTGCAACGTTATGGCGCCAGGATTCCCCTTGTTATCGGACCGCTCATAGCTGCCTCCGGCTTTGCCCTTTTCGTCCTGCCTGGAGTGGGCGGCTCTTACTGGAAAACATTTTTTCCTGCTATCGTTGTACTGGGAGTTGGAATGGCAGTGAGCGTCGCCCCTCTGACGACAACAGTCATGAGTTCAGTTGCGCGCGACTGGGCCGGAGTAGCATCCGGGATCAATAACGCCGTCTCCCGAGCCGCCGGTCTGCTGGCGATTGCGGTTCTCGGGATCGTCATGTTGCACATCTTTGATCGATCCCTCGATCGTCGGTTAGCGAAGCTCGACGGCTCTCCTTCTCTCCAGCAATCTCTCAATGCTCAACGCGGCAGGCTGGCCGGAGCCGTCATCCCGGAATCGATCCCACCGCGCGCGCGAGCGCTTTTGACAGACGCAATCAATAGCTCCTTCATAGACGGGTTTCGTTGGGTTATGCTAACAGGCGCTGCCCTTGCCGTGGGTAGTGCCATTAGCGCCTTGCTTCTGATCCGCGGGAAACCTGAAACTGCGATAGGCACAGGCACAGACCCCTAGCTCAATCCGGTCTGGGCTGAGGATGTTCCTCACTGTTCCTTCTCAGCCAGGCGCCGGATGTGATTCATGACGCGCAGATGCACGGCGCGGGTCATGTCGCGGGTCCAGAGATCGAAATACCAGAGTGGATGTACGTGCAGGGTATACCAACTGGAACCGATCAACATGGTTGTTCCATTTCTGTTATCCCGCAAGACAAACTGGCCGCGATGCAACGTGATATGTCCGTAGGCTTCGGGATGGGTCGGCTGTTCCACGATGTCGAAGGTAAGTTTCTCGCGCGGGACAAACTCGGCCACCCGCTCCTTGATCACAATCCCATCGCTGAACGTGCATTGCCGATCCGCCCCAACGAAGCTACCGCCATTGGTCGTTTGAGTGGGATAAGGAAGACCCAGTCGAAAGATCCAATAGTTGGGTTGATCGGGAATTTCAGAAAACGCCAGGACATGCGGCCAAACTTTATCGGGCGTCGCCTGAATAAGGATCTCGTCCGCCGCTTCTGCTCGCTGGTCTGCGCTGTAGAAGGCGTCGGTCACAGTTAGCAGGACCAGGAGTGGAACGATGGTTAGTTGCAGTTTGGTATAATTCGCTTTGAAACACAGCCGGCCGATGATTACTCCCGTTAGGACCAGGGCGTAGAGCATCGGGAAAACAATAACCAGGCAAACGACGCCTTCGCGAAGGAAGATCCAAGCGGCGGCCAGTGCCATTAGCGAGGTCCAAAGCGCGTCGAGGGTATTGAGAGCAAGGCTGCGGTTGAGTCGTCGCCAGAACCATGCTGCAACAACTCCAACTATTAGCGGCAGGAGGATAAAACTGGGATAGATCAACACTGCTCCGGCTTGGTCCTTGTAATGCGAAACGAGCGTTGTAACCCCGAAAAGCAGGGCGGCACCCACTAGGTTCGCCACTGCCATGCCAATGAGCAGCGTCGCCAGCCGATTCTGAGTAGGAAGAGGTGGAACCTGAGACTCAGGAGGGAGAGGTAAAGAACCGTTCATGACCACAGGCGACTGCACCGCCGTCTTTGCGTCAACTCCAGAATAGACATAAGACTCGCGAGAAAGAAGGCAAGGCTCAACGAACTCACGCACTGACGCAGGTAAGCGTTATCGACGTGTAGATCTGGGGAGCGCAGATTGGGCTTCACGACAGGATAAGGGGTGAACATCCTATATTTCGCAAAGAAGGGCGATATGATCACGATGTCCTAACCGGCCGGACTGCCCCTCGGGTCGCCAATCGATGATCCGCTAAGAAAATGAATTTAGTGCTTGCGGCCTGAGCGGCAAATAGGCCAACTCGTGCCTTCAACGATTGAGGAGCATATGTGAGTCACGCGTTCGCCTACTCTAATCTCGTGCGTCGCGTTTTCTTGCTCTGCTTATGCGCGGCGTTCGGATCCCCTTCACGTGCCGAAGAAGATTCAACTGATCCTGAAGTGGAAGAGCTTCGATCCGGGCCAGGTCGGCCACGATAATTTTCATTCCATTACCGGCGGCATGAATTATTACATCCACGGCGACGACCTGAAATTGATGGCTGACTATGTGCACACACCTGGTCAGACTTCCGCAATAGCTATCCGTTGTTCGGCCCTGATGAATTCGACGACTTTTTTTCGTGTGCAAGCCCGCCCCAAGCGATTTTTGAGCGATAATAGGAGTTGAGGGTTCGAACCCATATGAAATCACCCGAGCGATCCGGCCGCCGAAAATTCATTAAAGCCGGTGGTATCGTCATTGTCTCTTCCGTGCTGGCGACCACACGAAGTATGATGGGAAAAGAAGAAGAAAAGAAAAAAGAGAACGAAGTCGCACCACCCGAGGACCTGATGCGCGAGCATGGAGTGCTCAAGCGAATCCTGCTCGTTTACGGCGAAGCGCTCCGCCGGATGGATGCAAAAGAAGATTTGCCGCCGGAGCCGATCCAGGAATCGGCGAAAATCATCCGCAGTTTTATCGAGGATTACCACGAGAAACTGGAAGAGGATTTTCTTTTTCCGCGCTTCAAGAAGGCGAACAAGCTGGCCGATCTGGTCGACGTGCTTGTGCAGCAACATCAGGGCGGACGGCGCGTGACCGATATCACGCTGCAATTCGCGACCAATCAGGCGCTGAAAAATGCCGACGATCGCCGTAAGCTGGCCGAGTCGATGCGCCAGTTCATCCGTATGTATAATCCGCATGAAGCACGCGAAGACACGGTCCTCTTTCCGGCCTTTCGCGGCATTGTCAGCGCGCACGAGTTCGATTCGCTCGGCGAAGACTTTGAGAAGAAAGAAGACGAACTCTTCGGGGACGATGGTTTCGAGAAAATGGTCGACAAAGTCGCCCAGATCGAAAAGAAACTCGGCATCTACGAGCTGGCCCAGTTCACCCCGAAAATCTGACCGATGCGACGATTTTTCGAGACTCGAGCGCCCGCTGCGACGGCCCTAATCCGGATTGTCATCGGCGCCGTATTTCTCACCGAAGGAATCCAGAAATTCCTTTATCCGGCTGATCTCGGCGCGGGCCGCTTCGCGAAGATTGGAATTCCTTCGCCCGATGTCATGGGCCCATTCGTAGGAGGAATGGAAATTGTCTGCGGCGCACTGATTATCATCGGTCTGCTCACCCGCTTCGCCGCGATTGCGCTGTTGGGTGATATGACCGTCGCCTTTGTCTCGACCAAGATTCCCATTCTGCTCGGCGCGGGGTTCTGGGGCTTTTCGCTCACGAAATTGCCGCGCTATGGATTCCTGAGCATGATGCACGAGGCGCGGACCGATTTGGCGATGTGGTTCGGTTTGCTGTTTCTAATCATTGTGGGTGCCGGGAAAAGGTCGGTGGATTCGAAGCTCGCTTCTTCGGACGCAGCTCCAGCTCCGAGACGATAAGACTTGTCGCGCCCGTGGCGCTCTTCCAGACCACCTGTTTTTTTGCTTGCCTCGCGGGGTGTAACTGAAAACACTCACGGTGCCGATGCTTCAATTTGGATTTTTGACGGAGGACCCGAGATGAAATTGACAATGGAGGGATGGTGGACGGTGCTGCACGGATTTGTGCTGGGACTGGTGTTCCTGCTGGCGTTTGCCGGCGCCCTGATGAACTTGGGTACGCTGCGCCACGAGTGGACGCCGCCAGAATTCGCCCGGGTGTTGCGGCGCTTGAAGATCCGCGTGTGGGCCATGGCCGTATCGGCGTGGCTAATGGTGATTACCGGCACCTACGTCAGTTACCCGTGGTATCGGGCGTCGTCGCCGGCTAGTCCGAAATCAAAGTTGCTCGCCGTCCACGATCTTGCCGCGTTGCACACGTTCGCAATGGAGTGGAAGGAACACGTTGCGTGGGCGGCCCCGATTCTAGCGACCGCCCTAGGTTTCATCGTGACCTACTACAGCGCCGAATTGGCCGCGCGTAACGAACTGCGTCGAGCGGCGATGGTGCTCTTAGTCCTGTCGTTTGTGGCGTCGGTGATCGGTGGCGTGCTCGGCTTCCTCATCTACAAGGCCGTGCCGATCTTATAGGAAATATCATGACAACAGTTCCAATTGAAAAAACCAATGGCCCGGCCCTGGCGGCGATTGTCGCAGCTAGCTTCGGGGTATTCGTGTTAGGCCTGTGCACGTTCTTGGCCGAGCTGAGCGCCGGGATTCAAAACGCGTTGAACTGGTGGCCGCCCGCCGGGCCGCTTGTCGGCAAGACCGGCATCGCCGTCATCGCGTGGCTCGTGGCGTGGGCCGCGCTCCATCCGGCATGGGGGCGGCGGGAACTTTCCTTCCGCGTGTGGTGGCGCGTCGCGTTAGCGCTGATTGTGATTGGCTTCTTGCTGACGTTCCCTCCCATTTTTCAGCTTCCTCGGCCAGGGGGATGAGAGCGCTAAACTGACGAGCGGAAAATGGGAAGCGGCTTCTCGTAGCCCGTTTCCGCTTTGGTCCCCAATCTCAGCGCTGCCGATGGCTCTGGCCTTGAAGAACACATTCGTGTCGATCCGACCGACCCGAGCTTTGTCTACAAAGACGGGTACGGCTGCCAGCCGATAGACCTCCAGAACTAGCGTATGCTGAAGTAGTACATGCAGCGGCCGAATACGAAGACATTGCACGCGATCAGCACCCCGAAGGAATAGATGAAAAACCGGCGTCCGCGAAGACGCAGGTTCGCGTTGGGTGTGATCTCCTTAGGCTTCAACCCCAAATCCCTGTAGAGGAAAACCGTTTCATAAAGGCGGACGCTGACGACCCAGACGACGAACAAGCCCGCAAAGATTGTGGGTTCGGGAATCCAAGGGTACAGCAGTTCGGCGGACGGCTTGCCGGCACTTTGCGTCAGCCACTGCACCCAGGTGTTCCATTCTATGCAGAAGAAGTGGATCACCGCGAAGAGGATGACCAGCCGCAGCCCAAAGCGGTGGAGAAACCACCATCGGTTCGCCCCGAGGAGAATGACTGCATTCTGAAACGAGATGAAGATGAGAAAAATGACAACCAGGGACCCGGCCAGTCCCGCGCCGTACGTGACTGAAGTGAGAGGAATGTCGGATGGGGGAAATGTCAACGGAAGACAGAAATATGCGACGAGCGGATGAAAGAGTGTGAAAAATCCACCGACAATGCCGATCTCCTTCCGATACCGGATCACATAATCGAAGGCATTGAAGTAGCGATAGATTGGACCGATGAGAAAGGTGAAGGCAAGAAGTACCATGCCGACCACGGCGATCACTTTATCAGGGACATAGAATGCGTCGATGCTCGGCGAAGCGTTGAAGAAATAAGCGCGCTGGACCCAGTAATACCCCCCGTAGAAAACCGTGAGCCCTAAAGCGACCAGGATCGACACCACATAGTCGTGAAAGCTGAACGGTTGGGCGCGACCGCGTTTCGCCCCGGCGCCAGCGGGACCGACCGCCTGCTGTGTAACATCATGAACTGCCATGGTGTTTCCTCCTATTGTGGATGGTTGCCGAAAACAGTTCGGATGGAATACGGGTTACGAATTAATGTCAAGCCTGCGTGATTAGATAAATTTATGCTTGTCGGGCGGGCCGCCGATATGGCGAATCGCCTCGTAAATAGAGGACAACACCTATGAAGCTCGCGTTTACCTGGTCGAATCTCACCCGCAGCGGGCTCCTGCTGAGCTTGTGCGCCGCAGTCAGCATCCCTTTGACGACCGCGGCCGGATGCGCCGGGCGCGCATCACCGTGACCGGAGATTTTGCGGAGCAGTTCGATTTCAAACTGGAAGGAGAATTCAACCAGGCCGACGGCATCAATTCCCCCCGCACGGCGTTTTCGACGACCGATGCCATCGCGAATTGAACTCCCATGAATGTTTCTGCGCGTTCGCTGGAAAATCCGTAATCATGGCTGAGCAAAGAGATCAACTCGACGCCGGCCATTCCTGAGAGGGAAATTCAAGGCATGGGTCGACAAGGTCGCAGGGCATCGAGAGAAAACTCGGGATGTATGCGGAATATTTCTTACGGAAGGCATCCAGAAATTCCTTTATCCCGCCGGCCTCGGACAACGCAATTCTCAAGAAGTTCCCTTCTACTTCTGGTCCGCTAAAGGAAACGGTGAGGCTCTATTCTAATTTTTGCCGTTCGGATTTCGTGGCGAAAGCGAGGGCCGCAACATACGCGCGGAAGAGCCTTCGCTCGCTCGCTTTACTTTGTGCCTCGCGGTTTACAATTTTCCTTTGCAGATCGTGTGCGGCGTTGCGCTCCAGTTGCAGCGATCGCAAGAACAGAATGATCATGCTGAAAGCGGCGACCAGAAGCACGCCGACCGCCAGTCGCCAAGTGTGGTCGAAAACGTAAGCAAAATCGGAGACTACCAGCACGATTGCGGTCACGATGAAACCACACAGGCGTCTTTGAGTGCCTCGATTCGCCATGTCAGTTCAGTCTTTCTATAATACGAACATTCCAAAAGCCGCGCCGAACATGATCAGCGCTGTCGCTCCAACCAACACTCGGCTCAGCATTGAACTGGGTTGGCCATGCATGATCGTCCTGTTGGAAGCAACGATAACGAGACCCACGAGGAGAAACGGCGCAAGTAGTCCATTGATAACGGCCGTCCAGAATAGCGCGCGCACAGGATTGATGTTCGCGAAATCGAGCGCCACGCCGGCGGTAGTGGAGGCGATGATCACCCCGTAAAATGCTCGAGCTGATCGCAGCTTTTCGTCGAGCCCTTCCTTCCAGCTTAGCG
This sequence comes from Spartobacteria bacterium, assembly GCA_003134785.1. Taxonomy (GTDB): domain Bacteria; phylum Verrucomicrobiota; class Verrucomicrobiia; order Chthoniobacterales; family UBA10450; genus AV80. The sequence goes on from PLCN01000002.1 coordinate 207,239, forward strand.
TCTCTGCCAGCGCATACGCCGCCGACCCGGTGAGAGTGGGAATCGCCAGGAATCCCACTCCGAGGATTCCCACCGTATAGAGCAGTGCCGCAAACCTGCCGGCTAACGGCCCCAGGACTTCCGCTGCCTGCCGCGAAGTTTCGATGTTCGTAATGCCGTGCCGGTGCAGGGTCGATGCCGTTGTCAGCATGATGAAATACATGATGAACACGGCAAAGAACGCACCTACTCCGACATCCATCTTCCGGCTTAGGATTTCGCCCTTAGTAGCGTTCTGACGCTGTCGCACCATTCGACGGCCCTTCGCCTTTTCTTCTTCGATCTCCTGGGAAGCCTGCCAGAAAAACAAATAAGGGCTGATCGTCGTGCCAAGGATCGCAACCAGAGTCTGCCATGCCAGATGTCCTTTGGGCCATGAAGGAGCAAACGTGTCGTGAATCGCCGCCGACCAATCCGGGTGGGCGACGAACGCGGTGATCACGTACGCGAACAACACGAGACAGAGCCACTTTAGAGAGTTGGCGATTTGGTGATATCGAAGCCAAATCGTTGCACACGAGATCGCAATTCCGAATGCGAGGACGAAGAGATGCGAATTGAACCCGGTCAGCATCGCCGCGGCGTCGGCCATCCCCGACAGGTCTGCGCCAATGTTAATCGTGTTGGCGCCGAGCAGAAAGAGAGAAGCGACGAGCACGACCCGCCGGCCGAACTTCTGCCGCAGGGCGCCAGCCAAACCACGCCCTGTCACCATTCCGACGCGGGCACACATCATCTGCACCATGCCCATGAGAGGCCAGGTCAATAAGCTCGTCCAAAGGAGGGAGGTCCCGAGCTGAGCTCCGGCGATGGAATACGTCGCGATTCCAGAAGGATCGTCGTCGGCCGCGCCCGTGATGACCCCCGGGCCAAGCGTCCGAAAAAACCGCCGCAGCAGACTAGGACGCTTTTCCTCCGCGACTTTCCCTGGGAGTTTGTTCCTCGTGCTCATTTCGCCGATTCTCTATCGTGAGCGGCGCCGGAGCGCAATACTTTCACGCTAATTGAAAAATTCGTTCGAGAATTATCCCCATGTAAGTGATCGCTCTGCCAAACCATTGCCCTTGGCGAGGAGCCGCGATCAGAGTCGCGGTCCTCGTCGATCATCGTTCGGCGGCGTTGAGCTGGCCGACGATGTTGCGCACCGGGATGACTGAGGCGCGGCGTCCGCTCTCGGGATGCCGATGGCTGCGTTTCCTTGCCACTCGGCGAGGCCTCGTGCGATCCCGAGATTCGCACAAAACGGAGTGGACATATGGTGGCGCATGGGGCTATGCACTTATTGAATGATCCCGGCTATTTTAGCCACCACGGCCGCCAGATCAATGAGGGCGACTGAGCAATCTGCCGCCTCGCCGCGCGGCCCTACAATCCGCCAGCTTCGGCGAAAGCTGCGACACGTTCGGCTCAAAATCATGCGGCGCTACCACGCGCTCCACGAATACGCTCGGATCTATCACGCTCTCGCAGCCGGCGAGGCCAAAGGATCGGAACGAGAATTGATTTTGCAGTGTCTGGCGGAAGAAGCGGACAAGCGTCTCAAACGCGTGGAGATGTCAGTACGAAAGTTTCGGATTGCACACAGTCTCCCGACGGAAAGGTGGTTCCACCGCCTGATGCGCTGGTTTGTTCTGCGTTGGCGGATTAGCTGGACTCTTGCATTGCTCGAACGGCTGGAATCGCGCCGTTCGCGGGCGATGCTCGAAGCTTTGACGCAACTCGGCCGGCTCTGCCACGTAATCGTTGCCGCCAGAGCGCGGTCCACTCAATTCTCCACTCGACTTTCATCCCGACACCGGGATGATCCGTAAAGTCGAGCGCGTGTAGCCAGAGCGAGCGACCTAAGGGGAACTTTATCTTTCATGTTCCGATTCATTTTCTCGGGCAAACTCCATCCCGCCATCGTCCATAAGGCGGTCAAAGCGGCTGCGGCTGCTATTTCAGAGCATGAGCAGAAGCTCATGGAGTTATGCACGCTGCCGGCCGAGGAAGCGTTGCAGCGTCTTGGCGTGACAGAGAATGGCCTTTCCGACGAGCAAGTTGAAACTGCTCGGGAAGAATACGGCAGCAATATTCTTAGTCACAGAAAAGAGGCCGGCATCGTGAGGGAGCTCTTGCAACGATGTCGCAATCCTCTGGTGATCCAACTGCTCGTGATCTGTGTCGTCTCTCTGTTAATGGGAGATGTCCGTGCCGCGACGGTGGTCGGAGCAATGGTCTTGCTCAGTGTTGTCCTGGCATATGTGCAAGAGCACCGCTCCAGCAAGGCCGTAGAAAAACTCAACGCCATGGTGCAAACCAACTCTTTGGTGACGCGCGGCGGAAAGGAATATGACATCCCCATAGCCGAAATTGTCCCGGGAGAGATCGTCATCCTGCAAGCTGGCGCACTTATCCCGGCGGATCTTCGCTTAATCAGTGCCAAGGACTTTTTCGTAAGCCAGTCCTCCCTAACCGGCGAATCCATGCCGGTGGAGAAACATGCTGAGCCAGAGAATGTAACCGGCCGGGGCGTTATCGAGTTGCAAAACGCATGTTTCCAAGGGAGCAATGTTGTGAGTGGCACCGCTCGCGGGTTGGTCGTTAACACTGGGAGCAAGACTCACTTCGGGTCGATAGCCGAAAAGCTTTCGGGACAGCGGGCGCAGACGAGTTTTGACAAAGGCATCGCCGGTTTCACATGGCTGATGATCCGCTTCATGGTGGTCATGGTAGCGATCGTCTTTTTGATTGTCGGCGTGACCAAGCACGACTGGGCGGAGGCTCTCCTTTTCTCCCTCTCGGTGGCTGTGGGACTGACGCCGGAAATGCTGCCGATGATTGTCACGGTGAACCTTTCCAAAGGCGCGATGGCCATGTCTAGGAAGAAGGTCATCGTGAAGCGGCTGAACTCGATTCAAAACTTCGGCGCCATCGATATTCTCTGCACGGACAAGACGGGCACGCTGACGCAAGATCGCGTGATTCTCGAAAAGGCGGTTGATGTCACTAACCGTGATAGCGACGACGTCCTGCGTTACGCCTACATGAACAGTTACTATCAGACCGGGTTGCGCAACCTACTGGATCGTTCGGTTCTTTCGCATAGCGATCTGGACGTGGAACGCGGTTGCAAGAAAGTGGATGAAATTCCTTTCGATTTTCAACGCAAACGCATGTCCGTCGCCGTGGATTACCAGGGCGACCACGTGCTGATCTGCAAGGGTGCGGTGGAAGACATTTACAAGGCCTGCACGCATTACCAGATCGATGAGGAAATCCATCTAATGATTGACCTCATCAAAGATGATCTCCTGGAAGAGTATGAAGAATTGAGTCGGGACGGTTACCGCGTGCTCGGAATCGCCTACCGCGAATTTCCGCAAAGCAAGCAGGTATTTTCAGTTGCCGACGAAAGCGATTTGATCTTGCTTGGCTACATAGCTTTTCTTGACCCGCCCAAGGGCTCCGCCGCAAAGGCTCTCGCCTCGCTCAAGCAGTATGGCGTCGTCACGAAGATTCTAACCGGTGATAACGCCCTGGTCACCCGGAAGATTTGCAAGGATGTCGGCTTGGATGAACAAGAGGTCATCACCGGCGACAAGCTTCTCGGCCTGGATGAAACGCAACTGGGCGAGTTGGCGGAAAAGAACAATGTGTTTGCTCGTCTGTCTCCGTCCCAGAAGGAGAACATCATTACCGCCCTGCAAAAACGCGGGCATGTAGTTGGCTACATGGGCGACGGCATCAATGACGCTCTTTCGATGCGCGCGGCAGACGTGGGCATTTCTGTCGATACGGCGGTCGACGTCGCGAAGGAATCGGCCGACATCATTCTTCTCGAAAAGAGTCTCCTCGTACTCGAGGACGGCATCATCGAGGGAAGAAAAGTATTCAGCAATATCCTCAAGTACATCCGCATGGGCGCCAGTTCGAACTTTGGAAACATGTTCAGCGTGGTCGGCGGAAGTTATTTTTTACCCTTCCTGCCGATGGCACCGATTCAGATTTTGCTCAACAACTTGCTTTACGATGCATCCCAAGTCGGCATTCCTGCGGATTATGTCGATGAAGAATATCTCAGGACTCCTCGCAAGTGGAACATCGAGAACATACGTCGCTTTATGATCTTCATCGGGCCGATGAGTTCCATTTTCGATTACGCGACTTTTTTTCTCATGCTCTACTTCTTTCACTGCAAACTCTACTCCCATTCTGCGACCACTCCGGAAATGAAAACATATTATGAAAGTCTGTTTCACACTGGTTGGTTTGTAGAGTCGATTTTAACTCAAACGCTTATCGTTCACATTATCAGAACCAACCGGATTCCTTTTCTTCAAAGCATCGCCAGCCCGCTCCTGCTCCTGACAACAATCATTGTTATGATCGCGGGCGCCGTTCTTCCGTATCTACCGATCGGGAGTTATTTCGGCTTTGTCCCGCTGCCGGCCAGCTTCTGGATATGGATCGTTGGGTTCCTTCTTTGCTATTCGATGCTGACCCATTCGGTTAAAGTCTGGTTCCACCGAAAATACGGGATGGACTAACATGAGAAGCCTTCTCGATGCACTACAGGCTGGTCGTTTGATTGAATTGACGGACAGTCACAAGACCAAGGCGCTGGAATATCTAGCTGCCCTAATTGAGGCTATCCCAGATATTGGAGTCGAAGGCGGTATCACGGAAAGCGTGCTGGCGCGGGAGCACGTGCACAACACAGGCATAGGGAAAGGTTGGGCTTGTCCGCACGCACGTGCGCCGCACGATGGCGAACTGGTTTGCGCGGTGGGCTGGAGTCCTGCGGGCGTCGACTACGGTGCGCCTGACAGCGAGCCGGTGCATCTCCTGGTCATGTATTTTGTGCCGGAAGGGCAGAAACATGCCTATCTCAAAGAGATTTCCTCTCTCGCCAAAGCAATCAAAACGCAGGTCGCGCTACAGGACCTCAAATCATTGACAGATCTTGGAGAAGTCCGCGACCGGCTGCTCGACGCGATCCATGTAGCCTTGGAATCGACAACGCCCGACGCAAGAGCGAGGATGATCCAGCTTGAAGTTAGGCATGCAGCCGCTCATGAGCTTGGCTTGCCTCTTGAACTCGCTCGCTTCATTATTCCCCTCTCTATTTTGGCAATTCCCGGCTCCAAGCCAGTTATCCTGTGTCAGGACCGTGAAATGGTGCATGCACTGGAGTCACAGGATGATCTAGCTTCCCACCTTGTTCAAAATGGTCGCACTGAGCACCAGGGAATCCAGGTTTTGCTTCGATCTTCATCCAATTTTCAGCCAGACCGCGTACTCTACGATTGCTTGGCTTTCAGACCAACTAAGAATACTTCGTAGGGCCGGGCGCTCAATCATCATTTCGCATCTGTCCGTTCCACCCGATCGCCACCAAGGATGGAAGGGCAGCAAAAGCTTAGTTATGAAATAACTTCTCGCCGGGCGAGTCGCGACCTATCATTCCTGACGTTAGCTTCGAGCGCTTATCATGGAAGAGACAGGGGCAAAATTGACGGGTGGTGAACCTCTCAGTATCGGCACTCACTGTAATCGTGGATTCCCCCCAAGTGGGGATTTATGTCAAGTAGAAATTCTCGGCCGATGACGAGGCGTGATCATTCTTGAACGGGAGCTTCGCGACGCAAATTGATTCCAAGTCCCACCGCCACCAACGTGCTCGAGCAATTCGCGACTGGCGCAGATTCAGTGATGTCGATGACTTCGGTGAGCGGGAGTTTGAAAACGCTGAACGCGTAGGCCTGACCGATGGAAAGATTGGAGCAAGAGAAAGAATTATCTTTCCGTCGCGTTCGAAACGGATTGATTCGCTTTTTCGCATCGGATCCTTTGATCGAGATCAGACAATTGCCGATCCTGGTTATAGTCGCTTGCTTGTTCCTCCGGCCGCACTCGCTGTCCTTCTTTTTTTCTTTACTCTGCGAGCCAGCTCGCTCTAGATCGGGGAAGCTACCGTTCCGCAAAATGCTAAATATGAAAATTCGGATCGTTTTTCCGTTCGCGGCTTTCTTTTCGTTCCTGTTTTGTTCGCTCCTGCGCGCTCAGGATGCGGCCAGCCAATCGGCGGACGCGCGCTTGCTAAGTCTGGAGAAAGCCGTTCGCCAACTACAGCAACGGAACGCCGAGCTAGAAAGCGAAGTGCACCAACTAAAGTCGAAGAGCGGCCCGACGGCGCCAATGTCTACTTCGCCCGATGCCAGGTTCACCACCACAACCGACAGTAAAGCGGTCTCCGCTCCAACTCCGCCGCCGGTGGACGTGCATCCCGGCGGCTCGGAATTCAAGCTGACGCTCGGCGGTTATATCCAGGTGAATTTCGAGGGCGGCGATGTTTCCGCTTTCGAGGGCCGTTTCGGTTCCACTGCGCTGAAAGACCGCTTCCGGCTCCGCCGTGCCCGCATTTCGCTGATGGGCGATTTCGCGGAGCAATTCGATTTCAAGATCGAAGGCGATTTCGAGCAAAGCGACTCAGCCATCACCGCACTGAAGACGGTCAACGTCGCCACCGGCGCCACCACGACCGTTAATACTGCAAATCGGACCGAATTTTCCGGCACCGACATTTTTATTAACTGGCATGGCATTCCCGAAGCCAACTTCAAAGTCGGCCAATTTAAAGCGCCTTTCGGGCTGGAGAACCTCACTCCGGACACACTGATTTATACAATCGAGCGCAGCCTCGCCACCGGTGCACTCACGCCCGAACGGCAAATCGGCGCGATGCTTTGGGGCAAGCCGCTGGCCACCGCCGTGCCGGATGAGAAAGATTTCGTGACTTACTATGCCGGCATCTTCAACGGCAACGGGCGCAATTTTAACAACAACGATAATAACAACTTCATGGGCGTCGGCCGGCTCGAGCTCCTGCCCTTCAAAGGAAAAATCATGGGACAGGACGCGAGCTTGAAGCTCGGGGGCGATTATCTGTTCAGCAGCGACGATGCCGGCACCAATATATCGCCTACCCTGAATTTGAAGGTGAATCCCGATGGTTCGTTGACTTCCTACACGTTGCCGGGCGCGGACAAGCGGCACGCGTGGAGCATCGACGCCTGGCTTAACGTCGGGCCGTTTGATTTGATCGGCGAATATCTTGACGAGAGCGTGGATGGAAGGACGGTCAACGGAGTCGCGCCCGGATTCCGGGACTTCGAAGCCCACGGCTGGTACGTGCAGGGCAGCTATTTTATCATCCCGAAAAAACTGCAGGCGGTCGTGAAATGGGAAGAGCTTTCGCCGGATCAACTGCCGAACGACGGCATACATTCCGTCACCGCCGGCCTGAACTACTATATCCACGCCGATAATGTAAAAGTTATGGCCGATTACGTGCATACCTGGTCGGATTTCCGCGAGGCTAATCCGCGGTTCGGCGACGACCAGTTCGACGAAATCGTGCTGCGGATGCAGGTGATTTTCTAAAGTCGATCGCGCTTACCGGCCGTGGAACGCCGGATGGCTTCCCTTCACCGCCACGAAAGTCCCGCGCGACAGGTCGCGCAAATTTTTCCATCGCCGGTCAGGGTTCCTTCCCGGCGCCGACGCCAGCGCTCAAGCTACTTGATTGACGAACGGATCGCTTCAAACCGGCTTACGCCATGGCGGTGGAACAGGTTGACTTATAACTGGACTTACACTGGACTAGTCAGACGATCGGGCTTGACTTATAACTTGACTAACGCTTGACTAATAAACCGTGAGTTACGAGCCCATTTTTACCATTACGCCGAAGTTGCTCTCGCAAGTGGAGCAGGTCGCGGCCTTGCGCGAGCGTATTTTGGCGGCGTCGGTGCAGGTGCCCTGGATTCCGGCGCTGCAAAAAGATACGCGCATTCGCAACGCGCATTCTTCGACCGCGATCGAGGGCAATCCGCTCACCTTGGAACAGGTGCGCGCGATCGAAGAGGGGCGGGAGATTCCGGCGACTGCACAACGGTCCCGGCGGGAAGTGGCAAATTATTTCGCCGGTTTGCGCTTCGTGGAGAAAAACGCGCAGCTCAGCGCGATCACTCATACCAGGGTGTTGAAGTTGCACCGCATCATGGCGGGCGAGGTGATGGACCAGGGGACGGCCGGCCAGTATCGAACGATTCGCGTGCGGGTGGGGAGTTATGTGGCGCCGGCGCCGGATCGAGTGCGGCCGATGATGTCGGAATTGCTGGAGTGGTGGAACAAGCACGAAGAGATCTCTCCGATCCTGAGCTCGGCCATCGTGCATCATCAGTTTGAAACAATTCACCCGTTTGCCGACGGCAACGGACGCACGGGCCGAATGCTTAGCTTGTGGGAGCTGTATCGGCGCGGCTTCGACAATCATCACATTTTTTCGATCGATGAATTTTATTGGGAGGATCGCCCGCGTTATTACGCTGCGCTCGAGAAGGTGCTGGAGGATGACGGCGCCTTGACGAGTTGGCTCGAGTACAGCGCGGATGGATTGCGCGTGACGTTGGAGCGAGTTTGGAGCCGGATTCAAAAGCTGACGGCGCGTGCCGGAAAAGCGAAGCTGGTGCTTCGGCCGAAACAGGAGCAATTACTCCATCTGCTGCGCGAGCACAGGGCGCTGAGGCCACGCGAAATCTGGGATGCAATCGGCGTATCGAAACAAGGCGCGCTGGACTTGCTAAACCCGCTAATCAAAGCCGGGCTCGTCCGGCGGATCGGAACAAAGAAGCTCGGGCGGTATGTTTTAACCTGAGCGCGCGAAATGATCTTGATCCTTTCGGCGCCAGGCCTCAAGCGCTACATGTTTACGCCGGGACGCGCGTGTGCGAAAAAACGCTCCCGCCCCAAATTTATTTCATGAAGCTCAAGCTCCCAACCCTGGTCCTCCTTGTCCTTGGCGTCGGCTTCGTCTTCGTCTGCCTGAAGGCGGAGGCCGAAGAGAATAAGGAAGAGGCGCGATTTCTCTCCAACGTCCGGCAGCTTATCTTCGAGGGGCGGCGGAGCGGGGAAGGTTATTTCTCGCCCGATGGCAAGTCGCTCATCTTTCAAAGCGAGCGCGAAGCCGATAACCCATTCTATCAGATCTACACACTCGATCTCACTTCGGGAGACATCCACCGCGTCTCGCCTGGAATCGGAAAGACGACCTGCGGGTTCTTTCGGCCTGGAAAGGACGACGTGCTGTTCGCTTCCACGCATCTGGATCCGAAAGCGCGAGAGAAACAAAAAGCGGAACTGGATTTTCGCGCTTCGGGAAAAGAGCGCCGCTATTCGTGGGATTACGACGAGACGATGGATATTTTCGCGGCCATGCGCGATGGCTCGAATCTGCGGCAGCTGACCAAGGCGAACGGGTACGACGCGGAAGCGAGTTATTCACCGGACGGGAGCAAGATTGTGTTCTGCTCTCTCCGCGCGGCTTATCCGCTCGAGAAACTTTCCGCCGAAGATCGCAAGCGTTACGAAACTGATCCGGCGTACTTCGGCGACATCTACATCATGGACGCTGATGGTTCAAATCAGCGCCGGCTTACTTCCACGCCGGGCTATGACGGCGGGCCATTCTTCTCGCCGGATGGCCAACGCATTATCTGGCGGCGGTTCGATAAGAGCGGTGCGATCGCGGATGTCTATACCATGAAGTTGGATGGCTCGGATGAACGCCGGCTCACCGATTTCAAGGCGATGTCGTGGGCGCCGTACTTCCATCCGTCGGGCCAGTACGTGATCTTCACTTCGAACAAGCTCGGCTTTTCAAATTTCGAGCTCTACCTCGTCGATGCCGCCGGTGAGCACGAACCGGTGCGGGTAACATTCACTGACGGGTTCGACGGTCTGGCGGTGTTCTCACCCGATGGCAAACAACTTTGCTGGACGACCGGCCGCACCGCCGATGGAAAGTCGCAGCTTTTCCTGGCGAATTGGAATCACGAAGCGGCGCTGAAGGCCATTTCGCAATCACCGCGCGCCGGTCAAAATCCCGCTCCGTCCGCTTCGGCCGCGGTCAAGCCAACGGAGGCGCCGCTGGGTCCTCGATCCGGAAACGCCGGTTCATCGGAGATCACCGCGGCAGATCTGCGGGAGGAAGTTCGCTATCTTGCTTCCGAGGAACTCGAGGGTCGGATGACGGGAAGCGCGGGGGCCAAGAAGGCGGCGGATTATCTCGCGGACCGTTTGCAGAATTCCAAACTGAAACCGGCGGGAGACAACGGCACGTTCTTCCAAAAGTTTGAGTTCAACGCGGGTGTAAAAATACTGACGAATCAGAACGAACTGCTCCTGCGCGGAGACGCCAAGAGCGAACCGGTCCGGTTCCAGGTCGAGAAGGATTTCGCGCCGCTTTCGTTCACGGAGAACCAGACGGTGGACGGCGAAGTCGTGTTCGCGGGCTACGGCTTGTCCGTGCCGGGGAAAGGACCCGACGGCTATGACTCGTATGCCGGCGTGGATGTGAAGGACAAGATCGCACTCGTCATGCGTTACGTGCCGGAGGGGGTCGATCCAAAACGGCGACAGGAGTTGAACCGATACGCCGGACTTCGCTACAAGGCGATGCTGGCGCGCGAGCACGGTGCGAAAGCGGTGTTGTTCGTCTCGGGACCAAATTCCCCGAGTCGAGGCGAACTCATCGCCGCATCTTTCGATGCCAACATGGCGAATTCGGGCATCGTGGCCGCGAGCATCTCCAGCAGCGTGGTGGACGCGCTCTTCCAACGCACTGGCAAAGATTTGAAATCCCTCCAGTCAGCGCTCGACAAGGAAGATCCCCATGCGGAAAAGGGCTTCACGCTTCCGAAGTTGACGGCGCACATCACGGCCGCGGTGGAGCGGCTCAAGAAGGAGGACCGCAACGTCCTCGCGTTGCTTCCGCCATCCGGTCCGCCGGAGCGAGCCGAGTACGTCGTCATCGGCGCGCATTACGATCATCTTGGCTTCGGCGAGACCGGCGCGATGAAACGGCAAGGCGAGGAAGGGAAAATTCATCCGGGCGCCGACGACAATGCGTCCGGTTCGGCCGCGGTCCTGGAATTGGCAGCCTCCTTTGCGGAAGAACGAAAAGCGAAACCGCAGGAGTTTCGCCGCGGAATCATTTTCGCGCTTTGGTCGGGAGAGGAAATCGGTTTGATCGGCTCGTCCTACTTCGTCGAACATCCGCCGGTCGCGCTGTCGAATGTCGCCGCCTACGTGAACTTCGACATGGCGGGGCGGCTGCGAGAAAACAAACTTAGTTTGCAAGGTGTCGGATCATCGAACGCGTGGCGTCGCCTGATCGAGAAGCGCAACGTCGCGGCCGGTTTCAATCTCGCGCTGCAGGAAGATCCTTATCTGCCCACGGATGTGACCGCGTTCTATCCCAAGGGCGTGCCGGTGCTGAATTTTTTCACGGGCGGCCACGATGATTATCACCGGCCCACGGACACCGCCGACAAACTCGATTACGACGGCTTGGAGCGGATCACGAAGCTCGCGCGCGGGTTAGTGGTGGATCTCGTGAAAGGCGAAGAGCGGCCCGATTACGTGAAGGTGCAAGAAAGGGAAAAGACCGCGAGCCGGGAAACCTTGCGCGTTTTTCTGGGCACGATCCCCGACTACACGACCGAAGTCGTAGGCGTAAAACTCGCGGGGATACGCGGCGGCAGTCCGGCGGAAAAAGCGGGATTGAAGGCCGGCGACGTCATTGTCGAGTTCGGCGGCCAGAAAGTCTCGAACATCTACGACTACACTTATGCGCTCGACGCGGCCAAGATCGGCGAGCCCGTGGACATCATCGTGATGCGCGACGGCCAGCGGGTGAAAATCACGGTCACGCCGGAGGCCAGGAAGTAGCGATTAGTCATGCACCCATCGCGTTGGAAACTTAAAGTCGAACGCGGATGAGGGTGGCTGCTATATTGCGGGATGAATGCTGCGGAACCGCGCCCGAGCCCCGTCGATTGGAACGCTCTCCGCGCTGACTTCCCGATCCTTCGGCAGGAAGTGCGCGGTCGGCCACTGATCTATTTCGACAATGCCGCCAGCACTCAAAAACCGCGCGCCGTCCTCGATGCTTTGCGGCGTTTCGATGAGTGCGATCACGCCAATGTGCATCGTGGTTTACATGAGCTGAGCTCGCGAGCCACCGCCGCGTTCGAAAGGACGCGCCAACGCGTAGCGGATTTCCTCGGCGCCGCCAGCGCGGACGAGATCGTCTTTACGCGCGGCACGACGGAAGCGATCAACCTGGTGGCGAATGCGTGGGGCGGAAAGTTTCTGCGAGCCGGCGATGTGATCCTGCTGACCGAGATGGAGCATCACAGCAATCTCGTCCCGTGGCAGCTCTTGGCCGAACGGTCCGGCGCGCGGCTGCGATTTGTGCCCGTGCGCGAGGATGACGGCACGCTCGCGCTCGACCAGCTCCACGCGCTGCTCACGCCGGAAGTGAAGCTCTTCGCGTTTACGCACATCTCGAATTCTCTCGGCACCATCAATCCCGTTGCCGAGCTCTGCGCCGCGGCGCGCGAGATCGGTGCGGTGACATTAGTGGACGCGGCGCAGAGCGCGGGGCATCTGCCGATCGACGTGCGCGAACTCGGCTGCGATTTCCTCGCGTTTTCTGGCCACAAGATGTGCGGCCCGACCGGCATTGGTGTGCTTTATGGTCGCGCCGAAATTTTGGATGCGATGCCGCCATGGCACGGCGGGGGAGAAATGATCGTCAGCGTCACCTTGGAAAAGAGCACCTTCAAAAATGCTCCGCACAAATTCGAAGCCGGAACACCGAATATTTCCGGCGTGATCGGCCTCGGGGCGGCCATTGATTATCTGGAGGAGGTCGGCCGGGATCGCATTTTCGAGCACGATCAAGGGCTCGCGCTTTACGCAATGGACCGGCTTGCTGAACTTCCTGGGGTGCGGACGCTCGGGCCGCGCGACCGGCGCGGCGGTCTCGTCAGCTTTGTGGTGCACGCGGCGCATCCGCATGATGTCACCACCTTCGCGGATCAATACGGCTTGGCGCTCCGCGGCGGCCATCATTGCAACCAGCCACTCATGCGCAAATTAGGATTGCCCGGGACGGCGCGCGCGAGCTTCTACTTTTATAACACACGCGAGGAGGTGGATGGAATGATCGCCATCCTGGCGGCGGCCGAACGTTTTTTCGCGTGAACTCCGAACTCGAAGATCTTTACCAGGAGGTGCTCCTGGATCACGCGAAACACCCGCGGAATTTTGGCGAGATCAACGAGGGCGGGGTGCATGTGCATGGCGATAATCCCTCCTGCGGAGATGAGATTCATCTTCATGTCCGGTTCGGGAAAGAGGGGCGGGTCGATGAGTTAAAATTCACCGGCCAGGGATGCGCGATCAGCCTCGCCTCGGCTTCGTTGATGACGGTCAAACTGAAAGGCAAGACCGCTGCGGAAGCCGCTGAGTTCTCCCGCGCTTTTCGTGAGATCGTCACGACCGAAGTTCCCGACGCGGCTCCCGCCCTGGGCGATTTGCGGGTGTTCAGCGGCGTGCGGAGATTTCCGCAGCGAGTGAAATGCGCGGTGCTTCCCTGGGCGGCGATGGAGCAGGCGTTGCGGCAGACCAACGGCGAAGCAACGGTCTCGACGGAGACGGACTCTGGCGGTTCCTGATCTCGGGAGGGAGCCCGATTCCGGACGGGTCCGGTCCTCCGGAATTCCCTTAGCTTTCGATCGCGGGATTGTCGATCCCGAGCGCGCCGGCCAAGTCTGTAAAGTGCTCCTGCTCCTGCGCGATAATCTTCCGCAGCACTTCACTGATCCCGAATTCGCCCATCGCTTCGGCCTGACGAATCCGCTCCCGATAGTTGATGATGGTCTGCTTCTCGTTCTCGAGATCGAACCGAAGCATGTCTTCCGCTTTGTCCGAGGTCTTGACCGGCTTGGGAGTGGTCACGGGAGTGCCGTTCAGGTAATCGATTTGCTTCGCAATCAAAATGGCGTGGCTCAATTCCTCTCCGGCGTGGACCTGCAACTCGCGGGCGATGTCCGTGAACTGCGCGCCCTTGATCGTCTGGCTGTAAATCACGTAAGCGATGATGGCTTGGTATTCGCGGGCCAGGTCTTCGTTTAGTAGTTCTATGAAGCCTTTGCGGGTTAGTGGTGCGTCTTTGCTCATGCCCAATGATCGCCCGCTCTGATCAAGTTTCAAAGACGGCCGGTCACACTGCCACAATGGAATTGCTCGTGCGCTCGGATCGTCTGCTCGAATGAGGTCCGTTGATCGGCCTCGATTTCCCCGGGGAACTTCGCGCCGGACCTATTCCACTTTTCCAGCCAATCGGGCGTGAGCAGCTCATGTCGGGACGCGGAAGATGTGCTACACGCGGCGGGTGTGAGCGCGATGGTGGTTTCCAATTTCTCTCCAGCGTTTCGGCCTCTGGCAACGTAGAATCCGGCGGCGAGGAGAGCGGCGCGGTTCGCGGTTGAGCAGGTGTAGGTGAAGAGTTCGGCGGCACGTCCCGCGCAGGCGTCGAACAATTTGCGAAAGGCCTCGAGCGTCCATTGATCGCCCGAAGTCTTGGTCGAAAACATATCGTAAAAAATGAGGTCGGGTGGATCGGGAGCGGCGGCCATGGTTTCGAGAAAATCGCCGAGCAAAAGCGACCAGCTCAAGCGCGGATGCCGTCGCGATTGCCAGCAGCCGTCCTTAAGAATTCCGGCGGGGCCGCTGTGACGCAAGTAAGGAAAATCGCGGCTGTGCCGGAACGCGAGCCGGAGTGAATCAAGATCGTTTTCGAAGCTGACGATCTTGAGCGGACGCACGGGAGCCTTTGCGGCCTGCTCTTCGTAGCAGACAATCGCCGCCATCGCGTTCGCCGCGGCGCCGAGTCCGACATCCCAAATGACCAGGGGCGCGGCGCTGTCCGGATTCTCGTTCGCAGAAAGCTGCACGCGCTCGGCCAGGTTTGATTGCTCGATATAGAGTCTTCTCGCTTCTTCCATCGGCGGAGTTCGCGAGTGCATGATCTCGCCCGACGAAATCTGCCGGATGCTGGCGAAGCCTTCCCACGCCAGGTGCACTTCGTAATTTCCTAGCATGCGGACCTTCGTCCGCTTCGGCTTCTGCGCGCGGATCGGATTGTCGAGATCGGATTCGTGCAGAAAAGCGCGCTTCTCGCGATAGAGATCGAGGAAGCTGTCGGCCAGAATGCTTTCGCGAATTTCGCGCATGAGCTGGTGATAGAAATGGATGTTGTGTTTGCCGAGCAACTGCCAGCCCAGCGTCTCGCTCGTCTTGGTCAGGTGATGGAGATAAGCGCGGGAGTAGCGCGCGCACGTCGGACACGCGCAGGTCGGATCGAGTTTCTCCTCGGAGAATTTGTAGACTCCGCGGCGCATCTGCAAAAATCCACGCGAAGTGAAGACGGCGCCGCGCTGGGCGAGCTGCGTCGGCATGATGCAATCGAACATGTCCACACCGCGATGGACGCCTTCGAGAATATCGAGCGGCGTGCCGACACCCATGAGGTAACGCGGCTTGTCGCGCGGCAAGAGTTGAGCGGTGAATTCGCACACGTCCTCGCGCTCGCTTTTTCCCTCGCCGACCGCGAGCCCGCCGATGGCGAATCCGTCGAATGGCATTTCGCCCAGGATCGCCGCGCTTTCCCGCCGCAATTCCTGGAAGAGAGCGCCCTGGATAATCCCAAACATCGATTGCGGCGAATCTCCGCGCGCCGCGAGACTCCGCGCCGCCCAGCGATGCGTGACATCGAGTGCGGCCCGCGCTACTGCTTCATCCGCAGTCGAGGCGATGCAATGATCGAGCGCCATCATGATGTCGCCGCCGATCGCCTTCTGCGTCTCGATGCTGACTTCCGGGCTGAGCAGGATCGTCTTCCCATCGAGATAACTCTGAAAGACCGCGCCCTCTTCGCTCATCGCGCGCGAATGCGGCAGCGAGAAAATTTGAAATCCACCGGAGTCCGTCAGCACCGAGCGTTTCCAACTCATGAAGCCATGAATGCCACCCGTGCGGCGGAAGACTTCCGGACCGGGACGGAGCAACAAATGATAAGTATTCGCGAGAAGAATTTGCGTGCCCGCATCCTCGAGCGTTTGCGGGAGCTGCGCCTTGACCGTGGCCTGCGTCCCCACCGGCATGAAGAGCGGCGTCTGCACTTCGTTGTGCAAGGTATGAAACGTCGCGGCCCGCGCGCGGGAGCCCGTCGCCTCCGCATCCAGGTGGAAGTTCAAACGCGATGCCATTACGCGATGACCTGCCGATACAATGCTTCGTAGCAGGGCACGATTTTCGCAGCCGTGAAATATTTCTCGGCTCGCGCGCGAGCTCGTTCCCCAAGTTCCCGCGCGACGTTCGGTGAGTCGACCAGCGCGTCGAGCGAGGACGCCATCGCCGCGATGTCGCCGAACTCATGCAGGTAAGCGGCGTCGCCCACCACTTCGGGAATTCCGCCGATCCGAAAGGCAACGACCGGCTTTCCGAAAAACAAAGTTTCGAGAATGCTCAAGCCGAAGCTCTCGTTCTCCGAGGTGTAAAGGCCGGCGTCGGCAGCGGGCAGATAATTCTCCACCGCTGCGGCATCTTCTCGGACGATGACGTGACCGCGCAATCCAAGTTCGTCCACAAGCGGTTCGTACGGAGCGAACGGACCGCCGGCGAGAATCAACAATCGGATTCGATCCCGGTTCGATGTTTTCGCAATCACTTGCAACAGGAGATCGATGCGCTTAACCGGCCGGAGATTGGACATGTGTACGACGAGGAACTCGTCCGAGATTCCAAGCTTGCGCCGCATTTCATCGCGGCTCTTCGTTGGCGTCGCCGGCGTGAAGAAATTTGGAATGACGTGGATCCGTTCACGGAGTTTAAAGGTCTTCTCGGTTTGGTCCCGCAGACTTTCGGAAACCGTCGTGACCGCATCGGAATGGAGCAGCGCGTGTTCGATCGCCGCGCGGTACTGCGGGTTTGGGCCGAGAAGAGTCGTGTCGGTCCCGTGCAAGGTCGCCACGATCTTCGGTGCGGAATTTTCTATCATTTCAGAGGCCAGGAAAGCCGCGGTCGCGTGCGGAACAGCGTAGTGCACGTGGAAAACATCAAGCTCCTCTTGTTGGCCGACCTCGGCCATTTTAACAGCGAGCGGCAAAGTGTAATCGGGACAAGGGAACAAACTGCTTTGACCGACTGCGACTTGGTGGAAATGAATTCGCGGCGCAGAAAGATCGAGCCGCACCGGTTTGGCGTAGCTGAAGAAATGAACGGCGTGGCCGCGGTCGGCGAGTTCGGTTCCGAGCGCGGTCGCGAGAATTCCGCTGCCGCCGATCAACGGAAAACAGGTGATCCCGATCTTGAGCGGACGCGATTCCATCAAGACCCAATATACGCGTGGTTCGAATCAGCGATGTCTTCGCGCTGCACGAAAGTCACGCCAGGCGCGTCCGTTTCGTTGAGATATTGGCGCTCACCCGCTCCCGCGACGTAATGCGTGCAGCCGATGACCGATTGCATCCAGCGCAGGCGCGTATTGCGCGTCGGGCTGATTTGCGTCGCATCGAATTCCTGCGCCGGAACCTCGATGTAGCGATCCGCGCCTTTGTGAAGCAAGAGCTTTCCGTCTCGGTATCGCGCGCGAACAATTTCACCTTCCCAGGGAACATCGACGAAGTAATCGTCGACCGGGATCGCCCGCTTCCGGAACTCGGGATCACTTGAGCGCTCCACTCGAATTCCATCCAGCAATCCCATCCGCGCATAGAGGTCGCGGCAGAATTCGGCGACGGTTGAAGCCTCGACCGCTTTGAAGTGCTCGACGAGTTCGGGCGCGACGTAGTTCGGGAGCTGCCGCGCGAGTTTCATCTGCCATTCCGGCAGGACGCGTTTCGCGTAGAGCGGCGAAAATTGTTTCTGGATCTTGTTCGCAAACTGGAAATTCAAGGCATTGTCCTGGCCGGTGTGCCGTTCGCGTAAGAGCGTGATCGTTTCACGGCAATCGTGATCGCTGTCGTGAAAGAAAAACACGATCGCGCCGCCGATCTCTTTTTGCAGCCGGCGCGCCGTCGCGATTTTGGCGTAGAGAAATCGCTTGGGAAAGAAGCCGCACGGTTGTTGACCGAAGCAGATGATCGGCTCAGCCATGATCAAGGCGCGTGCGGTCGCTCGTTCCGAAACAGCGTTTGTTGCAGGATCCAGGCAAACAAGAGAACAGCGCCGCAGCCGATAACGTTGTACCAAAGATAACCAATGCTCGAAGTGAAGAAGAGGACGAGGACGAGCGCCTGCGCGATCACCCCGGCGAAAAAAACCGCCGAGCCACGAACACCGCGCATGAAAAAAGCGACCAGGAAAAGTCCAAGAATGCTCCCGTAGAAAACGGATCCTAAAATGTTGCCGGCCTCCACCAGGTTCTCGACCAGACTGGCAAACGACGCGATCGCGATCGCGACCAGACCCCACGCAGCGGTGAACACTTTAGTCGCGACAACATAATGATGATCGCTCGCCTTCGGGCGGATGAGCGGCCGATACAGATCGACCGCTGTCGTTGAACCAAGCGCGTTCAGCACTGCCGAGGTCGCGGACATCGTCGCGCAAAAAATCACCGCCACGAGCAGACCCACGACTCCGTGCGGCAGATGATGGAGGACGAAGGTGATGAAAACATAATCGGAGTCCTTGCTCTTCGGACTCGCGCCGGCTCGCTCGAGAATTTTCCTGGTGTTATCACGGATGCCGCGCGCTTGCGCATCGAGTTCCCGCACTTGTGTCGTCAGTGCCGCTGAAGTTTCCGTGGAAGCGTTGGACATCGCTTGAATGGTTTCGCGCTTACGCGTGAAGACATCGTCGAACTGGGTCTGCAAGGCCGTGAGCTGTGGGCCATACCCGCGCTCAATCGCGCGTTGATACGTCGGCTGATTGAAAAACATCGGCGGCTTTTCGAATTGGTAGAAGAGAAAGACCATTGCGCCGAGCAACAGGATGAGAAACTGCATCGGCACTTTCACGATCGCGTTGAAAAGGAGGCCGATCCGGCTCGCGCGCAGCGAACCGCCGGCGAGATAACGCTGCACCTGCGATTGATCGGCGCCGAAGTACGATAGCGAAAGAAAGAAACCGCCGAGAATGCCGGACCAGATGGTGTAGCGCCTGGATGGATCGATTGAGAAATCCACGGCCTGGAGTTTTCCCATCTTGCCCGCGATTGAAAGCGCGCCGCTGAATGACAAGTCGTCCGGCAATCGATGGACCGCGATGCCAAACGCCAGGGCCATCCCGACGAGGATGACCAGGATCTGATAGCGTTGCGTGAGGCTGACTATCTTCGTGCCGCCGATCACCGTGTAGGCGATGACGAATCCGCCCGCGAGCCAGATCGTCAGATTTAGATCCCAGCCGAGCAAGGCGGAGAGAATGATGGCGGGCGCGTAAATCGTGATTCCGGCGGCGATGCCGCGCTGCACCAGGAACAAGAACGCGCCGAGCAGCCGTGTTTTCTGATCGAAACGCTGGCCAAGATATTCGTAGGCGGTGTAAACTTTCAACCGCTGATAGATCGGAACAAAAATCGCGCAGACGACGATGAGCGCGAACGGCTGGCCGAAATAATTTTGGATGAATCCGATTCCGCTTTCGTAGGCCTGACCCGGCATCGAGAGGAACGTGATCGGGCCGGCTTGGGTGGCCAGGACGGAAAGGCCGATCGTACCCCATCGAATGCTGGCATCGCCCTTGAGATATTCTCGGAGGTTCGGGTGATTGTAGGTGCGCCACAATCCGTAAAGCGGGATCGCGAGGATCGTCGCGATCAGGACAAGGTAATCGATCCGGTTCACGAAAACCGGAGAGTGAACGCGTAGAGCAAAGCGACCTCAATCGCGAACAGCGCGATCGCAAACGTGTAGGCTTTGCGCCAGGTGGCGAAAAGTGGCGGTCGATCCTGCGCGCTCATTCTTCTGTAGCCGCCGCCCTGCTTGCCACGCCGAAGCAAAGCGAAGGAGGGTGGGCGGCGCGATGATTGGCGGGAATGCTAACGGTCGTTGTGTCCATCAGCGGCGACGCGTCTCTCGCGCTTCGCATCGCGAAGCGGCTACAGAGGGAGGAGAGGTCCGCGCTCATTTCGCTCCGCGCAGCGAAACCATGTTCGCGAAGAGGCGATACGCTCCGGGAACTCCCGCCGGCAATTGGCGGAACCACGAATAGCCAGTGTAGACAAAATAGCCGTTGCCGGATTTGGCCACGAGCAATCCGCCATCGAGCGGTTTTTCTCCCGGATCGTTGCAGGACAGAATCGGCGTCCACGCCGGATCCCATTTGTTCGGAAAATAAAGGCCGCGTTCCTGGACCCACCCTTTGAAATCTTCGGCGGTGATTTTGTTCGGCGTGTTCATCAACGGATGATCCGGCGCGAGCATCCGCACCTCGGCGTTCTCGTCGGTCACGCGGTCGCGAGAAATCTCCAGCGAGAACGGGCCGATCTCTTTCGTCTTGAGATCGGCTGTCGTGTTGTATTGCGCCACGACCACACCGCCAGCCTTCACGTAAGCGAGCAACTGTGGCTGCCAGTTCGCGATTCGATCTTGCGTGTTATAGGCGCGAATGCCGAGGACGACAGCGTCGAAGCGTTTCAGATTTTCCGAAGTGATATCGCCGGCATTCAGGATCTTCACGTTGTAACCGATCTGCTGAAGGCTCTGCGGAATTTCGTCGCCCGCTCCGGGAATGAATCCGATGAGTTCGCCTTTCTTCCGGATATCAGCGCGCACGATCTTCGCTTCCGCGGGAGGCATCAAGACGTGCAGACCGATGTGCGGATACGAAATGCGTTCGCGTGTGAAGGAGTAGTCGCGCCCTTCGACAGACACCACGGCGCGCAGCGTTCCTTCATTTGCGTTTGGTGGTGGCTTGATCGTAAACGCGGCGAAGATTTCGGAGTCGGCTGCTTTCAAATCGACGGGAACGGATGCCGGTTCGATCTGCCATCCTTTCGGCGCTTCGAGCCGGAGTTGACCGCGGACGGCGGCAGTCGAAGCGACGACGCGCACTTGAACCGACTTCGGTTTGTCATCACCGAAAACAAAAACCCGATCGGACAAATTCGCGAAAACCGGCGGAGCGATGACGAGATCCTGCCTCACTTCGCCGATGATCGGATCGACCGTGCGGTATTTCGTGTCGACGCTGTAACGAAGATCCTGATCGGCGACGCGCAACGCGATCTCCACCGGGAAAGGTGGCGGATTCTCCGCGAGACCGATCAACGTTTGATCGTCGACCGTGAATGTGCCGAGTGTCGCCGGCTTCCGTAGCCAATAAGGTTGCGACCACGCAACATCTTTCGGAAGAGTCGGCGCGAGATCTTTCGCGACGAATTGATCGGTCGCAAGCGGCAAGTCCAGTCGAAGTGTTTCTCCCGTGACAGGTGTTCGCACCTCGACCAATTGCACCGGAACCTTCGAGCGATTGATCGCCTCGAATTTTATCGGCAACGGTTGAGATGCCGAAACTGTCCCGATGGTACTCGAGCTTTCGATGTTGAGTCCAAGGCATGCCGCGATAATCGAATCTGCTTCCGCCCGTTTCTCCGCGCCCCAATCCTTGTCACTGAATTGCGTGAGTGCTTTGCGGAGATCCAAGAGCTTCGGGACAGATGCCGCGGGATCTGTCGGGACGAACATTGAAATCACCTGCTTCACCTTGTCGGCGATCGCTTCCGACTTCGGCACGCGCGACCAAGCGGTGTCCACGCCATCAAACAGACCGTTCGTGATCGGCGCGCCCTCCAGCACCTTGAAATATTCTTTGCGCGCGCCGCGCCTTGGCGGACTGCCGACACCCTGGCTCTTGTGCATGCTCAAACTTGCTGCCGCGATTTCGGTAAAGGCTTTGCCGAGGAGCGGATTGAAACCGCCCGCTTCCATCGTGGCGAGGCCGGTGGGATCGAACGGTAGATTTCGATTCGAGAAAAAGAACGGCGAAGTATTCCAAACAAGCCGCGTCGGCTTCCAGACTTCAACGAAAGCCAATTGTTCCGGAAAGCGTTTCGGATCGCCGGCTGCCGCAAAAGCCTCGCGCGCGAGAATCGCCGAAGCGGTGTGATGTCCATGGGTCTTGTCGTCGTCCGGACTGAAACGCGTGACGACCACGTCCGGGCGAAATCGACGAATAACCCACACGATATCGGAGAGGATCTTGTCGCGATCCCAAATCCGCAGCGTTTCCTGCGACGTTTTCGAGAATCCGAAGTCGACCGCGCGGGTAAAGAATTGCCGGCCGTGATCGAGCCGACGCGCTGCGAGAAGCTCCTGCGTGCGGATGACGCCAAGTTTTTCGCGCAGTTCCGGTCCGATCAGATTCTGCCCACCATCTCCGCGCGTGACCGAGAGATATCCCGCGTCGTAGAGCGAGCCATTCGCCCACAACGCCATTAGATTCGTGTTCTCATCGTCCGGATGGGCCGCGACGTAGAGCACGCGCCCGAGCACATTCAGCTTTTGGAGCGCGAGCTGGATCTCAGCGGCGTTCATGGGCGGTGGAAACGCCGGCGCCGGCGAATCGGCCGCGCGGCCCGAACGCAAAACGGCGCCAGTCACGAGAAACATCAAAACCGCTTTCCAAAACATCAACCGGTTCACAAAAAAGACATCAAGAGGTTAACCGCGAGCACAGCCCCGAACCCTCTCGGGGCCACCCACGCCAGAGCGATTCGCGGATTATTTGTTGATGTCTTGTTTCGCCTGAAGCCGATCGATCAGCGTTTTAATACTGCTCTTTTGCTGATCGGAGGCTGCGGCTGCCTGCGCTTTCTTTGCGTCCTCGGCCGCGCCGGCAAAATCGCCCGCCGCGGATTTGATCCGGACGTTCGACAGATGCCCGTACACACTTGTGGGATAGCGTTTCGCCACTTCCTTCAAGATCTCCATGGCTTCGGCGTCTTTCTTCTCCGTTTGCAACCGGCGCCCGTAAGAATAGAGCTGCACCGGTGTTGTCTTCGCGAGCGCCTGGTCCCAGACCTTCTTGGCCTCATCAGGGTTATTCGTCGCCTTGAGCAGATCGGCTTTGGTAGTCAGGTTCTCGAAACGTTCCTCGTTCTGGATCGAGAGGTCTGCCCACTTCAGCGCTTCGTCCAAATTGATCTTCTTCGTCAGACAGAATTGCGCGGCTTGATTGGGCGCTTGCCACTCGTACTGAGCGCGTCCGCGCATTTGCTTACGGATGTCGCCCAGGGTTGCATCCGCGTCGTTGATCGCGACCTTGAAAGGCACGGCGAGTTTCTCCCACTTCAGCGTCACCGTGGCGGAGTCTGACTTTGGATCCTCGAACTCGTACTCGAGCGCTTCCTCCATTTCGTTCGGGCGGGGCTTCACATTTACGCGAAGCGCATCTTCCGCCTGCTTGTAGGTGTAGCTGCCCCACGCGCTCGACATATTCGAGAAAATCACCGTCCAAGAATCCGCGGTTGGGATCATGTGCAGTCCGTAAATCCCTTTCGCGAGCGGCTGTCCTTCCACGGAAACCGAATTGCTGAATTCAATCGTGGTGTTTTCATTCGCGCCCGCGCGCCAAACTTCTCCGAGCGGAACAAGGCCGCCCCAAATTTTTCGGCCGTTAACCAAAGGCCGATGATAAGTGATGGTGATGTCGGTCAAACCGACGCGCTGTTTATTGACCGCAAGTTGACTGACGTCGGGTAATGAAAGATCGGCCTGCGACGTTGCTATTGTTGCGAATCCAATGAGAGCCACGCTGAGTGTGATGATGCGTTTCATAGAATGAATGTGGACAGTTGGGTTACACAGATCATCCGCAACAGAAGCTCAGACAAGAACAGATTAAATATTTGTTGGAGGGGCGCCCCGCGCTGCAAGAATACCCTCAGATTGAGAGGGCTCGATAGTTACTTGGCGATTGGCCAACGATTGCCCTGAAAACGCGATTAAAATGAGTGAGAGATTGAAACCCTGCTTCGTACGCGATTTCGCTCACGCGGCGATTGGGGTCGAGCAGCAACGTTTTCGCTTTTTCGATCCGGACTCGCGCGACGTACGCGGTAAACGTGAGCCCTGTGGCGCGTTTGAACAGTTTGCAAAAGTAAAACGTGCTGGTGTTAACCGCCTTCGCGACTGTGGCCAAACAGAGGGTGCCATCCTGATTTTGCGAAATAAATTGTTTTGCCCGGGTGACCGCCGCAGGCTCAGCCGCCAGATTCTCGACAGCAATTTGATTGCTCAGAATCGATAAGTGTCGTCCGAAGATCTCAAGCAGCCGCAAGGTTGCGGCGTATTGCTTCTTCGTCAGCACCTTGGTGTGGAAATAAGCTTCGCGCGCTTTCCTCAGATCGACCTGCACGCCCCAGTTCACTAATTGTTTGGCCGCGCGGTCGAAGCTGAATTTGGTGGGCTGCTTGAGAAGGATCTGTCCGGTCTGCAGGAAACCGATGAGTTGATCGCCTACGTGAATGGGAACAGCGCTATCAGACAATCCGGCAAAACAGGTAACCGTGCGGGAGCGTTCACCGACTTTTTCGGTGAGTTTTCGCTGGACTTCCAAGCAAGCGGCGCAGACGCGATTCGAACGCGCCATTAATTCGCAAAACGGATTCTCGTTCGGAGCGCCACGAAGAGCAGGTTGCCAGTGCTCGACTGGTCGCATGGCCAACGCCATCCCGGTTGTCGCGGAAAACGCGCGAGCATAATCGCGAAAGATCGCGGACCGGGTGAGTTTTTCGACGAGTTGCTTGTTGCCAAGCTTCACCAGTCGCAATTTACCCAGCCGCGACTGGATGTCGAAACCTTCTCGCTTAAGCCTCTCGGAGGCATCGCCGAATGATCAAGGTGTAGAGCCCGATCATTGCTGCGACACCCAACACAACTACATATTCCATTTTTGTTTACCTCTTTGTTTGTTCTGCCAAAACCGTGAGCTCCTGTTCGCTCCCATCTTGTGACTTAACGCAATCCCAGCATGGATGGCCCCATCGATCGCATCGACAACCGTAACTGGGTGCGTTTGGAACCAAACTCCTGGTCGGTGTGGTCCAACCGGGATAAGCAGCTTGACTTGAAACAGAAGCCGAATGGTCGATGCCCCTTTGTGTCTGTAGAATGAGATTCGTTTTCATAACTGTTCTTTTCGAGTCTCAGATTAAAGACGTCAGTCGCGCTGCGCTCCACGCGCCTTGGCTTTTTGTTTGCAAAAATTGTCGCGCAGCGCGCGGCGAAATTCTGATCAATCGGCATTGATTAGGCATCGGTGCGGATTTTTTTGGCGGTGACTGTTTTCGGTCGAGCAAAATAAGAGGAGCAATTGCCACGGGGCGGAGAGCATCAACGGCTCAGTGGCGGTATGGTGTGGCATGAAGATAGTGCCGCCGCCTGCAAAGCAGATAACGCAACCGAGTTTCCTAAACGGAGAGCGCGCTGAGCCGGTGGAAATCTGGAAGGCGCGGAAGTTCATCCACGAGCATTCGGACGAAGAACTTTCCCTGACGAAAGTTTCGAAGCTCGTCAACGCTAGTGCCAATCACTTCAGCGAAAAATTCAAAGAGGTGACAGGCGTGAATTTTGTCGATTACATTGCCAGCATACGCATAGAGAAAGCGCGCGATCTCCTGCAAGATCGACATCTTCGGATCAGTGAAATCGCGTTCGCCGTCGGCTTTCAATCGTTGTCGCAGTTCAACCGCGTCTTCAAAAAGTTGTCGGACAAATCACCAACACAATATCGCGCGACACATGCGAAGCATCCTCGCCAGTAAATTGGTCGGAGCGCGGAGAATTTTGGTCGGAATATTTTCCGTAAAAACGCGTAGTCGATGGATTGAGATTTGGGCCACACTCCAGCGATCTCGAACCTTGCTGCATGAACTCTCTGAATCGATTTACGGACCCAGTTTACTGCATCGTGCGACTGATTGTCGGTTTAGTTTACGCGTGTCACGGCGGCCAAAAACTTCTCGGCTTCCCGGGCGGCGGTCACGGGGTGGACGGGATCGCATTTGTCGCGGGGATCATCGAATTCGTCGGCGGATTTCTGATTGCATTTGGATTGTTCACGCGCATCGCCGCGTTTTTGACGAGCGGCGAGATGGCGGTGGCCTATTTCATGTTTTACGCGGGAGTTGTGCCTACACTGGAGGCGAAGTTTTTCCCAATCATGAATGGAGGCGAACTCGCCCTGGTGTATTGCTGGGTTTTCTTTTTCATTATCTTTTACGGTCCGGGACGTTGGAGCATCGATGCGCTTTGGTGCAAAGACAGAGGCAGCGCGCCGTCCACCTGACCCAAACTTGAGATACTTCTTGTTAAGCCAATGGCGCGGGCAAACAGGAGCGACGATTACAAAAGCGCAGGAAATCCGCAGCCGAATAGATTTTCAGTAGCTCAAAGTTCGAAAAATTTATGAAATCACGATATTCCGCTGCCAGTTGGTCGAGAGCGCTGATCTTACTGGCCGCGTTCTCGATGAGCAGAACGCTGCTGGCGCAAGATTGGAAAGCTCCGCCCTCCGTCGTCAACCGGCCCAATCCGGTACCTGCAAACGCAAACACAATTGCGCTCGGTCAAAAACTTTACGTCGGAAATTGCATGATGTGTCACGGCCAGGCCGGCAAAGGCGATGGGCCAGGTGCGGCCGCCTTGGAGAAAAGGCCAGCGGATTTGACTGCGCGCATCCGATCAGGAGAAACCGATGGCGAGCTGTTCTGGAAAATCTCGGAAGGTCGGTCGCCAATGATTTCGTGGAAGGGAACTTTGTCGGAGACACAACGCTGGGAGCTCGTTAATTACATCAAAACTCTGGCCGGTAAGTAAATGCGACGTCCAGACCATCCTATCGTGAATAGAACCATCACGTGGGGCTTCGTCGGGCTAAGTCTGTTGGCAACTTCGTTTGCCTCCTTTGGGCAGGAGCCAGCCTCTGCTTCCGATTACGTGTCCCGCGCCGAGTACGACAAACTCAAGGCGGAACACGAAGCGCTGAAGCAAGAAATGGATGAGCTAAAGACGGCGGTGCGGCAGATGGCGAACGGCACAGTGCCTGCCATCCCCGCCGAAGGGCCTTCCACCGCAAAGGCGACATCGCCTGAAGGAAAACAACTTGTCACGACTACAACAGCGCCAGCCGCAAGCGATGCCGTACCCATCGAAACCTCCGGCCCGCTGGCGACCCACAGCTTCAGCATTGTCGGAGACGCTGAATTTCAGTTCGGCAAAATTTCCCATCAACACGGCGCATTCATGTTTGCCGATTTTGCGCCGATCTTCCTGTTTCGGGGCGGCGATAGAATTCTCTTTGAAGCTGGTTTTGATTTCACCATTCAGAACAATGCGCCCGGCAGCTCCGGCTACGCCACCACCTTAAATCTAAGCTTCGCGACAATCGATTACATAATAAACGACTACGTTACCTTCACGGGTGGCAACATGCTGCTGCCGCTGGGAACTTATAGTGAGCGTAGCGCGGGCTGGTTGAACAAATTTCCCGACGCCCCTTTGCCGCGATCGGTTCTTCCCGGTAACGGCATCGGCGTGCAATTGCGCGGCGGCATCCCGCTCGGAGAGAAAGGCGCGAGCCTGACCTATTCCGGTTTTGTGATAAACGGCCCCGGCTCGATGGACGGCAGCGGCGACGCTGGTCAACTCGACCTTGGTGGCAATGTGGGCCTCACCAGTGATGGCAAGCTTACCAACAACCTGCACGGGGGCGCAGGGGAAGGCGGACGCGTCGCCATTTTTTGGCCGTGGAAGCCGCAATACGATCTGGAAGTCGGCGTCTCGGGAATGTCGAGCCGGTATGATAACGCTGGCAGGCAACAGTACAACGCCGGGGTCGTGGATGCGTCATTACATCTCGGCCCTTCGGTCGAAGTCAAAGGCGAATACATGAATACTTGGGTCGGAACGGACAACGCGGGTACCATCAGGCCCCGTGGTTGGTGGGTGCAGGGAGGATACAAATTGGCGGGTCTCAAGCTAGGCCTGCCGTATCTTGACAAGCTGGAGTTAGTAGGTCGCTACGATACGGTAAACGACGCCTTGGGTACTTGGACAAAGCGCGGGACGGTTGGTGCAGTTTACTACGTCACCAACACCCTCTGGCTTGAGGGCGACTATGAATTTACGAGCAATCGCGGCCCCAATCCCGCGCCGGACGATTCACTGCTCTTTCAAATCTCGTACGGATTCTAGACGATTATGACTACTCCTCACTTCTTTGCCGTCGCGACCATCGGCGCGGCAGTCGCCACCATCGCCTCCCCTGCGACCGCGCAAACCACCGCCCCGGCTTCGAAAACCAAAGTGGAAACAACGGCAGCAACCCAGGAAAAAATAGAGCTATCGGGAGCCGAGCTGTGGACGCTTAATTGCAACCGCTGCCATATGATTCGCAGCCCGGGTGAGTTCACCGCCGCCCAATGGGAGGCGATCATGATGCACATGCGAGTCCGGGCCAACATTCCCGCCGCTCAAGCTCGGGAAATCCTAAAATTCCTCCAAGCAGGTGCCGGCAAATAAAAGTGCGAGCGCCACCGCTTTCCTCGCCGAATGACCAACCTTCGACCAAGCCTATGAGAAGCGGCGCGGAACTCTAGGTGGAAATCTGCGTTCGGTGGTGGCAGCCAAAAGATCCGGCAAAGACGGCTATTAATTGCCCAATGTAAGACCAGTTCAGTTGCAGTTGCATGGCGATACCGCCGACAATTCTGCTGGTCCCGCGCCCCGAGCCTACACCATTTTCCCGCGACGATAGTGATTAGCGTCCAAGAGTCCTGCCAGAACGACTCGTGCAACGCTCGTGGTGTAATTCCGACTGTTCCTTGCTCTCGGTGAAATGAAAAACGTTTTCACTCTCGGAATCGAGGAGGAATTTCAGATCATCGATCCGGAAACGCGTGAGCTGCGCTCGCACATCCAGGAGATTTTGGCAGACGGCAAAATACTTTTGAAGGAACGCGTCAAGTCCGAGATGCACCAATCGGTAGTTGAACTGGCCACCGAAGTCTGTAGTGACGCAGCTTGCGTGCGACAGCAGGTCGTTCAGCTTCGCAGCGATTTGGCGACGATTGCCGCGCGCGACGGACTGAAGATCGCGTCGGCGGGCACGCATCCATTCTCGCATTGGATGGACCAGTTGATCACGGTGGACGAGCGTTATGCCACCATCGTCAAAGACATGCAACAAATCGCGCGCGCGAACCTTATTTTCGGGTTGCATGTTCACGTCGGAATTCCGGATCGCGAAGTGGCGATTGCGGTCATGAATCAGGCGCGTTATTTCCTTCCGCATCTTTACGCGCTGTCGGTCAACTCGCCCTTCTGGCTGGGACAAAACACCGGCCTAAAAGCGTATCGGCAGATGATCTTCGAGCGTTTCCCGCGAACGGGCATTCCCGATGCGTTTGAAAGCCTGTCCGAGTACGAAGATTACCTGAAGCTACTCGTCGCCACCGGTTGCATCGACAACGCCAAGAAAATTTGGTGGGACATCCGACTGCATCCGTTCTTCGATACGCTCGAATTCCGCATCTGTGACGCGCAATCGCGGGTCGATGATACCATCGCGCTCGCCGCGTTGATGCAGGCGATCGTGGTCAAACTGCATAAACTGCTGCGGCAAAACGTCAGCTTTCGGATGTATCCGCGGCGCTTGATCGATGAGAACCGCTGGCGCGCGTCGCGCTACGGTATCGACGGAAAACTGATCGATTTCGGCCGTAGATGCGAGGTGGACGAGCGCGAATTACTTCACGAAATGCTCGAGTTCATCGCGACGGAAGTAGACGAGCTGGGCAACCATGAACAGATTGCGCACATCGAAAAAATTATGCGCGAGGGAACCGGCGCGGATCGGCAATTAGCCGTGTGGGAATGCACGCGGGATATGAAAGCGGTGGTTGATCACATTGTTCGGGAGACGTACGAAGGACTCAGTGTTTCGGCGCGCTCAGCATTGACGCACGTCTGAACTTCCGGCGATGCTCGGATGAGCGCTGACGATTTATCCAGACCGTCTTTCGATTCCGTGCGACGTTACGGTACGCGCCATTCGAACTACGCGACATAGTCCGCGATGCCTCGGTGACGAATGCCATGTCTTCAGTGGTGCGCGGACATGGAACATGGAAGTGCGGCGAACTAGAAAATCAACGTCTTTAAAAATTATGAAACCGCACTGCTTTTTCGCTCACGTCGCCTTTGCGATCGACGCTCGCGCGCACGCTACCCCGCAAGCGACCGCAAATCTCCTAATTGAAATCAACGATAGAGCGTTAGCATCAGGCGGCAGGCAAAAACACCTCAAGGTTTCCGCGCTGAGGGAGTCTCAAAAGGTGAAGTTGGCTGGTAAAATTGCCAAGACCGCTGCCCGTGACTACCTGAAATTACAACGGGAGTTCCGCAAATTTCCGGTGCAACGATTCGTAGACTTCAATCTTACCGGAACCCCGACCTATATTTCGATTCGTCCTGCTCCGGCCAAAATTTTGCCGAATGATTCCAAAGTATGGCGGCTCGCAGAATGTGAGTCAGATCAACTGAGGAGCCAGCCATTGTCTAATCCCTCCCGATAATAAAGACTGCAGGGCGGAGCCGGGATCGTTCGGTTAGGCACTTCTGCCAACGCAAAGCCCGCTACGTGAAAGAATTGCTTCGGGCCACGCTTCAGCCGCACTAACGTGAAGCGGATGGGAACTCGGATGCAACGGAGGGTAAACGTTAGCCAAGAAATGGAGAGCGGATTTAGATCGTCAACCTACGCTTAAAACATGGAACGGAAGGCCAATCCCAAACAACGCAGCGTTCGGTCGCCCACTCAACCTCGAGGCGATCGCGCCAAGCGCGACTCATTAAAGATCGCTAACATCCTTGTGCCTCTCGATTTTTCGCGGCCATCGCTGAAGGCGTTGGAATATGCTCTGCCGCTAGCGAAACGCTTCGGCGCGAAGCTGCATCTCGTCCACGCCTTCGATTGCGATTATCCGACGTCGACGTTTTCAGCAATGCCACTCCCGATTCCGGAGGCAGAGATCGCTAGTCGCGCCAAGCGGCGTCTCCAGGATGTAGCTAAGAAATACGCGATTGCATTGACACCGGAAAATTGTCACGTCGTGAAAGGACGCGCGTATCATGTGATCTGTCAGTTGGCGCGGAAGCTGGAAACGGATCTCATCGTAACGACGACGCGCGGTTACACCGGACTCAGGCACGTCCTTCTAGGAAGCACGGCGGAAAGAATCGTGCAGCACGCACCCTGTGGCGTCCTCGTGGTGCGGGAACACGAACGGGAATTTGTGCGCGCAACTGACGGCGCCGCAAAGTCAAAGAGCGCGATCCGAGTAGAAAAAATTCTTGTGCCGCTGGATTTCTCCGGCTGTTCAGTGGTGGGGCTGGAATCTGCCGTGCGCTTCGCGCAAGTCTGGGGCGCAAAGCTCGTGACGTTCAATTGCGTGCCACTGCAGACCTTCGCAATGTACGGCGAATACGGCGGGCGTGATTCAACCGCCCTGACTAATTACGCGCAGAAAGCGGCCAGGGAACAAATGAACGAAGTCGCAACGAACTTAAACTCACAGGACATTGTCATCGAAGGCGTGATCGAACTTGGAGCGCCCGCGCAGGCCATCTGCGATTACGCGCGTGATAACGAGGTGGATTTCATCGTCACTGCGACACATGGAAGCACGGGGCTGACACATGTCCTCGTCGGGAGCACGGCAGAACATATCGTCCGATATGCTCATTGTCCCGTGCTCGTCATGCCAAGCTACGCGCGAGAAGGGAAAAGCTAATGATTGAAGACGAGATGCATCTGGTTGGAGCGGACCGCTCGGAGCTGGAAGGAGCAGTCGCGGCGCATCCCTTTCTCATTGGGATCAGCGCACATCACGTTCGATTGCTCGCGGACTGCGCGATGCGGTCAGAGTTTACCGCCGGGCAAGTTATCTTTCAAAAAGGTGAAACCGCGAACCGCTTTTATCTGATCGAGCGCGGAAGGGTAGCGCTTGAATCCTCCACCGGCGGTGAGGCGGTCAGGATCGACGAGGTCGGCGCTGGCGATTTGCTGGGCTGGTCATGGATCTTTCCGCCTTACGTGTGGCATTTCGATGCGCGCGCAATCGAACCGACCGCTGCAATTTTTTTGTATGGGACAATGCTCCGCGAGTATTGCGAGAACGATCCCGCCTTGGGCTATGAGCTGTTTAAGCGGATGAGCGAGGTGATGATGTGTCGTCTCCAAGCGGCGCGGGTAAAATTGAGTGAAGCGATGAAGAACCCATCAAGGTAAGAATGAAACCGTCTACAAGATTGAACCAGCCCGACCCAGAGATTGAACGGCGATTGGCGGCTCATCCCTTCCTCAAGGGAATGAGTCCACATCACCTTGAGCTTTTGGCTCTTTCCGCGATGCCAACGGAGTTCGATGCGGGCCAGACCATCTTCCGCGCAGGTGATCCAGCAAACGGGTTTTATCTGATTGAGACTGGAACTGTTGTACTCGAGGGAGTGAGCGATCGGGGACCGGTCGTTATCGATACTGTCTCGGCTGGGGAACCACTGGGGTGGTCCTGGCTTTTCTCGCCCTACCTCTGGCAATTCGATGCGCGGGCCACTGAGTCCTGCACCGCCATTTGTCTTTCTGGCATAATGCTTCGGCAACATCGCGACGAAGACCTTACCCTTAGCCACGAACTGTTTAAACGCATGAGCGAAGTGATGGTGCGGCGTCTTCAGGCCGCGCGAAGCAAACTGATCTCCGGGAACAGATCAGGCGATCGCGCAATTCAGTGATGGTTCAGGATCAAACAATTCGAATTTGTAACGCAATGCAGATCTACGTTTCTAAGAGCGGCCAGCGTTATGGACCCTATTCGGTCGAAGAATTAAAGCAGCAGCTCGACTCGAATGTTTTCACACCCGAAGACTTTGCCTCGTGCGATGACAGTCGAAGCTGGATTCGAATCAGCGCTGTGCCGGGAATTGGCCCGGGGTGTTTTACAGTCGAAACCGACCAAGCGAAAAATTTACTTGTGATCCGTTACCGTGGGTGCGTTGGCTCGCCGGACGTGAAGCGATGCGCCGAAGAAATCCGGGAGGCGCTTCCGAAAATGCAATCTGGTTTTCAACTCCTGGCCGATTTCACAGAGCTGGAATCGATGGACGTAACTTGCGTGCCTCATATCGGAAACATTATGAATCTTTGTGATGAGAACGGCGTGAGCGCGGTAGTGCGGATTATTCCCGATCCCAAGCGCGATATCGGGCTGCAGATCATGTCTTATTTCCACTACGGCGGAGGCGTTAACATCGTCACTTGTGAGAATTTGGGGGACGCCACGAAAATTCTCTCCCAATGAGAGCAACGGTTTTTCACGGAGCCGGAGATATCCGAGTCGAAGAAGTGCCGCGCCCTCATGCCGGAGTCGGCGAGGCCGTTATTCGAGTCACGTTGACGACAATTTGCGGTACGGATCTCCATATTGTGCGCGGCGAATATGCGGTGCGCCCCGGTTTGGTCATCGGACACGAGCCGGTTGGAGTAATCGAAGAACTCGGTGACGGCGTTACCGGTTATGAAATCGGCGACAGAGTCCTGGTCGGCGCGATTACACCTTGTGGGCAATGCCGCGCTTGCTTGTCCGGCCAGCTCGCTCAATGCGGACATGGGCACGGTTTCGAAGCGGTCGGCGGCTGGCGTTTTGGCAACACGATCAACGGGGCACAAGCCGAATATCTGCTCGTGCCGTCCGCGCAGGCGAATCTGGCGAAGATTCCGAACGAATTGACGGATGAGCAAGTGGTCCTCCTCGCCGACATCGCTTCGACTGGGTTTAGCGGCGCGGAATCAGGCGATGTGCGACTAGGCGATTCGGTAGTCGTTTTCGCGCAAGGACCAATTGGCCTCTGCGCCACAGCAGGCGCGAAATTGATGGGAGCATCGCTGATTATTGCGGTCGAGAGCGATCCGACACGAGCGGCGATGGCGCGCAAAATGGGCGCCGATGTGGTTCTCAATCAAAAAGAAGTTGACGTGATTTCGGAGGTAAGACGTTTGACCGATGGCGGAGCAGATGTCGCGATCGAAGCACTCGGGCTTCAAGAGACATTCGAGAATGCTCTTCGCTGTTTGCGCCCCGGCGGCACGCTCAGCAGTCTCGGCGTTTATTCAGGGAAACTGCAGGTGCCGTACGATGCATTCGCTGCCGGTCTTGGCGATTACAAGATTGTGACCACCTTATGTCCCGGAGGCAAAGAGCGCATGCGCCGGCTGATGAATCTCGTGCAATCTGGACGCTTTGATCCAACGCCTTTGCTCACCCATAGATTCTCGCTCGATCAAATCGTCGAAGCCTACGATCTGTTTGGCGAACGCCGCGACGGAGTCCTCAAAGTAGCTATTAAACCGTAACGCTGTCACGCGGAGGCGGGTTCACCGAGACGGCGCCGAGTTTAGCGTCACAACAATAACTCACAGTTCATGCTCCCGGTTCTGTTTTTTCTAATCGCGTTCGTATCCGAAGTGGTGGGCACAGTCGCAGGTTTCGGTTCGTCGGTATTTTTTGTTCCGCTGGCGGGAATGCTCTTCGGTTTTCACGAGGTCCTGGCTTTGACCAGTATTCTGCATGTTTTTAGCAACGCGGCGAAACTGATTTTCTTTCGCCGACACGTGCAGTGGCGATTGCTCCTGCTGCTCGGAATACCCAGCATCTGTTTGGTAATCCTCGGTGCGTATTTAAGTACGAGACTCGAATTCAAATTCACCGAGCTCATTCTCGGCGTCTTCTTGATTGCCTTTGGTCTTTTCTTTTTCTTCAAGCCGGCCGTGAGGCTGTCGCCAAACGCATTCACCGCTATCGCCGGTGGTGGAATCGCAGGTTTGCTGGCCGGACTCATCGGCACCGGTGGAGCGATCCGTGGGTTGGTGCTAGCTGCCTTCGATTTGGAAAAGGGCGTTTTCGTCGCGACGTCTGCCGCGATCGACTCCGGCGTCGATTTCAGCCGGATGATAATCTATCTGCGTAGTAACTATCTCACGCCTGGCTCTTATTGGTACGTTCCAGGACTATTGGCCGTTGCCTTCACTGGTTCGTTCGTCGGAAAGGTCGCGTT
Source organism: Spartobacteria bacterium (assembly GCA_003134785.1). Taxonomy (GTDB): domain Bacteria; phylum Verrucomicrobiota; class Verrucomicrobiia; order Chthoniobacterales; family UBA10450; genus AV80. The sequence goes on from PLCN01000002.1 coordinate 242,293, forward strand.
GGACAAAATCAAACAGAGGAGTTTTCGCAAAATCGTCTTAGCGCTGATTTTTCTAATCGGCCTTACGACGCTCGGCAGATTCGTTCAGCAGACCATGCAATAGGATGCGAGTGATCGCGGAGTCTTGCCCATGTGCGTGAAGCGTGTCGCTCGTTGCGCCCATCTCGGCCGCCTTCAGGTGCTCGCTAATTTGTCCCAAATTCGGAACAGAAAATTCCCGAGCGCGAAACAAAAGCGAAGGCGTCGTTGTGGAATGAAAATTCTGAAGCCGTTGTCGGCTAACGACTTAAAACTCATTCCGCGCTCGTGGCACGGGCTTTGCATAAGGGATCGTCGACAACCCAATTAATTATATGAAACAGAATACTCTCTCCGCCGAAGGCTTCGAATCGACCTACGCGTTGCTCGTTAGGTCTGAAGAGAAAGAGCGCAGCATGTTTGAAGGCGCTGCTTATCTCGTCTTCATCTTGAGCGCCGTCTTTTCGATCTGGCACGTAGCGCAACAGCCGGTCGCGTTGCCCAAAGGCGATGTGATCCACACTACGTCGATCGCGCAATCCACGGACACGCACCAGAGAGCCTAGTCGACAACGCGGTTCAGGAGAACTCCGTTGCAATTACTCGCCGCCATCCTTTTTGCTTCCGCCACGCTTGGCCACGCGGCGGAGAGCGCAGCTGGCCGATCGGAAGGCGCGGTGCAGATTCCGGGAGAAGAGCTGAGGCTCGTTCTCGATCTGTCTGAGGAAAACGGCAAAGGCTGGATCGGGTCGATTGTCGTTCCCGGCTTCGGAGTGAAGGGCGCCCCGTTGGTAGATCTCCAGGTGAGAAGTTCCGACCTGGCTTTCGCCATCAAAGGCGCCCTTGGAAACGAACGCGTCGGCAAAGCCGAACTGAGAGCACATCTCACGGGCGATGGCCATCTCGCCGGAGATTTCACGCAAGGTGGAAACACCGCGCCTTTCGTTTTGGCAAAAACCGGGCCGCCGCAGGTGGAACTCCCGCCACGCAACACGGCAGTGAGCAAGGAACTCGAAGGGGAATGGAAAGGTGAGTACGAATTGACCGGATACGTGCGTCACGTCACGATGAAGTTTTCGAATCGCGTCGCGGCGACCGGAAATTCAACGAATCACTGCTCTTTCACTCGAGCTGGCGGGAAGCGCCGGTCGTCGCAACCGAACGCGAATTCAATATCGGCGCAATCTTTTCGTCACCCCTGGTCGTGAACGGCGTCGTCTACTTCGGAAGCACCGATGGAAATCTGTATGCCATCGATTAATCCCCACCGCTACCTAGGCAAAAAGTCCGCGCGGCGGCGTTTGCTTAACGTGAGCCACTGGTTCGCGCGCAGCGTTTCGCCTTTCTTGAATCCATTTCAGCCCCATCCCGCATCTCATCTTCGAAGCGCCCTTCATCGTCTCCAACTCCAACCTAACTCCTCGTTATGATCCTAGATGCCTTTCGCCAGGATATGCGCGTCGGTCTACGCATCCTCCTCAAGGAAAAATCGTTTTGTCTTCTCGCCGTGCTCGTCCTCGCTCTTGGCATTGGCGGCGCGATGACTCAGTTCGCGGTGGTCAACGCGATCGTCCTGCGCGGGTTTTCATTTCCGCACCCCGAGCAACTCGTCAGCGTCGGGCTCATTGATCCAAAAGCGAGCGATCAGAACAACAACTTCGGCAATGGCAACATTCCCGCCACGCAGGATTACGAGGACATCAAAGCGGCGCAGAAATCGTTCGCGATGATGGCCGGCTACCTGAACGGCTCGACCATCAACGTCACCTACCACAATAACCCGCAGCGTTATACCGGCGCCTACATCACAGACGACCTGTTCAAGATCATCGGCGTCTCGCCCGTGCTCGGCCGCGATTTCAACGCCGACGACAACAAGGCTGGCGCACCGAAGACCGCAATCCTCGGCGACAAAATCTGGCGCCGCGATTTCAACGCCGATCCGAACATCGTCGGACAGAGCGTCACGATTAACGGCAAAGCGGCGACCATCATCGGCGTCATGCCGCCGGGCTTTGAGTTCCCGATCTCGGAGGAACTTTGGACGCCTCTATACAATGAGTGGCCGCCCACGCCGCGCGGCGAACTTTTCCTCGGCGCGAACGTTCGTGCACCCGCGGTGATGGGCCGCCTCAAGCCAGGCGTCACCCTCGATCAGGTCAACGCGGAGATGATCGCGATCGCGCGCAACATCGCGGCCGACAATCCGAAAACGAACCAGAATTTCACCTCCGCGAGTGTGCTGCCGCTAATCAAAGCCTTCACCCCCGTGCAGCTGCGGCAGACGGTTTGGGCGGCGCTCGGTGCGGTCATTGTCGTCCTCCTCATCGCATGCGTGAACGTGATGAACATGCAATTCGGCCGCGCCGCGCTGCGCGCGAAAGAGCTGGCCATTCGCGGTGCGCTCGGCGCCACCCGCTGGCGACTCGTTAGGCAAATGCTCACCGAGAGCCTGGTCGTAGCAATCTTCGGTGCAATCGCCGGCACGCTGCTCGCGTTTTGGGGCACGGACATGTTCGACAAAATCGTCAAGGCCGCGCCCTTCCCGCCGCCCTACTGGTGGCACTTCACGATCGACGGCCGCGTGCTGACATTCACTCTCGCGATCACGCTCGTCGCGACGATCGTCTCCGGTTTGCTCCCGGCCTTCCTCAGCTCGCGCGGCAACCCAGCCGAAGTGATGAAAGAAGGCGGCCGGGGCAACAGCAGCCGTCTGGTCAACGTCATAACGCGTGTGCTCGTCGTCGGACAAATCGCGCTGACGGCGGCGCTGCTCATTGCCGCGATGTTGCAGATCAAATCGATCCGCAACCAAACGAAGCTCGAGTACGGCTACGACGAGAATGGCGTCTACGCCGCGCGCCTGGCCTTGATGGAAGCGCCGTATCCGACTGAGGATTCGCGCCGCGATTTCTTCACTCGCGCGGTCCGTGCGCTGCGCAACAATCCGCAATTCGAAGCCGCGGCCATGACCGATCGCTTCCGCATGACCTTCGCGGCCGGCGGCCAGTACGAGGTCGACGGCCAAAGTTATCTGGCCGATCGCGATCGTCTGCGCTGCAATTTCGAATCGGTCTCCGACGGCTACTTCACCACGCTCGGTCTCAAGCTTCGCGAAGGCCGCGATTTCACCATTGAGGACAGCGACGCGAAGCAACCCGTCGCGATTGTGAACGCGAGCTTCGCGCGGAAACATTGGGGCAACCAGAGCGCGCTCGGACATCAGGTGCGCATCTTCAATCCCGGCAAAGAACAGCCGTGGCGCACCATCGTCGGCGTCGTGCCCGACACGTTGATGCAAGGCCCATTCGATCAGCAGACCGAGGCGGGCGGCTTTTACATGCCGCTCCTTGGCGCCTCGCCTGCCACGCAGTTCGCGACAGTACTCGTTAGGCCACGCGCCGGTCAACGCGCCGACACCCTCGGCCCCGTCCTGAGCAAAGCCGTCGCCGAGCTCGACTCAAACCTGCCGACGTACTTCCCCGGCACACCCGCGCAATTCCACAACGACATCCTCTCCGGCAGCCGCGTCATCGCCATGCTCTTCAGCATCTTCGGCGTCGTCGCCTTCATCCTCGCGGGCGTCGGCCTCTACGGCGTAATGAGCTTTTCCGTGAATCAACGGACGCAAGAATTCGGCATTCGCATGGCGCTCGGCGCCGATGCGCTGCGCATCTTGCGCATGGTCATGAGCCAGGGCGCGTGGCAACTCGCGATAGGTCTCGTGCTTGGTGCGGGCGGCATCGCGCTGCTCCTCGGCGTCGTCGCCGCCGCGGCGCTCAAGAATATCTTGTTCAACGTCAATCCGCTCGATCCTACGATTTACCTCGTTGTCTCGGGTCTGCTCACTTTGGTTGCCGCCGCGTCGTGTTTCGTTCCAGCTCGCCGCGCCACGCGGGTGAACCCAATGGTAGCGCTGCGCACCGAGTAAAAAATATTGTTAATCCATCTTCGGCTCGGACCGGATCTCATCTTCGAAGCGCCCTTCATCGTCTCCAACTCCAACCCAACTCCTCGTTATGATCCTCGATTCTTTCCGCCAAGATGTTCGTGTCGGTCTTCGTGTCCTGTTCAAGGAGAAAACGTTCTGCGTCCTCGCCGTGATTGTGCTTGCGCTGGGTATTGGCGGGGTGACGACGCAATTCACCGTCGTGAATGCCTTTGTGCTTCGTGGGTTTTCTTTTCCACATCCCGAGCAGCTCATGACTGTCGGGCTGGTCGACCCGCTGGCCAACGCCAACCAGAACAACAACGGCGCCGGCTTCATCCCTTCGTCGCAAGATTACGAAGATTTGCGGGCGGCCCAGCAATCGTTCGCGCTTATGTCCGGCTACCTTAGTGGCTCGACGATCAACGTTACCTACAAGAACAACCCGCAACGCTGCACCGGCGGTTATGTCACGGACGAATTCTTCAAGATCCTCGGGGTCTCGCCAATCATGGGCCGCGATTTCACGGCTGATGATAATAAACCGGGCGCGGAGAAGACGACGATTCTCGGCTACGAAATCTGGCAGCGCGATTTTGGCGGCGATCCCAACATCGTCGGGCAAAATGTGCGCATCAACGGACGCGCCGCGACCATTATCGGTGTGATGCCGCAGGGATTTAAGTTCCCCATCTCCGAACAGCTCTGGGTGCCGCTTTACAACGAATTTCCAGTTAAGCCGCGCGAAGATCCTACCGGACTCGGCCCACAAGTCATCGGCCGGCTCAAACCGGGTGTGAGCATCGATCAGGTGAACGCTGAATTTGTCGGCTACGCCAAGCGCCTGGCAAAGGATTTTCCAAAGTCGAACGGCCAGTTGATTTCCGCTAGTGTGCAACCGATGATCAACGGCTTCGTCGGTCCGCAATTGCGCCAGACCGTTTACGCGATGCTGGGCGCGACCGTAATGGTGTTGCTGATCGCCTGCGTGAATGTGATGAACATGCAGTTCGGTCGCGCAGCTTTGCGCGCCAAGGAACTGGCCATCCGCGGCGCGCTCGGGGCCACGCGCTGGCGGATCATGCGGCAAATGCTGACGGAAAGTCTACTCGTCGCCATGTTAGGCGGGATCTTTGGCGTGCTTCTCGCCTGGTACGCCGTCGGTCTCCTGGTAAGCGCAATCGGAAGTCTGCCATTCCCATTGCCTTATTGGGTAAGCTTCGACATCGACGGCACTGTGCTCGCCGCGACGCTTGCGGTAACTTTGTTGGCCACGATTTTTTCCGGTCTTATTCCCGCGTGGTTGAGCGCGCGCGCTAATCCGGCCGAGGTAATGAAGGAAGGCGGACGCGGAAATAGTAGCCGCCTCGTTAACGTGATCACGCGCGTTCTTGTCGTCGGTCAGATTGCTTTCACCGCCGCGTTGCTCATCGGGGCCTCGCTCCAGGTCAAATCGATCCGCAATCAGACGACGCTCGATTACGGCTACGACGAAAACGGAGTTTACAGCGCGCGCATGGGTCTGTTCGAGGGTGACTACCCAACCACGGAAGCGCGGCAGCAATTTTTCGCGCGGGCCGTCCGCGCGCTTCGCACTAATCCCGCTTTCGAAGCCGCTGCGATGAGCGACCGCTTTCGCATGACCTTCTCGAACTTCGGCCAATTCGAAGTCGACGGCCAGACCTACGTGACCGATCGGGATCGGCCGCGCGGCAATTCCGAGTCGGTCTCCGACGGGTACTTTTCCACGATGGGACTAAAAATCCTGGAAGGCCGCGACTTCACCCTCGATGACAACGACGCGAAGCAGCCGGTCGCAATCGTCAACGCGAGTTTTGCGAAGAGATGGTTCGGCAAGGAGAGCCCGCTCGGCCGCCGCGTTCGCGCTTTCAATCCGGCCCAGCCGCAACCGTGGCGCACCATCATTGGCGTCGTGCCCGATACGCTCATGCAGGGACCGTTCAATCAGCAGACGGATAGCGCCGGTTTTTATACTCCGCTGCTTGGTGTCCCGCCCGCGCCGCAGTTTGTCACGATCGTTGTCCGCCCACACCAGGGGCAGCGCGCGGACACCCTGGCGCCCGCGCTCGGCGCGGCGGTCAGTCAGCTCGATTCCAATCTGCCGACCTATTTCGGGGGCACGCCGGCTCGGTTGCACGATGAAATTCTCGGCGTCAATCGCATCACCGCGGCGCTATTCACCATTTTCGGGCTGGTGGCGGTGGTGCTTTCATCCGTCGGGCTGTACGGCGTCATGAGTTTTGCGGTGAGTCAGCGCACGCAGGAATTCGGCATCCGCATGGCGCTGGGCGCAAACGCGGCGCGCATTCTTCGCATGGTCATGACTCAGGGCGCATGGCAACTCGCCATCGGTCTTGTCCTTGGCGCCGGATCCGTTGCGCTCCTGCTTAGAGCCATCGGCGGCGCGGCGCTGCAGAACTTCCTCTTCCAAGTGAACGCGCTCGACCCATTCATTTACACTGCCGTAGCCGCGCTGTTGGCGACCGTTGCCGCAGCCTCGTGTTTCGTTCCGGCGCTCCGCGCTACGCGCGTCAATCCAATGGAAGCGTTGCGAACTGAATGATTAGGCGGCGGTCCTGTCGCTAACTTTGACTGTTTGCGACTACCACCAAGCGAACATAACCCACACCAGGATGGTAGCGACTCCTCCGATCATCGCGCCGAGAGCGGTGGAGGAGACGAGGGCGCGGCTCCAAGGTCCTTCGGCCGCCTGGAGCGGGCGAAAGAATGCCCAGCAGAGAGCCAGCGGGTAACAGACGATGCCTAAGACAAGTGTCGCCTCGAGCCACGACAGGATCATCGCCACCACCCAATAAATGAAGCGCAATAAATCGTCGTACCGGGTTCCGGTTTTGGGCAGACCAGACTCGTGCTCGGGACAGAAGGGCAGCGTGGTTGCGCTGCGATGGCCCGGGTTGCCACCCACGTATTTGGGCTGAGTGTCCGCTCGCCGGCAAAAGGGCGCCGCACAAAGTTCGGCTTTAGGCGGGAAGGCGTGCGTGAACATCCAGGCCGCCCGGGTCCATACGTCCAGGGACTGCCTTCCCGTTTGACGGAAGGGATACAGGATCGCGCAGAGCAGTACCAGGCCGATGACGCCGACGACCACGCAACCAACAACAGAAGATAGCTTTCCGCCGGACGTCACCTGGCATTGTGCGCCTGCCGTCCTCGCCGTCCAGCGCTGTTTCGCATTACAATCTACTGCAAAGCTCTTACAGCGACTGGCGGCTGGTCGAGACAAAGGTAACGTTCGAGTATGAATGCCACGGATGTAATCGTACGCGGGGACGCCTCGGGGTTCGCTCAGGAAATCAATGTTGGTTCACATCGGTTGACCGCGGACGAACCGGTCGAGCTCGGTGGGAAAGACACCGGCCCTTCGCCTTACGATCTGCTGCTCGCCGCGCTCGGTTCCTGCACGTCGATGACTATTTCTCTCTACGCGAGAACAAAGAAGTGGCCGCTCGAAAGTGTGACGGTGAATCTTCGTCATTCGAAGATCCACGCGGTGGATTGCCGGGATTGCGAAACCAAGGAAGGCAGGATCGATCGGATCGAGCGCGAGATTCATTTGGTGGGAAAGCTCGACGCGGAACAGCAGAAAAAGCTGCTCGAGATTGCGGACAAATGCCCCGTCCACCGCACGCTCAAATCTGAGATCGATATTCAGACGAAGGCGATCTGACCGGTGCGTTCCGACACATCAATGCGCGAATTGGAGCCGGCGCGCCCTCGCGCCGGGATTGGAGCGTCACGGTCCGCTCGAACGGCCTGAGGGCAGGCCGTCTCCACCAAAGGTGCTAGATTGTCGACCGGATGTTTGAGATCAAGGCGAAGGACAAGATGGTGGAGCGTGCGCTTCTGGTTGGAGCGTATCTCGGCGCGGACAAAAAAGCTGAGGCGCAAAGTTTGCTGGAGGAGTTGGAGGAGCTCGTCGACACGCTCGGGATTCCGGTGGTCGAGCGGATGCTGGTGCATCATCGCGAACAGCACCCGCGTTATCTGATTGGTTCGGGGAAAGCGCAAGAGATCGTCGATCTTGCGAAAAAACTGGAGTGCGATGTTCTGGTTTTCGACAACGAGCTGAGCCCGTCGCAGCAGCGCAATTGGGAGGAGCTCGCCGGGATGACCGTCGCCGACCGGCACGAAATCATTCTGGATATTTTCGGCGCGCGCGCGCAAACGCGCGAAGCCCGTATCCAGGTGGATCTCGCGCGCATGGAATATTCGCTGCCGCGGCTGACGCGCGCTTGGAGTCACCTCGGACAGCAGGGCGGCGGCATTGGCGCGAAGGGCGAAGGCGAAAGCCAGCTCGAACAAGACAAACGAAAAATCCGATTGCAGATCGATCGCTTGAAGCGCGAACTGGAAACGGTGCGCCGCGCCCGCGCCACTCAGCGAAAAGATCGCAAGCGCGCACCGGTACCGAACGCCGCGATCGTCGGCTACACTAACGTCGGCAAGTCTTCGCTTCTGCGCCGGCTCACCGGCGCCGACGTTTTCATCGAGAACAAGCTGTTCGCCACGCTCGATACCACCACTCGAAAAATCGCGCTGCCGAACAAGCAGCCGTTATTGCTCACCGACACCGTGGGCTTCGTGCGCAAACTTCCGCATCAGCTCGTGGAAGCATTCAACGCTACGCTCGAGGAAGCCGCGCTCTCCGATTTTCTGATTCACGTGCTCGATGTTTCCCAGCCGGAAGTGATGGAGTTCTACAACACGACCATGAGCGTGCTGACCGATCTCGGCGCCGACACCAAACAGATGCTCGTGGTCTTCAACAAGGTGGACAAAGTCGTCGACCCGGCCGCGCTCTTTGCCTTGCGCCGGCATTTTCCAGAGGCTGTTTCCGTGTCAGCTCTAACGGGAGAGGGAATGGACGAATTGATCGAACGCATCTCCGAATTCGTCGAGCGCGGCACGATGACGGTTGAGCTGCGCTTGCCCGCTGCGCGCGCCGATCTGCTCGCGCGGTTGCATCGCGACGGGACTGTTCGCGACGTTCGTTACGAGCACGAATTCACCGACGTTGTGGCAACGATTCCGACTCGTGCGCTGGAAGTATTTGCCTCATTTCTCGCGCCGCCAGTCGCGGACGCGGTTGATGCGGAAGAGAGAGTTCGGGCGTGAACTAAGCCGACGCGGGCCGTGCCACCTTTGTCGATGACAAAGGTCGTGTACACACCGGCCGGAAAGTCCCCCCCGGGATCCAAACTAGTTTATCTTGCCGCGTGAAAAGAGGATTTACTTTTCCGGCGCGCGCGGACTAGCTGGAGCGATTCAGAAAGGTATGCGTCGTTTTCTCTTCGTCGGATTTGTCCTGATGGCTCTCTCAAGAAGCGCTTCGGCGGACGCAGTCGTCGAAGGGCGCGTGGAGCTGCCGAAGTCGCATTCCGCTCCGGTGATGAACAAGCGCTATGAAATCGTGACCAAAGGCGGCGTTCTCTCCACCAACCCACCGATCGCGGTGGTTTACCTCGAGGGTTCGTTTCCCAAACCCGGTGCGTTACCGACCAGGCAGGTCGCGCAAAAAGACCTCATGTTCGTCCCAGGACTGCTGCCTGTTCAAGCCGGGACAAAAGTGGAATTTCCAAATCTGGATCACGACACCTACCACAATATTTTCTCCTACTCGCCCGCGAAGCGTTTCGATCTCGGACGCTATCGCCCGGACGAAAAGCCCGTGCCGTCGCAGCTCTTCGATGTTCCGGGATTGGTCACTCTTCGCTGCGATGTTCACGAGCACATGCGCGGCCTCATCCTCGTGCTCGACACTCCGCATTTTGTTCTCACGGATCCCGAAGGGCGCTTTCGCTTGAGCGGTCTGCCGGCCGGACATTATCTGCTTAAAGCCTGGGTGGACAGCAGGACCACGCGCGAGCATCCCGTGGATTTGAAGAACGGCGCGACCCTCCAAGTCGATTTCCCGTGACGGCCGCACGCGACTCGAACAAATCTCACGCCGCGAGTTTCCGCGCGAAACTGCTCGTGGCCATGATGCTGATCGTCTCGGGGCTCACCGCGGCCGGCCTTTATCTGGCGGAGCGGAATGCCGCTGAGAGTGCCGAGGGCGACATTCAACATGATTTTCAGGCCGAGCTTGCGGCGTTGCACAAAGTCGAAGAAGCGCGCTACGCCGCGCTGGCCGACCGTTGCCGCGTCCTGGTGGAAAAGCCGCGCATCCACGCCGCCTTGGAAGACAACGCGCTTGATCTTCTTTATCCCAGCGCAAGAGATGAGCTGCGCGATGTGATGGAGGAAGATCCGGGATTGACGGCGGAACAGCAGCCGCGCGCGCTTCACGCCAGATTCTATCGTTTCCTGGATGGGACGGGCGCCGTGCTTCCGCCGCCTAATGGAGCGGAGGTTGGTGCGCTACGACCGGAAGAAGAATCGCAGCTCGCTTTGAAGCCACTGCCCCAGACGCAACAAAATGGCTACCTCTTGAGAATGCGGGGAACCGAAAATGAATCGCTCGATGAAATCATCGCCGTGCCGATCACTTCCACCGAAACCAATGAGGTGATTGCGGCACTCGTGGTCGGATTCGAGCCGGTGGCGGTGGATGAGAAGCGAGAAGGAATGAAAAGCGGCGTTGGGACGAACGGATGGTTGCATATGCCGGGAATCTCGACGCCGGCGCGAACAGCCATCGACCAGGAAATGAATCGCGCGCCCGCTACTCGGAATAACGCGGAGCGAAGTTATCGCGTGCAAGTTGAAGGCGTGCCGCATCTGCTTTTCTCGAAACGGCTCAATCCTGATTCCGTTTTTCCCGCGGCTTACGAAGTGTGCATGTATCCGCTCAACAAATTTCTCGCGCAGCTACGCCGCTTGCGCTGGCAGATCCTCGGAGCGGGCGCGGCCTTGTTGGTCGCAGGATTCGCCGCAAGTCATCTCATTGCGACCCGCCTCTCGGCGCCGGTGGAAAAACTGGCGGTCGACTCGGAGGAAAACCGGGCCCGACGAAAACGCGTGGAAGCGACCCTGGCCTCGACCAGTGAAGAGCTGAAGAGAACGTCGCGTTTTTCCGCCGACGCTTCGCACCAGCTCAAAACTCCGGTCACCGTTTTGCGCGTAGGTCTCGAGCAGCTCCTCGGCCGGGAAAACTTCCCGGGAGATGTTTACGATGAGTTGTCGATTCTTCTTCATCAAACCTACCGGCTTACCGGCGTGATCGACGATCTGCTCCTGCTTTCGCGAATGGACGCCGGCCGGCTGCGAATCGAATTCGATCCGGTCAATCTCACTCAGCTCCTCGAGGAATGGCTCGACGATTTGAGCGCGCTGCCCGACGCGCTCGAAGTGGAGGTGAAGAGGAATTTGCCGCCCGCGCTTTATGTCGCCGGCGAAAGACGGTATATCTCGCTTATCCTGCAAAACCTCCTCGAGAATGCGCGCAAGTACAATCGGCCCGGAGGCAGCATCCACATTTCCGCACGCTCGGAAAATGGCTGGGTCTTATTGACCGTGGGAAACACCGGACCGCCCATCCCGCCCGACATGCAGGACAATATTTTTGAGCGATTCTCGCGCGGATCGATGGGCGAGAATGTCCCCGGCCATGGGCTGGGTTTGAATCTCGCGCGCGAGCTGGCGCGCCTGCATGGGGGCGAATTGCGCCTGGTCACTTCGACGGAGAAATGGACCGAGTTCGAAGCGCGTTTTCGTGTGGCGGACCAATCGAACGGAGCCGCATGAAAACCCTGCGCGTCGTTCTTGGCTGCCTGTTTGTTGCAGCTCTCTCGGCGGCGGCACAGGCCGATGATTTTCTCGATCAGGTCGATGAAGCACTTACTTTCAGCGCGTTCCAGGACAACGTCCGCGCGCGGTTCAGCGGCCTGCTTGATCTGGAGGAATACCATTTTCAACAACCCGCACCCGGACTCATTCGCACGACCAGCGACAACCTGTTTAATCCTCGGCTGACGCTTTTCCTCGACGCCCAACTGGGGCCCAACGTGTTCTTCTTCCTTCAATCCCGAGTCGATCGCGGTTTCGACCCGAGCGACAAAGGGGCACAAGTGCGGCTCGACGAGTATGCGATGCGTGTCACTCCCTGGGAAGACGGACGCTTCACGTTCCAGGCCGGAAAATTTTCCAGCGTGGTGGGGAACTGGGTCGCGCGGCATCTCTCCTGGGAAAATCCGTTCATCAACGCGCCGCTTCCCTACGAAAACGTGACTCCGCTCGAAGACATAGTCGCCCCATCCTACTACGGCTCTCTCACCGGCCAATTGAGAGACCCAAAGTACCAATACCTTCCCGTCATCTGGGGCCCGGTTTACGCGACGGGCGTTTCAGTCGCGGGACGGATCGGCCAGTTTGATTACGCGGCGGAAGTGAAGAATGCGGCGCTTTCATCGCGTCCGGAATCATGGGACGCCACCCGCATCGGCTTCGACCATCCGACCCTCAGCACGCGGATCGGTTTTCGACCGAGTGAAATGTGGAACTTTGGAATCTCGGCAAGCGACGGCGCATATTTCCGGCCAGAAGCGCAAGCCACTTTGCCGGTCGGTCGCGATATTGGCGATTATCACCAGCGCGTTCTGGGTCAGGACATCAGCTTCGCCTGGCACCATGTGCAGGTTTGGGCCGAATGTTATGAAGCGCGTTTCGAAGTTCCTTTGATCGGGGACGCCGACACCTTCGTTTATTATGTGGAGGCGAAGTACAAATTCACTCCGCAATTATTTGGCGCGGTGCGTTGGAACCAGCAGTTTTTCGCCGACGTGCCGAACGGCTACGGCGGAAACATGCCGTGGGGTCATGACTTGTGGCGAACCGACATAGCTGCCGGTTACCGCTTCACGGCGCACACCCAATTGAAAATCCAATATAGCCTCGAGCACGAAAAGAACGGGCCACGCGATTTGGGCCATACTTTTGCCGCTCAATTCACGGTGCGTTTCTGATCCGATTTTGCAATAGAAAACGAAAGTAACAAGCGCGTTACCTTTGCCGCATCGCTTTTGCGGCGAAGAAGTTATTCGTTAGCTACCCGTCAGCGTGCTTCATCGAAATCCACGCTACGTTTCCTGGCTTCTCGCTTTTCCATTATGCGTATTCTCGTTATCGAAGATGAAGTTCCGTTGTCGCGGCATATCGCGTCCGCGCTGACCGAAGCGGGGCATGATCCCGTCGTCCTCCATGATGGCGAGACGGCTTTAGGTGAAGTCGAGGGCGGAGCATTCGATCTTCTCGTTCTCGACGTGGGTTTGCCGGGCATGGATGGCTTCGAAGTGTTGCGAAGATTGCGCGCAAAACATATGTCGCATCGGGTGCTCATCCTGACCGCGCGCGGTGATTTGAACGATCGGGTCACTGGTTTGCAACTGGGCGCGGACGACTATCTCGCGAAACCGTTTGCGATGCAGGAATTGCTGGCGCGGGTGCGTGCGCTTGGGCGGCGCTTTGCGGCGGAGCCAGAGATCACTCTCCGGGTGGGCGACCTAACGATGCATCTGGCCAATCAGGAAGTGCATCGGGGCGATCGTTACATTGAGCTTTCCACGCGCGAATTGACGTTGCTAAAAGTCCTCATGCGCGAGCCCGGCCGTGTCTTCACCCGCACCGAATTGTGCGAGCGCGTCTGGGAGCGCGAGCATGAGTACGACACGAAGCTCGTCGAAGTTTTCGTGGGACGGTTGCGGAAAAAAATCGGGACGCCGCCGCTGGTTCACACGGTGCGGCACGTGGGTTACACGATCCGGGATTCGCCATGAGGCGCTGGCCTTTGCGCTGGAAGCTCGCCTTCTACGCGGCGGCTCTCGCGGTGGTGGCGACACTGGCTGGAGCTGCAACTACTTGGACGGTGATGCGCTATCGGGAGATCGCCGCCTTCGACCAGCGTCTCGCGTTGGATGCGAAAGAACTGTTTCGCGATATCGAAAAGTTTCAGGGTGGCTGGAGAAATAATCGGCTCGCCATCAAAGAAATCTGTGTGCCTCTGGCTTTGCGCGAGCGGTTGGTGGAGATCCGCGGGCCGGGCGGCGAAGTTCTTTATCAGTCGCCGAATATCCACGCGCCGGTGCTGGACGATGGCATCGACAAAATTCACACGCGCGTCATCGATGGACGAAGCGTGCGCATGGGGACCTTTCATTGGAACGGCCTGACTCTCCGCGTCGGCGTCGATATGAGCCAGATCAACCAGATCGGGAAGGACATTTTGCTCGGAATGGTCGCGGCGATCCCGACGGTTCTGATTGTTATTTTCGTCGGTGGCCGATGGGTGGCGAGCAAAGCGCTCGCGCCGGTGGAAGCGATCCGCGACGCGGCGTCGCGCATCACCGTGCATAATCTCCATCAACGTTTGCCAGTTCCGCCGGCCGCCGACGAAATCGCCGGTCTGGTGGCGGTGTTGAATCTGACCTTTGATCGATTGCAACGAAGCTTTGAACAATCGGTCCGCTTCTCCGCCGAAGCCTCGCACCATCTCAAGACGCCGATCTCTGTCCTGCGCGCCGGCATTGAAGAAATCCTGACCGATCCCGATACTCCAGAAAAACAACAGCAACGCGCTGACGCGCTGCTCCACCAAGTTCACCAGCTCACTTCCGTCGCGGAAAACCTTCTTCTGCTGGCCCGTTCCGATGCGGGACGGCTCGATTTGCAGCGTGCAGAATTTGATTTGAGCGAAGTGCTCGAGGGCGTCTGCGACGACGCGCGCGCGCTGGCCGAGCCGGTTGGTTTGACGGTTGAGGCGAAACTTCCGGCGCAACTGCCGCTCGTGGCGGATCGGCGGGCGGTGGCGCTGATCGTGCAGAGCCTGGTGGAAAATGCGGTTAAATACAATGAACCGCGTGGCCGCATCTGCATCGAGGCGAGCGCCGCGAATGGCGAAGCAGAAGTGACGGTGAAGAACAACGGCGAACCAATTCCTCCGGATCGGGCGCCGCATATTTTCGAGCGCTTTTATCGCGCTCGATCCGATGGCCGCATCCCCGGCCAGGGCCTCGGCCTGAGCATCGCGTGGGAGTTGGCCAAAGCTCACAGCGGCGAATTGAAGTTGGTTCGTTCAGACAGCGAGTGGACGGAATTCTGCCTGCGATTGCCGCGGCAAAAAGTTTCCATCTCGCGACGGCAGGACACAATTCCAGCGCTAGTTTGAGATCAGCGACTGGCACGACCTAACGAGTGCCTAACGAGTGCCTAACGAGTAGTTCGCGCGCTCGTCCGTTTCGCGAATCGGCATCAGGAAGGTAACAGTCGCGTTACCTTTGCTCATTAGTCATCGCTGTTTCAATTCATAGCCTTCGAGCATGAAACAAGAGCTAATTCGGTCCTTACAGGTCTGCGCGCTTCTGATCGCTTTGGCGATCCCAAGCTTCGCAGAGGAAAGCAAACGTGGGCTCTACGAAGGCAACCTTACCGGCGGCGGCAAGATCGTTTTCTTCGTTCAAGGCAACCACGCCCTCTCGACCTACGTCTTCGACACCGCCGGGCATCAAGCGAGTTTTGGCGGCGCAGCCGTGGCGGACAACGGCACCTTCACGCTGACCTTGACTCCTTCCGGCACGATCAGTGGCACGGTCAATCCAACTACCGTGGTCGCTACTGTCCTAGGTCAAACCGTCACCGCAAATCGCGTCGCCACCTTCGGCGAAGCGGAGCACTTCGGTGGACGCTTTACCGCGACGGCCACTAGCACCACCACGGGCGCTCCGTTTAACGTGAAAGTTGTTCTCGACGCGCAGAAGAATATTTTTCTCGTCGCTCAGCAGGGCGCAACGGTCCTCGGAGGATTTGGCACCATTACGCTGACACCGAACACATCGCCGACGCCTTCCCCCACAGTGTCACCGACCGCGACCCCAACACCGCATCCAATCACTGCGAAGCATGGCGGCGATGATGGCGGCGGCGACGATGAAAATCATCATCACGGCCACGATTTCGAAGGTAACGACGAACGGCAGGATCATGATCTCGACGATAATGATGAAGCCTTCAGCGCTACCTTCAGCCTGACCCTCGTTACGGGTGAAGCTGTGACCGGCCACCTCACCTTCAGTCACGGGCTCCTGCTCGGCGACTTTACGCTCAACGGCGTGACCTACGGATTCCGTGCCTCACACGAATCGAACGAGCATCATCTGGCGAACATCTCGACCCGCGGCTTCGTTAATACCGGCCAGGGTCAATTGATCGGCGGCTTCATCATTCGTGGCGGACCAAAATTGGTCCTCATCCGCGCGCTCGGACCGACGCTTGGCGTCCTTGGAGTTAGCCCCGCGCTGGCCGATCCGAAATTGCAGCTCTTCCAAAACAACTCGCTCCTGGTCGAGAATGATAACTGGCAGAGCGCTTCGAACGCGGCTGAAGTCACCGCGACTTCGATTCCGCCGAAGGATGCGAAGGAAGCGGCGATTCTGGTTCGCCTCGAGCCCGGCAACTACACGACGGTGGTTTCGGGCGCCGACAACGGCACCGGCATCTCGCTCGTGGAAGTCTACGAGATCGACCGCGATTAATTAAGATAAGGGAAACAGCAAAGAGCCCTCGCGTTTCGGCGCGAGGGCTTTTTTGTTGTCGCCCAAAGGCCAAGCGCGGCTCGCGGCTCCCGCGCAAACTTGAATCCGCTCAGTTGTGCATCACTGGCGTTCCTGCTCAGCGCGAGGAATTGAAACGCGGTGCCGAGGAATTCGGGATGCAACAAAGTCTGAAGTGCGCGGCGCGTTTGCGGATTGGTCTCTTGCGCGAAGTCGTTCGGCCACAACCGCGAAATCACGCCGGCAACGAAATGATGCTGGTCCGTAAAGCCGTTCAGCGTGAGGCCGCATTCTTCCGCCCGCTCGACGACGCTGGTCCAATCAACGTGCGCGCTGATATCGACGTGCCCGACCTGATCGAGCGGCGATGCTACCGTGCGATGCTCCGCGTAACATTGCAGCGTGCCGGTCGCACGATGCGGTGCGTAAAATTTATCGCGCGAGTATCCGTAATCGACCGCCAGCACATATCCGCGCGTGAGCTTTTGCGCGACATGCTCGACCCAATCCAGCGCGGCGAGATTCACTTCGGTCTCGTACACCCGCACGGCATGCGACGGAATTTTCTCCAGGCGCCGGCATAAAATTTCGTCGCTGATCGACTTCGTGACGAAGGCGAATCCATCTCCCGATTCCTCAACAAGTCGTTCCTGCCAGTCATCTAGTTTGCTGATCAGATGCACCGGCATTGCATCCAGCAATTCATTCGAAAAATGGACGCCGCAGAATGGCTCCAGTTCGTCGAGTGATTTTTTCCAGGTGATCTTTTCCCGGAATGCGTCCAGGGCATGCATCTGCCGCTCCTGCAAAATCGGAAACGGCTCGATGATCCGATAACGCAGCGCGCCGAAAAATTCCGGTGAATTCTCACGCACAGCTTCGAGCACATCCCGCGCGAAGTCCCCGTGATGCGCGCCTTGTTCGACGACGGTGAAATCATCGGGCCGGCCGAGTGATTCCCACATCTCGGCGAATTGCGCAGCCAGCAGCCGGCCGAAGAGCGGACCCACGCTCACATTGGTGAAGTAATCGCCGCCCCGTCCGATCGCGCACCGGCCCGAGCTATAGTAGCCGTGCTCCGGATGATAAAGCGCCTGCTCCATAAACCACGCGAAGGTCACGGGGCCATCCCGGCGAATCTTGTCGCGGATAAAGTCGATCAGAACGGGATTGCCGGTATGCACCGAGTTGTTAAAAAAGTTAAAAAGGTTACATGGTTTAAAAAAGGAACCGACGTCGCAAACCATTGTAACGTTGTAACTCTTGTAACCTTTTAACGCTCGGTCCGCATGCCAGTTTCCTATCTACCGCCACCTTCGGTCGAATATTTCGATCGCCGGCGCTGGTTTACCAAACCGAAATTCTACATTCCGATCCTCGGAGCGCTCGTCGCGCTGATCGCTTTCGGAATCTATTTTTTCTACCTCGCCTCTGCGCTCAGCGAGGAAGCGACCATGTTCGATCTCTCGAAGCTTGAGCAGATGGAATCGGCCAGCGTCATTCTCGATCGGAACGACAAGATCTTCGGGCAAATCTACGTCGAGAATCGGGAGACGGTCCCATACGATCAGCTCCCGCGCGATCTGGTGAACGCTGTCGTCGCGATGGAAGACAACAAATTTTATCAGCACGGCGGCTACGATCTTTCCGGGATCGTGCGCGCGGCGCTCAAGAATTTTACCGCGGGCCACGTGCGCCAGGGGGCGAGCACGATCACCCAACAGCTGGCGCGGAATAGCTTCGCGCTGAAGGAAAGAACTTTCCGGCGCAAGCTGCTCGAAATTTTTCTTTCGCGCCGGATCGAGGAGCGCTTCGGCAAACAGAAGATCATGGAGCTTTACCTCAACCGAATTTATTTCGGCGGTGGTTTGTATGGGGCGGAGGCGGCGGCGCGCGGGTATTTTGGAAAGCCGGCGCGCGACATGACGCTGGCGGAATGCGCGACTATCGCCGGTTTGATCAAGAGCCCGAACAAACTTTCGCCTTGGAGCGATAAGGCGGCTTCGCGCGACGCGCGCAACGTCGCGCTCAGCCGAATGCGAGATCTCGGATTTATCACGCCCGCGCAGTGCGAGACCGCGCAGGCGGAAGATATAGTGATCGGCAGCAGGCAAAGTGCGCAGGGGCAGACCTACGCGGTGGATTACATCCGCCAGCAGGTCATTGCCGCGGTCGGTTGGGATCGCGCGATGAATGAAGGGTATCGGATCCACACCACGATCGACGCGGAATTGCAGAAGGTGGCGGAGGATTCATTGAAAGATCATCTCGCGCAAGCCGAGCAGCATCCGGGTTACAGTCACCCCACTTACGAAGCTTTTGCCACGCGCTATCGCAATGCGAAGCAGCTTTCCGTGCCAAATGTGGCGGTCTCTCCCGATTATTTGCAGGGCGCGCTCATCGCGCTCGATAATCAGACGGCCGGCATTCTCATCCTGATCGGCGGACGCGATTTCGAGCACAACCAATTTGATCGCGCGCTGCAGGCCAGGCGCCCGGCCGGAACGGCAATCAAGCCGTTCGTTTATGCGGCGGCCTTCGAGAATGGGCTTTTCCCCGGCTCGCTCGTGGAAGATTCAGCGCTCGATAATCGCGCGGTCATGATCGGTGGCACGACTGGCATTCTCGGCGAATGGGGACCCGAATCGGAGGAGAACCGTTACGAAGGACCGATGACCGCGCGGCAGGCGCTGGCGAAATCGAAGAACGGCGCCACCGTCCGCATCGGCATGACGGTGGGAGTCGATCCGGTCATTCAGCTTTGCCACGCAGCGGGGATCCGTTCGCAACTCCGCCCATTCCCCGCCACCTTTCTCGGCAGCAGCGAGATCACGCTCGCGGAACTCGCGCTCGCTTACACCGTTTTCCCGAATGGCGGTTGGCGGCCGAGCGCGCCGCACATTCTCGATCGCATCGAGGAAAAAGATGGCACGGTGGTCTGGCAAGCTCCGGAGGAGCGAGCGCGGCAGAGAGTCATAAAAGCCGAGAGCGCTTACGAGGTGCATTCCTGTCTGGTGGACGCACTCGAATCAGGAACCGGCCGGCTCGCGCGGGAAAAATATGGGCTCAAGAAATTTCCCGCCGCCGGCAAAACCGGAACTGCTTATGATTTCACCGACGCCCTTTTTGCCGGCTACGACAGCTCGATCACCTGCGCGGTCTGGGCCGGCTTCGACAAGCCGCAGAAAATTTATCGCGGCGCGTTCGGCAGCGTGATCGCGCTGCCGATCTGGGTCGATGTCATGAATGCCGCGAGCGAACGCTATCCGCCCAAGGAAATTCCCCAGCCAGCCGGAATGCAAAAGGTGGAGATTTGCACGAAGTCCGGCTTGCTCGCGACGGACAAATGTTACGACACGGTGAAATCGGCGGACGGCGAAACGGTTCACCGCCGCACGACTTACATGGAGATCGCGACCGCCGCGCAAGTGCCGACCGAACCTTGCAATGTCCATGGCGAAGCCCGCACGCGTCTGGTGCGGGATTTGCCGGCGTCGGGTTTTCCACGTGCGTCGCTCGCGGTCGATCCCGCCCAGGTGACGCCAATCGCAGTGAAAGGTCCGGTCCTTCTCGCGGAGAACGATCCGTATAACGCGGTGAATTCCACGGTCAAACCGAAGCCGCCGCCGGAAAAGGAAAAAATACAGACGGAAAACACCGCCTCGAACGAGGAGAGTATGCCTGACCCGAGCAAACCCGTTTTGAAGGCAAAACCGGTCGAGCCGGATGAGACCAAGCCCGTTCTGAAAGCGGAACCGGTGGAACTTGATTCGACGAAACCGATTTTGAAAGCGGTCCCGGTCGAACCGACATCACCAACACCGAAAGAGATTCGCCGCGCTCAACCGGTCCACCCCGCCGATGAAATCCCGAGCGATCAGATTTTGAAGGTCACGCCTCCGCCCCCTGCGAATCCCGGCGACTAGCGATGGCGTTGCCCGACGTGTCTCAGTTTCGTTTGACCGTTCTCAATCCGGGCGGACGCGATCCCGAACAGCATTTTCCCGATGGCGCCGGCGAGACGGCGCAAGTTCATCAGCCGACGAATTTTCACGCTTACGCAGCTTGCACGCGTGGCAGTTTTCAGCGCCACGTAAAGCACGCGATTGGCGAGGTGACGCCGGTTCTGCTTTTGCTGCGCGGTGACTTCATCGCGTCCGAGCGGGCGCTCGTCGCGCTGCAAAAGGAGAAACGCGCCGTCGCCGTTTCGTTGAAGGAAACGGGACTTCATCAAATCGCGGATCAACTGCGCGATCCATCACGGCTTGGCCGTTTCGTGCGGATTATCCGCCAGGCGGACGGTTGCATCGCGCCGACGCCAGAGGCAGCGGATCTTTATCGAGCGATCCCCGGACGTCCCGATCGAGTCGCATTTATCCCGACTCCGTATCCTTTTGATGATCCACGCTGGGATTTCTCGCGGCCGATCGATGAGCGCTCTGGCATCTTAATCGGAACACGCGAATGGGACGTGCCTTCGCGCAATCACGCCGGCGCTTTGTTTGTTGCGCGCGAACTGAGCGAGACCACTGGGGAACCCGTCACCGTTTTCAATTTCGACCGTCGCAAAGGCGCGCGGCTTCTCGCCGAAATCGGATTCGCTTCCGAGAAGCTGCGCGTTCTCGATCAAAAGCTGGCGTATCCCGATTATCTGCGCGAACTGGCGCGGCACAAAATTGTGCTTCAACTGGACACCAGCTTTGTTCCCGGCCAGGTCGCGGGCGACGCGTTACTCTGTCGCGTCCCCTGCGCCGGTGGAAACGGCGCGATCGATCGTCTCGCTTTTCCGGAAAGTTGCGGCTTCGCCTGTTCCATCGACGACATCGGCAAAGCCGCGCTACGCATGCTGACTGACCGAGCGCATTATCAAGAGAGGGTCGCCAACATGGAGGGCGTCGCTTCCCAGCGCCTTTCTTTCGAAGTCGTCGCCCAAGAGCTCCAAGCCTTTTTCGGCGGGTCGATTTCAATTGCGGCGCTGTAGCCGCCGCCCTGTGGGCGGCGTGAGTTCGGTGAGGTATCCAAGTTTCGGCCCGCGCTTCGGATAGCGAAGCGGCTACAGGACATCAGTGAAACTAGCGTGCTTCTCGCGACTCCATCGCTTCGAAATAGTGATCTTCAAGCTTCCGTGTCTGCGCCGTCTGCTCGAATTTCTGGCGGACCGACTCCGCGCCATTGCGTGCGATCGCAGCCAGCTGGTCTGAGTGCGCGACCGTATCGAGCAAGGCGCGCGCGAGCGCAGCTTGATCGCTTTCCTTCACGAGAATTCCGCTCTTGCCGTCCTCGATCGCTTCCGGGATCCCACCGTGCCCGGTCGCAAACACCGGAAGCCCGCTGGCCATCGCCTCGAGCATGGAATTTGGAACGCCCTCCTGATTCCCGTCGGCACCCTGCTCACTGGGGTGCAGAAAAATGTGCGAGCGATAAAACAGCTCTCGCAGTTCTCTCTGCGAAACGAAACCCGCGAAGTTTAGTCGTGAGTCAATCCCAAGTGCCCGTGCGAGGATTTCCAACTCATCTCGGAGTGGTCCTTCACCCGCAATCGTGAAGGTGGCCAGGGGATAACGACCAGCGAACTCTGCGAACGCGCGGAGGCTCGTTTTCAACCCTTTCTTTTCAATCAAGCGACAGGCCTGCACGAATTTCCACGCGCCATCGTTTGGCCAGACGCGTTCCCGGAATGGAATCTCGTCGACCGGTATGCCGGTACGCTGAACTCGGATTTTCTCCGGTGCACAACCGATTTCGACAATTGCGCGTCCGAGCGATTCCGAGCGCACCAGAACGAGTCGCACTGCTTTAAGCATGTCTTGTGTTGCGGCGCGATACGCTGTTTTTTCCAAATCGACCATGACATCAGCGCCGTGGAATGAAACGACGGACGGATGCGACCATGCGCGAATCAATGGCAGAAGATGAACGGCGATATGGCCGAAGTAGATGTGGAGAAGTCGTGCGCGCGCCTGACCGAGAATGCGAGTTAGCGTTTTCACTTCGCGTGGAGAGATCTGCCACGGCGCTTTTCGAATTTGTTTGAACCAAAACCTCCGCGCGAAATGCGTCGCGGGCTTCCGAACGACCGTGATTCGGTCGAACGGATAGCGTTCGGCCTCTTCGCGTTTCTGCGCGATTACGAACGGCTCGACGCGCTGAAGGGAAGTAATCTGCCGGTAGATGTGCAGCATCTCCGGTTTCAAAAACGTCGCGCAGTACGAGGCGACCACCGGCCGTTCCGCCGCCGGTGCGGAACGGTCAGTTGCTTCCGTCAAAATCGGAACTCAAAAAACTTAATGCCTCTCCAGCGATAAGGATCATTGGGATCGTAGGTCACGGCCTCCTGTGAAGTGCCGTATTTGCGAGGCGCATTCGGGTTGAACATTTGCAGCGGGTTTCCGCCGCGAATCGCGCGAGGAATAACGCCGTCCACCTCGGTCTTTTGCGAAATCGGCGGCGGCGGTCGAAGCCGATGCTTGGGACGCGTGGCCGGCGCGGTGAAGGTTTGCTTTTGGGTTTGCGCGTCCGCCGCTGTCACAGCGGCAGCAATCAGGAGGAGAACGATCAGGTAGGTTTTCATGGTGTTTGGCTCAGCGGCGGACGTGGTTGGTTTGGTAGGACAGTCATTGAAAAGCAGGTTTCTCGCGTTAGCTCAATGATTGAATCGTTAATTCGCGAAATGGTTTCATGAATTCTTGCCGGCCCGGACGCCTGAGCGCACAATCAGAGGGCGATGGATTATCTTGAAAAGGCTAGACGCGTGCTGGACGTGGAAATTTTCGAGCTCCAGCGGCTGCGCGAACGCCTGGACGACAATTTCTCGCGGGCCGTCGACCTGATTAAAGAATCCGTCGAAGCGCGCGGAAAAGTTGTCGTGCTCGGCGTCGGAAAATCGGGCCATATCGGGAACAAAATCGCCTCAACCCTCACCAGCACCGGCTCGCCCGCCGTGGTGCTCGATTCCTTGAACGCGTTACATGGCGACCTCGGTATGATCGCCGATGGCGACGTCATCCTCGCCTTGAGCGCGAGCGGCGAGACGGAGGAAATGCTGCGGATCCTGCCCGCCATCGCGCGGTTTCAGGTCAAGATCATTGCTGTTTGCGGCGATGCGAATTCGAGCCTGGCGAAAAATTCGCACGTCGTGCTCGATGTGAACATCGAGCAGGAAGCGTGTCCGTTGAATCTCGCGCCGACTTCCAGCACGACCGTCATGCTCGCCTTGGGCGACGCGCTGGCGATGGTCCTGCTCGAGGCGCGCGGTTTTCAAAAAGAAGATTTCGCGCGTTTTCATCCGGCCGGAATGATTGGGCGCAGCCTGCTCTTGCGCGTGCATCAGATCATGCGGCCGCGCCATGCGCTGGCCATGGTCGCCCCCGACTCGCCGATCCGTTTGGTGCTGAAAACAATGACGGAAGTGCGCGCGGGCGCTGCCGTTGTTTCCGACGAAAACGGACAACTCCTCGGCATTTTTACTCACGGCGATTTCGTACGCCACTTCCAATCCGATACGAAAATCGCCGACCGTCTCGTCGGCGATCTGATGACGCTGAATCCTGTCACGGTCCATCAAGACAAGCTCGCGGTGGAAGTCTTGAATTTGCTGGAACGTCACCGCATCGACGACCTCGTGGTGGTAGATGATCAACAGGCTCCCGTTGGAATAGTGGACTCGCAGGACCTGACCAAGCTCAAGCTCTTGTAATTCGACAGGATTAACAGGATTTTCTGGATTGAAGAGAAGGCATCCTCAGGGTTCTCCAATCCCGTTCATCCTGTAAATCCTGTCTGATTCGACTCCCCCTTGAAAAACCGTCAACCATCAACTATCAACCTTTCCACCCATGCCAGCCGCAAACGATCTCCGAAAAGGAATGGCGATAAAATACAATGGCAATACCGCCATCGTGCTCGAGGTGAATCATCGCACACCGGGTAACCTGCGCGCGTTCGTGCAGGTCATCATCCGCTACATCGCCACCGGAAAAAGCGCGGACGTGCGCTTTGGTTCGACCGATAAAGTCGAGATGGTCGATATGAACCGGAGCACGCTCGAGTTCAGTTATAAGGACAACAGCGGATACCATTTTATGGATCCGAACACCTACGAGACGGTGACGCTGAACGAGGATTTGCTGGCGGATGCGAAGGAATATCTCGTGGAGAATTTGCCGGTGGAAGTTCTTTCGACTGGAGGGCGGCCGGTTCAGGTGGAGCTACCTTCGTCGGTGCAGCTAAAAGTGGTGGAGGCGCCCGAAGGTCTTCGTGGAGATACCGCTTCGAATGTGACGAAGCCTGCCGTTCTTGAAACCGGTAAGACGGTGAACGTTCCGCTCTTCATTCAAGAGGGCGAGAAGATAAAGATCGATACGCGGACCGGTGCGTATATGGGGCGGGCGTAGCGGTTGTTTCGCGTCACAACTTGCTTGTCATCCCGAGCCGCGGAGACGGCGAGGGACCTCACACAGGCCGGCCACCCGATCTTGCGCAGGAAAGCGCAAATTGCAGATGCGAGGTCCCTCGCCGTCTGCGCGACTCGGGATGACCTGAGTTCCCTCCGCCATCTATAATTTCGGCCGATGACAGCCCCGCTGATTTCTTCTCTCCATTCGCGTCAATCTGCGTAATCTGCCGGTAACTTGGCGGCGAAGAAACGAAGATCGACCCTACACCACGGACGCAGGCGGCCTGGTCGCGCCAGGATGGCATCCTATGCTCCACCCGCCACCCGGCAGCATTTCGCCGGTGAACGCTGGATGATCCCCACGCGCTGGGTGAAATTCGTCGTCGCGATTTTTCTCCTGCCGCTTTGCGGGGTGTGCACTCAAACCTTCTTCACCGTTTTCGCGCGCGCGACGGTTACGCAACGGCTTTGGGCCGGCGAAGAATTTTGGTTCTTCTCGTTAGGCGCGATTCTGTGGCTGATCGCATTCTTCGGTCTGCCGCGACCAATGCTCGTTTATGTTTTCGGGCACGAGCTGACTCATGCCTTTTGGGTTCTGCTCATGGGCGGACGCGTCAGCCGGTTCCGTGTCGCGCGCCATGGCGGACACATCGTGACCGACCGAAATAACTTCTGGATCGCGCTCGCTCCGTATTTTTTCCCGCTCTACAGCATCCTTATCATCGGCGCATACGGCGCTCTCCGATTGTTCTTCCACGTGCAACCGCACGGCCGCGTTCTCTACGGACTAATCGGAGCGACCTGGGCATTTCACTTTACGTTTACCTGTTGGATGATCCCGAAAAAACAAACGGACCTGACCGATCACGGGACGTTTTTCTCCCTGGTGGTGATTTATCTGATGAACCTGCTTTTGCTCAGCGTCATGCTCGTGCTGGCGTCAGCCCAGATCACCTTCGTTCGATTGGGCGCCGATCTGCTGGCGAACATAGGCCGGTTCGCGCACTGGCTGACGACGCTCTCCGTTTGATCGAAGAGCGGCCGGGCTCTGCGACTATTGCAAACTCGCGGCTTCGGCGTCCTGACCCTGCAGCTCGAGGACCATGCGACGGATGTGGCGATAGGCTTGATGGGCCTGAAGGAGCCGCAAGCTTTCGTTCGCATCGCCCCAATGCAAAACCTGAATCCCTTCCTCGCGCGCGCCCCACGTATTCATGGCGCTGCGTGACGGCATATAGAGATCGATCGTGTTCCGGCCAGCCAGCGCCCAGCCGTAATCGTCCACTTTGTAAATCTGTCCGGTCGAGAGGAGACGGAAGACCGTTCCGGCCGGCCAGCGCGACCAGTCCGCCGCCGCGCTGCCGATTTGCGGTTTCGTGACTACGACCACGCGTTTTGTTCCGTGTTTGGTTTTCACGACTTTCGTCGTTCGCCTGGGCTCCAGGGAAAATCGCTCGAGTGGGGCGCGGGTGTAAGAAGCGCGCCGGTAATCGGATTGTTCATCGGTGCTGACCGGTAACGCCCGTGGCGTGTATTCCGCGCGGCGAATCGCGCCGGTTGCGGCGTGCAGATGGCCGCCGAGCGCGTTGTGATTTCCGTAGGCTAGGTGATCGGCCTCGGTGTGCGTATACGCCGTCGTCCGGACATCCTGGAAATCCTTTTTCACCAGCGGCGTCTCATATTTCGGCAGAGGCGACGTCCGGGAAGTCGTGGTGGAAGTCGTCCCGCAAGCGCTCAAAAAAAGCGCGCCGGACGCGAGACAGAAGAGATAAAAATAATCCCGGTTACGCAACGGGGAGGTTATTAACAGTTATTCACAACCCCATGCAAGAGTATTTTTTAGGTTATTTTTGGGCTCGGACAACTAGATGGGACGGTGACCGTTGGCAACGCGCCGTCATCCCGAGCCGCGCAGACGGTGAGGGACCTCACACTCGCAGCGGTGATTAGCTTGCGCCCCACAACGCTGTTGGCATGGATTGCGTGTCCCTCGGCGCAAGCGAGCGGGTGAACAATTGTGAGGTCCCTCGCCGTCTACGCGGCTCGGGATGACACGCAGGTGATGCGACCATCCCCGCGATTGGCTTTGTCGAGTGCGATTGATCCGGGTATTCTGGAAGCATGCTCGCGGAATTCGATCAGCAACTCGCAAACACCCTGGCCGAAATCAGATCGCAGGGTCTCTACAAAACCGAACGCATTATCACCAGCCCGCAAGACGCGAAGATCGAAATCACCGGTGGCCGCCGCGTGCTCAATATGTGCGCGAACAATTATCTCGGCCTCGCCGATCACCCCGCGCTCATCGCCGCCGCAAAAGAAGCGCTCGACACGCACGGCTTCGGCATGGCGAGCGTCCGTTTTATTTGCGGCACGCAGGATATCCACAAGGATCTCGAAGGAGAGTTGACCAAATTCCTCGGAACCGAAGACACGATCCTCTATCCGTCCGCCTTCGACGCGAATGGCGGTCTGTTCGAGACGCTGCTCGGAGCGGAGGACGCGGTCATTTCGGACGAACTCAATCACGCGTCGATCATCGATGGCGTGCGGCTCTGCAAAGCGCAGCGCTTTCGTTACAAGCACAATGACATGGCTGACCTCGAGGCGAAGTTGCGAGAGGCCAGCGGCGCGCGCGTGCGCATGATCGCAACGGACGGCTGTTTTTCGATGGACGGAACGATCGCGGAACTGGAGGCGATCTGTGAACTCGCCGACAAATACCAGGCGCTCACCATGATCGACGATGCGCATGCGAGCGGTTTTCTGGGGAAGACTGGACGCGGCACCCACGAATATCGAGGCGTGATGGGAAGGATCGACATTATCACCGGCACGCTCGGGAAAGCGCTGGGCGGAGCGAGCGGCGGTTTCACCAGCGGTCGCAAACGGATCGTCGAACTGCTTCGCCAGCGATCGCGTCCGTATCTTTTTTCCAACACGGTGGCGCCGCCGATCGTGGCTGCGTCCATCAAAGCGCTCGAATTGTTGAGCAACTCCACCGAGTTGCGGGACAAGCTGGAGGAGAACACGAAATTCTTTCGCGCGGCTTTGACGGAGCGCGGCCTAACGATCAAACCCGGCACGCATCCGATCGTTCCGATCATGCTCGGGGACGCAGCACTCTCGCAAAAATTCGCGGCGCGCATGCTCGAGAAGGGCGTATACGTGATCGGCTTTTTCTATCCAGTCGTGCCGCATGGAACGGCGCGCGTTCGCACCCAGGTTTCGGCCGCGCATTCGCGCGAAGATTTGGAATTCGCGGTGAATGCTTTCGCGGAAACGAACGCAGAGTTAAAGCAATAATTCTGTGATGAACCGATCAGCTGCGGCTCTGGGGAGCGCAGGCTGCTAGCCTGCACGTCTCGGCAGCTTGCCGAGACGCATCGGACGATGCTCGGCGCGGAGAAAAATATGTGCGTCGCTAAATGTAGCCGGCAAGCTGCCGGCAACGGCAGGCTGGCAGCCTGCGCTCCCCAGAGCAAGGCAATCGCGGTTCGGGAGCTAGGGCGCCTGAAGCGCGATGCTCGAGCCAACCCAGGTTTTGTCTTTGTTGAATTTGACGCCCATCATTTTGCCCTGGCTCATTCGGACGAGATTGTTAACCAGCATCGGCTCACCGTCTTCCGGCCAGATAAACATCATCCTGATCTCTCCCTTCGAGCGCGGCCCGTCCGTGGTCGGAACGAAGTCGGCGTACGCTACTTTCTTCTGCAAAATCCACGCGCGCGGGTCGGGTAGTGCGGCCAGCTTTTCCGCGGTCGGTTCCAGATCGACGCCGAGTCCCGCGAAAGAGTAGAGCGGCTTCAAGACATAATCTTCCAGCCGTTCGCTCGCCCGAAATTCATCGGCGAAAAAAGCGGGCGCCGCATGCTTCGAGCGCAAGAACGGCAACGTGTGTTTGCTGATTCGGAAATACCAATTGGGATGGCCGACCCAAGTCACATCGATTTCGTCCTGGAAATTGAATCCCAGCTTGAGATCCGGGCGGCGGAGCAGCTCATCGAAAATCACGCGGTTGTAAACCCGCTCGATTCGAACCTCGCGGTCATCCCGCCGATAGAATAATTGCCTGCCACGTTTCGTTACCTCTGTGAGTGAAACGGGACGAACTCCGAGCAAACTGTCGGTGCAGGCGAAATCGATCCGCGTGTTTTGTTTCTCCGGGTCGACTTCAAGCAAGACGACCTTCTCTGTTTCGACGTCGCCAATAATCACCTGGCGCAAGAGTTCGGTGTAACTCTCATCGTTGAACCCGCCGAAAAACGAGACCCAATTTTCCGGAATGGCGGGATATGCCCCGCGCATGCAGCCAACCAGGAACAACTGAAACGCGTAAAGGCTGGGAAAGCCTTGCAGCTCGATCAGGCGCGGCGTGAGGCGTCCGTCCTCTTCGCAAATCGCGAAATCCACCTGAAGGAAAATCGGATGCGGAGTTTCGCCGGGAACTTCGAGTCCAGGCGGAATGGCCGTGCGCGCGTGGACGGCAAACTCCGGCGTTCGCAACTGCGCCACGATATCGCGCGCCGCCTCCGTGACCTCGTCCGTGAATTCGCGAGTGAGGAAAAGCGGACTCTCCGAGATTCGAAAATCAACCGGCCAATATTCGGTCTCGTTCGCGGTGCGAAGAAGTTTCGCGTAACGCTCCGCCGTGAAATCAGCGTTAAAGCGAGCACGTTGCGTCGAGTCCATCGCTCACACCAAAAACTTCCCGCGCTCCATCATCTTCAAATCGTCGAACCAAATGTCGAAGTCGCGGCCGACGCAATCGATGTGGGTTTTGGAAAGCCAGGTTTGTCCAGTGTGTTCGGCGTAGGGATGGCCGAAGGCGATGTGGATGCCGGGGATTTTTTCATCCTGCAAAATATTGCCGATCACATGCGTACACGCGGTATTCGTTCCGACCGCAAACTCGCCAACGCGATTGCTGTTTTCGTCCGTGCTGGTGTAGGCGCGAAATTCTTCCAGCAGCTCTTTGTTCTCGCATTGGAGGTCGCGAATCCGATTATCCGCTACTTCGATCGTGAGCGGCGTCTCCTGAATGTCGCCATACTTTTGGCAGAGGTAATCGCCTACCACGCCGTCCACAACGAAAACGCCGTTGGAGTTGGCGGGTGAAGTGAAAATTTCACCACCGGGCAGGTTGCCCCATTTGTCCGGAGTGATGATCCCGCTGGTCTTGAGCCATTTTAGCGTCGGCGAAAATACGCCCTCGTAATCGGTGCCGGCTGGCGTGCGGCATTTGATGCGCTCGGTCATGCGCGCTCGCTCGATCAAACGCTGGCTCAGCGCATCGACCGCGCGAAAATCGGCGCGCATCCCTTCTAACATAATCTGCCGGGTGATGTTGACCATGTGCCCGTGACGAATGCGGCGTTTGTTCACGACGTCGCTCATCTGCATCCGGGAACGCAGCTCGCCGCGTTGCGATTGCGCGCAAAAAATACTGACCTGCGATTGCGCCAGATCTTCCAGGATGATTTCCGGCATGTCCGTCAACGGACGTTCCGCATATTCTTCGATGACGAAGACCGCGTGTTCCGCGCCGACTTCTTCTACTTCCTTTTGCAGGGCAGCCGCAATTTCGCGGGTCACTTCATCGGTGATGATCGTGATCCGCTCCTCCGGCTTCAGGCGCAGACAATCGCGAATGGCGTTCCGCGCGCCGGGCTGGAGTTCCGGGTCGATCTCTACAGTGTGGGCACGGTCAGGCATGTTGGGCGAAAGAGCCGTCAGCATTGCGCGAAAATCGGGCGGCGGCAATTCAGGATCGCGCGTCTCTTGGAACTCGGGTTTCTTTTCCGTTGGACGCCCTGCAGAAACGCTCGCAATCTAGGAATGCTATGAACTCGCTCAAAAAGTTTTTCACGATCTTTCCTGTCCTACTCGTTGGCGCATCGCTGCTGATCGCCCAAGAAAAGCCCCGCGTCAGTCCCCACGAAACCATCACGGCCACGATCGATGGCAATGAAATCAAAGTGGTTTACGGCCGGCCTTACACAAAAGATCCGAAGACCGGAGAGAAGCGCAAAATCTGGGGCGGGCTGGTTCCGTTTGGCAAGCCATGGCGAACCGGCGCTGACGAGGCGACGCTGCTGACAACCCAACAACCTCTCCAAATCGCCGGCACAACCATTCCCGCCGGGACCTACTCGCTCTTCACGCAGCCCGAGGAAAATGGGGACGCGAAGCTGATTATCAACAAGCAAACCGGGCAATGGGGAACGAAGTACGACGAGAAACAAGATCTTGCTCGCGTTGCGCTGAAAAAAGAAGCCACGGCCAACGCGGTCGATCAGTTCACCATGGCCATCGAAAAGAATTCCAGCGGCGGCGGGACGCTCAAACTGATGTGGGAGAACACGCAGTATTCCGTCGCCTTTACCGTGAAGAAATAGGCGGACAGCCTCCCGGGACTGGTGGTTGCATGGACTACCTTCGGCCGAGACAATTACGCGGACGTTCCGCTTGAGGCCGAAGCCTGTGGCTCCTCCAGGCTAAGCTGTTCGTAGGTTTCGCGAACGATCAGATCGACCACGGCCTTCATGTCGTGATTCGTTTTCTCCCACACGTCGAGCTGGCGATCGGCGCCGGTGCCTTCGCGCAAAAGTTTTTCGATGTGGGCCATTTCATTCCGGCTTCCGAGCTGATCGACTTCGGGTTCCACGAATTCGAGGATTTCGTTGATCAGGCTTCGCGTCTCCACTTCCGCTTCGCGGCCGAAGTCGATCAAGCTGCCGTCCAGCCCGTAGCGCGAGGCGCGCCAGCGATTTTCATCAATGACCCGCCTCCTGTAAATGCGAAAGCTAAGGTTTTGGCGTTGCAGTTTGTGCAGATGCACGACGACTGCTTGAATGAGCGCGGCCATGGCCAGCGTGTCATCCACGCGAGATTGCGCGTCGCAAACGCGAATCTCGAGCGTATCGAAAAATGGGTGGAGCCGAATGTCCCACCAAATCTTTTTCGCGTTGTCCACGCATTTGGTGCGCACGAGCAGCTTCAGGTAATCCTCGTATTCGGACAGGCCTTCGAACGCATCGGGAATGCCCGTGCGCGGGAAACGTTCGAAGACCTTGAGCCGATAACCCTTGAAGCCCGTGTTGCGGCCAACCCAGAAAGGCGAGTTGGTCGAGAGCGCGTAGATATGCGGCAAAAAGTAGCGTGCCTGATTCATGACGTGGATCGCCATCTCGCGATCGGGGATTCCGACATGGACGTGGAGACCGAAGATCAGATTCGCGCGCGCGACCTGCTGCATATCTTTCACGATCTCTTTGTACCGTTCGCCCTCGGTGATGAGTTGATCGTGCCAATGTGAAAACGGGTGCGTGCCAGCCGATGCGATTTTCATTCCGCCGCGTGCGGCGAGGCGCGCGAGGTGACTCCGCAGCTCGATAACGTGCGCGCGCGCATCGACTACTGACTGGCAAATCTCTGTGCCGAGCTCCACGACGGATTGATGCATCTCCGGCTTGAGTTGCTCCTTGAGCATCAACTTGCCGCCTTCCAGGATTTCCTGGATGTGCGAACGCAATTCGCCCGTCTGCGGATCGACGATGGCGAACTCTTCCTCGATGCCGAGGGTAAAAACGTGGTCTTTCGGGATCACCTGATCAACAAGCGCCAAGTCGGGAGGCCGCGCAAGTCCATGAAGCGGGCATTGGTCTAGCGCGTGTCATCCCGAGCCGCGCAGACGGGACCGCGACCATGGGAGGAGCGCTGACCTCACAGTCGCGCCAAGATCACACAAACGGAAGGGTGGCAGCTTCGACGGTTTGCGCTTCGTGGATCGCGCAGCGATCCTGCGTGGGTTTTCCTGCGACTGTGAGGTCCCTCGCCGTCTGCGGCTCGGGATGACAAGCATGAGATGACGCGCTGGCGGACGACTCGTTAGGCCAAATCGCGCAGCGAGCGTCCCGTGGCTCCCGCCTGGATGAATTTGCCCCAACTCAAGTTGTCCCGACCGGGCTGATGTTCGCCGGCTTTGCGGATCGCCATGTCGGAAACGGCTTCGACCACCCACTCGAAGTTCGCCTGGCCCACACTCGCGACCTCCGCATCCGGCGCCGGATTGCAGAAATCAATCGCGAGCGGGACACCATCGCGGATCGCGAACTCCACCGTGTTCAAATCATATCCGAGATACTGATTCAGGGTCAGCACGCCGTCGTGGACCTTTTGCAGTATTTCCGGCGGCGTCTGCCATTCGGTTTGATAACGCAAATGGTACGGCTGCCGCGGTTCGTATGGCATTATCCTGACATTCCGCTGATCGATCGAGTAGCAGCGGAAGTACATGTCGAATTTCACTTCCTCCTGCAGCATCATGACGAGCTGCCCGGTCTCGCCGTAGGCCCGGAAAAATTCCTCCGGATTATTCAGCTTGTAGACGTTCTTCCAGCCGCCGCCGGCGAACGGTTTGAAATACGCCGGCCAGCCGACGTAAGCGAACATCGCTTCCCAATCGAGCGGGAAGGCGAGATTGCGAAATGAACCGTCGCTGGTGTCGGTGGGGACCTGATGGGACGGAAGCAGCACCGTCTTCGGCACCGCGACGCCGATCTTGGTGGCGAGCGCGTTGTTGAAAAACTTTTCGTCCGCGCTCCACCAGAATGGATTGTTCACGACGGCGGTCCCGGTCAGCGCCGCGTTCTTGAGAAAGCCGCGATAGAACGGCACATCCTGCGAAATGCGATCGATGATGACGTCATAACCGCACGGTTCGCCCTGCACGACCTTGTCGATGCGGACAAACTCCGCCCGAATGTCCTGGCCGCCGGTTTTGGCGTTGACGCGATCGACAAACGCAGGTGGAAAACTATTTTCCTGACCGAAGAGGATTCCGATTTTTTTCATAGTGTTTTCGCGGACTGCTTACGATTTGTGGGATCTTAAGTTCGACCTACAAGAGCGATAAGTAATACGGGAACGAATTTTTCCAGTCACTCCATTCGTGCCCGGACCACTTTCGATCGTCGAGAAAGTGTTTGATTCCCTTGGAGTCCAGAATGCCTGAAAGCCGAAAATTATCGCCGCGGCAATGGTCCCACTCGCCCGTGCCGAGAATAATGCTCATGTGATTGTATTTCCACGGGTCGGTGCAGTGCGCCATGTAATCGGGCGGGTTGTTGTAATAGAAATTCTCGTCGTAATAGCCGTCCACAAATGAAGTCATTTCGAAAGCGGCGCTCATCGAGATGACATGGCTGACTGCGTCCGGATGCCGGAACCCCAGGTTCACCGCCTGCCAGCCGCCGAAGCTCGCGCCCGCCACCGCTACCCGAGGACGCGAAGTCTCGCGCCGGGCGAAATCAAACACGTCATGCAAAATCACGTTCTCGTAGGCCATGTGCGTCTTCACCCGGTCCGCGGGATGGATCGACTTGTTGTACCAGCTCTCTTCGTCGATGCTATCCGGGCAGTAGATGGTGACTCTGCCGGCGTTGATGTACGGGGCCGCGGCGTCGATAACCCGAAATCCTTGCTCTGGCCGTAGCGGCCGAAAGAGGTCGGAAAAAGCACTAATGGGACTCCGGCGCCGTCGCCAAAGACCAGCATCTCGAAATCGCGGCTCAAATGCGGCGTCCACCAGCGGATGTAGCGTTCGTTCATTTTGGTTGATTCGGCGTTTCACCGCCCGCCCGCGTTTGAACCGCGCGGACGATTGAGGTCAATCGCCCCTACCTACCCGCTGTCCCGCGCCCTGCCAAGTCCGAAACATCCGCTGCCTCTGGACAACGCGTATCTCTTCGACCATACCTTTTCTTTCAAAATGCCGCCGCACACTCTGACCGGAAATATCCAGTCGCATCCGAATTTTCCCTCGAAGATCCTTCGAAATCGCCGTGACGTGCTCGTTTATTTGCCGACCGGTTATCGGCGTTCCCGCACGCGGCGCTATCCGGTCCTGTATCTTCATGACGGCCAGAATGTCTTCGACGCTGCGACTTCGTTTGGCGGGGTCGAGTGGGGCGCGGACGAAACGGCGCAGCGTTTGATTGCGGCGAAACTGATCGAGCCGGTCATCGTCGTCGCGATCGCGAACACCGGTGAGGATCGCATCCATGAATATTCGCCCACGACAGCGCGGATCGACCCCGCCAAGCGGAAACAAAGCAAAGGATTGCTGCGAAGTTATGGGCGTTTTCTCACGGAGGAATTGAAGCCGTTTATCGATAAACAATATCGCACCAAACGGGAGGCGGAGTTCACGGGACTCGGCGGCTCTTCTCTCGGTGGACTGGCCACGCTGGTCCTGGGGCTTTGGTTTCCAAATTATTTCACCCGGCTTGCGGTCATGTCACCATCGGTTTGGTGGGATGATTGCGTCATCTACAAAATCGTCGATGCGCTGGACGAGACCGCGAAACCGCCGCTGAAAATTTGGCTGGATACCGGGACGCACGAGGAAGGCTGGGAGCGAACCCGGGAATTGCGCGATCGGCTGGTTGAGAAAGGCTGGCGGCTCTACGATGACCTCAATTATTTGGAAGCCGATGGGTCCGATCATAGCGAAGGCGCCTGGGCGGCGCGGTTGGATCCGGTGCTGCGTTTCTTATTTCCGCCGCCGCCACCAGTGATCGCCGCGCCGGGTCGCGAGCGATTTTTGGCGGTGCTCGAAAAGTTGCGTTCGCTTTCGAACGGGGCCAAACGCCTCGCAAAAATTCGCTGAGACGGAGATTCTATTTCGGTAGGGCGGGACTCCGTCGAGCCGGGTGCATTTGATCCGCAATCAACGGCTCCGCAGAGCGTCGCCCTACCAAAAGAGTCGGCGGCGACCGCCGCTACAGTTCTTGAGCCTGCGCGATTTGGCCGGCAACGTTCTCCGTATACTTGCCCATCTTGCGAAATTTTCCGTAACGTTGCTGGAGCAACTCTTCGATCGGCAGCGCGGAAATGCGCTCGATATTCTGGCGCAACGCCGTCTCGAGATTCGCCGCGGCCAGATCGTGGTCCCGATGCGCACCGCCTTCCGGTTCCGGAACAATTTCATCCACGACGCCGAGTCCGATCAAATCCTGCGCCGTGAGCTTCAACGCTTCCGCCGCTTCGGCGGCGTGCCGTCGATCCTTCCACAAAATCGCCGAGCACGCTTCGGGGCTGATAACGGAGTAATAAGCGTTCTCCAGAATCAAGACGCGATCGGCCACGCCAATCCCAAGCGCGCCGCCGGAACCGCCTTCTCCTATCACCACCGCGATTGTCGGCACGCGCAGATTCATCATCTCGCGCAGATTGACCGCGATCGCCTCGGAGATATGGCGTTCTTCCGACCCGATTCCCGGAAACGCGCCCGGCGTGTCGATCAAGGAAATGACCGGCAATCCGAACTTCTCCGCGAGCCGCATCAGGCGAAGCGCTTTCCGATATCCCTCAGGATGCGCGCAGCCGAAATTCCGCTTCACGTTTTCCTTCGTGTCGCGCCCTTTTTGATGGGTGATCACGACGCAGCGATGATGTCCCAGTTTCGCCAGACCGCTCGGCATCGCCTTGTCATCGCCGAAGGCGCGATCGCCGTGCAGTTCGATCCAATCACTGAAGCAACGCTCGATATAATCGAGCGCGAACGGTCGGCGAATGTGCCGGGCCAGTTGCACGCGCTGCCAGGCGGTGAGGTTGTCGTAAATCGCGCGGCGGGTTTCGCGGATCTTGTTTTCCATCGCCTCGACTTCCGAGTCAAAGTCGAGCCGGTGCTCGTCGGAATGGTTCTTTAGATCCTGGAGTCGCCGTTGCAGCTCGAGGATCGGTTTTTCAAAATCCAGAGGATGAGATTCCATGTGATGGATTGTGAATCGCTAGGACCTTAATGAAGAGCGGACAGTTACTCTCAACCTCGAATGAAATGGGTCAACGTTTTTGCGAAGGAACGTTTCAATCCGTAATAGTCACCGCGGTCTTGCTGCTGACAAGGCTGCTCAATTCCTCCATGTCGGACGCGGCCAGGCCGAGACCAGACGGCGGAGACTGACCCGATTCGTCGCGATGAGTGGAATCAGCCTCGGCGAAGAGAAAGTAGCCCGGTTGATTCAAGCGGATCCAGCGTGTGCTTCCGGTATATTCTTTCGTGCCGAAGCCGACGCGCTTGCCACCTCTGAAAGCCAGGACTTCCGCCACGCGCGTATTGATCCTCGGCGGCTGTTTGGCCGACAGCCGTACCGTCTTCACCCTATACCGCTTAAAGAATTGGCCGTGATTGAGCACCACGACAGTCTGGGCTTTGCGCTGGATAAAAATGGAAAAATCGGGGTGTGAAATCTGGAGGACCTGACCCACGCGCAGCATGGTGTTGTTCAAGCCGTTCGTGTGCATGATCAATTCCGGAGTCGTCTTCAATTTCGCCGCGATTCTTGCGAGCACTTCACCGCTGCGCACGATGTAGGTCTGTTTCTCCGGCGTGTGGTAATCGGTGAACAGGATGTCGATGTTCACCGCGCCAAGAAGGTCTTTGGCTTCCTCGAGGTGGAGGCCGCTGGGATATTTTTGGAGCAGGAGCATCAGGGCGTCACGGGCTTCGGTCAGGCGGCCTTCCTGGCGAAGTTTCGCCGCGGCCTGGAATTCCGGCAGGCTAATGTCCGGCACCGGCTCGACCGGGATCTCGCCGCTTTTTTCGGCGCGCATCGTCCGCTCCGGCTTGACGAAAAGATTATAGCTCACCAACGCGGCGCCGCCGAACACGACCACGGCGAG
Source organism: Spartobacteria bacterium (assembly GCA_003134785.1). GTDB lineage: Bacteria > Verrucomicrobiota > Verrucomicrobiia > Chthoniobacterales > UBA10450 > AV80. The sequence goes on from PLCN01000002.1 coordinate 279,845, forward strand.
CAAGAGAACGAAGAGCCATTTCATGGTCCAGGATCAAATATGAATCGTGTCGTGCCCGTGCCGCGCGTCTTGCCGGCGATCGCGGCGATGACGTGGCTTGCCTGCGGCACCTGACAAGACAGGCTTAGGAAAAAGTCTCCCAGGCGGCGGGTTGGGGCAGCGGGTCGCCTCCCTTCCCCCACGTGAAGTGACAATCCTGACAATAAAATTGCTTGGGGAAAATCTTCAGCGCGAAAAGGACGCTCGCGATCGACGGGGTGAGAAACTTCCGCGTCAATTGCGGATATTCGATCCGCGGCGACTTGCATTGCGGGCAGCGAATGGCGGAGCCGATTTTCGGATCGCTCGCTTCCCACTCCACCATCAATTTGTTCGCCGTTTCGAAATCTTCCTCGGCCACCAAAACCTTCGCACTCGCCTCCGGCTTGGACATAAAGACGGCCTTTTGCAGATGGCCTTCGTTATGAACATCCGCTTTCACGCCGGCCTCCTGCAGCCGCGATTTCAAATGTTTCGCCTGGGCGGGCTCGTTGAATGTCGCAATCGTCACCATAAATTTCGTCCGAACGGCGTTCCGTTCAGTTCCTCATCAAACATCAACTACCGGTCGAGTGCAAGATTCCTAAACAGTGTGATCACGGGGCGGCAGGAAACCATTTGTAGACCATGAAATAAACCAGCACGCCGGTGACGGAAACATACAGCCAGATCGGCATCGTCCAGCGCGCGATCCGCCTGTGGCGGTCCCACCGCCGCCGAAACACCGGAATCAGCGTGAGAATGACGAGAGGAAGCGTGACGAAAGCGAGCAGGATGTGCGAGATCAGCATGGCAAAATAGAGAGAGCGCACGATCCCCTGCGCCGTGAAATGGGTGGATCGCTCACCGACGTGCACGTGATAAGTCACATACCCAATGAGGAACAGCGTCGAAGAAATCACCGCCGTGATCATGCAGGCTATGTGACGCCGCCAATGCCCGCGGCGGATCAGATACCAGCCGGACGAGATGAAAACCGTGCTTACGAAATTGAGCGACGCGTTCGCGGCCGGTAAATCGGAGATGGTCATCGGGTTGGCTACGAAAGATGAGACAGGACCGGATTTACAGAATGCTAGCAAAGGCGAATACGCCACTTGTCTTCTTCAAACTGGAGATACGGGCGCCTGAAGGGTTACACGTCATTTCGATAACCGTATTCTGTTGCTTGAGTCTTTCGATTTCCTCCCGCTGTTTCTGAAGAAGTTCTTGATAGTCAGGAGGCGGATTACCCCAGCAACCTATTAAGTGATAGAAGACAATCTGCCTCCCATTTCCATCAACTAACTTGTCCTCCCGGTTACAAGCGGCTTTGAGGTCGTTCAATTTCTGCTCGACGGTTACCTGACGCGATTTCATTGGTTGGCCATTGGCGTTTCCAGCCATGGTCGCGTCGACTACATCACTTAGTTTGATCCCGGCCGGCAGGCATTTTGCTAAGGGTGACTGGTTCGCACCGTCATCGGATGGTGTCGGAGTTACCGCTTCGGCAGTCGCCTGGCCAAAAGGCAATGCAGGCAGAACGGCGGCGAAACTAAAGAGCAGCATCAATCGAAATAGTCTTTTCATGATTGCTTCGATTGAAACTCCGCAACAGCCTTTTGGCGACTGATAACTTGGAATAAAAGCTTGACCAAATCGGCGCTCCCAGCAGGATCGCGTCTTAGCTTAGACGGCTTTGTTTTTTCTCGTATCCCCAATCTTAGGACATCAACATGAAAAAAATTCCTTACGTCAGATTTGCCGGCGCGGTAGTCCTAGCCGTCGCCTCTCTCAGCTTGTTTATCTGGGCCTTCGCCCCAGGAGCTGGAGCGGGCGGTCTCGCGCCCGTGGCTTCATCAGAGGATCCGGACCTGCCGCCCGGCGGGTCTGACCTTGATAAGGAAGACTATCTGGCGCGACGCGATGCGTGGACAATGCTGCGCCGCGGTTTCGATCCGGAGCGACCATTCGACCCGCAGGCGCGGAACCGGGCCATCCAGCAAATGGGTCAACAGTTGCAGCAACTGGAAGCCGTTAGAAAGAGCGGAATCAATACTCTGGGAATTAACACCCCGGAGCTGAGTTCTACCGCGTGGACGCCGGTTGGGCCCGCGCCGCTGCCTCAAGGCCAGACAGACACCAGGACAGACCCCGTTACCGGTCGGATCACCGCTATCGCGGTGCATCCAACGAATCCGGACATCGTGTTCGTGGGAACCGCATCTGGCGGCCTATACCGCACGCTTAACGGACAAGCGGCCAACCCGACCTGGACCCCTTTAATGGATACAATCCAGTCTCAAGGCAACGGTGTCACCGCCTTGGGTACTTTGGCCATTGGCGCCATCGCCATCGCGCCGTCGAATCCGAATATCGTTTACGTCGGCACCGGTGAACAGACGAGCGGCTATTTTGGCAGTGGGCTTTACCGGATTGATAACGCGACCATGACAAACCCGACCTTAGTCGGACCCATCAATCCTTCCGCGAACTACGGCAACGGAGTTACCCCGACATTTACGTTTCGGGCCATTAGTCAAATCCTGGTGCATCCCACAATTCCCGGAACTATTTTCGTTTCTACCAGCAATGGCCTCGGAGGTCGGATAGCAGGAAACAACTCTTTTCCTCCGAACCTTGTGCCCCCCTTGGGAATCCTGGGTATCTATCGCTCCAATGTCGCTGCGAATCCCGCCAATGCAGTCACCTTCAGCAAGCTCACCATCAACACGCAAGATGGCTTTGCGACAGGGAACACCGACGTTAGCGACATGGTCCTGGATCCAAGCGATGCCACTGCGAATACCCTCATCGCGTGGGTCCGAAGCGGCCCTGGGGCGGACACCGCTTGCGCTGCTGGCAACAATTGCGCAGGCGTTTATCGCACGACGACCGCGCAGGGAACAGCCACTTTCACGCAGGAACGGGTCGCATTGAACGGGAATGTTCGAGGACAGCTGGCAATCAACAAGGTAGGAGCCATCGTGACGGTCCTGGCTGGAACTGCGGAAAAGCCGGCCTCAGTTCCGGTTAATCCGAACCCGAACAACTGCGCGGTTGCCCAGCTGGGTCTGTTAAGACGATCCGTGGATGGCGGCGTTACCTGGCTTAACACCGATGCAACTACGGCCTCACAGGGTGGGCTGCTTCGCAGCGCTGATGGCTTTTGCGGAAGCCAGTGCTTCTACGATATCGGCCTTGCGCTTCATCCTACTAACACCAGCATCTTTCAGATCGGCGGCAGTTTTACCAGTGGTGTATGTCAGACTTTAGCCAAGAGATCGACCGACGGTGTAACGCTAACTCTTAACAGCACGGGTCTGCATCCCGACGTTCATGCCTTTGTCTTTTCGCAGTCGAACCCGACAATCCTTTGGGCTGGCAACGATGGCGGGCTGTGGCGATCGACGGACACGGGTGTGAGCTGGGTTAGCATGAACGGCGACCCCGCTTTAACCATCGATCCGACGGGCAAAATAAGCGCCACCCAATACATAAGCATCGCTACCCACCCGGTTGATCGGGAATACATGATCGGAGGCACCCAGGATAATGGTACTCATCTGAAGCGGGCCGCGGGCGATACCGCAGCGTGGACCCAGATCGCTCTCGGGGATGGAGGTTATGTGGAGATTGATCAAAATCCCGCGGATACGAACAACGTCCTCATGTACCACACCTTCTTCAACGTCGTTGGCGCGCAACCTCAAATCACCTACGAGCGTGTCTTAACTACGGCTGATGCCAAAGCCAAGAACTGGACGGCTTTTAATTGCGTGGCAGGCGGCGCGGGAAATACGCGAATCGATTGTAACGACACCGCGGTTTCCTTTTACGCCCCGATGGCACTCGGACCGGGCAGTCCAAATGCCCTTTATTTCGGGACAGATCGTCTTTATCGATCTGGCGACAGCGGCACGACAATGCAACTCGTCAGCCAGGGACCGATCATTGCCGGCGGAGGCCTCAACACCGAAATCACTTCCATCAGTGTCGGCTTGGGGAACGATAGTTTCCGACTGGTTGGGATGAAAAACGGTACGGTTTGGATGACAACGGCAGGATTGACGACGCTGACCAATGTCACACCAACCGGTGCGCCGGCCGGTGTGCCTGTTGGAAAAGTGATGATCGATCCCAATAACACCGACCCAAATGCGATCACGGCTTACATTGGCTACGGAGGCTTCGGAACGACTACCACCCCCATTACCCACGTCTGGAAAACAACGAATCTGGCCGGCGGCGCAGCCACCTGGGCAGCCATGAGCAACGGGCTTCCGGATATTCCAATCGATGCCATCGCCATCGATCGCCGGAGCGCGGTGGCACCCGCGGCTGGAACAAGCATCTATCTCGGAACTGATATCGGCGTTTACCAATCCACCGACGGCGGAGCGAACTGGGCGGTTTTTAATCCCGGCAACACCTTGCCGGTCCTTCCGGTTTTCGATCTGGCTTTTCAAGAACAGATCGGAGTTGGCAATCCTAACCGTATTCTGCGCGCCGCGACGCATGGCCGCGGTATCTGGGAGATCCAAATAGGAAATGCAGCGACACCTACGCCCACACCGACACCGACACCTGGTGGGCCAACCCCCACGCCGACAGCTACACCTGTTTCCACACCGACGGCTACACCAACACCGACCCCAATACCTGCCGGCTTGGTCGGCAACGTCTCTACTCGTCTCCCGGTCGGCACCGATGATAACGTGTTGATCGAAGGCTTTATTGTTCAAGGGCCGGCTGGCTCGTCCAAGAAAATCATCGTTCGTGCGATTGGCCCATCGCTCGCGCCCTTCGGGATAACTGACGCGTTGGCGAATCCGACGCTGGAGGTTCATGACGCGACCGGTGCCACCATCGCGACCAATGACGACTGGCAAACGACGCAGGTGGGTGGCCTCATTACCGGCGATCAGTCTGCGGAGATCGGCGCGAGCCAGCTCGCACCGAGCAACGGCCTGGAGTCGGCGATCATCGCGAGCCTTTCTCCGGGTAGTTACACGGCAGTCGTGCGCGGCTTGGGGAACACCGTTGGGACCGGCGTGGTCGATGCCTACGATCTCAGCGCTGATTCCCCGGCCATGCTGGCCAACATCGCGACGCGCGGTTTGATTCAGACTGGCGATAAACTCATGATCGCCGGCTTTATCGTGCAGGTTGCGCCGGTCAAAGTCGTAATTCGCGCGATTGGCCCGTCCTTGAGCGCGTTTGGTATCGCCAACGCCCTGGCCGATACGACACTTCAGCTCAGAGACCAGAACGGCGCGATCGTGAGAGAGAATGATGATTGGAGGACGGATCAGGAGCAGGAACTGATCAACACCGGCCTCCAACCGACCAATGACCTTGAAGCGGCGCTGGTCCAGACGATCCCGCCCGGACAGTACACCGCCCAAGTGCGCGGCAAGAATGACACCAGTGGCATTGGCGTTGTCCAAGTGTACTTCCTCGATGAATGAAATTGAAGGACCGACGTTCCTTCGCTTGAAATAACACGCGCGTCTCGTAGGAGTGCCACCGGTGCCTCCTTCACTCTTGGAACCAAGACCGCCATCGCTGGCGCGGCAATTTTACCGGCGCCGATCGAAGTCGCATCGGTCGGGCGCTCGAGCTGTGCGCTTCTTTCTTTTCGCGGCAATTCTCGCACTGGCCTGGAGCGGTTGGTATCTGGCCAAGCGCGGATTCGGCCGGCAATGGCGTGATCGCGTGGTGGAAGAACTGCACAAGCGTGGCGTCGAGGCGTCGGTCAGCCGGCTCACGCTCGATCCGGTCCGCGGGTTGATCGCACAGGACGTTCGAATTTTCGATTTCAAGAATCGCGAGAATACGCTCGCCGTGATCAGCGAAGTAGCGCTCGATATTAATTACGCCGCGCTGCTCCATCATCAGCCTTTCCTCAACGCGCTCGATGTCCGCGGCGCGGAGTTGACGATTCCGACGCCGCTGGCGGAACCGGGCGCACCGAAAGCGCAGATCACCGAATTCCGCGCGCACATTTATTTTCCGCCGGAGCAAATCTATGTCAGCCAGGCCGAAGGGGTGTTTTGCGGTGTGCGAATCTCCGCCACTGGCCAGTTGATCAAACGCAACGACTACAAGCCTTCCGGAGAAATCTCAGAGGAGGAATGGCGGCAGCGGCTAACGCTTCTTCAACGCGTGACCGAAGAACTGCATCGCTGGAAGTTTCCCGGCGAAGCACCAACGCTACAGGTTAAATTTTCCGGCGACCTTTCCCAATTTGAAACGGCGCGGGCGGACGCGACTTTGCGCGGCGATCGAGTGCAGCGCGGTTCGTACGAAATGAAGAACGTTTCTGCCGCGGCGGAGTGGACGAATCAGACACTCAACGTGACCCATTGCGAATGGTCGGACAACGCCGGGAATTTTTCCGGCCGCGCGAACTGGAGCCGCGAGACGAAAGCGGCGGATATCCAAGCCCGCAGCACGCTGGACGCAAAACAGTTCCTGAGCGCATTTGGTTTCGGAGAATTCCTGGCGGATCTCACGCTCACTTCGCCGCCGCTGCTCGAGCTTTCTGGGTCGTGTGATTTTTCCGGTAGCAAGCCGCGAGCGAGTCTGATCGGGCGCGCGGTGGTCGATAATTTCACCTACAAGAAAGTGCCGTTTTTGAAGTTAGCCGGGGATTTTTCCTGGGATGGCGAGCGCGGAATGTTGCGCAATCTTCGGGTGCGCCACGATTCCGGCGAAATCACAGCCGATCTGCTGGACGCGCCGAATGATTTCCGCCTCAACGTCGAAAGCGCAGTCGACCCGATTGTACTGCGCGCGATCGCGTCACCCGAACTCGGGCGGTTCCTGGGCGAATGGGAATGGCGCCGGCCACCCGTGGTGCGGCTTGCTCTTCGCGGCGCGAGCCGCTTGCCGGAAACATGGACCGGCGAAGGCACGGTGGCTTTTCAGCGTACGCGTTTCCGCGGCGTTTGGATGAACGACGCCAATGCGAAAGTGCATCTGAAGAACGGCGCAGTCACTTTCGACAACTTTCGCGTGACGCGGGATGAAGGCGCCGGCACGGGATCGTTCACTTACGATTTCGTGAAACGCGAGGTGCGGCTGACCGACGTGAAATCCACGCTTCGGCCGACCGACGCGATCATGTGGATCGAGCCGAAACTTTTCAAGGAAGTCGTGCCCTATAAATTTCGCCAACCGCCCACTCTCGTGGCGAACGGCGTCATACATTTTGGCGCGCCTAACGACCATCTTGAAATCACGGTCGATGCGCCCACCGGGATGGACTACGTTTTCCTCGGCAAAACGCTTCCGATCGATCGCGTTTCCGGGCGTCTTCTCTTCACTGATAACCGGCTTCAGCTCAGTGAAATCGCCGGCACGCTTTTCACCGGCACTCTCAAGGGAGCGGCGGACATCTCTCTCGCCAAAGGAGATCCGCATTACCAGGCGAACCTTTCCGTCGATGGCGTCGATTTTCCGCGCGTGGCCGATCTCTATTTCAAATATCAAACCACGCGCGGCCGCTTGAGCGGGACCTACGATTGGACTGGCCTGGGCAGCGAAGCCCGGAGCATGCGTGGCAACGGGATCGTGAAAGTGACCGAGGGCGATATCTTCGCCATCCCGGTCTTCGGTCCGCTTTCCGGAATGCTGAACGCAATTATTCCCGGCGCCGGCTACAGCCAGGCGCACAAAGCCGGCGCCGGTTTCACCGTGAAGGAAGGCGTGATCCACACCGACGATTTCAAAGTTGCGGGCAAACTTTTTGGAATGGTCGGACACGGCGACGTAAAATTTCTCGAGGACAAATTGGACTTCGACGTGCGGATCGACGCCGGCGGAGCGGCGGTGTTGTTGACGCCGATGTACAAACTTTTCGAATACAAAGGCGAAGGCAGCATCTCGAAGCCGAACTGGCACCCGAAGAGATTCTAGGAATTTCGGATTGCGGATACCGGACTTCGGAGAGAAGGAATCGCCCCTTCCCGATGCGCAAATCAGCAGTCCTAACTCCGGTTCGAAGAAAATTGAAGTCGCGGGAGAGTCCCTCACGTGTCCGCCGCGACCTTTCCGAAATCCGGTATCCGCAATCCGAAATTCTCCTTGGCGCTCACATGTCGATCGGCGGCGGTGTGCATCGAGCGATCGAGCGGTCTCGTTCGATCAAATGCACGGCGATGCAGATTTTCGTGAAGAACAATATGCAATGGTTCGCCCGGCCTTTGCTGCGCGAGGAAATCTCGGCGTTTCTCGATCACGCCCAGCGTGGCGAACTCCGATCCGCTTTCGCGCACGCCAATTACCTGATCAATCTCGCCGCCACCAGTCCGCAGTTCCACGCCAACTCACTGCGCGCGCTTTCGGAAGAGCTGGTGCGCGCGGATCAGCTCGAGTTGCCGTTTTTGGTTTTGCATCCGGGCGCGCATCTCGGCGCCGGAGAAGAAGCGGGTCTCGCCAGGATTATCGATTCGATCACTCAGGTTTTCGCCGGTTTGCCGAAAACGAAAACGCGCATTGCACTCGAAACGACGGCGGGGCAGGGCTCATGCCTGGGGCATCGCTTCGAGCATCTCAGCCACATCATCGCGAATGTGCGTGAGCCGGAACGGCTTTGTGTTTGCCTCGATACCGCGCACGTCTTTGCCGCTGGTTACGACCTGGCCACGGAACAATCGACGAAGAAAATGTTCGCTGACTTCGACCGCGCGGTCGGATTGGATCGGCTGGTCGCGTTGCATCTGAACGATTCCAAAACGGCGCGCGGCTCGCGCGTTGACCGGCACGAACATATCGGCAAAGGACGAATCGGATTGGACGCGTTTCGCTTCATCATGCGCGATCGCCGTTTTCGAAAAATTCCGAAGGTGCTCGAGACGCCGAAAGGGAAAGAGCTCAAGGAAGACATCGTGAACATGCGGACGTTACGCCGGCTTGCGGAAACGAAGACTCGTTAGGCGGCATGTAACTGGACGTTACGAGAAGCATGTCATCCCGAGCCGCGCAGACGGCGAGGGACCTCGCACAGGCTGACGGACTTCCTTTTAATATTGAGCGTGACCCACCGGCGCATGGGAGGTCCCTCGTCGTCTGCGCGACTCGGGATGACGCGCGCGTGCGGTGGTTCTACTTCTTCGCGGATTGGGACGGGCCCTTCGTCCATTGATCCACCCAATCGTTTACTGTCTTCCACCACAGACGTGAGTTTTGTGGCTTCAGCACCCAGTGCCCCTCATCGGGAAAATACAACATCTTTGACGGCACCTTGAGCCGCTGGAGTGTGGTGAAGAGCTGAAAGCCTTCCGAAACATCGAGCCGAAAATCGAGCTGGCCGTGCACCACCAGCGTCGGCGTTTTGAATTTCTCGGCGAACAGATGCGGCGAAAATTTCCGGTAAAGCTCGCGGTTCTTCCAGGGCGGACCTTTAAATTCCCACTCGGTGAACCAAAGCTCTTCCGTCGTCCCGTAAGCCGACTCGATATTGAAGACGCCGTCGTGCGACACGATGCACTTGAATCGATCAGTGTGGCCGAGGACCCAGTTCGCCATGTAGCCGCCGTAGCTCGCGCCGAGCGCCGCCTCGCGAGTCTTGTCGATGAACGGATACGTCTTCTCCACGTAATCGAGGCCCTTCATCAAATCCTCGTACGGCTTGCCGCCCCAATCGCCGCTGATCGCATCGGTAAACTTCTGTCCGTATCCGGTCGAGCCGTGGAAGTTGATCATCACGACGACGTAACCGTTGGCGGCGAACAACTCACCGTTCCAGCGGTACGACCACGAATCTCCCCACGCGCCCTGCGGCCCGCCGTGGATCAAAAACTTGAGCGGATATTTTTTGCTCGAATCGAATCCCGGCGGCTTGATCAGGAAACCCTGGACGTCGTCGTTGTTCGCGCCCTTGAAGGTGAACGGCTCCATCGCCGGCAGATCGATTTGCGAGAGCAACGCTTCGTTTATGTGCGTCACCGCAGCCGGATCAACCTTCGATCCGTTCTTCCAGCTGGAGAGATCTAAACGCGCGATCTCACTTGGCGACGCAATCGAAACGCGACTGAAAAAAAGCGACTTCCCATCCGCCGCAAAAGCAACGTCGTCGGCATGTAGCCGCGTGACTTCGTTCGGCTGTTTGGTGTCGAGCGGCAGCGCCCAGATGGGCGATTCGCCGTGATCTTCCGCGCTGAAAAAGACTGTCTTCGAATCCGGCGTCCAGGCAAAGCTGCCAACGGAGCGATCCCAGTTTGCCGTGGCGTTGCGCATCTGTCCTAGATCTCGCTGATAAATAATGAGCGATTGTTTATCCGCTTCGAAACCGGCGCGCGCCATTGATCGCCAGGCAATGTGCTTTCCATCGGGTGAATAGACCGGCGTGTTATCATTACCCGGGCTCGTCGAAATTTTCTTCGGCGTTCCGCCACTCATCGGCACGAGGAAGATTTCGTTGTTCGTGCTGGTCGCTTCGACTTCATCGATGTTGCTCGTGTAGGCGAGTTCCTGGCCATCGGGCGAAACCGAATACATGTCCTGCCCACCGAGATTGAAGGGCGGCACGTCGTGATCGCCCGGAGTGAGATCACGGGCGACGTTTGGTTGCGAAGCGTCGGCCTCGACGTTGACGACAAAGAGATGGTTGCGTTTGAATTCGGTATACGACGTCCAATGCCGGTAGAGCAGCTTCGTGAAGATCTTCGCTTTCACTTTGCTCTTGGAGAGATCTTCGTCGCGTTGCTTGTTCTCCGCGTCGTCTTTCGCGTCGGGATAAACCGAGGAGAGAAAGACGATGTTCTTTCCATCCGGCGACCAGATCGCGCCATCTGCGCCGGTCGAGAGGTTTGTCACTTGATGCGGCTGGCCGTCGAGGCCGCCGCTCTCGGGCGTGAAATTGGACATCCAGATTTGCGTTGGATCAGTCGCCTTAGAGGTCCAGATCAACCGCTTGCCATCGGGCGAAAACCGCGGCCGCTCTTCCTGGTTCGGGGTTTGGTTCAGGCGGCGCGCCTCACCACCTGCGGCAGCGACGATCCACAAATGCGAAGTCTTTGTGTTCGCCTCGAGGTCCACATCGACCGCGTCGAAGACAACCCATTTTCCATCCGGCGACGGCACGGGCGCGCCTACGCGCTTGAGCTTCATCATGTCTTCGAATGTGAACGGCCGCTTGGCGGCGGTTGCCGTGCTCGGTGCCGGCTGCGCCAGGAGCGAACCGGCGAGTGCGAAAGAAGCGGTCAGAATTTTCCAGTGCATGTGTTGAACTCCATGTGAGTGCACAAACTCTCGCCGAACCTTCTCTCGCGCAACAACAGCGCGATGTTGTCATCCCGAGCCGCGCAGACGGCGAGGGACCTCACAACTGCAATGTCGACTAGCTTGCGCATGTCCAACGCCGCACGCGCAAACAGTGTGCCCTTGGCGCAAGCCAATCGGCATTGTGACTGTGAGGTCAGCGCTCCTCCCATGGTCGCGGTCCCGTCTGCGCGACTCGGGATGACAAGCAAGGATCGGAGTTTTCGCTCGTCGCGGACGGGTTCCACCTGCCAACCTCCCGGCATGAAGATTCTTTTTCGCATCCTCATCATTTTGGTTCTGCTCGGCGTGGCCGCTTACCTGGTGGGCTACTCGATCCCGGCGCGTCAGACTCACACGCGCACGATCACGCTCAAGCAAACGCCGGAGGCTGTCTTCGCGCTGCTGACCGATCTGCCGAATTTCCCGAAGTGGAATCCCAATATGGTGAAGATCGAAATGCTTCCACCGGTCGATGGCAAGGAAGCGACGCGCCAGACCTTCAAGGACAACATGCAGATGACCATCATCACCAGCGAGAGCACGCCACCGAAACATCTTGTCCGCTCCATGGGCGATGTTGGCGGACCGTTCGAAGGCTCCTGGACCTATGATATTTCTCCGACGGCCGATGGTTCCCAAGTTGTCCTGACCGAGCAATCGGAAATGAAGAATCCGTTCTTCCGCCTCATGGTCAAAATCTTTGGCCCGACGAAATACATGGACGAACACCTCCAAGGAATGGCGAAGAACTTCGGCGAGACGGCCGTCATCCAGTAGCGCCGGGCGGGACCATGAAAACGCGGCTTCTCTTCTTCGTTCTCGCGAGTGTTGCAGCGACTTCTCTTGACGCGATTCCAGACGGCGACGGCAAAATCGCGCTGGTCAACGGCACGCTGATCAATCCGGGCACGGCGAAGGTCATGCCGAATGCGCTCGTCCTCATCGAGGGCGATCACGTCAGCATTGTGGGAGATCAGACCACGGATTTCCCGAGGAAGGGCGCGCGGATCGTCGATTGCAAAGGCAAGTTCATCCTGCCGGGTTACATCGACACGCACGTCCATTTCTTTCAATCCGGCGGGCTTTTCACGCGGCCGGACGCGGTCGACCTAACGAGTGTCCGATCCTACAAAGATGAAATCGCACTGATCAAAAAGAATCTGCCCGACACCTTCCGCCGTTACCTGCGTTGCGGCATCACCAGCGTTGTCGATATCGGCGGGCCGATGTGGAATTTCGAGATGCGCAAGATCGCGAACTCGACGGCGAAGGCGCCGCGCGTTGCGGTGGCTGGGCCGTTGATTTCCAGCGTCTCCCGGCCACAACTCGATCTCGGCGATCCACCGATCGTCAAGATCGACACGCCCGAGCAAGGCCGGGAGCTGGTGCGTAAATTGGCCGCGCAGAACCCCGATTACATCAAGATCTGGTACATCGTGAACGCCGAGAACCCGGTCGAAAAATTCCGGCCGATCGTTCATGCCGTCATTGAAGAGAGTCACACGCGCAAACTGCGCGTCGCGGTGCACGCGACCGAGCTGGAGGCCGCGCGGACCGCCGTCGAGGAGGGCGCCGACCTTCTTGTGCACAGCGTGACCGACAAGCTGGTGGATGAAGCATTCGTTAGGCTGTTGAAAGAGAGAGGCACAATTTTGTGTCCGACGCTCGTGGTTTTCGAGCGCTACGGCCGCACTTTCGCAGGCAAGCTGAATCTAACGCCGGAAGAAAAAGCCTGGGGCAATCCCGAGGTGATTGCGTCACTCGACGTGACGAAGCTGCCGCCGGACAAAGTCCCCGAGCGCATCAAGAGCGCGCTCGCGAATCCCGAGTCTGTTCTTGATCGCATCCAGAAGACTTATGACATCGCCCTGAAGAATTTGAAGACGCTCGAGGATGCAGGCATCACTATCGCGGCTGGGACCGACGCCGGGAACATCGGCACCATTCACGGACCGGCGCTGTTCCGTGAATTTCAGTTGATGAAGGAAGCCGGCTTAACTCCGATGCAGATCCTTCAGTGCGCGACCGCCAACGCCGCCAAAACTTTCGGCGGCGATACCGGCTCCAAGATCGGCACGATCGCTCCCGGCAATTTCGCCGACCTTGTCATCTTGAAATCGAATCCGGTCGATGACATAGCCCACGCCTCCGACATCGAGAGTGTGATGAAGAACGGCGTTCTCTATCCGTCTGACACACTCATAAAGTAGTGCCCGCCATTTCTAATCTCAAAGCGATCGCCGTTGTGCTGACCAGCTTACTAGCCTTGCTCGCTCTCAACGTCCGCGCGGGCGACAAGAAGGTCGATGTTTCAAAGATCCACGGACGCATCCAGTTCGTGAAAAGTTTTCCCGACTACAAGGTGCAGGCGGTAAACAGTTTTCCAGATCTGCGAGTGGAGATCGTCAAGGGCTTTCCGGATTCCCCAGGGAAATGGGAGATCGTCAATTCCTTCCCCGATTACAAAATCGAGATGGTCGATTCGTTTCCGGATTTCACGGTGGAATTTGTGAACAGCTTCCCCGGGCCCGCGAAGTAGCTCGGTTTAGCCGGCTCCGAAAAGGGAAAAGAACCAGCCATAGATCGCGCGAGCGAGTGCGGGCCAGTCTGCGAAGATGATGTAGCTAATCAGGGCGAGAGGCCCGTTGGCCATCTTGTAGAGCGTTCCTTGATAGAACGCGCCTGCGATGACCGAAGCGACCAGGCTTGAGAGAAAGCCAACAAGCTGGAGCACGACGGTGAGCCCAGTGGTTGCGCCCGCGAGGAAACTGCCGACGACTAGAGCAGCAAAGGCCGACCAGCCCGCCGCCAAAAACGCGCTGAGGCCGAGATTCGTGAAAACATAAGCGGAGGAAGGCGGGTCGGATTCGATGCGAAACATTCGTTGCAGCAGGGTCAGCAGCCACCAGGTGCCAGCGAGGATCACCCAGAAAAACGCGTAGCCTTTCGCTAGACGAAGAACGACCACCAGCTTACCCGCCGGCCAAAGCGACAAACCCGCGACCGCCAGGAAGACGACGAGGAGAAGCGCAGCGGCCGTATATTCCCAAAGTGTTTTTTGGTCGTCTCGCGGAAGCCGGATCATTGGTTTTGCTTCCTATCCGATAGGCGGCGGAATGAAAAGCTTTAGTCCTTGCGGCAGAGAAGCGCTCGACAGCCGCGCGAACGACCGAATAAAGTCAGCTCTCAGCGCGACGTAGCGAGCTCAAATCGAAATCACCATGAAAACATTGAGGATAGTGAAAGGACTGACGTTGGCCCTCGCGATCGGATTGGCGGGATGCGGGTTGGGGAAGAATAAGAAGGCGGCTGAAGCGGAGGTGGACCGGTTCCACCAACATTGGAATGCGAGCGAGTTCCAGGCGGTCTTCGACGAGGCCCATCTGCAATTTCGCGCCGCCCAATCGGCCGAGACGATGATCACAACGATGCAGACGTTGAAGAAAAATTACGGGGACCTGAAAAGCAGCAAGAGGCGTGGCTTCGGATTCACTTCCAACGAAGGAGCCACCGACATCAAGTTGAGCTATGACTCCGCCTTTGAGGATGGCGCGGCCGTCGAGACCTTTCTTTTTCGAATGACGGGGGGGAAGGCGCTTCTGGTGAGCTACGATATCGTGACGCCGGAAACGGCCGCGCGGCAGGAAGCAGAAACGAAGCAGCTCACTGAGGCCAAACGCAAGGCTCGGGAAGAGGAACGCAAAGCGACGCGGGACGCTGAGAAAAAAGCGCGGGAGACGGACAAGTCCAAGCCGTGATCCTGGGGCCGGGATCAGATTCGATTTCTTGCGCGCGTTTGGCGGAACTAAGCGGTCGAGATACTACAGTGCCTTCCGCACAACGCGCCGGACTGCTTCTGTCACCGCGCCGTAGACGAAATGGGACGCGAGGGCGTAGACATGCGTGGAAAGAGGAATCTTGGTGGGCGATTTGGTAAGACCCAGCGCGGGTAACGAGGCTTCATCCGCGAGCGCCCAGACGGCGGTGCCAAAGGCCAGCCCTTCGCCCGCCGTCACGAGGGGCGTGACTTCCGCCATCGCTCCGTAGATCGCCCCTGATGTTGCGCCCATCGCATAATGCACCGCTTCACCAGCCACCTTCTGTTTCCTCTTCTGGACCTTGTGCCCAAACATTTGGGTGGAAATCGCATCGGCGACTTTCACCGTGGTGGGTTTGGCTTTCCGTTTCGTCTGTGCGTCGCCTTCCGATTCTTGCAGCTTCCGGCCCACCTTAGTCCACAAAGCTTGAAATTGCTCCATGACCAACGACGCGAACAGCCCGCCCGCTACGCCGGCAACGAGCCCTTTCAAGAAATCTGCATCATTGGTCTCGTGGCGCCGAAGCATGATCGTCTTCCTTACTGATTAAATACGACGCGAATTCTGCCTGACAAGTGACGAGATCTACGGCGACATGCCTGCTTACTGGAACTCAGCGCTTCGGAATGCAGGCTTGTCTCGCCGGAAAGCTTGGTGAGATGTTGAGAGCGATGAGACCTGTTCTTGGCGCGGTGGTTCTGACGTTCGCTCTCGCTCCGCTCCCGTCCGCGCAGGATCAAGGCGCGCCGCCGATGCAAACGTGGGAGGACGAAATTGCGAAGGGTTTCGTGCCATATCGTCAGTTGACGGTCGAGGATTTCCAAATCGACGACCAGGCCCATCTCGAATCGGGTTACTGGCTGAAAGCATTCATGCACCCGCATTGGCGGTATGTGCTGAAGCCATATGGCTATTGGGTCTATGCTTACGTCGACCAATGGATGGTCTTTTCCGGCCTGGATAAGAACGAGTCCTCTCGCAAAAGTAAGTTTCGGGAGATGAAACGCTCGCTCCCTTTCGCGCAAGCGTATCTGGACATTTATGAAATTCACGCGCGCCAACTCGCGGCCCTGAAAACGGGCGAACTTCCGCAAGGACGCGGAGCAACGCCGGAGGAAGCCAAGGCTGTCCTCCAACAGAATCTGGACGCCTTTCTCAAGGAAAAATATCAGCCGGTCCTCACTGAAACGGAGGCGTTCGTCAAAGCGACCAACCACGGCGCGAACCAAAAGAAAGTTCTGGAGTTAGCGAAGGAAATCAAAAAACGGTTGGACGCGATTCCCTCTCCGGCACAGCGGCCTAACGATTCAACGCCGAGTGCAAGTCCGGCTTCGAGCGCGTCGCCCAATCCAAGTGCGACGCCTCCTCCCACATAAAACAAACCGGCGACTGACGCAGTGGAGCGTCAGTCAACTCGAACGCATTCGCGATTCGACAGAATCAGTAATTACTGAGAGGCGACTGCGAGACATGGCTGGAGGGATCCGGCGAGTTCGGTGCGGGACCGTGGCTGGCCTTATAATCTTCATCGGAGATCAGCGGCTGGTCGGCGCACGCCCCGAGGAAAAGCGCGAGCACTAAAACGATAAGGGCGAACGGAGTCTTCATGCGTGGTTCCTACATTTCCGCAGAATCAGCCCAAATCGCAAGTGACAAACTGCGGCGGAGCGAGATTAAACAGTGGCCTGAGAATGTGGGAGGGGCCTTCAAATTGGTTGCGAGCGTCGGGATGCGGATGAAGTTCCAGCATCATGACAACTTCCCCAACACAGTACGCGCATCCCGAGGCGCTGGTGGACGCGGAATGGCTCGAAAAACATCTCAATGACGACGGGATCCGCATCATTGAATCAAACGAGGACATCCTGCTTTACGACACCGGCCATATTCCAGGGGCGGTCCACATCGATTGGCGCAGCGATCTGCAAGATCAAGTGATCCGCGATTATATCGCACCGGAAAAATTCTCAGAGCTGTGCAGTCGCAATGGCATCTCGCCGGAGACGACCTGTATTTTCTACGGCGATAAGGCGAACTGGTGGGCGTGCTACGCGCTCTGGGCGTTTCGGTTGTTTGGGCATGAAAAAGTGAAGATCCTCAACGGCGGCCGCGATAAATGGAAAACGGATGGCCGCCCGGTAACCCGGGAAGTTCCCAAATTTCCGCAAACGAATTACCCGGTGCCGAAGAAACGGCTCGATAAAGAAATCCGCGCCTTTGCCGATGAAGCGCTCGCGCAGAGCAAGGCCGGCCAGCCGCTCATCGATGTGCGCTCGCCGGGAGAATTCAAAGGCGAGATCACCCACATGGCCGAGTATCCGCAGGAAGGCGTTTTGCGCGGCGGCCATATTCCCGGCGCGAAAAGCGTTCCGTGGAAAACGGCGGCGAACGACGACAGCACGTTCAAGCCGCCGAGCGAGCTGGCGAAAATTTATCTCGAACAATGCGGTCTCAAGCCTGGCACGGACACGGTGGTCTATTGCCGCATCGGCGAACGATCGAGCCACACCTGGTTCGTGCTCACGTATCTGCTCGGCCTCGACAACGTGCGGAACTACGATGGTTCCTGGACGGAGTGGGGCAACAAGGTGGGAGCGCCGATCGAGAAGAGCGCATAACCTGCACTCCTGCTCTTGATCCAGTCGATCCATCGTTACGAGATCAGGAGTAAGATCACGATCAGGAGCCGGAGGTGATCAGATGTACCCGCCGAAATTAGAAGCGATCATCAACTTGTTTGAATCGTTGCCGGAAATTGAGCGGCGCGAGACGCTCGTTTCCTACGCCGACAACGCGAAGAAACAGGAGCCGCGTCCAGGCGAGATATTTAATCTAGAGGATGTCCGCAAAGATGAGGAGTGCGCCGATACGGTGGGCGTTTATCTCCAGGTCGATGATGAAGGCAAAGCGCATTTTCGCATGACGCTCGGGCCCGAAGTGCAAACGCTGACTCGGGCGATGACCGCGATCCTTTGCAAAGGCTTGGATGGCCGCACACCGCAGGAAGTTCTGGAATTGCCGAGCGATTTTGTCACGCGCATTGTCGGCGCCGAATTGGTGCGCGTGCGGAGCCAGACGATTTACTACGTGCTAACGCGGATCAAAGGCATCTGCAAAGTTTATCTCGACCGGCAGCGGATGGCGGAAGTCGCATAGCTACTACCGGTTGCTTCCGCGCCGAAACGGACGATAGTAGCCGCGGTCATCTTCCGCTCCTTCGCTCAACCTCGAAGCCGTTCGGCTGCTGATAAGGAGAAAGTCAACCTGACCAGGTCCGTTCACATTTATGCATCCCACCCTTCTGAAAAGCGCCTTGATTGTCATCCCCAATGAGCAGCTCTTGGTCAATATCGTCCGGCAGCGTGTGCGGCAATTGATCCGGGGACATCGCCCATTGATCCTGACCACCCCGGGAATGGGGTTTTGTGATGTGGCTTTAAGCGAGATCGTCGCAAAGAAATTAAGCTATGAAGTCTCGCCGGGGATTAAGCCGGATGCTTCCTTCGCCCCCATCGTCAACTTTCCCAACTCCGCACCCGAGAAGAAAGCAGCCTAGGTCACATCATGAGTAACAATTCAGGTTTCACCCGCCGCACTCCAGACATCATGACGGAAGAGCTTTGCGCGCTTCTTTCGCAGAAGGTTTCGTACGAATTCAAGCCGCTCTACGATTTGGTCTACGCAAATCTCCACGCGCGCAACGCCGCCAGTGGTGGCGACGAAATGCTTCGGCTCCGCGCCTACGAGAAACTCCAAAATCTCGTCCACGACGGCATGGTCACCAAGACCGCGAAGAAATATCGGGGCCGTCCGGCAGCGCTCTTGATTGTCAGTTCGCGCCTCGAAGAATGGCGCGTCGCGGCGAACAAGCGGACCGCGGCCCTGGCCGCGGGTTAGTCGCGTTCTTTCGTCGGTAGAGATGCGCGGGAAGCGCGCGTTTAACTCGTGATCTTCGCGTGATTTCGTCTATCGTCCGCTCGCTCCAATGCCGCGGAACGACGACCTCAAAAAAATCCTGTTGATTGGCTCCGGCCCGATTGTCATCGGCCAGGGCTGCGAGTTCGATTATTCAGGCGTGCAAGCTTGCAAGGCGCTGCGGGAGGAAGGCTACGAAGTCGTGCTCGTGAATTCGAATCCGGCCACGATCATGACCGATCCGGAATTCGCGGATCGGACCTACATCGAGCCGATCACGCCGGAGGTGATCGAAGCGATTCTCGAACGCGAAAAGCCGGATGCGATTCTGCCCACGATGGGCGGCCAGACGGCGCTGAATGTCGCGATGGAACTCAATCGCAACGGCGCGCTCGCGCGACATAACGTCCGGCTGATCGGCGCGAACGCGCAGGCCATCTCGAAAGGCGAAGATCGCCAGCTCTTCAAAGAGGCAATGCTTCGGATCGGTCTTGATGTTCCCCGTTCCGGTATCGCGCATTCGCTTGCAGACGCGAGCCGCGTCGCCGATGCGATCGGGAAGTTTCCGCTCATCATTCGGCCCGCGTTCACGCTCGGCGGCTCCGGCGGCGGCATTGCTTATAATCGCGATGAGCTGGATGAGATCGTCGAACGCGGTCTCGCTCTTTCTCCGGTGACGGAAGTGTTGATCGAGGAATCGCTCGTCGGCTGGAAGGAATTTGAGATGGAGGTGATGCGCGATTGCGCGGATAACTGCGTCGTCATCTGCTCCATCGAAAATTTCGATCCGATGGGCGTGCACACCGGCGACTCGATTACGGTCGCGCCCGCGCAAACGCTTTCCGACCGGGAATTCCAGATGATGCGCGATGCGTCCTTCGACGTCATTCGCGAGATCGGCGTCGAGACGGGCGGATCGAATATCCAGTTTGCGGTGAATCCGCAGAACGGCCGCATGGTCGTGATCGAAATGAATCCGCGCGTCTCTCGTTCGAGCGCGCTCGCATCGAAGGCCACCGGATTTCCCATCGCAAAGATAGCGGCGAAACTGGCCGTCGGCTACACGCTCGACGAAATCCGCAACGACATCACGCGCGAAACACCTGCGAGTTTTGAGCCGACGATCGATTACTGTGTGGTCAAAGTTCCTCGGTTCACCTTCGAGAAATTTCCGCAGGCCGACCCCACGCTCACCACGCAAATGAAAAGCGTGGGCGAAGCGATGGCGATCGGCCGCACCTTCAAGGAAGCGCTGCAAAAAGCGTTGCGCTCGCTCGAGATCAAGCGCTTCGGTTTATGCGGCGACGGAAACGAGAAGCGGGTCGATCCCGAAACGTTGCGGCTGAAACTCGCGATTCCGAATGCCGAGCGGATTTTTCATCTCGCTCAGGCGTTCCAAGACGGCATGTCCATCGAGGAAGTGTTCGAGCTAACAAAAATCGACCGCTGGTTTCTGCACAATGTGAGACAGATCGTGGAAGAAGCGCAAAAGCTCCGGGACACAAACTTGCGACGCGCAAAGAAGCTCGGTTTTTCAGATCGGCAGCTTGCGGTCGCGTGTGGAGTTTCCGAATCGGAGATTCGTGCCGAGCGAAAGGCGGCCGGCGTTGTTCCCACCTACCGATTGGTCGATACCTGCGCGGCAGAATTCGAAGCGTTTACTCCGTATTACTATTCGACCTACGGGACTGAGAACGAAATGCGCCGCACCGATAAGCGCAAGATCATGATCCTCGGCGGCGGGCCGAATCGTGTGGGGCAGGGAATTGAATTCGATTACTGCTGCGTGCACGCGGCCTTCGCTCTGCGCGAGCTTGGATTTGAAACCATCATGGTCAATTCGAATCCGGAAACGGTTTCGACCGACTATGACACAAGCGACAAACTTTACTTCGAGCCGCTCACCCTCGAGGACGTGCTCAACGTCTACGATCAGGAACTTCCGGAAGGCGTGATCGTGCAGTTCGGCGGACAGACGCCGTTGAATCTTGCGGAGGGATTGAGGGCGGCGGGCGTTCCGATCATCGGCACGCAACCGGAAAGCATCGAGATGGCGGAGGACCGGAAACTATTCGCCGCGATGCTCGATAAACTCGGGTTGCGGCAGACGCCCAGCGGCTCTGCGATCAGCGCCGACGAAGCGATTGCGATCTCGGAGCGGATTGGTTTTCCTGTACTCGTTAGGCCGTCGTTCGTTCTTGGCGGCCGCGCGATGGAGCTGGTCTACAATGTCGAAGATCTGCGGCGCTATATGCAGAACGCGATCGAAGTGAGTCCGGACCGGCCGATTCTGGTGGATCGCTTTCTGGAGGACGCGGTCGAAGTCGACGTCGATTGCATTGCGGACGGCGAGACGAGCGTGATCGGCGCGATTATGGAGCACATCGAGCAGGCCGGCATTCATAGCGGCGACAGCGCGTGCGTCATTCCCACGTTTTCTCTTTCGGATGCGGTCCTCAGGGAGATCGCGGCCGCGACGAAAGCGATGGCTCGCGAACTAAACGTCTGCGGACTCATGAACGTGCAGTTCGCGGTGAAGGACGAGGACGTTTATGTGCTGGAAGTAAATCCGCGAGCGTCGCGGACAGTTCCGTTTGTCAGCAAGGCGATCGGCGTGCCGCTGGCGAAATTGGCGGCGAAAGTCATGACGGGAAAGACGCTGGCCGAGCTCGGCTTCACCAAGGAAATCGTGCCGCAACATTTTTCCGTGAAGGAAGCCGTCTTCCCGTTCCTGCGTTACCAGGGCCGGGACATCGCGTTGGGGCCGGAGATGAAATCGACCGGCGAAGTCATGGGCATCGATGCCGACCTCGGTCTCGCCTATGCGAAGTCGCAGATGGCCGCGCCGCCTCCGTTACCAAAAGGCGGCAACGTTTTCATCAGCGTCAAAGACAGCGACAAGGAAAGCGTCATTCCGTTGGCGCGCGACTTTGTGGAGCTGGGTTTCGAAGTCATCGCGACCAGCGGCACCCGGGACACGCTTGCCGCCGCCGGCATTCCGGTGACGAAAGTCTTCAAGCTGCGCGAGGGCCGGCCCAACGTGCTCGACCGCGTCAAGAACGGAGAGATCCATTTCATCATCAATACGCCCAGCGGAAAAATCCCGCGCGAGGACGAGGTCTCGATTCGCAACGCGTCGCTTGCGCAGAAAATCCCGATCATGACGACGATCCGCGCGGCGCAGGCCAGCGCGAATGGGATTCGTTCCTTGCAGCGAAGCAGCCTGCAGGTGAAAACGCTGCAGGAATATCACCGGAAGTAGCCGGTCACTTTTGCCGCGTGACACACCTGCTCCTTCGTGCCACTGGTCAAACATGAAACTGATCTGGCTTTGCACCCTGGTGGGTTTGGCGATCGGCGCCGCGGAAATCCGCGGCGAAGAAAAGAAAGAAACGACTCCGATGAATGATACGAACAAAAAAGAAGTGGCGGTGATCAAAACCAGTGAAGGCGAAATGGTGGCCGAGTTCTGGTCCGACGTGGCGCCGAACACGGTTGAGAATTTCAAGAAGCTGGCCCAAGCCGGTTTCTATGACGGCACCGCCTTCCACCGGATCGTGAAGGGATTCATGATCCAGGGCGGCGATCCACTGACGAAGGACATGAAAAACGAGGCTCGTTTTGGGACAGGCGATCCCGGCTACAAAATCAAAGCGGAGTTCAACAAGAAATCGCATGTGCGTGGCGTGCTTTCGATGGCGCGCTCGAGCGATCCGGATTCGGCCGGCAGCCAGTTTTTCATCTGCCTCGGCGACGTCAGCCGGCTCGATGGCCAGTATACGACTTTCGGCAAACTGATTAAGGGCGACGATGTCTTGGGCAAAATCGGCGACGCCGAAGTGACGATGAGCGGGTCGGGCGAGAAGAGTAAGCCGACAAAACGCGTCACGGTCGAAAGCATTAGAATCGTCCCGGCCGATTCGGTGAAATAATCTACCGCGGAGTGAGCAGAGGACGCTGAGGGAATTTCTCGTTGTAACCTCTGCGGCCTCCGCGATCTCCGCGGTTAAGTCGCATGGCCCAAACCGAGAAAAGCACGATCGCACTGATTCAAATGCAGTGCGGGGCCGATCCGGCTGCTAATTTGGCGAAGGCAATTGCGCGGATTCGCGAGGCCGCGAAACAAGGCGCGCAGATTGTTTGCCTGCCCGAGTTGTTTCGCTCGCAATATTTTTGCCAATCGGAAGATCACGCGCACTTCGCATTGGCGGAAGAAATTCCGGGCCCTACGACGGCGGAGCTGGAAACTGTCGCGCGTGAAACCGGCGCGGTGATTGTGGCGTCGCTCTTCGAGAAACGCGCGGCGGGCGTTTATCATAATACCGCGGCGATCATCGACGCGGACGGGCGATACCTTGGGAAGTATCGCAAGATGCATATCCCCGACGATCCGTCCTATTACGAAAAGTTTTATTTCACGCCGGGCGATCTTGGCTTTCTGGCGTGGCCAACCGCGCATGGAAAAATCGGCGTCTGCGTTTGCTGGGACCAGTGGTATCCGGAGGCCGCGCGACTGACCGCGCTCCGCGGCGCGCAAATTTTATTTTATCCCACGGCGATCGGCTGGCATCCGGCGGAAAAGGAAAAGTACGGCGCGGAGCAATATTCCGCGTGGGAGACGATGCAGCGCAGCCACGCGATTGCGAATGGCTGTTATGTCGCCGCGGTAAATCGCGTGGGCCATGAAGCGCCGGCCGGCGGAGCTGGGATCGAGTTTTGGGGGCAAAGTTTTTTCGTGGCGCCGAGTGGCGAGATCATTGCGAAAGGGAGCGTGGACCGGGAAGAGATCGTCATGGCCGAGATCGAATGGAATCGGGTGGACGAACACCGCACGCATTGGCCATTCCTGCGCGATCGGCGGATCGATGCCTACTCCGGGATCGAGCAGCGACTGATCGATTGACTTTCTGTAGCCGCTTCGCTGTGCGAAGCGCCGGACCGGCGTTCATTCAAAGCGCAAGCCCACGCCGCCCACAGGGCGGCGGCTACAGGAGCTGGTCGCAGTTTACAGCAGGCACCGCGCGGCTGTATGTTCGGCGATGAAAACAAAGACCTCCAAGCCACTCAACGTTATTGCGCTGGTTGCAATCGCATTGACTCTCACGCTCGGGAATGCGTTCGCTCAGGAACCAACGAAGGCGATCGCCGTTCTCCATTCTGCGTCTGGAAGCCAGGTGACGGGCACCGTTACCTTCACAAAAACTGGTGACACCGTGCAGGTGGTCGCCGACATCACCGGACTTACGCCGGGGAAACATGGATTCCACATTCATGAATTCGGCGATTGCTCGGCGGCAGATGCGTCTTCGGCCGGCGGCCATTTTAATCCGATGAAAAAACCGCACGGCGCTCCGGATGCGGCGGAACGCCATGCCGGCGACATGGGCAATCTCGAGGCGGACAGCACCGGCAAAGCGCATCTGGAATTGAAAGACAGCATGCTCAAATTGAGCGGCGAACATTCCATCCTCGGCCGGGGCGTAATCGTCCATGAGAAGGTCGATGATTGGTCGCAGCCGACGGGCAACGCTGGCGGCCGCCTCGCGTGCGGCGTGATCGGCGTCGCCAAGCCATAGAGTTTTAAACGACGATGGTGATCTCCCGCCAGAACCGGCGGTCATAGACCGCCGCTACAGGAAGATGGAGCTGCTGACCCTGACCGAAATCCGCCGGCGTGCGCAGAACGGACCGGTGGAAGCGCGCGTGCATGTCCAGGTGGAAAGCGCCGCGGCGAAAGTGACGCGCGAGCAGAAGCCGTATTGCGAGTTGAGTCTCGCGGACATGGCCGATCGAATGACGCTGCGGGTCTGGAGTGATCATCCGGAATTCAAAGCGCGCGATGCGTTGAAGGTTTCCGACTTCATCGAGCTGAGCGGCGAATTTCAGCAGCATCAGCAGTTTGGCTTGGATGCGAAACGTTGGAAGGTGCGGAACCTCACTCCGGCGGAACGATCGGAGCTTCTGCAAGGGCCGCCGGAACTTCGGGCCAGGCAGGCCGCTGATTGGGAATACATTTGCGCGCGAACGCGGGCCATCGGCGATCCGCGCTTGCGCGCCTTGGGCGACGCATTTCTGACCGAACACGGCGAGCGGTTTCGGCGGACGGCCGGCGCGCGTTCGTATCATCACGCCCGCCGCGGCGGCTTGGTCGAGCACACCGCGCAAATGATGCGCGTGACCCTGGCGATCGCGCCGCTTTATCCGCAATTGAATATCGATCTGCTCATGGCGGGAGTTTTATTTCACGATTGCGGCAAGCTCTGGGAAAATCATCTGCCGGAGACGGGCTTCACCATGGGATACGACGAACGT
The DNA here is from genome assembly GCA_003134785.1 of Spartobacteria bacterium. Taxonomy (GTDB): domain Bacteria; phylum Verrucomicrobiota; class Verrucomicrobiia; order Chthoniobacterales; family UBA10450; genus AV80. Next base: position 305,179 of record PLCN01000002.1, read on the forward strand.
GGGGAATTAATAGGACACATCTCGATCGGCCTCGAGTTAGTAAATTCGCTCTGGAGAAAATTGCACGCCGAGGAAATTGCCGGCTCGTGGAATGGTCTTGTGCCCGCGTCCGAAGATGTGCGAATGCACTTGCTGCATTTGATCGGCGCGCACCACGGCGAACCACAGTTCGGCTCGCCGGTCAGCCCGAAAACTCCGGAGGCGATGGCGCTCAATTACATCGATAATCTCGACGCGCGGATGGAAATGTTCGCGGCCGGTTACCTCATCGCGAAACCGATCGCCGATCGGATTTACGATCGGGTGCGGCCCTTGCCCGGAAATCTGGTCAAGCCGCTGGAGAAATTTCAGCCGCTCTCCGCGAGTTCGCGCGCCGCCCAAACCGGCCAGCTTTTGTAGCAAGTTTATGAGCGTCCAGGTGTATGGCTGCAACCATGTCGTCATCGAAGTGGATGACGTCGAGAAGGCGACCGCATTCTACCAGGATGTCTTTAATCTCGAAAAACTTGATGGCGGCGAGGGCGACGCTTTTTTCAAACTCGGAGAGCACCAATTCCTGGCGATGTTCAAAGTGAAGGAACTCCAGCCCGACCGCATGCGTCATTTCGGTTTGATCGTGCGCGATGAAGCGCAACTCGGTGAGGTGCGCGCTAAACTAGCCGGCAAATATGGGATCGAGTTAATTCCCGGTTTCCGCTGCGATTTTCGCGACCCCTTTGGCAATCGCATTCAAGTGGTCGATCTCCACGATGAATCGCTCGCCTGGTTGATGCCGTACGCGGAGGTCCAGAAATTGGGAATCGCTTTCGAGGCGAGTCCGGGCCCGAAGTCAGGAACGGCCTGAGGGCAGGCCACTCTCAGCGAAACATTCGTTTCAGCGCGTCCCAAAAACCCGAACGCGCCGCTCCGCTCGATTTCAGCGGCCGCGCCACTAGCACCGGCACATTTGCGCGATTCACGATGCTCCGCGTCAGGTCACCCATGATGTAATGCCCGAGCGGACCGTGCGTTTGCGAAGAACCAGTCACGATCAGATCGTGCTTTCGTTCGCCCACTTCGGCGAAAACCTGGCTGAGGACGAGACCGTGCCGCACACGCACTTCCACGACTACGCCGAGTTGCTCGAGAGTTTTTTTCTGGGCGAGCAAGTTGTTCCCGAGCTCGCAGTCCGAGGCTAATAGTTGATCGACGTCTTCCTCGAGGCGGACGAGGTCGGCGTAGATGGCCGGTGGTTCCGCCATGACGTGCAGGAGTGTGACCCGCGCGCCCACCGCCGCCGCGACTTTGCCGGTCAACTGCACGGCCGCGTCGATGTAAAGTTTCCCGCCGGTGCAAACCAGAAAGCTTTTCAAGGTCTCGCACGGGCCGGTCGCGAGCAGGACGGGAGACGGGATGGCTTTGATGACTTCGTAGCTTTTTTCCGCTCGCCAATAGAGACCGGTGGTTCCTTTGCGCTCCGCGCCAATGATGGTGAGATCGTATTGCTTCGAGGTCGTCTCGTGCAGGATTTCCCGGATCGGCTCACCCGTCCGCACGACTAGCTCGGGCGAAACGCCAAAGCCACGCAGCTTTTCCGTCTCGCTCTCGAGCGCCGCGCGCAACGGCCTCTCGTCGTCCGCGACCTCCGCGATTCCGAGCAGCGTGGTCTCGGCCTGGCACGGACCGGCCACCAGACCGCCGAGCCGCACCGGTTTATCAGCCGGGTCGGTACCGTCGCTGCAAATGAGAACGCGCATGAGCTTAAATTTTGTGGCCCGTCCACATGGTGTAAATCACGATCGCCGCGCCGATGAGCGGCAGCGGCACGAAGGCCAGGCGAATTTTCGGCCCCGCAAAATATTGAGTCAAGATCGCCCCAATCTGCGCGCCGATCGCAGCGCCAGTGTTCATGACCAGCGCGATCAGAATATCGACATTGCCTTTGATCGCGTGACTAAAAGTTCCATAGCTGGCTGAGAGAATAATCTCGAAAAGATCCGTTCCCACCGCGAGATGCGTGGGAATTCCGAGGACGTAAACCAGCATCGGCATCCTGATGTAACCGGCGCCACCGCCGAGAAAGCCGGCGAACAATCCGCCGATGAAGGAAACTAAAATGATCACCCAGAGCGAAATCCTCACACCCGAGGTGGGCAGGGAGATCATCGGCCACAAATGAAACCGCTGGATCGCCCTGGTCCGGTGGCTAAAAGATGATTCGTCTTTTTTGTTCGCGCTTTTCGTCGCCTTCGAGCGCGACTTCCGTTTCTTCTGAAGACGGAGTGTCCGCCAGGCTTCCCAAATCATGAACGTGGAAATGCTGACGTAGATTGCGATGGAAATGATGCTCACGACGGTGTTCACGTTCCCGGCGCGCTTTAGCATTTGGATCAACTGCGCGCCGACTTCCGTGCCACCCATCGTTCCGATCGCCATGATCAACCCAAGCCGCAAATCGACATTGCCCAGAGCGCGGTGCCGCTTCGCCGCTACCACGGATTTCCCCACGATGTGCGCGATGTCTGTCCCGATCGCGAAGTTCCAATCCAGACCGACGGCCCGGAGCGCTGGCCCCGCGATAAAACTGCCGCCAACCCCAAAGAATCCACCCATGATGCCGATCAGAAAACCGATCACGACAAGATAGATCGGGCTAATGTGCGAGTTCGAGATCGGAAAAAACATGGCTTATTCCGAACGGCCGCGGAGAAGGCGGAAGAGCCACGTGGTGACAATTTCCAGCACGACGGCCTGTCCGATGACGAGCGCGATCGCGACCAGCGCGTAGACCATCGCGTGATGCAGATGAAGATCCTGCAACCAGCCGGAGAGAAAATGGAGGACGAGGAAGAAATAGCCCGTCACAAGGACCGCATACACCGCGAGTTCGATCACGAACGCTCGCAGCGTCGCCGCCCTATCAGCTTTCATCGTGACCTCCGTCCGGCATTACACACTCTTCGCTCGTGACGGGTGTGCCGGTTGCGCGGAAGCGCGTAAAAATCCATTGCGTGGGACATCTTTCTTCCTACGTTCCACTTCGCTTTTAGCAGGCGACGTATGGCTGACGCAGCGAATAAATATCCGGAAAACGTAGCGGGACAATTTTATGTCGATGACCAGTGCATCGACTGCGATCTCTGTCGCGAAACTGCGCCCGCGAATTACAAACGCAACGACGACGGCGGCCACTCTTACGTTTACAAACAGCCGGAAAGTCCGGAGGAAGAAGCGCTCTGCAAAGAAGCGCAGGAAGGCTGCCCCGTCGAAGCCATCGGCAGTGATGGCTAGCGCAAATCTGTAGCCGCCGCCCTGTGGGCGGCGTGTTCGCATCAAATGCCGGCGAACGCTGAAGTCCCAGTTGCTCTCTCCATCGCCGGATCCGACAGCAGCGCGGGCGCCGGCATCCAGGCGGACCTGAAAACTTTTAGCGCGCTCGGTGTTTACGGATTGACGGCGGTCACGTGCGTGGTGGCTGAAACACCTGGGCGGGTTTCGAAAATCGAAGCGGTCAGCGCGGCGATGATCACGGCGCAGATCGAGGTCCTGCTCGAAAACTTTCCGGTCGCCGCGATCAAGACTGGGTTGCTTTTCTCGGGTGAGATTGTGGCGGAAGTGGCCCGGGCGCTTCGTGCCCGCGCCGCGACAGGAAACGCAGCCCCGCCTCTTGTGATCGATCCGGTGATGGTGGCCACTAGTGGCGATCTTCTCCTGCGCGATGACGCGATCGAAAGTTATGAGCGCGATTTATTTCCGCTGGCTGCTCTCGTGACCCCGAATTTAGGCGAAGCGGGCCGCTTCTTGGGCGAAGCGATTCAAGATCTCCCGGCTATGCGCGACGCCGGGGCGAAACTGGCGAAAAAGTATCGAGTCCCGATTCTGCTCAAAGGCGGGCACCTGTTGGGCGAAAATGCCATCGACCTTCTTTTCGTTGAAGGAAATGTCATGGAATTCTCCGCGCCATTTTCGCGCGGGATCGCCACGCATGGGACCGGGTGCACTTACTCCGCCGCCATCGCCGCCGGCCTGGCAAATCGTCTCTCGCTTGAAGAAGCAGTGCGCCGCGCAAAAAAATTCGTGACCGCAACAATCGCGCAGCATCGCAGCTGGAAAACGCCGTCAGGAGGAAGTCTGCACGCATTGAACCATTCGCCGACCATTCCTTGATGGTAGGGCGAGACTCAGTCGAGCCGTTCGAAAATCCCGGCTCGACGGAGTCTCGCCCTACCGCGAAGAGGCTGCGGTTGAATTCTTCTCTGCGATTTGCTCCCATCGCTTCTCGCGCATTGCTTCGACCGCGGCAGCCGTCTCCGCTTGCTTCTTACTCCGCCCGGTCCCTTCTCCGAGCGTGATGCCTTCCCAAACGGCGCGAACCACAAATGTCTTCTCGTGCTCGCGCCCGGTTTGCGAAATCAATTCGTAAGCCGGGCTGCGGGGCGAAATCGCCTGCAGCAATTCCTGGAGATGACCCTTCGGGTTGATGTCGACCGGCTCCTCCACCAGTTGCGCCAAGTCCGGCGCGGCCTGCGCCAAAATGAAAAGGCGCACCGTGGCGAGGTCGCTGTCGAGATAGATGGCGCCGATGAGCGCTTCGAATGCATCCGCGAGGGTCGAGTTGCGTTTGCGCCCGCCGCTCGCTTCTTCGCCGCGTCCCATCATCAGGTAGCTCCCCAGCTCGAGCCTTGCAGCGTGCACGGTCAATCCCTCGCGCGAGACTAAGCGCGATCGAAGCTTCGTCAGTTTCCCCTCGGGCTCGGTCTTGAAATGCCCGAAAAGCTGTTCGGTGATCACAAGTTGAAGAACCGCGTCGCCCAGAAATTCGAGTCGCTGATTATCGAAATGATGGCGTTGCGTTTCGTGGCGTAGACTTGGATGCGTCAGCGCTTCCGCCAGCAAAAGCGGATTCCGAAATTTGTAGCCGATGCGGTCTTCGAGCAAATTCACTGAGAGCGGAAGCCTACGCCGCGAAAGCCACTTTTCCAGAGACGGACGGTGTGTCCCGGAAGGACTACTAATGCTTCTGAAAAATCCCGATCGACGTTACCAGATCGAGCGCGCGCTGGAGCACCGGGTCGTGCACCGTGGCTTTCTCCGGCCCACGATTCCGGCGCTGCGCCGCTTCCATGGCCTCGAGCTCAGGGTTCTTGCCGGAAATGAGCGCGGCTTCGTTCAAATGCGGCCGCGCATTCTCGAGCACGAACGGCATCATTCCCTTCTCGCGGCTTTGCTGAAAGACTTCGCGCTTTTCCGCGGCCGGCATCTCCACCGGCACATCCGGTTTCAGCCCGTCCGGAAAAAGCGGACGTCCTTCGGGCAAGACGGCTTCACCCACCGCGATCCGCAGGATTTTTCCACTGGGAAGTTTGAGGTCGGAATATTCCACTGCGCGTCCCGCCGTCGATTGCCCGATGATCAATGCCCTGTTGTAGAGTCGTACCGCTCCCGCGATCGCTTCCGCCGCGCCGGCCGTGTCGCCGTCCGTCAGAAGGATAATCAATCCTTGATAGGATGGGTCGCGATCGGAAGTGAAAGTGCGTTCCTGCCGCGCCGTCGTTTTTCGAAGCGAAAAGAGCGGTTTGCCCTTCGGACAAAAGCGCTTGGCGAACTCTGACGCCGTCGCAAAATCGTTCGTGGCTGGGCTGGCTCTCAGGTCGAGCACGAGGGCGTCCACCTTCTTGGCTGCAAATGTTTGCAGGTTCGTATCGAGCGCGTCGAGGTCCGGCTTATCGAGCGCGCCCAGCCGCAGATAACCAATGTGGTCGTCGAGGATCTCGCCGTAAAATGGCGACGCCAGCTCGGATGGCCCAGCCGTGGGAGCGGAGAGCAAAACTACGCCTCGGCCGAGACGCATAAGGATTCCTTCGAAAGTCGCGCGACTCAGCTCGGTTTCGTTCAACGTTTCCGGTTTGATGTAATTCGTCTTGAGCAGTTGGATCGCTTCCTTCAAATCCGTGGAGTCCATCGAATCGACCAGGGACTTGGTCGTCGGCGTGGGTGAAGGTTGCGGCGTCGATGACGGAACCGGTGTCGGCGAAACGCTGGCGGACTTCGCCGGAGTTTGCGCGGACAAATTCTCCGCAGTACTCCAGGCGAGACAAACGCAAACAAATAGGGAAACGCGCCGGGACATCAGAGGCCCACGACCTTAGCCGCAACTGCGCCAAGAGCAATATCGCGCCGGTACTGGCACCCTTCGAAATCGATGTGCGAAACTGCTTCGTAGGCGAGCGTGCGCGCTGCCGCCACGGTCTCGCCGAGCGCGCTCACGGCAAGAACTCGACCGCCGGCGGTGACGATCTTTCCGTTTTCCCGACGCGTGCCCGCGTGAAAGATTTGAACGCCCTGAGCGCAGGCCGTCTCCAGGCCGGTAATTGGTTTTCCGGTTTCGTATTTATTCGGATAACCGCCGGATGCGAGCACTACGGTGACCGCGGCGCGATCATCCCATTCGATGGTCGCGCGATCCAGGGCGCCGTCGATGGTCGCCTCGAGAAGCTCGAGCAAATCGGATTTCAATCGTGGCAAAATCACCTGCGTCTCGGGATCGCCAAAGCGGCAGTTGAACTCGAGAACTCGCGGTCCCTTCGGCGTGATCATGAGACCGGGGAAGAGCAACCCGCGAAAGCGCACACCGCTTTCGTTCAAGCCCTTGAGCAAGGGACGCATGACCTCGCGATCGAACTGTGCCTCGAGTTCGGGGCTGAAATTATTCGCGGGACTGAACGCGCCCATTCCTCCGGTATTTGGGCCCGTGTCGCCATCGTAGGCGCGCTTGTGATCGCGAGCTGTCGCGAGCATCCGATAATTTTTTCCGTCCACCAGCGCATGGAGCGAGCATTCCGCGCCGGTCAGGCATTCTTCAATCAGGAGGCGCGCGCCCGCCTCGCCGAACCGCCGCTCGTTCATCATTGAATCGATGGCGGCTCGCGCTGCCAACGCATCCTGCGCAATGATCACGCCCTTACCCAGCGCCAGACCATCAGCCTTGATCACGACGGGAAATCGCGACTCGTTCACGAAGGCAAATGCCGCCTCGATCTTTTCGAAAGCCGCGCCGCGCGCCGTCGGGATCTTGTTTTTCCGCATCAATTCCTTGGCGAAGATCTTCGAGGATTCGAGACGCGCGGCGGATTTTGAGGGACCGAAAACGCGCAATCCTTCGGCCTCGAAAAGATCCGCGATGCCGGCCGCCAGTGGATCATCCGGTCCAACCACCGTCATTCCGATTCCGTTTTCTTTGGCGAAGCGGACCAGCGCAGGCAAATCGTTCGTTTGAATAACGACATTTTCTCCTATCTCAGCTGTGCCCGCATTGCCGGGTGCGCAAAAAATCCGCTCGACCGCGGACGATTGCTTCAGCTTCCAGGCGAGGGCGTGTTCCCGCCCTCCGCTGCCAACGACGAGAATTTTCACAGGAGTTTTTTGTCTCGATGAGACATGTGGGACGGAATCGTCCTAGCGAAATCGGACGAACGCAAGGCGCCTCTGGAACGGACGTCGCGCTACCCTGTAGCCGCCGCCCTGCCTGCCACGCCGAAGCAAAGCGAAGGTGGGTGGGGCGGCGTGGTTTGGGCGTCGAAGCTCTTTCCGCGCTTCGCACAGCGAAGCGGCTACAGGGCGTTGGGCCAGCATAACTTCAACTGCAGGTTATACCGTCCTTTCAGTTCGTCACTCTCCGCTTGCGCCGCGCCTGATTGATCCTACAGGTGGCTGGTGAAATCTTCCGCGCCGTCAGTTTTGAAAGCGCAGTGCCCTTCACGCATCGTGCTGGACCGAATCGCGGATAAATGGACTGCGCTTATCATTCAGGTCCTGGCCAACGGAACGCAGCGTTATGCGGCGCTGCAACGCGAGATCGGCGGCATTTCGCAAAAGATGCTCACGCAAACGCTGCGCAGCCTCGAGCGCGACGGCCTGGTCCTGCGTAAAGTTCATCCAGTCGTGCCGCCGAAAGTCGAATATTCGCTCACCCGCCTCGGCCGAACGTTGATCGACCCTCTGCACACGCTTTGCCGCTGGTCGGAAAGACATCTCCCTGAGCTGCAAGAAAACCGCAATCGCGCGCGTTCCGCCGCACTTTCGACCTAACGAGTCGAACTCTTCTTTAGGCTCATTTCCGCCATGCGCGCGATGGTCTTGGAGCGGCAAAAACCGGTAAGTGAATCGCCACTTGTCTTGCGCGAGATCGACGAACCGCAAGCTGGCGCGGACGAAGTGCGAGTACGGGTGAGCGCATGCGCCGTCTGTCGCACCGACATTCATATCGTCGAGGGCGATTTGGCGTTGCATAAGACTTCGGTGATCCCTGGCCACCAGGTCGTGGGCCGAATCGATCAGGTCGGAGAAAGCGCTGCTCAATTTCGGGTTGGGCAGCGGATTGGTATCGCTTGGTTGCGTCATGTGGACGGCACCTGCCGGTTTTGCCAGCGCGGGCGCGAGAACCTCTGTCCCGGCTCGCGCTACACCGGATACGACGTTGATGGCGGATACGCCGAGTACGCGGTGGCGCCGCAAGATTTCGCTTACGAATTGCCCGAGGGTTTCGACGACGAACACGTTTCGCCGTTGCTCTGCGGCGGCTTGATCGGATATCGCGCGCTCGAGCGGGCCGAAGTGCCGGAGAAGGGCCGATTGCTCCTCGTTGGGTTCGGCAGCTCAGCGCACATCGTCATTCAGATCGCGCTTCGCAGGGGTCACGAAGTCCATGTCGTGACGCGGAACGAAAATCACATCCGCCAGGCGAAAGAACTTGGCGCGGCTTGGGCCGGAAACGATTTTCGCGATCTCCCCGGCAAAATGGATTCGGCGATTCTCTTCGCTCCCTCCGGCCGCCTCGTCCCGCCGATTCTGGAAGCTCTCGATCGCGGAGGAATTTGCTCAATCGCCGGCATCCACCTCAGCGACGTGCCCGGCCTCAACTACGATCGGCACCTTTACCAGGAGCGCGAGTTGCGCAGCGTCACCTCCAACACCCGCGCCGACGCTCGCGCTCTTTTCGCCGAAGCGAGCGCGGCTGGTCTTCGACTGCACACGGCCTCCTATCCATTGCAGGATGCGAACCGCGCCCTCGCGGACATGAAGCAGAGCAACGTCGATGGAACTCCAGTTCTGATCGTCGATGAGAACTGACGCGCGATCGCTTTTCAACCATGGTAGCATCGTTGCCAGACGACTTTGACTGCGTACCCTGCCGCATGAAACGATCTTTGTTTTGCATTTCGCTCGGCGTTGCCGCAATCGGAACGCTTTTCATCTCTGCCGCCCGCGCCGAGGACAACGCGATGGAAGCGCTCAAAAAAGCGCAGAAGGCCCAGCTCGAGGCGCCGGCTTCCCGCATGAAAATGATTTCGACGGATGCCGACAACAGAGTCAGCACCATGACGTTGGAGTTTGTGAAGCCCGACATGATGCATTGGAGGATGGAGGAGAACAGCCAGGTGAAGATGGAGATGTGGTCGGACGGAAAGAAAACCTTCGTGCGGCACGGTCCGGCTGGTGAAATCAAAGAGGCGCCGCTCAGCATGAGCGCCATGCTCGCGCAGGCGCGCGAATCGGCCGCAGTAGAAAAATTGATCGCGATGGCCAAAGAATTGGCGTTCGTCGGACATGAGAACGTGAACGGAACGCCGGCGTCCGTTTACACCTTCAAGACTGAAATGATGGGCCTGAACTCGGCGACGAAGCTCTGGATTTCCGACGTCGATAATCGCCCGCTGAAATCCGAGGGCGAGACCCATGGCGAAATCAAGATCGGCGCCGGACCTGGGCGCACGACCAATAAGAAATCGGTCACGACCTACGAATACGATCCGTCGATCAAGATAATCGTGCCGGCGAATTAAGAACCGTTTAACGTAGTCGGCAGGTTGATCGTCCCACTCTGTGCGCGCATCAACGCTTCGCCGATCAAAACCGCGTCCACGCCGCAGGCCTTGATCCGCGCCAAATCTTCCGCGGTCCTGATTCCGCTTTCGCTCACGAGGACAATTCCAGGCGGAACTTCCTCGCTCAGTTTTTCAGTCACGCTCAAATCGATCTCGAACGTGGCGAGATCGCGATTATTGAGACCGATGATTTTCGCGCTGGTTTCGAGCGCGCGATCCAGTTCGGCCAGCGTGTGCACCTCGACCAGCGCATCGAGCTGATAAGTCTCGACCGCTTGGAGCAAACCGACGAGTTGCTCCTGCGCGAGCGCTGCCACGATCAGGAGGATCGCATCCGCGCCCGCTGCGGCCGATTCCGCGATTTGGATTTCATCGAGAATGAAATCCTTCCGCAGCAGCGGTTGGGTCACCGCTGCCCGGATCGGTGCCAGATAGTTGAGATGGCCCTGGAAAAATTTCTCATCCGTTAAAACGGAAATCGCATCGACGCCGGCGCGCGCGTAATTCCCGGCAATTTCGAGCGGATCGAATGACTCAACGATCACACCAGCGGAAGGCGACGCCTTTTTGATTTCGGCGATGAGCGCGACCTGATTGGGACCTCGCTGAAGCGCGGCGGCGAAACCGCGAAAATCATTTCGGCCCAGCGCTGCCTTGCGCAATTCATCGCGCCGCGGACGCAACTGTTCTATCTCGGAACGCTTCACGCCCAGTATTTCCTCCAGCCGATTCATAGCCGATGCGCATCTCTAGCAGATGGCGTCGTCGATTCCATCGAATCCCTCCATCATCTTCAACGGTTCGCCTGTGCTCGGGCCGCTAGCGCGCGACCAGGCGCACAACGTGATCTTCGAAGGCGAATCTTGTCTTGTCTTGTCTTGTCTTGTCTCCGATGCCCGATTCTCCTTCGAAGACCCGGCAGCTTCGGTCCCGCCATTGGTTCGCCCATCTCTTGCGCGAATGGACGCTCGAAAGCGTCGGCCCAATCCCACCACCGCTCGTTAGATCACAGCCGGCCCGGTGGGATGGATTCAATCGCTTACGCGATCGCGGTGTTGTCGGTGGGCCGGATCATATTCGGGATTGTCTGGGCGCGAACGAAAAATCTTTACGCAGTGATGGCCATTCACGCGGCGACCGATCTTCTGCCGAACTTCGCCCAGTTCGTGAAGACTTGGGGAATCTAAATCATTTAGCGAGCTAGCGACTAAATGACTTGGCGATGGGCGAGGTTTCACGCCTCGCGTTAATCGCGACGTTTCTTCCTCCAGGCGGACGTGGTAGCGAGCCCGCCGAGAACGACCAGGCCCGCTCCAAGAGTCAGCCAGATCCATGCGATCTCCGGGACCGATCTCATTAATTCCGCCCCGCCGAGCAAGAGACTCAAAAGGCCGAGCTCAGCAACGGTGATTCCAATACCGATAACTGCTTCGGGTGAGATCGAAGGGGCGCCGGCTTGAGGTGATTTCTCGGAGTCGTTCATGATGAGACGGAGGATAACTGCGACCGGCCGGAGCGGCAAATGGCTGAGCGAATGATGCGAGAACCTGGCCTAACGACCCAGATCCTGAAACTTCGGCGCTTCATTTGTGGTGACGCCGACGGTCGTCGTCGTGGTGGCGCAGCCGCTGAGGAAAGTGAGGCCAAGAACGAGAAGCACGGCCGGGAGGACTGACGCGCGACGAGTGACGAAGGCCATAAAGCAGTGTGGACGGCTCCGCGAAAAAAGCGAACGCCGCAGACCGCAGGGGCGAATCAGCGGTGTGAAGCACGCATTGATGTTTATCGCGATTGTTCTAGTGATCATTTGGGTGGTTGCCCGAGTTACGCTCGCAGTCACGTCTGTTGCGCTCCACCTCCTCTGGATCGTGGCCATTATCCTGGCGGTCATCTGGTTGATCGGACGGTTGAAAGGTCCTTGATGCGATTCCGAAATCAGCTCCGGGGGAGCGAAGAAAATCTTGTGAATTTTTTCCCGCGAGCGAAGTCTAATTCTATCGAGCCGGACACCCGCCGCCGCGGTGCGGTTCGAATCCAATAACGGGAGTTCGTCGGGCCATTCCATATGGAAAACAAAATCTTTCTCGGTCAGTACCGCGTCGCCGCTGCGGAAATCGAGCTGGAGGGAGAATTGCGTGACGCGCCTTTGGCTTATGAGGGCGAGGAGATCGATTCGGGAAGAAAAGTGATCGTCGAGCTAATCCCGGCGGCGGCGCTCAAGCCGGCCGTCCGCGAACGGCTCGAAGCCGAGGTGGCGGCGGCGAAGAAGCTGAATCATATCAACATCCCCGCGCTCTATGATTTCGGAGTTGAGGACGATCACCTGGTTTACGTCACCGAGGATTTTGACGGGACCCTGGCCGAGGAATGGGTCAATACGCACGGACCCATGCCGGTTAGCGCGGTTTTGTGCATCGCTTCGCAGGTCGTGAGCGCGCTCGGCGCTGCGGCGGTGCAACGCATCAATCATCACGCGATCAATCCCACCAACCTCGTCCTCGTTCCCGGCCAGACGGCCGAAGGCGAATGGCCGCTGGTGAAGATGCTGCACTTCGTTGGGGTGGTTCCGAAATCTTGCGACGCGGATGAAGCCGTTGCGGCTTTCGACAAGTCTTCGCATTACGCGAGCCCGGAACAGCTTCGGCGCGGCTCCCTCGATTTCCGCTCGGAGATCTATTCGCTTGGCTGCACGATGTGGTTTTTGCTCACCGGCGCGCCGCCACTGGCCGCCGCGAACAGCGCGCTCGCGGTGCCGCCGGCCAAGCTGGCCGAGAAATTGAGCAGTGTCCCGAAGGCGGTCCGGCGTTTGCTCGCGCAAATGCTTGCCGCAAATCCAAAGGATCGCCCGAACAATCCGCTCGCCTTTTATCGCGAAATCCAAGCTTGCCGTGCTCAGGTGGAACGACGCGAGACGATGGCTCGCCGGTTTGGAGTGGCCACCATCTCAACCACGCCGGTTGGAGCGCCGGAGCGCCGTCGTCATCCGATGAGGGCGCTCGCTTTTGCGGCGTTGCTGCTCGCCACCTCCGCGCTGACCGCCGCGGTTTTGTCAGGATACCTCAAGCATCGCCGGGTGGTGCGGGCAGAAGAACCGATCGGCATTCCGATCGGAGTTCCAGATGCCGCTGCTTCCGCGCCGCCCGTGAACACGACCGCGGCGAATGTGATCGTGCCGGATCCGACGAAATCGGACGCAACGATCGAAGACGCGAACGAGAAAGAGCCTGCGACAGTGAGCAGCTCGAAGGAGAAGATCGCACCGCTTCCTACCGCGAATGACTCCGCCGAAGTTGCTTCCACAAATCAAGTTGCGCCTGCACCCGTGCAGCCGACCGCTCCACCCAACACGGAACCCGATCCGTCCACGCCCGTTGTGACAACCAATACGACGCCGGCTGCTACCGAGACCGACTCTTCTGCTCTCGCTGCAGCCAACAAGGTTGAGCCACCACCAACGCAGCCGGAATCACCTCGCACGGAAGCGAAGATCGCTGTCGAGAAAAGCGCATCGGAAAAAACCGTCATGCATGAGGTGCGACGCGCGGAGCCCGCCGAACCGGAAGTTAGACGTGCGGAGCCGGCGCCTCCAGAAGACGGTCCTGCGAAAACTACCGCCTCGAAAGCGCGCGCGAAAAAGAATGAGCGCGATGCGAAACCGAAAAGAAACGCCGATCAGGATCTTTACGTGTCGACCACCGCGCCGAACTTTGAAGATAGGCTGCCGCCGTTGCCGCCAGGCTCCGCCCGCGCGCGATTTGTCGGCATAATGCCCGACGGCAGATGGATGCTCGTGTTGCCTTCCCACAAAGTGATCCTCGTGCCGCCACCGCCTCCGAGGCCCTGAGGCGACTCTCATTGGAAACAACCTCCGTGCCCCAAACTGCACCCCGCGCTCTCAGTGAAAGAGATGGAAGTCAGCTGGAAGCAGGGCCTGAGTGATTTGATCGTCAGGATCGTCAGGATCGGCTGGTCGATTCGCGATTCGTCCCGAACCGAGTGGCGTGTCGTTCACGGCAACCTTCGCCGGCGGCGGAGCAATCGGCGGCTGACCTTTTGCCTTGAGGGCATCGTTTAGCGCCGGCAAATCCTTCGCGAGAAGTTGCTCGAACTCCTTTGTCACATCGTCCAGTTCCTTCCGCAGCGCGTCGGTGCGGGCAATCTGGTAATCCCCCGGTTTGCCTTCATAGCTTAGGATCGCGCCATAAAGTTGGTCGGTATGTTCGCGCAGCCGTTCTTCGCCTGTGATCGCGCCGCCCTCGGTCGTGGCCACGATTTTCTTGCGCACGGCATCTACCTTCGCGTCGAAATCCGAGATCGTTTTGCGTAACGCATCGCCTTCCGGCAGCGCGCCGCCGCCCTTGGCCAAGCTTGCGCGCAGCATGAGAATGCGATCCATCACCGCGCTCTCATCGCCAAACAACGCGTGCACTTTCATCGCCGCGTCGAACTGCGCTTTGCGATCCGCTTCGTTGAATTTCACCCGGCGATCGAGCCCGATCGTGAGTTTCGTTTCGGAAACTTTTCCGGCTTTCGTCATCCGAACCGTGTAAACGCCCGGCAAAAAACGTGGGCCTCGGGTGCCGGCGAAGGCAAGCTGCGCCGCGGGCGGAACCCGGGGCGGTTTCGCGTGCATGCTCCAGGTGACGCGATTCAATCCGGGACGTTTGCTCGCGGGCAGGTCGTCCACTACTCGCCCCGATGCATCCAGCACTTCGATCTTGAGTTTGCCGAAGAGATGACGGGAGCGCTGATAGTAAGTGATGACTGCGGCGTCCGGCGGATTGTCTCCAGTAAAGGTGGCCGCGCCCTCGGGCCACCCTCCGTTGGCCTCGATCCGCTGCTGCACCGGGCGCGCCGAAACGAAGCTGGCTTCCTGGGTCAGCAAATCAGCCGTGAGCGCGCGCAAGGGCGTGATGTCATCGATGATCCAGATGCCGCGTCCGTGAGTGGCCAGAACGAGATCGTTCTCCCGCGGATGAATTGCGAGATCGCGCACGGCCACGGCCGGAAAGCGACCGCCCTTGAATTGCGCCCAGGCTTTGCCGCCATCGATGGAAACGAAGAGCCCGAACTCCGTGCCGAGGAATAATAGATTTGGCCTAACGAGATCTTCCTTGATGACGTGGGCGTATCCGCGCACGCCCTTGACCTCTTGCGCGGTGACGAGCGGCGTCCAGGTTTTGCCGTAGTCCGCGGTGCGAAAAACATAAGGCGCAAGATCGCCGAAAGTATGGCGATCGAATGCGGCGTAGGCCGTGCCCGCATCGAAGTTGCCCGCCTGGACCCAGCTGACCCAGGAATTTTTCGGCAGGCCCGGGACCTTATCGACGACGTTGCTCCAGTTCTTCCCGCCATCGCGCGTGACCTGAACGTTGCCGTCATCCGTGCCAACCCAGATGACTTGCTTGTCTTTGGGCGACTCGCTGATCGAGTAAATCGTCGTGTGCATTTCAGCCGCCGAGTTGTCGATGGTGACACCGCCGGATTGCTCCTGCCGCTGCTTCTGCGGATCGTTCGTGCTCAAATCCGGCGAAATGCGGTCCCAGGTCTGGCCGTGATCGCGCGAGCGAAAGAGAAACTGCGCGCCGATGTAGACGGTGCCTTTTTCCGTGGGAGACAACGCGATCGGCGTGTTCCAATTCCAGCGCAGCTTCTCCTTGTAGTTCGCCTTCGGCTGGATGTCGCGCGCCTCATGCGTGTAGCGATTCACGCGGCCGACATTTCCGCCCTGCGCTTCGGCATACAGATAGTCGGGATCGGCGGGATCGGAAAACATCCAGAACCCGTCGCCGCCGAACATGTTTTCCCACTGCGAATTGGCGATGCCGCCGGGATATTGCGACTGGCCGACCCAGGAACTGTTGTCCTGCAAACCACCGTAAACTCGGAACGGATCGTTGTCGTCGAGACTGACGTGATAAAATTGAGAGACGGGAAGGTTCTCGCCCTTCCACCATTTGCTGCCGCCGTTATACGAATACCACATCCCGCCGTCGTCCCCGGAGGCGACGGTCTGCGGATTGGTCGGGTCGATCCAGACATCGTGCAGATCGCCGTGCGCTCCCTGGAAACCGCCCACCACCGTGAAACTCTTGCCCGCGTCTTCGCTCAGGATCAACGGACCGTCGGTCTTGAAAACGCGATCCGGATTTTTCGGATCGACGATCAGGTTCGCAAAGTAGAACGGACGCCAGACCATCCAATTGCTTTTGTCGCGCTTGTCCCATGTCGCGCCGCCGTCGTCGGAAACAAAGAGCGCGCTGTCAGTGGATTCGACAAAGCAGTAAACGCGTTTCGCGTTCGACGGCGCGATCGCGATCGCGAGACGCCCGTATGGCTTCTTCGGAAATCCTTTGCTGTTCTCGGGCGTAACTTCCGTCCAGGTCGCCCCGGCGTCGGCCGTGCGGAATAATCCGCTGCCGGAAGGTTTATCGGGACCGTCGCCGCCGGAGCGGAACTCCCAGCCTTTGCGCCGGAAATCCCACATGGCCGCGAACATCTTGTTCGGATCGGTCGGATCGACCGCGATCGCCGACGCGCCTGTGGAGAGATTCGCTCCCTTCAAAATAAGATTCCAGGTCTTGCCGCCGTCCGCTGTTTTGTAGAGACCACGATCCGGCGAATCGCTCCAAAGCGCGCCCGGCACCGCGGCGAAAACCGTGTCGCTGCTCGTGGGACTGACGACGATTTTCGCGACGCGCTCGGAGTTCGGCAGCCCGGCGGAATTCCAGGTCTCGCCGCCGTCGATGGATTTGTAGATTCCATTCCCGACCGAAACGCTGTTGCGCGTCCACGATTCGCCCGTGCCGACCCAAACATTCTTTGAGTTCTTGGGATCGAGCGCGATCGCGCCGATCGATTGCACCGGTTGTTCGTCGAAAACCGGCTTGTAACGCGTGCCGCCATCTTCCGATTTCCAAACGCCGCCGCTGGCCGCGCCGACGAAGAGCGTAATTTTGCCGGATGGTTCGCGTGAGGCCGCGATGGCGGAAATGCGTCCGCTCATGGTGGCTGAGCCAATGTTGCGCGCTCCGAGACCGGAGATGGTGGAAGAATTATACGGCGCTTGTTGAGCGCCAATGGCCACGCCAGCGCAACCGAGCGCGGTGAAAAGAATGAAATTTGGAAAACGCATAAAACTTATTTCGAAACGGTTGCTGGAAAATTGAAGACCGAGTCATCAACCGGAACGTTGACCTCGGCTTTCTCGAGAATGATTTTTTGTTTGTCGGTCGATCCCTTGGGGCCGGCCTCGATCGAGAACGGGAAAAAGACGCCGCCGATTTTTTCGTAATCGCCGAGATCGGTTTCCACTTCCACCTGCGCGCCCTGCTCGATCCGCTGGGTCACGATCCGAATCTCGAGAAAGTAATCCGGATCAAGATAGACGTAGCTCACGTCGCCATTCTTCCGCACGACCTTCAACTTATGCGCCAGCGTGCCGTCGACATCTTCGGGACCGAGATACTCAACGGTGCTTCCCTTGGCCTGCCAATCCACCAGCGGTCCATCGATCTCGGCGTCTTCCACCAGCGACTTCGCGTCGTCCGCGGACATTTTCTCGGGATCTTTGCGTCCGCCGAACGGAGAAATTTTCCAGCCTTCTGTCCCGTTGTAAGCCTGCACCAGGGTCATCCCTTGGAGACTCGCTTCCGTCCGTATCTCGCCTGGTATTTTTTTTGTTTGGACGTAAGCCAACTCGAGCTGGCCCTGGTTGACGAGCATCTTGCCCTGAAAGCGGATCGACTTCACGGCGCGCAACGCGTCGGCGCCTCCTTTGGCCTCGATGTTTTTCGCCACCAAAGCATCGACGGTGAATGATTTTAGTTCCTGCGCGCTCAGGACCGGCGCGACCAACGAGAACGCCAGAAGAAAAAAGACAAAACGTTTTTCCATAAAGCTTGATCGAAAAATCGACGGCAATTTATTTTGCCGCCGGACGCGGAACCATGCCAGATGCGAACGTCCTCAGCAATCGCGACATTCTTACAAAAGCGAAAGCTTGAATCGGCCGGGCGGGCGCGTTAGTTCTCGCATACGTGAACGGCCAGCCACCATCAGTCCCGCCTCCTCCTCCTCCAGCGCCCGTTCCACCGACGCAAGTTGTCGTCCTGCCGCCTCAAGGCATGGGTTGTTTTGCCAAGGGATGTCTCACGATTCTGATTCTGGGATTTCTGCTCATCGCGGGTGTCGTCGGAAGCGGCTGGTATGTTTTTACCAAGATGGTCAACAACCTGACTTCCACCGCGCCGTCGGATGTGCGGATGGAGCAGCCGAGCGATGCTCAATATCAGAACGCCGAAACCTTGCTCACCCGGCTGAACAACGCGACCGACGCGAACGAGGAGACTACGGTGGAATTCACCAGCGCGGATCTAAACGCGCTCATGGCGCGGGATGAAGATTTCAAGGAATTTCGAGGCCGGGCCCGTGTCGATATCGCCGACTCGATGATGACGATCTCATTGAGCGTGCCGCTCGATTTCTTTCGCTGGCGGAGGACGAGAGGGCGTTGGTTCAACGGCACCGCCCGTTTCAGTTTCGTCTATTCCTCGGGCCAATTTCGCGTCGAGCTCGAATCGGCTGAGGCGGGCGGCCACCGTCTGGCCGGGAAATTTCTGACCGACACCTTCATGTCATCCTTTAATGATGGCCTGAACGAGGGCTTCCAGGAAAAGCGGGGCGATTACGCCGGAGGAGAAAACTTCTGGCGGCACGTGAAAAGCATCTCGCTCTCAGGTGACAAGATGGTGGTGACGACTCAAGCGCGGTAGTTTTACGCCCCTGTCATCCCGAGCCGCGCAGACGGCGAGGGACCTCACAATTGCTCACCCGTTAGCTTGCGCCAAAAGCACAACGTCCATCGATTCGACGATGTGGGGCGCAAGCTAATCGGCACTTCGACTGTGAGGTCCCTCGCCGTCTGCGCGGCTCGGGATGACAGCGCTTTGGTTGCGTCTACTTCGCGCGAGTTACGGCGCGTTCATTGATCTCGCGAAAAGCGCCTGCTGCGATTTCGAACGAGCGCAGGCGCGCGGCGTGATCGAAAATCTGCGCGGTGGCGATGACTTCGTCCGCTCCCGTTTCATCGAGCAACTCTTCCAGCCGGCGCTGCACCGTTTCCGGCGACCCGACCGCGGAGAATCGGGTCCGTTGTTCGACGGTACGCCGCTCGGCCGGACTCCAAAGCCCATCCATGCTCTCGACCGGCTGCGGAAGTTTTCCTGGATTCCCGCGAACCAGATTCAGGAACATCAACTGCGCTGAAGTCATCAGCCGGCGCGCTTCGGCATCGGTGTCCGCGGCGAAAATGCCAACGCCAATCATGACGTGTGGCCTAACGAGTGCATCCGAGGGCGTGAATTCGCGCCGGTAAATCTCGAGCGCGGCGCGAAGATACTCCGGCGCGAAATGTGACGCGAAGGCGAAAGGAAGTCCGAGTTCCGCGGCGAGGCGTGCGCTGAAATCGCTCGAGCCGAGAAGATAAAGCGGAACGTTCAAGCCGGCGCCGGGAACCGCCACCACCGCCTGACCGGATGCGGCCGGACGGAAGTACGATTGCAGCTCAAGCACGTCCTGCGGAAAAGTGTCACCGCTGCTGCCGAGGTAACGGCGCAACGCCCGCGCAGTGAGCTGATCGCTGCCCGGCGCGCGGCCAAGACCGAGATCGATGCGGCCAGGGTAAAGCGATTCGAGCGTTCCGAACTGTTCGGCGATGACGAGCGGCGCGTGGTTCGGAAGCATAATGCCGCCGGCGCCGACACGAATGCTTTTTGTTTTGCCCGCGACATGACCGATGACGACCGAAGTGGCGGCACTGGCGATGCCCGGAAGATTGTGATGTTCGGCCAGCCAATAGCGATGATAACCCCACTCTTCTGCGTGCTGCGCGAGATCGACTGTGTTTCTGAAAGCGAGCTTGGCATCGCCGCCGTCGACGATGGGAGAAAGATCGAGAACGGAAGGAAGAATCACTCTTTAATGTAGAGGCGCTTGTGCCAAGCGCCTAGCCAATCGAACAGACGCTCGGCACAAGCGCCTCTACATTAAAAGCCTTTCGATCACGAGTTGACGTGGCCGTGAAAGCAGTTGCAACCCGAATGACCTGATGCGCTCCTATGCGATGCCGGAGCGGAGGAAATTCGCCGTCATCGCCGCCTTCGTGGCGCTGTGCGTGATCTGGAGTTCGACCTGGCTCGCCATCAAGGTGGGCCTGCGCGATCTCCCGCCTATTTCGTTCGTCGCGATTCGGTTTGTCATTGCGGTCGTCGTGCTTCTGGCGATCTCCGTCGGCCGCGTCCGATTGCTGCCGGCTCGGCGCGAGGATTTCAAGCTGCTCGCCTACACCGGCGTGCTCATGTTCGCGGTAAACTACGCACTGCTTTTCTGGGCGGAACTATATGTGTCGTCCGGTTTGTCGGCGGTGTTACAGGCGACCATTCCAATCTTCGGGATGGTCTTCGCGCATTTTCTTCTACCCAGCGAACCTCTCCGGTGGCAACGCGTCGTCGGGGCTGTCCTCGCCATCGGCGGCGTTGCGGTCATCTGTTCGCGGCTGCTCGATTTCGGAGGACTCCTCGCGTTTTGGGGCGGAGTCGCGATCGTCTTCGGCGCAGCGGGCGCGGCATTCTCGAACGTGCTGCTGAAAAAACGCGCGCTCCAACTCGCGCCGGCCATGATCGCCGCCTGGCAGATGATCTTCGGCGTGATCCCATTACTTGTGACCGGGTTCATCGTCGACGGAAATCCGTTGCATTTGCACTGGACGAAGACCGCCGTCTTCTGCCTGTTCTATCTTGCGGTGCCGGGATCGGCGCTCGCATTTCTGCTTCTCTATTGGCTACTGCCGCGGATGTCGGTCACGAATCTGCAAACCATCTCGCTCATCACGCCGCCCGGCGCCGTGGCGTTCGGTTGGTTGCTTGGGGGCGAAACATTCCCGCTCTGGTCGCTCGCGGGTGGCGTGCTGGTGCTCGCGGGCGTCTGGATGATTTTCCGAAGGGTCCAACCCGCCGAGCTTCACGACGAGTGCGAGACAGCGGTCCCGCAGGGTTAAGACCTGCTCCTGATCTTACTCATGATCATCTCCGAGCCGGCGCGGAGAAGGAAAAGATCAGGATTAGGATCAAGATCATGAGCAGGAGTAGAAGCGCGGTCCCCTTGCTACATCAAAATGATAAATTGAATCGGCCTCTTTGAAGCGTTTATCTCAGAGACGCATGCGCCAATACCACGATCTGCTTCGGCTTGTGCTCGAACACGGACAGCCGCGCATGGACCGAACCGGCACGGGAACACTCTCCGTTTTCGGTGCGCAAACGCGGTTAGATTTGCGCGAAAGATTTCCGCTGCTCACCACCAAGAAGCTGCATCTCAAGTCGATCATCTACGAGTTGCTCTGGTTCCTGCGCGGCGACACGAACGTCCGCTATCTGAATGAACACGGCGTCACGATCTGGGATGAGTGGGCCGACGAAAAAGGAAATCTCGGCCGCATCTACGGCGCGCAATGGACCGACTGGCACCGCGCCGATGGAGCGGTCGTCAACCAGATCGACGCCGTCATTGATGAGATCAAAAAAAATCCCGCGAGCCGGCGCCTCATCGTGAGCGCATGGAATGTCGCCGAGCTGGACCAGATGGCACTCGCTCCCTGCCACGTGCTCTTTCAATTCTACGTTCAGGACGGCGAGCTGAGCTGTCAGCTTTATCAACGCAGCGCCGATCTTTTTCTCGGCGTTCCGTTCAACATCGCTTCCTACGCCCTGCTCACATTGATGGTCGCGCAGGTCTGCGATCTGCGGCCCGGCGAATTCGTCCACACCTTCGGCGATCTGCACCTTTACCGAAACCATCTCGACCAGGCACGCGAGCAACTCACTCGCGAGTTTCGTCCGCTCCCGCGCATGCAGCTGAATCCCGCGGTGAAAGATATTCACGATTTCCGATTCGAGGATTTCATTCTCACCGAATACGATCCGCATCCGGCGATCAAAGCGCCGATCTCGATATGAAACTCTCGCTTCCCGCGGTTCTTGGGCTGACCTATTTCTTGTCGGAATTGGTTCTCGCCTTCACCCGACGATCGAGCGCCAAGACCGTGTCGAAAGACGCCAATTCGCTTCGAGTTCTCTGGGTCGCCCCCAGAGATTCGCGAGAAACTAACGACGCCTGGACTTCTTCTTCGTCGCTCGAGCGGTGGTCCGTTTCGTCGCGCGTTTCGCCAAGCTCATCGGCTCCGGCCTCGCGTGACGCGGCTGATAGACGCCGAGTTTCCACCACCGGGTAGCGTGAATTGCGAGAGCAAGCCCCAGCCTTGATCGTCCACCGGCCCGCAAGCGATGCCGTTCTTCTTCATCTGCGCGACGAACACTTCGATGTCGTCACACATCAGATAAAACTCGTGCTGATCATTCTTATCGGATGGGTGGATAGCGACTTCCGCCGGCGGCAATCCGAAGATCAGCCATCCATGGCCAACGTCGACCTTGGTCAACTTGAGGATATCCCGCAGGAAAGCGCGGTCGGCCTCCGGATTCCTGCTGTAAATGATTGAATGGGCTCCGGAGATCATGGCGAAGTTTCATGAAAGATAGCCCTGGCGTCTACCCCGATCGCGCGACAAAAATTCCTTCGAACTCAGCCGCGGCTTGGCCTTCTTCCACTACGTTTACGTGAAGGGTGATCCGTGCCTTGCCCTTCTCGGAAAATTGAGTTCGAAACGCGGTCCATTCATCCGCGCCGGGCCGCCGACAAATCGCGACGATCTTCTCGCGCACGGGCCGCAGAAATCGAATCGAGCTCTCGGCGACAACCACGTGGACTGCCGGGTCGCCGCGCAGCTCAAGCCAGAGCAACCCGTAAGCAGCCAGGGTGGCCACCGCGTTGATGCTTCCGCCGAAGGCCGTGCCCAGATGATTCGAGTTCAGCGCGACTGGCGCGTCGATCACGAATCCATTTTCATCGTGGGCCGCCACCCGCACGCCCATCGCGCGGGTGATCGGGATTTGCTCGTGAAGATATTTCTCCGCCTCGGAGGTTGTCATCCTGAGCGTCAGTCCAAGAATTTATTTCCCAGATTGCTTCAGCAACGCTTCGAGTTCGCCCTTCCACAACGCCGCGATGGTGTGGCTCCCGTGCCCGCGTGTCTTGTCGCTCAGCGGAATCACGACCGCGCGTCCCTTCGCTACGCGTTTGATTTCGCGCTCGAGGATTCCCAACTCGGGCGGATTGATCAGATCGTCGGCTGAATTCACCGCGACGAGAGGCGCACGGATTTTCTCCAGCCCCGGACCCGGATCGTAATCGTGCGATGCCTCGACCGCGTAGAGCATGTCGTTCGCGTCGCCGGTTTTGAAATAATCCGCGACGAATTTATCGAGCGCCTCATCGGTTTTCGCGAGCGTCGGGGACTCCTTCTGCCGCAGCACCGGATTACTGCTCATGAACCAAAGCATCTGGGCAGCCGTGCGAAGACTTTGCGGTTGCGCGGAATAATCGCCGCCCCGCCATTCCGGATCGTTCCGGATCGCGTCGGTCACCATCCGGCGCCATGCGCGATTGCGTCCGGATATCTGGGTCGGCAAACTCGCCAGCGGCATCAGTGCATCCATGAAATCCGGATGCGCTTCGCCCCAGAGCCAGGTGTGCATTCCCCCCATCGATGTGCCCATTACCAGCCGGGCGTGGTTCACGCCGAGCCCATCGGTCAGCAGGCGGAATTGCGCCTCAACCATGTCCACATAGCCGTAGCGCGGAAACTTCGCGTGCATCCCATCGCTCGGCTTGCTCGATTTCCCGTGCCCGATTCCATCCGGTAGCACGATGAAAAACTTTGCGGCATCGAGCGGCTGGCCCGCGCCGAAAAGTTCGCCCGCGAACTCCGGCCGGATAAATTGCGCGCCGCTGCCAGTGGTCCCGTGCGTGATCAGCACCGCGTTGCGCACCGTGCCCTTTTCGTCCTTCACCGCTTTCCCGATCGTCCGGTAATGGATCTTCAACTCCGGCAACGTCTCGCCCGAAGTGAATTTGAAATCGTGAATGACGTAATCGCCCTCCGTCGGCGCGGGATACTCAGCCGCGTGCAACCCGCCCGGCAGCGCAATAAGCAAAGCGAAAGCAAAACCTCGGATCATCGAATTCATGGCCTGAATATTAGGGGCATTTTGCGTCGATCGCGAGTCACTTGAGAACCGATCGTGCTTGATGACCGCGGATGACGCGGATTTCGCGGATTGATTTGGCCGCTTGAAAAGCGCCATCCCTGATCTTCATCCGGATCATCCGCGCCATCCGCGGTTCAAAGTCCCTCCGATTCACCAATCGATAGTGGCGTTGCCGGAAGGATCGAGCGTCACGTTGCGGCCGAGCAATCGAACGAAGAGAAAGTTCGCCTCCGTATCGCGTTCCACCTGGCCGTAAACGACGATCTCGGCCGGCGATTTGAAATCGATCGGGAGCGACTTGAAAGAAGGGAGGTCCTTCTTCTCGATCATCACCCGCAGGAAAGGGAACTTCTCTTTTTCCGCTGGGCGGTAATGCCAGATCGAGCTTTCGTACCAATTCGCTTTTCGATGGCTGATCCGATTGCTCCGATAGTTGATCCGCACGCCAATGACTTTCCCAACCTGTGAGCTCTGGATTTTTTGCAGCGCGGGAATGTCGTAGGTCTGAACGTTGCGCCACTGCGCGGCATCGAAGCGCTGTCCGCAATAAGCGCTGCTAATGGCGACGAAACTAGCGATCAGGACAAGGATCTTTTTCATGTGATGCGTTTGGTTGGTTTGCTTTCGTTATTCGATGTGCGGAATCATCAGGAAATCACTCATAGCGAAGGGCGATCATCGGATTCACACGGATCGCGCGCCAGGCGGGCAGAAGACAAGCGACCAGCGCGATGCTGATCATTAGAAGAGCGACTTCAAAATAAGTCGTCGGATTTGCCGGGCTCACGCCGAAAAACAGGCTGGAAAGAAAACGGCTGAGCGCCACGCCCGCGGCCACACCAATGAGTACGCCGAGCGCCACCATCCGAAAACCTTCACTCAGCACCATGCCCAAGACGTCCTTCGTTTGCGCGCCCAGCGCCATGCGAATCCCGATCTCGTGCGTGCGCTGGCTCACGAGCGAAGAAAGCACGCCGAAGAGTCCGATGGAAGCGAGCACTAGCGCGAGCCCGGCAAAAACGGTCATGACGAACGATTCGAATCGGCGCTGGCTCGTGTCTTCTTCGAGCACCTGTTCCATCGTTCGCACTTCGAAGACCGGAAGATTTTTGTCGATCGACCAAATCTGGTTCTTCACGCTCGCGATCAACGCCTCCGGGTCGGCATTCCCGCGCACCGCGAGAGTGAGCTGCGTGTAGTCGAGCATCGGCTTCGTAATCTCCGGGCGTGTGTGGCTTTCCAATGACTGTTGGTGGGTGTCCGCGACGACACCGATCACAGTCGAGACAACTGGCGTCGCATCGGCTTTCGACGGCACACTGCGAAGATGTTGGCCCACCGCGTCTTCGTTAGGCCAAAGATGTTTCGCCAACGCTTGATTGATCACCATGACCGGTTGTTTGTTCGCGAGTTCTTCAGCGGTGAAGTTGCGGCCGGCGATGAGACGTATTCCGACAGTCTCGAAATAGGTGGGCGTGAAAATTCCGCGCATGTCCGCCGTCGGCTCGCTCCCGCGCGCGGGTGGGGGCTGGCCTTCAATCGCGAATCGCGTCATGCGCAGGCGCGTCAGCGGCAGGCCATCCGAAAAGCTCGCGCTCTTCACCCCGGGCAGCGCCGAGACTTTCTCAAACGCCTGCCGGCAAAACGCGGCGATCTGGGTGTCGTTCGCGTAACGGGAGGCCGGCATGCTGAACTTCATCGTAAGCAAATGGTCCGCGCGAAATCCGGGATCGACCTTCAAGACCGCGAGCAAGCTCTTCATCATGAACCCGGCGCCAACGAGCAGCACGCAGGCCAGCGCGACTTCTGCCACCACGAGCACGCGCCGCGTGCGACTGGAGGACGAGCCCGATTGCGCACCGCGACTCTGATTGAGGATCGCGCTCACGTCGGTGCGCGCGGCTTGCAGCGCGGGCACAATGCCGAAGAGAACGCCAGCGCCGATCGAAAGAAGCGTTGCGAAAACGAGCACGGCCAGGTTGAGATGAATGTCCTCCGGCCGATTGATCGCCGCCGGCTTCAGAGCCACGAGTAACTTGATTCCAAAATGCGTGAGTCCGAGGCCGAGCATTGCGCCGGCGCCGCTCAATAACAAACTCTCCGCGAGCAATTGTGAGACGAGCCTGACGCGACCCGCGCCGAGCGCTTTGCGGATCGCCATTTCTTTTTGCCGCGCCGCCGCGCGCGTCAGCATCAGATTGGCAACGTTCGCGCAACCAATCAGCAAAACGAAACCGACCGCAGCCAGCATGACGAATAAATTGCGGCGCAGATCCTGTCCGAGGTTCTCCACGTAAACCGGGAAGACGTTCACGCCGAAGCCGGTGTTCTGGGTTGGATCCTTTTCAGCCGTGCGCTGGCCGATGGCGTCCATCTCCGCGCGCGCCTGCTCGAGCGAGACATTGTCCCGCAGCCGGCCGTAAACCTGCATCTTGCGGCGATTCGCTTCGACTGAGTTCTGCGTCGCGGAAGAATCGTACGGCACCCAGAGCTTGGGCGAATGCTGGTCCGATCCTTCGCGCGCCGCGGGCAGATGAAATTCCGGCGGGAGCACGCCGATGAGTGTGTAGACGATATCGTTCAGCGTGAGCGTCTGGCCCAGAGCGCCTCGCTCGCCGCCGAAATGACTTTTGAAAAAAGAGTCGGTCAGAACGACGACATGACCTGGATCGGTCGCGGCCGGATTAAAACTCGTTCCGATTCGCGGCCTCACGCCGAAAAGCGCAAAGATATTCGCGGAAGCACGCGCGCCTTCGATCCGTTCCGGCTCCGGTCCGCTCGTAAGATTGAAGTTCGCGTCCTCGAATCCGCCGACCGCTTCGAATTGTGTCGCCTGCCGGACCCACTCGAGGAAATTCGTGTAGGCGACTGGCACTCGGTCTCCGATGGGCGCGCCGAGCGCCGGATTCTTTTCCCAAATCATGACGACGCGGTCTGGATCTCGGAGCGGAAGCGACCTGAGCAAGACGGCATCGACCACACTGAAGACGGCCGCATTCGCGCCAATTCCCAAGGCGAGGACGGCGATAACGGTGAGCGCGAATCCCGGCGATCTGCGCAACATGCGCAAACCGAATCGGAGGTCCGCCAGGAAAATTCTCATCGTCTCAGAGTGGACAGCGCCCGACTAAAAAATCGAGAACCTGTTTATTCGGCTTTGCCTAACGATGCCCCCGAGGCCCGAATCCCTGGGTTGGCCGCCAAGAGGGCGCGTTTGGATTCCGACGAGGCAATATTCCGTCCTCGCTTGTGTTAGGTCCCACTCCGTCTGGGCGTCGATGGTTTGTCGCCATGAAAACGCCACGGTGAGGTGTCGATCGGCGTCGATTCGCAAAGCGGCGAGGATTGGAAAACACGATTATCTGCGCAGGCTGTGAGTATACTACGATCTGGCTAGGCTGAGCGTATGGGACGGTCTGCGGCGAAGTCAGATCGTCGGATTGAGTTACCGCCGGCTCTTGATCCGCTTCCGCATAGGTTGGCGAATCTGCGGTGATGGATCCGTCCTCACGATCGGAATCCGCGTAAGGCTGAGTAGCGATCTCCTGATCGTCCTCTTGCGCCGTTGGAACCGGTTGCTCATCTGCCAGCGCGACCCGTTCACGATCGACGCGGTAATTTATGGGGTGAGGACGTTGATTTCTCGGCTTGGATACGGATGCAACGGTCGCGAAAGGGACCACAGAGCCTTCCTCCATTTCTGTTGCGGTGTCCCCTGCGGTGGATGGGAAACGGGAATATATCAGCCAGGACATGAGCCCGATCAAAATGGCCAATTCCACCGCAATAACATTCGCAACTTTCAGGTTCATTTCGCCAAACCCCCTTCAAGTGACAATAAAAGATGACGGAAACCAAAGCGAATTATTCCTTCAATCCTCCGAAGATCTTGTCCGTAACCTCAGGCGCAACAATTTCAAAAATTTTTGAAACGAGTCTACGGCGAGTCCAGCTGTAAGCCCCGTTCCTGCCTGCCACGGCGAAGCCTCGCGAAGGCGGGTGGGACGCGCGCGCGACGGCTACAGGAGCAATCTAAGTCTCGCTCGGTTGCGGCGGCAGAAGAATCATTCGAGCAAATTGCAAAGCGCCGATGGTCACTTGAAATATGATGGCGGCGTAGAAGAACCAGAAAACGCCTGGGACCAGAAGATTGTAAACCTGCAAGAGTCCGACCGCCGTGCCGGCGCTGCCGACCAGATAAAAAAGATAGCGATAGGTCCCCAGTTCCTTGATTGCCGTCGGCCCTAGTTCTAATAAGCGTCGCCGGGTCACAAAACCGAAAGGAAAACTCAATAGGAGCCAGAACCCGCTACCCCAACGCCAGATGGAAAGCGGCGCCGGTTTTATCGTCAGCAGAAGCATGCCGAACAAGCAAGCGAAGAGCGGGACCATGGCGCTGCCCAGTAAGAGCCACAGGCGATACCTATCCAGGGGCGACCATTCGTGGAGCGACCGGCTGCGAAACGCCACCACCACTCCGGCAAATCCGGCCAGTGCCACCGCGATCTGGGCGGCGGTCGACAAGGCTTCACCTGGTTCCATTGCTTTGATTAGATACGATTCAGGCAACGCGAACAAACACGAAGTTTGGCAGCCAAGGCGTTGAGGGTTGAAGGTTGAGAGCTGAGAGATTTATAAAGCGGGGATGTTTAACTTCGAGAAGCTTGATGTCTGGCACGAGGCGATTCAATTCGCCGACCTGGTTTACGAACTAACACGCGGCTTTCCGCAGGATGAACGCTTCGGCCTAACCAACCAGATGCGTCGTGCTGCGGTTTCGGTTTCCTCCAACCTCGCTGAGGGAAGCTCGCGGGGCTCTCGTCCGGATTTTTCGCGTTTTGTCGAGATCGCGACCGGTTCGCTGTTTGAAGTTGTTTCTCAAGCGACCGTGTCGCGGCGGCAGGGTTTGTTGAACGACGATGAACATCAGCGGATATACGCGGCGGCCGAAAAACAGAGCCGAATGCTCAGTGGGCTGCGGAAATCGTTGAGGGTTGAGAGCTGAGAGAAAAGGATGATTTGAACGTTCAACACTCAACTGAGGACTCTCAGCGTGCCGGGGATGAACCCTCAACACTCAACCACGAACCCAAAACCTCTACTCGACATGTCCCGCTTCATGCCAAGCCCTTCCTTGCTGGCCGATATCATTCCCGCGTGTTGGATATTATTTTCCGTAATTTGGCTGCTGGCCGCGGCATCGACCAAGCGTTCCATCTATCGTGAAAGCGGTGCGCAACGGCTGCGTTACTGGATATTGCTGGTGCTAGCTTATCTTCTTTTGACCAGGGGCCACCGATTGCCCTATCCATTTAATGTCCGCATTGTCCCGGCCACGGAGACCGTGGAGTGGATGGCCGGGATTCTATGCATCGCAGGTCTCGCGTTCTGCGTTTGGGCGAGAGCTACTCTTGGGCGCAACTGGAGTGGCACCATCACGTTGAAAGAAGGACACGAACTCATTGAACGCGGTCCGTATCGTTTCGTTCGTCATCCGATTTACACCGGACTACTGGCCATGTTTCTCGCGACTGCTATCGCGTTCGGGTATCTGGGCGGGATCGTCGCCGTCATCCTCGCGTTCGCAAGCTTTTGGATAAAGTTAAGCGAAGAAGAAAGGCTTATGCTCCAACAATTCCCGGATCAGTATCAGTCTTATCAGCAACGCGTGAAGCGCATCATTCCTTTCGTGCTCTAGTCGAACCGGTTGAGTGTTGAAGGTTTGAGGGATGAGGGGTTTATAAAAGTGGGATGTTTAACTTCGAAAAGCTTGATGTCTGGCAGGAGGCGATTCAATTCGCCGACCTGGTTTACGAACTAACACGCGGCTTCCCGCACGATGAACGCTTCGGCTTATCAAACCAGATGCGTCGCGCCGCTGTTTCGGTTTCCTCCAACCTCGCTGAGGGAAGCTCACGAGGCTCTCGTCCAGATTTCTCGCGTTTTGTCGAGATCGCCACCGGTTCACTATTTGAAGTTGTTTCTCAGGCGACCGTATCGCGACGGCAAGGTTTATTAAATGATGATGAACATGAGCGGATATACGGGGCGGCCGAAAAACAGAGCCGAATGCTCAGTGGATTGCGGAAGTCGTTGAGCGAAGGTTGAGCGTCGATGGTTGAGAGTTGAGAGAAAGAGCGAGTTGATCGTAAACTCTCAACTCTCAACCAAGAACCCTCAACCAATGCACTTATGAACGAACCCTCCGTCACAGCTCAGCCCGTCGCGCCGCTTCCCTCCGACAACCTCGCCCGCAGCCTCAAGGTCGCGCGGCCCGATACCGACGAAAGCCTGCCTCACATCGGACTCGTCGGAGACACCTACACCATCCTCCTCTCGGGCGCCGACACGGACGGCCGTTATTGCCTCATCGATATGCACATCCCGCCTGGGGGCGGTCCGCCGCCGCATCGGCACGACTTCGAGGAATCCTTCACCGTCCTGGAAGGCGAGATCGAAGCCACCTTCCGCGGAGAAAAATCGATCGTGCACGCAGGTCAAACCGTGAGCATCCCGGCCAACGCGCCGCATTCCTTCACCAACGCGTCCGGGGCCGCGGCCCGACTCCTCTGCATCTGTGCGCCGGCCGGCCAGGAAGAGTTCTTCGCGCAGGTCGGCGTCACCGCGCCCACTCGCAGATCCACTCCGCCGAAGCTTAACCAGGCGGAGCAAACGGAGTTAATAAGGAAAGCCCAGGAGTTAGCCCCCAAGTATCGGACGGAGCTTCTGCCACCGTAGCTGTCGTTCACGGAGAGGAAACGCGACCGGTCACCACTTGCTCTTCCGAGTGTTAAATGTTTAAAGACACGACCCCACGAGCTCCCCCCCACGAGCTCCCGACCCATCCCAATACGCCGCTTTCACTCCAGATAGTCCGCTACCGCGATCTCGCGACATCCACAGAAAGGATGCGGGGGAAAGCGAATTGGGCACCGGAACCGAAAGTTCGCGGTGCCCAATCGTTAGTTCCCCCCAGAACTGCCCTCTGGATAAGGGATCGGGAATGCGCAAGGCAAGCAGAATCGCCATCAATAACGAATGCCCGCGACGGCGGCTTTGGCCTGTTGGAATTGCGATCTTAACCCGGTCTTCTCAGCGTCGTAGAGCAGGGCAGCGCGGGCTACGCCCGCGAACGTCCAAAATCCAACGTCCGACCTGCACGCCCTATCGCCAAAGGTCGATGAAAGCCGGCAAGTTCGGCAATAGATCGCCGGCCGCGTGCACGGCAATCGCAGCAAACAGATTTCGTGTTCGCGCCCAAATCACCCCGAACAGAATGCCGCTCGGTGCGACCACAACCACGGAATAAGCCAGCGCCGCTAGGGCCGAAGGATTAGCGCCGAGGCCTTCCACTTCGCCCCCATGACGGAAAATGAACCCGGGCGCGTGCGCCAGTCCAAAGGTTAGCGACATCAGCGCAACGCCCGTTATCTCCGAGCGAAAAAATGCACTCAACCGTGATTGAACCAATGCACGAAAGAAAAACTCTTCCACCAATCCAGCCTCAATGGCCAGCCACACGAAACACACGGGTAAAGCTGGCAACAACTCGTGCGCTGGAAATTTCCCAGCGCGCACCGGCGCCACGGCCCCACCGAGGAAATACTGAAAGACGATGAGAGCGCCGCTCAGCACCAACACAACCAGCCCGTGGCCACGGCCAAGTGCACGCAGGGCCGACAGACTGACCCCGTAGTTGGCCCAGCGATAACCGAACAAAAAGCGAAAAATCAACCATGGCGCTACCACGAACACGGCCAGTTTCTTCGCCAGATTGACAAAGAAATGAATTCGCGGCGAGACGCTCCACCGAGCAGGAAGAAGCCCATCGATCCATTGCGGGCCGCCGATGAGATAGATCGAGAGAGCGATCACGATCGCGACCAGTACCAGCATTTCGCTCCTGCTCGATCGGGTCGGTATTGCGAGCGGGACGGCGCGGCGCGTTGCTATCCATGCGAGCAGAGGAAACACCAAACCGACGATGACGAGCTCAACCAAGGCATCGGCGAAATTGAAATCCTTGTTCTGCGACAAAATCGCCAGCCCGGCCAAATAGAGCGCCGCAAATAGAGCGACGCCCGGATTAAAGATAAGGAGTCGAACCGTCTTCATACTCTTTCCATTTGGATGCATTGCGGAGCACCTTTGGATTCAAGAACTTCGCGTCAACGCAGAGACGCCGGAATGTGTGCGCGATTTGTCAGCACGCTCGCTCCCATCGATGCGATCGGTGGACCGCAAAGCGAAGTCGCGTGCGCTATGTCTTTGCGCCCAGTCGGCTGTCGAAACTCTGAAGACCTAACGGATAGAGGTGAGCCACAGCCGTGGAAGCCGGGCGTGTGAAAGTACGAGTGTAAACGATTCAACGACGGCCAACGTAACAGAACGGCTCAAGGCTGTTGGCTCCACTGAAGTGTTAAACCGCGCGGCGATCCGTTGGATGTTCGCCTCGCACTGCTCACTCGAACCAGATCTCAATTTCGTAGCCATCCGGATCGGCGATGTAAGCGTAGGGGAGGCCGGGAGCGAACTCGCCACGACGGAGCAAGCGCCCTCCCGCGCGTTCGACCTCGGCGATGGCACGGTCGATGTCGTCGGGGTCCACGAGCCGAAAGCCGAAATGTGCGACGCCGCCACTGAGACCGGCGGTGGCGGGGTCCTCTGCGAAGGTGACGATGTCGTGCCTACCCGACGCCTGAGTGTGGACGAGTCCATCTCCGCGCCCGTACTCGCGCAGACCAAAGACCTGCTCGTAGAACCGCAGCGCGCGTCCCAGATCCCGGACGGCGAGATTGATGTGCGTAAGGCCGTAGGTCTGAACCATTGTTACCTCGAAATTCTTTCGCGGTCTAACGAGATCAAGCTCAGCCACCGCTGACGAAACCGAGCTTTGCTGTGGACTTTAATGTTGAAACTGTCATGTGTTAATTTTTCAAAGGGGGCAGCGGTTGGTTGGAGCGCTTAGATGACATGAGGGAGTTGTCGGGTGCGGGTTTGGGACCTACACCCGACAATATGAATAATACCATAAAGGTAGAGTCGTCCTCACTCGAGGAAACCCGCGGAGAGTTTAATCCCCGCGCCGTTGCGATCAAGCTTGGAATCGATGTGCACCAGGAGTTTTACGTGGTGGTTTGCCAGGAGGGAGGAGGCAACCCGAAGCCGGCGCAGCGCTTCAAGAAAGAAGCGTTCCTGAGCTGGGCGGCCAAGTTGAAGCAGAAGAGCGGGGCGGAGATCCACGCGGTCTACGAGGCGTGCGGGTTTGGGTTCGGCTTGCAGCCGCAACTGACGGCGCTGGGGATTGCGTGTTACGTGGTCTGTCCGCAGAAGTTGGATGAACGCAACCAGCGGGTGAAGACCGATGGGCGCGATGCCAAGGCGCTGTGCCTGAAATTGGATCGGCTGGTGGAAGGCAACCGCGAGGCATTGGCGCTGGTGCGGGTGCCGACTGAGGAAGAAGAACAACTGTGGGCCATCCACCGGCAGCGCGAGCAACTGGTCAGAGCGCGCAAACAGTTGGAAGCGCAGGGGCGCAGTCTGATGGTGAATCACGGGCTCGAGCCGGTGAAGAGCTGGTGGAAGCGGCGGACCTTTGCCGCGCTCTGCGTGCCGGAGTGGATGAAGCAGTTGTTGAGTAACTCGCAGCCGATTCTGCTGGCGCTGGAGGAAAAGATCCGCGCGCTCACCGTGCAACTCCAGGGGGCAGCCGCTCCAGGGCAACCGCGCGGACTTGGGGCCATGACCAGTGTGGTGATCGATCGGGAGATCGGAAGCTGGAACCGGTTTAACAATCGCCGCCAGGTGGGCAGCTACTTCGGTTTATGTCCCGGAGAGTACTCCAGCGGTCAGACCCGGGTCCAAAGCTGTGTGACCAAACACGGGAACCCGCGCTTGAGAGCGGCGCTGGTGGAACTGGCCGTGGATCTGTGGCGCCTCCGCACCGGCCGGCTCAACCCAGGGCAACTCGGGCTGACGGATTAAAACAAATGAGTTTGAGGGGAACAGAAAAAAAGGACCTTGCCTAACGAAACCTTAAGCTAAACCTAATATCCACTTTGGGATGTTGGCGTGTGCCCGTTACCTAACCTGATCGGCCTCACTGCCAGTTCGACGCTTTAGATTGGGCCACGCCTACGTTCCTCTTCCATCGATCGCATTGATCATATGGTCCGGCTACTGCCGTGACGGATAGGAGTAAGAGCCGCTGGAAACACAAAACCCAACGAGCCACAGGAAGAGGAGGCGTCTCCAAGATTAACTCAAACCACTTACCAACCCAAAACCAATGAACTAGAACGAACCCCATACCCTGCATCCACGCTTGACTTCCTATATAGGGGTTAGGTCTTTTTCATTCGAGCCAGGGCTTCCGCGAACAGACTCTGCACGTCCTCCAATCGGGTTGAAGGGTCGTTGTTGTAATCCATGAGTCGGTGATGATAATTGCGTCCCTCAGATCGTTCGTCCACGATTTGCCGCACCAACTCAAGCGCCGGGCGACGGTGGTGGAAACCGCCAGTCACCTCCGTGCTCGCTCGCTGGACCGCACAATAAATACTCCACTTTGTATCGGTCGGGGCGCACTTGCGAGTGTCGCTGCGGTTCCAAGCTGCTTCTGTAGAAAGGATGGCTGCGGCGCGCTGCACGATCTCGCGGTCCAAGTCATTCGGCGGAACGGGATGCGAAGTATCGATCTGGAAGCTCACCACCCTAGCCCTAGCCGTGAATCCGGAGATTGGGAACCATCCGTATTCAGATCTCAGTACCCCCGATCCTTTGTCATATATCTCGAGTTCGAGAGGCCAGTTTGGAGAACCTGATTCCGTCATATCGCCTGCCCAGACTGTTGTCGGATTCCCGCTCTTGCGCCACACTCCGGTTGTGACCGCTTTGGCCGGCGCGATTGTCAGCTTCCGGTTTTCTCCGAAGAGAGATCCACACGAACCTTCCCATGATTTTTCGCCGGGATGGAACTCGCAAGCGGCAAGCGACTGAGGCGTACCGCCCGAGTCCGGCCGCGCCTGGTCTGCCCCGTCGATCAACAAGAATTCCTGCTGGAGGATGGCGTCACTAAGACCGGGATTCAGATTTTGGACGTAGGAACCTCTGGTGATGAGTTTGCGTCCAGAAGCCAGAATCCTGGGGCCGGGAACACGGCCGGCGTTGATCCCGTCGCGCAGTTCGGTGTCCCCATCAATGCCGGAGTGGCCGAGATTGCGCACCGTCGTGAAACCACTCTCCAAGTCTTCGCGAGCTGATTGCGCGCCCACTAGCACGCGTTTGCGTGGCGACTCGATGACGGCGAGCAATATTCCCGGAGCGAACAGTCCGTTAAAATGGCGCTGCTGTTCCAGTTCCGGCGGCACAATGATGTCGAGAAATAAGTGGGTGTGACTGTCGATCAGTCCGGGCAGCAGCGTTGCGCTGCCCAGGTCGATTGTCTTGGCGCCTGCCGGCGGCTGTATCTGCGCGAGCGGACCGACTTCCTTGATCTTGCCGTTTTCAATCAGCACGCTGGCGGGCGAGAGCACATTTCCAGTGCGGGGATCAAGGAGGCGGCCAGCTTTAACTAGAGTTACAGGAGCGGACGGTTGGCCCGTGACGTGCCCGGCGGTAAGGATTGAGAACGCTAGTGCCAACAATAGGAAGGTTCGTATTTGATTCATTGTAGTTAGTCTCGTTAGGCGGAGTTATTCGAATGGGCCGCATGGACGAACTCGCCAATAGCTTTGAATGTTGTCCAACGGGTTATCGTAAAAAAGGAAGTGAGCGCTCGACTGAATCTCCGAGCGATTTTCGAGATTGATGACAAAGTGTCCCTCCGAGCCTAGTACGCTCTTTATCAACGCGCCGCATTTAGCTGCTTGAGTACATCCTGCACGCCGCTACGAATCTCGGCCCGCCGCTGCTCGGTATCGGACCACGACGACAGAGGCGCTTTGTGAGAATCAATCATGGCCAGTGCCTTTTCGGCGTACTGACGTGCCAGGTCTTTCTGTCCATCTTTCAAATAGGCATCGGCCAGGTTATAGTGCGCGTCCGCAGAGTCCGGATAAGCGAGAAGGTTGAGCTTGAAGATCTCGATCGCTGCGTTTATTTGCATCTTGGCCTCGCGCAACTGGCCAGCCTTCCTCTTCGACTCGCCTTCGCGCACATGGTCTTCGCCTATGATGTCGACGTTAACTTCCGGCAACAACTGCGCCTGGGGATCTCTCCGCCGGGCTTCCATCAGTCGCTGCTTGATGCGCGCGACTCCTTCGGACGTCCAGAGTTGATTGAGGATTGCCGCAGATGCCAAGGCGTCCGCTGGTGCGTGCCCCGGCGTTTTAATCAGCGTGGTTATAAGCCAATCCACGATGATGCCGGACAGCTCCGGATGAACTTTGAACATGTCGGTTCCGTGGCCGCCCTTGGCGGAAACTTTGCTGGCATCGCTGGTTTCATACCATATCCAGGGCGCGTCTTGTGCAGCCGAATAGTGCACGAACTTCTTTCCCGGGCTGGAGGAGGTGATGTAGAGCCATTCCATCGCCTCGACCGTGGGAGGGTATTCGTCGTCGTCGGCCACGACGAACAGTCCGGGCAGTTGTGACGCCTCCCGCAGGAATTGCAGACCGTCTTGGAGGGTCTCTCCGGAAAGCAATACCAGCGATTTCACTTCAGCTGAGTGTCGACGCGCTACTTCGACGGAAGGAAGGACGCCGAACCACCCGGCTCCTCCCACGCCGATGACATCGCGCTTCACGCCCGGCTGCGAAACCAAGTATTGAAACGCTGTGTCAACGTCGCTAGGCCACATCGTTTGTGCCTTTGCCTTCTCCGCGTCCGTCAGCTTCGTATAAGGCCCGCCGCTCTCGCCAAACCCGCGCATATCGAGTGTAAGCGTATTGATTCCAGCCGCAGCCAGTTGTCCGGCCAGATCATCCCAGGACTTACGCGTCCGGTTGATCTGATGCAGCAGCAGCACACCGGGACCTGGTTTGGCCGCTGCAAAGTAGCTTCCCTTCAGGATCGTCCCATCCGGAGCCTTTAGTTCGACTAGACGTCCAGCCGGTAGTTGCTGCGCCTGTGGCGCCGGAGTAGCGCTCGGCGTCGCGGTGCTCTTTGTTTCTTGTCCCAGGGCGCCGGCGGTGAAGATGGTTAGTGCCAACAATAGGAAGGTTCGTATTTGATTCATTGTAGTTAGTCTCGTTAGGCGGAGTTATTCGAATGCGTCGCATGGACGAACTCGCCAATAGCTTTGAATGTCTCCACCGGGTTATCGTAAAAAAGGAAGTGAGCGCTCGACGGAATCTCAGTGAATGACCTGGATGGAACTTGCCCGGAGCGTGGGCAAATAGGAGAGCGTGCGTTTTTCCCGGATAGCAATTGGGCCGCGATCTGGCTGTCGGTTTGAGCCACGAGACTGACAGCTGATTAACAATGATGGCCTCCGACGGTCGCGCGCGGGGCTATTCATATCTGAGAGCGATGATAGGATCGACGCGCATGGCGCGGCGCGCCGGGACGTAACAGGCTACTAGAGCGACGCCCATAAGAAGGAGTGCAACTCCAGCGAAAGTAGGAGGATCGGTCGGCCTTACTCCGTAAAGGAGCCCGGCCATTAAGTGCGATACGATTAGCGCACCCACCAATCCAACCGCCGCGCCCGTAACAGCGAGGCGCACTCCCTGACCCATCACCAGGCGCATGACATCAACCCTCTCCGCACCTAAAGCGAGTCGGATCCCAATCTCGTGAGTGCGCTCGCTGACGATGTACGAAATCACTCCGTAAATTCCAAGCCCGGCCAGCACCAGCGCGGTCAGCGCGAAGAGCGCGACGATTTCCATCAGGAATCGCCTCTGAGCAAGAGACGCGGAGACGGTGTCGTTCAGCATCTCGGCGCCGAAAACGGGAAGCGTTGGATCGACCGATTGCACTTGCGTGCGCACCTGATCCAGAACCGCTGCGGCGTCCACGTTACCACGCAAAAATATCGCCAGATGGTGCGCGACGCGGCGCGACACCGTCTGATACAGACTGGTATAAATTTCCGGAACTCTTGCGTTCTCCAGCGATTCGGTTCGAGCATCCGCGATAATGCCGACGACGGTGGCCCAGGAGGGATCCGATGGAGAGAGCTTCAGATGTTTTCCCACCGGATCCTCGTTAGGCCAGTAAGTCTGCGCCATCGTCTCATTGATCACCGCGACCTCCGGCGCGTTTTCGTTGTCGAAGTCACTCAAGAGACGCCCGCGTAGCAGCGTCATGCCCAGCAAGTGAAAATATTCCGGCGTGACGACCGAAGCATCGACCAAAGGAGACCGGTCGGCGCCTGTCTCGCGGCCTTCCAGGATCAGCGGGACCGGCGGAGTTTGATTGTCTCGGTCATGTCCCAATGGAACCGCGCCGAAATCACCAATGGCCGCTTCTTCTACTCCGGGCAGCGCTCTGTTACGCCGCAGTATTTCGCGGACGAACGCCGCCTGCTGGGAAACCGTTGCGTAGAGGTCGGCCTTGGGATCATTCGGATAAGGCAACCTCGTCCTGACTGTCATCACACTCTGTGGATTGAATCCCAGCCGCGCATTTAGTAAGTCCCAGAAGCTGCGCAGGAGAAGACTCGCAGTAATCATCAGGACCAACGAAAGGGCAAACTCCGTTACTACCAGTGCGCGCCGCGTGCGTGACTGTCGCCGCGACCCGGTAGAACTCCGCCCTTCCAGTTTGAGCGTATGAGTTAAGTCAAGCTGTGTCGCCTGCAACGCGGGAGCCAGACCGAAGATCACTCCGGCGCCGAGAGAGGCGCCGAGCGCGAAAAGCAAAACAGGCCAGCTAATCGATAGGTCATTGAGCCGCGGCAGACTTTCTGGCACGAGTCGCGCGAGAAAGTCCTTCGTCAGAAAAAGAATCGTTAGGCCGGCTATTCCGCCGAGCAGGGAAAGAACTAAACTCTCCGTTAACATCTGACGCGTTAATCGCTCCCGTCCGGCCCCGAGTGCCTGGCGAACGGCCATCTCCCGTCCTCTTGCGCTGGCGCGTGCGAGCAGAAGATTGGCCACGTTCACGCAGCCGATCAGCAACACCAATCCCACGGCGCCGAGTAGTAGAACCAACGGCTGGCGAACATTGCCGACCACGATCTCCTTGAGCGGCAACAACCGCACTCTCCAACCGCTCTGCAGTGGGTAATCGGCGGGGAATTGTTTCTGCAACGATGCGACGAGCGCGTCTACCCGGCTTTGCGCCTCGGGAATCGTTAGTCCGGGCTTTAGACGGGCGATTGCGGTCGGAAGGTTCCGTCGGTTTCGCGGCGGGTGATCAGCCAATGGCGGGCCGTAAAAACTGGTAGCGGCCCAGATTTCAATATTGCGATCTCTGGTTGTTCCCCCTGGCGCCTGAAAACCCGGTGGCATGACGCCGATGATTCGATACAAGTCGGTGTCCATTCGCACACTTTTGCCGAGGACATGCAGATCGCTCGCGAAGTCCCGCTTCCACATGGCGTCGCTGATGACGACTTCCTCCGTGAAACCGGGCCTATGATCCTCGGGATTGAAGGTGCGGCCCAACTGCGGTTTTACGCACAGCAGCGCAAAATAATCCGGTGCGACGATGAGCAAGCTGACGCGCGCAGGTCGCGATGAGCCTGTAAGATTGTTGTCATCGTACCAGGTCGGCGATACGTATTCGAAAATTCCGGAATGCTGCAGGTCCTGCCATTCGGGCTCGGACATTCCCACATCCTGCGCGCCCACGCCCGGAAGATCATCCGCGATGCTAACCAGCTGTTCCGATTGTGGGTATGGCAGTGGGTGTAAAAGCGTGGCGTCGACGACACTGAAAATGGCCGTCGTCGCTCCAACGCCCAGTGCAATTGTCAGGATGACGATGGCTGTGAAGCCGGGAGATTTGCGTATCATCCGAAGGCTGTAACGAACGTCCTGGACGAGATTTTCGAGGAACAACATTCGTCTCTCTTCTCGAAACTGTTCTTTAACCGCCTCTACCGCACCGAACTTCAACACCGCCTGGCGTCGCGCCTCGCCCGGCGACATCCCAGATCGAACATTTTCAGCGGTCTGCAGAGCGAGATGTTCCTCAATCTCGTCCTTCATTCGTTCGTCATCTCGCCGCCTCGCCACCGTGTTGACCAGACGCATGAGGAACCGCCGCAGAGGTCTCATGTCAGATCCTCCGCTTTCGCGTCGAAGAACCGACCGATGATTGCGGCCGTTTGCTCCCAATCCCGTGTCTCCGCTCGCAGCTGTTTGCGTCCGGCGCGTGTCAGCCGATAGAAGCGTGCTCTGCGGTTATTCTCTGATGCACCTAACTCCGACGCGATGGCACCTTCCTGTTCCAGCCTCAAGAGGACGGGATACAAAGTGCCTTGATTCACGGCCAGGACATCTCCGCTAATCTGCTCGATCCGCCGGGCGATTCCGTAGCCGTGGACTGGTCCCATGACATCAAGAGTCTTGAGGACCATGAGCGCGAGCGTGCCTTGCAGAACTTCAGTTTTTTGTTTCATAGCACCGACATTTTGGTTTCCAACAGGAAGAGTAGCACACGTTCTGTGGGAAAACAACAGGTCGCTTTTGCTATGCGGTCCCGTGGCCGTTTATCGGTTTTGAACTGGCCATCTTGTTGGCGTTGCGGCAGCGGTCATGGTGCTCGTATCGGTTCATTGCGGAATGCGGAATGCGGAATGCCGAACGAGCCAAACTGGGGCGGGGCAAGCCCGGCCGGAGGATTTGGATGATCTGGCGGTGATTGCGCGGCGGAAAAACGAGCCCACGATTCCGCTCGCAGAGATCATACGCCGCTTGAAGAGCCATGGCGTAATACGCCGTTGAGTTCCGCCGCTCGGCGGCTCGCCACAATTTCCTTGCGCACATGGCACGCGCGCGGCTTAAGTGAACGACATGGTCGCGGTCATCGCCAGGCGCAATCCCTCACAAGTGAAAACCGAGCTGCGCGCGATGAAGAAGGCCGGCACCGAAATCAGCAAGTCGCCAGCCACGGCGCGCGCCTTCCTGCGCAAGAACGGCTTCATCACCAAAGCGAACAAGGTCAGTAAACACTACCGTTAGGCCGGTCGATGTTTGCGACCTCGTTTGTCCTCGGCTATCACGGCTGCGACATGGAGGTCGGCGAGCACATCCTGCGTAGCGATGACCATGTCGGCATCAGCAGCAACCGCTACGACTGGCTCGGTGCGGGAGCGTATTTTTGGGAAAACAGCCCAGAGCGTGCGCGCACATGGGCTGAGTTCCTGACGAAGCATCCGCCCGACCCCAAGCGGCGAATCTCCGAACCGTTTGTGATCGGCGCGATTATTGATCTCGGGAACTGTCTCGATCTGACCGATGCCAGCTCGCTCGAGATCGTCCGCAGTGGCTATGATGAATTCCTGCGGGCTAACGCTATCGCGGGATCAGAGTTGCCGACGAATGAGCCAGCGCATGGGGACGACGGGGATCTCGTGAAACGGCACCTCGATTGTGCAGTGATTAATTTCGTTCATCTGCTGAGGGAGCGCGAGCGTCTGAAACCATTCGATAGCGTGCGAGGTGTCTTCACGGAGGGTGGTCCCCTTTATCCCGGTGCGAACATCATGGCTAAAACGCATGTGCAGGTTTGCGTTCGCGATCCAAAGGCAAGGATCAGAGGTTATTTTCGACCGCTGGCCGGCAGCTCCTAGCTAGCCAGCGGTAAGGCTCACTCCCGCCCAAACGGGCAGTCGTCTTATTGAATGAACCGGATCGTCATGGGGTAGCGATAGAATTTTCCGTCGCTCGCCTCGATGGAGGCGATGATGGCGAAGACAACGTTCAGGACCCAAAGGATGGCCAGGAAAACAAAGCCGACCAGGATCAGGCAAGAGAAGGCGGAATGCGGATTGCGGAATGCGGAAAAAAGGGAGGGCAGCTTAGCTCGCGGGCGTCGTATCGGAATTCGAATATCTTGAAATTGACCTCCGAAGCGCGAGGGTGCGCGGTGAAGAAATCGAGCAAACTCCGCCGAGATTCTGTTTCGCCTTTTCGAGACAAGCTTTGGACCCTGTTCCAAGAATTAGCCAAGGGAATGGACGGCGCGGATGTCGTGATCGCCCTCAAGCAAGCGGGCGAAGAAATCTGGGCGGTGGGCATCGACGACACCTACAGCAGCATGAGTCACCAGGATGACGAGCCTCTCGGCAACGCTTTCGATATCACCTGGCTCACCGTCGTCTGCATCAAGCTCAAAGAGATGAAGCAAGGAAAGAAGCCGAAGGTTCGCATCCACTCTTAGGGACGAAGATATTTCGCCTCGTGCCTTCTTTGCACCGGCGACGCTGCTAATCTGGAATCTCGGCCTCGACCAGCTTCGCCACCAGGATGAGTGATTCTTGCCATCCGAGGTAGCAAGCCTCCGGTGGAATGGCCGCGGGCACTCCTTCCTGCACGATGCTCAACTCAGTGCCGCAGGAGACTTTGCTCAGATTAATCGTCGTCCGCATTTCCCCGGGCAAGTTTGGGTCGTCAAACTTGTCGGTGTGGCGGATGCGTTCGTGAGGCGTCAGTTCGAGATATTCCCCGCC
Organism: Spartobacteria bacterium; assembly: GCA_003134785.1. Lineage (GTDB taxonomy): Bacteria > Verrucomicrobiota > Verrucomicrobiia > Chthoniobacterales > UBA10450 > AV80. The sequence continues at coordinate 347,775 of PLCN01000002.1, forward strand.
AAAGGAATGACTCGCGCCGGTGGTGAAGTTAGTAAACGACATTTTGAAGGTGCCGCCGACTTTCGCCTCCAGGTGGTGGACCTTGCCGGTGAATCCGTTCGGAGGAAGCCATTTGGCCATGGCGTCCGCATCAAGGAACGCGCGGTAGACTCTCTCAGGTGTAGCACGGATGACGCGATGAAGCCGGATGGTATTCGTGGACATGATGATTACTCCCTTCGTTTCGGACTGCATGCAACTTCCCTAAGCCAGGCTGGGCGGGTTGTTAGGCCTCTCACACAACGGGCACAACGGAACACGACGGAAAAACGTTGCAAACCTTTGTGATCGTTGGAGACCGTTGTGCGAGATTTCGGAAGTGGCGAAGGTGCGGGGAAAAGCGTGAAGGATGAAAAAAAGGAAACGCACGATCGGTTCGGTGTCGGCTCTGACGCTGGATGATTTGCGGCGGTTTGCGGTGGCTCGCTCGCTCTTTGCGCCGACGACTCTGCGGCGGGCGATTGCGCGAATGGGCTTTGTGCAGGCGGATCCGATTCGGGCGCCGGCCCGGGCGCAGGATCTGATTCTGCGCCAGCGGGTGAAGGGTTATCGGGCGGGCGATCTGGAACGGCACTATGAGTCGCTCGGAATTGAGGAGGATTTCTTTACCACCTACGGTTTTGTAACCAGAGAGGTGCAGGCTTTGATGCATCCGCGGCCGGATCTGCAAGTACCGGCGGAGGGGAATCAGCGGTCGTCGGCGGCGCAGCGGAAGAAGGCGCAATTGCTTCTGGAATTCGTCGAGGAGCGCGGCGCAGTGCATCCGCGTGAGGTGGAGGAGCATTTCGCGCACGGGACGGTGCGGAACTACTGGGGCGGCTCATCGCTCGCGACCACGCAAATGCTCGGAGTGATGCATTACCGTGGACTCCTCCGCGTGGCGCGACGCGAAAAGGGCATCCGGATTTATCGCACTCATCGGCATGAAGCAGAACCGAGGGATGAAGCGGTGCGCCGGGCGCGGATCGATGCGCTGGTGGATGTGGCGGTGAACATTTATGCGCCGCTGCCGGGCGCGAGTCTGTCGTACTACGTGCGCCGGTTGCGCTACGCGGTGCCGCAATGGCAGGAAGAAATGACCGCGGCTTTACGACGGGCGCGCGAGCGGCTGGCGCACGCCCGAATCGAAGGCGTGGATTGGTATTGGCCTAACGAGGAGAACCCGCGGCGTGCGGAGGCGTCGGAAACAGTGCGATTGCTTGCGCCATTCGATCCGGTAGTGCACGATCGGAGCCGCTTCGAGTTGTTCTGGGGCTGGGTTTACCGCTTCGAGGCTTATACGCCGGCGCCGAAACGGAAGCTCGGTTACTACGCGCTCCCGTTGCTCTGGCGCGAGCGCGTGATCGGCTGGGGCAATCTCGCGGTGAAGAATGGTAACCTAACGAGTAATCTGGGCTATGTGGCAGGGAGGCCGCCGCGCGATCGCGCTTTCAAACGCGAACTCGAAGCGGAGCTGGAACGGATGCGGATCTTTCTCGGCGCGAAGGCTTAACGGCGAAGCGGAGTTCAGACGCGCCGCGGATGGGCTGAGCCAGGACCTGGCCGCGTTTTGTGATCAGGATTCAAGGAGCGGCGGTTTACAAATCGCCGGCCTAGAACCGACGGCGGACTGGAGACCGCCGCTCCTTGGAAAAGAAATTTCTTTTGAAAAATCCTGTGTAATTTTTCTTTCACCGCATCCGTCATCGGGACGAGCGGCGATGATCAAAGGGTATGAACGAAGACTCGGATGGGCTCGATCCAAGCAATATGCCAGACATCGATCCGGCCGGCGGGCTCGATGACCTTCTGATTTTTGGCAACCCGGAAACGCGCCGACGCTTTTTGAAGCAGATGGCGGGGACGGGCGCTGCGATCACTTTGGGTCCGGCCCTCATGCGGATGGGATCGGCGCAGGCGGCGGGAGCTGCTTCGACCACGCTCGGCGGCGCGCCTGCGGGGACGGTGCCGGTTCATCTCAAGATCAACGGAACGGATCATGCGCTCGACCTCGATCCTCGCGTCACGCTGCTCGACGCGCTCCGGGAGCGGTTGCAGCTGACGGGCTCCAAGAAAGGCTGCGATCATGGCCAGTGTGGGGCGTGCACGGTGCTGGTGAACGGGCGCCGCATTAATTCGTGCCTCAGCTTCGCGATCGCACACGACGGCGATGAGATCACGACTATCGAAGGTCTTGCGAACGGCGACGAACTCCATCCGGTGCAGGCGGCGTTCCTGGAGCACGATGGATTCCAGTGCGGCTATTGCACGCCGGGGCAAATCTGCTCCGCGGTGGCGTGTATAAAGGAAGGCCACACAAAGACGGACGATGAAATTCGCGAATGGATGAGCGGCAATCTTTGCCGTTGCGGCGCATATCCGAATATCGTCGACGCCATCAAGGACGCGCGCGGCAAGAGCTCGTGAGGGAAGAATGAGGAGCCACGGATTAACACTGATGAAACACGGATTTCAAAGATTTTTTATCCGTGGCTATCCGTGTTCATCCGTGGCCAAGAATAATTCTGCTTCGCTCGCATGAACCCGTTTACCTACATAAAGGCGCGGGACGCCTCCCAGGCGGTCAGTGGCATCGCCGCGAAACCGCAAACGAAGTTTCTCGGCGGCGGCACCAATCTGATCGACTTGATGAAGATGGGCGTGGAGACGCCGGCGCAATTGATCGACATCACGCGTCTGCCGCTGACGCAGGTGGAGGAATTGCCGGGCGGCAAAGGTGTCCGGATCGGCGCGCTCGCGCGGAATTCCGATGTGGCGGAACACTCGCTCATTCAGCAGCGCTACCCGGTGCTGAGCCAGGCTTTCCTCGCGGGCGCGAGCCCACAGTTACGCAACATGGCCACTGTCGGCGGCAATCTTTTGCAGCGGACGCGCTGTTATTATTTCTACGACCCGGCGTTTCCGAAGTGCAACAAACGGAATCCGGGAAGCGGTTGCGGTGCGCTCGAAGGCTATAACCGCATCCACGCGATTCTCGGGCAGAGCGACCAGTGCATCGCGACGAATCCGAGCGACATGAATGTCGCGCTGGCGGCGCTCGATGCGGTCGTTCGCGTGCAGGGACCGAAAGGCGAACGCGAAATTCCAATTGCCGATTTTCATCGGCTGCCGGGCAGCACGCCAAACATTGAGACCAATCTTCAACCTGACGAACTCATCACCGCGATCGATTTGCCCGCGATTCCGTTCGCGGCGCGATCGCATTATTTGAAAGTGCGCGATCGCGCGAGCTATGCGTTCGCGATTGTGAGCGTGGCGGCAGCGCTCGAGCTTGGCGCGGACAGGAAAATCACGGCCGCGCGCATTGCGCTCGGCGGGGTTGCGCACAAACCGTGGCGTGCGCAAAAAGCCGAAAAGGAACTGATCGGCAAAACTGCCGACGAAAAAACTTTTCGCGCGGCCGCAGAAGCGGAACTGGCGGCGGCGAAAGGGTACAAGCACAACTCATTCAAGATCGAGCTGGCAAAGCGCAGCATTGTTCGTGCGCTCAGTACCCTAACGGCAATGGCGTCATGAGTACGATTGGCGCGGAGCACATTGAGGGGGAGCGCAGGCTGCCGGCCTGCAGTTTGCGGCAGCTTGCCGCAAACATCCGAGACGAGTCCACACTAAGGGCGTGGCGAAGATTCCGTCCGGCAAGCTGCCGGACGGTGCAGGCTGGCAGCCTGCGCTCCCCAAAGCAGAGCGCGACACGGTTATGAGTGCAACGATTGGACCTGCAAGAAGCCGAGTAGACGGGCGGCTGAAAGTAACCGGCGCGGCGAAATACTCGGTCGAGTTTGAAGTGCCGGAGTGCGCATACGGCTGGACGGTGGAAAGCAATATCGCGAAAGGGAAAATCACCGCGATCGATGCGAAGGCAGCGCAAGGAGCGCCCGGCGTGCTGGCGGTGTTGACGCACCTGAACACGCCAAAGTTCAAGAGCGCGCCGAAGAAAGAAGGGGGCGGCGGTGGCAGCGGGATTCGCAATGAAGAACGTTTTCCGCTGAACGACGACGAGGTGCATTACGCCGGGCAGTATGTTGCACTGGTCGTGGCGAAGACGATCGAGCAGGCGCGGCATGCCGCTTCGCTGGTCCTCGTGAGCTATGCGCCGGAGGAGCCGCTGCTCACGATGGAAGCCGCCGAGCACAAGGCGGAGAAGCCGAAGAAAAACAATGACGAGCATGTGCAGATCAAGAAGGGCGATGTCGAGGCCGCGTTGAAGGACGCGAGTCTGGTCAAGATCGAGCAGACCTACATCACGCCGACGGAGACGCATAACCCGATCGAGATGTCGGGCACGATCGCGGTGTGGGAGGGCGACCAGAAGCTCACGCTCTATGACGCGACGCAGTTTGTGAAAGGCGTGCAGAATATATTGGCGCACGCCTTCGGACTCGAGCTCGAGAATGTGCGGATCATCTGTCCGTTCGTGGGCGGGGCGTTTGGCTGCAAAGGCGCGGTCTGGATGCACGTGCTGCTGGCGGCGATGGGCGCGAAGGTTGCCGGCGTTCCGGTCAAGATGCACGTCACGCGCCGGAACATGTTTGTCGGCGCCGGCCATCGCACGCCGACACGCCAGACTCTCTCGCTCGCCGCGACGCGTGACGGAAAGCTGCAAGCGATCCAACATGTGAGCGAGACACTCACTTCAACCGTTGGCCAGTTCACGGAATCGTGCGGCGCGCGTTCGACGGGTGTGATGTACGAGAGCCCGGCGATCCGGGTGGAGGAAACGGTTTTTCCGGTGAATGTCTCAACGCCCACCTTCATGCGCGCACCGGGCGAATGTCCCGGAACGTACGCGCTCGAGTGCGCGCTCGACGAGCTGGCCATCGCCTTGAAGATCGATCCGGTCGCATTGCGGCTGGCGAATCACGCGGACAATCATCCGATTAAAAACGTTCCGTTCAGCGCGAAGCACCTCAAGGAGGCGTATCAGCTCGGCGCGGAAAAGTTTGGCTGGGCGAAACGCAATCCCGAGCCGCGCTCGATGCGTGACGGCGATCTTCTCGTCGGGTGGGGCATGGCGACGGCCACGTATCCCGCGCACAAGATGAGCGCGGCGGCAAAGGTGCAGTTGCGGGCGAACAACACCGCGACGGTGCAATGCGCCACGCACGATCTTGGGACCGGCGCATACACCGCCTTCACCCAAATTTCCTCTGAGCAATTAGGGCTGCCTTTCGAGAATATTACTTTCGAGCTCGGGAAATCCGATTTTCCATTTGGACCAGTCGCGGGCGGTTCGAATTCCACCGGCACAGTCGGCACCGCGATTCATGAAGTCGCCGGTCTTCTGCACAAAGCTCTCGCGGAACTCGCGGTGAAGGATTCCAAATCGCCGCTCTTCAATTTGAAGACGGACGACATCGCGATGGTCGCGCCGGGGCGAATCGGATTGAAAAACGACACGACGAAATCCGATGCCTACGCCGACATCCTCAAGCGCGCCGGCAAAGATTCGCTCGAAGTGCAGAGCGAACAAAAGCCGCCGGAAGAAAACAAGAAGCTGGCCTTCCAATCCTGGGGCGCGCATTTCTGCGAAGTGAAAATCGATCCCCTTCTGCCGCGGGTGCAGGTGACGCGCGTGGTGAGCGTGATGAATTGCGGGCGCATCGTCAGTGCGAAAACTGCGCGCAGTCAAATCATGGGCGGCGTGGTCATGGGCATCGGCATGGCGTTGACGGAAGAGACTTCCTACGACCCGGGAACCGGATTGCCGGTAACGCGGAACCTGGCCGATTACCACGTGCCGACGAACGCGGATGTACCGGAGATCGACGTCGCGTTCGTGGGCGAACCCGATTTCGCGTTCAACCCGATCGGCGCGCGCGGGATGGGCGAGATCGGAATCACCGGCATCGCCGCCGCGATCGCGAACGCTGTTTACCACGCCACCGGCAAACGGATTCGCGATTTGCCCATTACGCAGGACAAGTTGATTTGAAATCAAAGAAGGGCCTACTCCGAGAGGTCCGCAACTGTGTGTTTTAAGTCCTAATCACGATTTCGAAATCGCCGCTCTTTGAGGCGACACAATCATATGAGCGAAATTGGCCTGACGGTGAATGCCAGGAAGCGCGTTGTGAATGTTGATGACGACATGCCGCTCGTTTGGATTTTACGGGACACGCTGGCATTGACCGGGACAAAGTTTGGCTGCGGTGTCGGTGTCTGTGGTTCCTGCACCGTGCTGGAAAATGGGAAGGCAGTCCGCTCCTGCCAGATTCCTGCGAGCGAAGCGAAGGAACGCGCTTTTGTAACGATAGAAGGGCTCTCACTCGATGCGAGTCATCCGTGTCAGCGCGCATGGCTCGAGGAAGACGTCGCGCAATGCGGCTTCTGCCAGCCGGGAATGATCCTGACGGCGTGCGGACTTTTGCGCGATCATCCAAATCCGACTGACGAAGAAATCAATACCGTGATGTCGGATTCCGTGTGCCGATGCGGAACCTACCCGCGCATGCGCAAGGCGATCCGGCGGGCAGCGGCGTTGTTACGGGAGCAGAAACGATGATCGCTTCGCGCCGAGCGTTTCTGAAAACTGCCGTTCTCGGCAGCGCATCTCTCGTGATCGGCTTCGACGGCTCCGGGCTGCTCTACGCCGTGGAAGCAAAACCAGGGACCCAGTTCCAACCAAACAACTGGGTCCGCATCGATCTCGACGGCTCCGTCACGTTAACGATTGGAAAATCGGAGATGGGTCAGGGAGTTCGGACTTCACTCGCCATGATTTTGGCCGAGGAGTTGGAAGCCGATTGGACGCGCATCAAGCTAGCGCAGGCGTCCCCCAGCGCGGTCTTCGACGACCTCGGTACGGGTGGCAGTGACAGTATGCGAGATGGCTGGAGAACGTTGCGCAAAGCAGGAGCGGCCGCGCGGGAGATGCTGGCTACCGCTGCGGCGGCGCGATGGAAAGTCGATCGTGCCAGCTGCGCAGCATCGAACGGTGCCATCGTTCATTTGCCAACCAATCGACGATTTGATTACGGCGCGCTGGTTACCGATGCCGGTAAACTGCCGTTGCCGAAAGAGCCGTCGCTCAAAAATGCAGCCGACTTCAAGATCGTGGGCCAGCGGACGCCGCGCATCGACGGCCGGGACATCGTGAGTGGGAAAGCGCTCTACGGCATCGACGCAAAGATTCCCGGAATGTTGCACGCCTCCCTCGAACGGCCCCCGTTCGAGGGGGCGAAACCGAAACGAATGCAGGAAGAGAAAGCACGTGCCATCCGAGGCGTTCGTACGATCGCCAAGACCTCACGCGGAATTGCGGTCGTCGGCGACACGACGTGGGCCGCAATCAAAGGCCGGACGGCTCTCGCCGTCGAGTGGGATGATCCACCCGCCGGGGCCTTCGATTCCGAAGCTCATGAGAAGCTGCTCGAAGCCGCATCACGCGAGCGGGGCTTTATCACACGGACTGAAAAACCGCCGCCCGCCACTGGTGCTGTCGCGAAAACAATCGAAGCGACTTACCACTATCCATTCTATGCGCACGCGCCGGTCGAGACGATGAACTGCGTCGCGGATGTGCGCGGCGATCGCTGCACGATCTGGGTGGGGACGCAGGCGCCTAACAAGTTGCAGAAACAAGTCGCGGAGCTGCTCCATACCACACCCGAAAAGGTCGAAGTGAATCTCACCCTGATTGGCGGCGGCTTTGGACGGCGGCTCGCCGTGGAATATGCCTTGGAAGCAGCAGAAATTTCGCGCGTTGCGAAGGCGCCGGTCCAACTCCTTTGGTCGCGGCCCGACGACATGAAGCATGGCCATTTCCAGGCCGCTTCCGTGCATCACCTCGCGGGAGGCTTCGACGCGCAAGGTGCGCCGATCTCGTGGCGGCACACTAAGGCGGGCTCGTTTCACAACATCTCTCCGCTCGACCCGAAGGAAGTCCATGACGCTGCCTGGTATCAGGATTGGTCGTGGGGCACTTACGACGTGCCCTACGCATTTCCGGACATAGAGACCGCGTACGTGACGGTCGATTTGCCGGTGAAACATGGGCCCTGGCGCGCGGTCTTCGCGCCCTCGAGCGTGTTCGCGCGCGAAGCGTTCATCGACGAGATGGCGCACGTGCACGGCACCGATCCGCTGGCATTCCGCCTCGATCTTCTGAGAGGCGCTGACATCGTCAAAGCAGGCACGACCACTATTGATCGTCGGCGTTTGCGCCGTGTGCTGGAGGTTGTGCGGGACAAGTCCAGTTGGGGCTCGCCGCTCCCCCAGGGCCACGGCCGCGGTGTGGCCTGCAACGCTTACTTCGGCCACACTTACATAGCCTATGTCGTCGATCTCGGTGTCGATCACGATGGAAAAGTACGCGTCGAGCGAGTCGTTGCAGCCGTCGATTGTGGAATCGTGGTGAACCCAATTGGCGTCGAACAACAGATCGAGGGTGGAATAATCTGGGGCATCTCCTCTGCTCTCGGTGGTGAAATCACTTTCCGCGGCGGCGTTGCGCAACAAGGCACCTATGCTGATTTCGCCGTGGCACGCATGCGCGACACACCTGCGGTCGAAGTGCATATTCTACCGAGCGATGCGTCCGAACCATTTGGGATGGGCGAACCGCCGGTGCCGCCCATTGTGCCGGCAATTACCAACGCTGTTTTTGCTGCGACCGGAAAACGGATTCGGCGTTTGCCAATTCGACCAGAAGAGTTGAAAGCCGTCTGAGGCCTAACGAATGAAAGAGATAGTCGACATTATTCGCGCATTTCAAAGCCATCGCGGTCGGTCGCTCGCCCTGGCCACTCTGGTGCGCGCGCAAGGATCCAGTTATCGCCGGCCCGGCGCGCACATGCTCGTTTGCCCGGATGGCACCACGGTCGGCTCTCTCAGCGGCGGATGTCTCGAGGAGGAAGTTGCGCGGCGTGCCTTTGAGGTGATTCAAACGGGCGCGCCTTCGCTGATGAGCTTCGACACGCGTCTTCGTTTTGGTTGCAACGGCGCGATCGAGGTTTTCGTGGAAGTCGGGCGCGCGAGTTTTTTCTCCCAGCTGGCGGAACATTTTGCGGCGCGTCGCAATTGTCGCGCGATGACTGTTTTCTCGGGAGTCGTCGGCCAGCTCGGCACGCGGATGCTGGGAGTGGGGGAAGAACCGCTCACGGAGGCGTTCGTGCAGGAGATCAAGGCTCCAATTCAACTTCTGATTTTCGGCGACGGTCCGGACAGCATTCCCGTGCGCTCTTTCGCGCAAACCTTGGGCTGGAGCGTAATCGACATCGATCAAGCGTCCGATCTCCCGACGCGAGCCGACGAGCGGACCGCTGCCGTCGTCAAGTCACATAATTACGGACGAGATTTCGCGGCCCTGCGCCATCTGCTCCAGCTTGATCTTCGTTATGTCGGGCTTCTCGGTCCACGCAAGCGCCGCGATCAGCTTCTAGGCGCGCTCCTCGACGATGGCGTCTCGCTCGATTCCGAACTTTTTGCTCCGGCTGGCCTCGATCTCGGCGCGGAAACACCGGAGGAGATCGCGCTCGCCCTCATCGCGGAAATTCAAACGGTGTTCGCTGACGCGAGCGGTGAATCACTGCGCGATCGGAAGGCGCCGATCCACGGATGGAATGTCGCCCGCGCTCACACGCAAGTGGCGAAATGCGAAGCGTTGGCGCGATAATCCTCGCGGCCGGCGGATCGTCCCGGTTCGGGCAGCCAAAGCAACTGTTGCCATTTCGTGAAGAGAGTTTGGTTCGGCGCGCTGTCCGCGCCGCGGCTGAAGCCGGTTGCGGACGTATCGCCGTCGTCGCCGGCGAACAGCGTGATCTAATCGAAGTGGAATTGCGTGACACGGCGGCGTTCGTGATTCACAACCCCCACTGGCAGCGAGGAGTCGGCACTTCCATTCGGAGCGGTTTGCAGCATTTGCGCAACGCGCAGCCGAAAGTGGACGCCGTCATTGTGCTGGCGTGCGATCAACCTTTCGTCGATGCGCGAATAATTTCCGCGCTGATCACCATGCGGGACGACTCCGGCAAATCGATCGTGGCGTCTCGTTACGCGAAGACGCTCGGCGTGCCGGCGCTTTTCGATCGCTCCTGTTTCGAAGCGTTGCTTGCATTGCCGGATGAGTCGGGTGCGAAAGCGCTGATCGAATCCCGCGCCGGCGACGTAGCTGAAATCGAATTCGAACAAGGCGCGATCGATATCGATACGCCGGACGATTTTGTGCGCCTAACGAGCTAAGAAGTCGATACCGCGGTAAAGATCCCTACCTGGCAACATCGGGCGGTGGAGCGCTCGCTCCATCTTCAGTTTTCTCCAACGCATTGGCCAGCACTTCATCCACGTTTTGGACTGGGATGAATTTGATTTTCTCTTTTGCCTCCTGAGGAATGTCGACCAAATCTTTCTCGTTTAGTTTCGGGAACAGGACCGTGGTAATGCCCGCGCGCATCGCGCCGAGACTCTTCTCTTTTAACCCCCCGATCGGAAGGACTAGACCGCGCAAAGTCACTTCGCCCGTCATCGCGACATCGGCCCGCACCGACCTATTGCTGAAGAGCGAGGCGAGCGCCGTGAACATCGCGATGCCGGCGGATGGACCATCCTTCGGCACAGCGCCCGCCGGCACATGGACGTGAATGTCGCTCTCGCGAAAATCTTCCGATTTCACGCCGATCGACTCGGCCCGGCTGCGCACCAGACTGAACGCAGCCTGCACTGATTCCTTCATTACTTCGCCGATCTGCCCGGTGAGAGTGATGTTCCCTTTCCCGGGATAACGGGTCGCTTCGATCAGCAGAATCTCGCCGCCAAAAGGAGTGTAGGCGAGACCGGTGACCACGCCGGGCGCGCTGGTCGTGAGCGCGCGCTCGCGAATGTATTTTACCGGTCCGAGCATTTCCGTCACGAGCTCGGGTGTGACGGTGACGTGTTCCGTCTTCCCACGCGCCACTCTCGCCGCTACGCCGCGGCAAACCGCGCCGATCTGCCGCTCGAGTTCGCGCACGCCGGCTTCGTGGGTGTAGTCGTTCACCACGAGCCGCAACGCTTCCTCGGTCCACTCGCATTGCTGCGGCTTGAGTCCGTTCTCTTCCAGCTGCCGCCTAACGAGATATTTTTTCGCGATCTGAAGTTTCTCGCTCTCGGTGTAACCGGGCAGTGAAATTATTTCCATTCGATCGCGCAGCGGACCGGGAATGCCGTCGATGTAATTCGCGGTCGCGATGAAAATCACCTGTGACAGATCGAATGGGATATCGAGATAGCGATCGACGAAAGCGTTGTTCTGGCGCGGGTCGAGCACTTCGAGCAGCGCGCTGGCCGGGTCGCCGCGGAAATCCGTTCCGACCTTGTCGATCTCGTCGAGCATCATGACCGGATTGCGCGTCCCGGCGCGACGCATTTCCTGAATGATCCGCCCCGGCATCGAGCCGATGTAGGTGCGGCGATGACCGCGAATCTCCGCTTCGTCGCGAATGCCGCCGAGGCTCATCCGCGAAAACTTTCGGCCGAGCGCATCGGCAATCGATTGTCCGAGACTCGTTTTGCCGACCCCCGGCGGGCCGAGAAAACAAAGGATCGGCCCCTGGCCTAACGGATTCAGTTTCCGCACGGCGAGATATTCGATCAGCCGCCGCTTCACTTTCTCGAGGTCGTAATGATCGCGATCGAGAATCTCCTGCGCCTTATCGAGATCGAGATTATCCTCGCCGAACTTCGACCACGGAAGCTCCGCGATTGTCTCGACGTAGCTGACAATGACCGAGTATTCCGGACTGGCTGGCGGAATGATTTCGAGACGCTTCAATTCGCGCTCGGCTTGCGCCAGCACATCGGCCGGCGGTTTGGATTCTTCCAGCCGGACGCGAAGTTGCGCGATCTGCTCATCCGCGCCGGTGTCGCCGCCTTCACCCAGCTCACGCTGGATCGCTTTCAATTGGCCGCGCAAATAGGCCTTGCGCTGCGCGTCGCCGAATTGCGATTGAACGTCCTGCTGCAAACGCTGTTGAATCTGCGCGATCTCGAGCTGGGCCGAGATGTTGATCTGCACGGAACGCACGCGTTTGCGCAGGTCGAACTCCTCCAAAATCGCCTGCTTCTGGGCGACGTCGATGTTCAGGTTCGGCGCGAGAAAATCCGCGAGCTGTCCGGGATCGTCGATACTGCGGACTAGCGTGGCGGCCTGCTCCGGCGCATCCGGTGTCAGGTCGAGCAGACGCGCCGCGCTGTCGCGCAGATTCTGAAATTCCGCCTGCCATTCCTTGTCGTTAGGCGGCGAAATGGATTCCGGGAGATGGACTTCGGCGCGCAGAAATGGATCCGTCGCCACGATCTTGCGCAGAGTGAAGCGCTGGATCCCCTGCACGATCATGACGACGCGATCGTCGGCCTGCCGGAGGAGTTTCAACACCAGGGCCGCGGTGCCGACGCTGTATAAATCCTGCGGCTCGGGATTTTCCTTCGCGTCATCCTTCTGAGTGAGAAGACCGATCACTTTTGAGCGCGGCAAAGTTTCATCCAGCAGCTTAATCGACGCCGGCCGGCTAACGGTGAGTGGCAGGACCGTGCCCGGGAAAACCACGAATCCGCGGACCGGGAGAATCGAAAGCTCTTCCGGGATTTTGGGCGTCGTTTCCTCGCCCAGGCCGATGGACGCCGGACCCGATCGCGCCGGCGGAGTGCTGCTTTCCGATTGCAGTGCTTCGATTTGTCCTTCGCTCATTTTTTCAAAGGCAAATAAATCCAGAGCAAACCGTTTTCCTGCTCGGCAGACGCGCGATCGGCGTCGACTTCGGCCGGCAACGATACCTCGCGCTCGAATGGTCCGTAATCGATTTCGAGCGCAAGCAATTGGAGAGCGCGCCCTTCGCCATGGTTCGGCTCCGGCACCTCTCGCGTGCCGCGGATGATGACTTGCCGCGGCTCGACGGTCAGATCGATCTTCGATTTCTCAATTCCGGCGAGATCGACACAAATCCGGATTGCCGTCTCACAACGAAAGGCATTGATCGCCGGTTGCCACTTTGCCGGCGCGACCCGCGAAAACTGCACCCGGCTGAGCTGGTAGCTGACATCCCCCAGCGTACCATGCAGCCAGCGTAATTTGATGTTTCGAATCGAGTTCATGCTTCGAGTTGTGTCTGGGTACTTTACGGCGCGTTCAACTCTCGGCAATAAACGCAGCCCTTCCGCGATCGGCGAACAGCGCAGGGCGACATGGAGTGATGGAACTAATTACTCCTGATTTCGATCCATTACTCCATTCCGTCCTCGCCCTTTTCGGACCGCGTTGGTGATTTCATTGCGATGCGGTTGGCCTTACGTTCGAAATCGATGAAGGCAATTCTCTTCGCTCTCCTGCTGTTCCCGCCGATGAGCCTCCGGGCCGCGAACGAAAGCGCTTCGCCGAAGTTCGACGCCGCGGCCGCGGAACGATTCGCGCGCCTGGCACTCGCCTGCGTGGACAAGGAATATCCGAACAAGATCAGCCACGTGCTGAACAGCGACGCCGACGTTGCGCCGCCGCGTAAACTCACGCCCGCGTTTTACGGATGCTACGACTGGCATTCGTCGGTGCATGGTCATTGGCTGCTGGCTCGGCTCGCGCGCACATTTCCGGAAGCGCCGTTTGCCAAGCCGGCGCGGGAAGCGCTGCGGAAAAGCCTGACCGCCGAGAATCTAAAACAGGAGGCGGCCTATCTTCGCGAAACGGGCCGATCGAATTTCGAGCGGCCGTATGGATTGGCCTGGCTGCTCCAGTTGATCGCCGAACTCCACGAATGGGATGACCCGCAAGCGCGAGAGATGTTGGCGAACTTGCGTCCGCTCGAAGAGGCCGCGCTCGAGCGACTGAAGGTGTGGTTGCCGAAGCTCTCCCATCCCGTGCGCATCGGCGAGCATGCGCAGACTGCGTTCGCTCTCGGCCTCATGCTTGATTACGCCCGCTCGATTGGGAACGAAGGGTTTGCCAAGCTCCTTATCGAGCAGGCGAGGAAGTTCTATCTCGCCGACAAGGATTGTCCGATGGCCTACGAACCGTCCGGTGAGGATTTCCTTTCACCATGTCTCGCTGAAGCAGACGTGATGCGCCGGGTGCTGGCGCCGGCTGAGTTCGCCACTTGGTTGCACAAGTTCATGCCTCAAATTCCCAAGACGGCGAACGTGGAATGGCTGCCCGTCACGGTTTCGCCGGATCCCAGCGACCCCAAACTCGCGCATCTGGACGGTTTGAACTTGAGTCGTGCGTGGATGCTTGAGGGCATCATCTCCGCTCTCCCGGCCGGCGATGCGCGCCGGACCGCTCTGGTTGCGGCGGCTGAGGCGCATCGCCACGCCGGATTAGCGGCGGTGACTGGTGCGCACTACGAAGGCGGACACTGGCTTGGCAGTTTCGCCGTTTATCTCGTCACGGCGCGCGGCGTCCAACAGGAAAAGTCGAAGTAGAGTTCAACCCGGACGACTTCCCGATAATCGTCGCGATTCTGTTAGACTATCGGCGAAGGAATAAGCCAGCACACGAGCACCGTAAAGAGGACGGTCAGGGTAAGAATAAGGGCGAGTCTATTCATAATGATTTAGGCAGGATTGCGGTTTGTTTTGTCACAGGGTCGTTCCAGTAAATATAGTATTTCTCATAAATGAGTCGCATCGGTCAATGGAATTGTTATGCCAAGCCTAATTTTTTGTTGTTCGCCTCCCGCCTTGTCGGCGTACTCACTGTTTACAATTCACCGCTTTCTGACTGCGCAGACTAGGACAACACTTGGTTGAAGTGGTTCATATTTTCGACACCCGTCAGCTAGACACGACAGGAATCATCGCCGCCACAGCGCTGGAGACTGATGATGGACTCGCGCTTTTCGATACTGGCCCGGAATCGACTTTCTTGAACGTGGCCGCGGAACTCCGCGAAAACGGTTTCTCCCTCAAAGATGTGCGGCACGTGTTTCTGAGTCATATCCACTTCGACCACGCGGGCGCCGCCTGGCGCTTCGCAGGAAGTGGCGCGACGATCTACGTCCATCCTCGAGGAGCGCCGCATCTCATCGATCCGACGAGGCTGGTCGACTCGGCAACGCGCATCTACGGCGCCGAAATGGAGAGGCTTTGGGGTCGAGTTGCGCCGATCCCCGCGGAAAAGGTCAAAGTCCTGCAGGACATGGATGTCGTCCGCGTCGGCCAGTTTGAAGTGCGCGCAATCGCTACTCCGGGGCACGCCACCCATCATCATGTTTACCAATGGGACGAGAATGTTTTCGGCGGCGACGTGGCGGGAGTGCGAATCGACGGAGGTCCACCGGTTCCGCCATTCGTTCCGCCGGAGTTGGACATCGAGTCGTGGCAACAATCGATCGAAAAGATTCGCATGATGAATCCGGCGCGCCTTTACCTGCCTCATTTCGGGCTAATCGAAGGCTCCATTTCAGCGCATCTCGATGCGTTGGAAGAACGCATCCGTCGCTGGGCCCTTTGGTTCCGGGATCGCATTCGGGCCGGGCGGGACGAAGCGCACTTGATCCCCGCGTTCGCTGGATACCTTGCCGAAGAACTGCGCGCGGGCGGCGCGACGGAAGAACTGATCCGCGACTACGAATGCGCTGATCCAAGTTTCATGGCGGTTAGCGGAGCAATGCGCTATTGGCGCAAGCATCATCCGGAAGAAATAAGCGGAGACAATTCGTAGAGCGGGTTGCCTTCGTCTGCCTCATTGCACGTTGGCTCCCGGTCGCCAGCCGTGCTCTTGCCAGAATGCGCGCACGGCGTCGGGGCTGCCACGAAATATGTTCCGTTCTGCGTTCCTGATGTTAGCTACGCTCTTTGGATAAGCGGAGCGCGGGAGATCACAAACTCCGTCGCCGGTATACTGCCACATGGTCCAATGGCCCCACGGCGCGATGCTCCGCGGCTCGTAATGATAGTTGGCCACCCAAAGCCAGCACCGGGCCAGCACCTGTTTGTGAATTGTGCTCACTCCGGTGCTGTTGATGATCCCCCGGATCCGGTACTCACCGGAGTAAAGCCCTGGATAAACTCCCGTCCGCTCACGGATCCGCTCGACAAATGCCACGGCTTGATCGATTCGCATCGTGCCGCCCGGGTAATGCCCGTTCTTCTCGAAATCGAGCACCAGCAAAATTTCATTCGGCCGGCCGGTTCCTTCGGCGCGACGCCACGCTGATTCGACCGCGCTCAAAAAGTGATCAGCCTGTCGAACCGGATCGGTAGCATTGGCATAATGATAAGCGCCCCAGAGCAAACCCGCCCGGACCGCCGCTCCTTGTCTCGAGCTGTATTTTTCATCCACGACGAACCGCGGATAAGTCGCCTCATGCAGCACGCCGACGGTGCCTTCAGCTTTCATCTGGCCAAAGTCGGGCTGCATCAGATCGTAATGGGAAAGATTGACCACGCTGATGCCGGCGAAGGCAGAAAGCTGCGGCGCCAGGAGCGCCAACAAAACGCGAAGGAAAAAGAATTTCATCGCGCGGACGATAGCCGCACGGCATCTCACGCACAAAGTAAAACAAGGCCTTTCGATGTGAACTGCCAAACGCGCGCCGTTCCGATAGCTCCTATCGGCAATGGCGGATAACACGTGACCGCGAAGCGGGACGCTCGGCTCAATCGCCCTTTACCTGAGCGATCCAGTCGTCCCGGCGCGCTTTCCAGCTTTCATCGACGGCCTGCCATCTAACGTTTTGTTCGAACTCTAAGAGGAGATTTGCAGCTTCTCTCCGAGTGGTGGCGGCTTTGCAATCGTTCACCCAGCCGCTTCTCCTTGTTCTCCAGGCACTGTCTACCGCTTTCCATTTCACATGCGCTTCCAGTTTCAATAATTGTTGGGCCACACATTCGGGATCGTCGCAGGCAGCGGTAGTTGCGACCCAATTGGATCTTAGTTGTCTCCAAGCGCCATCCACGGCGCTCCAGTTGATATGGGATTCAAGCTCCACCAATTGTTTTCCCAACGGAACTGCCACAGCTGCGTTTGCTTTCAAGACAACTGCTGCGACGACGATGATCAAGGTTGCCAATTTTCTCATTCGTTTTGTATTTGGATTTATGGGGATCCCTTAGCTCAACAAGAAATAACAAGATTCGAATTTCTCCGCGAGAAATCATTTTGTTGTCGTTAGGCGGGCAGGTCGTCTCCAAACTTCGCGCCGGGCTATGCCCGCGGCGCAGCGTTCTTCGCCGCCTCGGAAATCATCTTCTTGAACGCTTCGGTCGATGCTTTCACGACAGCCTCAGGTCCCGTCATTTTGATATACACGTCGCCGTCCGCGCTTTCGAGAATCGCACCGCAGAGCGCGTAGCCGGTCATCGGGGTCGTCGGACCGCCGGGCATGCCGCTGCTGAAAGTTCCCTCAGTCGAGGCAAAGGTGATCTTTACGGACCCGGCCTGGATGGTTTCAGTTTTCCGTTTGTCCTCGCTGCCGGGGAATTGACCGAACCAACGCGCGACATTATCGGACGCTGTGCCACCCTGGCCGCCGCCAAATTGAAAGAACGTCACCTCCGCTTTGGCAGATCCTTCCCCGATTTCGAGCTGCGCTTTGCGCATCGGGGACGAGGGCGTCACTTTTTTCCAGCCACCGGGAACCGCGAAGGTGAATGGCCCTACCTTGACTGGCTCCGAGGGCTGCTCGGCCGGAGCGGCGGTCGCGGCCAGCAGAAAAAAACCGAAGACGGCGAATGCTTTTCTCATAAGGAGGAATAATAGTGCGACTTCGCTCGACCTGACAAGACTCCGCTCGACATCGCCTCCAAAGACGCGCTACATTACGGCCCCTCCAATTTTATGCACTTGCGATTCCTCATTCCCGCGATCGGCCTGCTTCTGAGTGACGCGTGCTTCGCGCAATCCGATCTGCCGGCGGCCGATTCGAGCGCGCTCGATTTCAAGCAATGGGGTTTGCTCGCGATCCAGGATGGCGGGCGGCGCAAACCGATCGATACCTTTGCCCATGAGACGCTGATCAAAATCACAGGGCGCTCGAGTTACACCGACACCCGTGGCCGGAACTGGCAGGCGAATGATTTCGTTCTCTCGGCCTTGCTCGACACCCACAAATGGAAGGACGAGCCGATGGTCCTAGTGTCGTTAGGCCAATTGATTGAGAAGCTTGGTCTCGACAAAACGCAGCGGCGCTTTTCCTTTTCGCAATTGACGGCGCTGCCGGAGTTGAACCGCCTCGCGAGCGAAGCGCACGCGCTGCGAAAGGCCGAGAAACCGCTCGATCGTGTCCAGAGTGAAGTGATGAGTGTGAGCGAACGCCTGGCGCTTTTCGCGCACTTGATGGACGGGAGTGTGTTTCTCCTTGTGCCGGCCGCGGAGAAAACCACCGATGCCTGGGTCGTACCGCCCGAATACGCCCGCTACTACCAGGAAGCGCAGTTCAGCGCACCGATGACGCAGTTGCAAACGCTCGCGAACGCCTACATGAAGGCCGACAATTTCCAGTTCAACCGCGCCGCCAATCAACTGCGTGATGGCTTGCGCGGCCTGAGTCCGAAGATCTACCCGGAGGAATCACAGCTGCGGCTCGAATATTTTTATAACTACTGGGATGGCTTCTATCGCGCCGCCTGGTCTTACGGAATCGCGCTGCTTTTGCTCGCCCTCGCACACGTTCGCCGCGCTCCCCCGGTAGCCGCTTCGCTGCGTGAAGCGTCCCGAAAGGGCGGCCTCCTTCAAACCATCGGCATCGTCATAGCAATCATCGGTCTGCTCTTCCACGCGAGCGGCATCGCCATGCGTTGCCTGATCGCCGGCCGGCCGCCGGTGACGAATATGTATGAATCCATCATCTGGGTTTCGTTCGCGGTCTCGTTTTTCGGAATGATCTTTTTCGCGCGCTATCGGACTCCGGTCTACCTGCTCGCCGCGCTGCCGGTCTCGCTCGTCGCGCTTCTGCTCGTGCACCAAATGCCGATCGCCATGCCCTCGAGCATCGATCCGCTCGTGCCGGTCTTGCGCGATAACTTCTGGCTCACCATCCACGTCCTCACCATCACGCTGAGCTATGCGGCCTTCGCGCTCGCCATGGGGTTCGGGCACATCCTGCTTTACCGTTACGCGCGCAACCCGGTCTCCGCGCGGGCGGATCAGCCGATGCATTTCTGGCTTTACCGGGTGCTCCAGCTAGGTGTTATTCTTCTCGCGGCCGGAACGATCCTCGGCGGCGTTTGGGCCAACTATTCCTGGGGCCGCTTCTGGGGCTGGGACCCGAAAGAGACTTGGGCCCTCATCGCCCTGCTTTGTTACATCCTTACTTTGCACGGTCGTCTCGCCGGTTGGTGGACGCAATTTGGTTTGGTGGTAGCCAGCGTGGTTTGTTTCCTGGCCGTGTTAATGGCGTGGTATGGCGTCAATTTTGTTCTGGGCAAAGGCTTGCATAGCTATGGCTTCGGTCTCGGCGGCGAGACCTATGTCGTCACCTTCGTTATCGCCGATCTGTTATTCGTCGGCTTTGCCTGCTGGCGTTATAAGAGCAGTAGGAAACTTGGAGCCAGTCAAAGTATCCCGAGTGAACCGGTAGCGGTTTAGTTCTGGCGCTCATCCCCCATTTGAACCGCAAGGATTGCCCAACCTAGACTGATAGAAGCTTCACTTTCAAAGAGACACGTTCGTCCCATTCTCGTTTGCTACTTCCCCACCATGAATTACGTGGTTGTATATGATGTCGGATAAAGCTGGTATCGCCATTGGTGGTTTCCGGGCGGAGGTCTGCTGTTATTCGCCGTTGCGCTATTCATGTTTCCTTTCCGCCACAAGGTGCGCTCGCGTTTCCAACGCGGGCTGATCATTCTGAGTCCCGTATTTACAGCTATTTGGACGTTTGTCACATTAGGTCTTGTCGCGACTGACTATTTCTTTCTCGCGTCCGATCTGCGCAATGGCAGGTGCGAAGTGGTCGAGGGCATTGTGACGCAGTTTGAGCCTTGGAGCGACATAAGCAAAAAAGATGAGACATTCGTTGTAAATGGCCATCGTTTCCACTATTCCGACTTCACTATCACAGCTTCAACAACACGAAGAAGTATGGCGGCCCCATTCACGAGGGGCTGCAGGTTCGCATCCATTACAGCGGGAACAAAATCGCAAGGCTTGAGATCGCTAACCCACAAAAGTAGCCTATCTCTTTAGGCGACGTTTCGACTACCTATGGCTCTGTTCGTCCTGGTCTTTCTGGTTGTCGCGCTGATTCTTATTGGCATTGGGATTGTTGTGGGGCTCTTCCTTTGTTGCGTGGCGGCGATCCTAGTAGCCGTGGGGGTCGTCTCTTCTTCCATCGTGCTTGGACTCCTTCGTCGTAGCTCGGCGTTGGGCGTGCGGGTGTTCTTACTTCAATGCGGCGTTCTGGCCGGGTTGCCCGCGGGAATTCTTTGCGCCTGGCTCGTGCAATCCCTCTTCGAACCTTACGGTAACTCCCGGCTGGTGTTTCTTTACGGGGCGCTCGGCGGCGCGCTTGGTGGCGTTATCATCGCACTGCTGGTGGATTTGATCTTGCGCCGGCTGCGCGGTTGGGCTGCTACGAAGCTTATATCCGTTACACACGGTAGACCCGCCATTCATTAACGCCGAACGAAGACGCCTAACCAAGGAGCGGCAGTTTACAAACCGCCGTGGGCGATTTCGGAAATCGCCCTTCCTTGGGAACTCATTCCTTTTCCGTATCAAGTCTCGGCGCGCGCCGATCAGCCGATACCCTTTTGGCTTATCGGGTCCTTCAACCTTCTCGCGGCCGGCACAGATTCTCGGCGGCGTCTGGGCGATCGGCGGCGAAACCTATGTCGTCAGCTTTGGCATCGCTGATTTACTCTTCGTCGCCTTGCCATCTGGCGTTACCGCAGGACGAAATGACTGCATCCACCGATGTCCCCCACTGGTGTCCCCGCCGAACGCGTCGCGGCCGTGCGCGCGTCAATCTTCGCGATGGCGCCGGCTATCATCGACCGGGTTTTTCTCGCCCTGCGCTACGCGAGCTTGGTCTAGGGCACGCGACTGACGCTGGGCCACCACGCATTTTTCATCACCAGAGTTTGGCCCGACCCGTCCGTTTTCAGACGGTAAATTCCGATTTTGTTATTGTCCTCCGAAGCCACTTTACAAACCAACTCCTCATCATTCAGCCATTGCGGCTGCGATGCGAAAAACCCCTTGGCGATCGGGACGGGCTTGGCGGTATCCTTCTCCAAATCGAGTACGTAAGTGGTATATGCAGTGCCATTGGCGGTGTCGAAGACCAGTCTTCGAGTGTCTGGTGAAAGGTCCAGGCGGCTTGAGCTGGTCATGGTGGCTCCGCCGGTCATCTTCCGGATATCCCATTCTTTCATCAGCTTCCCATTTAGCGAGAACTGATAGAGATAGGACATGTCCTGACTAAAAAAAGAGGCGTCGTCTGGCCCCCAGCAATACGAGTACAAGGTCGAACTGTGTCCCCGAAACGCCCTGGAAGAGCGAACGTCAGCGCCATCACTTTTCATGATCATGAGGTCCCGGATGCCCCCGGCAGAGGCACTAAAAGAGATCTGGTCCCCATGATGCGACCAGACCGGTCCGGAGCAATTTCTGCCTGGGACGTCTTTAAAGATCGTGGTCTTGCCGGTAACCAGGTTGGTGGCTGCGATGTGGGTTTCTGGAGTTTCGCTTACGATGGTGAACGCCAGCCAGGTCCCGTCCGGCGACACTTCGGGACCTGACCAGTTGCTGGGAAATCGCCTGGCCTTGGTGCCATCGAGATTGGCGATCCACATCGCGTTTTTGTCCTCCGTGCCCAGAAAAGCGATTTTCTGTTGTCCGGCCGATGCGAAGGTCGGCATGGCCATGCAAATAAGAAGACAGCTCGCAGTGATTTTCACCACGTTCGCATCATCTATTCAACCGGCGGTCTTAAGAAAGCGAAATATTCGGGAACCCGTCGCTGATCTGCCCTTCGTGGCCTTCTCCATCTGGCAGCACGAAAGCACCGCGACAACCCCGTTCAGTTACGGGACGGGACCGTCTGGCCGCAACAGACGGCCAACCAAACCTTCCAGCGTAAAATAATATGACCGGGGGCGCGGCGTCCCTACCTTGCATCCAGCTTACTTAACGCAAGAGCATAAGCGCCGATGCTGACAGCCTGACTGGTGCCAAGCCGGGAAAGACCAACACCGATGCGCGGAGACGCATCGTAGCTTGCGACGCGCGCGCTGCCCGGCACCGTGACCTCGCGACTGGTCGGTTGTAGAAATGTCCTCAGCTCCTCCGCATCTTCCAGGTTGAATGCTTTAGGGATCAGGCGACGCACGCCATTTTCGTTCGAGCTCGGATAGCTGCTGTTTAGCTCTGCCATCAACGCGCGCGAAAAAAGCGGCCAGGCGCCAGACAAACCACCGCCGACTACCGCCAGCCCGTCCACGATGGTCAAAGCCTGGCCCATCGCGTCACCCACCACCTCGCCCAATTGACGAAACGCTTCTAGAGCCGCGGCCTTGTCGCCCGGCTGTTCGCCCTGGCCAATCGCGAAGATAACTCTAGGCTCAGGCGATTCCTCTAGCGGAATCTTCGCCTTCTCCGCGTAGAAGCGGCGCACGCCACGAATCCCCGCGACCTCCTCGACTCTGGTTTGCGGATTGAGCTTGTTCCGCAGTAACCAGATCTCAGCACCTAACGAGTTGTCACCCAGGAATAACTCGCCCTTCCGCACGATGCCACCGCCGAAGCCGGTTCCCAGAGTTACTCCAAACAGGTTATGGTATCGCTTCGGGTTACCGGCGTTGTCCAGCAGGCTGTTCACGTAAGGAAGAAAACCGGCGATAGCTTCGCCGTACACGAACAGGTCGCCGTCGTTATTGATGAAGACCGGAAGACCGAAGCGTTCTTCCAGCATGGGTCCGAGCGCCACGCCGCCGCGAAAGCAAGGCAGATGCTGCAGGTCGCCGATGACGCCATTGGGGTAATCGGCCGGGCCCGGAAAGGAGAAGCTGATCGCGACCGGAGGCGCTGCACAACGTTCTTTGGTTGTATTGAAGCCTTCGACAATGGTAGCAAGACAGCGCTCCAGATCGTCACCGAAGGAAGGCAGCACAACTGTCTCGACGATGGGTTGGTTACCTTGGGTCGCGGAGAAACGAAAATTCGTTCCGCCTCCGTCGAGCGTCAGGACGATTCGTGAATCGTGCGAGTAATCAGCGGCCACAGCGTTATCCCGAGGCCGAAAAGTGCCGCCCGATTTTATGGCCCTTCCAGCCGTAAAAGGCGACGTAGGCGTAAGCGATGACTGGGATGATGTAAGATACCTGGAGGTTCCAACGGTCGGCTATGTATCCTTGAAGCGGAGGAAGAATAGCGCCGCCGAGTATGGCCATGACAAGGAGAGACGACGCCTGGCTCTTGTAGATGCCAACACCTTCGATCGCGAGCGAGAAGGTGTTGGACCAACCTATGGAAGTAAAGAGTCCCGCGCCGACTACGCACCACATCGCCAGCTTCCCGCCGGCGATAATCGCGGTCACCAGCAACGCGACGACCGTCAGGGAGAAAATCGTGAGCGTGCGAGCGGCCAATGACTTTCCAAATTGAAACAAGATCCAACAAAGCGCGACGAATGGCAGATACATCGGGACAAGCGCCCAGCCTCGAAGCGCGCCGAGGAGCATGCAGGCGGCGATCGGAATCGCGCTGAGTAACAGTCGCTTCTTTCCCGGCGCCATATCGCTCAATTCGACTGCGCCCATGAAGCGTCCGATCAGCATGCCTCCCCAGAAGAGCGAGACATAGCCGCTGGCTTCCAGTTGAGTCAGACCCGCGATGGTCGCCTGGCCAAGAAAACTGATGATCGAACTCCCGATGGAGACCTCGCCGCCGACGTAAAGAAAGATGGCGACGACCCCAGAGCCACGTGAGGATACTTGAGGGCGGCAAAGCCGGCCTCGATTTTTCCTTCTCCGATCTGCGGGAGATGAGCGAAGAAAAAGATCGCGGCGAGGAGGGCGAAGACAAGACAGAAGGCCAGGTAAGGCATCTTAACCGAATCCGCTCCGTGCACGCCGGTCCGGGCGAAGTATTGAAAGATGAGGTAACCGCCCACCCACGGTCCGAGAGTGGTGCCTAACGAATTGAAGGCCTGTGCCAGGTTCAAGCGGCTCGAGGCGGTGCGTTCCGGCCCGAGGATGGTGACATAGGGGTTGGCCGCGATCTGCAACATGGCGAAGCCCAAACCAACTACGAACAGAGCCGCAAGAAAGAGCGGGTAGGAGAGAGACGATGCCGCCGGCCAGAAGAGAGCGCTGCCGGCGGCCGAGATCAGAAGCCCGATGACCACGCCGTTCTTGTAGCCCAGGCGCGCGATGGGGTCACCGATCACGACCGAGATGGCAAAGTAGAGAAGCGAGCCGATAAAGTAAGCGCCGAAAAAGGCGAACTGCACCAGCATGGCGTGGAAATAGTCGAGCGTGAACGCGTCTTTGAAACGGGGAATGAGGATGTCGTTAAAGACCGTCATGAATCCCCACATGAAAAAGAGGACGGTCATGATCGCGAACGGGCCGCGATAGGTCTGGCCGTTGCTTGCTCGGGTCGTAGGTGCTTCGTGCATCTTTACTGCGGAATTTGTGGCTTCGTGCCCCATTGGCTTGGAGATGGACCCATGGTGAAGACCAGCGTGCCACCCTTTGTTACTTCCGCGAAAGGAAGAAAGGGGTTATCGAGCTTCTGGCCGTTCACTTCGACCGACTGAACGTAAATGTTTTCGGGCGAAAGGTTGTTCGCCGTCATCGCAAACGTCTTTCCATTCGAAAGATGCAGCACCGCCTTCTTCAACTGCGGAGCACCGATGACATAGTAATCGCTGGCGGGACAAACGGGATAGAACCCCAGGCAAGTAAAGATATACCAGGCGGACATCTGGCCGCAGTCGTCATTGCCGCTCAAGGAGTTTGGCTTGTTGCCGTACTGGGTCGTCACTACCTCGTGCAAACGCTCGGCCGCCTTCCAAGGCTGACCGGCATAGGAGTAAAGATAGATCACATGATGGCTTGGTTCGTTGCCATGCCAGTATTCGCCGATCCTGCCCTGAATATCGGAAACGCCTTTGCTTTGGTCCGCCTCCTTGAAGGTAAACAATTCGTCCAGCTTCCGGGCGAATGGCTCTTTGCCCCCCATGAGCGCCATCAGTCCGGGCACGTCGTGCGGGACATACCAGGAATACTGCCAGCTTGTTCCCTCGGTAAAGTCATTGACTCCAGCAGTCTCATCATAGAAATGGGGGTTGAAGGGCGAATGCCACTTGCCTTGGGAATCCTTGCCTCGCATCAGGCCTACTGACGGATCGAACAAGTTCTTGTAGCTGGCCGCGCGCTTCGAGAAGGAAGCGAAGTCCTCCCGCTTGCCCAGAGCTTTCGCCATCCGCGCGATGCAGTAATCGTCGTAGGCATATTCCAAGGTTTTGGAGACCGATTCGTTTTCCTGGTCGAACGGAACCCAGCCCAATTTGGCGTAGGTGGCCACGCCGTCATAATGCGGATTCATCGCTGTGGTCTTGATCGCGTTGTAAGCGCGGTCGCGATCGAACCCTTTCACGCCTTTCAGGTAGGCATCGACGATGACCGGCACCGCGTGGTATCCCACCATGCACCAAGTCTCATTGGCCTGGAGCGACCAGATCGGAAGCATGTGCTCCACGCTTTGGTCGTAATGAGCCAGCATCGAGTTGATCATGTCCGCTTCGCGCGGCGCTTGAACCAAGGCGAAGAGGGGGTGCGTCGCCCGATAAGTGTCCCAAAGCGAGAAGACAGTGTAGTTAGTGAAGCCTTTGGTGTGATGAATGTTCTGGTCCAGGCCTCGATATTCGCCACTGACGTCCTGATAAAGGTTCGGCGCGAGGAACGCGTGGTAGAGCGAGGTATAGAAAGTCTCCTTCTCCTCCCGCGATCCGTCGATCTCGATCCGTCCAAGCTCATTCTCCCATTTCGCCCGCGTCGCGTTCCGGACCTTCTCGAAATTCCAGTCAGGAATCTCCGCGTCCAGATTCTTCAAAGCATTCTCGGCGCTAATAGCGGAGACCGCCACTTTGATCACAATGGCCTGTTTTTCCCCGGTCTTGTAGTGGGCGAGAAATTGCAAGTTGGTTCCGCTAGCTTCCTTCTCACTGCGGAATCGATAGGTATTGTAAACAACCGGCTTGCCGTCGCTCATGATCTCGGCCCTTTCGAAGGGCTTTGAATAACGCGCCGCAAAGTAAAGGTAACGCTCCCTGGCCCACCCATTCACGAGATGGAATCCGGTCACGGTGGAGTTATCCTCGACGCGAACGTGGGACCAGACGACCTTCCATTTCTTGCCGGTCAGGACATGACTGAGATCAGTGAGGATCGAGGCGTTGTCACTCGCGAGGAAGGTCATCCGCATCATACCCGCCCGTTCCCCTGCGGTAAGCTCGACGGTGACGCCGGATTTTTGCAGCTTCACTTTGTAATAGCCCGCGGAAGCCGTTTCCTCCTCATGCGAGTAACGCGATTGATAACCGGATTCGGGATCGTTCTTTGTCCCGGAAACGAGCCTGGGCTCGCCTGTTTGCGGGATGAAAAGGAAATCGCCCAGATCAGGAATCCCGGTGCCGGTAAGATGGGTCAGGCTAAATCCCAGTATAGTCGAATCAGAGTACTCGTAGCCGGAAGCAGTGTCCCAAAGCTCCTTTTCCGTATCGGGGCTCAACTGAATCATGCCAAAGGGCGCGGAAGGTCCGGGATAGGTGTTGCCTTCTCCTTGCGTCCCGACGAAAGGACGGACGAAATCGGCCAGGCGAGTTTGATCGGTTGCGGACTCGGGTGCGCTAAAGGCAGTTCTGCCCAAGAACGCGAGACAACCGAGCGCGATGGATAAAAAGATCGCCTTCTTCACAGTGTCACCAGGTGCGACGCAACGGATGTGCTTCCGTGTTGAACACAACCTTGTCGAACTCCAGAATGCCTGGGGGCGCGAAAAGGAGATAAAAATATTTGAAGGTCTCGGCCAGAGCGAAGCTCTCCATTTCATCACGCTGTTGTTTGGTGACAATGTCGGAAAGTGCAGTATAACCGGCTTCCGTTCGGCAATACTTGACGAAATCGTTGAAGATCGTTTCCCCCATCTGACGATACTGTTGGTCCTTGGTGTAGTGATAAAGATAGTAGGTCGATTCAATGATCTCGGGCCGCAGGTGATAGGTCTTGACGATAACCTGCATGGTTTTGTAGTCGATCACTTCCGGCTCGATGCCGTGGAGGTTCCACATCTTGAAAGAAGACGCTTGTAACCGGCGTGCGCGCGGAATATCGCCGGAAAGCGCGAGCAAAGCGGGGAAGAAGGCATCGAGCGCGCCGTAGGTCGTCTCGGTCCGCAGGCCGGTGATCATATCGGCGTGGCCGTACCACAATTCGCTGCCTGTTTCGTCAGCCAGGTATTTGTGGATGGCGGGGATGCTCGCGTTCCACATCTCGAGGCAGTCTTTGTCACCGAACAGAAGCCAGCATTTCCAAAGATACTCGTAGTAAGAATCGATCCCGCCACTGATATGACTGTCCTTGTCAATCCACTGGCCTGTTTCAACATTAATGCTGGATCCTACCAGCCCTAGCTGGGAACGACGCTTATAGGTCTCCACCAAGGCTTGTTTCGCTTTGTCGTAGAAGACGGGCTTCCCGGTGAGCTTACTAAGTGTGCCGAACTCCAGCAGCAAGGTGCCAGTTTCCGCGGGGTTCGACACCGAGTCGCGCACCTGACCGCTATGAAGATTGACGTAAACATAGGGCAGGCCCGTGGGCGAGTTGAAGGCCGGTAGCAGCCTGGTGCCCAAGTCTTCGGCCAAATCCAGGAGACGCTTGTCGCCAGTGAGTTGGTAGCCGGAAAGCAAGCCGCCCAGCAGGCGGATGGTGATCTCGAAGTTCTTGACGTAAATGTCGCGGTCGAAGGAGAGACTGCCCACGATGAGTGCGTGGGCCTTGTCAGCCTCGGCGTCTAGCTTCATCAGAATAAGTGTGTCGAGGGCGTCGACCGGTGTCATCTGAAGGGACTGCCCATACCAGTCATGGGGCGCCTTGCTCAAGGGCCGCAATGCGTCGTGCCCCCAGGCATAACGCTCGTAGTTATTCCAGGCGTGCAGAAATTCGGTCCGAACCCGGTCGGCCACTCGCCGGGCATCCGCTTCCTCGCGAGACCTGCTGCACCCCTGTGTCGCGAACAGGCTGAAAGCCGCGAGCAGGCAGGTAACTCCAAAGCGCGCGCGGTTCTTCGCGATCATGCGGAGAGAGTCGAACTGGCCGTGCGACGGTGTCGAGAAGATTGTCGGGCGGTGCCGCGATCTTCTTGACTTGGCCACGAAGAAATCGCACGATTCGTTCCTCATGCCCCCCGAAATAAAGGCAGCGGGATATGTTAAGTAGCTTGGACACCGTCATCGCGTTTGCGGTGATCATGACTGTCCTTTGCCTGGTTATCACCATTCTGGTGCAGATGATCTCGGCGGCTTTCGCCTTGCGAGGGAAGAATCTGGCGAATGCTCTCTCGCTCACTTTTCAAACTATCGATCCACAGATCGCCGAGCAGGCTCATGCCCTGACCGAGCAAATCCTGAAGGACCCAATTTTCAGCGACTCACTCTTCGCGCCGAAGGGTCGTGAGCTGGGTAATGGCGCGAGGGTTGCGCGCCCCCGGCAGAAGCCGTGGACGTTTCGTTCCTTGGGCGGAATGCATCTCGCCACTGCGATTCGTCCCGGCGAAGTCTACCGCATCCTGCATGAAATCAGCCAACTGACGGAAGAGGAAGCGGCGGTTCGTGGTATTTCGCCGATTCTGGCTCAGACTTCGACCGCGATTCTAGACGCTTTGCACCGGCCGGACCGGCCGGCGACGGAATCACTGCTGAAACTTCAGGCGATCCATGGTGTCGCACGGCACT
Source organism: Spartobacteria bacterium (assembly GCA_003134785.1). Classification (GTDB taxonomy): domain Bacteria; phylum Verrucomicrobiota; class Verrucomicrobiia; order Chthoniobacterales; family UBA10450; genus AV80. The sequence continues at coordinate 376,676 of PLCN01000002.1, forward strand.
TCCTGAGCGAAGCGGAAAAGAAGGCGATCATGGATTCCGTAACAAACCTCGGCGCCACGGTCGAGCGCGCCACCACGCAGTCGTATGATCGATTTCAGCGTTGGTTCGGCACCGCGCAGGACCGGGCGCAACAATGGTTCCAAGTTCACATCCGCGGATTGACTATCGCCTTTTCCATCATTACGGCATTCCTACTTCAACTCGACACCACCGATATTTTTCGCCAGCTCCGCGATCGTCCCGGCCTGGTCGACGCTTTGGTGAAATCGGCTCCCGGCGTTTTGGAGCAAGGCAACAAGGTGCTCGACTCGAGCGATACGCCCGCCTACCACGCTTATCTTCTCTGGCTGCGGAACCATCCGCTCTTTCCACTGACCACGCTGCCCGTTTCGGGCACGCCGGAACTTTTTCGTTTATCCATCGCGGAGCGGCTGAAGACAGCGCCTGATAAAAATTACCCGGTGGAGCGTTTCGGCGCGGCTTTTGATTTGGCTCGGAAAACGGAAGGCACGGCGAAAGTCACCGACGCGGACGCAGCGAAAGCCGCTTACGCCGATTGGATCCAGAAATTTCCCAGCTACCAATTGGATCCGACGATTTTCACGGAGGCCGCTACCAAAGAAAGTGTCAGCGCCGCCATCTCGGAAAAGATCGCGAGCGATCCAGTCGCCCAAGGACCGACGACAGCCGAGCAGACGGTGAAGTGGCTAACGGAGTATGACACGCTGAAGACGGCCGGCGTGATGGCTTTCGAAAAATCGCGGCAGGAAAGTTTTCGGAACCTGCAGGCGACCTTGCACGACGCGGGGTTTGATTTGGTGCCGAAGCCATTCTGGGGTCGCTGGGACAAGGAGCCGATTCCGTATTGGGCTCGAGACTATTGTCCCCAGTTCGCCCACTATCTCCGGCATCTCCTCGGCGTCCTGATCACCGCCGGTCTCCTCGCCCTCGGCGCCCCGTTCTGGTTCAACCTGCTGAAGAATCTGATGAACTTGCGGCCCGCCGTCGCGAACCTGATCGAGAAGCGTCCACAAAGCACGCCGGCGTTGCCCACCGCGCCAGCCTCGCCCTCTTCAACTACTTAGGGCGGTAACGATGGTGCGCGGTACAGGGTTCGAACCTGTGACCCCTACCGTGTCAAGGTAATGCTCTACCACTGAGCTAACCGCGCGTTCACTCGAGCGGATGGATTATGGGCTGCACGGAATTGATTGGCAAGTGAAGCGCGGGGAAGGGCGAACTTCTGCTTGTCCTAAACGCGGAAACGCGTCCCATTTCACGACACCGACAGGCGGAAGCATGTCCCTCCGAACGATACTGCGCGCGCGGCGCGCAAAAACTTAAGCCGCCAGTTTCGCGGCGTCTTTGTGGCCGAGGATCCGGACCGTTTGCTGAAGCTGTTCGACTTTCAGCGGCTTTTTCAGGACGGTGATGGGACCCTTGGACAGAATCCGATCGAGCATTTCGCTGTCGGGATAACCGGTGATGACCACGATCGGCAATTCCGGATCGGCTTCTTTCGCGGCGTCGTAGACATCGTCCGCGGGACCGTCTGGTAATTTGAGATCGAGAAAAAGAAGATCGAATTTTTGTTTTTCGAGCGCGGCGATCGCTTCCTTGACGGTTCCGACAACCACACGGCTGAAGCCGATCTTCTTCAAGAAAATCTTAAACAAACTCTGGAGGCTCTCGTCATCATCTACCACGAGCACAGTCGGTTGCCCGGACTTGTCTTCCTTCAAAATATCCTTATCGAGCGAAGCTTTTTTGATCCGCCAGCGACCGCCGATCTGGATGGCCGGCAGCTGCCCGCGTTGCACCAAATAGTAAACGGTTGGTAACGGAATCCGGAGATACTTGGCCGTTTCCTTGACCGTCAGAAGGTTGTGCATTGGAGAAAAACAGCAACTTGCGCCTCTTTGGGCAAGCCTTTTCGATGAGCCAGCATTATAACTTTTATGGTCCATGTCAATGTTTAGTTCTAAATCGGGATGTTGACGGAAAGATAAATTGGCTGGTTTCAGGTCGAATTGGTCGCTCAAGAGGATCAAACGCGCAGCCCGCAAAGGTCACATCCCGACTGGACAACGAGGGGGCGGCAGTTGACTATTCCCCCCTTCGATGAGCGCTCTCTTCTTCAAGCGGTTTCTAAAACGTCCGTTTCAAATCGCTTCGATCATTCCGAGCTCAAAGGCGCTGGTGAAGCGGGTGGCCCGGAAGATGGATTTTAGCGAACCGCGCGTGATCGCTGAGTACGGCCCGGGCGAAGGCGTTCACTCCCGCGAGATCGCCCGCCGGATGCCGGCCGGATCGAAGCTGCTCCTCTTCGAACTCGATCCCGCATTTTCCCGTGACCTTCAACGGCAGTTCGCGGACGATCCGCGCGTGCACGTGATCCACGGCGACGCGGCGCGTTTGCCCGAAGAACTGGAGCGCCACGGCATCGCGAAATGCGATTACATTCTTTCCGGCATTCCGTTCAGCATTCTCGAAATAAAAAAGAAACGCGCCTTGCTCGAGAAAACGTACGAGGCGCTTGCGGATGGCGGCACCTTTATCATCTACCAGATCACGAACGAGCTGCGCCAGCATGCCAAGCTGTTCGAGCGCGCGGACTCGGAATATTTCCTCCAAAATATTCCGCCGATGTTCATCACCGTTTTCCATAAGACGAATCACCTCAACGGGCACCGGCGCCCCCTCCGGCGAGCGGCGGAATTTTCCACCAATCATCGTTCGGCATGATGTCGATGCGGCTGGAAAAGGACTCGATGGGCGAGATGTCCGTCCCGGCGTCCGCGCTCTACGGCGCGTCGACCCAACGTGCGGTCCTGAATTTTCCGATCAGCGGTCATCGCTTTTCGCGGCCGTTCATTCGCGCGCTCGGCCTGATCAAATGGGCCGCCGCGCAGGCGAACGCTGATCTTGGCTTGCTCGATGCGCATCGGTGCGCGTTCATCGTCCAAGCGGCGGAAGAAGTGTTGGAGGGAAAACTCGACGAGCATTTTCCGCTCGATATTTTCCAGACCGGTTCCGGCACGAGCACGAACACGAACGCGAACGAGGTGATCTCGAATCGTTGCTGTCAGCTCGCCGGAAAACCAATCGGCGCGCGCGAGCCGGTTCACCCGAACGATCACGTCAACATGGGTCAGTCGAGCAACGACGTGATCCCATCGGCGATTCACATCAGCGCCGCGGAACAGCTCAAGAATTGCCTCATTCCGGCGCTCGAGAAATTGCATGGCGCGCTCGACCGAAAGGCGAACGAATTCTGGAGGATTATCAAGATCGGCCGCACCCATTTAATGGACGCGACGCCGGTCCGGCTCGGTCAGGAATTTAGCGGTTACGCGTGGCAAGTTCTCTACGGAGTCGAGCGCGCGAAGCGGGCCATCGCGGTTCTCGAGGAACTCGCCCTGGGCGGAACGGCAGTCGGGACGGGCCTGAACCGGCACATCGACTTCCCCGGAAAAGTGATGCGGCATCTCGAGCAGCGCACCGGGATCAAATTCCGCGAAGCCCAGAACCATTTCGAAGCGCAGGGCGCGAAAGACGGCGTGGTTGAAGCAAGCGGCCATTTGAAAACAATCGCGGTCAGCCTCTTCAAGATCGCGAACGACATTCGCTGGCTCGGCAGCGGGCCGCGTTGCGGCATCGGCGAGATTCGTCTGCCGGCGACGCAGCCCGGCAGCTCGATCATGCCGGGCAAGGTGAATCCGGTCATGTGCGAATCGCTCATGATGGTTTGCGCGCAAGTCATCGGCAACGACAGCTGCGTTACCTGGTCGGGCGCGAACGGGAACTTCGAGCTGAACGTGATGATGCCGGTGATGGCGCACAATCTTCTCGAAAGCATTCGGTTGCTAGGCAACGCCGCCGAGGCCTTCCGCGAAAAATGCGTGATCGGAATCGAAGCGAACGAAGAGCGTTGCCGCGAACTGGTCGAACTCTCGATGGCGATGGTGACGAGCCTGGCGCCGAAGATCGGCTATGATCGCGCGGCTGAGATCGCGAAAGAAAGCGCGAAGACAGGACGGACCGTGCGCGAGATCTGCCTCGAAAGGAAAGTTCTTCCCGCCGCGGAACTGGAGCGCGCCCTGGATCCCGTCGCCATGACGGAGCCGGGCGGCGAAGGTTCCGGTGGCGGATAAGATCATGTCCAGAATAAGTATCGGAGCGGCTATCGTTGCGCTGGTTTGCCCGCTGACGAATCTTTCCGGCGCCCCCGAAAAAAAACCGATCGATCTCGCGGCGATCATCACCAAGACCGAAGCCTCTTCTGCGCTCGGCGAGCCGGTCAAGGATCCGCAGTCGCGCAATGAAGAGGGTGCGGATGGTTATTATTCGCGCTGCAAATATTACAGCGAGAATCCCGGTCGCTCGCTGGTCCTGCGGCTGCGACAAGCATCAGCCGATCAACTCGCCCCGGCGAAACAGCTCGACGAGTTGATGGCGGGAGACGCGAAGATCAAACAGCTCTCGGGCTTCGGTGACAAGGCCGCGCTCGCGAGTGAAGGCGCGCAGAGCGGTCTTTCTCATGTGCTCATGCTTTACATCGTGAAAGGGAACGCGTTCGTCACGATCGGGATTGGCGGGATCAATGACGAAAAAGTGGCGCTCGAAAAGGCAAAGATGCTCGCGCGCAAGATCCTGGCGAAACTTTAGAACCGAAGCTCGGCATTTCGATATGGTCGCAAACGTCAACGGTCCCCATTTTTCAGGCGGCGCGAATATCGCGATCAAATGCCCGAGCCATACCTACGAGCAAATGCTCGCTTTTTATCGCGATACTCTTGGGCTGCCGTTGATCGAAGAGGAGGATGACGGCTGCATTTTCCAATTCGGCCCGAACCGGCTCTGGATCGATCGGGTGCCGAATTTGAGTCACCCGGATATCTGGCTCGAGCTGGAAACGAACGACACAGAAGCGGCGGCGTCCTATTTGAAGATCAACGGCATTCCGCGCCGGGACGAGGTGGAGCAGTTACGTGAAGACTTCGACGGCTTCTGGATTTCCGATCCCGCCGGCGTGATTCATCTCGTCGTCGGCGACGAAGAGTGACGGAACCGCGGCTCGGGGTGACAGTGCATTATTTTTCGCGGAGCGACCTGTCGTTAGGCCTCCACTGAAATTGGGCGGCCGACGATGACGAGATCACGCTCGATCCCTTCGACCCTGGCGATGCGTGGAAGAAATCCCCAGCGTTCGAAACCGAATCGTTCGAACAGTCGCAGGCTCGGTTCGTTGTGCGCGAAAACGCAGCCGACTAGAGCTGTGATTTTCAGACTGGGAGAATGCGCGATCGCTTTTTCCAGCAGCGACCGTCCCACGCCAGCCCGCCGGAATTTCTCGCGCACATAAATGCTGATCTCCGCCGTAGCGCGATACGCGCCGCGCTTCAAGAATGGATGAAAACTCAGCCAACCCGCAATCCGCCTATCGATTTCAGCGACCCAAAGCGGATGGGATTCCGGCGAATGCTTACGAAACCAGGGCAACCGCTCCTCGACTGAAACGGTTTCCAACTGCGCCGTTGAAATCCGCGTGAGAATAGCGGCGTTGTAGATCTCGACGATCGCCGGAAGATCCGCTTCCACAGCGTCGCGAATGGCCCCTTCCTGTGGCGGCGGTCTATGACCGCCGAGCTTGGTTGAGTTGGCAGCGACGGCGGTCATAGACCGCCGCTATAGGGCAACCGGCGCCGTCTGGAAAAAGATATTGTCGAACGTCGGCTGAAACGCGCGCCCGCTCGTTTCGCCGATGCGAAAGCGCATGCTGATTTCCGATTGCGCCGCGCAATGCACCTCGACTTCACTGCGCCCCCGTTGCGCGAGCATCGCGCGGATGGCGCCGGCGGCCAGCTCGGGCGTATTGCAATCGCGGCTGAGATGACCAAGCACGACGCGCTCGATTTTTCCAGAAAGCAATTGCTCGATCACGGTCGCGGCCGCGCTGTTCGAAAGATGGCCGTGCCGCGACTGGATTCGTTGCTTCACCGGCCACGGACGATGCGGATCGTTCTGCAAAAGTTTTTCGTCGTGGTTCGTCTCGATCACGAGGGTGTGGACCTTCCGCAAACGCTCGACCACCATCTTGGTGGCGTAACCGAGATCGGTGATGAATCCCAGCGCGCTGGAGCCGGAATGAAAAGCGTATCCGACCGGATCGACCGCGTCGTGCGGAACGGAAAACGTTTGGACGTGGATATCGCAGATCGAGAAATCCGCTCCGGTCCGAAACAATCGCCAGTTCCGATGATCGGACAAAATGCCGCAGCGAATGGCTTCGGCCGTGAGCGAATTGCAATAGATCGGGATCTGAAATTTCCGGCAGAGCACTTCGAGACCGCAAACGTGATCGCCGTGCTCGTGGGTGAGGAGCACGCCATCGAGTTGCCGCGGCGTGATCCCGCACTGCTCGAGCCGCAAGACGAGCTGGCGCGCGCTCAACCCGCCATCGACCAGCAGCCGGCAATGTTCGGTCGCGACCAGCGCGCTGTTGCCCGAGCTGCCGCTGCCGAGCATGGTCAAGGTGAACACGTTCGATTAGTAGCGGACGCGATCGAAATTCTCAAACAGAATTGCCTTTTCCTCGCGCAAAAAAACTGTAGACCGCGGTTCCGTCTTGCGCTCGGACGGCTGCGCCCGCACCTTCGCCGAATGAAATCACTTCTCCTTTCGATCCTGATCGGCGCTATCGCCCTCCTCCAACCCGCAGTGGCTCGCGCCGACGAAGCCGGTCATCGCAAGGCGGCCGAGTCGTTATTGAGCCTGATGAACATGGACTCGGTCATGAGTCAATCCATCGATCAAATGCTTCAGATGCAGATCAAGCAGAATCCCGCGATCGGCGCTTACGAACAGGAAATGAAGAACTTTCTCAAGAAATACATGAGCTGGGCGGGACTCAAGGACGACATGGTCAAGATTTACATGGACGAGTTTACGGAGAGTGAGTTGAACGAGTTGAACAAATTTTACCAGACGCCTCTGGGAAAAAAGACCCTGGAAAAAATGCCGACGCTGCTCTCCAAAGGCGCGGAACTCGGGCAGCGCCGCGTGCAGGAACATTTGCCCGAGTTGCAAACCGCCATCGCCGAAAAGGAGAAGGCCAAGGCCGGAGCGAAATAGCTTCGGAGAGCCGACGTCCTACGAGGCGTTCATCAGCGCGAGGACGCGCTCTTTTTTCCCGCCGTAATCCAGGGAGCGGAACCGGCGGATCTCGTCCAGCCGGCGCATGCCGTTGAGGGTATCGAGAAATCGCGTGTAGCTCGCGGCCAGTTCCGTCGTTTCGAGATATCGCCCGCGCAGATTCCGGTCGTGAAACGCGCCGGGATGTTGCGAGGCGAAAAGATGAAAGCGCAACCATCGCCGATCGGTGCGCGAAACCTTTTGGGTTTTCCGAAAGAAGGCGACGAACAAAAGAAGGACGAGATAGGTGTCGACCTGCGCCTGGAGTTCCAGGTTGCGCGCGTAATCTTCGGAGTGGATTTCGCGCTGCCCGAGCTTGAACTGAAGCGCGGCATGGAGCGCGTGATTGATTTCTTCCACGAAAGCGATGAGCGAACGGATGTTGAGATCGCTCAAGCCGGAACGCGGATCGTGCCGCTCGAGTTGTTCGATCAGCCAGCGTGAATAATAAATACCGACGTAGAGCTGGTCGCCCGCGCGCCGGAGAAAAGTGCGGGCCAGCTCGCTCAACTCGCGGGCCGAGGCGCCGGCCAGCCGTGAGAGTTGGGCGCACCGGCCGTGGTCGATCAGGCAATCTTCCAGATTGATTCCGACCTGCGCGTAGGTCCGTTCGAAGAGCCGCTGGATTTGGCTGAAGAGAGTTTCGCTCATGACAGACCGGGATGCCTCGCACCACGGACACGAAGGACACAACGGGTCCGACTCATTCTTTGATAACAATCCTCTGTGACCTTTGTGAGAGATCTCATAGGAGCAGCGATGGATTCACCTCTTCATCGAGGTTGAGCAGTTGATCGGAGAGCCGGTTGAGTGCGAATCGCACTTCGCGAAAACGGTCCGCCAGTTCTTCATAGACGCCGCTCAATTCGCAACGGCGCGCCGTCGCGTGCGAAGAGACGAGTTGAAAATTTGTCCGGCCGATCTGCTCGTAGAAGGCGAGATCGGGCGCCCCGCGCAAACTGCGGCGTTGCGTGTTCTCGTGAAAGATGCCGCTGATGAAGAGCGAGTAATTGCCGACATGGGCGCGGAGCAGAAAGGCCTGCTCGCGTGTGACGCGGGTAAGCGCGATCAGCATGTCGGAAACATATTGGCGGCCGTGGTCGCCGCTCACGTGTGGCGCCTGCAAACCATTGACGCGGGAAAAAGTTTCGAGGAGCGACGCGACGTAATCGCAGAGTTTGCGATCGATGATTCCCACATCCCGCAAGACGTGACGCGCGAGGATGTAGAAATAAAACTGCGACGAGATGCAAAGATGGCCGGCGTTGGAAAGGATCGCTTCGACCAGCCGCGGGGAATCGAGCACGGAGTCGCGCGTTTCGGCATCGCTCAGAAGTTCGACCAGCGAGACGTGATCGGTCCGGGAACGCGCGAGCGTGCGGACGACAAAGTCGAAATCGACCGCCGTGAAGCGCTCCCGACAATTCGCCCGAATCATCGAGAGCGAAGTATTAGCATCGGCCATGCCGCTGACAAGCTCGACGTTTGCCGGAAAAACTTGGCCGGCTGTTGCGAACATCCCACTTGTTCGTGGCGGTCGGTCTCCGTTACGATTTTCGGGCTATGATCTCGACCCGCATCTTCGTTGCGACGGCTTTCCTGCTTCTTCTCACGAACACATCACTCCTGGCCAATGGCGGCGCATGGCAAGCCGGTGTTCCTACCACGGGAAACGGAGCGGCCTCAGATCGGAAGAAGGCGACAGACGTCACGATTGAGGAGGAGAATCTCACGATTGATCTGCACCAGGAATTCGCGGCGGCGGAAGTGCGATACCGGATGCGGAACACCGGCCCGCAGGTCGAGCAGGATTTCTTTTTTCCCGTCGAACGCTGGGCCAAGAACGAGGAGAATAAGGTAAGCGATCTCGAGGAGTATCGGGTCGCGGCGGACGGGACGGAGCTGAAATCGGAAACCGTGGAGGCGAAAGGGGAGAAGCCCAAGCCGGTGACCGATAAGCATTGGGGGGAATTTCCGCCGGCGGTCAGGCTCTGGAAGAAATCGCGGATTCCATTCGCGCGCGGGCAGACTCGGGAATTGTCGATTCGATATCGCGCCGACTATGCCTTAATCGAAAGTTCAGTGTCGGACGACGGACATGTCGGGGAAGCACTTTTCTACTATTCGCTGTCGCCGGCTGCGACGTGGAAAGGCCCGATCGGTAAGGGCAAAATCACCGTCAACGTCGTCCATCCGCGGCCCGAGGAAGTGACTATTTCAAAACCGAAGGATCGTTTTAAGAAGGTCAACGCGACCCAATCAGTCTGGGATTTTCGCGACCTAAAACCGACGCTGGCGGACAATATCAAAATCGTTGTCCATCCCGCTTACGATACGTATCCCGGCCGGCACGAATTCGGCGCCAAGGATTATGAGGGCCCTTTCCAATTTCGGGCGGAATACATCATCCAGGGCAACCGCTCCTTTATCGAACACAGCGACTACGACGCAGTGGCCAGCTCGACCTTAAAGCCCGACGGCGAGCACAAGTACGACGTCGAGAATATCAAGTACGTCGAAACCTACGGAACTTGGGCGGAAGGAGTGGAGGGTGACGGCATTGGTGAAAATATTGCGATGAAGGTGCATCGGCCGCTGCCGCTGGATGCGATCATGATCATGCCCGGCTATCGCGCCGAGGACGAAGAGCTTTGGGGCAAGAATAACCGGATCGCGGAAATGGAAGTAACGCTGAACGGCGAACACACTTTCACTGCCGCGATTCCAGACGAAAAATTTTCCAAGGCCTATCCGATTCCGGTGCGGAATTACTCCAAGCCGGTCGAGACGGTGAAGCTCACAATTAAAGGTGTCCATCGCGGCAGCGCGGCTCGAGACACGTGCATTTCGGCGGTCGATCTCCGGGCCAGGCTTTCGAAAAAACCGACGATTCAACCGGCGCGGTGACGATTCGCTGGATCGCACTGATGTTGGCCGTCGCGTTTGCGCGCGGTGCTTTCGCAGCTTCGGCCGCCGTGCCGATCTACATCGAAGACAGCCACGCCGGTTCGTTCTACTGGCTCGCTGAGCATCTCGACCTCGATGAGGAGTGCACGCTCATCCACTTCGATGCACACAGCGATGCCTCGGCCATATTCGATTCGGATGAGCTGCGCAGCCGACTAAGACGCGTTGGTTCGTTGGAGGAACGCCGGCAGTTATTGGATCACTGGCGGGAAGGTGGCGTGATCCAATGTTTCAATTGGATCGAGCCGCTGATGCCGGCGCCGATTTCAAATCTGATCTGGGTGCGCAGCGAGAAAGTGGGGAAAGCCAAGGCCGGTGCACTCGAGAAAGAAGCGGTCGAGTATCTTGACGGGCAACTGGAAGCGTCGCCCCGATCGGCTGGTTCGCTGGGGAAGCGCTGCCGCGTTTCCGGCTTAGGCGATCTTCGCGCGAACATTAAAGAGGGCACACCTGTTGTGATTACGATCGATCTCGATTATTTCGCGGAGGTCCAACCAGGTGCCCGGAGCGCGGCGTTCGAGCGGGTGTGGAAATTTGTCGCTGGCTGCCGCAACCTCCGCGCGGTCACATTCGCGATCTCGCGACCGTATCTTTCGGGCGACGATCAAGCAGACGCTCTAGTGCGGCTGGCACTCACGGCATCCCTTTCGTTGCCAACGGCGCGAATCCAGTTCGAGCCTTTCGAAAAAGTTGGGAACGATTGGTCGTTGAGGGCCCGGGAGTTGCGCTCGAAAAATCGCGAAGTTCCGGCGTTTGGCCTAACGAATGCATCCGAAGAATTCCGTGCCTTGATCCTGGCGAATCGGGACCGCATCAACGTAAGCAAGGACGCGGCCGCCTGGGAAAAACTTCTCGGACAATGGGAGAACGAAGCCCCGGCAGTTCGGCTCGCGGTCAAGGATCACGACCCGTCGACCGACAACATCTGGCGCGTGCCTGTTTCGGAACCAGTTGAGTTGGAGCTGCAAACGGAACCGTGGGATGCGGCGGTGCAGTGGGTGGAATGGATCGCGGTGGCGCCGGAAAATGTCCGGTGCAATCTCACCTCGGAACGCGCGGACGAACCTGGCTTTGCCCGCGGTGCGCCGCCGCGGCCGCGGTGGAGGGAAACCAAATTACGCAGCAAAGATGGTGTGTTGCCGATTGATGCGCTGCGGGACTTCTTCGACCGGAAGACTGGCTGCGGCTCGATCCGTTTGAAAGCGCGAGCGGAAATAAACCATCACATCCGCGAGACGCCGGCGATCGAGTTCCGCCGCTTCACTGGATCGGGATTCCGGGCCGCCATTTTGGAGCAATTCGGGCTGCCTTATCTTTTCGGGAGCGGTGAATTGCGCGACGGCACCAGCACGGGGCCAGAGACGGGTTGGGGTGCGGATTGCGCAAATTTTGTGGTCTACGCGTTGCGACGGCAAGGCCGGCAAATTCCGTGGTGCAATCCCAAGCAGCTCCGGAGATACCTGGAGCCGGTGGCGCAAAACGCGGAAGCCGGCGCGGTGAAATTCAGCGAGGAAGATATGGCCGAGGGATTGGTCGTTCATTTCGGAAGTCACGTCGCGGTGGTGATGGAAGACCGGCCACCGATCGGAACACTTGATCGGAACGATCTGGTCGCACATCAGTTGGAGGGCGTCCCGGAAATGCTTTCGTTAGGTGAACTGCTGGCGAAGCGAAATAATCCGCGCTTCGATGTGTTGCGCGTTCCGCATCATCAACATCAGGCCGATCTGCTCGTCGGAGGCGACGTAATGCTGGGCCGCTCGGTGGGAGAACAGATCCAAGCTGGCGCAGATCCCTTTGCGGACGTTCGCGAATACCTGGACCGCGCCCGGTGGAAATTCGTGAATCTTGAATGCGTCGTCTCTGACAAAGGCGAAGCGACAGCCGGGAAGCCGTACTGTTTTCGCGCTCCCGCTCAGGCGACTGGAGTCCTCACGTCTGCGCGAATCAATGCGGTCGGCCTAGCCAATAATCATGCAGGCGATTTTGGAAGTGACGCGCTGATTGATTCGATTGCGCGCTTGAAGACGAACGACATCGCGGTCGTGGGCGCGGCAGAAACGCGGGAGCTGGCTTATGCGCCGCTTTTTTTCACTGCGCGCAACGGGCAAAGAGTGGGACTCATCGCGTTGAGTGATCTGGAGAACGAGCAGGTTGGCCCGAAGGTGGCGACCGCGTTTGATCGCGAACGCGTAGCCAGTGCAATCGCGGAAGCGCGCGCCGGCGCGAGCTTTGTCTTGTGCTTCATGCACTGGGGAGATGAGAACACGCCGCGCGTGACTGACCGCCAGCGCGAGCTTGCGCGCTGGTTGATCGATCACGAAGTCGATGCGGTGGTCGGCTGTCATTCACACTGCCTGCAGCCGCTCGATTTTTATCACGGCCGTCCGGTAATCTACTCGTTAGGCAACCTGGTCTTCGATGGCGCTCCGGGACTCGAAAGCTGGAACCGGGGGGCACTTCTTGAAGTGGACGTCGGCCGTTATGGAACCGAAGAACCGTCCATCCGCCTGGTCCCTGTGCGACTCGACTCGCGTGGTTTCCCCCAGGCGTCGGATGACGATCAGGCGCCAGGGAAAATTCCAGCCACGGCCGGCGCTGCTTTCTCACGCAACCGAGTGCAAGGCGCCTCGAAGAAACGATAAAGCAACGCGCTCAGCACGATCGCTCCACCGATTTGAAGCGCGAAGGAGGCGAGCGCTTGTGTGGGCGACTTTTCCCAATCGCGAAAGCCCGATCGTGTCACGATCCAGAAGACCGGGAGATGAACGAGATAAATTCCGTAAGACCAGAGCGCAATGCGGCGGACGGCGGTGCTGCAAAAGTTTTCCTTGGTTAGCTTCCAGCCTGAAGCCCAGGGCAGGAGGAGTGCGAACCCGAGCGAAACAAGAGTGAAACGAAAAGTGCGCGCGAAGTAAGAGTCGTCGCCGAAAGCCAGGTGACCCTGCTCGATCTTCCAGAGCGTCGCATACATGGCGAGGAGCAATGCGCCGCCGGCCAGGGCCCAGAGCATTCCATGTTTGCGCCAACGGTTTGGGAAACGGATCGAGATCCAGGCGGCAAACATTCCGAACATGAGCGCGTCGAAGCGATAGATAACGACCATGCGTTGCGCTTCGGACCAGGTCGCGGCGGGGTCGCTAGCAGCGAGCATTCGCGCTCCCGTCGAGAAGGCAAAGAAAACGAAGGCGGCCGACAGGAAGACGCCATCGAAACGTTTCGATATTTTCAAGCCGAGCCAGAGAGCGGCCGGGAACAGGAGATAGAACCATTCTTCGACGGCAAGGCTCCACGACTCGGGGAAAAACGACAGGTGGAAGCCGGTCAGATTGCGCAGAAAAAATCCGTGCGACAGAACTTCGGAAACGCCGAGGCGATGCTGGCGGAAATGAAATTCGAGCCAAACGTTGACGGCCAGAAATAGAAAAAAAAGCGGAAGGGTGCGGAACCAGCGGCGCACATAAAAGAACGCGACGTTAGCGGCTCGATCGAGAGCGAGTCCCTGCCGAATCAGAATCTGGCCGATCAAGAAACCGCTCAGAACGAAGAATAACTCGACGCCATAGAACCCGCCGTGACCGAAGACAGCGAGAACGCTGCCGAAATGCGGATAGAGAACAACGAACCCGTGCGCGCAGATTACGCTCAGGATCGCGGCCGCGCGGAGAAGATCGAGACCGAAGACGCGATCGGCTAGGGATTTTCTGGCGACGCGATTTGAGCCGGTGGACGACATGGTCGCTTTACTTTACTTGCTTCGGTGACCGAGCAATTCCCCTTGCTTCGTCCGCAGGTCGACTCGTGTGAGATCTTTTTCTATCCCGCGTTTGAGCAGCGGCCGGTGCGGGATTTCGCAGAGATATTCCGCGATGAACCAGATGTTTTTTTCCGTGGTCATCCAGTGGAGATGATCGAACCGGGCCAGGTTTACCGGCCGCGAGTAACGGCGAAGCGTACGCTCGCCGCGCAGGTTGAAATAGACATTGAAGTAACTCAACGCCAGCTCGCGTAACGTGCGGTAGACCGGCTCGCGATACCGGCACCCGGTGAAATTGGATTTGGCCACGGCACCCCAATGACCGCGCGATTTGAAAATCGCGAGGACATGGTCGGTGTCCTGATCCGCTTCGAGATCGAGAATGAGCGGCAGGAATCCGAGGACGCGCAACGCCGCCGCTCCAAATGCCGCGCCCTCGAGGCAATGCGCTGTTTTTTCGCGCAGCACCATTCGCGGCGACCACGCCGTCCCAGCCAAATGATAAGGCATGTCGTCGAGATAACGCTGGATGCCGGCCGGAGTCTTGAGCGCGCGCAATGTGCGCAGCTCCGCAGAATTGAATTCGAAGTTTGCCGCAGCCTTATCGCCGCTCGGCTCCCAGGCATTCGATGCACGGGAGCGAATAGTCGGAGGAATGGGCATCGGGATCAGATTGGAACCATTGTGTGTTAACGATAGCTCCTTTTCTAGTCGAGGAATTAGCTGAGCCGCCCTGACCGCTTTCTCAGGTGAATTTCCTTTCCGCACCTCTCTGATTTTCCTACCGTTGTTTTCCCCACTGAGCAAGGATGTCTGACCCAAGCCCCATTGAAGACCGGAAGAAAACCCGGTTCTGGAATCAACTTCTCGACCTGATCGCGAAGGGAAACGTGGTGCCGATCGTGGGAGAGGAACTATTGCAGGTGCCGGGCGAAGCGGAAGGCACCACACTTTATCAGGCCCTGGCCAAACGTTACGCCGCACTTTGTGGGATCGAGCTGGAAGATCAGTTCCAGGGAAATCTCAGCGCGACCGTCCGGCGGCATCCCGATTTCCGCGATAGCCCTTTCAACGTCTATTGTAACCCCGCCAGGTCATAAGCTGATCGTTCGACAAAGCGTTGCGGACATAGCGCTGCCAGACGAATCCGAGATCAAAGATGAGCGCGGCCAGCCACCAGAGGTAAAGAAACGCCGCGCCGCTAAGCAGCACCGGCCAGACTGCCGGTCGCGGGTCGAGCACTTGGATGATTTCTTTGGCATGCTTGGTGTCCGGGTTCACGTCAGTCCCAGCTCCGTAAAACAACATGTTGAGATCTTTCCGATTCAGATGCGCCTTGTCGATTTGCCGCGCCAGTTGCGATCCCACTAGTTCGCGCTCGCGCGGGGCCAGGTCGGAGTGCGGCAAGAATTGGGATAAGACAAGAAACGCGACGGCTGCGGCGCCGGCCAAAATGAGTGGCCGCATGCCTTTGAAAATCCAGCGGTGGTTGCGCGGAGTAGCTCCGGGTCTTCCGAATTCATGAGACGGCCTTTGCACGAACAAGAGTGAGATGACCGCGACGGCCAGACCGAGAGCGAGAAAACCAACGGTTGGGTCCAAGCCCATCAGGGCAAACCCGCTGCCGATCTCGGCCCGCGAATCGGCTCTCACTCCAAAAAAATAGGAGACGCATCCCAAACCGAAGCCGAATAATCCGACGCCCTTCCAGAACCAGCCGACCGCGAGGCGGGGAATTCGCGCGAGAATCGTGATGCCCGCAAGGAACCCGGCAATGGCCCAGGCATGCAAAAACATCCGTGCACCGGAGACGCTGGTCGTCTCCGATAACCCCAGCACCATATAGCGAATGTAACGCTGGAGCGGATCGAGGTCCGGATGGGTGTAGTGGTTGACGGCGTGATAAAGAAGGAAGGTAGCCACCACCAGCAGCACAAGGCTGATGGCATAGGGCACCAGCGGACTGAGCACATACACCAGGAGCCGTGAGCGCGGCTTCGTCGCGCTTTTCTCGTCATCTTTAATTACGTCGCGAATGAAATGCTCGAAGACCGCGGAGTCCTCCCAGTAGTCGTTGTGAGCCTTTCCCGGCATCGCATAGCGCGCGAAACCAAGGTCATGTTTTTCCTCAAACTGGAACGGCTTGCATTCAGGATGCTCCTCCAGCCAGCGCCGCGCCGTCTCCAATCTGAAGCCGACCGGATCGCCGTAGTCGTAATAATTCCGCCATTTGATGCACCTTCCGTGAGCGAAAAAATTTTGCGCCGGCGTGAAATCGAAGTCCTCGAAAAGCTTCGACCAGAGCAAAATGTGTTTGTCGATCGGCGAGCCGATCGTCATGTAGCCATGCACTTCTTCCAGCCACGAAGGAATGGCGCCGCTCGTTGCCACAACCTTGGGACCGGCGCCGCCTGGAACTGCCGGAATTACCTGCTCACCGGACAAGGCATGCAATAGCCCAAGGAAACTGACCACCGTTCCCTCGCTGTGCGCCACAATGTGCAGACGCGCGCCGGGGTACTTCTCGTGGATCTGTTCCATCGCGCTATGAAACCGTCCCACGATGTCGGTGCGAAATTGCTGAAACTCAGTCACGATCTGCACGTCGCCGAGATATTCCTCCAGGACGCGCCTGAGATTGAACTTCATCAGGCCCGCCTTTTCGGCGAGGAAAGTCAGGTTCTCGAGCACATAGACCGTGTCGATGATTTCCTCGAGAACCTCGGCGGCGAGACTGAAATCGGGCTCGATGATGGACAAGCGTTCCGTCGCCGGCAGAGTGTCTTGTTCGCGGATCCTATGCTTGCAAATCGCTCGCGCTCTCGCCACTACCGTGCGCGCCCACGCCTTCGTTTCCTCGATCGTGCGGCCCTCTTTCACCACGTCTTGCGGGATGTCCGCCCAGAAAACTTCCGTGAAGCCGATCCGCGCCAGCGGATGCTTCGAGGGAAACGAATCGAGTGGAGCTACTTTTACAGCTCCACGGACATCGGTATAAAACCATCCCAACGGCTGCGTCGAGATCGGCGGCAGATCGTCCGGTTTACCGATCGATACTGAGGAAAGCGCCAGCCTCGTCGCGACATACCGCACGGTGGCGTTGCGGCTTTGCTCTCCAATGCCGTGGATCGCCACCAGAATGTCGTCGAAGCGACGCGACTCGGCGTTTTCCTCTTTTTGCTCTGGAGCGATTTGCGCCATTTGGGGGAGCGATTCGCTTGAGGATGACCGGAATTCTCAGGTCGAAGCAAGATTATTTTTTGGCGCCTCGCGCTCGTCCGGTGCGGGGTGATCTTTCGTGGCGGAAGGGGTGGGATTCGAACCCACGGTGAGTTTAACCCCACGCTCGATTTCGAGTCGAGTGCCTTAAACCGGACTCAGCCACCCTTCCTTGAGCGCCGGCGATGCGCGGGCGATTTGAAACGCATCATTATGAGATGTGCTGCGCGATTTGTAAACAGCGCTCGGGCGTCGAATTTTCCTGCCGGCTCAACGGCGAAAATTTGCTTCAAGAGACGGGAACGGTCACCCAATTCGCAGTTAAGTCCCTGAACGCCAGAGGCAAAAAATGTTACAAATTTATCCTTGCCCTCAAACCGATTTCCACCGCATGTTGTAGGCCCGCTAGAGCAGCTCCCCTAGTAATGGTTGTTGGTTGCAGTTGGCTGCAATTCACAACTTATTGGCTGGGCTGTTCACTATTATTCTCGTCTATTCCCAACCTTCAACCGCGCCGCTGCCATGATCCAACTCAAACCCGGACTCCAACCTTCTTCGCTCAACCGCCTCCGTAAATCGTCCGATCGGACCAAGACTCGGTCGAGTAAAAAGAAGAGTAAGGGTCTGCGTTTCGAGCGCGTGTTCAGCGACGCAAAGGTGGCGCCGTTTGACGAGATCGATTGGGAACGGCGCACGGCGGAGATCACGGACGACAGCGGCAAGGTGATTTTTAAGCAGGAAAACATCGAAGTGCCGAAGAGCTGGAGCGCGCTCGCGACCAAGATCGCGGTTTCTAAATATTTCTACGGCGACATTGCGAACGGAACCGATCCGCACAAAGGCGGTCGCGAAACTTCGGTGCGGCAACTGGTGCATCGCGTGACGCGGACCATCGCCGACTGGGGAATTGCGGACGGATACTTCGCCAATGCGGAGCAAGCGGAAACTTTCTACGACGAGCTGACCTGGCTCTGCGTGAACCAGCATGGCGCGTTCAATTCGCCCGTTTGGTTTAATGTCGGTTTGCATCATCAATACGGCGTCGGCCGGGACGCGGGGCTCGGAAATTATTTCTACAATCGCGAGACCGGCCGGGCTGAGCGCGCCGCGACGCAATACGAATATCCGCAAGGCAGTGCCTGCTTCATCCAGAGTGTGGAGGACACGATGGAAGACATCATGCGTCTGGCGATGAGCGAGGCGATGCTCTTCAAATACGGCAGCGGAACGGGGAGCGACCTCTCATCGTTGCGGAGCACCCGGGAGAAATTGAGCGGCGGCGGGAAACCGAGCGGGCCGCTTTCGTTCCTGAAAGTTTACGACCAGGTCGCGAACGTGGTGAAGAGCGGCGGCAAAACTCGGCGCGCGGCGAAGATGAACACGCTGAAGGATTGGCATCCGGACATCGAAGAGTTCATCGACGCGAAGCAGAAGGAAGAAAAAAAAGCCTGGGCGCTGATCGAGCAGGGATACGACGGAAGCTACAACGGCGATGCCTACGGTTCGGTCATGTATCAGAATGAAAACTTGAGCGTGCGCGTGAGCGACGAGTTCATGGACGCGGCGGTGGAAGATCGCGAATGGTGGACGCGGACCGTGCGCGACGGGAAGCCGTGCGAACGGAAAGAGGCCCGGGCGCTGCTGCGCAAGATCGCGGAAGGCACGTTCATCTGCGGCGATCCCGGGATGCAATTCGATTCCACCATTCACAAATGGCACACCTGCAAAGGAACCGATCGCCAGAATTCCACGAACCCGTGCTCGGAATATCTCTTTCTCGATAACACGGCCTGCAATCTCGCTTCGCTGAACTTGATGAAGTTCAAAGGCCCGGATGATGTGTTCGACGTCGAGCGCTTCAAGGCGGCCGCGCGCGTCTACATCACCGCGCAGGAGATTTTGGTCGATAATGCGAGTTACCCGATCAAGGAGATCGCGGAGAACTCGCACATTTTTCGCACGCTTGGGCTCGGCTACGCGAATCTCGGGTCGCTCATCATGAGCTACGGTTACGGTTACGATAGCGTGGAAGGCCGCGCGATTTGCGGCGCGATCACGTCGATAATGACGGGTGAAGCGTATGAGCAGAGCGCAAAGATCGCGCGCGTCATGGGACCGTTTCCGGGGTATCGCGACGCGCGTTGCAGCGGAGTGGCAAAACCGGTGGCGAAGAACAACGTCGCGCCCATGCAGGAAGTGATCGAGCTGCATCGCTCGGCGGTAAGTGAGATCGCAGCGAATGAAGAGTTCGCCTACTTGAAGGAGGAAGCAGCGCGAGTCTGGGACAGCGCGTCGGAACTCGGCAAACAGTACGGCTATCGTAATGCGCAGGTCACAGTTCTCGCGCCGACCGGCACGATCAGTTTCCTGATGGATTGCGACACGACCGGGATCGAGCCCGACATCGCCCTCGTAAAATACAAGCTGCTCGCGGGCGGCGGCATGTTGAAAATCGTGAACCAAACGGTCACGCCGGCGCTGGAAAAGCTCGGCTACAATTCCGAAGAGATCGAGCGCATCATCGCGCACATCGACGCGTTCGACACGATCGAGGATGTCGCGGACAGCGACGGCTCGACCATTTCCTCCGGGTTGAAACCGGAACACATCGCGATCTTCGATTGCGCGTTCAAGGCCTACAAAGGCGAGCGCAGCCTCGGTTACATGGCGCATCTGCGCATGATGGCGGCGGCCCAGCCGTTTTTGAGCGGCGCGATTTCGAAAACGGTCAACATGCCCGAGACAGCCACCGTCGAGGAGATCATGAACACGTACGTCGAGGGCTGGCGGCTTGGTTTGAAAGCGATCGCGATTTACCGCGACGGCTCGAAGCGTTCCGCGCCGCTCAACACGCGCAAAACGAAAGACATGGGCGGGACAGACCACGAAGACGTGGCTACCCTCGATCGCGGCGAATTGGAGAGCCGGATCATCGAACTCGATGAAGAGGTCGCATCACTTCGGCGCAAGCTCGATCAACCCACGCGCCATCGCATGCCGGATACACGGATGTCGTTAACGCACCGGTTCGAGATCGCGGGACACGAAGGCTACATCACGGTCGGCTTGTACGAGGACGGCCAGCCGGGCGAGCTGTTCATCACCATGTCGAAGGAAGGCAGCACGATTGGAGGATTGATGGATACGGTGGGCACGCTCACTTCCATCGCGTTGCAGTACGGAGTTCCGCTCCAGGGTTTGGTGAGGAAATTCGCGTATCAACGATTCGAGCCGAGCGGTTTCACCAAAAACCCCGATATCCGAAACGCCACCAGCATCGCCGACTACGTGTTTCGCTGGCTCGGTTGCCAATTCATCCCCGGCTACAAGGAAGCCACGTCGCCCAACCGCGGACAGAGCGAGCTGCCGATGAAGGAAATTCCGGAGATGGAAAAGAAAGCGATCAATCGCCCCGTCTCCGATCTGCCACGCACGGGCGAAAAAGAATTGATCGATGTGATCACGAATCATTCGCCAAACGAAGGCAATCCTCATGTCGCGAGCAATGGGCATACCCATGCGGAACGAGTGCAGGAAGCGCTCGGTAACATGTTCATGGACGTCCTCTGCTCGCATTGCGGCAGCGACAAGGTGGTGCGCGCCGGCGCGTGTGGTGTTTGCACCGAGTGCGGAACGAGCCAGGGTTGCAGTTGACTTCGCGCGCCAGTTATCGTTAGGCCGCGTAGCGGCGGATCATGCAATTGGAAATATTCACCCTCTGCGACGCAGCGACGGAACACGCCGGCAAATTAAACATCATCGGGACGTTCGATGCGCTCCGCGGACTCGAGGCGCCGATCGCGCATCCGCAATGCGCCATTGCCGGACGGCTGCGTTTCGAGCAAATCGAGGAGGGCAATCACCGGGTCAGCCTGACCTTCGCGGATGAAGACGGGAATATTGTGATGCCGAAGTTCGACTCGACTCTCGCGGTCAAGTTCGCCCCGGGATTGCGGACCGTGACGTCTCATTTCGTCATGGTGATCCAGCAAATCCGCCTGCCGAAATTCGGCGAATACACGATCGATCTCGCGGTCGATGGCCGACAGTTGGGTTCGATTCCGCTTTACGTCTCGAAAGTCGAACCCACCACGTAGCGTAAATTATCGGTTGTCAGCCGGGGCAGAATCCGCGATTTAGTTCCCGCGCATTCGCGCAAATCAGGGTCCAGCTTGCGCGAAGCCGTCTTTGCGTAAGACCGGGACCGACCGTAAAGCGTATAAGCGATGTAAGTTTATGAACGAAGCAGAAATCCAGCGGCAGAAAGAAATCAAGGAAGCGGAGGAGCTGCTTTTCACGGGTCCCCAGGCGTTGGGATTCGCCAAGGGGCTTTTTCTCGGGCAATTCGTTTCGGACTGGGCGATGCCTTATCCGCGTGTCCCAGCTGCGCAACAGGCCGAGCTCAACACCTCGCTCGCGGAGGTGCGCGAGTTTCTCGATCAAAATCTCGATCCGGTGGCGATCGATCGCACCGCGGACATTCCGCAGCACATCGTCGATGGGCTCGCTCATGTCGGGGTGCTTGGGATGACGGCGCCCAAGGAATACGGCGGGCGCGGATTTTCTCAGCGGGCCTACTGCACCGTCCTCGAGGAAATTGGAGCGCGCTGCGCTTCGACTTCTGTGTTTACCAACGCGCACCATTCCATTGGCATTCGGGCGCTGCTTCTTTTCGGCACGCGCGAGCAAAAGCAAAAATGGCTGCCGCCTCTGGTGACGGGCCAGCAACTGGCGGCGTTTGCGCTCACGGAAAAAGAAGCGGGCTCGGATGCGGCGAATGTCCAAACAATGGCGCAGCCCAGCGCTGATGGGACGCACTACATTTTGAATGGCGAGAAGCGTTACATCACCAACGCATCCATCGCGCAGGTTCTGACCGTGATGGCGCGGACGCCGATTCCGGGCTCTGACAAGACCGCGATCACTGCGTTTTTGGTTACGCCCGATATGCCGGGATTCACCATGCTCGAACCGCGAATGGAAAAACTCGGCATTCGCGGAACCGCCACCGGCCGCTTCGCCATGCAAGACATGGCGGTGCCGAAGGAAAATATTCTGGGCCCGCTCGGCAAGGGATTGAAAGTCGCGCTGACTGTTCTCGATTTCGGCCGCACGACTTTCGGCGCGTGCTGCACGGGCGCGGCGAAAACCTGTCTGCGTCTCGCGGTGGAACATGCGAACGCGCGCCGGCAATTCAAAAAGACCCTCGGCGATTTCGACCTGGTGAAGAAAAAGATTGGGCGAATGGCGGCCGACATTTACGCGATGGAAGCGATGACGGCGGTGACCGCTTCGCTGATCGATCGCGGGCTCGAGGACTACATGATCGAGACGGCGATGCTAAAAGTTTTCACGACGGATCGTCTCTGGGAAGCGGTCAACGACGCCTTCCAGATTCACGGCGGCTCCGCGTATTTCAACGACTCGCCCCTCGAACGCATGCTGCGCGACGCGCGCATCAACCAGATCGGCGAAGGGAGCAACGAAGTGCTCACGTCCTTTATCGCGCTGGTCGGCATGCGCGGACCGGGTATGGAGTTCAAGGAGATTTACGATACGATGTTCAATCCTTCACGCGGCCTCGGCAAAGCCTGGAGCGCGGGCATGAATCGGCTCGGCGCGGCGGTGAAAATCCCGAGTGTGCCGGTGAAGAGCGAGTCTCTGCGCACGCACGCCTCGCAACTTGGGCGCTTGATCTGGCGCTTTAATCTGAGCGTGAATCGCGCGCTGATTAAGTACCGCGAGCCCGTCATGGACATGCAGTTGGTGCAGGAACGAATCGCCGGCGCGGCGATGGAAATGTTCGCTTCAGCCTGCGTGATCAGCCGCATGGATTCGGAGCTGCAAGGCGTCGGCCGAAACGGCGATACGGCGGCGGGCAGCCATCGAGCGGCCGAGCTTTTTCTGCGGCAATCTTTTCATCGGGTTCGGAGATTTTTGAGCGAGCTGACGGACAACGACGACTACGACTTGCTAGCCACGGCGAATTCAGTGCTCGGGAAAGACGATGGCGCAGGCCGGAACAGCCGCTGATACTGGCCAATTCTAGCTTCTAATGAGGCATACGCTGGGGGAGCTGGAACTTGCCGCGCCGGATCTGATTGCCGATGCGGTTTTCGGGTAGCCCATAATCGGCAAACGAGCGGCGTGCCAGCGCGAATGCCGGCCTGCAAATATCGGCAATCAGGTCCTCACGATCTTCCAAAAAAATGCTGGCATGCTTGCGCTAGTTGCAGCCGAAAATGGATTCTCGGCCTCGCATCTGCGTCGGTTCACATTCAATCACGAGTGCCTTGCTCGAACAAGCGCGCTACGAAACCCTGGAAGCGCGCGTCGTTCCGGCGCCTTTCCCGCTGGTACGAACGGCCTGATACGCGACACCTATTTAAAGAAACATTTTGCGGCAGTGCGGCGCTCCGGTCGCGACTTCTCAATCGCGTGGCGCAGTTTTCTCGTTACGGTGCAGGGGCCGACTTTAGAATGTGCAGGGCGCGAAGCAGCCCTTCTGGGACCAATTCGTAGAGCGGATATTGCACGAATAGGATGATGTACTGCCGGAACTCGACCGCACAGACGAGCCCGACGGCGACGCAGAGGATGAGCGGGCGATACCGTTGCGATGGCGCGCAGAACGCGGCGAGTTGGCTAAAGGCAAGAACGCGTAAGGGCATGTCCCACATGTTCGCGTAGCGCAGATTCATTCCGTATTTGACGTTGCACATGACGAGGTAACTCGCCGCAATGAAGACGAAGAGAAATAACTCCGGCCTCTGCGCACGATTGAGGCGGAAAGCCGCACCGATCGCCAGGAGCAGGATCAGAGGACTGACCAGGAGCAGATCAACCAGATAACGGTGCCACGGTCCATCGCCGGTCAAAATGGCGTAGGGGAGGTGATAGTTCTTGCTGACGGAGAGTTGATAGGTTGTGCGCAAAGTTTCGAGACCGCCCGCGAGAAAAACAAGCACGACAAAGCCGAGAAGCGGCCCCACGATGCTGCAGAGTAAGAGCTCACGAGTGACGCCGCCGAAGTGAAGCCAGCGATTCACCGCGATGAGGACCATAAGAGCGACGAAAACAAAGAACGCGTTCTCTTTCGTCAAGACCAGGCAACAAAGGCCAAAAACGTAGGCGGCGAGGCGCGCCCAGTTGCCCGGTGAACGCAGGTTTTCCCAGAGCATGCAAAGGCAAAAGAGCGCCCAAAAAGTAAAGAAGCCGTCGACGAGCGCGTGTTGCGACATATGGATCTGGGTCGGCGCGAAGCTCATGAGCGCAGCGACTCCCAAGGCCCACGCAGGACCTTTGAGGCGCCATGCGAAAACCGTGGAAAGCAACAGCGTTAGAATGCTGAAAAGCGACGATACAGCGTGGAGCGCAACGAGCGCTTCGGTGCCAAAGATTTGGTGCCAAAGGTAGGCCGAGAAGACGTAAAGAAAGCGAACCGGCGGGAGAATTGAACCGGTCAGCTTTTGTTGAACTTCGATGTAGTGATCGACGATCTCCGGGTACGCGGTCAGGCCTCCGGCAATGAGGCTGTTGACGTATCCGCGGTAAAGGCCCTCGTCGAATCCGATGCCATCAAACTTTGGCGCGGGATGGAGTGCTTCGAGCTGGCGGAGCGGAGCGTTCGCGCCGGAAAAGATCGGAGCGGGGATCCTGAGGAAGGCGCCAATCGCAAGGACAATGCACAAGGCGGCGACATAAGATTTCTGACCGCGTGCCGATTCGAATGCCATGTCGGAAGACTCTAGCAGTTCACGTGGAAACACAATGCGCAGCGCACGTATTGCGCCGCGGAGTCACTCGCGTGATCTATCCTGCCGCGTGACGCCCGGCGTACGAGGGTGTTCCACTGGCACGACCACTGCTCTGAATTGAGCCATGTCCACAGTCGCGCTCAGGTCGCCAGCCGCCCGAAATTTCACGGTCCTGCGGAGTTCGCCGGAAATGTTCCGGGAAATTCAAAAATGTCGAGTTTGCGGAAATCGAGATCTCGCTCCTGTCCTGTCTCTGGGAGAACAGTATCTCACGGGAGTATTTCCCGGTGTTCAAAAAGCAGTTCTTAGCCGAGGTCCTCTGGAGCTGGTCGCTTGCAACACCGCTGTCAACCAAAAGGCGTGTGGTCTGGTGCAGCTTCGCCAGTCCTACAATCTTGAGGAGATGTATGGTGAGAACTACGGTTACCGGTCGTCTCTGAACCAGGCCATGGTGAAACACCTGAGGGCGAAGGTGCATCAACTAATCCACCGTTATCCTCTCCAGGCGGGGGATTTGGTGCTCGATATCGGCAGCAACGATGGGACGCTCCTGTCGTTTTACCCGGAGAATAACGTCACCGTCGTTGGCATAGATCCCACCGCGCGAAAATTCGAATCTTTTTATCGGAAACACATTTCGGTGATCCCCGACTTTTTCTCTGCCGAGTTGTTCCGCGAAAAATTCGGACTAAAGAGAGCGCGCATCGTCACCTCAATCGCGATGTTCTACGATCTGGAGAATCCGCTCAGCTTCATGGAGGACGTCACTTCCATCCTGGAGAAGGATGGAATCTGGCACTTCGAGATGAGTTATCTGCCGGCGATGGTCAAGACGATGGGGTACGACACGATTTGTCACGAACACCTGGAGTACTATTCGCTGCACCAGATCAAATGGATGACGGCAAGGTGCGGATTGAAGATTTTGAACGTGGAGTTTAACGAAACCAACGGAGGAAGCTTCGCCATCACAGTTGCCCGGCAATCCTCGTCCCATCCGGAAAATGCGGCCCAACTTGACTGGCTGTTGCGTGATGAGCAGACACAAGGTTTGGGCACCGTTGCGCAACATCGTGCTTTCGAAGAGGCGGTGAAAGACCACAAAGAGAAACTCCTCGGGTTGTTGCATAGTCTGAAAGCACAGGGGCGCACCGTGCTCGGCTATGGAGCTTCCACGAAGGGAAACGTCCTCTTGCAGCACTGTGGAATAACTCCTGATCTACTGCCGGCGATTGCCGAAGTGAACAAGGACAAATTCGGTTGCTTCACTCCCGGCACTAATATTCCCATCATTTCCGAGTTGGAAGCGCATGCGATGAAGCCCGACTACCTGCTCGTCCTGCCATGGCATTTTCGAGAAAACATTCTCCAGCGGGAAAGCGCATTCCTTGCACGCGGGGGAAAGATGATTTTCCCTCTGCCAGCGATTGAAATCGTCGGCGCCTGAGTCGTCGTCGAAGCGCGCTCATTATCGGCGCGGGCGGGCAGGACGGCCGGCTCCTGGTGCGTATGCTTCTCGACCGCGAGTACGACCTGCGCGGCTGGACCCGCGGTGAGCTCGCGTCTGCCGTGCATGCGAATGCACGCTGATTGACATCCTGCAGCCCGAATTGGTTGAAGCGGAACTCCTGAGATCACCGCCGGATGAAATCTATTATTTGGCGGCGTTTCATCATGCGACGGAAGATGCCGTGGAATTGTCGGCGGCTGATTTGCTGAGGTGCAGTTTAGTGTGCACATACTCGGGCTGCTGAATGTATTGCAAGCCATGGAAGAATGTTGTCCGAGGACGCGGTTATTCTACGCAGCGTCCTCACACGTCTTCGGCGCGCCGCTGAACGAATGGCAGAATGAGAAAACCCCTCTTGTCCCCGACTCCGCTTATGGGATTTCCAAGGCAGCCGGGCTCCAGTGTTGTCAGCTACCCGCAAGCAGAAAGGCATTTTCGCCGCGACGGGGATTCTGTTCAATCACGAATCTTCGTTGCGCAAGCCTTCCTTCCTCTCCCAAAAAATCGTACGCGGCGCGCTTCGGGCGCAACGTGATCCAGGTTACCGGCTGGTGCTGGGAAACCTCGAAGCGAGCGTGGATTGGGGTTATGCGCCTGACTACGTGGACGCCATGTTTCGTATTCTGCAACTACCTGAGGCTGGCGACTTCGTTGTGGCGTCGGGAGAAATGCTCACGGTGCGCGAGTTTGCGGAGGCCGCTTTTGCTGCGCTTGGCCTTGATTGGCGACGACATGTGGAAACGGACGCCAGCTTGCTGAACAAGGTTTCTCATCCTTTACGTGGCGATTCCGGCAAGTTGCGCGCTACGACGGGATGGGCACCCACCGTGAGTTTGTAGAAATGGTGGCGAGACTCGTGAATATGCGGAAAAGCCTTCATGCAAGCATGCCTCCGCGTCGCTCCCATGACCTGCGCCATAAGATACATGGCTGGCATGTCCACTGCTTTACGACAGCGTATGCGCGCTTCGTTGGGGGGTGGGACGAACTCGTGGGCCACACAGACAAGACCTACGGAATTATCCAGGCTTCTCATCTTCATTCCCACTTACAACGAGGCCGAGAATGCCCAGCGCCTTTGCCGGGAATTAAGCGCCCTCCAGCTCGGAGCCGATATCCTCTTTTGCGATGACGGCTCGCCCGACGGCACGGGTGAGATCGTGGATGAGTTAGCCAAAGAGTTTTCGCACGTTCGCGCAATTCACCGCGCCGGCAAGCTCGGAATCGGCAGCGCCCATCAGGCCGGCATCCGCTACGCCTATGCCCAGGGCTACGAAACGCTGGTGACGATGGATTGCGATTTCACTCATCAGCCTGCCGACGTGGAGCGGTTGCTGGAGGTCGCGCATTCCAGCGGCGAGGCCGTGTCTATCGGATCCCGCTATATGAAACGCGACAGCCTGCCCGGTTGGAACCCGATGCGTCGCTCGCTGACATATCTGGGGCATTTCTTTACGGTCAATCTTCTCCAGTTACCACAGGATGCGACCGGCGCGCTGCGGGTTTACCAACTCGGCACCATTCCGCAGGAGCTGTTTGATCGAGTCCGCTCCTGTGGGTACTCATTCTTTTTCGAAAGCCTGTTCGTGTTGCATCGCAATGGCTTTGCCATCGAAGAAATGCCAATCGCGCTGCCGGCTCGCACCTATGGCAGCTCCAAGATGAGCTGGCGCGAGACTGGGCGCAGCGCCTCGCGCCTGCTCAAGCTTTACTGGGCGGGTGTCCGTCACCCTGAGAGCTTTCTGCTCGCGTCGCCGCTTCCACCGATTCTCGAGGCCGAACTGCCACTGCAAGATCCTCAGGGCTGGGATACTTACTGGACCCGCGGCCAGGAGAAAAGTCGGCGCGCCTATTCCTTTGTCGCGAGCATGTATCGGCGGCTCGCCATCCGGCGCAACTTGAACTATTTCATTCATAAGCATTTCCTGCCCGGCGCGCAGCTTCTTCACGCGGGCTGCGGTTCAGGACAGGTTGATTCGGAACTCTCCCGCGAAATGCGAATCACGGCCGTGGATATTTCTCTCCCTGCGCTCGAATCCTATCGCCGCAATAATCCCGGCGCCGAGGCCATTCTTCACGGCGATATTCTCCACTTGGACGATGTGGCCGGCGGCAGTTTTGATGGCGCGTACAATCTCGGAGTGGTCGAACATTTTACCCAAGATCAGATCGTCCAAATTCTGCGCGAGATGGGCCGCACCGTGAAGCCGGGCGGAAAGGTGGTCATCTTTTGGCCCCACCGGCGTGCCACCAGTGTTTTTGTGCTTAAGGTGATCCATCACGTCCTCGATTTCTTCCGCCGTTGCGGCGGACCGCAGGTGCGTCTGCACCCGCCCGAAATTTCCTTGCTTAGATCACGTGACCAAGCGCGAGAAGTGGTAGAACAGGCGGGATTCAATTTGGTTGATTACTATTTTGGAATGAGTGACCTGCTCGTTCAAGCGGTCGTCGTCGGCTGCAAACGGTGAGCACGTCGTTGTTGCCCGCGGCAACTAGCCAAACCGGCGCCGAGTTGGTACCAGTTACGGCCACGGTACATTCCCCTACTTTCTCCACGGCGAGGGATGGAAAGCCGCGGCTTTGGAGTTGGATTAACCATCTCGAGTGGGTTGCCGTGCTGCTTACCGCCTTGCTGTCGGCTGCTCTCCATATTCGGTTCGTCACCCATGTTGGCGGGCTCTGGCGCGACGAGAGCAACAGCGTTCATCTGGCGGCGCTGCCCAGCTTTGCGGAGGTATGGCATTTCCTCGACTACGATTCCTTCCCCATCCTATTTTTTGCCGTGCTCAGAGGGTGGTTAGGGGTCTTCGGATCAGATAACGATGCCGCCCTCCGCACACTTGGCTGCCTCACGGGGTTCGCAGTGTTAGGAATCCTGTGGTTCAACGCCCGCGCATTTCGAATCCGGTGGCCAGTGCTTTCGCTGGCGCTGATCGGATTGAATCCGATGCTGATTCGTTACGGCGACTCAACGCGAGCCTACGGTTTGGGGATACTTCTCATTCTCCTCACCTTTCGCAGCTTTTGGCGTCTGGTGGATAATCCCTCAGGTCCTGGTACCAAGCGGGTGCTGGCCGCCACGGCGCTGGCGCTCCTCAGCGTCCAGTGTTTGTATTACAACTCAGTCCTCCTACTTGCTATCGTTGCGGGGAGCGTCGCCGTTGCGCTCCGAGCGAGAGCGTGGAGAACGGTAGGCATCGTCTTGGGGATAGGTCTACTCGCGGCTACATCGCTTCTGCCTTATGTGCCAATGATGCGCCGGATGAGCGAGTGGACGTTCATGGTGAGCTATCCAGCGGATCTCCCTTGGCTGTGGAAGCGAATATGCGAGGTGATCGGCTCGCCGAATCCCTTCAGCATTTGGCTATGGCTAGGTCTCTTTCTTATCGGTCTGGGTGTGGCTGTCAGTGTCGCGATATCACAACTTTGGCGCGGATTTGTCCGACGGCGGATCATTGAAGAGAACGCGAAGCATGCGTCATCCTCCATTGTCCCCCTGCAACCTAATCAGCCTCACTCGCTTCCTGATGCGGTGCTTTTTGCTGTTGTCGCACTCATTGTGGCCGTTGTCGGATATGCAGCGTTTTTGAGGATGCTGCATTATTACACCCAACCGTGGTATTATATTACCCTCGCTGCCTTTGCCGCGGCCGCCTTGGACGTTGTCTTCGGCGCCTGGCCCAGCGGCGCAAGACATCAAGCTATCCCTTTGCTTTTGCGGAGTGGCCGGTTGGGGACGGCGATGGCGCTGTTGTGTTTTACGGCATTGCCTGATTGGAAGGAGATGCCTGTCCGCCATACGAACCTAGACCTGCTTGCCACTCAGCTCCGGCCTCTCGCCACCACCGGCAATGTAATTCTGGTCCCCCGCTGGGAATGCGCGATTACTCTTTCCCGTTACTATCGTGGGCCGGCGGAGATCGTCACCATTCCTCCCATCGACGATCACCGTTTCCATCGCTACGATCTCGTCTTGCGCCGGATGATGATGGCCGACCCACTTGGACCGCTCCTTGCGCGGCTGGAAGAAGTCCTGCGGTCCGGGCACCGCGTTTTTCTTGTGGGAAACCTTCCCTTTCCCGACGCCAACGAACAATTCCCCAGTCTGCCGGCAGCTTACCGAGACGCCGGCGGAACCTGGCACGTCGACGACTACCATGGTCTGTGGCGGCTGCAGGTCGGGCAATTCCTGCGTGCCCATGCTACGCGCGCTGAGAATATCAAGGGTTCGATTCGAGACAAAGCCCACGTGCAAGAATTCGAAAGCCTCGGACTTGGGGTAATAGAAGGCTGGCGATAGCTAGAAAGCACCGCATCACTAGCTGAAGCTGCCATAACAAACAGTATAAGCGCTCAGGAAGAAAGGAAACCGAGCGCCCGGTGTCGGTCATGTAACCCGTCGTAGCTCCAGGGTTTCATTACTTCCAGCGAAGGATGTAATACTTCTCCGCAGAGACGTCGCCAAACGCGAAAGGGAGGGGGCCGAGAACATCCATGTAAAAACCGGCGCCAATCGCCTTGCTCATGGTGGAGACGCAAGGAAACACCGGCAGCTCGATTACCGTTAGGCGTTCAGCCTTGTCCTTGGGAATCGGGATGAGGTTCGTGTTATTGAACGGCAGGACCATCAAGTCGCCGCTGCGGACTTGGGAATGCGCCGAATCGAAAGCGCGTAACCCGTTTGCTTGCGCATAATACTGGAAGCCCCAATGGCCCTGAAACCAAACGGTCACGGCCGAAGAGTTGCCAAACGTCTCTTTGATCGTCATTGCGGCAGCGCGAGCCGAGTTGGCCAGGTGATAATCAGCGAGCGAGACCAACAATGAAAGCAAAGCCGCGGTGGCAAAAGGCCAAACCAGTTTCGTTGAAGAAGAAGCGACTGTTTTGATCCGCCGCAGGAGAAGAATGGCGACGGCCGGGGCCATCGGGAGGATTGAGCGCGCGTTAACGGTCCAGTTCAGAATGCAAAACACGAACGTCCCCCAAACCCAAAGGAGGAGCAAGAGAGACTCAGCGTCCTTATGACGCTTCCAGTCTGGAAGAGGAAGGGCCAACACGACCAGACCGCCAAGAAGAAGGAGACTCCACTGGAGGGCGATTCCGAGCCGGGTCGGACTACCGGCATAGGTCGACCAGTTTCCTAACATAACCCAGGTCATAACCAGCAAGACGATCACGGCAATTCCCGCCCACCTTGACCTCCTCCGCCAAAGTACTGGCGCCAGGAACAGAGCGATAACACAACAACCCCCAGCGAAGCCAGCCGCCGTCAGCGTTTTAAGGAACAAACCGCTGATCGTGCGAGTTTCCATCTGGTTCGTATAACTAAAAGCGTCGAGCAATAGTCCGCGGCCATATAAGGCGTGAGTCCAGTGCTCATAGAGTAGAACAATTACGAGGGGAATGAAAAGGTAAAGAAGCCACCAACCAATTCGGCGTTTCCGGACAAGAGAATAAGCTAATAAAAGCGGAATTAAAGTTACGCCGAAATACTTTGCCATGACACAAGCTCCTACAAGAAGCCCGGCTAAAGACAAAGTGAGTGGTTGATCGTTGTCCAATCCTCGTATCCAAACGGCCACGGCCCAAACCCACAGAGCGACCATCAACACGTCACACATCACGGTAGTGCTTGAAACCAGGAAGACCGGAGTGAATAGCGTCGCAAGCGCTGCCTGGAAAGGACGATCGCAGAGGTGGCGCGCTAACTCGTACGTTCCTAGGACCACGGCAATCGCCTGGGCCAGGAAGCCGAGATGAAGAGCGAATTCATTTTCGCCAAAGATCGACCCGATCACGGCGATGTAAGCGCAGGCAAGAGGTGGATTCTTGGTTACTTCATGCATGGGCATGGTCGAGCCATACCAGTTCACCTCGAACCCGTACGGATTCCACCATTGCGTTTGCATGTGGCGGCCCGCCCAGACAAAGAGTGAATCATCGATGTGGAAGGCCTTGTCGGCGAACGGTAGAAGACAAGCCAGCGTAATTATCACGAGAATGACTCTCGGATAACGCGCCATCCAGGGGATCGATCGTGCCGCGGTGTTGTTATCCTTCATCGAGCGTTACTTTACTCGACGCCAACCGAACAGGCGCGCGTTCCTGAGGAAGTAAGTAGTAAACGGTCATGACGATGAGAATGGCGGCGAGGGGCATGAAGTTCCTGCCTTCTCGCAGCCAGCTAAAGAAAAGGCTGGAACAAAATAGCACAGGACCCAGGTAGAGCGCGAGGGATTGGAGGCCCCAGGGGAAGCTTCTCCATCCCAGCACGACGAAAGGAACGAATATTCCTACGGTGAAGAGAATCGG
Organism: Spartobacteria bacterium; assembly: GCA_003134785.1. GTDB lineage: Bacteria > Verrucomicrobiota > Verrucomicrobiia > Chthoniobacterales > UBA10450 > AV80. The sequence continues at coordinate 409,392 of PLCN01000002.1, forward strand.
CCGAACCCATTGCAAATAATTATTCCAGTTGGTAGAAAGGTGGGTCGGGTCAACCCCGCTTATCGCCGCGTAACCCGGTGCAGCGGGAAGCACCAGGGCGCGGACACCGGCAACAAGCAGAATCACGCTTGCGAAAAGAACGACCGCCCGCAGACGCGAGCCGGGATCTCGCCACGAGAAAAGGAGGTAATAGCCACTCATCGCCGCAACCGTTTCCTTGGCCAGCGTACCGATCAAGACAACCAGGAACAGGTAAACAAATTGCTCCGTTTCCAGGAAGATAAATGAAAGGATAAACGAAAGGTGCGAGAGCGGATCGGTGGGTTGGCCGGCGTAATAACGAAAGCTAACTGGAGTAATCGCGGTCCAGATAGCCAGACAAAATAGGGCGCCACCGTGACGGAGAAAAAGCCGGGCGAAGCGGTAAATGGCATACAACAGCAGAACCCCAAAGAGATTTCGATAGCTGTCGCGCGCGGTCGCAAAGTCGCCCGTAACCAACTCGACGAGGCGGATGAACGAATTCGGCAGAAACCTGTAACTATGAGGCAATGCGTCCGGCGAAAACGCCACGACCTGCTCATGCAAATGTTGCTGTAAAGCAAGGTTTGGCCCTGTTACATAGCTGGCATTGTCCACCAGCCAAAGGTGCAGGTAGTTGGTTAGTAACGCCAGGACAACGCACAGGAGCAAGGTGTCTCGTCTCTGCTTTCTGTCCGCCGTGCGATCGAGAAAGTAGCAAAGACCAACGGCAGCGATCGCCGGCCCGTAAAGGACAACATACAAAACAAGAGGATCACGAGCATGAGCAGGTGCGGGCAGACCGAGCAAGACTGGCAACAAGCTGATAAGCGTAGCGAATAGGATTAGGCCCAAAGCTAGCCAGTTGGGACCTGATCTATTCGCAGAGGCGCCTTTAGGATCTTCGGGCTCCGTTAATTGAGTACTCATTGGCGGACCTATCTTCGGATCGTCTCGTAAAGATCTTGAAATTCGCGCTGGTTTGGTTTCAGTCGCAGAGCGGTTTCTATTTCGGACAACGCTCGCTCGGAATGGCCAGCTTCGAACAGCGCCCGGGCGTAGAGGTAATGCGTTTTGGCGTCGTTCGGGTCGACCTCCAGCGCTGCGCGAAGGTAGTTGCTCGCATTGTCCCACTGCTTCTCGGACAAGGCCAGGACGCCCATGTTACTGAGAGCCGCTTTGTGATGGGGGTCGGTTTGGAGGACGGCAAGGTAGTAGCCTTTGGCTCGAGACAGGTTCTGTTGTTGCAGCCAAAGGTTACCCAATGCGAGGTTGATCTCGGTGCTATCCGGTGCATAGGCGTGTGCGAGTTCCAGCTGCTCCTGGGCCAGCACCCATTGTTGGAGATCGAGGGCTTGCGATCCGGAGTTATAAGACTTGAGGGCCCACAAAGCCGGGTCGCGCTGCGGCCAGGTCACGAGAACCGCTACTGCCGCCAGGAGCGCAACGTAAACGGCGGCGAAGTTGATTCGCCCGACGGCGCAGTTTCCCCAAAACATCCAGAGGCCTGCCGCGGCAAACAATAGCAGCCCCGGCGCAGCGGCCAGACGGTAGCGTTCCGTCACAAAAACCGGCAGCACTGCCGCCAGGTGTAATAGGATTGCCGCCGCGATCCAGCGCGCCGTCGGAAATTGCCGGATGGAAAAACAAACACCCGGAATTGCCAAAGCGGCGACCAACCCGAAGTGCAGCCCGGGTAGAATGACGCTACTGCCGCGAAGTTTGTCGATGATACTGATGTCGTCGTATTCGAACGCGTTCCAGAAGTTGGCTACCTTTCGGCCCATTAGCTTTAACCATCCGCGGAAGTTGCTGCGAATATAGGCTCTCGCTTTGGCCGACCAGTATTCGGACACTTCGGAGCGTTTCAAACTTCGGCCTGCGGCAGCCTCAGCGAGGTCGATCGAGTCCTTCAGCATTTCGGCCTGGCCCGCATGCAGGCCGGGAAAACGGGGATACCCGGTCGCGTCTGGATTATTTCCGAGCCAAAAGTTAATGCCGCTGTGCGCCGATAAGAAAACTGGGTCGCGCGCGACGAAGTAATTGTGAATCCAGCAAGGCGAGGTGCCGACGCCGAGGCCAAGAAAGAGCAGTGCGAGCGCGGTGCCGCGAGCTACCCAGGGCGAGCGTTTCGGCTTCTCTGACTCTGGTTTCAACAGCAACGCGGCGAGCAAGAAGGGCACGATGAATAGGATCGTGGCGATACCTGTCGCCGTGATTCCAATCAGCGTTCCATAAGCCAGGCTCCGAAGCGGAGTAGGAGCTTGTTCGGTCCTTACCGTCTCCCAGACCAGGAGCCAGAACACAAAGACGCCCCAGGCCGTGGGCATGAGAATTACGGAATACGCTTCCGCTGGAACAAAGAAGGCCCAGCCGACGGCGGCGAGGATACCAATCACTTGTGCGCGATAACCGACAGGGTGGCGTTCATCCCCGTTTCTAAAGACGCGAGTTGCGATCTTGTATAGGAGCGTTGCCGTTCCTGCATCGAGGCAGGCCTGGAGGAAACTCGGAACGAATGGGCTGTAACCAAAGAGCTTGTAAAGGAACGCGAGAAGATAGGCGTAAAGAGGAAGGCCATAGAAGGCGAAGTGTTCCGTGAGCCGTCCATGCAGAATCTGTTGCGCCCAATCGTCGTAGAAGTGCATGTCGCCGCCGCTTGGAAGAAGAAAGGGAGACGAGGTCAACCGCGCCAGCGAAATCAGGCGGACTAGAAACACGAAAGCGAAGACGTAGTGCACGAGGCCTGGCGAGCCACGCAACGCGCTGCCAAGATTCAGCCGCCGGGTAAGAGCTTGCGACCTGGTCATGCTAATTGGAGTGTTTTCCAACCGTAACCTTGAGGGCGCCCAGAGAGATAGCGGGAGCGAGTAGCGGGGTTGGTGCATTACGCTGACCTGACGTAGCGGCCCAAACTCGCTTGGTGTTATCCACGAAAAAGGCTTCAACTCCGTAATCTCCTTCCGGGATTCGCTCGGAAGGAGTGATGTGCCAGCTTTCCTGATACGCCCCGCTCGTCGCTTCTGGCACGGACAAACCCTTTGAAATAATGATGGCATATCCCTGATTTTGTGACGTGAGTTTCAAGAACATCCAGGGAAAAACGTCTCGTGGGTCCTCGAAGGTCCAGTTCATCTTAACCTCTAGCCCTTGCTCGGTAAGCTCATCGCCCGACTTGGCGATACTGATAAGCGACGTTCCCGTCCCTATCTGAGCGATTGGGCCTGACGCGAGATTCACCGGGGGCACATCTGTCGCCGGTTTTCCTTGCCGAAGCAGCGTTAGTTCATTTGATGAGCTAGCGGTCCAGGAAGCGCGCCGCAGGAACTGATGCAAAAGCTGGTCGCTGGATGGAATCACGCGGGCATCGACCGTTTTCATGGCGGGATGATAGTAACCTGCTTCCGCGTCGAAGGTGGCGGAATCGTCATAGTCGATCAGAACGAAGTCCGTGGGTGGCGGCGCCTCATAGGTCGAGCGGCTCAATGTCTTCAAGCCTTTGAGGACGTAATGGAGCGAATACAGTTTCTCGCGCATCGCCAGATGTGACAGATACGGAAGCGGCGCGAGAACGCTGGCATCCGATGGAATCTGGCTGATAAAGGCCGTTTTACGAAGGCGGTTCTGTTCTCCGCTGGTCCAACTCGTGGCGGCAAGGAATATGTCGCGGACGGGTCCCAAAAGAAATTGGGCCGCAACGCACGCGGCGATGACAAGAAAAGGTAGCGAGCGCCGGATGGGAAGCGGAACAGGCGTCCAGCGATCGACCCGGGCGGCGGCTTCCGCGAGCGCGATCCAAAACACCGGAAGAAGCGGAGCCGCGTAATGAAAGTATATCGTCCACTCCGAAGAACGCCAGGAAAGGAGGTGTTGAAGAAGGATTGGAGCGGCAATCAGCAGCCAGTGTGGCCTAACGAGTGGAAGGGTCAGAAAAGGAAGGAGAAGAGCCCAGAGCAGATTGCCATGGCTAAGGGATTGGACGAGCGCGGCGGAGATCCGGTGTGGCTGGGTGATCGCTTTTAGCAAGATATCGACGGCTGATGTGCCGAGCCGATCGTACAGAGCCAGGTAATCGATATTACCCGAGTTCAATGCGGGAGTGATCAGTTTGACGCAGGCGAGAAACCACAAGATCGACAGCGCCGTGGGCCAAAGATACCAGGCGCGCAACTCCGCCATAGGTCGCTTACGCTCAATGATGGCGTACACGACGCAGTAGACGGCAACGATCACGGCCATGTTTTCTTTGCAAGCGAGGACAGCAACCAGCCAGATCCAATGCGCGCGCAGCGAGCCTCGAAGCCGCGCCTGAAACATAAGGAGCAGGAACGGCGCGGTCAGCGCTTCGGGGTGGAATTCGTGGAGCGCAATATAACCTGCTGCGGGCGTGATCAGCACGGCGCCGGCGAGGAGGAACGCCGATCTGCGATCAAGGCCGAGACGCCGCGCGATGCTGAATGCCACCGGACCCATCGAAGCCAGCGCCGCGTTTTGCACCACGACGAAGACCAATGGGTGGCGAAAGAGCAGAAAAAGAGGCGCAATCAGGAAAACGATCGGCTCGACATGGTTCCCGAGAAGCGGAACACCTTCGACCGAGACTTCGAACCGTCCGTGGATGAGTTGCCACAGGGCCTGAACGTAATAGGCGAGATCGAACGTCCGGTACTCGAAATTCGCCCAGCGGGCATAGGAAGTCCAGGTGCAGACGGTAAAGAAGATTAGCGCGAGGCCGAGAATGGCTGCTTTGCCGGAGTCAGCCGCAAGCGACTTGGTCGTGGTCACTGCCCATGCCTTATCCCCAGAGGTGCCGAGAGACAAGTTTATCAGGTGAGAGGCGCTAGATTATTCGGCTGGCCGCCCTCGGGACGTTTGAAAAGCCCGCGAGAGCCCCGGAGCATTCTAGAAATTGTAAAAAGCACCCCCCTTGGCATTAACACTGCTTTAGAGAGACCCAAATCCGCGGTCGATATCGTGGATCGCAGTCAAACAAACAAGATACAAGAAAGCAAAACATGTTAAACAAACTCAACAAACGCCGCGGGGGCTTCACCCTCGTGGAAATCATGATCGTAGTGGCGATCATCGCGTTGCTGGCGGCGATCGCTGTGCCCGGATTCCTCCGTGCCCGTAAACGCTCGCAAGCAAGCCGCGTTATCAACGACCTGCGCTTGATCGACTCCGCAGTCGACCAGTACGCGATCGAAAATAACAAGGCTAGCGGAAATAATGTCGCTGTCACCGATTGGACCAAGTACCTGAAGGCGGGCACCAATCTGTACGTCACCGGCAACGACATCATGGGGAATACGTACGGTGCGCAAACAGTGGATTCGCTGCCGAGGGTCCCAACCGCGACCAAGAACAACCTCTCGGACGTGACCGACAACACGTTCTGGTCGCCCTACAACTAAGAATCTGACGATTCATTCTCCTGTCATTGGTTCGCTGGTGGCAGGGAATGAGTTGTGAGGAACAAACGCAAATTTGCCACCTCGCACTAATAAATAACAGAAAGACTTCCAAGCCATGCTAAGAAAACTGACAACCAAACGCGCCGGCTTTACACTGGTGGAAATCATGATTGTGGTGGCGATCATCGCGCTTCTCGCGGCGATTGCTGTCCCAGGATTCTTGCGGGCCCGCAAGCGCTCGCAGGCTTCGAAGATCCTGAACGACCTCCGCCTGATCAGTTCGGCGGTGGATCAATACGCCATCGAAGCGTCGAAAAAGAGCGGCGATTCGATCGACGTCACTGACTGGACCAACTACCTCAAGAAGGACACTAACCTTTATACGACCGGAGCTGATTTGTTCGGGAAGGCTTACGGCAACCAAACGGTGGATTCGCTTCCCCACGTCGACTCCACCACCAAGGCATCCCTCTCGGATGTGACGGACGAGGCCTTCTGGTCGCCCTACAACTGAGCGGTTCGGCAGATCACTAATGAAGAGAGCCCTTTCGGCAACGGAAGGGCTCTCTCTTGTTTGTCACCCAGATGGAATGAGCAACATGACCGAGGCGGCACTCATCCCAATTCCTGTGGTTTCGGGGCGTCTCAAAGCCGCGTGGCGCAGACTCGTGATCTACAGCGAGCGTCAATGGCTGCGCTGTCTATTCCTTCTCCTGGTGGGAGCCGGCGTTCACTATCCCGCGCTGCAAGGGCCGTTGCTTTGGGATGATTTTTACTTGGTGCGTGACAATCCGTTTATCAAGAGTCCGCTTCTGATTCCGGAAACGTTTCGCCATTATCTCTTCCCTGATTCCCACGCCGGACATTACCGCCCGATTCAGACCATATCGTATGCGTTCGATTACCTGATCTGGAACACCGATACCTACGGCTACCATCTCTCTAATCTTTTATGGCACATCGGAAGCGGCCTCCTGCTTTATCTGCTTTTGCAAAGGCTGTTCCGGTTGATCGCCACGCGGCAGGTGAACAAGAAGACGGGCGTGGTCCGAGATCAACCAACGTCGATGCTTTCGGGCGCGGCGTTCTTCGTCGCTCTCTGTTGGATTGTCCACCCGGTGCATAGCGCGGCAGTCGATTACATTTCGGGACGCGCGGACAGCCTTGCCTTTTTCTTTGCCTGTGGTGGCTGGCTCCTTTACCTCCGTGCGCGCGAAGCACTGCGCACCATCTTCCGCTGGGCCTGTTTTTTTCTCGCGGCGGTGTCCGGGTTGTGCGCGCTCGGCTCGAGGGAAACCGGTCTTGTCTGGATGCTGGTCTTTCTCCTTTTTCTTTTCATTTTCGATCGGCAACCCGGCTTGAAAACGAAGTTGCTAGTTCTGTCGTGCTGCCTCGCGCTCGTGGGCGTCTATGGAACCTTGAGAGCTCTGCCGGAATACCGGCACACCGAGGTCTCCGGCAGTGCGCTCACAGGCGCGGCCAAAGCTGTCTTAATGTTGCGGGCCCTGGGCGATTACGGCCGGCTCATGATTTGGCCCGCTAACTTGCATATGGAGCGCGATCTGGGAGACCCCGATATCGTGTTCGACACGGCCCATTGGAGGCAGGCGATCCAAGCTGAATATCTTTCGATCGCCGGCTTAGTAGTCGCGGCGGCATTGCTTTTCGGCGCTTCGCGCCGAGGCGCGGCTCGGCCGATCCGGCTTTTGGGCGCGGGATGGTTTGTCATCGCCTATTTGCCGATTTCAAATCTTTTCAACCTGAACGCGACCGTGGCGGAGCATTGGCTTTATCTGCCGAGCGTAGGTTTCCTCGTGTTCGTTGCCGGCTGTTGTTTGGAACTTCCGCGGCTCGGCGCCAGGATCGCGTTGACGGTCGGGTGCGCTGTCGTGTTAGGATTGAGCGCACGTAGTTTCGTCCGAAGCGGTGACTGGGCAGCGGCGGAAACGTTTTATCAGCGAACCTTACAGAGCGGCGGGGTTAGCGTCCGCGTGTGCGTAAATCTCGCGTCGAGTTACTCGAAGCGCGACAAGGCGAAGGCGGAAAGATTGCTGCGCAGAGTGCTCGAGATCGACCCGAGCTATCTGGTGGCGCGGAATAATCTGGCTGCCCTTCTGTCTGAGCGCGGCGAAAAAGCAGAAGCCGAGAAAATATTTAATTCCGCGAGCAGACCTACGGCCGCCGAACGCGCGATGTCTCCGCGCACCTGGACCGCTCGGCTCAATCTCGCCGGCATGGCGTATGGGCGGCACGATGACGAGGAGGCTTTGGCCGTGATCAACCAGGCGTGGGCCGATTATCCCGGCGTGTGGGAAATAGCGCGCTACAAGGCCGAGCTAATTCGCACCACGCACGGAGCGGAAGCCGCGCTACCGATCATGAAGGAGTTTACCCAGGCGCATTGGTGGCACTGCGAAGCGTTCATCGCCCTAGGCAGGCTTTTTTGGGAAAGCGGCGACGCCGCCGGCGCGGAGAAAGCGTTTCGCCATGCGAGCTGGCTCGACGTGCACGACGCGGAGGCACTCGGCGCCCTGGCCCTTCTGCAAGTGCAGCAAAGCCGGTTCGAAGATGCTTTGCACACGCAGTCCCGTGCGGTTTCCCGGCAACCCGACGAGATACGACCCTACCTTCTTCTCTCCGATATTCTCCAGAAGATGGGACGGACCGCAGAGGCGCGGGCCGCGACCGCTCAAGTCGATCGTCTGAAAGCGTTCGCCCAGTCGCAGCCTCTCGCCGTCAACTAGAAGGCGCTAATTTAACTTGATGCGCCCGTCGGGAGGCGTTCTCTTCCCGCGCCCTATGGCCGCGCGCATCTATACCGATCGAGACGCCGACCTGAAATTTCTGCGTGGGAAAACTTGCGCCGTCATTGGCTATGGTGCGCAAGGTCGCGCGCACGCGTTGAATCTAAAAGATAGCGGCATGCGGGTGCTGGTCGGATTGCGCCCAGGCAGCAAATCGCGGCAGATCGCCCGCAAAGAAGGATTGGAAGTTGTCGGCACCGAAGAGGCGTCTCGCCGGGGCGACATTATCTTTCTCGCTTTGCCCGATACGCGGATGCCTGAGATCTACGAAAAGGAAATCGCGCCATTTCTTTCCACCGGCAAAACGCTTCTCTTCGCTCACGGGTTTGCGATTTTTTACCGGACGATTGTTCCGCCGAAAGATGTGGACGTCATCATGGTCGCGCCAAAAGGGCTCGGTCCGATGGTGCGGCGGGAGTTCGAGCAGGGTCGCGGCGCGCCCGGTCTCTTCGCCATTGCTCAAGGCCTAAGCCGGCGCGCAAAAAAAACTGCGCTGGCGTGGGCGAAAGCAATCGGCTGCACGAGAGCTGGAGTGATCGAAACGACTTTTCGTGAAGAGACCGAGACCGATCTTTTCGGCGAACAGGCGGTGCTTTGCGGCGGCGTCAGCGCGTTAATCCACAGTGGATTTGAGACTCTGGTTGCCGCCGGTTACGCGCCGGAGCTGGCGTACTTCGAGTGTCTGCACGAATTGAAATTCATCGTCGACCTGATTCACGAAGCGGGAATCCACGGCATGCGCTCGCTCATCTCGGAAACGGCGAAATGGGGCGATGTTTCAGTCGGCCCGAAGGTCGTCGACCGCTCCGTGCGAAAGAGAATGGAAGCGGCGCTGGCGGAAATTCGCAGCGGCAAGTTTGCGCGCGATTGGTTGCGCGAGACGGCGGGCGGTCGCAAGCGCTACAAAAAGCTTCTCTCGAAATCGCGAGACCATCCGATTGAAAAAGTGGGTGCCCGACTCCGCGGCCTGATGTCCTGGAACAAGTAGCCCCTTGTAGCCGCTTCGCTGTGCGAAGCGCCGGTCGGCCCCAAACCGAATCACGCCTCAACCAACGCCGCCCACAGGGTGGCGGCTACAACTACTGCTCCCAGAGAAAATGTTCCAGGCGCAAACGGCTCAGGCGCGACTTTGCTTCGTCGCTCCGCGCGCCGCCGGCCGATGCGAGTTTTTGGTAAACGATCGCGGCCGGTTGCCATTTCGAATCGTCCTCGAGCAATCGCGCCGCATTGAAGCCTGCCTTGTAATACCAAAAAAATTCCCGTGGCCGGTCCGGCCGGCTTTCGTCTTCGATGATCTTGTAAAAGGTCGCGAGGGCGTTGTCTCGATCCTCCAATTTCTCAAGACAAATTCCCTTCTTGAAGAGCGCCTGATTCCGCCAATGCAGCGGCGCGTCTTTCTGCGACGCGAGTTGATCGTAAATCTCGATCGCGCGCCGGTAGTTTTCGCGATCAGCCGGGCCCGACTCATATAAAATGTCCCCTTTGCCGCAGAGCGCTTCGCGTTTCTCCTCGGGCTTTGCGGCGCCCTGCAAGACCTCATCGTAGAGCGTTGCGGCGTCCTGCGGCTTGCCGAGTTTGCGCTCGATCACCGCCTGCTCATTTCGCGCGGGCCACTTCAGTTCCCCATTCTTTTTCACGACCTCGTCCAGCAACACGAGCGCGCGGTCGAGCGATTGCGCTCCCATGCTTTGCATCGCGGATTTGGCCGCGAAAAAGAGGGCCTTCTCGGTGAATGGCGCGCGCGGATTTTCCTGCGCGAGGATTTGGAACTGGGTTTGCGCGCTCGAAAAATCCTGAAGCCGGTAATAGGTCTCCGCCAGCTTCATCCGAACATCCGAAACGAATTGGGACGCGGGATATTTTTGGAGAAATTGATTGGCGGCCGCGATCACTTTCGGCGCAGAATTCGGCGCGGCGTCTTCGATCCAGATCGCGAGATAATCCGCCCGTTCGCTCGCGGCAGGATTCGGCTCGCTTTCCCGGGCTCGGGTAAGATTTTTTCGGGCGTCCTCGAGGTTTGGCCGAACGCCGTGAAAGGCCAATTCCGCGAGGGCGACCCACGCTTCCGAGCTGCGTTTATGGCGGGGGAATTCTCGCAGGAATGCTTGCAGCGTCTCGGCCGCTTTCTTGTTTCCTTGCGTAGCTTGGGTGAGGCCTTCCTCGAGCAACAAATCGCCGCGCGTTTCTTCATTCCCGCCGCCTTGGCCCAGTTCGCGATAATCAGCCTGAAAACGGGCATCGTCGTTCAACTGCATCCAGGCGAGCGAGGCGTTGAAGAGCGAGTCGGCCGCGGAGTGAGGGGAGGTGTGGGCCACTGTTTCGAAAGCAGCCGCGGCTACTTCAAAATGCCGCGCGTAATAGTAGGCACGACCGGCGAGCAAATTGATTCGCTCGAGCAACTCCGGAGCCGGTCGAAGGCCGCGCGCATCATCCAGGATGGCCAGCGCTTCATCAAACTGCCGATCCTCGAGCTCGAGCCGCGCAAACTCGAAGAAGCTTTCCGCCAGCGCCGGCAATTGCGGGTGACTGTTCCGCAGCTCGCCAAATATCCGCAAGGCATTCTCGCGCCGGCCGCCGCGCAATTCATTTCGTGCCAAATACCATTGGGCCAGGGCGCGGCGAGGCTGGAGGGAATCGTTCGCCCACCGGCTCAATTCCGGGACCGATGGAGTGCGTTCGGCGCGATAGAGTTGATCGAGTTTCCCGAAGATCGTGGGCAATTCCGGGTCGGCCGGATGATGCTCGATGAAGTCCTCGAGAGCGTCATCGACCACTTCGGGGGTTTTCAACGTCAGGCCCTCGTCGGCAATGGCGCACAGGGTGGCAACCAGCACCGCACGGTTCGTCCCCTCCTGCCGTCGCACGATCGTCTGGAAAAGTTCGATCGCGCGCTCGTGGTGGTTCGATTGCGCCTCGACGCGTCCCTGGAGAAAACGTTTCTCCTTCTTGTCCGCGAGCGCAGTCGGTCTCGTTTTTTCGAGCAGGGCGCGCGCGGAGGCGATGTCTTTTTTCCCGAGCAATAATTCGACCGAGTTCAATTCTGCGCGCGCTTTCCACTGCGGATTGGAAAAGAGAACTTCAAACATGCGCAGCGCTTCATCCGTTCGGCCGAGCGCCCTGAGCGCCTGAGCCTGCCCGAGGATCGCGCTGGAACGGTAGGGAGACGCGATCTCGGCCGCCACTTGCTGATAAAGCGGGAGCGCTTCCGCCCAACGTCCGAGAGCGGCAAAAGTTTGCGCGCGCGCAAATCGCGTTGACGGCAGATTCGGCAAAGTCGGATCTTGCAAGATCTTCAACGCTTCTTCTGCTTGACCCGCCGCCAGCAACGCTTCGCCCAGTTTCGCGTTCGCGGCCTGCCGCTGTTCCGCCGAGAGATCGCCACCCAGCAGCGTCCGCAGCCGCAACACCGCAACTTGCGGGACTCCTTCTTCCAGCGGTCGCGTTGCCGTGGCCAATTCCGGAAAATCCGCCGCGAAAATCCGGCCAGCGAATACCAACGTCGCCGCGAAAATCGCCCCCAAAATCTTCCTCTTCCGTTGGGCGTTGGACGTTGGACGTTGGACGTTGGACGTTTTCTTCATACGGCAAGCAAGGGCTTCAGATAACGCCCCGTATAACTCTCCGCTAGCGCCGCAATCTTCTCCGGCGTTCCCGCCCCAACAATCTCCCCGCCGCGTTCCCCGCCTTCTGGTCCCAGGTCGATGATCCAATCCGCGCACTTGATCATCTCGAGGTTATGCTCAATCACGACCAGCGTATTCCCCGCGTCGCGCAATTTCATCAGCACTTGCAGTAACTTTTCGATGTCGGCGAAATGCAATCCCGTCGTCGGCTCATCCAGAATGTAGATCGTGCGTCCCGTCGCTTTTTTCGCGAGCTCGGTCGCCAGTTTCACGCGTTGCGCTTCGCCACCCGAAAGCGTGGTCGCCGCCTGGCCCAGACGCAAATATCCCAATCCCACATCCAGCATGGCCACGAGCCGATCCGAAACCGAAGGCACATTTCGAAAAAACCGCGCCGCTTCGTCCACCGTCAGGTTGAGTACGTCGGCGATATTTTTTCCTTTGAAAGTGATCTCGAGCGTTTCCCGATTGTAACGCTGGCCCCGGCAGACTTCGCATTCCACATAAACATCCGGCAAAAAATGCATCTCGATCTTGATCAACCCGCCGCCTTCGCAATTTTCGCAGCGCCCACCTTTCACATTGAAGCTGAAACGTCCCGCGTCGTACCCGCGTATGCGCGACGCGGGCAGTTGACTGAACAGCTCGCGGATCGGCGTGAATGCGCCCGTGTACGTGATCGGGTTTGAACGCGGCGTGCGGCCGATCGCGCTTTGATCGATCACGATCGCCTTATCGAGCTGATCGAGCCCGCGGAGCATCTTATGCGTCCCCGGTTTGTCCTTCGAATTGTAAAAATGCCGGAAGAGCGCGCGCCGCAAGATATCGTCGATCAAAGTCGATTTGCCGCTGCCCGATACGCCGGTCACGCAGGTAAAACAGCCGATCGGAAACGATGCCGTCACATTTTTCAAATTGTTTTCGGCCGCTCCCGTTAGCGTGAGCCATCCGTCACTGGTCTGATTTGATCGCGGCGTGACGCGCTCCCTTGGAATGGCGATTCGTGCGCGGCCCGAGAGGTAATCCGCGGTCGGTGAATTTTTCGCGCGGAGCACCTCCCCGATCGTTCCTTGCGCGACGATCTCTCCGCCGCGCGGACCAGCTCCCGGCCCGAGATCGAGAACATGATCCGCCGCGCGAATCGTCTCTTCGTCGTGCTCGACCACGATGACGGAATTACCCAGATCGCGGAGCCGGCGCAGCGTCGCGAGAAGCCGCGCATTATCACGCTGATGCAAACCGATGCTCGGTTCATCGAGAACATAGAGAACGCCCGCCAGCCCGGACCCGATCTGCGTCGCCAGCCGGATGCGTTGCGCCTCGCCGCCAGAAAGAGTGCCGCTCTCGCGATTCAACGAAAGATAATTGAGTCCGACCTCGACCAAAAATTGCAGCCGCGAATCGATCTCACGAACAACGTCCGTAACGATGTGCCGTTGCTGATCCGTCAGATCGAGCCGCCGAACATATGCCGCCGCCGCATCGATCGTTAGCTCGCTGAACTGGTGAATATTCAACTCGCGTCCCTCAGAGTCCTTGATCGTGACCGCAAGAATTTCCGGTTTCAGTCGCGCGCCGTGACAAGTCTGACAAGGCACTCGCGTCATGAACGCGCGGATTCGGTTGCGCGTAAATTCGCTCTCGGTTTCCTCGTAAAGCCGCTCCATCTGAGGCACGAGCCCTTCGAACGGCCGGGCCGTCTTCGGTGATTTTCCGTTGCCACCGACATTTATCTGGATCGGCTCGTCGCCCGTTCCGTAGTAAAGCGCTTTCTTAAATGTCTCCGGCAAATCCGCGAATGGAATGCAGTCGTCGACCTCGAAATGTTTCACCAGCGCGCTTTGCAGACTGCGATAATAAGCCTGCATCGGTTTGGTCCCGCGCCGCCAGGGCGTGATCGCGCCTTCCGCGAGCGACTTCGCCGGATCGGAAATCATCAAGTCCGTGTCGCACACCAGTTGCGTCCCCAATCCGTGGCAGACCGGACACGCCCCCAAGTGGCTATTGAACGAAAAATGTTTCGGCGTCAGTTCGCCTAACGAGAAGTTGCTCTCCGCATTCCCGTAGTCCGTCGTGTAACGAACCGTCTCCCATTTCTCCGGTTTGGCGTTAGACGTTAGGCGTTTGGCGTTAGGCGTTTCTTTATCCCCTTCCGCCGACCGCAAAACCACGATCCGGTTCCCGCCCCACTTGAGCGCCGTCTCCACCGAATCCGCCAGCCGCGTCCGCACTCCTTCGCGGACGACCAAGCGATCCACCACCGCCTCGATCGTGTGCCGTTCGGTCTTCTTTAGCCGGATCGGCTCCGGCTTTCCGAGTTCCACGATCTCGCCATCGATCCGAATCCGGACAAATCCTTCTCTCTTCACCTTCTCAATCACATCGCGGAATTCTCCCTTCTGATTTTGCACCAATGGCGCGAGCAAGATGATTTTTGTCTCCGCCGGATAAGCGAGAATCTGATCGACGATTTGCTGCGGCGTTTGCCGATGGATTGGTTGGCCTGTGGTCGGATCGTGCGGTTGGCCCACCGCCGAAAAGAGGACACGCAAATAGTCGAAGATCTCGGTCGTGGTCGCGATAGTCGATCGCGGATTCGCCCCCGCGCTCCGCTGCTCGATCGCGATCGCCGGCGAAAGCCCCTCGATGAAATCGACGTCCGGTTTTTCCATCTGATCCAGGAACTGCCGGGCATAAGCCGAGAGGCTTTCGACATAACGCCGCTGCCCCTCGGCGTAGAGCGTGTCGAAGGCGAGGGAAGACTTCCCGGACCCGCTTAGCCCGGTAATGACGACCAGTTTTTCCCTCGGAATCTCAACATGGAGATTCTTGAGATTGTGCTGGCGTGCACCGCTGATCTTGATAGTTTGCGCAGGCATCGGACGACAAATGTCGAACCTGTCAGTCAAGCACAAGTCCTGCTTTTCTCCAGTCGATGTCTTTACTCATGAGTGATCCCGCGCGCACCGTTTCCCAAGAAGAACTCGTCGAATTGCAGAAGAAATTCAGCGAGATCAAACACGCCATTAACAACGCCCTCGCCGTGATGTCGGCCCTCGCCGAAATGTCGCAACGGCGGCCGGATTACTCAGAGAAACTGGCCAGCACCGTGGTGACTAAGACCCCGCAAATCGTGACAAGCCTGCAGGAATTCACCCAGGCCTTGAACGAAAAGGTCGGCCCGAAACCGGAAGCGGTTTCGTAGTCATCTAGGACTGTCGTCGAGCGGGGTTGCAGCTTTCCCCGGGCTACCTCGAACCGGACGCCTTTCCACTGGTTGATCGAACGAAACCTCTCGGCAAGCTCCCGAGATGGGCAGGCTGGCAGCCTGCGCTCCCCATAGAAGGAATCTTCACCCGCCCGTGGGAATTACGGCTTTGGCTTGGCGGAGACAGAAGGGGCTACGCTCGGTGCCTGTGAAGCAACCGGGCTGGCAACAGCTGCAGGCGACACCGTCGAACTGACTGGAGGCACTGCACCCACCGCGAGATCGGATGGCTTCACGGACGGTGCGGGACCCGTAGAGGCGGGGGTCATATTAGTTACCGTGCCGGGAGGACCGACGGCCGATGAGGGACCGGGGCTCGCCGCCGGTGTTGCTGTCGCCGCGGGGGCCGGCAAATTTTTCTTCAGCTCACGGCTCAGATTGCTCGAGGAGTTGCCTTTGTGCGCATAAAGAATCGAGAGCACGAAAGTCAGGATGAAAAAGAGCGCGGCGAGCCAGCCGGTGATTTTCGTGAGCACGTTGGTGGTTTGTGCGCCAAAAATATTTTCCGTCACGCCGCCCCCGAACGCTGCGCCCAGGCCTTCGCTTTTCGGCCGTTGCATCAGGATCACGAGCATCATGAGCAGCGCGTCAAAAACGTAAACGCCGAGCAGGATGTTGATCAAAAGGTTCATCGGGACGGGCAATATCGCCAAGTGGTGCACTTTGTAAACGGGGGATTGGCGGCGCTGTGCGAGCGTGGCAATTCGGGCCGAGCCATATGCGTGTCATCCCGAGCCGCGCAGACGGTGAGGGACCTCACAAGCGCTCTACCGCTTCCGCGTTACGTCACGCGCTTACGTTGAGCTGCGCGCGCTCTATGTTGTGTGATCGTAATTTGCAGATGTGAGGTCAGCGCTCCTCCCGTGGTCGCGGTCCCGTCTGCGCGGCTCGGGATGACATTGTTGTTGCGCCAAATAACTCAGCGCCCCTGACGCGCCCTGGCTTTAAGCGCGTTCCAGATTTCGTCCAGCTCCTCAAGTCCCACGTCACCCAGTTTCTGGCCGCGCGCGCGCAACTCATCCTCGACCTGGTTAAACCGCGAGACGAACTTGTCGGTCGCAGCTTGCAAGGCCGTTTCCGCGTCGAGTTTGCTCTTGCGGGCGAGATTGACGACGGCGAAGAGCAGATCGCCGATCTCATCCGCCATCGCACTGGGATCGCCCGACGCGATGGCCTCTTTCGTTTCCGCTAATTCCTCATCGACCTTTGCGACTACGTCCGCGATTTCGGTCCAGTCGAAATTGACTCGGGCCGCCTTCTTCTGCGCTTTCTGCGCTCGCATCAAAGCCGGAAGCGCCGCCGGAAGATCGGCCAGGTAATGGCCGCCGGCATCGACCTTCTCTGCGCGTTTGATCGCCTCCCATTGTTTCACGACGCCATCGGTGTCGCGCACCCCGCTTTCGCCGAAGACATGCGGGTGCCGGCGAATCAGTTTAGCCGTCACGTCCTCCAGCACCTCGCCGATATTGAACCGGCCATTTTCCTCGGCTATCTGGGCATGCATCACGGCGAGCAAGATGAGGTCGCCCAATTCCTCACGAAGATTTTGATCGTCCCTCGCGCGGACAGCGCCCGCCACTTCGTAGGCCTCCTCGATCAGGCCCGGCAGCAGCGTCTCGTTGGTCTGTTCGCGGTCCCACGGACAGCCGTCGGGCGCGCGGAGCTTTGCGACGACTTCGCAAAGCTGGTTGAAAGATGAAAGTTGAGAGTTGAGAGCCGCCGCACTGACTACCGGCGATGAATCGGGCATCTCAATCTCTCAACTATAGACTCTCAACTCTCAACCCTCTCAAATTCTCCACAGCGACCGGTGCGTGCGGAATTCCGAAACCTCCCCCGTCGTTTTCTTGCCGACATAAATGGTAATGCCCACCACGCTGGCCAGCGTGCCCACGAAGATGAAGGCGACGAGCCAGGAAGGAATATGTCCGACCCGTAACGCGGCATAGAAGGCGGGGAGTCCTTGCACGGGCGCGCTGGCGTGGAGAAATATTTTCGTGATCCACGCCACCATGATCAGGATGAAAATGAAAACGTAATTGCGTTTCAGGCGCCGCCCGACCGCTTCGAGTTTCGTGATCTTGAACGAAGGCAGAATGAGATCTTCGCAGACTAATTTTTTCCATTCGCCCTGAAGCATCTCGCGATTTTCCATCACCATCGGGACGAGAAAATGCGCTTCGAGCATGCGGACGCGCGCGCGAAAAGCATCATAGAATCGGTAGCGCCGCGCCTCGATCCAAAGCATGCCCCAGACGATTGCGAGATTGAAAAAGAAGATGATGTGCGGCACTTCGCGATTCGAAAACGCGATGGTGATAATGGCGGTGCTGCTGGTGATGGCCCAGTTCGTGGTGATGTCGAGCCGCTGACGCCAAATCATGATTCGCCCCAGCTCGCCCCGGTAGAAATGCGACATCGCATTGACGTAGCCCGGATCGTAAAGGCTCTTTTGGAGCGAGATGGTCGCTTCTTCGCTGAGCCCGGCGGATTGGTTTTGAGTTGCCACGAGTGCCTCGATAATTCGATAACTCGGATTACCCCGTCAATCCAATCAATCCCTGCGGTCCGTGCCCAATGTCTGCGCTGCTCTCCGAAATTCTTGATCCCAAATTAGTCGTACTCGAAGTGCGGGAAGGCACGGCGGCGGAAGCAATCCTGGAAATAGCGGAGTTGCTCCGCGACCACGGACACGTGGACGACTATTTCAAATTCGGCGATGCGGTCATGGAACGAGAGGGAAGAACCTCGACCAATACCGGCGAGGGCGTTGCTTTTCCGCATGCGCGAACGGATCTGGTCGGGCGGATCGCCCTGGGCATCGGGCGCAGTGCGGAAGGCATTCGATTCGGCCCGTCGAAAGAACTGGTGCATTTGATTTTCCTCTTCGGCGTTCCGAAACAAATGGTGACCGATTATCTGGTTTGCGTCGGCGCAGTAGCTCGCGTGGTGAAAGACAAAGCGAGACGAGATGCCCTCATGACGGCGACGACTGGGGAGGATTTCGTGGAACAACTTCGCGCCGCATCGCTCCTGGTGGAGTGATCAGCCGGGCGCGTCATCGGTTCTTTGCGCTTTCTATCGTGTCATCCCGAGCCGCGTAGACGGCGAGGGACCTCTCACACGCAGCTTGCCTCACACAGAAAAGCATCACGCCTCACTGGCAGCATATCGCGGAAGCGCCTGACCGATCTGCGAGGTCACCGCTCCTCCCGTGGTCGCGGTCCCGTCTGTGCTTCTCGGGATGACAGCATACGCGTTCGCCCGCTCACATCACGATGACACACTGTGTCGTGCGCGGGCCGATTTCTCGTGGCGCCGTAATACCAGCGATGGAGCCGGTGAGGCGAGACCCCGAGATGGTAGAGCACAATGAACAAACCATTCTGGACGCTCGTCCGCCACGCGCCTTTGCGCAGATGACGCCGCGCTGATGATTGCACGGGTGGATCAAGCACCGCCACTTTGCCGGCCGCGCGCAATCGCCGGGAAAATTCCACGTCTTCCATCAGTGGAATTTTCGCGAATCCACCCAGCTCCATAAAAACATCGCGCCGGACGAAAATGGATTGGTCGCCGTAAAGCGTCCCGCCATGCCGGCTCAGAAAACGCGCGACCGATTCCAGCCACACCAAACGCGGATGCCTCCGATCGAATTTTCGATAGAACGCGCCGCCGATGATTTCCGGATCGGACAACGCCGCTTCGATTGCGGCTAGGTGCGCTTCCTCCAAATCAGTATCGGCATGTTGAAACACGATCGCGTCTCCACTGGCTGAGCCCGCTCCGAGGTTCATCTGCTCCCCACGACTCGGCGCCGCACACGCCACGAAAGTCGCGCCGCACGCGAGCGCGACATGCTCGGAATCCGCATCGCTCGAGGCGTCCACCACGATTGTTTCCGCTACGCGCTCGAGCCGGGATAAAGCTGGCAACAGCGCCGCGAGATTTTCCCTGTCCCGCCACGAAGGCACGACCACGCTGATTCGAACACGGCCGTCGCGACCCTCGGCCCGTCCGCTCACTGCGGTTTTTTCAAGAGACGATTGCGCGCCCGGTCGAGCGCTCGCCGTTCCGACGCCGTCAAGCTGTTGATCCCCTGCTTCGAGATTTTGTCGAGCACCGGATCGATCGATTCGTGCACGTTCTCCGATTCCACCACGCGTCGCGGCGTCGAGCGCGGGACAACATGAAACTTAGGCTTCGGCTGCCAACGCGATTTGAGATCACCCCACCAAACAAGTTCAGGACCGGCGCCTCGTGAGCGGATAAAGAAAAAGGCCGCGGCCATACTTACCCAAAGCACAGTCATGCCCGACCAATCGCGGAAAGCGATTAATTGAAAGGTATAAATCGCCGCGAGAGCTATGGCCACCCACTTGGCCATGATCCGCAACAGCAACTCGACGTTTGGATAGATGGTGGCGAACGCTACGAAAATGCCGAAATGCAAAGCGGGTGAGCCGGCCAGGCCCGTTCGCTCCGAAATTCCCCAGAGCATGAGGAGCAAAGTGGGCGCGAGAAGGAGGACGAGGTAGAGAACGATGAACGCGCGGCTGCCAATGAAACGTTCCACTTCACGCCCGAAAACGAAAAGCATGTACATCTCGATCGCAAACCAGAGAAGTCCTGACGGCGAATGGACGAAAGCGTAGGTGGCGAGCTGCCAGAATTCTCCGCGTTGCCAAACGAGCGCGCTGTCGAAGGCCAGGTGTCCCAGAATGCCGGCGCCTCCGATGAAGCACGCCACGATTGCCGCGAAAACGTGAAGACCGACGAGCAAGGTCGTGACATAAATCGGATGACGTCCCACCCATGTCACCGGCTGGTAGTCATCCGAAGTGGTGACTCCAAACATGCCTTCAATTAAGTGTGCGCGCTCAGTTCGCGCAAGCGGCGTTCGTGGCATCGGCATCTTGCCGATGGTTCATGGCTGGAAGCCCATGCCACGCAAAATTTGCTTGGAGAAGCGGGCGAAGCGGCGAAAATGGCAATTCTCTCCGCGCCACTTGGGAATTAGCGCGGAGCCGCACTTTATGGATAACCTCGCGCCAGCCATCTCGCCCCCGAGCGGAATCGGCGATTCCAAGCCGACGAATCCAGCGGTGCTTGACTGGGTCCAGGAAGTCGCGCGCCTGGCCGAACCTGAAAATATTTTTTGGTGCGATGGATCGGAGAAAGAAAACGACTATCTGCTCGAGCAAGCCCAGCGCCTGGGCGTGGTGATCAAATTGGATCAGAAAAAAAATCCTGGTTCGTATTTGCACCGCTCGAATCCGAATGATGTCGCGCGGGTCGAGCAATTCACCCTCATCTGTACGCCGACGAAAGAAGAAGCAGGTCCCACTAATAATTGGGCCGAGCCGGCGGAGACCTACACAAAACTTCACGGCATGCTCGCCGGAGCGATGCGCGGGCGGACGATGTTCGTCGTGCCCTACATCATGGGCCCGCCGGATTCGTCCTTGACGAAGGTCGGCTTCGAAATCACCGACTCCATCTACGTCGTCCTGAGCATGCGGATCATGACGCGAATGGGATCCATCGCGGTCAAGCGTCTCGGCGCCGATGCGGAGGCGGAATGGAATCGCGGCGTTCATTCCTTGCTCGATGTGAATCCCGATCGCCGGTTGATCTGCCACTTTCCTCAGGACAACGCGATCATCTCCGTCGGCTCGGGTTACGGCGGAAATGTTTTGCTGAGCAAGAAATGTCTCGCGCTCCGCATCGGTTCGTATCTCGCCCGCAAACAAGGCTGGCTCGCCGAGCACATGCTGATTCTCGGCGTGGAATCACCCGAAGGCCGGAAGCATTACGTCGCAGCGGCGTTCCCGAGCGCCTGCGGGAAAACGAATTTTGCGATGCTCATCCCGCCTCCGCATTTCAAAGGCTGCAAGGTCACCACGATCGGCGACGACATTGCGTGGATGCAGATCGGCGAGGATGGCCGGCTCTACGCGGTCAATCCCGAGAATGGATATTTCGGTGTCGTGCCGGGGACGAGTTACAAATCGAATCCAAACGCGATGACGTCGATTCAGCACGACACGCTCTACACGAATGTCGCGCTGACCGATGATGGCGATGTCTGGTGGGAAGGAAAGGATGGCGCGCCACCGGCTTCATGCACCGACTGGAAGGGAAATCGTTGGACGCCGGACTCGAAAGAAAAAGCTGCGCACGCCAATAGCCGCTTCGCCGTTCCGATGCGGAACAATCCGGTGCTCGATCCCGATGTCGAAAAGGGCGAAGGCGTGCCGATCAGCGCGATCATTTTCGGCGGACGCCGGAGCGACACGATACCGCTGGTTTTTCGGGCGTTCGATTGGACCCATGGCGTTTATGTTGGCGCGACGATGGCTTCCGAAACCACTGCGGCCGCGACTGGCGCGGTCGGTCAGGTGCGGCGCGATCCGATGGCGATGCTGCCGTTCTGCGGATACAGCATGGGGAAGTATTTCCAGCACTGGCTCGAGATCGGCCCGCGCCTAACGAATCCGCCGCTGATTTTCAATGTGAACTGGTTCCGGAAGAGCGCCGACGGAAAATTTCTTTGGCCCGGTTTTGGCGACAACATGCGGGTGCTGAAATGGATCATCGACCGCTGTGAAGGCAAAAGCGGCGCGGAGAAAACGCCGATCGGCTGCATTCCGCGGCCCGAAGATCTCGACCTGGAAGAACTCGAAGGAGTTTCAAAGGAGCAATTGAAAGAATTGCTCTCCGTGAAACCCGACGAGTGGAAAAAGGAGCTCGAAGGACAGAAGAAATTTTTCGAAACGCTCGCGCCCGATATGCCCAAGGCATTGCTCGCCGAACGCGAAAAGGTAGCGCAGCGGTTCGCCGATTGAGTCCTGTAGCCTCTTCGCTATGCGAAGCGCCCGAGGTGCGTCGACTCGATTTACGACGCACGATAGGATTTTGACGCCATCCTCACGTCGCCCACAGGGCGACGGCTACAGGAGATCGTCCGCGTGGCTCGGGACGACATTGTTTTTACGCCGGAAATTTGCGAACTTGAGCGCTTAATCGGATAGTCTCCGGTGGGTTCAACGACCGCCGAAAAACCGAGCATCACCGCTCCGCCTGACCGCGGTTGCGTGGAGATTCGCGGCGCGCGTCAGAACAACCTGAAAGGGATCGACCTCGATCTCCCGCTCGGAAAATTAACCGTCGTCACCGGGCCCAGCGGTAGCGGCAAATCGAGCCTCGCCTTCGACACGATCTACGCGGAAGGCCAGCGCCGTTATGTCGAAACCTTCAGCCCTTACATGCGGCAATTCCTCGACCGCATGGACAAACCGCGCGTCGACGAAATTCGCGGCATCCCACCGGCGATCGCGATCGAGCAGGCGAACCCGGTCAAGAGTTCGCGTTCCACCGTCGGCACCATGACGGAGATCAACGATTACCTGAAACTTTTGATGCCGCGCATCGCCCGCGCCTTTTGCCCCGGCTGCGGCCGCGAGATCCGGCCCGAGACCGCGCAATCAATTGCCGATCACGTTTTCCAGGAACTCGCGGGCGAAAATGTCCTGATCACCTTCTGGGTCGCCGTGCCTCCGAAAACAGAGCCGCGCGTGTTTTTCGATTTCATCCAGCAGCAAGGCTATCATCGCGTCTGGATCGACGGCGCGATTGTCCGCGTCGACTCCGACAAAAAAATCAAGCGGCTCGGCGCGCGTGTCCAGGTGATTCAGGATCGGGTCGCGATTTCCGAACCGAATCGCGCACGACTGATCGAGGCGATTGAAACCGCCCTTCGCTTTGGCAAAGACAAGATCAATGTGATTGCGGAACGCGGAACGCAGAATGCGGAACGGGGAGACAAAGGAAATTCCGCATTCCGCACTCCGCATTCCGAATTTCCCTTTTCCACCGGCTGGCATTGTGCGCATTGTGATCTCGATATCCGGCCGCCGACTCCCGGCCTCTTCAGTTTCAACAATCCGCTCGGCGCTTGTCCGACCTGCCGCGGCTTCGGTCGAACGATCGCGATCGATCTGAACCGCGCGATCCCCGATCGGAGCTTGAGCATCGCTGGCGGCGTGGTCCGCGCATTTCAAGGCCAGCAATTCGGCGAATCGCAGAAGGACCTGCTGCGCGCCTGCGCCCGTGAAGAGGTCGACGTGCGCACACCTTTTGAGGATCTGCCCAAAGCCGATCAGGACTTTGTCATCAACGGCGAAGCGCGGGATGCCGACACCGATGTCGAAGAGCTGGCGGAGAATGATCGCTGGTATGGCGTCCGCGGGTTTTTCAAATGGCTCGAGAGCAAGACTTACAAAATGCACGTGCGCGTTTTGCTCAGCCGGTATCGCGCTTACACCACCTGTCCTGATTGCAAAGGCGGGCGTTTTCAACCTGCGTCGCTGAATTATCGGATCGTGTCGCGCGCAAAAGGCGAAACGCGGGAAACGGCTCGGACCTTGCCGGAGATCGCGCTGCTTTCCATTGCCGATGCACGAAAGCTTTTCGCCGATCTGGTTCTGCCGCCTAACGACTCCACCGCGGAGATGTTGCGCAACGAAGTCGTCACCCGGCTGCGCTATCTCTGCGAGGTCGGGCTCGGCTATCTGACGCTTGATCGCTCCACCCGCACGCTCAGCGGTGGCGAGGTCCAGCGCGTAAACCTAACGACTTGTCTCGGTGCGTCGCTCGTAAACACCCTCTTCGTCATGGACGAACCGAGTGTCGGGCTCCATCCGCGCGATGTTGGCCGCCTCGTGCGCGTCATGCACGATTTGCGGGACAAGGGCAACACCCTGCTCGTGGTCGAACACGAGGAAGCAATCATCCGCTCGTCCGATCATGTGATCGATATCGGTCCGGGCCGCGGCGAGCGCGGAGGCGAATTGGTGTTCAGTGGAGCGTTGGAGCAGATGCTGGGGAGCGCACGCGCCTCGCGTGCTGGTTTCGGCGCCTCGCCGAAACAATCTTTCGCCGACAAAGTTCGCGATGGCGAGGGCGCCATCGCCAGCACGCGAGGCGCGTGCGCTCGCCAGTCTCTGACGCGTGATTATCTGACAGGTAAGAAGTCGATTCCCGTTCCGAAGTCCCGCCGCAAGTCAACCTCCTCGATCAGAATCACCGGGGCGCGCGAGCACAATCTCAAGAATCTCGACGTGGAAATTCCGATCGGCCTTTTCAACTGCGTCACGGGCGTCTCGGGCTCTGGCAAGTCGACGCTCATTCACGAAGTTCTTTATCGAAACCTGCTCCAGGCCAAAGGACAGCCGAGCGACCAGGAGCCGGGGTCGTGCAAATCGGTCACCGGCGCGCATCGCATCGGCGATGTGGTCATGGTCGATCAGTCGATGCTCGCCCGCACGCCGCGCTCGACGCCGATTCTTTATCTCGGGCTCTACGATCGCGTGCGCGAGCTTTTCGCCGCGCAACCGGAAGCGATGGCACAAGGCCTGACCGCAAGCGCGTTCTCCTTCAACTCCGGCAGCGGGCGTTGCGAGCGTTGCTGCGGCACCGGTTTCGAAAAGATCGAGATGCAATTCCTGAGCGACCTTTACGTGCGTTGCGCCGAATGCGAGGGCCGTCGCTTTCAGCCGCACGTCCTGCGCGTGAAACTGCACGAGAAATCAATTCACGACATCCTCCAACTCACCGTTCACGAAGCGATTCAGTTCTTCGCGCTAATTGGCGAATCCGAGAAGCTGGGAAATCCGCTCGACGTGCTGGACGAAGTCGGGCTCGGTTATCTGCGGCTCGGTCAGCCGCTGAACACGCTTTCCGGCGGCGAATCGCAGCGCCTTAAACTCGTCAGGCATCTGGCGGACGAGAGCACCGGCGCGAAGCAGAACGGATCGTCCCATGGCAATCTCCTGATCTTCGACGAGCCGACGACCGGGCTGCATTTCGACGATGTCGCGATGCTGGTGAAGTTGTTTCAACGACTCGTCGAAGCCGGCAACACGATCATCGTGATCGAGCATAACCTCGAGGTGATCAAATGCGCCGATTGGGTGATCGATCTCGGACCCGAGGCCGGTGATGAAGGCGGGACACTCGTCAGTGCGGGAACTCCGGAAGCCGTCGCGCGGGTTGGTGCGTCGCATACCGGGAGATTCTTGCGGAAGACTCTGGGGAGCGCAGGCTGCCAGCCTGCCGTTCGCGGCAGCTTGCCGCGAACCACTCAGCGCGGTTACGCCTTGGACGATTCCGATCAGGCCTTGCGCGCCGCGGAAGATCCGTCCGGCAGGCTGCCGGACGGGGCAGGCTGGCAGCCTGCGCTCCCCAGAAATGGAAACGACGCCATTCGCATTCATGGGGCGCGGGAACATAACCTGAAGAATATCTCGCTCGATATTCCGCGCGATAAATTGGTCATCATCACCGGCCTGAGCGGTTCCGGGAAATCGACGGTTGCGTTCGACATTCTCTTCGCCGAAGGGCAGCGCCGCTTTCTCGACAGCATGTCGCCTTACGCGCGGCAATTCGTCGAGCAACTCGAAAAGCCGGACGTCGATTTCGTGGAAGGCGTGCCTCCGAGCGTGGCGATAGAACAACGCGTCACGCGCGGCGGCGGCAAATCCACCGTTGCGACCGTGACGGAGGTCTATCATTTCCTCCGGCTTCTTTTCGCGAAAACCGGAACGCAGTTTTGTCCAGATTGCGATTTGCCAGTCGAGAAACAAAGTCTGGCCGCAATCGTCAAGCAACTGGAGACCGCGGTGAAACGCGGCCCGCTCAAAGTTCTGGCGCCGCTTGTGAAGGCGCGCAAGGGATTCCACACCGATGTTGCGCGGTGGGCGGAACGGCAGGGCTTCGACACGCTCTTCGTCGATGGAGAACTCTTGCCGATCGCGCAGTTTCGAAAACTCGAGCGCTTCAAGGAACACACCATCGATGTCGTGGTCGGAGCAATCGATGCGAAGCGAATTCTGAAAGCGCGCAATCTGGTCCAGCGCGCGCTCGACATCGGACGCGGCACCGCGCACCTGCTCGACGCGAAGCGCGTCACGGTCATGAGCACGGAGATGAGCTGTCCGGGATGCGGCCGAGCGTTTGAGGAACTCGATCCCCGTTTGTTTTCGTTTAATTCGCCTCACGGCGCCTGTGCGGAGTGCGGCGGCTTCGGCGAGATCTGGAATCAAGCCAAGCAAACGGGCACGGAGGATACCGGCGACTCCGTGCTGGAAAACGAACTGGCTGCCGAACGGGAATCGGAATGGATTGATGAAGACGAGGCGGCGCCATGTTCCGCCTGCCACGGATCGCGCCTGAATCCGATCGCGCGACACGTGCGGTTGCAAAATCAGACGATTGATAATTTCACCGCACTCTCCGCGGGCGAAGCGTTGCAATTGATCGGCAAACTTCGTTTTCGCGGCAATCAGAAAACCGTGGCCGACGATCTCGTGCCGGAAATTTCGCAGCGTCTCCGGTTCATGGAAAACGTCGGGCTTGGTTATCTTGCGTTGGGACGTTCCGCGAAAACCTTGAGCGGCGGCGAATCGCAGCGAATCCGTCTCGCGGCGCAGCTCGGCTCGAACTTGCGGGGCGTGCTCTACGTTCTTGATGAGCCGACGATCGGACTGCACCCGCGCGATAATCTGCGATTGCTCGAGACGCTGACCGCGCTGCGGGAGAAGGGGAATTCGCTCGTCATCGTCGAACATGACGAAGAGACGATGCGCCAGGCCGACCATATCATCGATCTTGGTCCCGGCGCGGGCATGCACGGCGGCGAAGTGGTGGTGCAGGGAACGCTGCGCGACATCGAAAAACACTCGACCTCGGAGACCGGCCGGTGCTTGAAGAATCCCTTGTGTCATCCGACGCGAAAGTCGCGGCGTTCGTTAGGCGAGGTGGAGCAGTGGATCGAGATTCGCGGCGCGCATGCGCACAATCTCAAGAACGTCGATGCACGCTTTCCGGTCGGCCGGCTGTCGGTCATCACCGGTATTTCCGGCTCCGGAAAATCGACGCTGATGCGCTCGGTTTTACTTCCGGCGGTGAAAGAGATTCTGGGGAGCGCACGCGCATCGCGTGCGGGTTTTGGCGCCTCGCCGAAACCAAGCTTCACAAAAGTTCGCGATGGCGAGGGCGCCCTCGCCGGCACGCGAGGCGCGTGCGCTCCCCAGACCCAAATCTCTGGCGCGCAGTTCTTCGAGACCGTCTACGAAGTGGATCAGTCGCCGATCGGGAAAACGTCGCGTTCCACGCCGGCGACTTACATCAAAGTTTTCGACGAGATCCGGAAGCTCTACGGACAACTGCCGGTCTCGCGCGTGCGTGGTTATACACCGAGCCGTTTCTCGTTCAACGCGGAGGGCGGTCGTTGCGAGACGTGCAGCGGTCAGGGCGCGATCAAGCTCGAAATGAGTTTTCTCCCGAGCAGTTATGTCCCGTGCGAAGACTGCGGCGGCCGCCGCTACAACCAGCAGACGCTCGAAGTTCTGTATAACGAGAAGAGCGTTGGCGACGTGATGGAGATGACGATCGAACAGGCCGCGACGTTCTTTGCCACCAACCAAAAGATTGCGCGTCCGCTTTCACTCCTGGTCGATACCGGTCTGGGATATCTGAAGCTGGGCCAGCCGAGCCCGACGCTGAGCGGCGGCGAAGCGCAACGGTTGAAGCTCACGACCCAACTCACACGCGGGATCGGGCGCGCGCAAAACGAACGCATTCGCAAAATGCGCAAACCGAAATCGACGCTTTATCTTCTTGAAGAACCGACCATCGGCCTGCACATGGCGGACGTGGAGTTGCTCTTGAAGGTGCTGCACCGGCTGGTGGATGAAGGCAACACGGTGATTGTGATTGAGCACAATCTCAGCATCATCGCGGAAGCAGATTACCTCGTGGATATCGGACCGGAGGCAGGTGCGGATGGCGGCGAAATCGTCGCCACCGGCACGCCAGAAGAAGTGGCGAAGAGCCGCATCAGCCGAACCGCGCCGTTCTTGCGCGATGTCTTGAAGGTCAAACACCACCGCGCGTCATCCTGAGCCGCGCAGACGGCGAAGGACCTCACCTCCGCAGATTGCGTTACCCAAGATCAAATAAGGCGTGACGCTGCGTAGATGCTGGGTGTAGCGCGAAAGCGCTCGAGCGCCTGCGAGGTCCCTCGCCGTCTGATGCGGCTCGGGATGACACGTATGTTTTCCTCCCGCCTTAACAGCGCAGCGTTTCTATTGCCGCCTTCGGCAACATCGCTGAGTATCGCATCGCCCAATGCTCTCCTACTACCTGCACAATCTCGATCCGTTCATCTTCCGGCTTTGGGGCGATGTCGGCCCGCGCTGGTACGGGATGGCCTATGTGCTCGCGTTCGTTTCCGCATTCGTGGTTTTGAGCTGGCTGTCGAAACGCGGCTACCTGGATCTCAGCGTATCCGCCGTCGGCGATTTCGTGACGTGGGTGGCGCTCTTCGGAGTGATGGTCGGCGGCCGCATCGGCTACGTCCTTTTTTATCGGCCGGAAATGTTGCGCGATCCGCTTTCCATCCTGCGAGTGTGGGAAGGCGGGATGTCGAGTCACGGTGGGATCATCGGTGTGGTGCTTTTCTCGCTCGTCTACGCGCGGCGGCACAAGATGCCTTGGACGAACCTCGGCGATAATCTGGTGGTCGCGGCGCCGATTGGATTGTGTTTTGGCCGCATTGCCAATTTCATCAATGGCGAACTTTACGGTCGGGTCGCAAACGTTCCGTGGGCGATGCAGTTTCCCAAGGAATTGTTGGAGCCGGCCAATGCGGAAGAAGCCAGTCGTGCCGTGTCTGCCTGCCAACAAATCGATCCCTCATTGAGTTCGGCGGAAGCTGTGGTGCAGGCGGCGCATACGAATCCGCAAATCGCGAACGTCTTGCGCGGCATCCTCACGCCGCGGCATCCTTCGCAGCTTTACGAGGCGTTTCTCGAAGGGGTTCTTCTCTTCGCGATAATGTGGTTCGTGCGCACACGCACACGCACGCCGAATGGACTGCTGACCGGATTGTTCATGTGCTGCTACGCGATCTTCCGGATCGTCGTGGAATATTTTCGGGAACCGGATGCTTCGTTGATTGGGGGATTCACGCGTGGCCAATTTTTCTCCTTCTTCATGGTGGCAATTGGGCTTGCTTTCATCGTGGCCGCGATACGGCGGCCGACTTACCCGCGCAAGCGGGGCTTGTAGCAACGGCGCTCTCTGTCGCCGTTTCTTCGCGGCACCCCGATAGCCTCCTGCGCGCCAATGCGCTACGGCGGCGGCGCGAGCGGGGCGGCTACAGCGGAGCGGGGTAGCTACAGCGTCCATCTTCCGCGCTTTCGCTATCGCGGAAACTCTCGTAATACTTTAGGCAAGTTGGCGCCCATGCTACTCCCGAAGATTCTCGCGGCCGGCGGTCTGCTCTTCGCGTTCGAACATTCCACCGTCGCGGGCAAGATCGTCCTTGCGCTGCTTTGCATCGTCTCGGTCTTCAGCTGGTCGATCATGATCACGAAGCTGCGCGTGGTTCAGTTCGCGCGAAAACAGAATGCCCGCTTTCGCGCGGCCTTCCGGAAGGACCGGCAACCGCTGCGCTTGTTCGAAAACCATGCGCGCTTTCCGGGCGCGCCCCTTTTCAATATCTACCGCGCCGGTTGCGAGGAGATGACTTTTCAACTGCTCGGTTCGGCGGAAGTGGACGAGACCTTTCGCGCGCGGCTCGGGATCGCGGACAAGATCACTCCCGCGCAAATGCACGCCGTGAATGCGGCAATGGAACGCGCGGTCGGCGAGACCGCGCTTGGCCTCGAGTCGCAAATGATCCTGCTCGCGACGGCGGTGAGCGGCTCGCCTTTCCTGGGATTGCTCGGCACGGTCTGGGGAGTGATGGACACCTTCACGGACGTGGCGCTCGCTGGCTCGCCGAATTTGACGACGATGGCGCCCGGTGTTTCCGGCGCGTTGATCACCACAGTCACGGCTCTCTGCGTCGCGATCCCGGCGATGTTCGGCTACAATTTTCTCGTCACCAGCATCCGCGGCATGATCGTGGAGATGGATAACTTCGCCGCGGAGCTGGCGTCGGAGTTCGAGCACAAATACGTGGATCACAATGCGCGTGATCCGGAGTACCGGCGATGAAGGAAGCGCCTAATGAGGGAATCTGAGATGCGACGCTATTCTCAACGGCACAGTCTCTCGACCCTTTCCGAGATCAACATCACGCCGCTGCTCGATCTGGCATTCGTGCTCTTGATCATTTTCATGATCACGACGCCGCTGCTCGAAAACAGCGTGAGTCTTGTTATTCCGTCGAGCGGAGCGGCAAATGCGCCGGTGAATCCGGCGCAGGTGCAGACAATCTCGATCGATCGCCAGGAGACGATCCGGTTCAACAACGAACTGGTCGATGCTGAGACGCTCATCGCGCGACTCACGGAATTGAAGCGAGCAAATCCGGATGCAGCCGTTGTCATTCGGCCTGATCGCGAGCTGCCGGTGCAGAAGTTGATCGCGCTGATGGATGCGTTGCAACGCGCGCAAATCTCGAAGGTGGGCATCGCGACGAAAGCGGAAACGAAATAGTCGATGCCGCGAGACGCACGCTTTTGGCGCAACGTCACGCTCATCGCGGTCGCTCACGTCGCGGTGATCACCGCCCTCGTCCGTTGGAACCGCGAGACGCGGCAAGCGAGTTTGCAGAGCATTGTCTGGATGAGCGGGGAAGTCGCCGCGATGAGCTCACCGGGGCGGATTGAGGCTGCGCCGCCGCCGGAAGTCTCTCCATCCGCGCCGAACGAACAATACGAGTTATCCCCACAGCCGTCCGTTCCAAGCGAGATTCAACTGGCAACTCCAACGCCTGCACCCACTCCAGTCGCTCCACCGTCTCCGAAGCGAACCGTGACACCGACACCGGTCCCGAAGGCTTCGGTGAAGCCGACGCCACGACCGAGCCCGAAGAAAACGCCCGAACCAAAAGCCACACCGAAGCCTTCGCCGAAAAAGAGCGCGACGCCTTCTGAGCAGAAAAAGACGAAAGACGAATCCCGGAAGGAGTCGGTGAAAGTCGCGCCCGCCAATGCGGTCACCGGCGATAAATCCGGTTCAATAGAAACCAGTGGGACGGCACGGTCATCGGAATTCAGCTGGTACGGGAAAATGCTCCATGATCGATTTTTCAGCGAATGGATCCAGCCCACGACGAGCGTCGCGGTCGGAGCCAAGATGTCCGCGCTGGTCAGAATTCGCATCGAGAAGGATGGCCGCATCTCGAAGTTCACGATCACGAAACCATCCGGCAACGTGGTGGTGGACGAATCCGTTGCCGCTGTCGCGAAGCGCGTGACCCAAGTCGATCCACTGCCGAATGGTCTTGGCCGCGGTGCGTTTTACGAGGTGAATATCAACTTCGAATTGAACCCGGAACCGTAGATCAGCTTGGTAGGGCGAGCGGTTTTCCTTCGCGATGCTCCACCTGGTCCATGGTGCATTGCCGCGGCGATTTATCTTTGCGCCAGCGCAGGATCTTTGTGCCATGGCGAAAACGTCCGCCGGTAAAGTGATCGTAGGTGACTTCCACGACCGTTTTCGGATCGACCGGTTCCCACTCGCCGCTGCGCTCCGTGCTCCAACGGCTGGGACCACCCGGCGCGTTTCCGGTGAACCCCGGTTTCTTTTTCAATGCCTCGAATTTCTTCGTCAGCTCGGGGAGGTCGCTCTTCTTGAAGGCCGAGGTGAAACCGACATGATGCAGGAGGCCGTCATCGTCGTACAAACCGAGGAGGAGCGAGCCCAGCAGTCGCGAGGCGGCGGCGTAGCGGAAGCCGCCGACCACGCAATCAGCGCTGCGGATCTGTTTCACTTTGACCATCGCGGTCCGCTCACCGGATGCGTAAGGCGCGTCGATTTGCTTTGCGATCACGCCGTCGAGATTGCCCCCGACTTTATCGAACCATTTCTTCGCCGTGGTGAGCTTGGTGGTCGCGGGCGATAAACGCAGTCCGCCTTTTGCCTTCAGGTTTTCCCGAGCAAAAGCTTCGAGTTTTTTGCGACGCTCGCGCAACGGCGTCGTGAGCAATGAGTTTCCCGCCGCGTCCGCGAGCAGATCGAACACGACCAACAGAGCCGGATGCGCCGCGGCGAGTTTTTGCACGCGGCTCGCGGCCGGGTGTAAGCGTAATTGCAGTTCGTCGAACGAAAGAGCGTCACCGATCGGAATGACGAGCTCGCCATCCAGGACAAAACGCTTTGCCTTTAGTTTCTGAATCTGCGCGACGACGTCGGGGAAGTAGCGCGCGAGTGGCTGTCCCGCTTTCGATTGGAGAAAAACTTCTTTGCCACCTCGAAAGGCGAGACAGCGGAATCCGTCCCACTTCGGCTCGTATTGCCATTCGTCGCCGACCGGAATTTCATCGACGGAACGTGCCTCCATCGGCGGCAGCGGCGGTTTTAGTGAAAGCGACATGATCCTAATCTAAACGAAAGGATTGCCATCCTGAGGCTGGCGAAGCGCGCCGAAGGATCTCGCACCTGCTAATGGTTGCTTCCATCGAAGTTGGGTGGCGCAACTTGCAGTAGAGAGGTCCCTCGTCGTCTGTGCGACTCGGGATGACACCCTTCTCTGCCCGAGGGCTAATGTGACGCAAGTTTTCATTACTTCGTATATCTTCGCGGCTCCAGCTTTGCCGGACGTTTTCCTTTTCGCACAGGACCCGCCACCGAAATGTAAGGCAATTCGTTGCGATCGACCGCGCATCGCAACAACAGTCCGCCGCGGCTCATGTCGCCGCGCCCGACGAAATCCGCGGGAAAGCGAAGCTGTTTCCCAAAATGCGCGAGGAGAATGTCGACATATTTTCCGGTGGCCACGCTGCCCAGCAGGACGACTTCGCATTCCGCGGTCAATTTTTTCGCGAGCTTCGTCACGTCGCGCTCGAGCGGTTCGCGGTAACGCGGATCGTCTTCATCGATATCCACCGTGCCGAAATCGCGAAGGTCCTCGATTCCGATCGGTGACGCCGCCGGGACCAGGCCGCGATTCGGCGTGATAACAAGCACGCCGGACATTCTCGGCGCCGGCTGCGCGAAGACGTTTGCGTAAGCGAGTTTGCCGCGGAAATAAAGGCCGCTCAGAAAAGTAAACACTTCGCCGAGGGTGGGGTGGTTCTCGCTGCGCAAGCGGCGCGCCAGATCGAATTGCGGCCGTTCGCTCATGATCATTCGGGCGCGCTGCCCGCCGGCATAAGCGGGTGATAAAAGAAAAATGCGGCTCATCTGTTCGCGGAAATTTCAGCCGAGCTTCGCACCGGGCGACGAAGGCGCCAGCGGCGCGTCGAGCCGACGTCTGGCTTCGGCAAGATACTCTTCATCAATCTCAAAGCCGGTGAACTTGGCGACTCCGCATTCGCGAGCTGCTAACGCGGAATTTCCGATGCCAAGGAATGGATCAACCATCACAAGATCGCCTCGCACTCCGTGCAAGCGAATGCAATTCACGGCCAGCTCCACCGGAAAGGTCGCCGGATGGGGACGCTCCTCGTCGCGTCGCATAATGGTCCGGTAGGGGACGAACCAGGTGTTGCCGCGGCAACGCTTGTCGCTCCCGCCCGTATGGGTCCATCGCGCGATATTGCTCTTGTCGGCATACGGCACGCCGAGCGCGAGACGATCGATCGCCGTCTTCCCGTGCGGCGTGAGATGAAAAATATATTCGTGGCAGTCGTTGAGATATCGGGGCGAGCTGATCGGCTTGAAGTGTCCGCGAGAAACAAGCTCACCCGCGTCGTTTTCGATCGTGATGGCCTTAATCCAATGGATCGTGTTCTGCAGGACGAACAGATCGCGCACTTGTAAGATAAGCTCATGCGGCAGTAACGGATTGGAGGGGGAGGCGCCGAGATTGAGAAAAAAGGAGCCCACAGGTTTCAGGATTCGCCGGATTTGTTGCACCCATTGATGGCACCAGTCGAGATAGCCTTCGCGATCCTGGCGATCGGAGTAATGGCTGTACGCGATGCCGAGGTTGTAGGGCGGCGAGGTGACCACGAGATCGATTGTTGCGTCGGCGATGTCGGCCATTCCCGCAAGGCAGTCGCCGTGGCGCAAGTCGAATGAGGTCACGAATCAAGTTGGAGCAGGAGGATCGTTCGTACAAACGGCAATGTTGGCGAGTTAGGTATTGCGTGTCATCCCGAGCCGCGCAGCCGGCGAGGGACCTCACAACCGGCAGTGCGGATTAGCTTGCGCCCTCCAACGCCATTGCCTTGACCGGCGTGGCCCTTGCGCAAGCTAGCCGATAAGAAATTGTGAGGTCCCTCGCCGTCTGCTGCGGCTCGGGATGACAAACGCGTTCCACGATTTCACCACTCGAACTTTGTGATAGGCTCAGTCATGTCCGACAAGCCTTTGAAGCTGAAAATCGCCGATCGCGAATTCACCTCGCGGCTGCTTGTCGGCACCGGAAAATTCGGTTCGAACGAATTGATGCGGGACGCGCTCGTCGCCAGCGGAACAGAGATCGTCACCGTCGCGTTGCGCCGCGCGGATATTTCCGGCAAGCACGACGCCTTTGCGAACATTCTCGATTTTATCGATCCAAAACGGTTTCTCATTTTGCCGAACACGAGCGGCGCGCGTAACGCCGCCGAAGCTGTGCGTCTGGCCCGGCTCGCGGCTGCGGCCGGATTGCCGAAGTGGGTGAAGCTCGAGATTCATCCCGACGCGCGATATCTGCTGCCCGATCCGGTCGAGACTTTGGCGGCCGCAGAAATCCTCGTGAAAGAAGGCTTCGTCGTCCTGCCTTACATCAACGCGGACCCCGTTCTTGCGAAGCGGTTGCAGGATGTCGGCACTGCAACGGTAATGCCGCTTGGTTCGCCCATCGGAAGCAGTCGCGGGATCGAAACGCGGGCGCAGATCGAGATCATCATCGAACAGGCGACCGTTCCAGTGGTGGTCGACGCGGGTCTTGGCGCTCCCAGCCAGGCGGCTGAAGCAATGGAGATGGGCGCCGACGCAGTGTTGGTAAACACGGCGATTGCGATCGCCTCCGATCCAAGCCGGATGGCGCACGCGTTTCGCAAGGCGGTCGAGGCTGGCCGCGAAGCGCGCGAGATTGGATTAGCGGAAACGAGATCGAACGCGTCCGCGACGAGTCCGCTCACGGGATTCTTTTCGAGCGGCGAGCCGTAGCCGCCGCCGTGTGGGCGGCGCGATTGGGTCGGGGCGGTAACGCGTTGTTCCCGGCGCTTCCCATAGCGAAGCGGCTACAAGGGCGACAATCGGGACGCTCAGGTCCCTCCCACATTGCCGCGGCTACAGGGGCCGGTAGGCGACACCGGCGTCGTTATAAAACTCGATTTGGTGTCCGCCGACGCGACGAACAAAGCGCCAGCCGTGTTCGCGGACGAGATCACGCAGTTCGGGATCCGAGAGCGATTGCACAATTTTCAGCTCCGACGGATGCGTCACGAAATAGGAGGGTTTGATCGCGAGCGTTTTGCCGATCTTAGCGATTACTGCCGGCAGTTGTTCGTGCACCTCACTCATCTCGCACAGAGGACACCAAGGGTCATAAAGTATTAATCTGCCACCGTCCCATCCTTTGTGTCCTTTGCGTCCGCTGTGCGATGCTTCGGAATTCCCCAGCGTTTGGCGGCGGCGGCGGGCTGCGCTAAGTTCGCGCGATGTTTTCCGAAACCGTGGTGCTGCGAGGCCACATCATCGACTCGCTCATTCTGCCGAAAGTTCTCGATCAAATCCTGACCCAGGGCGGCGATTTCAAGATCGGCGAAATCAAGATCGGCCAGAACCGCGTCGATCAAAGCTATGCGCGGATCGAGGTCTCCGGGCCGACGCACGAAGCGCTCGATGACATCGTGCTGCGGCTGCGTCAGCACGGCGCTGAAGTAATTGAAAAAGCCGATGTCCAATTAGCTCCATCGCCTGCCGATGGAGTGTTCCCCAAGGATTTTTACGTCACGACCAATCAACAAACCTTCGTCACACTGGATAGCGCGGAAATCGAAGTGCATCCGGCCCTGATGGATTGCGCGGTCGTGGTCGATCGCGGTGCCCGCCGGGCGACCGCGAGAAAATTCCACGAAGTGAGTCGCGGGATGGAAATCGTGGTCGGCCACCAGGGGATCAAGGTCGTTCCGGTGCAGCGCTCCACCTCACACACGGATGTTTTCGAATTCATGTCGACGAACATTTCGCTCGAGAAACCGAAGAGCGGAGTGATCCGGGAAATGGCGACAGAACTCAAACGCGCGCGTGAAGAAGGCGGCAAAATCCTGGTCGTGGCCGGTCCTGCGGTCGTGCACACGGGCGCGGTCCCGCATCTGGAAAAATTGATCGAATGGGGCTACGTCGATCTCCTTTTTGGCGGGAACGCCATCGCGCTGCACGACATCGAGAACGCGCTCTTTGGCACGTCGCTCGGGATTAATCTGGAACGCGGCTCACTCGCGGAGCGTGGCCACGAAAATCAAATGCGCGCGATCAACGTCATCCGGGAAGCGGGAAGTATTTCGCGCGCGATCGAAACCGGCACGCTCAAGAGCGGGATCATGGCGGCGTGCGTTCGGCACGGCGTGGTGTTTGTCCTGGCCGGCTCGATCCGCGATGACGGTCCGATGCCGGAAGTCATGACCGATACGCTCGAAGCCCAGGACGCGATGCGGGAGAAAATCACCGGCGTTACTACCGCGCTGATGATGGGAACGATGCTGCATTCGATGGCGGTCGCGAATTTACTTCCGGCCACGGTGAAAACTTTATGCGTGGATGTGAATCCTGCCGCCGTGAGCAAACTGACAGAACGCGGTTCATTCCAATCGCTCGGTCTGGTTTCGGATCTCGAGCCGTTCCTGCGCGAGTTGACCGGCTCGCTTGCGCGTTAGTTGATTTCCGCCATGCGCGAACTGCTCCTCTGTCCGCCGGATTATTACGGCATCGAATACGAGATCAACCCGTGGATGAGTCGCGCGCGCGGTGCCGATACGCCGCTAGTGCAGGCGCAATGGAAAGGTCTGTTCGACACGCTTTCCAAACTCGATTGCAAGATTGAACTCGTCCCGCCGCGTCCCAAACTTCCCGACATGGTCTTCACAGCAAATGCCGGCCTAACCGTAGGGCGGCGATTTATCCCGAGTAATTTCCGGCACGAAGAACGCGCCGGGGAAGCGCCGCACTTTGCGCGCTGGATGGAAGAACACGGCTACGACATTGTCTGGTTGCCGAAGGATTTGTTTTTTGAAGGCGAAGGTGACGCGCTCTTCGGCGGGGACGTGCTTTTCTGCGGTTACAAATTTCGCTCCGATATCAATTCTCATCGCGCCGTAGCCGATATTTTAGGTTGTCTGGTTATCTCGGTCGAGCTGGTCGATCCGCGCTTTTATCACATCGACACTTGTTTTTGTCCGTTGCCGGACGGTGGCGCAGTCTGGTTTCCCGACGCGTTCGACGATTACGGGCAACGCACGATCCGGGACCACCTTCACGATTTGATCGACGTGGCACCGGAGGAAGCCGCGCACTTTTCCTGCAACGCTGTCGTGCTCAATCGCGACATCGTTTTGCCCGAAGGCGCGCCGAAGCTTGTCGCAACATTGCGCGATCGCGGCTACACCTGCCATCCGCTCCCGATGACCGAATTCCTCAAGGCCGGCGGCGCCTGCAAGTGCCTGACGATGTTCATGCCGCAGAAGGAGAAATTGGCCTAACGAGTTGTTGTGACGCGGTGGAATCGCGTGTCATCCCGAGCCGCGCAGACCGAGGGACCTCACAACTGCTCTCTCGCTATCGCGATCCATTGGGCGTTCACGGCAGGTCACGCGTGATTTTGTTTGGGTGACGCAATCTGTGTGTGTGAGGTCCCTCGCCGTCTGCGCGGCTCGGGATGACAGCTTTGTTGCGGTGCGTTATTTCCGGGTCCGCTTGCGCGTCAGCTCACCCTCAATCTTCCCGAGCGGCAAACAATTCATCACGTCTGCTTTCGTGAGCCAGCCTTTGCGAGCGACTCCGATACCGAACCATAATTCCTGGAGCCGTTCGGTCCGGTGCGCGTCGGGGTTGATCACGCACTTAACTCCCTTCTCCTTCGCCAGCGGCCACCACCGCCAATCGAGATCGAGGCGCTTCGGCGCGGCGTTGATCTCGATCCAGGTGCCGGTCTCCGCCGCCGCTTCGATAATGGCCGGAACGTCGACTGCGTACGGATCGCGTTTCAACAAGAGCCGTCCCGTGGGATGTGCCAGCATGGTCACAAATGGATTGCTCATCGCGCGGATAATCCGCCGGGTCATGTCCGCTTCCGAAAGCGTGAAAGCGGAATGCACCGACGCCACGACGTAATCGAGTTCGGCCAGGACCTCGTCGTCGAAATCCAGTGAACCGTCGCGGAGAATATCGCATTCGACGCCGGCGAAGAGCCGGAAATTCTCGAATTCGCGGTTGAGTTTTCGGATCGCGGCGACTTGTGCGCGCAACCGCGGGACATCGAGTCCATTCGCCTGGATCGAGCTGCGGCTGTGCTCGGCGATCCCGAGATATTGCAGGCCTAACGACTGTGCCGCCGCCGCCATTTCTTCGAGCGAATTGTGACCGTCGCTTGCGGTGGTGTGGCAATGGAAAGTCCCGCGCAGGTTCTCCGCTTCGACCAGGCGCGGCAGGGTCTTCGCGGAGGCCGCTTCAAATTCACCGCAATTCTCCCGGAGTTCCGGCGGAATGTAGTCGAGCTCGAGCGCGCGATAGAGGTCCGCCTCCTCGCGAACCTCAGGAATTTTGCCGGTCGTTTTTTTCTTCGGTGAATCAGCGACGGGAGGCGCCGGCCCGAGCCGATATTCATTCAGCGTCCAGCCCCGTTGCAGCGCCCGATTGCGCATGACGATGTTGTGCTCCTTGCTGCCGGTAAAATAATTGAGCGCGAAGGGATATTCGGCCCCAGTGACCACGCGCAGATCGCATTGAATCCCCGAGCGCAATCGCACACTCGATTTGGTCGGTCCCTGCGCGATGATCGATTCGACCAGCGGATGCTGCGCGAAGATGGCCGTGATTTCGGCCGGCGCGGATGTGGCCACGATGAAATCGAGATCGCGCACAATCTCCTTCCGCCGCCGATAACTCCCGCCGATGCAGACATGCAGGGCGTCGGGATGCGCCCGCAAATCATTTTGCAGCGTCTCCGCTTCCGCTGCGATCGCGCCAAGATGAAATGACCCCGCATGCTTCGTGCGTTCAGCGATGGCGCGGCAAAGTTTATCCTGGGTCGTCTTTCCGAAACCCGGTAGTTCCGCGACACGGCCAGCGGTGCATGCTTCCTGGAGCTGCGCGATCGAGCTGACCTGAAGTTGTTCGTAGAGCGCCTTGATCTTTTTCGCGCCGAGACCCGGCAGTGAGAAGAGTTCGAGAATCTCCGCCGGAAATTCCGAGCGCAGGTCCTCGAAGAATTTCAGCGAGCCGGTTTCGACCAGCTCTTTTATTTTGGCGGCGATCGCTTTGCCGATGCCGGGAATTTTTTCCAGCGTCTCTTCATCGCGGAGATCGGAGATGTTGCCGCCCCAGGTTTCGAGAGACCGCGCCGCATTTGTGTAGGCCCGAATCTTGAAGGGATTTTCGCCCTTCAGTTCGAGCAGCGTCGCGATCTTTTCGAGCACGTCCGCGATCGTCGCCTTGTCCATCCGTTTATCTTTAGCCTGAAAACCAATCACGTCGATTTCGGAACGGCTCACACAAAGGACACAGCGGTCTTTCTGACCTTGGTGGACCTTGTGCGAGGCAAATCGGGCCGCTACATCCGTCCGCGCCGCTTGTAGAATTCAAGGCGCGATATGATGGAATCGACGTACTTCCGCGTCCCAGGGAAATCGATGTTTTCCCGGAACGTGTCCGGAGGAATGACGGCGTCCTCGCCGCCGGCCCAACGCTGCGCCCGACTGGCGCCGGCATTGTATTCCGCCAGCGCGAAGGGAACCGGGTCGGCCTGCTTTTCCCAATGCTGTGTCGCGCGCCAGAGATACCAGGTGCCCGCCTCGAGATTGATTTTCGGATCGAACAATTCCTCCGCGCGAAAATTCTCGATGCGATTTTCGCGCGCCCATTCCTGGGCCGCTTTCTCGCTCACCTGCATCAGTCCGCGCTCTCCCGCGCTCCCGAACTTCTGCGCGTCGAACCGGCTTTCACGCCAGACCACCGCTTTCACGAGCATCGGATCGAGATGATGCTCGGCGGCCACCGCTC
Source organism: Spartobacteria bacterium (assembly GCA_003134785.1). GTDB lineage: Bacteria > Verrucomicrobiota > Verrucomicrobiia > Chthoniobacterales > UBA10450 > AV80. Next base: position 449,692 of record PLCN01000002.1, read on the forward strand.
GAATCAACGCATCGTGACCCTGGAAGCGCGCGGGGCTGATCCATTCTTGCAGCGTGTAGACGGGATCGCCTGATTTCGACGAGAGATAAGCCACGCTCGCCGCCGTCGCCAGCAGCACACAAATGATGAGCTTGAATAGGAACCGAATCATGATTTCAAAAGCGAACGAACGAGGCGGTGAAACTCACGTCAACAGCAACCCACGCATCGATTCATCGGGCAACGAAATTTGCACGTCGTCGCGCGGAGACGTCTAGAGCTCCAGAATCGTAATGAACAGAATGGCCGCGGCGTGAATCAAGACCAGGATCACCATCCACATCCGGAGATTCCCCGCGGCCGGGCTATCGGTTCCCACGTCGCTGGTGCGGCCGCCGAAGACGGTTTTCCGGTTGCGAATGAAATATATGGCCGCGCTCAAGACGACGATGAAGCATATTCCCAGAAACACCTTCACCCCGACCATGGATCGAGCCTCCCGTGATACGGCCAGGAACAACTCGTTCATGCCGACAGTTCGTGCCGTGGAGACGAAGCAGTTGTGTTTGATGAACGCGGCAAGATCTCTCCTTTACCACAAACCGTGAATGCTTCCTACGCCCGCGTCATTATCGATCGTTCGATTCATCGCGAGCTCGACTATTCGATTCCGGAAACTTTTGCGGACCGGGTCAGCATTGGTTCGCGCGTGCGGGTTCCGTTTCGCGAAAAGTCAGCTCTCGGAACCGTCGTGGCGCTGCTGGCCGAATCCGAGGCGGAAGGCATTCGACCGATCGAAGCGCTGGTCGGCGACCGGCCCGCGCTGAGCACGAAGCTCGTCGAGCTCGCGCGCTGGATGAGCACGTACTACTGCTGTCCCATCGAAACGGTGATGCGGAGTCTTTTGCCGCAGGTGATTCGACGCGCGGAAGTCGGGTGGAAAAAGCAATTGTTCGTCAGCGCCGCGAAGGAGATTCTGGCGGAAGAGATCGAGAAATTGCGGAAGGGCGCGCCGCGGCAGGCGGAATTGCTCGAGGCCGTCTCGAAACTCAAGGGAGCCATTCCGGCCGCGGAACTTCTTCGCCAGACCTCGCTCGACAATCAAACGCTGCGCGCGCTGGAGAAGCGCGGCTTCGTCTCACTGCGCGAGGAAGCAGTGGCGCGCGATCCTCACGCCGACGAGCAATTTATCGCGTCGACCGACCTGACGCTAAACCTGGAACAAACATCCGCCTTGAGCGCGGTCGAAGAAGCGTTGGCATCGCCCGAAACCGCGAAGCCGATTCTGCTGCATGGCGTGACCGGAAGCGGAAAGACGGAAATTTATTTGCAGGCAATCAGCTCGACCCTGGCGCGGGGGAAAACCGCCATCGTGCTCGTGCCGGAAATTTCTCTCACGCCGCAAACTGTGGAGCGATTCAAGAGTCGTTTTTCCGAAGCTCAGGACACCGTCGCGGTCTTGCACAGCCACTTGTCCGAAGGCGAGCGTCATGACGAATGGCACAAGATCCAATCGGGTCGTGCGCGGATCGTGGTCGGCGCGCGCAGTGCTGTGTTTGCTCCACTCGAAAATCTTGGCCTGATCGTCGTCGATGAAGAGCACGAAACCTCCTACAAGCAGGAGGAAGCGCCGCGCTACCACGCGCGCGACGTCGCGGTCGTCCGGGCGAAAATGGAGCAGTGCGTCGTGCTGCTCGGAACCGCCACGCCTTCACTCGAGAGCTATCACAACGCGGTCGAGGGGAAATATCGCCTGCTCAATCTGACTCAGCGGGTGGACGATTGCCAGATGCCGCTGATGCGGATCGTCGATCTGCGGCTCGCGCGGCGGAAAGAAAAAGTGGCCGCGATCCTTTCCGAACAATTGCGCGCCGCGATCACCGCCCGGCTCGAGAAACACGAGCAGACCATCCTGTTCCTCAATCGCCGAGGATTTTCGACCTCGCTCCTTTGCAGTGCGTGCGGTGAAGCGCGGAACTGTCCGAACTGCAGCGTTGCTCTTACTTTTCATCGCGGCGCAGCGCGGTTGACTTGCCATCTCTGCGGACATACGGCCGCAGTGCCAAAGAAGTGTCCGGCTTGCTCGCAGGACGCGCTGATCTACTCCGGTTTCGGCACCGAGAAAGTGGAATCAAACGTCGCGCACCTTTTCCCCACGGCAGTCGTGCGGCGGATGGATGCCGACTCCATGACGCGAAAGGACGCTTATCGCGAAACGCTGCACGCCTTTCGGTCCGGCAAGATCGACATTCTCGTCGGCACGCAAATGATTGCCAAAGGTCTGCACTTCCCGAATGTCACGCTGGTCGGAATCATCAACGCCGATCTCGCGCTCCACATGCCCGACTTCCGCGCGGGCGAACGGACCTTCCAATTGCTTACGCAAGTCGCCGGGCGCGCGGGCCGCGGCGAGACGCCCGGCGAAGTGTTCGTGCAAACCTACACGCCGTTCAGCCCGTCCATTCAATTTGCGCGTCATCACGATTTCGCCGGTTACTTCCAGCAGGAGCTGGAATTTCGTGAACGCTGCGACTTTCCGCCTTTCAAGCACGCCGTCTTGATCACCGTTCGCTCAGCTCATGAAACACGCGCCCAATTCTCCGCGGAGACGATCGCGCGCCGATTGAAAGAAGCATTGCCGGACGAATTCATTTTGAGCGCGCCGTCACCCGCGCCGCTCGAAAAATTGCAGGGCCAGTTTCGTTTTCACATCTTGATGCGCGGCGAAGCAATCGTGCGCTTGAGCCGGATCATCCGTGAGACCCTGGACAAACTTCCGCTCCCCGAAGACGTCGTCGCGTCAGTCGACGTCGACCCGTATCAACTCCTGTAGCAACGGCGGTCTGTCGCCGTTCCGCGGCGCGCCCCGACAGAGCGGGGCGGCTACAGCTTCCTGATTAGCTTCGGAACGGCGGCTTTGGCGATGGCGGTGAAGGCGCCGACGGCGCTGTTCGCTCCGGAATCGCTCAGACGGAGCAGCCCGATATCCAAATCGAGCTTTTTTCCCTGAAGGCGAATCGCTTTCAGCTTCAATGCTTCTCTCCCTCGCAGCGTGATCTTCGGCATGATGGCGGCGGCCTTAAGGGGGGCCAGCGACCGGAGCAGCGTCTCGATTGCATTCAGCTCCGCCACCGTCCGTGGCCGGACGTGATGGTTCAGACAAAGCTGGTCCGACATTCGCCGCATCACGAAGGTGTCGGACAATTGGAGCAATCGTTGCTGGTGCAGTTCCGAAAACTGAATGACGCGCCGTTTCGACCAGGGATGCGACTCAGAAACGATCAGAGCAAATTCATCCAGGCAAAGACGTTCGTAGCGCAAGTTAGGCGAGTGCCGCGTGAGAAACCCGAGGCCGACGTCCAGTCGGCCCTCTTCCAATGCCGTTTCAATTTCGGTGGATGAGATTTCCTCGACCGTGAGACCGACCCCCGGATGTTTGGCGGCGAAGAGGCCAAGCAGATCGGGCATCAACGCCACGTTAAGGATGGGAACGACACCCACATGGAGCGCGCCCCGCAACTGCCCCGGTTCGCTGCTTACTTCCTGGAGAAAATTTTCGAGCTGCCGAAGGATCGCGCGCGCATGTTCTTGAAAGATTAAACCGGTCGAAGTGAGGAGAATGCGCTTTCCCCGCCGTTGGAAGAGAGAGACGCGGAGGCCGGCCTCCAGGTCACGCATTTGTTGGGAGACACTCGGCTGGGAAATTCCCAAGCGATCCGCGGCTCGACTGAAACTGCCTGCTTCGGCCACCGCGAGGAAATACCGCAGATGGCGAATTTCGAGCGGGTCATGCATCGCGCGGATATTCTGAAGTTTCGGCGAAAAATGCAATCAGGCAGGCCGTGCCTTCGTGCTCGTGCTCCTGCTCGTAATCGTTTACCGGGCAGAGATCGATCACGAGTAGGAGCACGAGCACGATTACGAAAGAAAAGGAATCGCGCTGTTGGAGGGATAGTTAAGATTGTGCTTCCATAGGCACAGGTTATTGCGGTATTTCTTTTGCCTCTCATTAGGGTCCGGCATGAAATTAACAAAACTCATCGCGATAACGGCGCTCGGCGCGCTCCTTCTGACTGGCTGTAAAAAGAATTCTACCAGCGCGAGCGGTTCCAATAAGATTCGCGTTGGCTATATCGGCCTGACCTGCGAAGCGCCGATCTTCAGCGCGGTGGAAAAGGGATTCTTCAAAGAAGAAGGCCTCGAGGTGGAAATGGTGAAATGCGAATGGGCGAACTACAAAGACGTGCTCGCGCTCGGCGGATTCGACATCACCCATCATCTCGTCATGTATTTTCTGAAGCCGATCGAGCAGGGGCTGGATGTGAAGTTCACGGCGGGAATTCACAAGGGCTGTCTGCGGGTCCAGGCCTCGACGAAGGGGAATATCCATACCGTGCAGGACCTGCGCGGAAAGCGAATCGGCGTGCCGGGGATGGGAACGCCACCGTTTATCTTTGCCAATCGAGTGCTGGGCGCGAACGGAATCGATGCGAGCAAAGATGTGACGTGGCGCGTGTTCCCTGCCGGCGAGCTTGGTTTGGCTTTGGACAAAGGTGAAGTGGACGCCGTCGCGGATTCCGAGCCGATCGGCAGCCTTTTGGTGGCCGATGGAAAGGTGAGAAACGTGGCCGACCAAGCAGCGGATGCGCCTTACAAGGATGAATACTGCTGCGCGGTGATCGTGAACGGAAAATATCTCGCCGCGAATCCGAAGGGGGCCGCGGCCGCGACGCGTGCGCTGCTTAAGGGCGCTAAGTGGGTCGAGGCCAACCCGGCCGCGGCCGCGCGGTTGTCGGTCGAGAAGAAATATCTGGCGTCGAATCCGGAATTGAACACGGTCGCGATCTCGCACCTGCGTTATGTGCCGAGCGTTTCCGGCGCTGAGACGGCGGTCAAATCGGCGGCGGCGGAAATGAAAGTCGCCGGCATGCTCAGTCCGACCACGGATGTTCCGGAGTTGGCGAAGCGCGCGTTCGCGCATCTGGACGGCGTCTCGGATGCATGGCTTGAAGGGCTGGAGGTGGAGAAGGTGGCTGGCGGCCAAGTCCCTCCAGATCAGGACATCCGTTTATTTGCAGAGCTGATTCTGTCTGATACCGAAGAGTCATGTTGCAAGGCGAAGGTATCCGTCGCGGCGAAGAAGTGAGTCTTTCTTCGCTTGAGGTTGAACCGCCTGCGCCAGCCGTGGAACCACGTGCTCGGATTGTGTCGAGCCGAGCTGTCACGGCGAAATCTAGTCCACCGCTGCTTACTCTGCTGGCCTTGCCCCTGGCGACTTCCATCGCGCTGGCGATTCATTTTTTGGTTTCGAAAAGTGAGCCGCCACCTGAAACGCATTCGTACACACTTTTCCTTTGCGGCGTTCTCGCGGCGGGCATCGTGATGACTCTGATGCAAATATGGTGGCCGGGTCTCCGTCGCTGGATGCGGGACATGTGTCCGATCTTCGCCGCCGCAGTTTTGCTGATGAGCGTTTGGGAAATAATCACCTCCGGTTTGCGTTTACTCCCGCTCCCGTATTTTCCGAGTCCGGCTGGCGTCCTGCAAAGTTTAGTGAACGATCGCGCGCTTCTTTTCGACAGCACCTGGCACTCGCTCATTCTGCTTCTCAGCGGATACGCGCTGGGTGTTCTCTCCGGCTTGATCAGCGGAATTTGCATCGGCTGGTTTTCTCCCGCCCGCTACTGGGGCATGCCGGTGTTGAAGGTCATCGGTCCGATCCCCGCGACCGCTTGGATTCCGCTCGCGATGGTGGTTTCGCCCTCGGCCGTTTTTTCCGCCGCGGCGCTGATCGCGCTCGCGGTTTGGTTTCCGGTGACGATGCTGACTGCTTCCGGCATTTCGAACACCCGCGCGTCCTATCTCGACGTTGCTCGCACGCTCGGGGCGGGGCCCGCGTACCTTATTTTCCGCGTGGCCATTCCGGCCGCGATTCCGAGCATTTTTATCGGCCTCTTCATGGGACTCGGCGCATCGTTTTTGACGCTGGTTGTTGCGGAGACGGTTGGCGTGAAATCGGGGCTGGGCTGGTATGTGAGTTGGGCGCAGGGCTGGGCGGAGTACGGAAAAGTCTTCGCGGCGCTCATCATCATGGCCGCGTTTTTTTCCACCATCATGACCGTGCTTTTCAAAGTGCGCGACCGCGTCCTGGTCTGGCAAAAAGGAATGATCAAGTGGTAGCCATGGCTGCCGCGGAAGCGTCCTCGCTTCGGGTCCGCGAAGTTCGCAAGAGTTTTCCGGCGCCGGATAATCCGCTTACACGCCGGTTGGCGCTCGATGCTGTCTCGGTCTCGCTTGCGGCGGGAGAATTAGTTTCGCTCGTCGGCCCGAGTGGCTGTGGGAAGTCCACTCTTCTTCGTCTGATCGCCGGCCTCGATCTTCCCGATTCGGGCGAGCTGTTGATCGGCTCGGAACCAATCAACGCTCCGAGCGCGGAACGCGGCCTCGTCTTCCAGGATCCGAATCTCTTTCCGTGGCTCACCGTTCGCAGAAATATCCAGGCTGGCCTCGTGGCACGTGGCGTCTTGCATGAGAACCGGCATGAAGTCGACGAATTCATGCGGCTCGTGGGCCTGGAGGGTTTCGCCAACGCTTACCCTCACCATCTTTCCGGCGGCATGGCGCAACGCGTGGCTTTGGCGCGGGCGCTCATTAATCATCCTCGCGTTCTCCTGCTCGATGAGCCGCTCGGCGCGCTCGACGCGTTTACGCGCATGCGAATGCAGGATGAAGTGCTGCGACTCTGGCAGGCGCGTCGCACGACGATGCTTCTCGTCACGCATGATATCGATGAAGCGATTTATATGAGCGACCGGATCGTGATCATGACGCAGCGTCCGGGAAGAATCGAGCGGACCATTCGGATCGAGCTGGACCGTCCGCGCGATCGCAGCAGCTCAGATTTCCTGCGGTTGCGCGGCGAAATTCTTGAGCTTCTCCACTTCGCGGGCAGTGCGTTAGCCGACAGCAAGAACTAAGCTGTCATCCCGAGCCGCGCAGACGGCGAGGGACCTCACGAGCGCTCTGGTGTTGTCGCGTTTGCATCACGCGTTTACGTTGGCTTACGCGTTGTTTCTTTGGGTTGGCGCAAGTTGCAGGTGTGAGGTCAGCGCTCCTCCCATGGTCGCGGTCCCGTCTGCGCGGCTCGGGATGACACGGCTGCTTAGCTGATCGCGGCTACAAAATAATTTCCTCGCCCTCGCGAGCGGCGGTCACGATCAGTTTCCCGCCATGCTGCGCAACTTCGCGCTGCGCGCGCTCGGCCATGGCTGCGATCTTTTCATCGGTGTGATCGGGATCGTGATGGAAGAGAACAAGCCGCTTGGCGCCGGCTCGCATCGCGAGTTGCACCGTGTCGTCGGCGCAAGTGTGGCCCCAGCCGCGGCGCGAGGGATATTCGATCGCGTCGTATTGTGAATCGGCGATGATGAGATCGGCGCCGCGGAGGAACTCGACCACTTTCTCATCCTGGATCCGCGCATAAGCCAAACCATCGGGCGACGTCTGGCGTTCGGCCTTCTGGCGTTCGATTTCGCAACGTTCGTAGGCTTCGTGGTCCGGCATGAAAACGATGTCGCCGCTCGGCGTGGAAAGCCGGTAGCCGAGACAAATGCCCGGATGGTTAGCGAACATGGTTCGCACTTTGACCACGCCGAGATTGAATTGCATGTCGGTCAACTCCTCGAACGTAAGGTGCGTCGCCATCTGATTGAGACCGACGGGAAAGAAAGCGGTCTGCATTTGTTCGAAGAGCGCGCCGCGCAATCCATGAACGGCGCCTTCGTAACCGAGGACGCGAATATTGACCTTCGGATGATACGCCGGAATGAAGAAAGGAAATCCCTGGATGTGATCCCAGTGCGTGTGGGTGACGAGAATCAGGACGTTGAGTCCCGTGGTCGAGACCTCCTTCATGAGCGATTGCCCGAGGCGGCGAATGCCTGACCCGGCGTCCATGATGATGATTTGATTGCCCACGCGAATCTCGACGCACGAAGTGTTGCCGCCGTAAACGGAAGTATCGCGGCCCGGGGTGGGGATGGAACCGCGGACGCCCCAGAATCGGATCAAGGTGGGCCCGGCGACCACATTTTCTTCCGCTATCGGCTCGACGGCGGCCGCTTCGCCATTGTCGCGGCAAACGGCCATGGTGCGAATGAGATCGGGCGGCGCGATGGGCTTGATGAGATAATCGTCCGCGCCGGCGGCGAACGCGGTTTCGCGGTCGTTGGCGAAACGGCTGACCGTCGTCAAAATCACGCGGGTCGGCTGAAGCGAAGGTTGCTCGCGAATCCAGCGGCAGACCTGGAAGCCGTTACGTTTCGGCGTGCGAAGATCACAAACCACGGCAGCCGGTTTGTTTTGCAGAATGAGATCGAGGCCGGCCTGTCCGTCCGCGGCTTCGAGCACGCGCCACTCTTGTCCGGCGAGACATTGGGCGATGAGCGCGCGCGTCAACGCATCGCTGTCGATCAGAACGAGCGTTTTCATTTCGTCGCAGCCAGGGTCGGGAGCATGATCCAGAAGGAATTGCCGCCGTCCTTCCGGGATTCGTAACCGATTTCTCCCTCGCAATTCTCAACTGCGATCCGGCAAAACTGGAAGGGCAACTGCAAAGCTTGCGGTCCGGGCGTCGCGGTCGTTGCTCTGGAAAAAAGGTTCGCGCAAATATCCTTCGGGAAAGAGGGGCCATTGTCGGTGACACGAATCAGAATCGATCCAGATTCCTCGGCGAAATTGAGCCGAACTTCGTCGCCCGCAGGCGCGCTTTGCAAGCCATTCTCGAGCAGGGTCGACAAGACGCGGGTCAGATGCGTTGAATCCATAGCCACGCGTATTCCAGCAAGTCCATTCCCAGTGATGCTCAAGCGCACACCCTTGTCGGCGAATTGGGAAGCGACATTTTCTTCCGCCGCCAGAAGCGCATCTCCCAATTTTGCTTCGGCAATCGCCATCCCGTTGCGCCCGCGAAGTCCTTCCAGCTCGGCGGCAAAAACATTCAGCACCTTGTTGATCAGCGTCTGTTGTTCCTCCGTCGCGCGCGAAGCTAGACTCAAGAGCTGCGCGATTTGCGCCGGATTTTTTTCCATCTCAATCAGCCGCAGAGAGGTGATGACGTTCGCGAGGGCGGCGTTCATTTCCTCGGAGATGCAGTTCAACAGAATTTCCTTCTTCTGCATTTCGGAATTCAGCCGCTGATAAGCGATCACGGTCTCTCGCGCCTTTTGCAGCATCGATTTTTTCGCTTCGAAAATTTCGCCGAGCCGTTCCAGCAGCAAGATTGCCTGACCTCCGGCGGTAAGCGCGGTGGCTTCCAGGGAAAGCTCGATTCCATCCGCGGCTTGCTCGACCCAGGGACCTGATCGGGCGCGCTTCTCTCCACCCGCGCTCCAGCATCCGCCGGCATCGACCAGAAAATTTTCCAAAAAGGGCGACGCGTGATCAATCGGCAAAGACGCGGCGGATGCGACGTCCGGCCAAATCGAGCGCAGCCAATCCGGCGGCGTTCCGCTGAGCCGTAGCGCGCCTGATTTGTCGCGAACAAAAACGGCGAACCCGAGCGCTTCGAGGACAGCGCCGGCCGGAGAATCGCGGTCGAGGTCCGGCATGCTTATTTGGACTGCGTCATCATTCGGCCCAGTTCGATAAAAGCCTCCTCGACGCCGGCACCTTCTTTCGCGCTCGTCTTGAACGATCTCCATCCGCGCGCCGACAGACTGTCCGTCCGTGCCTCATCGATCTCCCACTGGGGCGCGAGGTCGGCCTTGTTCAGCGCCAGCAGAAATGGCAACGGACCGATCGCCGCCACCACACGTCCCTGAATCTCAATCGCCTGATCGAGCGTGATCTGGCGCGTTCCATCCGCGACGAGCAAATAACCGCTGGTGCCGCGGAGGTAGGACGTTTGCAGCCGCTGATAATCGTCATCCCCCTCCAGATCCCAAATCATCAGCATCACCTCCGAGCCATCGACCGACACGGTTTTCTTATCGATCTTCACGCCGACCGTGGTCAGGTATTTATCGGAGAACATGCTGTGCACGAATTTCGCGATGAGGCTGGTCTTCCCCACGCCCGACGCTCCGATCATGCAGATTTTTTTCTGAATCATGGCGAGGTGGTTGAACTCTGGGTCACCACCGTGAAAGCGACGCGCCGGTCCGATTGTTCCGCGGCCGCTTTGTCGCTCGCGGCTGGCTTGAATGGTTGTTCAATTCCAACCGGCTTGAATTGCGCCGCCGGGAAACCACACGAAACGAGAAAATCGCGCACCTTATTCGCGCGCCGCTGTCGCAGATCGGCATTCTTGGCTTCGCTGCCAACAGCGTCCGCGTATCCATGGATCTCGAGGGTCAGGGCCATTCCGAGTTGTTTCGCCGCATTTTCGCAGCGGCGAATCTCGTCCGGCAGACGCGATAAAGCGGCAAAACCTTCCGTCGCGATGTCGTCCTTGTTCGTCAGGAAATAGACAAAGGCCGATTCAATAATAGACCGGGACTGCTCGAAGGCGCGCTGATCGAGATCGATCACAGCGCGATCGTCGATGGACGTGATGCCGGGAACCTTCGCGCCTTCGGCGCGGACTCGCGTCAACCACCGATGCGATGCTTCGCCGGAAAGCGTAAGGGCGCCGTCGACCGCCACAGCGTTTACCGAATCGGGCAAAGTAAATCGCGTTTCGAAGCGCTTCCGGGCCAAATCCGGATCGTAAATTATTTTCGCGTCGCGCTCGACAATGGACGTTACGCCGGGAATGAGCGTCGCTTCGCGCTGGACCTGTTCCAGCCACGCGTAGGGAACGGAGCCCGACAGCGCCAGCACACCATCGTTGAGCGCAATCCTGGTCTCAGTCGGAACGCTAAATCGTTGCTCGAAACGCCGCCGCACGCTGGCCGGATCGAGCGCTAGAAATTCCTTCCAGTGAAAGCGGATGCGACTCGGATCAAGATTCGCCTCGCGCGAGAGTGTCGCGGGATCCGCTGAGGAAGCGTCGCGCAACCCACTCACCTGTGAGGAAGAAAACCATCGGTGCTGGGCGTCAGTCACCACAATTCCCGGTTGAGACTTGAGTCGCCCGAGGAAGTTTTTCCACTTCGATTTGCTCTGCGCGGCCAGGATTAGGCCGAAAATTGCGACCGCCGCGATGGCCAGCAACATGAGCCACGCGCGAGTTGGTCGTCCGCGCTTCTCCGTGTTGTATTGGGCCTGAAGGCATGACTCCAGTTCCGGCCGGAGAGTCTCGAAAACGGCGGTGTCTCCCTGAAAAAACGTCAGCGCCGAGCCCTTCAATATATGAATGCTTTCGATTGCGTCCTCGAGCGTCGAACGGAGTTCGCGGGACGGATTCCCGCGGATGACGGCGGCGAGGTAGGCCGCGCGGCCGGGCGCGATCCACACCTGCAATTCGCCCACGCGAAATTCCTCCAGCGCTGAATCTTCGCCGGCTTCGAATGAATCTCGCGCGAAATCCTGAATCGCGCTCAGCATTCCCGCCACCATGTCTGAATCCTTGCTCACCGCTGAGTCGGCCGCGACGTGAAGCAGCGCGAGGCTCGTCTCGCGATGAATGAGGAACAGCTGCTCGACGCGATAGACCAAACTCCGCAGCATCACGACTTCCGCGAAAGTCTTACCGGTCCGCAACGCCTCGAAGCGCCATTTCAAGCCCCGCCACGAAAAAGTGTGCTCGAGCGTCTGGTTTAGCGATTGGAGCAAACGCCGCAGACTCTCCGCGATCGATCTTCGCACGATCGGCCCTATGATCGGGTGCAGCGCATCGACAAAAACCTGCGGCCTCTGATCGATCGAATCCTTAATTGAGCCTTCCACCGCCGGCTGCAAGGCGTGCGTCAGCTCCTCGCCCCGCTCCCGGCTCATCTTGATCGCCTCGGGCAAAACGCCCGCGACGTCCTGCGAGCGGCGTTCCTTGTCGGAAACGCGGTCGGTCAATTCGCGCAGTTGGGCCCGCTCCCGGCTCAAGAGCAGGCGGCGAAGTTCTTCGAACTCCGTGATTGGATCGCGAGCGGACCGGTGCATGCGCGGTCGCCCGACTACGCTCCCGGCACGTGAAACTCGTTCTTCAAGCGCAGCGCCACTTCGCTCAACATCTCCGCCAGCGCTTCGCGACCAGTCATCGCTCCGCGAATCTGCTCCGCCTCGCGACCCAGGTCTGCCTGTACCTGGCCGTGCTTCTCCCGAATCTCGTCGCTCAACGCTTTCGATTGATCGAGAAGCTGCTGGCGCAAAGCGTGAATTTCGCCGCCCGTGTGTTCGCCGAGATTCTTCGTCGCCAGCTCGAGTGTCCTGGCCGTTTCGCCGAGGTCGCGCGTCAGTTTTTCAATGGCGTTCCCGCGCTCCGATTGTTCGGTGTTCAGCCGATTCGAAACCGATTCCAGCGCGCCTTTCAAAAAATTCTCCAAGGCCTCGAGACGCTTCTGCATATCGGCGCGGGCATCGGTAGCTTCGCGAGTCAGCCGTTCGTCCAGCCGCTGAAAGCGCCCGTCGTAATCGCGCATCTGCGAACCGAAAAGGATGTCTCGAATCCGGTCCACTTTGCCGCTTTCGTCGATCCCGCCGTTGCGGTTCTCGCCGTCTTCCTGTCTGTTTGGTTCGTGAACTTCTTCAGCGTTCATGTTGGTAGTTCCTTCGCTTCGAATTTGCAGCGGCGTTTTCGAAAACCGCTCATGCGCCGACGTATAACATTCCGCGCGTCGCAGTAGCAAGCTCGGAACCTGGGTCGATCAAGCGGCAACGCCACCACGTTAAAATGCTTCCACCGGAAAGGGCGCGTTGAGTATCATCCCGGCGCGCGATGGACGAAACAGCCGGGAAGCTTACTTCGGGGGAGCCGCTCAGTGTCGATCAGTTGATCGAGTTCTTGCCGGCGTTGAAGGAAGTCGCGCGCGGGCAACTCGACAACTGGGCGAAAGGTGCGGCCGTGCTCCATCGCTATCGAAAAGGCGAAACGGTCTGCACTGAGGGCGAGTTCGGCTCGACCGCCTATTACATCGTCTCAGGCACGGTCGATATTTCCATCAACAATCCGATGGCTCATTTGCGCACGAGGCCCGGCTGGGGATTCTTCGGACGCAGCGTCGCGCGGATGAAAAGTTTTTTGGTGGACGATGGCCAGGACAAGCGCGCGGAAGCGCACGAGCGCAAGTTCATCGGGATCGATGCGAACGTCGATTTGCCGATGAACAAGCCGATCGCGCAGCTCGGCGCCGGTGAGCTTTTCGGCGAAATGACCTGCCGCACTTTCCAACCGCGCTCGGCCACGGTCATGACACGCGAACCGTGCGTCATGGTGGAAATGCTGCGCGTGATTCTCGACATGCTCGTCGGCAATCGCCAGGTCTCCGATGCATCGAAAGCGACTTCGAAAGTGAAGGCTCCCACGTTCAAAGGGACTTCCTTCAAAGTGGAGATGGAGAAAAAATATCGCGAGCGCTCGCTCGAGACGCATCTCCGGAGTGTCCCGCTTTTCGCGACAGTCGGCGACGAGTTCATCGCTTATCTCAAAGAGAAGGTCGAGCTGGTCTCGTACAATCAGAACCAGGTCATCTGCAAAGAAGGCGAGGAAGCAGACGCGTTTTACCTGATCCGATCCGGAATGGTCCGCGTCTCGCAATCGATGCCGGGCGGCGAAATGGTCCGGACTTATTTGAGCCGCGGAGATTTTTTCGGCGAGATCGGATTGCTGCGTTCGATCAAGCGCATCGCGACCTGTGCCGCGCTCGATGCGGTGGACGTGGTGAAAATTCCCGGGACGGAGTTCAATTTCATGCTCGAGAAATTCCCCGGGGTGCGCGCTCAGCTCGAGCCGGTGGCCGAGGCCCGCATGGCGGCGACCAAAGCGCGCACGGTACCGCCGGGGCTCGGGCTCGATGATTTTCTGAACCAGGGATTATTCGAGGCGCAAAATCTTCTGCTTATCGATCTGGATAACTGCACGCGCTGCGATGCGTGCGTGCAGGCTTGCGCAAAGGCGCACGACGGTGTCTCGCGTCTCCTGCGTGATGGTTTGCGCTACGATCATTTTCTCGTCGCGACGGCCTGCCGCTCCTGCCGCGATCCGCTTTGCATGACGCAGTGCCCGGTCGGCTCGATTCGCCGCAAGGAAAACCTCGAGATCATCATCGAGGATTGGTGCATCGGCTGCGGCAAGTGCGCGGAGCTTTGCCCGTACGGCAACATCAACATGCACCCGCTCGAAGTGGTCAAGGAAGTGAAGACGGAGATCAAATCGGCTAATCCGAACATTCCGCCCACGGTCAAGATCGAGAAGAAAAAATCGACCACCTACAAAGCGAACACTTGCGATCTCTGCACGCAATTATCTGTGCCGAGCTGCGTTTATGCCTGTCCGCATGACGCCGCGAAGCGCGTCGATCCCCAGCGATTTTTCGGCGATGTGCTGGAGGCGCAGGCGGAGATTTTGAAGACCAGTTGGGCGCCGGAGAGGCGCTTCGAATCACACACCACGCACTGAGGCCATTTTGGATTTTCGATTCTGGATTTTCGATTCTGGCCGGACAGACAACGCTCTTCATTCCTGGTATGCGGATCACTAACTGGAAACACTTTCCCTGGTTTGTTTTTGTTTGTCTCGCCACGGTGGCGGCTTGCCTGCTCTACATCGGGAATTTTCACCCGCAGCGGATGCCGGCCGGGATTCGTTTGCCGCCATCGCTGATCCAAACCCCGACCGAACATCACACCGTGGGCGGCACTCCGCTCGGGTTGGCCTTCGGCGCGATCTCGCTTGGGATTTTTGTTTTCGCCGCGCTCCTGAGTCTGCGAAAGAAAATTCCGCTGTGGCGCGTAGGCACCGTGCAGCGGTGGTTGCGCGCTCACATCTGGCTCACGTTCCTCACCGTCCCGCTCGTTATTTTGCACAGCGGTTTTCGATGGGGCGGACCGATGACCACGCTGCTGATGGGGCTTTACGCTGTGGTGATGGTGAGCGGGATTTACGGACTCGTGCTTCAGCATCTCATGCCGCGGCTGATGAAGGAGCGGCTGCCGGCCGAGACGGTCTTCGAACAGATTCCGCATATCCGCGCCCAGCTTTGCGTGGCCGCGGAAAAAATGCGCGATTCGTTCAAGCCAGCTCCGCCAAAAAAACCGGACGCGGGCGCGCCCGCTCCAAGTCCGGCGAAGGCAGTAACGGCGGGTTCCGCGGTGATGGCTTCGACGAAAGGCGAGCTGAGCACGCCGACAGCTCGCGCGAAATCGGTTACCGGTTCCACCGTGACCGCGCAGCCGGTGGCGGCCGCCGCGGCAATTACAACCGCGGCTCCAGCGGCAAAGGCCGTCGAAGTTTCTTCCGAACCGGCGATCCCTTCCGCGGCGAATGCCGCCGCATCTTCAGCTCCGGCGAAACCTGCTGAAACAATCGGCACGCCGACGGCGCGGGTGCAAAGCGAACCGCCGGGCGCTTCCGTTCCGCGTGCGTCGGTCCCGGCTGGCGACGAACCTGCGCCAAAAACCGCCGAGCCCGCGGAAATAAAACCGGCTGCTCCTGCTGCCGCGAAGCCCCCGACTCCGACTGCGGCAAAACCTGCGGCCGCGAAACCGGCAGCGGCCGCGAAACCTGCTGCGCCGCCACCGGACCCAGCATCGGAAGCAGCGTTGGTCGAATTCATCGATCGCCAAATTCTTCCCTATCTCCGGGCGGGCCGCGGCGAGAAGTTCCGTCTCGGAAATCCACGCTTTTCCGACGACACGTTCCGATTCGTGAAACTGCGCGTATCGGAAACCTACCGCAGCCGGGTCGAAGAAATCCAGGGGTGGTGCGACGAGCGGCGCATTCTCGACTTACAAACGCGTCTCCAGCATTGGCTCCACGGCTGGCTTTTTATTCACGTGCCGTTTTCGTTTTTGCTCCTGCTCCTCACGTTCTGGCACGCCTACGTGACGCTTTTTTATTATTAAACTTCCAATGTCTCCGTTCGTAGTCGTGCTCCTGCTCTTGATCGAAGCGATTAACGCAGACCGAGTGCGAGCAGGAGCACGATTACGAACGAGGCAGAAGCCTCGCTGAGCCATGGCCACGCCCGGACGCACCCAAAAACAGATCGCCGAGCGCTACAAAGGCAATCTCGGTTATTACAAGCGCAAGCATCCCTGGCGCGTCGCGCGCTGGTGCGTCAGTTTCCTCGCGATCGCAGGCGGCGTCGCAGGCATCATTCTTTTTCAGAAACGCGGGAACGAAGAATTTTTCAGCTCCGGCAAAATTTCGAGCAATCACGCAACTTTCGCGCAGGATTGCGCGAAGTGTCACGACAAGGGCGCCGTCCTCGGCGACGGGATGACGCTGACAAAGTTCAAGAGCGTCGTGAAGGACCGGTTCCATCGTGGAATTGATTTCACCGCGATCGATCTCAAGTGCGAGCAGTGCCACAAACAGCACACGCTGCACGAACCGAACGTGGTCGAAAATAGCTCCTGCTCAGTCTGCCATCAGGAACACCTCGGAGCGGCGCGGATGAAACCCGTCGCGGATCTGCAGTGTGCTTCGTGTCACAACAACAGCGGCGTCATGGAAGCGTCCGCGCAAAAAGGCGCGCAGCTTCCGCCGGCGGCGTTTCATCTGCGGCCGCATCCGGCGCAACAGGTCGTTTTCGAAATGCCGCGGCCGCCGCGCGGTTACACCCAGGTCCTTTCTTCTTTCGCCGGCGATCATCCGGAGTTTCAGCTCGTGCGCGAGAAGGCGCGCGACCCTGATGTGCTCCGCTTCAATCATCAACGCCATTTCGCGACGGATATTCCGCCGGTGGAGAAGGGACGGAAGCTCGATTGCAACTACTGCCACAAGGCCGATCCCGAGGGTCGCTTCTATCAGCGGATCAGTTTCGAGGCGAACTGCCAGGCCTGTCACGCGTTGCTCTTCGACAAAAACAATCCGCAGCTCCACATCCCTCACGGCGACGTGAATCTGGTGCGGACTTTCTTGCGCACCTTGCCGGCACAATACGGCGACTATGCGCGATCGAAGGGAAAGACCCGCGACGGCGATGTGCAGATCTTCGTCGCGGAGCAGATCAGGAAATTGAGGGAGCAATTTCACACCGGAGAGGAGCTGGAGCGCGCCGTGTTTTTCGAAAAGGATCCTTACAGACCACAGCGGCAGGAAGCGGCGGCGACCAAGGCAAACTACACGGGCTGCGCTTTATGCCATGACGTGAAACCGGATCGCATCGCCACCGCCACGCTCACGAAGCCGGTGCTGGTCGATCGCTGGATGCCGCAGGCGAAATTCAATCACGCGAAACATCAAGTGGATCCGATCACATCCGAAAAGTTGGATTGCAATAGGTGCCATCGAGCGCTGGTGAGTCACGAGACCTCGGATGTGCTCATGCCGGCGAGGGCGGATTGCGTGACGTGTCACAGTCCGAAAGGGAAGGTCGTTTCTGAATGCATCACGTGTCATGGTTACCACGCGCCGACGCAAATGGCCGCGACCGATGTGCACGCGGACGCGCGTGGCGCGTTCAAGCAGATGTTGTTAGGCAGCAATCGCTAATTGTACCCGCCGCCGTTCCAAGCTGACACGTCGATGCTCGCGCTTCGCATAGCGAAGCGGCTACAGGTCGAAGCGTCCGATCACTTACGCCGCGCTTCGCGCAGCTGGCTTACTCGGCGGGGTGAGACGTTCGATCGCGCCTCGGAGCCGGTCCCAATCCACCGGCTTGATCAAATGCTCCGCGAACCCAGCGGCCTTGCTCGCGGCCACGTCCTCATCCGTCCCAAAGCCGCTCAACGCGATCCCGGTCAAACCTTGCGTCTCGCGCAGGCCTCGCATCAAATCGAGACCGCTTCCATCCGGCAAACCAACATCGCTGATGACAAGATCGAAGCGGCGAGTCCGCGCAAGCTCGCGCGCCTGGGCGAGGTTGCCGGCGTGGCTAACGTCGAACCCAGCATTTTTCAAAACCCGGCCGAGGACGCGCGCGGTGTCCTCGTGATCTTCCACGAACAAAATCTGGATATGCCTCGCTACTGTGGGCTCGCTTTCCAGGAACAGGACAGGACCTTCCAGCAACGAGGTTTCCATCGCGTTCAGCGTCACCACAAAGGTAGCGCCTTTCCCGGGACCGCCGCTCCGTGCAACGATGGTGCCGCCATGGAGATCGACCACGCGCTTTGAAATCGCGAGCCCAAGGCCGAGCCCGCCATACCTGCTCGTGACCATTTGTCCGCCTTGTTCGAACGCGTCGAAAATTTTCGGCACCAATTCCGGCGCGATCCCAATGCCGTTGTCGTTAATCTCGATCACGATCTGATGCGCATCGTTATTCCTGGTGGAAAGATCGAGGCGGCCGCCCTCGGGCGTGAATTTCGCGGCGTTCTTGACCAGGTTCCAAAACACCTGCTGCAAGCGCGCGGGATCGGCCCAGCAGTGATGTTCCCGTGCGTCGAAGCGCCGGGTCACGTGAATATTTTTCCCGGAAAGATCGCCCGCGGAAATGCTGAGCGCGTGCTCCAACGTGCTGTGGACATCGACGGCGTCGCTGTGCAATTCGAGTTTGCCATGCGCGATCCGGGTGAGATCGAGCAGATCGTCGATCAGGAGCGCCTCGAGCTCGACGTTGCGCTGGAGCACCTCGAGATCCCGGCGCAGGTCATCGCTCAAGTCCCCCTCACGCCTCAACGCCGCGATCGTCATCAGCACCGGTGTGAGCGGGGTGCGCAACTCATGTGAGAGCATGGCCAGGAAATGATCTTTCGCCTGGTTGGCTTCCTCCGCCGCGCTCTTCGCGTGCTGCAAAAGGATCTCGGCGTTCTTCGCGTCCGTAATATCGAGCATCGTTCCGATAAATCGCGTCACTTCGCCGGACGCATCCACGACGGCGCGCCCACGCTCTGCCACCCATCGTTCTTTTCCATCGTGGATTCCGATCGTGCGGTACTCGATATCGAAGCGCCCGGTGCTTCCAGGCTGCCGCACCCGCTGGACCGTTTCGGTCACGATGTGGCGATCGTCCGGATGCACTCCGGCCAGATAGATTTCGTACGTCACCTCCATTTCCGGCGGAATGCCGAAGAGTTCCCTGCTCCGATCGGAGAATTGCAGCTCGCGCGTCTTCGGGAAGAAATCGAACGTGCCGATGTCGGCTGCTTCGGTCGCGAGCCGCAAGCGGTCCTGGCTCTCTTTTAGTTTGGCTTCCCGTTCGCGCGCCAACTGCTCCTGTTTTTTTCGCTCGGTGACATCGGCGCGAAAAATTATCATCCCGTCTTTGGTCGGATACATCCGCGCGTCGAGCCAGCGATTCCAAGGCGCATAAAAAAATTCGGCGCTGCTCGCTTCGCCCGTGCGCATCACGTGGTGGCAGCGGTCATAGAATTCTGTGCCGACGGCTTCCGGAAAAATTTCCCAGATGACGCGTCCGATCATTTCTTCCCTCGACCACCCGGCGAGTTCGGCGACCCGGTCGTTCACGTGCGTATAACGCCACTGCCGATCGAGCGCCGAAAAAGCGTCGCTGATGCTGGCGAGAACGGTTTCGCGTTCCGCGATCAAATCGCGCACGGCGAACTGATGACGGCGCGCGCGCAGCGCCGCCTGGACCGCGCTGACTAGGGTGAGGCCGCGGAACGGGCGCGCCACGAACGTCACATTCGCTTTCGGACCGAACAAATCGAGGATGCGATGGTGTTGATCGTCCGCCTCACTTCCGCTCGTCAGGACGAGCAGGGGCAGATCGGACCACTGCGGTTGCGCGCGCAGGCGCTTCAGGAACGGCGAAACTTGCGCGCCAGCGAGGGCTTCTTCGGCGAAGAGCACGGCGCCCGTTTGATCGCCGATCTGCCGGTCGAGTTGATCGAGTTGCTCGCAAACTTCGGTGCGAATGTTCGCTCGAGTGAGAGCGGCGGTGGCGAGGATCTGCTCCCGATTTTTCGGCAGGAGAACGACGACGGGGAGGCCAGACTTTTCGGCCGCCATCGCGGACGCCGGAGCCGCCTCCGCTTTCCGCCCCGCCTCTTTTTTCATTAGCGCCGAGGATAGCGGGACGGTTTTGGAAGGCACGATTATTTTATGCGCGAGACGTGGCACAGGCATCTTGCCTGTGGGCAAACGAGCGTCCCGTCCGTTTAAGTTTCAAAGATGAAGCAAACGCGACGCGCCCACTTTCCCCACAGGCAAGATGCCTGTGCTACTTTTGCCGATGCCGCCGGGACTCGAAATAAATCTGGTTGTCCCCGACCTCTGGCAACAGGAAGCCGTCCGTGCGCTCCGTGATGGAAAGGACGTGGTCGTTCAGGCGCCGACTGGTTCGGGTAAAACCTATATCTTCGAGCTGCTCTATCCGTCGTTGAAAGGGCAGGCAATCTTTACCGTGCCGACGCGCGCGCTGGCGAATGACAAGCTTGCGGAATGGCGTGTGCGCGGTTGGGAGGTGGGCATCGCGACGGGCGATCTCGCGCTCAATCTCGGGGCGAAGGTTTTGGTGGCGACGTTGGAAACGCAGCGCGCGCGTTTCCTGCGGCGAGACGGTCCGCAGCTTCTCGTCGTGGACGAATATCAGATGATCGCCGATCCGGTTCGCGGCGTGCATTATGAATTGGCGCTCGCACTCGCGCCGCGAGAAACGCAACTCCTGCTCCTAAGCGGCAGTGTGCAAAATCCGCGGGACGTTGTCGCGTGGTTCCAACGCATCGGTCGCGATCCGGTGCTCATTTCGCACAACGAGCGCCCCGTTCCACTCGAGGAAATCGATTTGCGGGTGCTGCCGGAATCGCAGTTCGTGCAGTCGAAAAGTTTCTGGCCGCGCATGATTGGGAAAGCATTGCGCGCGGATCTGGCGCCGGTGCTGGTTTTCGCGCCGCGACGCAATGCGAGCGAAGAAATGGCGCAGGCGATCGCTTCGGCACTCTCGCTCCGCGATCCGTTATCGCTTTCACCGGAACAGGAAGCGCTCGCCGGCAAACGGCTCTCGAAACTTTTGCGCAGCCGCGTTGCTTATCATCATAGTGGACTCAGCTACGCCGTCCGCGCCGGTTTGATCGAACCGCTCGCGAAAGCCGGCCAGCTGAACGTCGTCGTCGCCACGATGGGTCTCGCCGCGGGCATTAATTTCTCCATGCGCTCGGTTCTCATTACCGACACGCGTTACCTCGCTGGAAATTTCGAGCGTCACGTCCAGCCCGATGAGCTTTTGCAAATGTTCGGCCGCGCCGGCCGGCGGGGATTGGATGAAATCGGGTACGTTCTCATGCTGCCGGACAGATCATCTCCAATTCTCCCGCCTACGCCTGGCGCCAACTCGGTCTCGTCACCGAAGATGGAACGCCGACTCGGCGCGGCACTCTTTTCTCCTTCTTCCAGGCCGGCGAAGGTCTGGCCATCGCCGCTGCGCTCGAAGATGAAACGTATCCGATCGACGACCTCGTCTTCGATCTGGCGAACATCCGCGCGGGTCTCCGTTTTGCCGCCGAAGACGCACCGCTCGGTGGCCGGCTCGGCATTCTTTGCCAGCGGATTTATGGCCGCGCCGATCATCCCGGTTATCTGGAAATGGGAGTGCCTTCGCATTACGGATCCGGCGCGTCAGAAGTCATTCGCGAACTGGTCGCCAACCCGTCGACTCGTTACCGAATGACGAACGAATCGCTCCGGTCCGGCGACATCGAGCGGGCGTTGATGGAATGGCGCAGTCTCCTCCGGCATATTATCGGCGCTCCGTCGCCCGAATGGGATCGGTGGCGCGCATTACAAAAAGCCGCCGCCCATTTTATCGGAAGCACTACCTCCCCGGCTGCAGTGGCATTTCCGCCTTTGCTCGCGTCACAACAACGGCGTTCCCTTTTCGCGAGTGTGTAGTAATCTCCCCTACCTTCGTAATCGTGCTCCTGCTCGTGCCGCAGCACCTTCGATCACGAGCAGGAGGAGACCGGACGCCCCTATCCGCGCACTCGTCGCATCTTTGTCAGACCACCAAGTGGTGGTTCCTTCGGACCGCCGGCCGCTAATTGCAGTTCAACGTTTATTTGTAACGGTCGTTCTGTTCCTGGCGCAAACTTTTTAGAGGCGTCGGGCTTGGAGTCGGTTTGGCTTGCACTTTTACCACCTTTTTTTTGCCGTCCAGGCTCACATTATTCGCATCCGAGATTTTGTCCCAGGTCTCGCCTTTCGCTTTCATTGCGGCGATCTCCTCGAAGCTTTTGCCCGCAGCCTTGGCGATGGAGTGTGCCATGAACAGGTCGCCGTATGTAAGCCCCGTCTTCGCTTTCTGTTTCTCCAAGGTCGCGACCGGGACATGCGTGCTCGTCGAGATGGCCTGTAATACTTGGGCCGGGCCGCCTGGTTTTTGGGCGTCGGCATTGATCCTGGCGATCGTCTGACTATTGGATGCCGCCGGCGCTGGGACGACTGTCACCAAGAGAAGGAGGGCGAGAGTAAAAAGGAGGCTTTTTGTTTTCATACAGACACTTCGATTGCCGGGGCTTGGATGAATGGATTTTTTATCATATTTCCGAGCCCCTAAGCCTGCTGACGCAGGTTGATTCGGCATCGACGTTTTTCGATCGCATGCTATGCCTTCGAAAATGTCACCACTTCAGGAGCGTCCGGCCGCGCTCGGATATCGAATGCCGGCGGAATGGGAACCGCACGCGGCGACCTGGCTTTCGTGGCCGCGGCGCGAAGGGATCAGTTTTCCCGATGCGTTCGATCGCGTCCTGCCTGCGCTTCGAAAAATGGTGGAAGCATTGCTCACCTCCGAGCCGGTCTGCATCAATGTCTGCAACGGCGCTCATGAAGCGGAAGCGCGCGAAGTGCTGGCCGGGTTGCCGTTCGATCGCCTCACCTTTTATCGCATTCCGACGAACGAGCCGTGGTGCCGCGATCATGGCCCGATTTTTTTGACGCGCGCTGAAGAGCCACGGCTGGCCATTGTCGATTGGGATTACAACGCGTGGGGGGGCAAGTACCCGCCCTGCGATCTCGATGATGTGGTTCCGACGCGCATCGCCGAGATCATCGGCGCGCCCGTGTTTTATCCGCGCATGATTCTCGAGGGCGGTTCAATTGATGTGAACGGCGCGGGAGCTTTGCTCACTTCGGAATCTTGTCTGCTCAATCCAAATCGGAATCCGAATCTCACACGCGCCGAGATCGAGCAGCGGTTGCGCGATTATCTTGGCGTGACGGAAATCCTGTGGCTGGGCGACGGCATTGAAGGCGATGACACCGATGGCCACGTCGATGATTTGGCGCGTTTCGTGAGTGAGCGCGCGGTCGTCACCGTAGTCGAAGAGAATCGCGACGACGCGAATTACAAACCACTCCAGGAAAATGTGGTGCGTCTCCGCGAAATGAAATGGAACGGCGCGCCGCTCGAGATAATCACGTTACCCATGCCCGCCAGGATCGTGCGCAAAGATCTGCGCCTGCCGGCGAGCTACGCGAATTTCTACATCGCGAATGAGTGCGTGTTGCTGCCTACCTTCGCCGATCCGAACGACGCCGTCGCGGAAGGGGCCCTTGCGAAAGTGTTCCCGCGACGCCGCATCGTGCTTATCGATTGCACGGAATTGATCTGGGGCCTCGGCGCGTTTCACTGCCTGACGCAACAACAGCCACTGTAGCCGCCGCCCTGTGGGCGGCGCAACGCCGATCGAGCGCGGATGCCCACGCTTCGCACGCGCCGCCGCCGAAGCGCTTTGGCGCGCAGGAGGCAGCGAAGCGGCTACAGGCGGAGAGAAGACGACAATCAATCTGCGATCGGCGCGGGTTTGTAACCGCTCTTCAAAATCGCATCGTGGAGATCTGGCGCGTGCGTCCTGCGCGCGTCGAACGTGACGATGACGCGTTCGCGCGCCAGATCGACGCTGACGCTTTGCACGCCCGGGATGCGCATGAGCGGCTCCCGCAATTTTCGAACGCACTCGTCGCAATCCTCCCCCTCGGTCGCGATCTCGATCGTTTCCAAGATTGGGTGATCAGCGTGTTCGGGATTGTGCGGGTCGGCGGGATCCATCTCTCTAATCTACGCGCGCCGAACTGAGGTTGGCCGTCTTTCGCAAGATCGGCTCGAGCACGCGCCAGACGTTTTCCGCCAACACCCGCTGGCCCGCCGCATTCGGATGAATGCGATCGAACTGGTTCAAGTCGGGATCGCCGCCGACGCCTTCCAGCAGATACGGAATCAGCGCCGCGCGATTCTTCTCCGCTAGCGTTCCGAACATTTCTCCAAACTCCCGCACGTACCCATCGCTCGAAGCGAGCGGAAGCTGCATTCCCGCAATGATGATCGAAACGTTCGGATAACGCGCCTGTGTCCGATCGATGATCGCCTGAAGATTCGCTCGCATTTGGTCGATCGAAACTCCGCGAAAGGCATCGTTGATTCCAAGCGCCAGAATCAGGATATCGATTTTCTTTCCACGAAGAAGCGGCGGCAAACGGCGCAATCCTCCCGCCGTAGTATCGCCGCTCGATCCCGCATTGATGACCTCGAACTGATAATTCGCGCTCCGCATTTTTTCGGCGATCAGAGCGGGATAGGCCTGTTTGCGAGAAAGGCCGTAGCCCGCGGTCAGACTATCTCCGAGTGTCAGAATGGTGATCACTTTGGAAGCATCGCGTTTCGCCGCCTGCGCGGTTTGGAATGGCGCGAGTGCAAGCGCGGCGATTAATGCGCTGAGGATCGAAACAATCTTCACGAAAACTCTTGGACGGCCCCAGGGCGGCTTCGTTCAAATGAACCTTGTTCGTTTCTTGAACCCTGTAGCCGCTTCGCTGCCTCCTGCGCGCCAAAGCGCTTCGGCGGCGGCGCGTGCGAAGCGAAGGTTTGAAAAGCTGCGACGCGCTAACTGCGTCGCCCACAGGGCGACGGCTACAGCTCCGGCGGCTACAACGCCCGCGGTCGCAGTGTTTCCCAGTTGCGTTCCCGATTCGCCGCAATTAGTAACTTACCCGCTCTCCAAGGAGCGCGGCTCTCAACTCTCACCAACCGCTCTCAACTTTTCCTATGGCAAATTACGGCATTAACGGCTTCGGCCGAATCGGACGCAACGTCTTGCGCGCGATGGACCAAAGCGACGTCAAGCGCATCGCGGCCATTAACGACCTAACCGACACGCTCACCCTCGCGCACCTGTTGAAGTGGGATTCCGTCCACGGAAAATTCGACGGCGACATCAGTCATGACGCGCAAAACATCATCGTGCGCGGCCACAAGATTAAGGTCCTGAAGGAACGCGATCCGGGCAATCTCCCGTGGAAAGATCTGGGCGTGGATACCGTGCTCGAATCGACCGGCTTCTTCACCAGCCGCGACAAAGCGGAACTGCATTTGACGAAGGGCGGGGCCAAGCGCGTTCTCATCAGCGCTCCGGCCAAGAAACCCGACGTGACGCTCTGCCTCGGCGTAAACGACGAAGCGTACGATGCGGAAAAGCATTTCATCATTTCAAACGCGAGCTGCACCACGAACTGCCTCGCTTCGATGGCCAAGGTATTGCACGACAACTTCGTGATCGTGAACGGTTTCATGAGCACGATTCACAGCTACACCAACGACCAGCGCATCCTCGATTTGCCGCATGAAGATTTGCGCCGCGGGCGAGCGGCTGCGGTCAGCATCATTCCATCGAGCACGGGCGCGGCGAAAGCGATCGGCGAAGTAATTCCCGCTTTGAACGGCAAGCTGAACGGCGGCGCATTTCGAGTGCCGACGCCCGACGGTTCCGTGACCGATTTCACCGCGATCCTCGAAAAGGACGCGACGGTCGATTCGATCAACGCCGCGTTTAAGGAAGCCGCCGCGAGCAAGCGTTACAAAAACATTCTCGAATACAGCGACGAGCCGCTGGTCTCGATCGATATCGTGGGCAACCCGCACTCCTGCATCTTCGACAGCAAACTCACGATGACGCACGGCGGAAAATTCGTAAAGATCGTCGGCTGGTACGACAACGAATGGGGCTACAGCAATCGCTGCGTCCAAATGCTTGAGCTGCTCGGCAAGTAGCTATCCCCTTCGTAAGCGTGCTCGTGCTCCTGCTCGTGATCGATTCTCCTTAGAGCATGAAAATATATTTCGATCACGAAAAACTTGATGTTTACCGTGAAGCGATCGCCTTCTGCGCATGGACGGGCGAACTCTTGAACGAGATCACCGCCAAGGCCGCCGTGAAAGATCAGCTTGATCGCGCTTCAACGAGCATCCCGCTCAACATCGCGGAGGGAAATGGGAAGTTTTCCGGGAAGGATCGGGCGCGCTTCCTGGAAATTGCTCGTGGTTCGGCGCTGGAGTGCGCGGCGTGTCTTGATGTTTTGGTGGCGCGGAAGTTGGCCGCTCCAGAGCAGATCGACAGCGCAAAGGACAATCTCGCCCGGATCGTGCAAATGCTGATGGGAATGCTGCGGCGATTCTCAGAGCGGGGCGATTTTTTACGCGAGGATGCGGGCGAATACGGATTCGAGCACGAGCACGAGAACGAAAGGGGAGAGACATGACGAAGCTCACCCTTCGCGATCTCGAGGTGCGCGGCCAACGCGTGCTGGTTCGCGTCGATTTCAATGTGTCGACGGAAGAGCGCGATGGCCACCTCGCCATCACCGATGACACTCGTATCCGCGAAAGTCTGCCGACGATCAATTATCTCCGCGAGAACGGCGCGAAGACGATCCTGATGGCGCACTTCGGCCGGCCGAAAGGGAAGCCGGTCGAGAAATATTCGTTGCGACCGGTCGCCGATTATCTCCACACGCTGATCAATCATCCGGTCGCTTTCAGTCACGAAACGATCGGCAAGATCCCGGAAGAAATCATCGATCACATGAAAGAGGGCGACGTGACGTTGCTCGAAAACGTGCGGTTCCATCCGGGTGAAGAAGCAAATGATCCTGTGTTCGCCGAGGCGCTGGCGAAACTCGGCGATCTCTATGTGAACGATGCTTTCGGCGCGGCGCATCGCGCGCACGCCAGCACCGCCGGCATCACGAAGTTCGTGAAGCAATCAGCCATGGGCTTCCTGATGGAGAAAGAGATTCAATATCTTTCCCACGAGCTGACCAAACCGGCGAAACCGTTCGTGGTCATCCTCGGCGGCTCAAAGGTCTCCGACAAGATCGGGGTCATCAAGGCGCTGATGGAGAAAGCGGATTCCATTTTGATCGGCGGCGCGATGGCGAACACATTTTGGAAAGCCCAGGGCGTTCGCATCGGGAGCAGCCGGGTCGAAGCCGACAAGCTCGATCTCGCGCGAGAGATTCTGGAACTGGCGAAGGAAAAAAAAGTGCGTTTTCTGTTGCCGGTGGATGCGCTCGAAGCGCAGAAGATCGAGCCCGGCGCCACCGCTCGCAATACCAGCCGCGTCATGCCGGAACATGGAATCACGGATGGCTGGCAAGCGGTCGATATCGGCCACGCCACGATAAGTCTCTACGAAGACGAAATCGCCAAAGCGAAAACAATTCTCTGGAACGGCCCGGTCGGGATCTTCGAGATTCCTGCCTTCGCCACGGGCACCATTGCGATCGCCGAAGCTCTCGCGCGCTCGAAGGCGACAACGATCATCGGCGGCGGTGATTCCGTCACGGCGGTGAAGCAGGCGGGCCTGGCCGACAAGATGACGTTCATCTCCACCGGCGGCGGCGCGTCGCTTGAATTAATCGAGGGGAAGGAACTCCCCGGCATCGCCGCGCTGAGTGGCCGTCCATAATCGGGTGGCGGCGACAGACCAGGCTCGCCCGGAGCAGGACAGCGGAACGCGCTCATTTTCATCCCGGGTCGTTTGCGTTGCCACCGGTTTCGCCGCGCTGATTGCGACCAGCGCGCTTTTGCATGCGCTTTTCCCGCCCGCAATTCCCGCAGGGGTCGCGGCCAAACTGAAATTCTTCACCGAGCACAAGAACGAGTTCGATACGCTTTTCGTAGGGACCAGCGCCATTTACTACTCGGTCTCGCCGGAAATTTTCGATCGGACCACGCGAGAGAGCGGCCTGCCGACGCGCAGTTTCAATTTCGGCATCGATGCGATGCATCCACCGGAAAATTTCTACGTGCTCGAACAAATTCTGAAGACGAAACCCCGCAATCTGAAGTGGGTCTTTCTCGAAACAGCGGATGTCCAAACGAAATTGCACCAGGAGCTGGGGACTGAGCGAGCCGTGTATTGGCACGATTGGCCGCGCACCGCTCTGACGCTGCGAAAGGCGCTCGACCCCCGCGGCGGGGCGAAGTGGTACATCAAAATTTCGCGGCTTTGGCTGGCACGCCGTGACCTCGCTACGCACCTCGCGCTCTTCGCCAAGCGGTTTGCGAATGTTGGCCGGTTTGATTTTCTTTCGTCGCATCGCGACCGCGCCGATACAGCGGAGTCGGAACTTGGCCCAAAGCGCGACGGATACCGTCTGGCGGGCGATGCGATGTCGGCGGAGAACGCGGCCAGTTTTCAGAAGAGGCTCGCCCAGGAAATCACCGGGGCGCGGCCAAAACAGATCGATCCGTACGCAAACGAAGCTTATCGAAACTACGCGCGTCAGATTCGCCAAATCGGAGCCGAGCCGTTTTTTGTGGTCACGCCGCTGATATTTCAATCGCCCATCAGCTTTCGGGAGTCGCCGCCAGGTCCGTTGCTCGCCTTCAACGATGGCAAAACTTACCCCATGCTCTTCGATCCGAAGGTCCGCATCGATGACGCGCATCTGACCAGGGAAGGGGCGGAAGAATTTACTCGCCTGCTGGCGCAAGAATTTGTGCGTCGCGCGCGGCGGCCCTGAAGCCATGCTTTTCGTCGAGTTCAGATTCTTCTGGTTCTTCCTCGCGGTCTTCGCCGTCTACTGGTCGCTGCGCCGAAATGATTCCCGAAAAATCTGGCTGCTGATTTGCAGCTACATTTTTTACGCGGCCTGGAATTGGAAGTTCGTCTTCCTGCTCATGGCTTCGTCGGCGCTCGATTACGTCGTCGGTTTAATGATGACACGGAGCAAGACGCGGGGCGCGCGGCGCGGCTGGTTGATCGTGAGCTTGTGCGGAAATCTCGGCACGCTCGCGTTCTTCAAGTATTGCAACTTCTTCATCTCCTCCGCGGCCGCTTTGCTCGAATGGCTCGGACTGCCCGCGAGCGTGCACACCCTGAACATCATCATTCCGGTGGGCGTGAGCTTCTACACCTTTCATTCGATGAGCTACACGATCGACGTTTATCGCGGAAAGATGCGCGCCGTCTCGAGTCTCCTCGATGTCGCCTGCTTCATCGGATTCTTTCCGCAAATGGTGGCCGGTCCGATCGTCCGCGCTTCCGCGTTCCTCCCGCAGCTCCGATCGCTGCGAAAATTTTCCGACGTCGATGTGCGAGGCGCGCTTGTTTTGTTTCTGACCGGCTTCATCAAAAAGGCCTGTATCGCGGACGCGGTCGCGCCGTTTGCTGATCGCTATTTTGCCGCTCCTTGGAACTTCACCGCCGCGAGCGCGTGGGTCGGCGTGCTCTTTTACGCGATCCAGATCTACTGCGATTTCTCCGGCTACACCGACATGGCAATCGCATGCGCGCGGCTGCTTGGTTACGAGCTGCCGATCAATTTCCGCTTCCCGTATTTCGCCCAGAACATTTCCGATTTCTGGCACCGCTGGCACATCAGCCTCTCGAGCTGGCTGCGCGATTATCTCTACATTCCGCTGGGCGGAAATCGCGGACCGCGCTGGTTTACCTATCGCAACATCATGATCACGATGTTGCTTGGCGGTTTGTGGCACGGTGGCGCGTGGACCTTCGTGATCTGGGGCGGGCTCCATGGAACGGCGCTGGTCCTGCATCGGGAATGGGTGCGGTTGATCGAGCAGCGGCCGCAGGCGCACGCGATCATGCGCTGGCTCGCCTGGCCGCTGACCGTTTATTGGGTCTGCGTCGCGTGGATATTTTTCCGCGCGGTCGATTTGCCGCACGCGCTTCCGGCGTTGAGAAGCTTCGTGTTTTTCCAGAGTGCGGGCACGGAGGATCTCGGCACGTGGATGCTCTGGCTCGTGGCCGTGTTCGCGATCGTCCATTGGCTGAATTCACTCGGCTGGTTTTCGGAATGGTGGCGGCGTGCGCCGACTCCGGCATTTGCCGCTGGATATGGTTGCGCGGCGGCTGTCGTGCTTTTATTTGTGCCGCCGCACTACACGCCGTTTATTTATTTCCAATTCTGAACCAAAACCAATCAGCCATGCGCAAGAAAATCATCGCCGCGAATTGGAAGATGAACATGACCCAGAGCGAGGCGGCCGACTTCGTCGCCACGTTTCTCCTGGAGCTAGGCGAATCCACCGAGGTGGAAGTCGTGATTGTCCCGCCCTTCACTGCGATACCGGCGGTGAACGGCGCCCTCGGCTCGGCGCAACATATCAAGGTTGGCGCGCAAAACATGCATTGGGAACGCTCGGGCGCGTTCACCGGCGAGATCAGTCCGGCGATGCTGCGCGATCTGTTCGTGCGCTACGTCGTCCTCGGGCACAGCGAACGGCGGACCCTTTTCGGCGAGACGGATGAAATCGTGAACCGCAAAGTACGGTCCGCGCATGAAGCGATGTTGCGGCCAATTGTTTGCGTAGGCGAAACACTCGAGCAGCGCGAGCGGGGCGACGTGGAGAAAGTCTTGGGGTCGCAACTCAACGGCAGTCTCGCCGGCTTGGGCGCGAAAGAATTGCACGAGACTGTGATTGCTTACGAACCGGTCTGGGCCATCGGCACCGGCAAAACCGCGACAGCCGAACAAGCGCAGGAAGCGCACGCGTTTATTCGTCGCATGCTAGGTGAAATTTCCGACAACGCGACGGCCGACAAGATTCGGATTCAGTACGGTGGCAGCGTGAAACCGGATAACGCGCGCACTCTCATGACGCAACCAGACATTGATGGCGCACTGGTCGGCGGCGCGAGCCTCGATCCGCGCAGCTTCGCGCAGATCGTTCAAGGCGCGCAGGAAGAGTAGCCGCTTCACTATGCGAAGCGCGAGGATCGGCGCTGCTCGCGGATCACAAACGCCGCCCACAGGGCGGCGGCTATAGGGCTACGGCAGTTGATAGACTTCCACCGACCCCACGCCAGTCGTCCCGCCCACGCCGCGCACGATGGCGGTGTAAGGACCGGCCGAAAGTGTTTTGAGCACAGCCGATTCCTTCGCGTTTGTCGGCGCCACGCCGCTCGCTTGAATCTCTGCCTGCTCCGGACTGGAACCCCAGTCGTCGTTTTCTTCCAGCAGCGTGCCTTGCTCGTTGCGCAATTCGAGGATCGGATTGGCGAGAAAGTTCGGAACATTCGAATTCGCCAGCGACGGTCCGATCGCGCGCACGAGGACGCGCTTCGATTCCGTCCCCCCAAGATAAAAGCCGCCGATCAACGCGTTCGGATCCGGCTCCACGCCTCCGCGAGTCGAAATGTTCAACAAGGTCGAGCCCGGTCCGCTATCGAGATCGTAAACTTCCACCAGGCCAAGTCCGGTCGTGTTGTTCGCGCCTCTCACGACGGCCGTGTAGAAAGCGTTGTTGGGATCGGAAGGCACGGTCAATAGGATCGCCGACTCGTTAGGCGAAGACGGCGCGATGCCTGTGTCGATGATGTCTTGCTTGTTGGCCGCGTCGCCCCAGTTGTCATTGCTGGCAATGACGGCGCCGGTGCCGTCGTGCAATTCCAGAACCGGATCCGCGAGCGCGCCGCTCAATCCGCTCGAGGGCCCGATCCCGCGAATCATGAGCCGTTTCGGCGACGAACCGCGCATGATGAATCCGCCAATTAGCGCATTATCACCTGTGCCAACCTGCATACGCGTGGAGAGTTGCACCAGGCGGCCCGGAGCGGCGATGACGTTGACGGAGAAATTCTGCGAGACAGTTCCGCCGTCAAAATCCGTCGCCGTCACGGTAATGGTGGCGCTGCCGATCTGTTTGCCGGCCACGAGCAATTTCGTGCCGCTCACGGTGGCGTCTGCGATCGATGCGTTATTGCTCGCGGCCGAAAAGCTCAAGGTCGAAATCCGGGTGATCCCCGGGACGGAAACAAGATTACTTACTGCGATGGACTTGTGAGCGTTGTAATCAGTTTGGGTGTAGTTGCGGAGCGGGAACTGATCGAAAGGCGATCCGAAATTGAAGGTGGCCAACGCTGCGATCGCGTCGGCGATTGTCATGCCGTTGTGCACGACTTTTCCGAAAACGGTGTAAGGGCCGGCGTTATTATTCCGGATGTCGAGATTTTTAGGCGGGCCGCCATTGTCCGCGAGGTTGATGAACCACTGGCTTGCCGCACTGTTGGGATCGGAGCCGTTTTGCGCCATCGCGATCGTCCCGCGCTTGTTCGAAAGCCCGGGTTCGTTTTGGATCGACGCAAAAGGCGCGACTTGAACAGGCAAAGCGTTTGCCGGATTGGCAGGATCCACCGTGCCGAGGAAACCGCCGCCCTGAAGGACAAACCCAGGCTCGGACCGATGGATCAAACTCGAAGCCAGTTGGCCATTGGTTGGATCGATCTTGAAGTAATTTCCTTGGTCCACATACTTCAAAAAATTCGCGACTGTGATCGGCTTTTGCTGCCCGAAAAGGGCGACATCGATTGTCCCGAGCACGGTGGTCAGCCGAACGGCTGCGCTCACGTCCGAATCCGCAAAGGCAGGCGAGATATCGATCGAGCGTGCCGGCGCCCCGGCGTATTCGGTGAAATCCGCGATCTGATTTGTGACCACCGGTGGAGTGTTTTGCGCCGTCGCCGTGAAAGGGAAAGCAAGCAGCGCGGCGGAGATCGAGAGATAATTGCGATTCATGGGCGGAACTTTTTTACTCCATCCGGTTAAAACGCGCCAGTAGCTTCCTGTAGCGGCAGTCTATGACCGCCGAAACGTAGCTAGTTCCAGCGAAATCGGCACCGAACGCTTTCGCGAGCCGCGACAGGGGACATTGATCTACTTCCTGATCTCGAGATAAGTCCGTGCCTGCACTTTGCCGGTGCCGGGATTCATCTCTTCGATCCGCATTTGTTTCAGGAACCAGCGACCTTCGATCTTCTGCGCGGAAATCACTTCGAAACGTTTGGCGAGCTTGCCGTTCCAATCGAAGCCATCCATCCGCATGAGCGCACCGCTTTCCTTGTCCACCCAAAGATAGACGTTCGAATACTGCGACTGACGGGACGGCGCTTTCAGTTCCAGCTTCCAGCAATAGCGGGTGCGAATGGAATTTTCGCCGGTGACACGGCCGTTTTGCCAGTAGAGAAATTTCAACGCGAGGTCCTCGTAGGTGACGCTCGTTCCCCGCACTTTGTGATCGAACTGCGCGGGGGTGATTTTCTCCACGCCGCTCTTCGTCACTTCCTCCAGCCGCGATTCGTTTTCGCCCAATCGCAATTGCAGCGCCTCGTCCGGATTCGAAAAAGTGTAGCGGATGACTGGCCCGGTTTGAGTCAGCCGAAAGGGAACGATTTTTTCATTCTCGCGCAGTTGTCCTTGCAGATCGATTTCCTGCTGCGCCTGCTGAAGGCGAACCGAGGCCAGAATATCTTTCGCGTCGGGCAGGGTGGCGGCGCCAGCCGACGCCGAGACCACTGTCGCAAACAAAACAGACAAGACGATTTTTCTTCGCATGAGAACGAGCTTTAAGTTTTAAGTGAACCGCATTCGCGCCGTCAGCCCTTAAAGCTTAATACTTAAAGCTCTAAACTCCCGCGCTTACACTTCCTGCATGGATCAGACTATTCTCCATCTTATCAACGAACGATGGACGAATCCCGTGCTCGACTTGTTCATGGCCGCGATCAGCAATGTGGAAATCTGGCAGCCGGTCCTCATCGCGCTCGTGATTTATGCGCTGGTTTTCACGGGATTCAAAGGCCGGGCGTTTGTTTTTTGTCTGCTCGTGACGCTGATCTTTTCCGAGCAATTCCTCGTCCGCCCGTTGAAGAGCGCGATCGATCGCCGCCGCCCGAAGCAGGCGCAAACGGTGCGGATGGTGCAACTGGAGCCAACGCATCCGGCATTCATGACTCTCTTCAAGAAGCCAACGATTCGTTATTCCGATCAAACCGATCGGAATAAATCGGGACCATCTTTTCCGTCCGGACACGTGACGGACAACGTGATCATCGCGGTGATTTGCACGCTGTTTTTCCGGAAATGGGGATGGCGTTATTTCATTATCGCGGCCGCGATCGGCTGGTCGCGAATCTATCTCGGTGCGCATTGGCCGAGCGATGTGTTCGGGACAGCTTTCATGGCGGCGGGTGTGGCGCTGCTCATGGTGGCGCTGTTGGAATTTCTCTGGCGAAAATGTACGCAGCGATGGGCGCCGCGCCTCTTCGCTCGTCATCCGACTTTGATCGGCGACACGGTCTCATGAGCACCACGCGAGCGGTCTGGTTTTTCATTCTGGGCCTGACCGCGATTCGGTTCGCGATGCTCGGCACGACAGATCTTCACTTCGACGAGGCGCATTACTGGATGTGGTCGGAGCGGCTTGCGCCTTCTTACTTCAGCAAGGGACCAGGCGTTGCTTTCGTTATCCGCTCCAGCACGGCAATTTTTGGCGCCACCGAATTCGGAGTCCGTTTTTGGAGTCCGATCCTCGGGGCGGCGACCAGCTTGCTGATTTACTATTTTACCCGGCGTCTTTTCAACGCCACCACCGGTTTTTGGGCCGTGATCGCGCTCAACGCCATTCCGCTCTTCAACATCGGAAACGTCCTGATGACGATCGACCCGCTCTCGATCTTTTTCTGGATGGCGGCCATGTTCACCTTCTGGCTGGCGATCGAGCGCAGTCCGAATTTTTCCTGGCTCTGGCCCGCCACCGGTTTCCTGATCGGGTTGGGATTTCTTTGCAAATACACGAACGCTTTCGAGCTGGTCTCCATCGTGCTCGCGATGGCGCTCGTTCCGCGTTTGCGCCGCGAGTTCAAAGGTTTCAATTTCTATTTTCTTCTCGGCGCTTTCGCGATTTGCCTGGTGCCGCCCATCGCTTGGAACGCGGAACATGCCTGGGCCACGCTCGGGCATTTGCGTGCTCGCGGAAGTTTGGAGGGCGCGGTCGGTTTTCATCCGCTCGAGCTGCTCGGATTTCTAGGTGTGCATTTCCTGTTTTTTTCGCCGCTTCTTTTTCTCGGCATCGCCTGGGCGGCCATCGCGAATTGGCGGCGCGCCCGCCAGCATTTCAAAGTTCTTTATTTGATGTGGTTCGGTCTTCCGGTCTTTATGTTTTATTCTCTGCTCTCGATCAACAAGCAGGCTGCGCCCAACTGGGATGTGCTTGCCTTTGTCAGTCTGGGCGTGCTCGCGGCCGCCTATTGGGAGGAGCGAGTGTCATCGAGCCGCGCGTGGCGAGCGGTTCTTGGCGCGGGGATTTTACTCGCGCTGATCATGAGTCTTGTCGCGCTCGATACCGATCTGTTGCGCAGCGCCGGAGTGCCAATTCGCCGGCGTGATCCGGCCGATTCAGTGCGGGGTTGGAAATCAGCGGCGAGGGCCGTGGAGAAAATACGGTCCGAGCTTGAGCCGAGATTGGGCGAGCCTGTTTTCGTCATCGCCGATCAACGCGACCGCGCTTCGGAGATGGCCTTTTATTTCCAAAAGAAGCGGGCGGAGGGTGCCGATCATCCACCGGTTTACATTGTCGAATCGCAAGACATCACGAATCAATTCTCCTTCTGGCCTCGCTACGATGAATTTGTCGAAGCGCCGCCGAACACTCCGCTGCCGGATGGCGAGGTTTACACGGAGGAAGGTGGAATCAATCCCTTCATGGGTCGCAGCGCTCTTTACATCCAGAGCGGCCGCGAGGCCGATGTCGTTCCGCATAATATCCACGCCGGCTTTCAATCCACGGAAAAAATTGCCACCATCGAGGTCCGCCGCTTTGGGATCGCTCTGCGGACCTGGCAGGTTTTTCTTTGCCGGAATTACAAGACGTTGCCGTTATGATTGAGGGGAGCGCTGCGCCGGCCGTTTCGGTCGTCGTGCCATTATATGATGAGGAAGAGAATGTCCCGATCCTCCAGACAGAGCTGACTGCTGCGCTCGCCGGTCTCGATTACGAAATCATCTTCGTCGACGACGGCTCCGGCGATCAGACCGCGAAGCAAATCGCGGCCGGCCCGAATGTGCGCGTTTTGAGCTTCGAAAAAAATGCAGGCCAGAGCGCCGCGATGTTTGCCGGATTGCAGGCGGCGCGCGGCGCGACCTGTGTTTTGATCGATGGCGATCTGCAAAATGATCCGGCGGATATTCCGAGATTGCTCGCGGAGATCGAGCGTGGCGCCGATCTGGTTTGCGGTTATCGCGCGCAGCGGAAGGACACGCTGGTCAAGCGGATCACGAGTCGCGTGGCCAATTTCATCCGGAGCCGATTCACCAAAGACGGCGTGCGCGACACCGGGTGCACCCTGAAAGCGATGCGGCGCGAATGCATCCGCGCGCTGGTTCCATTCACAGGAATGCACCGTTTCATACCGGCGCTCGTGAAAGGCGCGGGGTTTCGGCTGGTGGAGATTCCCGTGAATCATCGCCCGCGAAAATTTGGCCAGAGCAAGTACGGTCTCGGGAACCGCGCCATTCGCGCGACCCGGGATATGTTCGGGGTGCGCTGGCTTCTCTCGCGACAGCTCAATTACAAACTGCGCGATTAGGTGTGGCACAGGCGTCTTGCCTGTGGGGCTAACCGGCGTCTCGCCCGTTTTTCTTGAACGATAATTGGACAGGCAAGATGCCTATTCGCCCCATAGGCGGGACGCCTGTGCCACTAATACCGCTCGACCTTGATCCCGCGCTTCGCGAGTTGCACTTGAAGACTATCGGGCCCGGCCAGATGCGCGGCGCCGACCGCTATTTGCTGCACCCCCGATCCCTTCAGCATCTCGACAATTTTTTCGCTCCAGGCGACGTTGCGTTGCACGAGCAATTTCTGATAAACCGCCGGCGCCTCCTTTTTGAAATCGTCCACCAGGATGCGGCCGATGGTTTCGGTATCACCATCGATCCAGGCCTTCGCCAATTTGTCGAGAAGGTCTAATCCCTTTTCGACCTCGTCGAGTGTCTCATCGAGAAAGGCGACCTGCTCGCTCTCGGGCATGTCGGCAAAAATCCGAACCTGTTGCTCCATGGTTTCGAAACCGAAAATCTTATCGCCTTCCTTCTCGGCTTGCGCCTTGAGGAACCGATCAATTCCCGCGTTTGGATCGTAGCCCGATTTTTGCAGCGGCAGGACCGCGAGCATGAGCGCCGCCATCCAGGGCTTCATCGTTTCCAGGCTCACGACCGGGATCCCGTAAGTCTCCGTGAGCTTTGCCAGCTTTTCCTTCTGTGCCGGATTCAATTTGCTCGAGAGCGGTTTCTCCCGATCCATCCCGTACTTCGCGACGAGCGGTAAGAGTGTCGCTTGATCGTCGACGTCCGCGATCTCCAGCCATAGCTCCGTGCTTTCGGTTACGGCCTTTTTCACTTTGGCCGAATTCCATTCCGTGTCGTGTCGAAGGAGGTGCAGTGTGCCGATCAGATAAATGGTCGAATCCTTATCCCTGATCACCCACATCGCGGGCTCGGCTTTTGCGGGAACGGCGAGGGCGACGAGCAAAACGAAAGCCCCAAACACCCAGACGAGTGAGCGCCGGCAAGGGAAAGTCATCAGGCAATGTCGCAGCGTAGGACAGCAATGCCAACCCAGAGGACGATGCACCGCGTGTCATCTCGAGCCGCGCAGACGCCGAGGGACCTCACAATTGCAGTCCGAGTTTGCTTGCGCCCTCCACCGTCGACATCATGAGCGATCAGCTTTTTCGCGGAAGCGTGCGAGAGAGTTGTTATGAGGTCCCTCGCCGTCTGCGCGGCTCGGGATGACAATCTTCGGCCGTTCGGTTACCAGCGCTGCGACGCGGCCAAATGACGCTTGTCATCCGAAGCGCTCAAGATAAGCTTTCGCTCCCAATCGGGAATCTTCATGTCCTTGGCCAGCCTACTCTCTGCCGAGCAAATCATCCCGGAGATGAAAGCGACCGAGCGTTGGTCGGCCATCGTCGAGCTGATCGATCTGCTCGTGAGCCAGGGCAAGATCAAACCGCCGGACCGTGACAGCATTCTCGCGTCGTTGAAGCAGCGCGAGGAAACGATGAGCACCGGTATTGGTTTCGGGATCGCCATTCCCCACGCTTCCTCCGATCGGATCGACGAAGTGGTTGCTTCCTTCGGCCGCTCGTCCCAGGGGATCGAATTCGATGCGCTCGACAATGCGCCGGTGAAATTCGTCGTGCTCTTTATCGTCCCGAAGAATCAATTTCAAACGCACCTGCGCACCCTCGCTTCCATCGCGAAATTTCTGAACGACCGCAGCGTTCGCGAAAGTCTCGCCACCGCCAAGTCGGCCGACGAGATTCTGGCGATCTTCCGTGATCGCTCCCAAAAGTAATGTGGCATGGGCATCTTGCCCATGATCTCATGGCAGGATGCCGATGCCACGATTGATCGATGGAAACGTTTCAAGCGCTCCTCGCACGGAAGCTGGCGGAAGCGCTTTCCGCGGCTGACCTCCCGCCCGCCGGCTCGGTCACACCGGCGACCGACCCGCGTTTCGGCGACTACCAAACCAACACCGCGCTCGTTCTGGCCAAACAGCTCGGAGAAAATCCGCGCGCGCTGGCGCAGAAAATTATCGAGCGTCTCGATGTCAGCGATTGCTGTGATCCGCCCCAGATCGCCGGTGCCGGTTTCATCAACCTGACGCTTCGGCCGGAGACGATCGCCGCGAAAGGCGCGGAATTGCTGCGCGACGAGCGGCTTGGCGTGGAGAAAGCGACGGAGCCAAAACGAATCGTGATCGACTTCGGATCGCCCAATGTCGCGAAGCCGATGCACGTCGGTCACATTCGCAGCACGGTGCTGGGTGACGCGCTCGCGCGGATCGCCTCCTTTCTCGGCCACGAGGTCATTCGCGACAATCACATTGGCGATTGGGGCACGCAGTTCGGGATGGTGATTTACGGCTGGAAGAACTTGCTCGATCGGCCGGCGCTCGAGCGCGATCCGATCGCCGAGCTGGTTCGTATCTACAAAGAGACCAACGAAAAAGCGGCAGCCGACTCCAAGGTCCGGGAGGCGGTCCGCGAAGAACTGGTCAAACTCCAGGCGGGCGACCCGGAAAATTTCTCGATTTGGAAAGAGACCGTCGACCTTTCCATGAAAGAATTCGAGCGCGCTTATCAGGTGCTGGACATTCATTACGACATCCAGCGCGGCGAGAGCTTCTACAACGACCGCCTGTCAGCGGTTGTCGAGCGTTTGCTCAAATCGAAAATCGCCGAGATCAGCGAAGGCGCGGTTTGCGTTTTCTTCCGCGACATTCCCGAGCTGGCGGAAAAGCCGGCCATCATTCGCAAGAGCGACGGTGGTTTCAATTATGCGACCACCGATGTCGCGACCGTGGATTATCGAATCCAGGATTTGAAAGCAGATACGGTTTGGCTGGTCGTCGGCGCGCCGCAAATCTTGCACTTCAAACAGATAATCGCGATCGCGCGCCGCGAGGGTTACACCGCCGACTTTCGCCACATAACCTTTGGCAGCATTCTCGGCGAGGACCGCAAACTAATGAAAACGCGCTCGGGCGAGAACGTGCCGCTGCGCGATTTGCTCGACGAGGCAGTCCAGCGTGCTCGCAAGATTATCGAAGAAAAGAACCCGGATCTGAGCGAGTCGGAGAAAATCGACATTGCCCAAAAGGTCGGGATCGGCGCGGTGAAATACTACGACCTCTCACAATACCGCATGACGGATTACATTTTTTCCTGGGAACGCATGCTGTCCTTCCAAGGCAACACGGCGCCGTATTTGCAGAACGCCTATGTCCGCATTCGCTCGATTTTTCGGAAGGCCGCTGTAGCCGCGCCCCTGTGGGGCGCGCCGGAAGACGCGAAACTGGTGCTGGCCGCGCCCGAGGAAGAAAATCTCGCGACAAGGCTCTGCCAATTCGCGGAAGTCGTGCCGACGGTCTTGAATGATTTCCGCCCGAACATTCTTGCGAATTATCTTTTCGAGCTGGCTAACAGCTTCCATGCATTTTACGAAGCCTGCCCAGTTCTGAAATCAGAGGAGCCCGCTCGAAGCTCGCGTCTGGCGTTGTGTGAATTGACGGCGCGCGTTCTTCATCGCGGCCTGGATCTTCTCGGGATCGCCGTGCCGGAGAAGATGTAGTGACACTCCTGCTCATGATCTTGATCCTGCTCTTGATCCGTTTTGGATTAGGATCATGAGCATGAGCAGGAGCAAGAGCGAGTGAAACACCCCCGCATTCCCGCTTCGACCTACCGATTGCAATTCAACCGGAAGTTCACCTTTGCGCAGGCGCGGGAAATCGTGCCGTATCTCGATGCGCTCGGCATCAGCGATTGCTATGCGTCGCCGTATTTCCAGGCGCGAGCCGAAAGTCTCCACGGTTACGACATCACCGATCACAACAAACTGAATGCCGCCATCGGTTCGCGCGAGGAGTACGATGCCTGGATCGCCGACCTTCATGCGCACGGCATGGGGCAAATTGTCGATTTC
Organism: Spartobacteria bacterium; assembly: GCA_003134785.1. GTDB lineage: Bacteria > Verrucomicrobiota > Verrucomicrobiia > Chthoniobacterales > UBA10450 > AV80. The sequence continues at coordinate 490,181 of PLCN01000002.1, forward strand.
GTGCCGAACCACATGGGCATTGGCGAGCCGCTCAATCAATGGTGGATGGACGTTCTCGAAAACGGGCCCAGTTCTCTCCACGCGCCTTATTTCGACATCCAATGGAAGCCGCTGAAATCCGATCTGCAGGATAAAGTTCTGCTCCCGATCCTGGGCGATCAATACGGACGCGTGCTGGAGCGCGGCGAATTGAAAGTGCACTTCGAGGCGGGCGCCTTTTTTCTCCGCTATTACGATCACGAATTCCCGATCGCGCCGGGCACATACCGGCACATCCTAGAGATCGCGCTCGAAAAACTGGCGCCATTTAAGAGCGAAGATTTCTACGCGGAATTCCAGAGCATCATTACCGCGCTGGACTATTTGCCGCGCCGCACCGAAACGGACCCCGAACGGATCGCGGAACGCGCGCGTGAGAAAGAGATCATCAAGCGCCGGCTCGAGCGACGCTGCCAGGAAGCGCCGCAGGTGCAAGAGGCGGTGACGAAGGCTGTGACGCAAGTTAACGGCACCCCGGGCCAGCCGAGAAGTTTCGATACGCTCGATCTGCTGCTGAATGACCAATCGTACCGTCTCGCTTTCTGGCGCGTGGCTGCGGAGGAGATCAACTACCGCCGTTTTTTCGACGTAAACGATCTCGCCGCGATCCGGATGGAATTGCCCGAGGTCTTCGATGCGACCCATCGCTTGCTGCTCGAGCTAATCGGCGCCGGCGCCGTTACGGGTGTCCGAATCGATCACCCCGATGGCCTCTACCTGCCGAAGGAGTATTTCGAAAAATTGCAACGCCGTTGTGCTGAGGCGCTCGGCCTTCCGTTGCCGGAAGATGAGCGCGCGATTTACCTGCTGGTCGAGAAAATTCTGTCGGGCAATGAAACACTGCGCAAGGATTGGCCGGTCCACGGCACCACCGGTTACGAGTTCGGCAAACTGCTTGCGGGACTTTTGGTGGATGCGTCTTCGGAGCAGGCGATCACGAAAACGTTCCAGCGTTTCATCGGTCACTCGATGCATTTTGGCCATCTCGTTTACGCGAAGAAACGCCTGATCATGCGGTTGTCGCTCGCGAACGACGTGAATGTCCTCGGCGATATGCTGGACCGGTTGTCGGAAAAGAACCGCTGGTTTCGCGATTTCACCCTCGATGCGCTCGCTCGCGCGGTGCGCGAAACGATCGCGTGCTTTCCGGTTTACCGCACGTACGTCGCGCCCGGACAGCCGGTGAGCGACGAGGACCGCGCCATTATCGAACGCGCTGTGACCACGGCGAAGCGCCGAAATCCGGCCCTGGAAGAATCGGTCTTCAATTTCCTGCGCGACATTTTGCTCTTCCGGTTTCCGGAAAACCTCGATGACGAAGCGCGCGAAGCTCACGCGCATTTCGTTTTGAAATTCCAGCAGAGTACTGGCCCGATCATGGCGAAAGGACTAGAGGATACGGCGTTCTATATTTACAACCGGTTGGCCGCGCTGAACGAAGTCGGAGGCGAGCCGCAACATTTCGGCTTCAGCGTCGACGATTTTCATCAGCGCAATCTGGAACGGGAGCGCGATTGGCCGGCGACGTTGCTGGCTACTTCGACGCACGACACCAAACGGAGCGAAGACGTGCGCGCGCGGATGGTGGCTATCTCGGAAGTGCCGCAACTCTGGCGAAGCGCGCTGCAACGCTGGCGCGTGATCAACCGGCGCTGGAAGCAAGTTTTCGACGACTCGGCCGCGCCCGATGCGAACGAAGAATATCTCTTCTACCAGACGCTACTCGGCACCTGGCCGATCGACGCAGTGGGCCAGGCGGAAAAAACGGTTGGCCCCGAGTTCATCGGCCGCATCCAAGCATACATGGCGAAGGCGCTGAAAGAGGCGAAGATGAACACGAGCTGGATCCAGCCTAACGAGCAGTGGGATGCCGCGATGAACGAGTTTGTGGCCAAAGTTCTTGATCCATCACTCAAGAACAAATTCCTGCCCAGCTTCCTTCCCGTCGCTAATGAGATCGCGCGACTCGGTGCGATCAACTCGCTCGCCCAAGTCGCTTTGAAGCTGACTGTCCCGGGCGTGCCGGACATTTATCAGGGGAACGAGATTTGGGATTTCAGCCTGGTCGATCCCGATAACCGGCGCCCCGTGGATTACCAACGACGCCGCGAGATGCTTGACTCGTTAGGCGGCACGTCGCCCGAGGAACTGCTGCAACACTGGCCCGATGGCCGGATCAAGCTGCTTCTCACGCAGCGGCTGCTTTGTTTTCGCCGAAGTCATCCAGCATTATTTCGACACGGGAGCTATTTGCCGCTGTCCACAGCCGGAGCCTTTGCCGATTGCTGCGTCGGTTTCGTTCGAGAACATGAGGACGAATGGATCGCCGTTCTGGTGCCACGGCTTTCCTCGCGCGTCGGTTTTCCGCCGATCGGCGAAAAGTGGAAAGACACGATGGTCGCTTTCCCGGAATTACTCTCGCCCGAAGGCGCGCGAGAAATGTTCACTGGCCGCGAGCTGCGCGCGGCGGGCGGAATCAAGTTAGCCGAGGCAATGGCCACGCTACCGTTCGCCCTTTACACGAACGCAAAATAACGGGCAGGGCTGTCATCCCGAGCCGCGCAGACGGCGAGGGACCTCACAGTCGTACATTCAATTATGCGAACGACGATTTGCATGACCGATAGCGTTTGCGAGGTCCCTCGGCGCGCTTCGCCAGCCTCGGGATGACAAGAGGGGCAGCGCGGCGCGCAGCTCAACTCGCCCAATCGAGAATGATCTTGCCCGAGCTGCCGGATTTCATCAGCTCGAAGCCTTCATGGAATTCGGTGTAGGAGAAGCGGTGCGTGATAACGGGCGAAATATCCAGCCCGCTTTGAATCAATGCGGTCATCTTGTACCACGTTTCGAACATCTCGCGTCCGTAAATTCCTTTGATCGTTAGGCCGTGAAAGACCACCAGGTTCCAGTCGATCGCCGCGCTGCCGGGCATGATGCCGAGCATCGCGATGCGCCCGCCGTTCACCATCACATCGAGCATGTCGGTAAACGCTTTCGGGTTGCCGGACATCTCCAGCCCGACATCGAAGCCTTCGCGCATGTCGAGTTCCTTCATGGCGTCGTGCAGATTGAGCTCCCGCACGTCAATGGCCAGGGTCGCGCCCATTTTCCGCGCGAGATCGAGGCGATACGGATTCACATCGGTGATCACGACTTTGCGCGCACCCGCCATCTTCGCGATCGGCACGGCCATGCAACCGATCGGTCCCGCGCCGGTGATGAGCACGTCTTCGCCGACGAGATCGAAGGAGAGGGCGGTGTGAACCGCGTTGCCGAGCGGGTCGGAGCAGGAAATGACATCGAGCGAAATACTCGGATCGCAACGCCAGAGATTTGAGCTTGGCACCGAAACGTATTCCGCGAAACCACCCGGGCGATTAACGCCGATCCCTTTCGTGTTCGGGCAAAGATGCCGCCGACCAGCCAGGCAATTCCGGCAATGCCCGCAGACGATGTGTCCTTCGGTTGTGACCAGTTCGCCTTCCTTGAAATCGCGGACTGCACTCCCGATCTGATCGATCACGCCCACGAATTCATGTCCGATCACCATTGGCACAGGGATGGTCTTCTGGGCCCAAGCGTCCCAGTTATAGATATGGACGTCCGTGCCGCAGATTGAAGCTTTTTGGACGCGCATCAGGACGTCGTTAGGTCCGATTTCGGGAACGGGAACTTCTTCCAGGCCGAGTCCCGGTTCCGGCCGGCGCTTGACCAATGCCTGCATCGTTTTGCTCACGGGCTTGAAACTAGATGAGCGCGCAGGACGCGCAATCCTGTTCTGGCCCATTCTGATTTTTAACCGCGGATTTCGCGGATGAGAAAATCAAGAGATCCTCATGAATCCGTGTTATCCGCGTCATCCGGGGTTAATAGTTTCGGTCTTCGGCCCGACGCGGCTTCTGCGCTTGCGTTTGCCGGGATCATTTCGGATTGTGCTCCGGATGGCTGAGACGCTCGAGCGCGTGGCCGCACCAAAACGGTCGACGCCGCGCTCTGTTTTTATTTTTCGTTTCGCCAGCACGCTTGTCCTCTGGTCGATCGCGCTGGGCATTATTTTTTCCGGCTACGAGCTGGCCTTTTTCGCGCTGATCGGAACCCTGGGGCTGCTCTCGCTCTGGGAATTCTACGGGATGCTTGATCACAAGAATCTCCCGAATTTCAAAATCACCGCGATGATCTGCGGCGCCGTGATGTTGTGCGGCAGCTTCTATTATTTCTCGCGCATCGGCCCCGGCCATTCCTACGACTTCGAGATGGCGGTGCTGCTCTTTTTTCTGCTGACCGTTTTCACCCGCCAAATGTTCGACGGTCTGCGCGATGACGCGCCGCTGCGGACGATGGCTTACACCATCTTCGGCCTGCTTTACGTTCTCTGGCTCTACAACTTCATCACGAAAATTGTCTACGTGGTTCCGCGTTCGCCGACCGGCGCGGTGACGGGGCAATTTTACGTGCTCTATCTCATCGCCATTACGAAATTCAGCGACATGGGCGCGTATCTCACTGGCAGTTTGATCGGACGTCATCCGTTGATTCCGCACATTAGTCCGAAGAAAACCTGGGAAGGCTTTTTCGGCGCGCTCGCTTTTTCGCTGCTGGCGAGCTGGGGCATGTTCAAGTTGATGCCTGGGCATTTGTCCGTGTTGAACTGGACGCATGCGACAGTATTGGGATTGCTGCTGGGGTTCGCGGCGGTTATCGGCGATCTGGCGGAATCGATCGTGAAGCGCAGTACTGGTGTGAAGGATTCCGGGAATCTGCTGCCGGGAATTGGAGGGGCGCTTGATCTGGTCGACAGCTTGTTGTTCACCGCGCCGCTGCTTTTCTTTTATCTGCGTCTCGTCATTCGCCTGGACTAAAAGCGGCCGCAAAAACGATTGCTTTGGTGATGAGAGAAAAACGCGTTCTCGCTCGCGGCGCGGTCCGCTCGGTCTGGGGAGCGCAGGCAGCTTGCCTGCATGAGCCGGCTGCCAGCCGGCGCCTTCGGCGGAGTGTTCGCGGCAAGCTGCCGCGAACTGCAGGCTGGCAGCGTGCGCTCCCCAAGACATTAGCTCGGTGCGCCACATGAAGCGTAAACGGGTTGTTGTTCTCGGCGCGACGGGGTCGATCGGGGAGAGCGCGCTGAAAGTGGCGCACGATATTCCGGAGCGGATGGAAATCGTGGGGCTGGCGGCGAACAGCAACGCGAGAAAGCTCGCGGCGCAAGCGAATGCCATTCGACCGAAAGCGGTTTGCCTCGTTGATGAATCGAAGATCAGCGAGTTGCGCGGTGCGCTCGAATACGAACCGCAAATTTTCTTGGGCGAAAGCGGATTGATCGAGATCGCGTGTCTCGATGAAGCGGAGATGGTGCTGGTGGCAGTCGTCGGGACCGGCGGGCTGCGGCCGGCTCTGGCGGCGATTGAGACGGGGAAGAATCTCGCGGTCGCAAGTAAGGAAATTTTGGTGATGGCGGGGGAGATCGTGATGCGCGAGGCAGAGGCGAAAGGCGTGATGGTATTGCCGGTCGACAGCGAGCATAACGCGATTTTTCAGTGTCTCGATTCTCAAAGAAAACGTCCAACGCCTAACGCTCAACGCCTAACGCCTGACGCCGAGGTGAGAAGAATAATCCTCACGGCCTCGGGAGGACCATTTCGAGAAACAACGGCGAGCGAGTTTGAGTCGATCACGATCGAACGGGCCTTGCGCCATCCGACCTGGAACATGGGGCCGAAGATCACGATCGATTCGGCAACGCTCTTCAATAAGGGACTCGAGATGATCGAGGCGCATTGGCTTTTTGGCGTGGAAATGAAACGCGTGGAAGTGGTGATACATCCGCAGAGTATTGTCCACTCGATGGTCGAGTTTGCGGATGGTTCGGTGCTCGCGCAGCTCAGTCATTCAGACATGTGTTTTCCGATTCAATACGCGGTGACCTGGCCGGAGCGCGTGCCAAATTCATTGCCGCCGCTCGATTTCGGGAAGTTGCGGCAACTGGAATTCGCCACGCCGCGTTACGAAGATTTCCCAGCGCTCAATCTCGCCCGGCGCGCGGGTAACACCGGCGGAACATTGCCGGCAGTTTTGAATGCGGCGAATGAAGTGGCCGTCTCAGCTTTCCTTGATCGAAAAATTTCTTTTCCCCGCATCTGGCAACTGGTCGAGCAAGTCATGAATCGCCACACGAGCGTTGCGCACCCCGATCTCGATGCAATATTGCGGGCCGATCAATGGGCCCGCGCCGAAGCAGTTAAGCTGGCCACGGATAAACACGGATGAAACACGGATTAAGAATTGGAAGACGTTTGGATTGTTCTCATCCGTGTAAATCCGTGTTCATCCGTGGCTAAAAAAGAGACGTATGCTTTCGCATATCTTACGCGTCATTTTCATCCTCCTCGAGGTCGTTCTCCTCTTTAATTTGTTGATTGTGGTCCATGAGCTGGGCCATTTCCTGGCGGCCCGCTGGCGCGGACTTTACATCGAGAAATTTGGCGTCTGGTTCGGCAAACCGCTTTGGAAGAAAACGATCAACGGCGTGCAGTACTCGTTAGGCTCGATTCCTTTCGGCGGCTTCGTCGCGCTGCCGCAGCTCGCGCCGATGGATGTGATCGAAGGCAAGGTGGACGTGGACCGGGCGCGCCTTCCGAAAATTTCCGCGCTCGATAAAATCATCGTCGCGGTTGCGGGTCCGCTTTTCAGTTTGCTCCTGGCCATGTTCTTCGCCTGTGTTGTCTGGGCTGTCGGTCATCCGGTGAGCGAATCGGATCTCACCACGGTGATCGGTTACGTGGAGCAGGATTCGCCGGCAGCGAAAGCTGACTTACGAGCCGGAGACAAAATTCTCGAGGTCGATGGCCGGCCCGTGTCGCGTTTTTCTGGAATGAACGACAGCGTGGTGTGGAACGTCGTGCGGAGCGAAGGTCCGGTCATTCCATTCAAGATCGAGCGTGATGGTGCGGTTTTGAACGTCGACGTGGTGCCGCGCATCGCGGAGACGAGTGGTTGGAGGCGGAAGAGCACTCGGCAAGTGATGATCCAGCCCGCGGTCACGCCGCTGGTCGACCAGGTGGACAAGGATACGCCCGCGGCCAAGGCCGGGTTGCGGGCCGGCGATGTCATTACCGGAGTGAACGGCGCGCGGATTTTCAATCCCCTGGCGTTGGTGGATCAGATCGAGAAACATCCGACCGATGAGCTGACGCTCGACGTGCGGCGCGGCGCCGAACAACTGCAAATCAAGTTGCGGCCTGCCTTGCTCGACACCGAAGGCACGAAAAAGCCCCGGATCGGAATTCATTGGGACGCTGGCGGACGGATGTCGCTCTCGCATCCCGATCCGGTCGAGCAGGTTTATCACAGCATCACTAGCACACTGCAGACGATCGGCGCCGTCGCGTCTCCGAGCTCGGACGTTAAGCTCCAGCATATGAGCGGCCCGATCATGATCGTGCGGATTTATTATTTGCTCTTCGAAAGCGACAACGGCTGGAAGCTCGCGCTTTGGTTTAGCGTCATCCTCAACGTCAATCTGGCGATCCTGAACATGCTGCCGATTCCGATTCTGGATGGCGGACATATTGTGCTGGCTTTGATTGAAGGAGTGCGCCGAAAGCCCGTGAACATGAAGATTCTGGAGTGGGTGCAAACGGCGTGCGCGACACTCATCATCGGCTACATGCTCTATGTGAGTTTCTTCGATATCGGAGATTTGTTTGGGAAAAACGGCGACGCGAAATCGCCCAAGAGGGAATTGAGTTCGCCGGGCGGGCCGAAGCCTTCGCCGTAGCTGCGATCGAAAGCCGTTAAAACGGCTTATTGCGCGCGCGATCTGGTGCCACCGGCCTGAAGGCCGGTGTTAGTGGAAAGGACGGCGAGCGCACGTTTGTGTCATCATGCACGCCACGGCGGACTGGTCGAGCAAGCCCGAGGCGTCGTGAATTCGTTCGGCGGACTGGAGACCGCCGCTCCTTGGGGTCAAATCGGCAGTGCGTTGCGGGGAAATCGCGTCTAAATTCTGGCCATGAATTCAGCCATGACCACTACCACTTTTAACCTGGACGGTTATCGCGTGGTGAAAAATTTCGGAGTCGTTCGCGGGATCATCGTGCGTTCACGCTCCATCTTCGGAACGATCGGCGCGGGCTTGCAAACACTCGTAGGCGGCAACATTTCGATCCTGACGGATCTCTGCGAGCGGACCCGCCAGGACGCGCTCGCCCAAATGCTGGAACATGCGCGCGCTCTGGGCGCGAACGCCGTGATCGGTTTGCGCTATGACGCCACCGAAATCATGCAAGGCGTGACAGAGGTTTTGTGTTACGGGACCGCCGTGCTGGTCGAGCCGGTTGCGACATCATAATATGCGGGATTGAATCACCGTGCCGCGGCGATAGGTTGCTCAAATGACGTTCGAGGAGATCAAAAAATTTTACTATGCGGCGCCTTTTCGGCCGTTCGAGATTGTTTTGACGAGCGGAAGACAGGTGCGAGTGGACCATCCCGAATTCATGGCACTCTCGCCCGATGAGGATACGGTCGTTGTTTACGAGTCCGACGGTCATCTCACCATCGACGTGCCATTGGTCATCGCCGTGAAAGAACTCAAAAACGGCGCTCGCCCGCGTAAGCGCAAGCAGTGAACTACTGCGAAAATCCGTACAGTTACCAACGCCGCCCGACGCGTGTGGTGATGGTCGGTCGCGTCGGCGTTGGCGGCGCCAATCCAATCCGCGTCCAGTCGATGATCACGTGCGATACGATGGATACCGAGGCGTCGATCGCGCAGACGGTGGAACTGGCGGAAGCGGGCTGCGAGATCGTGCGGATCACCGCGCCGACGGTGAAGGACTCGGCCAATTTCGAGCAGATCGTGCGCGGCCTGCGCGAGCGCGGCTGCGAGGCGCCGATCGTGGCCGACATTCATTTCAAACCCGAAGCCGCGATGGAAGCGGCGAAATGGGTGGACAAGGTCCGGATCAATCCGGGCAATTACGCGGACTCGAAGAAGTTCAAAATCCTCGAATACACGGATGAGCAGTATGCCGCGGAGTTGGAGCGCATCCGTGAGCGTTTTACACCACTCGTTAGGCTGTGCCGGGAGCGCGGGATCGCGATGCGGATCGGGACGAATCACGGCTCGCTTTCAGATCGCATCATGAACCGGTACGGCGACACGCCGCTCGGGATGGTGGAGAGCGCGCTCGAGTTTGCCCGGATCGCGCGAGATCTCGATTATCACGCCTTCGTTTTCTCGATGAAGTCGAGCAACCCGAAGGTGATGATCAATGCTTACCGGCTGCTGGTCGCGCGCCTTCACGAGGAGGGAGACGATTGGAATTATCCAATCCATTTGGGCGTGACCGAAGCGGGTGAAGGGGAGGACGCGCGAATCAAGAGTGCGATCGGAATTGGCTCGCTGCTTCACGATGGGATCGGGGATACGATTCGCGTTTCGCTGACTGAAGATAGCGTGCACGAAATCCCGGTCGCGCGCGCGTTAGCGAAGATGGTGGAGGAGTTGCATCAATCGTCGCATGAGACGGAGCAAGCCGAGCGCTTATCCTACAACCCGTTCGAGTACGAGCGACGCGGATCGAACAAGATCGAGCGCGGCAGGATAAGACTGGGCGGCGACGAATTGATTCGGATCGTTGTCCGGCAATCGAATTACGACAAGGTCGCGCACAAGCTCGATCGGCTCGGCGACTATCAGCCTGAGATCGTTTACGAAAAAGCCGGCATCGTGGAACTGGATCCGCGCGACGAAGCCGCGATTGCGCGACTGAACGAATCGACCGCCGCCGAGTTCGTCACCGTTCGGGACGATGTGCCGATGCCGGTTATCACCGCGTTTCGTTTGCTAGCTTCGAAGGTGGCGCCGCGTCATCCGATTCTTTTAAAGGATGTGCTTGGAAAGTGGGAGGAATCTCAGCGTCTCGACGGTCGCGGCCCTGAGGCCGCTCCCACATTTCTCGAGACACTCCTCACCGCGGCGACGAACATCGGCTCGCTGCTTTGCGATGGGATCGGCGATGCGATTCTAGTGCAAGGTGAAGAAGCGCCGGGCCAGGCGCTGCGTTTGAGCTACAACATTTTGCAGGCGGCCGGCTCGCGCATTTTCAAGACCGATTATGTGGCGTGTCCATCGTGCGGCCGGACGTTGTTCAATCTCCAGACCACGACCGCGCGCATCAAGGCGGCGACCTTGCATTTGAAAGGCGTGAAGATTGCGATCATGGGTTGCATCGTCAACGGCCCGGGAGAAATGGCGGACGCGGACTTCGGATATGTGGGCGGCGCGCCGGGCAAAGTGAATTTGTATGTGGGCAAGACCGCGGTGAAATTCAATATTCCGGAAGCCGATGCGGTCGATCGCCTGCAGGATTTGATTCGAGAGCATGGCAAGTGGGTGGAACCGCCGGCCACGACTGCGCCGGTTTTGGTTTAACCTTGGCGTTCACAAAACCTTGCGGCGGAAGAGCAAGCGCCTTGCTTGCATGGCTACCCTCGGATAATATCCGGCCAGGTTCAGTCGAAACACGAACTAAGGAAAACATATGAAACACAAACTTGCTGTGCTGTTGGCCGCGCTCCTTTGCGCGGGCGCTCTCGCTCCGATGACTTCCCAGGCCATCGGAATCAATATCGAGATCGGCGATCGCGGATATTACAACCACGGTGCGTGGTATTATAATAACGGCGCGCGCTGGTTTTGGATACCGGGCCATTGGGGATGGCGTCACGGCCATCGCTTCTGGATTCACGGCCATTACGCTCCGCGGTAGCGCGCAAACGAACGCGATTACGATCGCGGAGGCTTTGACGGAGGCGCCGCACGAAAACCTCGTGCGGCGCTCCTGTCTTTTCCCGGTTGCCGATTCATCGCCGTCGCGGTAGCAGTGAAAGGCTGGCGGTTGCTTAACCCGGCGGCTCAGTTCCTGGCTTTATGAAAACGATCCTAATTACTCTCTTACTCGCGTCCGCTTTCGTTGGAGGGGCGTGTTCCCGTTCGAACAATTCGGACGCAACCAGCGCTCAGCCAACCGCGGCTCCAAATCAAAATGTGAAAGCGGATGCTGAACGCCTGCAAGCGGCGACAGCTAAGGTAGCGAAAGAGAGAGAGCTAGCCGCTCAGCTATCTCCAACTCCGACGGCGTCTCAGCCGTAACACCTTTAGTTCCTGATCTGCGTTCCTTGTCGCAGAAGGAGCCGGCTTCCAGGGTAAACTCATTCTTGAGTTCGCCCTCGCTTTTATTGAATGAGTCGCGGATCCCTCTGGGCGCACGGTATTTCCAGGACCGTATATTGCTTCTTCAGGCGTTGGACCTCTTGAGCCTGGAGCGCGAGACGTTCCTCGTAATCCACGGGCGGGTTACCCCAGCACCCAATCAGGTGGAAGAAGTAGATCTCTCTGCCGGCCTTGTCCACGAGCTTACTCTCCTGGCAGCGTGCTTCGAGGAGGCGCAACGCTTCCCCGACGGTCACGCCTTTTTGCTTTTCGCCGCTTGCTGACTTGAATTCCTCGCCGGAAACCAGCGTTTCTTGAGATAGGTCTTTCGGTAAGCACGGCAAAATCGAATCGGATGCTCGCGCGGGAGAAAGAGAGCAGAGCAGAACGACCACCAGCAGGCTTTTCATTCGTCCGGTTTGTGATGGCTTATCATGCCTGCTTGGTCATGTCGCGCGGAATCGCCCGCGAGATTACATTTTCGTTATTATGCAATAATAAGATTGCTTCACGATTCGCGCCTGGGATATCACGTTTCTAATCGTCGACACGTCGGGTCATATGGGCGGGCCCTTATGCCGAGTGAAAACATCCGACCCTTAAGTTAGATAGGAATCCAATTATGCCGCGTATTAAGATTACCGCCCTCGTCGCTCTCTGTCTTACTTCTGCATTCTTGCTCGTCTTGAGTTTCCGATTACCCGCCAGCGGGCAATGGCAACCTGTTTCCTCCAGCCTCGATCCACAAGACAACATGGATCCTGACCTTCCGTCGAAGCCCTTTCTCCGGGACAGAATCAATAAGGAGGAATACATGCGATTGCGGGATGAGTACATCGCTGGGTTGCGCGGCCTCGATCTCAACAGGCCATTCGATCCCACCCTGCGTTCCAGAGCTATCGAACAATTGCAGGAGCAGCAATCAGCGTTGCTAAGCGCTGCGGCGAATGGAATATTCCAGCCGGCTTCGTTGACAAGCTGGACGGAACTCGGTCCCTTTGCGCTGCCGAACGGCCAAACCCAGCAATTTCCTGCGACCACTTCGGTCAGCGGCCGCGCGACCATGGTGGTGGTAGACCCGACAAATTCGAACAAAGTTTACCTCGGCACAGCTCAGGGAGGAGTATGGCGTTCCACGGATGGCGGCACAACCTGGAAAGCCATCTTCGATTCCGCGCAATCGTTATCGATTGGCGCCCTTGCTCTCGCTCCGTCAGATCCGACCAAGCTCTATGTCGGCACCGGCGAGCCGGATAACTCGGCGGATTCTTACTTTGGCGTTGGTGTCTATCGCATTGATAACGCCGATACGACGGCTGATCTGGTCGGGCCAATAAACCCGTTAATCACGACCGGCACGACCACCGCGCTGACATACAATTGTTTCAGCGGACGCGGAATCAGCAAGATAGTGGTCAGTGAGACCGACTCCGCCACAATTTTCGTTTCGACTGCGGCAGGGGTTGCCGGAGCGGGCGGCAATGCGTTAAGCAATACAGTTCCTCCGCTTGCATTACGCGGCGTCTTTCGCTCGACCAATGCGACATCGGCCGCCGCCGCGGTCACTTTCTCCAAGCTTATTGTGAATACAGATGGCAGCCTGGATAATCCTGGTACTGGCAATACCTCCATCTTTGACATGGTTTTGGAGCCGGGTAACTCCAATAACCTTCTTGTAACTACCTCCGGTAGTTCGACTGGCGGCGTTATTATGCGCTCGACCAACGCGCTTGGGGCTACCCCCACGTTCACGCAGACGCTTTTCCCCGGATTCAACGGCTTGGTTATGCATCTGGCAATTAACAAAGTAGGAGCAGTTGTAACAGCCTACGTCGCTTCCAACGAACCGTCGAGCGTCACCGCTTGCTCCAGTGTAGGTCAGGCCGGAAGGTTGAGAAAATCGATCGATGGAGGCGCCACGTGGTCTGCGCCCTTGGCGGCAGCGGAAGGCTATTGCGGCGGGCAATGCGTCTACGACAGTCCCGTGGGCGTTGATCCAACCGATGCCACCATTGTTTACCTCGGCGGCAATGCGCGCGGCACTTGTTCGGATGTTTTAAAGAAATCAACCGACGGTGGCACCACTTTCACTCGCGATGACACCGGCCTGCACGCCGATAGCCACTACCTCTTCTTCGATCCTTTGACCACGCCTCATACCGTCTGGTTTGTGAATGACGGCGGCGTCTGGAAACGGCCGGATGCTGCGGCCGGGACTGCCTGGGTGACCCAGAATAATCCGCTGGGGACGATCCAATTTGTCAGTCTCGCCGTGCATCCAACCGATCAGTTCTTTACTATCGGCGGCACCCAGGACAACGGCACCGAAGCTCAACAAGTCTCCTCTGGAAACTGGGTCTCTGCTGAAAGCGGTGATGGCGGCTTCGCCCTGATCGACCAGAGCGCCACCGATACCACCAACGTCACGATGTATCATACCTTCTTTAACCAGACGAATAACCTCATAGGCTTCGACCGAACCAATCTGGGATCATGTCTAACGGTCAAGGACTCCTGGGAGTTTCGTGGGTTTGGCAACACTCCCAGTGCGTCGCCTTCATGCGACGGGACTGCCTTTGCCGCCACCAATGGAATCAACGGCGCTGACACGGTTTTGTTTTACGCGCCAATGGCTCTGGGCCCCGGAACGCCAAACACTTTCTATTTCGGAACCAACAAGCTCTACCGCTCCACAGATAGGGGTGATACGATGGCGATTGTCAGCCAGGACCCGCTCATAGCGGGCGTGGCCGTCTCTGCAATTGGGATTTCGCCGCAGGACGACAATGTGCGCATCGTGGGCATGCGCAACGGTAAAGTCTTTGCCACCACCACCGGCTCAACCACTCTGACCGACACAGCCTTCCCCTTCCCGACCAACGCGACGGCCAGCACGACTAACCGGCACGTCTCCCGGGCTGTAATCGACCCCACCAATTCAAACACCGCTTACGTAACCCTAGCTTATTACACCAATCCATCGACGTCGGGACAGATATGGCAGACGACCAATCTAAATTCAGCGACGCCGACCTGGACTTCAATTGGCAATACCGGGACGGGCTTGCCGAACATTCCGGTCAACGGATTCGCCGTTGACGCAAGTGATCCGACTCATCCCGGTGTTTCTGTCCTTTACGCCGGCACGGACATCGGAGTCTATGCTTCGACCGACTCGGGGGCCAGTTGGGTGCCCTTCGGGACTGGACTGCCGCGCTCGGCCGTATTCGATATGGCGATTCAACCCAGTAGCCGACTTTTGCGTGTTGCAACTCATGGCCGCGGCGCGTGGGAGATCGAACTCCCGCCGGGATTAGCCACGCCTACCCCCACGCCGACACCAACAGCTACACCGACAGCGACTCCCACGGCAACGCCTACAGCTGCACCGACAGCGACTCCCACGGCGACGCCGACAGCTGCACCTACCGGCACACCGACGCCCACTCCTACGATTGGGCCGACGGGTACGCCCACGGCGACACCTACCGCTACACCTGTAGCCACGCCGACCCCGACTCCGGGGCCAACCACGGTGTTGCTCGACACGTTCACGGACGCCGACTCGTTCAACGCGACCAGCAGCACACCGCATACGTACATGGGCGATGGGTTTACCAACAATACGTTGCCAGTTGGCACGACCCAATTTCAGATCACGTCCTTGACCATGTATATGGTCTCCAACACCGCCGTGTCGTACAACGATGTGGTGGCTCGGATTCAATTCTGGAACACTTATAACGGGAGCACGACTCCCGTCTTCAGTAG
This sequence comes from Spartobacteria bacterium, assembly GCA_003134785.1. GTDB lineage: Bacteria > Verrucomicrobiota > Verrucomicrobiia > Chthoniobacterales > UBA10450 > AV80. The sequence goes on from PLCN01000002.1 coordinate 505,206, forward strand.
TGCAGCCGGTGGACTGGTGACGGTTGATCTCGGGCCGATTACCACCGCGGCGAATAATATTTATACCATCAACGTCACGCTCAACACTCCGATCACGTTGCTCGGCGGTCCTGGGACTAACTGGGGTTTTGCCCAGAATTTCCAAGGTGACACGGGCAGTGGGCTGGCTGATACGACCGACCTGACCTCGCTGATCACGTCGAATACGGCCGGGACCTACGCGGCGGGACAGATCACCACGGGGACCTCACCGGTGTTTGGCTATTATCGCAACGCGAGCGGCGAGACCGACTTCAATTTCGCCTCGACTGATGCGCGCTCGCTGACGGGCCTCAATGGGCAAGGAATTGGGATCATCATCGTCGGCAATGTGGTAGGAGGAGGTCCTACGCCAACGCCAACGGCAACGCCTGCAACGACAGCTACACCTACAGTTACGCCGACCGTTGCACCGACAGCTACACCGACCGCCACGCCGACTGTTGCACCAACCGCAACTCCGACGGCGACTCCGATACCGACCCCATTACCAACAGCTACGCCGACTGTTGCACCTACCGCTACACCGACAGTTGCACCTACGGCTACTCCTACAGCTACGCCAACTGCTGCACCTACAGCCACACCCACACCAACTCCGACCCCAACGGGGCAGACGGTGAACCTCTCTACTCGAGTGCGGGTCCTGACTGGGGATAGCATTGGCATCGGCGGCTTTATCATCACGGGCAGCGCGCCCAAGCATGTGATTATCCGTGCCATTGGTCCGTCCTTGACGCAGTTCGGGTTTACGGCCGCTGAGGTGCTGCCTGATCCGACGCTGGAATTGCACGGTCCGGGAGCGTTCGTCACCCAGAAGAACAATAACTGGAGAGACACGCAGGAAGCGCAAATCCAGGCCGATGGCGTTCCGCCCACGAATGATCTCGAGTCCGCCATCGACGCGACGTTGGCTCCGGGTAATTATACGGCACTAATTGCGGACAAGAATGGGGCCTCAGGTGTCGGCGTGGTGGAGGTGTACGACCTGGATACGGCAGCTGACTCGAAGCTGGCGAACATCAGCACGCGGGCCTTCGTCGGCACGGGTGGGAACGTGATGATCGCGGGCTTTATTCTCGGGAGCGGCGCGGGCAATGACAGAGTGGTGGTGCGCGGCCTTGGTCCCAGCCTGGCTGACTTCGGAATAGCTAACACTCTGGCCGATCCCACGCTGGAACTGCGTGACGGTAATGGAACGCTGGTGCGCTCGGATGACGACTGGCAGGATGATCCAACGCAAGCTGCCACCATCACCGCCGCCGGCCTCGCGCCTTCCAATACGAAGGAGTCGGCCATAGCCGAAACACTCGCGCCGGGAATGTATACCGCGATCCTTGCCGGAAAGAACAACACGACCGGGGTTGGCTTGGTGGAAGTCTACGACCGCGGCGGACCTTAGCCTAACGAGAGATCATTTTCCTTCCGTTCACGCGCTCTTCCTATCCTCCTCACTGAGGGCTGGCGAGTGAAGTAAAGGCGACCGGCAAGCGAAGACTAGAACCGGGTCATTATTGGCCTAACGAATCGCGGCGTTCAGCATTTACAGGTCGATTCGTTAATATTACAGTTTAGTAATCTAAAGTGTCCTGGAAGCACCTGATAACATTACATTTTAGTCATTATGCAAGAAAAGTGTTGCCACACATTCTGTGACTGCGTAAAAAAACATCCCTTCACCGTCGTGGATTAAATTAAGAAACAATTAGAAGCCATCCTATGTCTCGTCATCTAAGAAAACTGTTCCCGTTCACTATCCTGATCCTGCTCGTGGTTGCTGTGCTTACCTTACGCGGTCAGGCGCAACAGCCGAAAAAGGCAAATGACAGCGGCACTGGTATGGTCAAACAACCTGAGGCCGCCGGTCCGATCGTGCGAGTTGCCGAGCATTTCGCGATCTCTGAAGCGATCCGCGATCTTCCTGACGCAGCGACTGCTACCGATGAGTCGCTGACCAGCAAGGAGGGCAAAGAAAAGAACGAATTGAACGTGGCCCGGGTGAAAAGTGCAACGGAAGAGGCGCTGACCAGGCCGTCGGTTGATGGTGCACTGCAAGGTCGGAGGCAAATTTTTTCCAGCGCACCGGGAGCGCCCTTGGCCAATTTTGACGGGTTGGCGGATGTTGATAACGCTGCGTTGGTCGCACCATCAGATGAGAACCTCGCCGTGGGTCCCAACGATGTCGTGCAAATCGTGAACGATGCGTTTCGGGTCTATAGTAAGACCGGCACACCCAAAATTGCGGCCAAGCTAATCAGCGGTCTATTCAAAAACCTTGGCGGAGTCTGCGCGAGTTTTGATCGGGGCGATCCCATTGTTCAGCACGATCGGATGGCGGACCGCTGGGTCATCAGTCAGTTTAACTTTGCCAGCCAAACCGCCGCTCCGTTTCACCAGTGCATTGCCGTGTCGCAGACGCCCGATCCGACAGGGGCTTATTATTCCTATGACTTTATTACTGTGGGTAACAACTTTCCGGATTATCCGAAGGTCGCCACCTGGCCCGACGGCTATTACATGACCGTCAATCAGTTCGCGGCGCCTGCTCTGAGCTTCAATGGCGCCGGTATGTATGCCTTTGACCGTCAGAAAATGTTGGTGGGCGATCCTTCGGCCTCATTCGTCTACTTTAACCTTGATCTTGCTTCGCATCCTGAAGGCATTTTCGCCATGCAACCTTCCGACCTGGACGGGTTCCAACTTCCGGCTGCCGGGTCACCGAACGTTTTCTCTTACCTAAACTCCGATGAAGAAGAGAGTCCTCCGTTCAACGTAGACGGGGTGAGGCTTTTCAATTTTCACGCCGACTTCATCAACCCGGGCAACTCAACGTTTACGGAACGAACGGAGAGTCCGCTCCACACGGCGAACTTCGACCCTCTTTCTCCAGAAGAAATCACTGGCACAAGGGCCGACATCAAGCAGCCGCCTCCGGCTGCCAACGCCGACGCGCTGGATTGCATCTCCTACCATTTGATGTACCGCCTGCAGTATCGCAAAGTAGGCGTGAACGAAAATCTCGTTTTCGCCTTCCCGGTGAACGTGAGCGGTGTGAATCCTAATACGATCGCCAACTATCAGGCGGGCGTGCGTTATACCCAACTTAGAAAGACCAGTCCGGGTGGGGTCTACACCTTGTTTGACAACGCTACCTTCTCGCCTGATGCCGGAAATCCCGCTACGGGGTTGAATCGCTGGCTGCCGAGCGCGGCCATCGACGTCCAGGGAAACCTTGCGGTCAGTTACAGCACCTCCAGCACGACTGTCTTCGCGTCGATTGCGTACGCGGGCAGAGACTTCAATGCGGCAGGCTTCCCAACTGCCGGGTTGACTGGAGAGCAAACCCTCTTTTCGGGCACGGGTCCGCAACTGGGAAGTGGAAACCGCTGGGGCGATTACCAATCGCTCCAGGTTGATCCCACGGACGATTGTACCTTCTGGACCACCAATCAATATTACAACGTTCCGGCGGGTAGCTCGTTTAACTGGCGGACAAGAATCGGTTCGTTCAAGTTTCCTGCTTGCACGGCGCCGACACAGGGAACCCTCAGCGGGACTGTTACCGCCTGCGATTCGGGCGCACCGATAGCGGGGGCCATGGTTCAGGTCTCCAATGGGTTCTCCACTGCCACATTGCCAGATGGCACGTACTCCGTTAAGCTTCCGCCTGGGTCGTATACCGTTACGATTTCGGACCCTTCGCGCTCCTGCACGAGCTCTTCCATACTTACAACCACTATCACCAATGCCGCCACGGCCACGCTTAATGCGTGTCTGAACGGGACGGCCCACCCTGTTATTGATAACAGCGACCCGACATCGGTTACAATCTCAGGAGGCAACGGGAATGGCATCATCGACCCGGATGAATGCAACAGCCTCATCGTAAAGCTTCAGAATATCGGATGCGCACCAGCTCGAAACGTCACGTCAGTTTTGACTACCTCGACGCCTAACGTTACTATCTTTCAACCAAATTCCGGCTATTCAAATATTGCGATAAATGGAAATGGGAGCGATACCACGCCATTTAAGGTCAGTACCTCAGCCGGTTTCGTGTGCGGCACGACCCTCAACTTCACGTTGACGACGTCGTTCGTAGGCGGGAGCACGGTAAGTACTTTCAGTCTGCCCAGTTGCACCGAGACTCAGCCGACTGTGACGCAGAGCGCCGCGGTTACTCCTGCTACGGACCCACACAGTCCCTCCGGTCGCACCGGACGCGATGGTGTCGTAAACGCTTGCAGTCCGACAAAGGCGTGTCCTGGACCCCTTGCTGGCAGCAGCAACAACCTGTATCATGAGCTTTTCTTCGTGAACAGCGGCCCGGCGCCAGCGTGCGCGACGGTCACGCTCACCGCGACTCGCGGCGATCAATTGATTGGCTCCGCCTATCTCGGCACTTTTAACCCGGCTACTGCGGGCACATTCTGCACCAACTATCTCGGTGATCCAGGTGGCAGCGCTGCGGCGGGTAGTCCCACTGCCCCTGTCTCCTGGAAGGTTAATCTGGCGCCTGGGGCGACCCTGGATGTCGTTGTCATGGAGGTCACTGCGGGCACCATAACCACTCCCAACGCATATACCGTCACGGTATCGGGCCTTAGTGCAGTTCCTCTCGCTGGTGGCGGGGCCTGCGCTCCTGCGAGTCCGACTTTAACGACCCAGGCCTCACCATCGGTAAGGCTCGGTAACAGCATTAGAGACACGGCTACCATCGCGGGTGGAAACAACCCCACGGGCACGATTACGTTCCAAGCTTTTGGACCGAACGACGCGCCCTGTGGCTCAGCCGTTGCATTCACCTCGACCGTGTTTGTCAATGGCAACGGTAGTTACGATTCCGCGACGTTCACGCCGACGACGGGGGGCACCTATCGATGGGTAGCGACCTACAGTGGGGATGGCGCGAATAGCGGAACAACGACCGCCTGCGGTGACGCAAACGAGACGGTGGTTGTGGATTCAAGCACGCCAACCCCAACGCCATCGCCAACCCCGTCGCCATCGCCAACCCCATCGCCATCGCCATCGCCAACGCCAACACCGGCATCGCAGACAGTGAACCTGTCGACCCGGATGTTCGTGCAGACGGGAGATCAAGTCGGGATCGGTGGTTTCATCATCACTGGAACGGGAACCAAGCACGTCATCATACGGGCCATTGGACCTTCGCTGAGCCAGTTCGGCATCGACAATCCCCTGGCTGACCCCGTGCTACAACTACAGGGTAGCTCGATTGCGACGGTAACCAACGATAACTGGAGGGACTCGCAGGAGGCGCAGATCCAAGCCGACGGTATCCCGCCGACGAACGATCTGGAGTCAGCGATCGATGCGAACCTGGCCCCGGGCAATTATACAGCCACGGTTAGCGGCAAGGATGGCGGCACTGGAGTTGCGCTAATCGAAGTTTATGATCTCGACACGGCTGCCACCTCAAAGCTGGCGAATCTGAGCACACGGGCCTTTGTCAGCACTGGAGGCAACATCGTCATTGCGGGCTTCGTCCTGGGCAACAATAACGGGGATGACCGAGTGGTGGTTCGGGGCCTCGGCCCAAGCCTGGCCGCCTCCGGCGTGGGGAATGTGCTGGCTGATCCGACGCTCCAGTTGCGTGATAGTAACGGTACCACCCTCTTCACCGATGACGACTGGATGGACAATGCAGCGCAAGCGCAGGAACTCACGGCCGACGGTCTGGCGCCCAACAACGCGAAGGAAGCTGCCATAGCGGCAACGCTGCCGCCGGGGGCTTACACGGCGTTGCTCTCGGGAGTGAATAACACCACCGGCAATGGTCTGGTGGAGATATACGACCTCGGGCCATAGCCGGGAATTCCTCATTCTGTTCCGCGGCGTGTTCGCCCTTAAACGGGCGAACACGCGCGGCGGACGGAATTCACCCCGGGAACTATCTTCCAACGGGCTTTAGTTATTTTCTGCATAACGAGCCGGTATTTGTCGGCGTAACTCCCGGAATCGCGGAAGGGCCTGTTCGACCTGATCCCGGAGCAGAGAGTCTAAGCCAAGGGTTACCGCGCTCCCATCACAGAAGCGGCACAGGAAGCTTCAGAAAACGGTTCCCCTCGCGTTTTGGCCCGGCGAGGCTACTGCTTGGATGGCTCGTCTTTTTCTTTCGGCTTCTCTTTCTCTACGTCTTCTCGCGTTTGAGCGACGAGACGCCACCGTCCCGCGTTCTTCGTCCAGAGGCGGCGAATATGAAGCCATTGTTCCTCCTGCTCCGTGTCAGTCACCAGGGCAGGAGGGTTTCGGGAGAGACCTTCGACCGTGACCAGGTCACGCCTCTGAGTGACCTTTTGTTGCCGCTCGATCGGATAGGAAATCAAGGTTCCGGCCTGGGACCTCGCAAGCGTCCCTTTCTTGCTAATGGCGCTGTCGCTTCCTTCCCGCGAGTCCGCGTAGTAGTCTGCTAGAACTCGATCCAGCGTGCCAGCATCGCGTGCCTTAATAGCCTCGGCGAACTGGCGTTCCATCTTGAGAATCTCGTGGACGATTTTCGGATCGACCTCCGCTTCCGTGTTCGACGGTTTCTCTTTCGCCGGAATAGTCGCCGGACAGCAGGCCGCAAACATAAATAATAGGAACGTTAATGATTTAATCATTTGGACAAACTAACAAACACGCGCCGCGGTAAGACCGCTTGAGTGGGGGCGGAGGGTCCGCAAAATAGTCCATGGTTGGCGTGATGAATCTACACAGTGTCGTTTCACCGCATTCCACTGTCGCACTCCCATCGAACTTTCTGCATCTTGCCGGCGACGACCTCAACTTGAAAAGGTCCGTACATGCCAACTCCGCGTTTGGCGCCCTTGGCAGACACGCTGTAACGGCCGGGCGGCAACAAAATCTGGAAGCGGCCGTGATCATCGGTGCTAAACCCCCCGACTATCTTGTCTTCAGCGGAGACGACAAAAGCGGTGCTCGCCACCGGTCTTGAATCATCCTCACCTTGTCTTATTGGGCCGCCGTGACTTGGGCTCATCATGATCAAACCTTCAATTCCCGTTTGCGTGACGGGAGCGGGTGATGGTTGTGCCTGCGCCATGACGAGCGGGAAGCTTAGGGTAAAGAGCAGCAGAGAGGCGACGAGAGTTACTGCTAGCTTTGCCATGGTTCTTTGCTGCGTGCACGCGGAGCGGCGAGGTGCGGCATGGCACATCTTAATGGGGACAGCGTTTTGTGACAAGCGGATCGCTGGAGAGATCAAACGCGACGGCACGCTAGCTCGGCGTCCATCTCAATTCTTCGGTGTTTTTGATGGATCGAGCGCCGCATCGATATCGGCACGCAATCCTTGTTCGACGTCGGACTGGAGCTGTGCGCGCTTGCCGTTGACGAAGACGACAGGCGTCCGATCAATCCCGAGGGATTCTCCACGATCCCAATCGGCTTTGATCCGCTGCGCTATTTCGGCGGAGTCCAAGTCTTTCTTGAAACGGTCGACATCCAATCCCAACCTTCCGGCAAAGACGCTGAAAACGGCGCGTGGATCGTCCGCCCGCGCCCACTGCGATCGACTGAGATAGAGGAGATCGTGCATCTCCCAGAACCGCCCCTGCAAGCCCGCGGCTTCCGATGCCCGAGCCGCATCCGGCGCGCGGCGATGCTCGATCATCGGATGCTGGCGAAACGTCACGGCCAGGCGATCTCCGTAATCGTGCTCGAGATTCCGCAAAGCCGGCCAGAGCAGAAAGCAAGGCATGCATTCGAAATCGCCGAACTCTTCGAGCGCTACTGGAGCGGTCGCGAGGCCTCGAATGTGCGCAGGTTCGGCTCCGGGTTTCCCGTTCGCCGTGGTGCCGCGCACGATCGGCGGCTGGTGAAACCGAAAGAAAAGAACGCCCGATATGAGAGCCATGATGAAGACAGCGCCGATAACGGCGTAGGGTAGATAACGTCTCATATATGTCCGTGTCAGACCGGGTAGAAATGCCGCGCGTACGACGCGAGGGTTATTTTCAGTGATTTGGCAGCGGTTGCAATAGTGTCACAGTGCTCGGCGGCTAGAATTTCCCATGCGGAACCCACGCGAATATTTCAACCATATCGCACCGTCAAGGTTATAGAATGAGCCGATCCCCGCGGCAATTTCCCGCTCGGGTTGACGCAACACCCGGTCGCGACCATATTCGCGCTCCTCAATTTCGAGGAACTCGTCCCATGGACAAGATTCGTAACATCGCCATCATTGCGCACGTTGACCACGGCAAGACCACGCTGGTCGATCAATTGCTGCGCCAATCGGGCACCTTTCGTTCCAACCAGAAGGTCGAGGACCGCATGATGGATTCGATGGATCTCGAGCGCGAAAAAGGAATCACCATTCGCGCGAAGAACGCGGCGTTCCAGTGGAACGGTTACCGGATCAACATCGTCGATACCCCGGGCCACGCGGATTTTGGCGGCGAAGTCGAGCGCATCATGAAGATGGTGGACGGCGTGCTTCTCGTGGTCGATGCGCACGATGGACCGCAGGCGCAGACCCGTTTTGTTTTGCGGAAGGCGCTCGAGAATCACGTCAAACCAATCGTCGTGATCAACAAAATCGATCGGGAAAATGCGCGGCCGCATAAGGTGCTCGATCTCGTTTTCGATCTTTTCGTGGAACTGAAAGCCACCGACGAGCAGCTCGATTTTCCGATCATTTATGCGAGCGCAAAAAACGGTTTCGCGATGCGCGAGTTGCACGAGAACAGCGAGGACATGACTCCGCTCTTTCAGGCGATCGTGAAGCACGTTCCGCCGCCGCCGACTTCACCCGAGCCCTTCTTTCAAATGCTGGTTTCGAATCTCGACTACAGCGACTACCTCGGGCGCATCGCACTTGGCCGCATCGTCAGCGGCCGCGTGAGCGTGGGAGATTCGATCGTTTGCATTCACCGCGATGGCCGGCGTGAGCGCGCGAATGTTACCGGCCTCTATACTTTCGCCGGGATGGGACAGGTGGAGCTGAAGCACGCGAGCGTGGGCGACATCATCGGATTGACCGGCTTTGAAGAAGTTTACATCGGCGAAACGTTGACCGATCGCGAGGAGCATCCGCCGCTGCAGTTCGTCGATATCGATCCGCCGACGATCCGCATGCGCATCCTGGTCAACGATTCGCCTTTCGCGGGACGCGACGGGAAGTTCGTGACCGCGCGTCACGTGCGCGAGCGCCTGATCCGCGAGACGCGCGGTAACGTTTCCCTTCAGGTCAAGGACACTGAAGTAGCCGGCGCTTTCGAAATAAATGCGCGCGGCGAGATGCAGATCGCGATCCTGGTGGAGCAAATGCGGCGCGAAGGTTACGAAGTCATGGTCTCGCGCCCGGAAGTAATTTATCACCGCGACGAAAACGGCGCTCTGCTCGAGCCGATTGAGAATCTTTACGTCGAGGTGCCGAATGAAAATCTGGGCGACGTCTTGCAATCGATGGCCGCGCGCAAGGGCGAGGTCGTGAGCATGGATCATCACACCACGCGCGTTTCAGTCGAAGCCGTTATCCCGACACGCGGCTTGATTGGATTCGAAAGCGACCTGGTGAATCTCACTCGCGGCGAGGGTTTGATGAGCCATCTCTTCAAGGAATACGCTCCTTTTAAAGGCGAGCTCGAGGGTCGGAATCGCGGCGTGATGATTTCGATGGAGCCGGGGACGAGCACGGCCTACGCGCTGAATAACATCCAGGCGCGCGGAAAGCTTTTCATCGGCCCACAGGAGGAAATTTACGCGGGCATGATCGTGGGCGAAAACGCGCGACCCGAGGATCTCCCGGTCAATCCTTGCAAGGCGAAGCATCTCACCAATATGCGGAGCCAAGGCGACGGCAAAGGCATTCAGCTTGAAGCGCCGTTGCGCATGACTTTGGAACGCGCCATCGAATACATCAGCGCGGATGAATTTGTCGAGGCCACGCCGAAGTCGCTTCGCCTGCGCAAACGCATCCTCGATCCCACCGCCCGGAAGCGCGCGCAGAACGCGGCTTAAACGCCGAGGTTCACTCCTCGCTCGAAAACGATGGCGCGTCACCGAGCCTCCGTTTAGCGAAAAAAATACCGCTTGAGTTGACAAAAACCGGGGAAAGCGGTTGAATGGGAGCGTTAGTTTGCCTCCTCGATTAAGTTCTGTTCGAGGCGTTCCAGTTCCGGGTTTCTCGCGAACACAGGTCTGTCCGGCAATTTCCAGAATTCCCATCTCATGTCGGGACACAGCAAGTGGTCCAAGGTTAAACGCTTCAAGGGCGCGCTCGACTCCAAGCGTGGCGCGCTTTTCAGCAAGCTTTCCCGCGAAATCACTATGGCCGCGAAAATCGGCGGCGGCGATCCCGGGGCCAATGTCCGTCTGCGCAGCGCCATCCTCTCGGCGCGTGGCCAGAGCATGCCTAACGACAACATCGAACGCGCGATCAAACGAGGGACGGGTGAAGGAACCGAGGCGGTTCACTATGACGAAATGGTCTACGAAGGTTACGCGCCCGGCGGTGTGGCCGTGATCGTGGAAGCGGCTACCGATAATAAGAACCGTACCGCGGCCGAGATTCGCAGAATCTTTACCAAGAATGAAGGCAACCTCGCCACGAGCGGCAGCGTCTCCTACATGTTTCACAAGAAGGGCCGGATCACCGTGCCGCGCGGCGCCATGGATGAGGAGCGCATTTTCGAGCTGGCCCTGGAAGCCGGCGCTGAGGAGTTGACAACGGAGGAAGAACAGTATGTTATTACGACCTCCCACGATCAGCTCTATGCAGTAGCTGAGGCGCTCAAACACGCGGGCGTTACCACCGATGGGCAAAAGTTTACTTTCATCCCAGATACGACAGTTCCGGTTAACGACGAGGCCGTGGCGCTGCAAGTCTTGCGCTTGTGCGACAGTCTCGAAGACGACGACGACGTTCAAAACGTCTATTCCAATTTAGATATTCCCGAGGAGTTGCTGGCGAAATTGCCGGCGTAGAAAAAACGCTGCCGTTGATGGCGCAGCACGCTGCTTCGGCAGCCGAGATCATCTCTGTAATTATGAGCGAAGAAACCGATAACCAGCGACCGCTGGAAACTAACGCGCCCTCGGAACGTCCACGGCGTCCGCGCCGGCGCTTTCCCCGGCGGCATGATGGTCCGCGTGGGCGAGGGCCGGCGGAACAACAGCGCGGCGATCTCAATGGACCGGCTGATCGGGTCGAGTCGGAATCCGATCGGGGTGCGTCGAACATGGGAGGCAATGAAGGGGACCAGCGCGATCACCAGCAGCGTTCCGATCAGGATCAGTCGGCTGTTCCTTCGCAGAACGGTGAACTCGAGCGCGAGCCGGAGTTTGGCGACGGTATCATTGAAATTTCGGGCAAAGGCTTCGGTTTTCTGCGCGATGCGAAACGCAATTTCGTTCAGACGCCAAACGATATTTTCGTGACGCCGGAAATCGTGCGCCGTTTCGGATTGCGCGATGGCATGTGGATTTATGGCGAGACGCGACGCGGAAATCGCGGGCCGCAACTTGTCCGGCTGAACAAAATCAACGAGGACGAGCCGACTAAGTACCAGGGACTGCGGCCGTTCGAAGAGCTAACGACGATCAATCCGAACCGGCGGATCAAGCTCGAGACGGTGCCTGATCGCTACACGACGCGGATCATGGATTTGATGACGCCGCTGGGAATGGGGCAGCGCGGTTTGATCGTCGCGCCTCCGCGCACCGGCAAGACGACGTTGCTCCATCATATCGCCGACGCGGTGGTCAAGAATCATCCGGAGATGAAGCTGATCATTCTCCTGGTCGACGAACGTCCGGAAGAAGTGACGGATTTTCGGCGCTCATGTCCGATGGCGGAGATCATGGCGAGTTCGAACGATAGCGACATCAAGAGTCATACGCGCATCGCTCAGCTCGCGGTCGAGCGCGCCAAGCGTCTGGTCGAGGCCGGCAAGGATGTTTTCATTTTGCTCGATTCGATTACGCGCACGGCCCGCGCTTTCAATAACGCCACCGGCGGCGGGGGCCGCACCATGAGCGGCGGCATCGACGCGCGCGCCATGGAAATTCCGCGAAAGCTTTTCTCCGCCGCGCGCAATACCGAGGAAGCCGGCTCGCTTACAATCGTGGCGACTGCGTTGATCGACACCGGCAGCCGCATGGATGAACTCATCTTCCAGGAGTTCAAAGGCACGGGGAACATGGAGATGGTGCTCGATCGCAAGATCAGCGATCAGCGCATTTACCCGTCGGTGGATATATTTCTCTCCGGCACGCGCCGCGAAGAGTTGCTCATGCAGCCGTGGGAGCTGGAAAAAATCAACATGATCCGCCGCGGTCTCGCGGGGCATAAGCCCGGTGAAGCGATCGAGCGTCTCCTGATGTTCGTAAAGAAATTTCCGACCAACACGCAGATGCTGAAGGAAATTCCGGGTTAATCTGGAGCGGCCCCGAAAGCGTGGCGGGGCCGACCGCTCAACAGTGGCGCTCGAACAAAGGCCCGGCGGTCATAGACCGCCGTTACAGGAAGTCGACTGGGAAGTTCTCCCGCCGGAAGAAAAGCGGAAGCGCCAGGGACTCGAGCCGCTTTTCAAATGGCTCGCGCTCATCATGGATGAATTCCTGCGCGTGCCCGGAACGAAATTTCGTTTCGGGCTCGACCCGCTGATCGGCTTGATCCCCGGCCTCGGTGATACGGGCTCAGCTCTGGTCTCTGCCTTCGCGCTGATTCAGGCTCTGCGCGTGGGCGTGCCGAAGATCCTTCTCGTTCGCATGTCGATGAACATTCTGATCAACGAAGTCGTCGGCATCGCCCCGATCGTGGGCGACGCGTTCTCTTTCTGGTTTAAGTCGAACTCGCGCAATTATCAGATCATCAAGGACCACATCGCCGTCCCGGGCACTTCGCGCCGAAGCGATTGGATTTTTGTCATCGCGATCCTGGTCCTTCTCTTCGTCGTAGTTTGCCTTGGACTAGCGGTCACCATTTTCTTTTTGCGGGAACTGGCGAAACTATTCGCCAGTTTTTGAGCCGGAAATCAGCGCAAGTAGCGCGAGTAGATCTCGTGAATGCTTTCCCGCGCTTCGCGATACCGCTTGCCAAACGCGTCGATGCTTTCGGCTCCGACTCGTAAGGCCAGCTTTCGCTGTTCCATTTCATTGGTCGGCAAGATCGAGACGCTCTTGTTTTCCCAGCGCCGAAGGACCGTTTCGATTAGGCGAAGATATTCATAACTTCGTTGCACCACCGCGGCCTCTTCCTTTCGCAGCAGACTCTTCCTCGCCAGTTCCTCCAGCGCGCTCAACGTATGCGAATTCCAAATGCCCGCGCGCATTTGCAATGCCTGCACCAGAAACTCCGCCTCGATCACGCCGCCGGCGCCGGTTTTGAAATCGAGATCCGAAGCGCTTCCCCGCTCGTGCCGGATGCGTTGCAGCATCCAGTTGATCTGCCGAAATAAATCTTCGCGCTGTCCGGCCTTGCGCCACACGCGCTCGGCCAGATCCATGAAATCATTTTGCAGCGGCCCGGCCAATGGACGCGCCCGCGTCAGCGCCTGGATTTCCCAGAGTTGAGCGCGCGTTTCGTAATACGCCTCGTAGGTGGCAAGCGAGCTGGCGAGATTTCCTTTTTCACCTTCGGGCCGGAGGCGGGCGTCGAGACTCGAGATGCTCCCCTCCGCGGTCGGTTGCGCCATTGTGACGACAAGTTGTTGGGCGGCGCGAATATCTTCTCCCACGAACAGCACATCCAGGTCTGCGCCGTAACCGATCTCGGCGCCGCCAAACTTTCCGAGCGCGATGATCGTCAGGTTACTCTCGTTCCCGCGCAACCGGTTGATGCAGACCAGGCAGGCCTCGGCCAGCGCCGAATGTTCGGCGAAGAGCGAAGAAAGCGTGGCCAGACCAAGGACATCGCGCAGAAAAATTCGCAAGAATTGCGTTTGACGATAAACCCGAAGAAGATCGAGCGACGTGGCCCCGATCTTGAGCGCGTCCAGCCGCCGCAAATGTTGTGCGACTGAAATCTCCCGGTCGAGCGTTCCGCCGCGAGTGATCTCCTCGAGCAGTTGCGGCCGGCGAATGAGCAAATCTCCGGCGTAACGGCTGCCATCAAAAGTTTTCACCAGCAGCTCGAGGAGTTTCGGATTAACCACGAGCAGCTCGAAAAGCATACTGCGCAATCCATAGGCTTCCACGAAGCGGATGAACTGATTTAGCGTCACATCCGGATCGACGGCGCGCGCCAGCCATTGAAACAAAAGGGGGCGTAAGTTTCGCAGGACCTGGCGCGTGCGCGGCGCGACGTGAAAACCACCGGCCCCTTTGGCCAGATTGGCGAGCGATTTCGCCGCGGCCTTTTCATCCCGGAAAATGCTCAGGCTTTCCGCCGCTGATTCCACTCCGGGGCCTGGCGCCGAAATGATTCGGTGGAAAACCGCGCGGACTTCCTGTCGGTGCTCGCGCAATGAAGCGGTGAATCCTTCCTTCGAAGAAAAACCAAGGCTTCGCGCCAGCCGCTCCAGCGCCTCGCCATTTTCCGGAATGGTGTGGGTTTGCTGCTCAGCTTCGATTTGCAAGCGATGCTCCACGCGGCGCAGGAAACGATACGCCGCTTCCAAAGCGCGGACTTCGGAGCGCGGGATCAATTCCAATTCCGCGAGTATTGGCAGCGCCTTTAACGTGCTCGTCTCCTGTAGAAACGCGTGCCGGGCGCCGTGCAAAAGTTGCAACGCCTGCACGACGAATTCGATTTCGCGAATGCCGCCGGCACCCAGCTTTACATCTCGCTCGATGTTCTCCTGGCCGACGATGTCCCGCTCGATGCGACGCTTGATCCCCGCGATTTCCTCGAGGACATCAGGGGTCGGGCTCTTGGGATAAATGAACGGCTGATGCTGCCGCAAGAATTCGTAAGCCAGCTCGCGGCTGCCGCCGATGCCGCGCGCCTTGATCAGCGCGAGCCGCTCCCACGTCTCGCCAAAGCCGGCGTAATAATTTTCCATGCTCTCGAGCGAACGCACGAGCGGCCCTGCGGTGCCTTCCGGCCTGAGACGCAAATCGATGCGAAAGAGCGCGCCGGCCGGGTCGTGGGCCGCGAAGGTTTCAATAATCTTCGCTCCGAGTTGATTGAACCACTCGTGGTAAGTCAGATTGAGCGAAACCTGTCCTTCATCTCCGTAAAGAAAGATGACGTCGATATCGGAGCTATGGTTTAACTCCCGGCCACCGAGTTTTCCCAACGCGAGAATTGCGAACTGCGTGTCCGGCCCATCGCGCCGGCTGCGCAACTCGCTATTCCAGTAGCGGTAAACCTCTCGCAGGCAGGTTTCCGCCAGTTGAGATAATTCCAGAGTTGTTTCCTCCAAGGGTGCGATTTCGGCCACTTCGCGGAGGGCGATCCGCAGCATTTCGCGCCCCTTCCAAAAACGGAGCGCTTGGAAGTTCCCCGAGAAAGTTGAGCCGGCGCCGATTCTTTGCAGATCTGTCAGCATTCCCGGCTGGTTTCGCGGTGCCGAACAAATCTCGGGATTCGACAGCCAAAGAAGGATCTCCGGATGCCGCACGAAGCGCGCGGCGCAGATGCTTGAGACCGAAATCAAATGGAGAAGAGACGCTTCTCCCAGAGGGAATCCTTCGATGAGATCGCGCAAAGGCGGCGCTTCCGCGGGCCAACTCCCGGCCATGCGCTCGAGCGTGCTCTCGACCTGAGCCGGATTGAGCGTCTCCGCTGCCTTCCGCCGGATCCAGGCTGGCCCTTCGGTCATCTAGGAAATGAAAAACGCGGCGTTGAGTGCGGGCGCAGACATCGGCCTAACGACAAGACAAGCGATCTATTCGCCGTGCACCTGCGTTTTCTCCGCGATTTTTTCTTGGGCTCGCGCGAGCGTGCGCCGTTCGATCCAGGTCAGGCTGTGCATGCCTTCGCGGGAAATCTTGTCCAGGACCGGGTCGACTTCTTCGGAGATGAATTGATCGGGGCTCATGCCCCGATAGCGTTCCGCTTCCACGCGGCGTTGGCGAAGCGCGCGCTGCAGAATGGAAGGACGGCCGAAGCCCAGGAGATGAGCGTAGAACCATCCGGCCACGCAGCCGCCGAGATAGGCGCTGTGCGTCATAGGGCCGGCGCGAAGGAAGACCGCGCCCAGAATTGCGATGGCGAACGCGCCCCACGCAAGATGCTTTGCTTTCAAGCGAATGGGCAGAAGGTAGAAAATCATCGAGGTCAATTCCAGCTCGGGCAGGATGGTCGCGTAGGCCACCAGCACTGCCGCCACTCCGCCCGACGCCCCCAGTAACACGGAGGTCGCGGGCATCAGGAACAAGTGGCCAAGTTCTCCGGCGGCCGCTCCAGCGAGATAGAGAAAAAGAAACTGGCGCTGGCCGATGATCGATTCCACATCGCGTCCGAGCAGATAAAGAATGAGCATGTTCCCAAGCAGATGCCATGGGCCGTCGTGCAGGAACATCGCGGTGAAAAATTGCCATCCATAGGCGGCGCCCAGGCCGCGGTCACTCAAGCTGAGATATTCGCGGACAAAGCCCGGCTGATACGCTTCGAGAAAAAGCTGCGCGATAAAGGTGGCGACATTTACGCCGATCAGCGCGAGCAAGACCACGCGCGGCCGCTGCGTCCAGCGCCGCGTAAACAACGAAGGCTTTCGGCCGGACAGGCGCATGTCACGAGAATATCGCAGCCGAAATCCGTTGTCGATAAAATGTCAGAGTATCACAGGCATCTTGCCCGTTTGGTATTGAAGACTGCGCAACGGGCGAGACGCCCATTGCCCCACAGGCAAGATGCCTGTGCTACAGGGGCGCGAGGACGTGCAAGCCGCCGGCGCGAATCTTGAATTCCACCGGGCAATTTCCAATTAGCTCGCCGTCGATTTCCACTGGCACGTTCTCGTCGCTGCTCACCCGTAGTCGCCGAGTCTGAAAGTACTCCACTTCCGGTGAGGTGATTTGCGGAGTGAAAATCACGTTCTGCAAATACCGGATGATTTCGATGTAGTTCAAGCGCTTGAAAACAACCACGTCGAGCAGGCCGTCATCGATCACGGCCTGCTTGAAGAAAGGGAACCGGCCGCCGTAAAGCCGGCCATTACCCACGAGGACGAATGATCCTTCCTCCGTCACGGCGTTTTCCGATTCAATCCGAAGCCGGGGTGGTGCGCGCGAGGCGATTTGCGCCGCGGAAATCATGTAACTGAGCGGGCCGAAATTCCGTTTGAAAGCGCGGCTCGTTTCCTTCACCGCCTGGGCATCGAGACCGACGCCGCCGAGCTGGACGAAATGTTTTCCGTTGGCGCTGGGCAAATCCACCGGGCGGATCCGGTTCTCGCGGATGATCTCCCAGCAACGCGACAAGTCGTTCGCCGGTAAGCCAAGCTCGCTCGCGAAAACATTCATGGTGCCCAACGGCAGCAGACCGAGCGCGACGTTCTTCCCGGCGATTCCGTTTACGATTTCATTGATGGTGCCATCGCCTCCTGCCGCGACGATTTTGCCAAAGCCTTCCGCGACAGCGTGCCGTGCCAGAGCTTCCGCTTCACCCGAACGCGAAGTCGCGCACAAAATCGCTCCGCGCGTGAGCGATTCGACCTGCGCGCGGAGGCGATGCGCCCGGGAACCGCGCGCCGCGGGATTAAGAATGACGACGGTGTCTTTCAACGAAAAAGGGCTTAGGGCTTTGGTCTTTTCTTCAAACTGGGAGGGCGTAACGTTCGGGCGTGAAAAAAATGAGGCGCATTTTGCTCTTCGTGCTCGGCGCGATCCTGGGCGTGGCGATTCTCATTTTGCTTGGAGTGAACCTGTATGTGCAGTCGCAAGGGACACAAGCCAGGATTCAGCAGGAACTCAGCCAGCGTCTCGGCACAACCCTGCACGTGCGGCGAATCAGCGTCACCCCGTGGGCGGGATTGAAATTGAGCGGGATAACGATTCCGCAAAGCCAGTCCGGCGTCGCCCCAAATTTTCTCACCGCGAAAACCTTTCAGCTTCGGATCAAGTTCGGCTCTCTCTTCTCGCAACGTCTGGTGATAAAGGAGATTTCGTTGATCAATCCCGATGTCGTTTGGGCGCAAAACGCCGATGGAAAATGGCGGCTGCCCTCTCTACCTCCGGAGCCGGTGATAGTTGTTCCGCCCGCAGAAAAAATCAAACCGGCTCCGCCCACAATTCCAACACCTCCCGCAAAGACGGAGTCTGCTCCCGCCGTGGAGAAAAAAGAGCCGGCAGCGGAAGCGGCACCGGTGGTTGTGCAACAGGAGTCTGTGGCTGCGCCAATGGAAGTCGAGCAGGCAACCGCCTTCACTCCGGAAATTCAACGCGTCAATTTACTGCGAGGCCGCTTTCTTTTCCTGGACGAAAAACTAAAGAACGTGGCGATGTTCGATGACGTGCGGTTTCGCTCGAACTTCCGGACCGCGAACGATCTGCGCGGCAACATTAGCATCGGGAAGACTTCGCTCCGCGATCGATTTTTTCTCGAGGAACTTCAATCGCCTTTGCGCTACGCGCCGGACGAGCTCGATTTTTCCCAGATCAGCGCGCGCGCGGGCGGCGGCGAAATTACCGGCCGCTTCACCTTGCTGCCGCAGACTGAGGATTCTCCGTTCACCGCCAGCGTCAGATTTCGTGACGTGCAGGCCGATCGGATTGTGTCGGACGCAGGCGGTGTTCCCGGGATGATTACCGGCAAGCTCGAAGGTCACCTCGACGCGAATGGCACCACCGCCGACAAAAACGCGCTCGCCGGCGCGGGCGAAATTATTTTGCGAGATGGCCGCGTCCAACAATACAGCTTGCTCGTCGCGCTTGGGCAGTTGCTCCAAATCGAAGAGTTGCGCCAGCTCCAGCTCGATCAGGCGCAGGTGAAATTTCACCTCAGTCCGAGTGTGGTGACCATCGACGAATTGATCTTCCGCTCCAGGAACATCCGGCTTTCCGCCGTCGGGACGGTTTCCTTCGACGGCAAACTTCATCTCGAATCGCAACTTGCCGTGAATGAAAAAATGCGGAGCCAGCTCTTTCAGGCGATCCGCGGAAACTTCAAGCCCATCGATGAGCCCGGATATTCTGGTGTCAGCTTTCAGGTCAGCGGCACGGTTGGCCGGCCGAAGACGAACCTGATGGACAAACTGATTGGGCGCGACCTCAGCAGTGTCATCAGCAGTTTCATGGGTGGCGGAAAATCCGACAAAACGAAAAAGAAAAAATCCGCCGACGAATCACCGGTGGCACCAGTCTCGGCGGTGACGCCTGCTCCCGCGGAAAGTCCGCCGCCGGCCGCCACGGCTACGCCCGGCGACTCGCCTCAGCCCAGCGCCACGCCATGAGAGTGATCGCCGGGGCAGCGGGCGGCATCCGGCTCGATGTTCCCAAGACCGAAGTGCGGCCGACAATGGACCGCGTGAAAGCGGCCATTTTTTCCAGCCTCGGCGCCGACGTGATTGGCGCGCGCGTTCTCGATCTCTTCGCCGGAACAGGCGCGCTCGGGATCGAAGCGTTGAGTCGAGGCGCGGCTTCGGCGTTGTTCGTGGAGGACAATTCCGCGGCGATCGCCGCGATCGAGCGAAATCTTGCGCGGACAAAATTGGAGGGCCGCATTCGCAAGCAGGATGTCTTTGCCTTCCTTCGTTCGACCCAGGCGCGAGAGCCCTTCCGGATCATTTTTGCCGATCCACCCTATGACAAAACAAAGTCGGGTGGTGAGTTCACGAGCCTCTTGTTGGAGGACAGGCAGCTGGAGGAATTGCTGGAACCGTCTGGGATTTTCGTGCTGGAGAAGCGTCCCTCGGAGGCGATGCCGAGGATGCCACTTTGGAACGTCCTTCGGGCCAGAGCGTACGGCGCCACCGAAGTGTTGTTCCTGCAACGGGCCGGCAATCCCGCCGAGGCGCGCGAACGCTGAATGATCAGGCTTTTTTACAATCTTCTCTATCCGCTCGGGTTGCTGCTTTTTCTCCCGGGCCAGATCTCGAAGTTGCTGCGGCGGGGGAATTACCAGCACAAAATCGGACAGCGCTTCGGCCTGTATGATCGCGACGTCCGATCGCGACTGGCGGCGCGCCGTTGCACCTGGATTCATGCTGTCAGCGTCGGCGAAGTGGCGATCGCGCTGAAACTCTCCGCGAAACTGAAAGTGCTGGACCCTGAATTCTTCTGCGCGCTCACCACCACTACGACCACCGGTTTCGCTTTCGCGACAAGGGAAGCGACCAACGAAATGGAAGTCCTTTATAGCCCGCTCGATTTCTGGCCGATCATGCGCCGGGCTTACGCGGTCATCCGGCCGGTGCGGGTGGTGCTGGTCGAGGCCGAAGTCTGGCCAAACCTCGCCGCCGAAGCGCGCGGACGCGGTCTCCCCCTCGCGCTGGTTAACGCGCGCTTGTCGCCGCGATCGGAGCGGAGATTCCGCCGTTTCCTTTTTCTGGTCGCGCCGACCTTTCGTTGCCTCGATCTCGTCTGCGTGCAGGAACCGGAGGACATCGAGCGCTGGACCGCGCTCGGCGTTCCGCGAGAGCGGATTCATTACGTCGGCAGCATCAAATACGACCCGGCCGAGACAAGGGTGAATCCTGATCTTCCCTTGCAAGTGTTGCGCTCCTTCGGGATCGACGGAGACCGGCCGATTCTCTTCGGCGGAAGCACGCACGCCGGTGAAGAAGAAGTGCTCGGCGAAATTTTCCAGAGACTTCGCGCCGATTTTCCGGCATTCACCTTGATCGTCGCGCCGCGTCACGTGGAGCGAGTGGGCGAAATCCGCACGCGACTCACGCGGCTTGGGTTGAGTGTCAGTTTGCGGAGCGAGGCGGAAACCGCGCGGATTTCGCCGCCCGATTGCATTCTTCTGGACAGCACGGGCGAGCTGCAAAATTGGTACGCCGTCGCCACGATTGTCTTTGTCGGCAAGAGTCTTACCGCTCGGGGCGGTCAAAATCCCGTGGAACCGATTCTCGCCGGAAAGCCCGTTCTCTTCGGCCCGCATATGGAGAATTTTTCCGCGCTGGCCCAGGCATTGGTTGCGAACGAAGCCGCGATCCAAATTCACGATCCGAATTCATTGCGTGAGAAAATCGCCTGGCTCCTGCGCGATCGCGAAGCAGCCTTGCGTCTGGTCGCGAATGCTCAAGCGATCCTGGCCCGGCACAGCGGCGCCACCGCTCGAACGGCGACGCTCGTGATGAAACCGAGAACGACTTCCAGGCCTCCGCGTTGAAGCGATCCGCAAATAACTTGCAACGCAGGGACGCGCTTCTGATATTGCCCCCGCTTTCCTGACCCTATCGTCCAGTGGCCTAGGACACCGCCCTTTCACGGCGGTAACACGGGTTCGAATCCCGTTAGGGTCGCCCTTCCGCATTGGTGCGGTTGCTCCGCAGAGCGAACCGAAGTAAGGGACAGCAATGAAAACACTTTTTCGTCTCTTCTCCGTCGCCAGCCTCGCGTTTGCGGCATTCACGACCCAGGCCGGAACGATCGAGTATCCGGCCGGCAATCCGCTCTTTAAGCTGGAGCTGCCGGATGGATGGACGACGGCGTCGGACAAGGACGGGAATCTGGACGTGAAGGCGAATGACAAGAGTGATTTCGATTTCTCCATCATCCCGGCAGCGCTCGGGACGGGACAGGATGTAAAGACGTTCCTGCCGGAGTTGGCGAAAACGATGGGAAAGGGAATGAAGGAATTCGAGACCGACGAAATCAGAGACGTAACGAGTAAAACGGGAATGAAAGTAATGGTCCTGGCCGCAAAGGGAAAAATCGAAGATCAAAACATGATCATCACGCTGGCGGCGTTCGCTCCGGTGAAGAACAAATATTTCATCATCATGAGCATCGCGGAGAAGAGCGTTGATGAAGCGCACGACAAAGCGATGGGTGAAATTGTCAATTCGATCAAAGCGATCGAATAGCTGGAGCTCCGGTTCACAACTGATTCGGGCGGTAGCTAGAAAGCTGCGGCACTAGGGCGCGCTACGCGCGTGCCGAGTGTGCCCAGATTGGTGACGGTGTAGTTGTATTGCGGCTGGGCGTGAATGAAAGCTGGCGAGCAGGGTGAATGTAGCCGCGAAATCTCAGCTTCCATGTTGATGAATTCTGTGACTCGAGAACATTCGGCGCTCCTAACGGGCGCCGTCCTTCTGCTTGAGTTTGTTCATGGCCAGATGGCATTCAGGAGTGCAGCCAGTCGGTATCCGCCCCAAGCGACGCGCTGACGGACAACCTTCAGTGCTTTGCTCCTGTAGGCTGCGTTTGGTTGAGTGCCGTTTGTCATGCCTGGATAAGCGACATCCCTTGCCAGAATAAAACTCTCGTTCGCCCACGACTGAAAGTTGAACGGATCGTTCCCAGCCGGGACGATTTATCAGCCGATCGACATCCGCGAAAATGAGGAAGAAGACCGGCGGACGGTCGCATTTGCCCGACGCGGGCCCCTGCGCCGGTGGAGATCGCTGTGCCGACGGTCCATATGGCAACCGCCGCGTTATCGCGCTCTGGTCACCGACACTTACATCTCGCGCTGGCGTTACACCGCGAGCCGCTACCTCTTCTCTGGAGTGCAAAGGCGGGACGGCACCGCGGTAGAAGGCGAAGAATGGTTACGTGAAGCGCGGACACTCTACGCCACCGCAGCGGAGATGTACGAGATGCTTCCCGACGTTTCCGCGCCGCCACGACAGTTCGAAACTGAAGTGCTGCCGCAACCTTGACGTCAACGCTATCGCGACGCATCAAGGAGCGGCGTTTTGCAAACCACCGTGCTTTAGCTGTGGCTGCGAGGGCGGTTTGGAAAGCGCCACTCCCTGCCACAACCGGCCTAGCGAATCCGATAGATGACACCTTGCGCTGTTCGCGCCACCGGTTCGTAATGTTCCGCCAGGAGTTTGGCCAGGATCGGGAAGTCTCGCACCGGATACTGCGCGTCAGGACTTGAGTAATGATCGCCAATGTAGAGCGGCGGATGTTTGCCAAAATCTTCTTCGAGGTTATCCCATGCGCCCGGCACGATGCGATCACGCGTGTCGAGACCCGGCAGTTCTTCTCCGAAGATCATTCCCGTAAGCGGAAACGTTAGGACATAGCGGCAGGCTGGGCGCCGGCGCGCGTGAAGATAGACCTCCGCCGCGCTCCGGCCCCAGATGAAGACATAGTCGTTAGGCGAAGAATGCTCGGAGAGATATTGCGCTGTCTCGGAAGGCTCACGATGCCAGGCTAGAAACTTCCAATGCGAGATGGAGAAAGCGGCCACGGTGATCGCCAGCCACAAGCACGTCACCGCAGGTCGAAAGAACCAGACCGGAGGGACGTGCTTCTGCCCGTTCCGTCGGTCAAACCAGAGCCGCGCATAATAGGGCGCCGCGAGCAGAGCGAGCGGTGGGACCAACTGAATGTAGTAATGAGGGTAGAAACGCGCGCCCGCCGCAGCCCCAAGCACTGAGGCCGCCAGCAGCCCCAAAAGCGCCGCGTACTCAGCTTTTCTATTTGCCCAAAGGCCATCCTTGTCGCGGAACGCCATCGCGGCGCCGAGGACGAGCGGCAGACAGGCCCCAATAAACGCCAGCGTGTAGAGGACTCCGGCGGTCCAGAAAACGTGAGGGACCGAGTGGTTCGTAAACGTCCAGTAGAACGCTTCGCGCAAAATCCCTTGCCGTTGGAGCACCAATGCCACGCCACCGGCGGCGGCGAAAAATCCAGCCGTGAGCATCACCGCATGAAAAATGGATTCAGTTTGGCCGATCCTTCGACTCGCTCGATGGCTCGGAAGAAGAAGGTAAATTCCCAGCGGAACCGCGGCGATCGCTGCCGGCTGTTTGAACAAAAATCCCGCACAAAGCAGCGCCCCCGCCGCGAACAGTTCGAACCGCAGCCGTGATTTGCTCGGTCCAAAGGTGATGGCCCACGCCCAAACGAGCGGCAGATTCATCATCAACTCGCCGTTGAAAGCGAGATTGTTCGCTGTGGCCCAAGGCTGGAAAACGCTATAGAGCAACGCGGCAATCAAACCGGTCTCACGATTGAACAAGCGCCGGCCGATAACGTAAAGACCGGCCATCGTCCCGAGCGTCCACGCCAGCGCGACGATGTGCAGCGCCGTCCAGTTATATTTCCCCGCAAGACGGAAGACCGCCGCGTAGGTCCAGAACAGGAGCGGCGGCTTGCGTTCCACCGCATCGACATACGGCCGCCCGCCGTCGACGATCTCATTCGCCACCACGGAATAGACGGCTTCGTCGTCGATCGCTTGCGGATGGACCAACGACGGCAGCCGCGTCGCCACCGTGAGCAGAATGAGGGCAAGCGCGGCGAGCCGAAACTGCCGGAGATTGCGCGCGAAGGATACCGCCATGCGCCCAAGATAGAGGGCCCGCAGGACAATCTCTAGAGCATCTGAATCCTGTTGCGCGCCGCCGCGCCAGCCGTAGACTCCGCGCTCCTAGGCGAAAAGCGGGAATTTCCCGCGCCTGAACTTTGGAATGACAACCATCGAGTGAGGCCCATTTTATTTATGGACGTTTTGCGCCGGTTTCCATATCTTGCTGGGCTGCTCAATCGAATGACCATCACGGCGATCGCTGCTGCATCGTCTTTCATTCGCTCCTTCAACAAGAACCACGATGCGCGGGAGCGCCGCCTGTCCGGATTATGCAATTGAATCAAGACACTCCAGAGCCGCAGAACAATGCCGATCTGACCGTGGAAAATGATCCAGGAAAATTCAGCCTGAGCGATTTCCTGGTCGGGGACAGCAAGGATCCGCTGAAACCGCCGCCGGCTTTCACGCGGTGGCATCATGTCGGTGAGTGGGCCATCGAGTTGTACGAACCTCAACTTCTCGGACCGGCCGAAGCGCGGACGACGCTGAACTACAACGGCAAATCACATCCGGTCATCAATCTTTGCTCCTACAATTATCTTGGCCTGGCCAACCACCCGGAAGTGATCGCCGCCGCGCACGAGGCTTTACGCACGCACGGTCTGGGCGCGTGCGGCTCGCCCATGCTCTCGGGCATGACCGATCTTCATCGGCAACTGGAAAAGAAGATGGCGGAGTTTCTCGGTTACGAAAACGCGATGCTTTTCAACAGCGGTTTCGGCGGAGCGCTCGGCACAATCTCCGGACTGTTGCGCAAGAGCGACGTGGCCGTGATGGACAATCGCTCTCATCTTAGCCTGCGCGACGGCGCCGTGCTGGCGCGTACTCGCTCCGAGCGCTTCGAGCATAACGATCCGGAATCGCTCGATGCCGCCTTGACTCGTCACAAGGGAAAACGCCAGCTCGTAATCGTCGAGGGCATTTATTCGATGGATGGCGACTTCGGCAATTTGAATGCGTTGATGGATGTGGCCGACGCGCATGAAGCGCAGGTCTTCGTGGATGAAGCGCATTCGATGCTCGCCTGCGGGCAGCATGGTCGCGGGGCGGTTGAACATTTCGGCGTCGAAAAGCGAATTCGAATTCTCTACGGGACTTTCTCGAAAGCGTTCGGAGCGCTGGGTGGATTTGTCGCTTGCTCAAAGGAGACGCTCGATTACCTCCGCTTTTATTCGCATCCGTATGTCTATTCCTGCGCGCTTCCGCCGGTTGTTGTTGCCGCCATTTTGAAAGCGCTCGAGCTGGGGACGACCCAGCCTGAATTGCGCACGCGTCTCTGGGAAAACGCGGATTATTTTCACAAGCAGCTGACTGGTCTCGGCATCGACACCGGAAATTCGACCACCTACATCATGCCGCTCGTCATCGGAGATCGTGAGCGCATGTATCGCCTCGGACATGAGCTTCGCCATTGCGGTCTTTGGGTCGCGCCGGTCGATTATCCGGCGGTGCCGCAGGATAAAATTTGTTTCCGCGCCTGCGTGACGGCGAATCACACGCGCGCCGATTTGGACGAGGCGCTGAATATCCTCTCAGACACTCTTGTGCCGTCGCAGTTGCAGCACACTTAGCGCACAGCGGCGGAGCCGCCCTATCTTCCGTATTGCTCGCGCACGTGGGGTGGCACGAGACTCTTCTCAGGCAAGATCCCAGCCCAGGTGGATTTGAAAAAATCCCGGAGGAAAGGCACGTAACCCGAATAGATCGACGCCGAGGAAGCGAGGCGCTCCGGCTCGATGATCGCGTGCAACTTGCGCAGGTGGTACCACGGCGTCGCGGGGAAGAGATGGTGTTCGAGGTGATAATTCAAATTCGACATGAAGAAGCGGACGAAGCCATTGCTGACGACGGTGCGCGTTTCGGAAAACGGATTCCCTGAAGTCGTTAGGCCGTGCTCGGCCAGACCGCGGACGTTGGCCAGTTGGCCGGCGACCAAAATGGGAAAGATCCAGGCCTTCAGCACCACCGCGACCGGGAGAAACCAAAACGCCAGGGCGATCGTGGCGACGATCAGGACGAACTCGAACAGGATCCGTTTTCGGCAGGTCGCATTCGCGTGCCGGTAACCGACCACGGCCACGGTGACCAGGTAAATATAAATCCCGGCCAGGAGCACGACGTAATAGACCAGAACGAGCGGGATCGACTTGGGTGCACTCCGCTCGATATCGTCCGGATCGACTTCACTACGCGCCAGGGAATGATGGACCAGATGAATAGAACGATAGGCGGACATCGAGACCAGGCCCGGTATTCCGCAGAGAACGCCAAGCCACCGGTTGAGCGATTTGTTTTTGCTGAGCAATGAATGACACCCCTCGTGCATCAACACGGTGAGGCCGGTAATTGAACAGCCGGAGAGAGCGATTCCGGTCCAGGTAACCAGGAGCAACGACGAGGCGAGGCTAAGCCAGATACCGATGGCCCAGAGCCCAAAGAGCAAGAGAATCTTCCAGTTCTTCCGGGTATCCAATTGCTGGAGCGACTTGATGATCTCCATCTGCCCTTTGGAGAAACTGCGCCGGTCCAGATCCGGCATTTCCACGGCGCCATCGACGAAATAAATATCCTGCCGGCGCGTGGGAATGCTGACCGAGGCTGGCGGACTTGGGCTGAGAACGTCCGTAGTCATGCCAGCGGCAATTCTACCCTAAGCCGGTAGGCCTGTCGAATGACTGAGAGGCAAACGGCCGCTTCTTGGAAAGATTCAAGAGCACGTTCGGGCCGATGAAATTGGGCCACGATGTCCGGCAACATCGCCGCAAACCAATCCGCATGATGCGATCCGGCCGACAACCCGCTCTCGAAACGAATCGGCTCGCCGCCGGCGTTTAGCGTGTCGTCATCGATCGCGATCACGCCGCGTTCGCCGGTCAACCGCATGGTGTTTCGCCGCACGTCCGCTCTCCAGGTGAGGAAAATCTTCGCCTGACCGTTTGGAAAAGTGAGCGTCAGCGTCGCTTCGTCTTCGACTCCGTTCGATGTGGGTCGATGCAGGTCCGCGTGGGCCTCGGTCGGTTCCTGACCAAACCAATGACCCGCGAGGTAGATCGCATGCCAGCCGTGATCCATCAGCACACCGCCGCCCGCGATGGCGGGATCGCGTCGCCAGTTTGGATGATCAGGATCGGCGACCGCGCAATCCTGAATCCGCAAAGTTTCGATCTCCACCTCACGCACCTGCCCTATCGCGCCTGAGCGTAATATCTCGGTCGCCCGCCTAACGATAGGTGCGTATTTCCAATTGTGGACCGGCACCACGGCTCGTCGGCCCTCCCGCGCCAGACTTCGCGCTTTCTCGAGTTCAACCAAATCCAACAACATGGGCTTTTCGCACAGAACGTTCCATCCGCGCGCGAGCGCCTCGAGCATCGGCTCTCCATGCAGCGCCGGTGGCGTGCAAATATCGACGAAATTAATATCAGCGCCTGCGGCTAGTTCCTCGATGGTGGCAAAGGTTGCAACTCCCGGCACCGTTTCGCGCGCGGCTTTCCGCCGCGTTTCCGTTCGGTCAACTACCGCGACAATCTTCGCCTCGTGCGAATCCGCGTAAGCGGGCCAGTGTCCGTTCCGAGCAACCTCACCGAAGCCGATTATCGCTCCTCGCAGCACGCCTCTATTCCATCCGTTCCAGCGCGCGGTCGATAATGGCCAGCGCGGAATTCGCTTGTTCCGCCGAAAGAATCAGCGGCGGATGAACGCGAACTCGCGGCGTGTAACTCATCATGATCAGGCCGTCGGCCAGGCAACCCTTGAAGAACTCGATGCATTTCTCCTTCGGGAGAAGTGTCTTAGACTTCTGATCCGCCACCAGGTCGAAGCCGATCAATAACCCTTGCCCTCGGACGTTGGCGATCGAACGATGGCGGGTGGCGAGCGCTTGCAGTCCGTCGCGCAGCACAACTCCGACCGAGGCGGAATTCTCCACGAGTTTGTCAGACAAGATCGTTTGAATCGTCACCAGCGCCGCCGCGGCCGCGAGCGGATTTCCCCCGTAGCTGGACGATGAAGCGCTCGGCAGCGAGAACGGTTTCGCAGCCATGATCTCATCCGTTGAAACGAGCGCGCTCACCGGAAATCCGGAGGCCATGCCTTTGCCGAGAGTCATGACGTCGGGAACCACATCGTCACCGCTGCATCCGAATATTCGACCGGTGCGGCCGAAGCCTGTGATCATTTCGTCGGCGATCAAGAGCGCGCCGTACTCATGCGCGACATCATGCACTTCGCGAAGAAATCCCGGCGGCGGTACGATGTTGCCAGCTGTTCCTTGAATCGGTTCGATCACAATGGCCGCGGGGCGCCCTGCGATGTCCTGCTCGATGAGTCGCCGAAGTTCCTTGATCGCGTCTTCCCGGCATTCCGTCTGGGAGCCTTCGTATCTGGTCGGATCCGCGTAAGGCGCGAGATGATGACCGGTGGGAAGAGGCCCGATCAAATGTTTCCAATCGACATCTGAGAGCGGAAGCACGCCGGCAGTCTTCCCATGAAAACCGCCAGTGAAACCGACGATGTCGGTTCGCTTGGTATAGGAACGAGCCAGTCGAATCGCCGCTTCAACAGCTTCCGCGCCGCCGCTGAAGAATTGAGTGCGCGAGAGTTCTCCTGGCGCCAGATCTGCGATCAACCTAACGAGTTCAGCGCGCGGCTGTGACGTGAAGCTGCCGACGGTTACGGCCTCGAGTTGTTTGGTCAGCGCCGCAATGTAGCGCGGATGCGCATGACCGAGGCTCGCGACCGATACGCCAGCATTCAAATCGAGATAAGTATTTCCATCGAGATCGGTCAGAGTGGCTCCGGTCCCGTGATCAATCGCCAGCTCCGATAACAAGGCGATCGTCTGTAATCCCGGCGCGATGAATTGGTGTTCTTCATCGAAAAGCGCTTTCGTTCGCGCCTGAGCGGAGGTGTAAGTCTTAGCTGGCATGAACACGCCTGGTGATGAAATCAGCTATGGCATAAGACGCTCTCTCCCGACAGGGAGCGAATGACGGCCAGTCGTTTAGATCGATCAAAGTCAATTCGCCGGAAGTCGAAACGATTACGTCTCCGCCAAAAATATCCAGTCCAGCGGCGGTCGCCGCCCGGTTGGCCAGGGTCTCCAAGTGCGAAAAATTGAAAGGATATTTGCGCGCTTCTCCCGAGTAGAACCAATGGAAAAATGCGCTGCCGGCGACGCCGTAAAATTTGATCTCGTCGCCCGCCCGATGCGCCTGGACCGCGGCCATGTCGATTCCACGCCTCGAGAATTCCGCCAAGCCCGCATCCAGGCGCTCCCGCGAATCGACCCACTGCACATCCGCCGTGACGGAGGCATGGACATCGCCGCGCTTCAGCCAGATTCCGCCATCGAGATCGAGTGCATGCAGATCAACACTGCCCTTCGTGCCGACCAGGTGCGTTTGCGGAAACGAGACGCCGGCCTCGACCATCAAGGCCGGCAGGCGATCGCGATGTGTGTTTAAAGCGGCGCGCGGGCTGTTGATGATTTTGGCGCCGTCACGTTCCCACTCGGCGAGCCTCTCGAGCGCGGATCTTCCCTGGCACATCGAGAAGACTATCGCCGTGTCGGACCGGTGGTTGTTCGCTTCACCGAGGGTGAGGAGATCGACCGCGAATTCGCGCTCGCGCAATCGATGCGCAATCTGATCGAGCAGCAGAACATCGTTTGATTGGTGACGGCCGGGCGAGTATTGCTTTTCCCGATACAAACCGAGCAACCGCTTCATACGGACGCACTCCGGAGTAAGGCTTCTGCCGTTCCGATATCCGCCGGACGATCGACGTCGATTGATTCTGGAATCGGAATGCCGGCGAGCTGGTAACCACGATCGAGCAGACGGCCCAGAAAAGTTCGGAGTGCGTCGATCCCTTCACGTCGGGCTGCCTCGGCTTCGCGGAGAACCGACGCGCGGACCGCGTACACTCCCGCGGTCGCGTATTCGGAGGGCGCCGCTGCTTCACCGATCGCGATGACGCGTGAGTCTTCCCGTACCGTTCGCACGTAGAGTGGCTTTTCGTCGTCCCCCGGTGAAGTGAGCGCGAGTGTCAGCACCGCCTCTTCGAGCTGGCGGGCTTCGGCGATGAACCGGGCAAACGTCTGCGCGCCGGCCACGGTATCGACCGTGGAAAGGAGAAACGGCCCTTCGTCTCCATCAGCCGCGAGCGTTTCAACGAGACGAAGAAAACTATGCATGGAGGTCGGCGTGGTCTCGACGATCCAACTGAGGGCGAAAGGCCACTTTAGTTCGGCGACGTGATCGCGCACCGCGAGGGAGTCCTCATTAATAATCACGACGACTTCAGTGGCGCCGGCGTCTGACATCGAGTGCAGAACGTGCTCGATCAAAGTCTGATCGCCTACTTTCACGAGCGGCTTCAAACGGTTCAATTGCGTCTGCAATCGCTCACCGCGGCCCGCGGCGAGCACGCCCGCTCTCAGCGAAAACTTTCCGGGCGCGTTCATGCGAGAGCCAGGGAAGCTGCTGACAAAGCGGCGGGAAGATCGGCGAGCCGGCAGAGATGAAGATCGACCAGCGACGGGTCAGGACATTCGCGAGCCGCGGCGCCTTCGAGCCACGCCGTTGTCATGCCCGCCTTTTTCGCTGGCACCACATCGCGCTCAAACGAGTCGCCAACCATCATCATTGTTCCTGGATCGCCTCCGAGTTTTTCGGCGGCATGGCGAAAGATCGCGGGGTCCGGTTTGAAAAGCCCCACCCGCCGCGAATCGACGACGACAGAGAGAAATGGCATGTAGCCAAGATCCTCGCAGAGCCGCTCTACGTTGCCGCAGCCGTTTGAGACGACGCCCAATTCAAAACCGCGCGCGACCAGGGTCGCCAGTAACTGCGCGTTCTCCGCCGCGGCCTGCCGGACCGGCGCGATGAAACCGTCAATGAGATGTTGCTCGAGATCAGGGTCCTTCAATTCCAGATGCGCGAGCTGCCACTCCACGTGAAGATCGATCATCCGCGCGAGATCTGCCGCCGCGATCCCTTCGTCCTGAGCGGACCTGCGTTCGGCTTCGTCGAACGCGCCGCGGATCGTTTCGCGCGGAAGCTGCACGCCGAAATTTTGGTAAAGCGCGAGAAAGCGATCAAGCCAATGCACGCCCTCGCCGTCGAGAGTGCCCCCCATATCGAAGAGAAGCGTGCGGATCATGGGGAAAGCCGATTCGCCAGACTGGCGCGAAAGCGCCGGTCGGCCCAATCCTGCCAAAGCGAGAGTGAGAACGCGGCCGCGTTCATTGGGATCAGAACGAAAAGGAAGAACAAATCGAGCCGATGCAGCAGGGCGAGTATTCCGATGGCGTAGAAGCGGGTGTTGGCGCCGAGCAAATTCCAGCCCCGTTTCGGCCAGTAAAAATGGCGCGCATACTCCAGGCGATCGTCCTCCCGCACCTGTTCCTTACCGGCGCGAGAGCGGAGGAGGCGCGCGATTTCCATCTGTCCGCCGATGAGGCACTGCCGCAGGAGGGCATACCCGGTCCGCAGCGCACTCAGCGAACCGGACCGCGCCGCCGGCAGGTCATCCCTCGAGGCCACGCCTTTCCCCACTACTAAAGAATAAGCAGCGCGGTGGTAGACATAGAGCATCGCCTGAATCCCGAGGCACACGTTCGCGAGGAGCGCCCATCCGATGATTGAACTCGAGCCGCCGCGATGGAGAATCCCCGCCGCGATCCCTAGGCAGATCGCGGCGTCCGTAAAGTAATCGGAGACTCCGTCCAAAAAAAATCCCCCCTCACTGCTCCGGCCCGTTAGGCGGGCGAGCTGGCCGTCCGCGGAATCGAAGAGGCCGTGCAGAATGAGCAGGCCGAAAGCAAAGAGCCCCAGGTCTTCGTTGTATAGGAGCAAGCCCGCGACCGTTCCCACGACGCCCGCCAGGATGGTAACCTGATTGGGCGTGAAGCGGCCGGCGTGCGCCGCCCGCGTGATCACGGCGCCCACTGGGCGAAAAAAATAGACGTCTGCTAATTCCTCCGTGTCGTACGCTTTGAGAGCGAGCGGCGGCTCAACCGAGCGAGCTTCGGAAGAAATCATAGGGCAATTGTAGTACTCAGATTCGCGCTGCCCGCAACGTCCGCGCCCAGCGGTCGCATTGCAAAAGTGGGCAGCCACTTTGACAATACCGCTGGCATGCCACCGCAAGTCTCGCCCATAGAAATCACTCGCGTCGCATCGCGTGCCGAGCGGGACGCCTTCATCAAGTTTCCGTTTCGCATCTACGCGCATGATCCGGTCTGGGTGCCGCCGCTATTGCTGGAGCGTAAGCAGTTTCTCAACCGGGAGAAACACCCATTCTACCAGCACGGTGATGCCGCCCTCTTTCTAGCCCGTCAGAATGGCGAAATCGTCGGGCGAATCATGGCCAGCGACGACCCGCGCTACAATGCACTTCATCAAACTAACGTTGGCTGCTTCGGCCTTTTCGAATGCATCGACAACCGCGACGTGGCCGCCGCTTTGTTTGCAGCGGCCGGAGACTGGCTGCGAGCGCGCGGCCGCAGTGAGATCATGGGCCCGATCGATTACTCCACGAATTATGTGTGTGCGTTGTTGATCGACGGTTTTCAACATCCACCCACGATTCTTACCTCGCATAATCCGCCGTATTATGCCGCGTTGATCGAAGCCTGCGGTTTCACGAAGGTAAAAGACTGGTACGCCTGGTTATTCAAGGATTTTTCCGGGCCCACCGAACGGCTTTGTAGAATTGCGAAGGCGCGCAGGGGCAAACAGGGTGTGACGATTCGTCCGATCGATCCAAAAAAAATCATCGAGGAAAGCCGGCATCTTCATGCCATCTACGATCAAGCTTGGGAAAAAAACTGGGGCTTCGTGCCGTTCACCGAAGCCGAGTCCGAGCACATGGCGCGGGAGATGAAACCGTTGATCGTTCCGCGGAGCATCCTAATCGCGGAGGTCGCTCGGGAGCCGGTTGGTTTCGCCATCTGCATTCCGGACATCAATGTCGCCCTGCGCCGCATTAATGGCCGGCTGACCTGGTTCGGTTTGCCGATCGGATTGGTCAGGTTCCTCTATTATCGAACCAAAATCCGGCTCGTCCGATTCATCGCGCTCGGGGTGGTGGAAAAGTATCGTCGCGCTGGCATCGCCGAGATGCTCGTTTTGCAAATGATGGATGAGGTTTCCCAGCGCGGATCGATCGGTGAA
Source organism: Spartobacteria bacterium (assembly GCA_003134785.1). Classification (GTDB taxonomy): domain Bacteria; phylum Verrucomicrobiota; class Verrucomicrobiia; order Chthoniobacterales; family UBA10450; genus AV80. The sequence continues at coordinate 538,779 of PLCN01000002.1, forward strand.
CTCAGCATGACGCTCGAGGATAATTTTATGGTGAACCGTTTTGTCGAAGCGCTTGGGGCCACGCGTTACAAGACGTATAGGATCTATCAGCGTTCTCTGGATGGAAAAGGCTCGGAGTAATGGCTGAAATTCGATCTTTTCGTCGCGTTCTGATCGTCGCCGATGAATCGGCGGATTGGATGGTCGCCGGTTTGCGACAGCTCGATCGTCTCGCGCTTTCGATCGATGAATTTGCGGTGGAGAACAAGGAGGCGGCGCCTGTTCTCGTCGGCATTTTTTGGCGGCCGGACCTTGATCAATCCCAGAGGTGGGTGCCGAAACACGAGCGGTTGACCAGAGTCGCTTTCACGGACGACCTGGATGGACAATCATTCGATCTTGTCCTCGGCACGCGGCTGTTCCTTTACCGCAAAGCCGTGCGGCGCTTGATGGAGGCCTCGGTTTCGCCGCCCCTGATTATCGCGCCGACCAGCGAGAAGGAATCGTGGGAAATCTGCTTTCGCCAAATGGAATCGCTGCCCCGTTCGCGGGAGGCCGCGTGGGAATGCATCACCGACGGGGACCAGATTGACGGGATCGAGATAAGGTTCCTGCGCGGCAGCGGCAAGTCCCAGGACGGTTTCGTTTCGCGATATTTGAATCGTCCGATCTCGCGCGTGGTTACGCGCCTTCTTCTCAGATTCCCCACCACTCCAAACGCATGGACCTTGTTGATCTTCCCGATTCCAATCGCCGCGTCGCTCATTTTGCTCCACGGGAGCCATTGGTCGTTTTTGTGGGGCCTTATACTTTTTCAGGTCTTCAGCATCCTGGACGGTTGCGACGGCGAGATTGCGCGCGCGAAATTCTTGGAAAGCGAGCGCGGCCGCCAGCTCGACGATCTCTTCGATATCCTCAGCAATATTCTGCTCGTGGTCGGCCTGGGATTTGGACTCTCCTGGCAAACGAATCTCGCCGATCGCTCGCGCTGGTTCTACCTCATTGAAGGACTGGCCGCCGCCGCCTTGATTGGCGTGAATGAGTTTTATCTCGCAAGACGGAAGCCGCCAATGGACGAAGGAAAATCTGAGTCGTTAGGCGGCGCCCTTTATCCGCGTCATCGCGAATTGGTGGAGCGCTCTGGGGTTCTGGTCTTCGGAGAGAAGTTCGCGTCTTGGTTAATTCAGCTGACCAAACGTGATGTCGCGATGCTCTTCTTTGTGTTGTTGGCAGCAGTGGGACAACCCGCCTGGATTTTGCATCTGCTTCTTGTCGTAACGGCCGTGAGCCTCGCACTCGCGTTGCGCGCGCGGGCGACGCTGTAGCCGCTTCGCTGTGCGAAGCGCGGGACCGAAGGTCGTTTAGCGCGAAAGCTCACGCCGCCCACAGGGCGGCGGCTGTAGGAGTCGCTCTGCTTCCTGCGCGGCTCGAGCCAACATTTCCGGCGTGTCGATGTCCTGCCACCACGCTTCACCGATATCGACCGCCAAGGCGTTCCCGTCCGCAGCCATGAGTCGGACGCCATCGGCCAGACTGCAGTCGTCGTTCTTGAGAGCGCGGCGCAGATAATCAAATATGATCGCGGGGCAGATGAAAATTCCGGTGTCGATCGCATTGTAGTTTTCGAGTTTCTTTCCGATCGCGACAATCAGGTTATCTCGAGTCTTCACTTTCATCGCGTCGTCCAAGTCGAAGATCGAATCGATTTTCTTGTCGACGGCCAGGTTCAATCGGCTGAGGTCCGCCCGTGCGACGAGGGCGTCGAGAATTGCCGGTTCAAAGACATGATCGCCCATCGCGAGGAAGAACGGCGCGCTCACGTTCCTCGCGGCAGTGAGCAGTGAGATTCCGTTTTGTTTCTGCCAATTCGGGTTTGAGATCGGACGGAACCGTATATGCGCGGGAAGAAGCGGCGCCACGGCGGCGGCCAGCGTATCACCATTCGGGCCGACCACCGCATGCAAGGTTCTCACGCCGACCTTGTCGAACGAATCGATCGCGTAGGAAATCAGCGGACGGCCGGCAATCGGGATCAGCGGTTTGGCAATCGTATCCACGGAGCCGCGGAGACGCGAACCAGTTCCTGCCATAAGAATGACCGCGTCAGTGATGCTCAATGGCTACAACCCATAATACTTCTTCAACCCCCAAACGCGCACGAGTTGCGGAAGAAAACGAAAGATGAACGGAGCGACGATTGCCTGAAACGAACCGCCCACCGTTACGCGCGGTGGGGGATTATCGGCGTCGATCACGCTGGCAATGCGACGCGCGACCAATTCGGGCTTGGGCGCAGCTTTCATGTTTCGATCGACCACCCGCCACGCGTGCTCGACCTGCGCGGTGTAACGGGCATCGCCGCCATCCGTCCTCGCGATGGCATCGTTAAAGTCGGTGCAGATATCGGCGGGCTGCAAATCGATGACGCGGATGTTTGATCCTTCGAGTTCGAGTTGCATCGTCATGGTAAAGGAAGCCATGGCAGCTTTCGCCGCGTTGTAAGCGCCCATGAATGGGACGGGGAGGCGTGAAGCCAGCGAGGTGACATTGATGATGCGTCCGCCGCCGTGGTGCCGCATCGAGGCCAGGGCGAGGCGGCAAAGCTCGATGTGGGCGAAGACGACCGTTTGAAATTGAATGTGCACGGCTTCCGTCGAGAGGAATTCCGCAGGTCCGAAATGTCCGCTGCCGGCGTTATTAATCACGATATCGAAATGACCCGCTTCACGGAGCGCGGCGATGAAGCACTGGCCTAACGACACGTTGTCGCTGAGGTCGAGACGAACGGGATGCAGGCGCGGTAACGACGGGAGGCGTGCGATGTCCCGCGAAGTTCCCCAGACTTCATCGCCGCGGCCGGCCAGGAGTTTCGCGGTGGCGAGACCGATGCCCGCACTCGCGCCGGTAAGAAAAACGCGCTTCATGGAAGGAATTGTCGCGCCAATAAGTTCATGGCTCGGCCCCAGAGCGACGGTAATAGAACCACGCTCCACCGTAGACGAGGAGGAACGCAGCGCTGGCCATGACTTGACCCGCGGCGCCGTCGATCAGTGTGCGACACAAAACTGCGGGCATGGCTGCAAGTAACGCAGCGATCAAAGGACGACCGATATCTCCCCAAGGATTGCGCCAGCGAAAGACCATTCGCAGCGCGCGATAACGCAGAATTCCCTGGAGCACGTACGGAAGCAAAATGCCGAAGGCGGCGCCGGTCACGCCGAATCGGCTGATGAGCCACAGGTTCGCGCTCAGCGCGACGCCGCAGGTGATGATTGAATTCAGCAAATTCAATCGCGGCTTTTGCACCATGATCACAGTTTCGGCGAGGCTGACGAAGGCATTCGTGGCGCAGGCGATCGCCACGATACCGAGCCACATCCCGCCCTGTTGAAACACGGGACCGTAAATCCCGAGGATGACGGAACCGCCCAGGACCATCACCGCTACGATCGGCAAGAGAATCCAGAGCATCCATTGCGACACGCGCGAAAATGCGATGGCGGCATGCTCCTGGTCGCCGTCGACGGTGAGGCCGGCCACGATCGGTGCGAAGATGGGATTGAACGCCTGGTTAATTTTCCGAAGACCGCCGGCGACTTCTACGGCCGCGCCGTAAATGCCGAGCGTGGTTAGCGTCACACCGGGCGCGTGTCCGACAAAGCATCCCAGCATGACGACATCCAGACGGACGATGATGGCGTTGAGCAAATCATACGCGCTGATCGGCGCGGCGTAGGCCAGCAGCCTGCGGGCTTCCGCGCGGTAGGAAAGCGAGGTTGAGCGCGGCGGTGCGGAGCGAAAGAGCGACGCGGCCAGAAAGAGGGCGACTACCCCCGAAGCGCCCATCCCGACGATCACCGCGATTTCCGGCGCGAATGTCCTTAGCCCGAACCAAAGCGCTGCGAGAAATGCCAGCGTGGTGACGATCGTTTCCGTAATGCCGCGCGAGAAGATGTCATGCCGCATTACTTTCATTCCGCGCGACACAGCAGTGTTGATGCGATACAAAGCGACCACCGGCATCGCGCAAAACATGACTGAAAGTGCGGCGGCCATTTGCGGATCGAGGCCCAGCCGACGACCGAAAATCCGGACAAACGTGATCGAGATTCCCGCGAGAAGAGCGCATTGGAACACGCCGAGAAAAACGGCCAGGCGAAAGAGTGCGCGGCTGCGGGACCGATCGCGGGCTGCCTCGGCTCGCGCAATGAAGGTGATGATGGTGTCGTCGAGGCCGAAGACGCCGATCTTGCTCACGAGATCCGTTGTGGCCCATGCAACGGAGAAAATGCCGAGCGCGGCAGGACCGAGCAGCCGGGCCACGAGGAAGGTGAAGATGCCTCGGAAATTCGAGGCGAGCATCGCGATGAGGTTCGTCCACGCGCCGCGTTTCAATTCCGCTGCGTGATCGACGGACGCGTCTCGCTCCAAGTCCCCCGGCGGAAGGATGAGGCGCAACAGGGTTTCGGCGGCAGTCATGGAACGCAAGTGCCGAAACCCGAATTCATCTGCGCCCGCGCGGATGGCTTCCGACGATCAATCCATCCTGCATCTCGTGAATCCAATCGCACGCCTCGGCGATTTCAGGATTGTGCGTCACCAGCAACAAAGCCTTTCGCTCTTCCTGCACGACGCGTTGCAGCAGTTCAAAGGCGCGCCGTGAATTCGCGCTGTCGAGATTTCCAGTCGGCTCGTCCGCCAGAATCACGCTCGGATTATTGGCGAGCGCGCGCGCCACGGCCACACGCTGTTGTTCTCCGCCGGAGAGATGGCGGCTTGGCCGCTTCAACTTGCTGCCGAGCCCGACGGCATCGAGCAGGTGCTTGGATCGTTCATGCATCTCTGGTTCGCTCAGCGCAGCTAATCTCCGCATCGGGATCATCACATTTTCCTGCGCGGTAAAATCCTCGAGGAGAAAATGGAACTGGAAGATAAATCCCAGAAGTTCATTCCGTTTTTTTGCCAGAGCATCATCGACCAAATGAGAAACGGCCTCGCCTTCAATCGTGACCCAGCCGCTATCGGCCTGATCAAGCAATCCCAGGATATAAAGCAAAGTGCTCTTGCCGCAGCCGGACGGACCGACCACCGCATGCACGGTGCCGCGTTCGAGTTGCAGTGACACTCCGCGCAAGGCATGCACGCGCGAATCCTCCTCGCCCAGAAAGCGTTCGATGCCTTCGCAACTGAGCGAAACTTCGGCGTTCATGAATTTTAAGGTAGCTTCACTCGCAACGGCAGTGAAACCTTTTTGCTCCGTCTCCTTCGCTTCATGGAATCGTCGCGACCGCAATTAATCATCCTCGCTGACGCACCGGCCGCGTTTTGCAATCTTTTCGGTATTTCGCTTCTGGAGCGGCTGCTTCGGGTCGCGCAACGGCTCGGGTTCCGCGAAGCCATCATCGTTTCGAATTCGCCGGAAGAGATGGCGACCCATCTGGCGAAACCGTCATGGGCGCGCGCGGATGTGGCGTTGAATTTCCGTCCGCGAAATGCGGCCGGCGTGCGAGTGAGCGAAGTGGCGACCGGCGCCAGCCACATCCTGATTGTCTCTGCCGGATTTTATTATGACGCGCGGTTGTTGATAACGATGGCCAAACAAACCATGACAACGATGCTGATCGATTCCGCTCCGCCTCCGGAATGCCTGGGGTTATGGAAAAATCAGGGCGGCGTTTTCCGCGCGGCCGCGTTGCTGGAAGGAGATTGGCTCTCGCGCCAGGATCACACGGCTGCGTTGATGGATCAGCTTTCCTCCGACGCCGGCACCGGGCGAATCGAAGTTTGCGATGCGGCGCGACAGCCAACTTACGTGATGCCGCTGCGCAAGCACGTGCGGCCGGTCTTTTTTCCTGCCCCATCGCCGAATCTCATTTCGCTGGCCGAACGATTCCCGCGCCAGGCAGCGCAGAACGGAACATTGGATTTTCCTGGTTGGGTTGACGCCCCGATCGAGAACTGGATCGTTGCGCGCCTTTGCCTGACCTCGATCAGGCCCAATCAAATCACATTTGTGACCGCACTGATCGGCCTGCTCGTCACGGCCCTTTTCGCTACGGGCTATCTTTGGCTCGGGCTGGCGTTCGGTTTCGCGGTCGAGGTGCTGGATGGCGTGGATGGGAAATTGGCGCGGACGAAAGTCGAGACGACCGCGGCGGGGGACTGGGAGCACGTGGTCGATTACTGCATCGAGCTATCCTGGTGGACGGCGCTCGCGTATCATTTTCACGCGGAGAATCTGCGTTCCGCTTACTGGCTGCTCCTCCTCCTCGTCGGCTCGGACTTGGTCGATCGCCTCGCGAAACGCGCTGTGAAAAAGAAAGTCGGACGCAATCTGGACGACGTTTCGAATTTCGATCGCTTCGTCCGGTGCATTGGCAGCCGGCGTAATATCAATATCTGGATCTTCGCTGCAGCTCTCGCCCTCGGCGATGCCGCGAATGGATTTGTTCTGATTTGCTGGTGGATGGCTGCGACGGCGGCGTCGCATGTTATCCGCGCGTTGCAGATCCCGTTCTCCCCAAACGGAAGAGACCCGCGCTAAGAAACCGCCGCTGGCTGCGGTGGTTGGGTTGGTCCGCTCGCTTCGGTTCGGCTAACCGCCTGCTTGATCAAACCGGGAATGCGTCTGGCGCGGGAGACGATCTCCTTCGTGATCACGCTCGCCGGTTTTTGCACGAGCAGCGAAGTGCTCACTGCGCAGTAAACGCCACACCCTTCCTGGCAGCTTTTCTTGCGATTGTTCGCATACAGATCATCGAGCGTGATGTCCATGATGTGCTTGTCGGTGTGCACCATGCTGCAAATCCAAAATTTCCCCTGCGCAGAAACGAAGAAAAGTTTGTAGCCGGCGTTGCAGGTCCACTCGACCGGCTCGTTGCGCAAAAGACTTTTCTGGTAGCTCAGGATCGCTTCGTTGGTATGGATTTTTTCGCCGTGGCGTTTTCGCTCGATCATTGAGTCGACGAACTCTTCGAGCTCTTCCTTCGAGCCGCGCGCCACACGGTAGCGGCTGAGCGGATCGGCATGGACGAGACGCACCTCAGTCGGGATACCCCGCGACAGTCCGGTTTCCAAGACGGCTTTTGATTCCGGAAGTGTGTCCGCGCAGATCACGCCGGTGATGTGCAGGCTGATTTTGGAATCCTTGAAGTAATCGAGCTTCGGCAAAATCGTCTTGAACGATTTCTTCGTGATCGCACTCGGTGTCATGCGATCGACGCTGATCTGCATCACTTGCAGCCCAGCATCTTCCAGCTCCTTCAGCAGCTTGCGTGTGAGCAGAAACCCGTTGGTCGTTAGGCTGGTGGCAAATCCGAGTTCGCGGCAGTAGCGAACGATTTCGACCACGTCTGGGTACAGCAACGGCTCGCCGCCGACCAAGGCGATTCGCATTGTTCCAAGATCGCGGATTTTACGGATCCAGAGTTTGAGGTCTTCGAGTTTCGGATGCGGCTTCGAGTTATCGTACTCGGTGCAGTAAGAGCAATCGAGATTGCACTTATCGGTCAGATAGAGGCTGCACTGAAGAGGCTTGCGGTCGAAAATGCGCTTGCCGGATTCGAGCAGATTGTAGCCGGAAAATTCGCGGCCGATTTTATCGAGCAGGTTCATGCAGTCCCCAAGTGGAGTTCGACATTACGGGGCGTGTCCCCCACTGTCAGCTCTAATCTCCATCCGGAAAGCATCACGTCCAAGACGAACAAATCATGCCGGCCCCAGGCCCGATCGGGTCGAGGGCCTGGGCGTTTTCATAGAAAGCCCGACTTATTCCGCCGGGTCGCGTTTCATCGCCGTGACTTGCCGCGGAGACCATCGACCGAAGCACGGCCACAACAGAGCTAACGGTGGGATGACCGGCAGATTACATTATTGCAGGGTTCTGAACGAGGCGATCGCTCTTCGGTCGAACCGCTGATGATAATAGTCCGCACCTCGGCACAAGGCGAAACGCCGGGCACCCAGGCGAAAGAAACCGCCGGGGATCGCTCGACGAAATGAATCGAAACCTGGTGTTGCCGTTCGCGCGGTGGCCATCATCGAGAAGGCGCACCATCGCATCTCGAAAGAAATCCCCTCTTGATTCCGCCCGAGGAAAACCGGTGCAGTGAAATCTGGAAAATCAATCACCGTCGCGATCGACGCGAGATACGTGCAGGAAAAACCGAGCGGCATCGGCGTTTATGTGAAAGCTCTTGTGAGCCGTTTGCCGGATGATGGACCTTCGGACCGCTTTCTTTTCTGGGCGCATCGCCTTGCGTCGCGTCCGCTTTCGCCGGCCTCAAACACGTCCGAGGTAACTGTCAGGCCTGGCCCGAATTCGCCCTTGACCACATGGTGGCCGGAACACTTTGCCTCCTTGACCGGGATCGATGTTTTTCACAGCCCGCACAACCTGCTGCCGCGAAACGTAAAATGCGCCAGCGTTGTGACCGTCCACGATTTGATGGCGCTGGAACGTCCCGACCTTCACCTTCATGGTGTGGAGCGATGGTCTTACTACACGGGTGCGGTCTGGCGTGCGTTGCGCGAGGCGACGTTTGTGATTGCGCCGAGCCAGGCGACGGCCGATCGCATTTGCGCAATGATGCCGGCGGCCGCAACGCGCGTAATCGTTATTTGGGAAGCAGCCGACGACTGTTTTCGACCGGGGGAGGATCTTTCCGCTGCGCAAAAACGCGCCGCGTCGCTTCTTGCTGGAGACTGGCCATATCTTCTCGTGGTCGGTGCGAATGTTCCGACAAAGCGGCACGATCTCGCTCTCGAAGCGTTCGCCGCCGCCGCCCCGCCGCCGTGGCGTCTCGTTTTTGTCCAGCGGCGAAAGAAGAGCGAGCGGCTTATGCGCCGCGGCCGCGATTTGCACATCGAGGACCGGCTTATCTGGCATGAGGCAATCGCGCTGGAAGATCTGGTCGTGCTTTTGCAGGGGGCAGAGGCGTTGATTCAGCCGTCGGTCTATGAAGGTTTCGGTTTGCCCGTCCTCGAGGCAATGGCGTGCGGCTGTCCGGTGATCTGCAGCGACATTCCAGCGTTACGCGAGATCACCGCCGGCGCGGCATTACTCGTTAGGCCGGAGGAGCTGGAGTCGCTGGCCTCCGCGCTTCGTCAACTGATCGCGGCACCCGAGCTGCGCTGCTCCCTCGCCGGGCAAGGGCTGGCGCGGGCGTGCGCATTTTCTTGGAATCGTTGCGCGCGCGAGACGCTGGAAGTTTATCGTGCGGCGGCTGCGCGTTGACCGTATGCCTGGGACCACCGTTCAACTAGCCGAGAGCGCCGCCCACGAATCGGCTTCGCGCGGCGCGCTCCTGGCGCGGGGCGCCTTTTTCAACACGATCGCTTTTCTCAGCTCGAACCTGCGGGGTATTTTCACCTTTCTCGTCGCCCGCCTCCTTGGAAGCGAAGCTTTGGGCATATTTGGGATTGCGTGGGCGACGATGGATCTCACGAGCAAGTTCGGCGCGTTGGGGCTGGATCAAAGCGCGGTCGCGTTCGTGGCGAAATGTGAAGCGGCCGGGGATCGCTCCGGCAGTCGAAAGATCAGGCAGGCAGCGTTGCGAATCTCGATCTGGAGCAGCGTCCTCGTCGCATTGGTTGGATCGTTTTTCGTCTGGCAGGTCGGACCGCATTTCATCTCGCGCCCGGAATTGCCGCGCGCCATTGCTCTGATCCTCCTCGCCATTCCCGGCATGGTGCTTTACCGGGTGAGCAACGCGCTTTCCCGGGGCATGGCGATCATGCACCACGACATTTATTCACGCGGCCTGACGGAAAGCCTCGGCACCGCGGCCGCGTTGCTTCTCGCCATGCTTGCCGGAATGAGGCAGCTCGCCCCGGAAATGGCCGTGATCGGCGGGACGCTCGCTTCGGGACTGGTCGCCTTCACCTTGATGCGACGCCTGTTCATCCCGCTTCCTTCTTCGGGTGCGGTCAATGAGGCGAACCTGATCCCCAAGCTGCTGCGCAATTCAGCCCCGATTGCGCTCTACGATTTTCTCAACATCGCCCTGATGCATCTCGATGTGCTCATTCTTGGCACATTCATCGGCCGCGCTCCCGGCGTGACCCTGGAAACGGTCGGCATCTATGCGGCGGCCGTGCAGCTCAGCGGCGGGTTGCGCAAAGTCAGCCAGATCTTTACCCCGATCTTCGCTCCAGTCATCGCGCCCAAGATCTTCAGCGGAAAAATACCGGAAGCCGAACAGAGCTTTGGTTATCTCGCTCGCTGGATGCTGGCGCTTCTGCTGCCGACCGTTGCCGTCTTTGCGCTCGCCGGGAGTGCGATCATGACCATCTTTGGTCCTGGCTTTGCTGCCGGAGGTTCCTGGGCGGCGATTCTTGCCGTCGCCTGCGCGACCAACGCGTTCGTCAGCCTGGGCGAGACCATCCTGATGATCGACAGTCCGCACCTTAACCTACTCAATTCCGCGATCGCCTTGGCCACCGCGATCGGGCTCTGCTTGCTGTTGATTCCGGTGCTTGGTCCGCTCGGTGCCGCCCTCGGCATTCTTGCTCCTTATTGCGTCCACGGATTGCTGCGCGGACTTGAGATCACGCATTTTCTTCACTGGCGTTGGCCCTGGCGCGCGATGATGAAACCGTGGTGGGCCGCGCTCGTGCCGCTTCCGTTTAGCTTGTTGGTGCGCCTCTGCTGGCACGGAACGATTTTCGAACTCGGCGCGGCTCTCCTTTACCTGGGCGGCTACTTTATCATGTGGCGCATCATCGGGCTCGATCCCACAGATCGCGCGATCCTCGATCATCTTTTCAAAAAGAAAGCCACCGCGCCTGTCTCGCCGTAAAAAGGAAACCGGTTCCGTCTAGCTTCGCATAGGGCATTTGCGATGAGCGCCGAGGGGCCGACGACCGCGCGCACGGTGCCGCGCTCGAGCTGGAGCGACACCCCGCGCAAGGTGTGCACGCGTGAGCCTTCCTCGCCGAGGTAGCGCTGGATTCCCTCGCAGCTGAGCGAAACTTCGGCATTCATGAATTTTAAGGTACCCGCCCACGCCTCAGGCTGCGCCGCCTCAGTTGACTCAGGCGGAGCTCGCGAGCTAATCGCCTGCTAGATCAAAGCGAGAATGTGCCGGGCGTGAGTGCATCCCCAAAATTTTCCCTGCGCCGAGACAAAGAAAAGTGTAAGCCCGCATTCGTGACAAAGAAGCTAAAATTGCTGTTCTCATTGGTGGTGTTGGTGGAGGCATTGCTTATTGCCTTCGCGCTTGTCCAGCGATACCCGACGTCTGGCGACGACTACTCCTACCTGTACCAAGCACAGCTCTTTGCCTCAGGAAAAATGTATGCGGAGAGTTCTTTCTACGACGAGGCCAATCCGCTCCACGAATGCGTCAGGACGAATTGCATCACCGACAATCACGGCCGTCGATTCTCAAAGTACCCCCCGGGCGGGCCGGCTTTTCTCGCACTCGGCGCTCTGCTCGGAATGCCGTGGCTGATTAATCCGATACTTGGTGCCCTCCTCGCGTTTCTCATTCTGCGATATGTGGAGCAGCAGATGGGCAAGGAGCTGGTAAGAGTCACTGGATTTTTGCTGACACTTTGTCTTTTCTTTTCTTACTACGCGGCTTCGCTTCGTCCTCACATTGCTACCGCGCTCTTTGTGTTCGCGGCCTTTGTCGCCTACGACGCTGCGCAGCGCCGCCCTGGGTCTTCGCGACTGCTGCTCTTCAGCGCGGGCGCTCTCCTTGGCTATTCGTCCCTGATCCGATACATCGATTGGGTTCCTTTGGCCGCCTGGATTGGAGTGAGGCTGCTACGTCGCAAGAGGTTCTCCGAGCTCATTCTCTTTGGTGTTGGGTTTGGGCTTCTGGCCAGTGGTAACCTTCTTTATGACACACTCCTTTCGGGCGATCCGCTTCAAACACCTACCGCATTAAACCATTCACCGGGCATGCACGATCGTCTCATGATTTCATGGATTGGAATCCTCAGAACCGTGTCGCGCCTCGTAAATCTTCTCTGGGTTTTCCCACCATTCGTCCTGCTGGTCGTTTTCTGGAAACGCTACCAGGCTCCACCCAAGGTAAGAATGTACCTCGCCTTATTCTTAATGAACCTTGGGCTTTATTTTTTCTACCCAGCCTCCGGGGGCGGTCCCGGCCCGCGTTACCTCCTGGGTTACTTTCCATTCCTTCTTCTGGCTGTAGTCGATCTCTACAGATGGCTCGGGCGCGATGCTGGAGCTGGTTCGCGTCGCCTGTGGAACTATGCTCTCGCTCTCCAGATTATTGGCAGTGTCTCTTTTTTGGCGGTGCAAGGCTATTCCAGTTACTGCCAGCGAGACCTGGAACGGACAGCGGCACAAGCGGGAGATGGAAAAAAAATTTTCTTCCTTAAAACCGGCACCTACCCTGACATTGATAACGTCTGCGATTTTACTCGAAACCCACCTGATATCTCGTCCGCCAGTAGCCTCTATTTCAACTGGTGCGGCCAGCCGGAGCGGGATGCGCTTCTAAAACAGCTTCCCGGTCGTGAGGTCTTCGTTTACGAATATCCGGCTCACCTATCTCGGGTAGCCGATAGTCGGTAACTCCGCTCCCGCCGACAAGTTTACGATCGCCTCCGATCCCTTGCCGCGGATAACGTCCCGATAGGTAAAGCTGGTGCGATCTTACGGAAAAATACTATAGCGCAAAATCGCGTAGATCGCCCGGAACCCATCTTTCCAATTCACTTTTTTGCCTTCACGGTAGGTCCGTCCGCTATAGGAAATGCCTACTTCGTAAATGCGACATCGCGTCTTCGCGAGTTTCGCGGTGACTTCCGGTTCAAATCCGAAACCGTTCTCACGAAGCCGAAGGCTCTTCAGCAGCGGCGCACGGAACGCTTTATAGCCGGTTTCGATGTCAGTCAGGTTAAGGTTCGTAAACATGTTCGAGAGCAGCGTCAAAAACCTGTTGCCGACCATGTGCCAAAAATAGAGCACGCGATGCGCCTGACCACCCATGAAGCGCGAACCGAAAACCGCGTCAGCCTTTCCGGAAAAAATCGGCTCGAGCAAGACCGGGTACTCACTCGGATTGTATTCCAGGTCGGCATCCTGCACCAGGATCACATCTCCAGTAGCCACGGCGAAGCCGGCGCGCAGAGCCGCGCCCTTACCGCAATTGTGTGGTTGATAGATGATTTGATCGGCCAACGACGAGACTTTCTCTTTAAGAACTGCTGCGGTGCCATCGGTTGATCCGTCATCCACGACAACGATTTCAATATTCGCCAGTGGCGCCCCCCGCACCGTCCGCACGATATATTCGATAGTTCCCACTTCATTGAAACAAGGAATGACAACCGAAACTTTCATAATCGCTCGTCTTGGAAAAATTCAACGCTCGGCATTTGCTTCTTCTTCACGCTGACCTCTGACTCCACCTTCCGCCTTTACTAATACCCCAAAGAGAGCTGCGCTCCATTCATGCACCCACCAGCGGCGAGGGAGACATGCCCCCGCGGGACGATTGTGATATCTTCGGCAAGCACATTTGTCGCGGGAGCAAGCCTGAACTAGGCGCTAGAACCACGAAGAGTCTCTACTGGTGCGAGCTGCGCGGCGCGGCGGGCCGGGACGTAGCTGGCGATGAAGACCGCGATGATGGCGAGCACCGTCGCCAAGACGTAATGCCGCCAATTCCATGTCACTGGAAAATGGTTCGCGTAAATCAAGCCGCGGACTTCAATCGGAATCAGGGACACGCCCCAGGTGAAAAGCGCGCCGAAAAGGGAGCCGATGATCGAGCCCAGGACGGCGATCATCGCGCCCTGCCACAGGAAAATGGCGCTGATGTCGCGGGCGCGATAACCCATCGAACGCAGGATGGCGATCTCTTTAATTTTCGACAGCACCGACATCGTGAGCACGTTGAAGATGCCGAAACCGGCCAGCAGAATAATCAGCGAGACGGTGATCGCGGCCGACATTCTCAAGGTGAGAAAAAGCTGAAGATTGGCTTCCTCGCGATCCTGCCAGCTTTGCGACTCGTGCTGGAAGAGTGTTTCAAAGGTGCGCGAAAGCGCCGGCGCGCGATCCGGATCGCGCAATTTGTAAACGATCATGGAGGCGGGAAAAGGTTTGTGCAGCAACGTCTGAGCGACCCGCACATGAGAATAAACACGGCCGATATCGACTACGCCCACGCCGCTACGCGCGATCGCGGCGACGGTAAATCGGCGATATTCTCCGCCCGGCGAAAGTAACTGGATCGCGTCGCCGACCGTTACCTCGAGCAGGTCCGCCAGGCGCGAACCGATAATGACGGAGTTCGAGTTATTCCGAAACTCGTCAAAGCTCCCGGCGATAAGCTGCTGGGCGAGATTGGTAGTCTGGAGATGAAAAGCGGGCTCGATCCCGTAGAGATCGACGGTGGCATTCTCGAAACCCGCTCGCGCGCTGAGGGTGCCGCGGAGGACAGGCGAACAGGCAGCCACGTCCGGGAATTGCCGGCTGATGCGCATGATTTCACGGGCGTTCGTTATTCCGCCGAGATAATGGCGGCGTGGTTTTCCCTCGGTGGTGACCGAGTTTTTTGGCGGAACCACCAGCTCGGTGGCGCGAGATTCGAAACGCGAACGCAGGACCAGCGCGCCGTTGCTGCCGAGGGTGGAGTCGATAAAATTCCGGGCGAACCCTTGTGTCTGCGCCTGCGTGCAAATGAAAATCGCGACGCCAAAAACCACACCGCCGAGACTCAGGATAAATGCGCGCTTACGATGGCCCAGGAAACGAATCGCGATGTAAAGCGGCGGCGTCACCGAGCGTCTCTTGGCGGCGCGATCTTGGCGACTCGCTGTCTAACGAGTTTTCCCGGCCGCAGTTGATCTTGATCGGAAAGAATGGCGCGTTCGCCTTCCGAAAGGCCATCGATGATTTCAGAATAATCGAGCGTCCGGTAACCGATCTTCACCGTTCGGGCCTGCACCACGCTGCGCTTCACGATGAGCACCTGATCGACCATGATCGCGCGCGTCGGGAGCACGAGGACGTTTTCGTGCGTGCCGGTGATGATGTTCATCTCGCCGGTCATCCCTGCCATCAAGTTCTCCGGCGGATTCTCCAAATCCAAAACGACGGTATAGCGCTGCGTCTCGGGATCTGCCGCCGGCTGGATGGCCGAGACTCTCGCGTTGAATTGCCGGGTCCGAAACGCGTAGACCTGCAAAACGGCTTCCATGCCGACCTTCACTTCGCCTACGTCTTCCTCGTCCACTTCGCCGCGCACGTAATTCTTGCGCGATGAAATCGTGAAGAGTTCGGCCCGCTCGGCCACCAGTTCGCCCTCAATGGTCTTGATCGCGGTGAGCAATCCGTCCATGGGCGAACGGATCTCGGAATTTTTCATCTGCGCTTCGAGCTTTTTGCAAGTGTCGTCGAGCATGGCGAGATTGCGATCCCGCTCGATTCGTTCGCTTTCGAGCAGACCGCGCAAGCGTTTCACTTCGCTCCTGGCTTTTTCGTATTCGACGGCGGGGACGTTGCTGAGCGCGGTCAATTTTTCGAGGCGGCCCAAATTGTCTTCGGCCACTTTGAGCTGCTCGGCCGAGGGCAGGGGGAGGTCGGCGCGTTGCGTCGCGGCCTGGAGATCGGCGCGCGCCTGCTTCAACTGCCGCGCCGTGCTTTCATCAGCAATCGTGGCGAGCAATTCGCCTTTCTCGACCGTCTTGCCAATCGCGCCGCGACCTGCGGACAAATTTTCGGCCAGTTGGATGAACCCGGCATTTTGCGCGCGAACCGGAACCAACAGAGTCGGCTCGATGCGGACCGTTCCGTAAACCGCCGAGATAGCGGTTCCCCGCCGCACGATCGCGATCTCCGCCACTGGCAAGGTAAGAAAATAAATGCAGCCGGCGACCAGCAACAACGCGGCGACGGCAATCCAAACGAGCTTCTTCGGCGGAGAAAACTTCAAGTGCTGCAACTAATGCAACTTTCCGGCGGTGTCCCCGGAAAATTGAAAGTAGCGGCCGGTGGCGCGGTCCCATTCGGCCCGGGCCACATTTTGTTGAAACGCCGCGGACAAAAGCGCGCTTTTGGTTTCGAGGAAGCTGCTTTCCGCCGTCCGGAATTCCAATTGCGACGAAAGCCCCTCCGCCAGCGTTCGCTGAACGACGGTCACGTTCTGATCGGCGCTGGTGACCGCCGCGTTCAACGATTTCCAGCGCCCTTCGATCGCGTGGAAATTATTGTGAATGCGTTTCAGCTCGAGCGCGACGTTCGTTTCCAGTTGGCGAAGCGAGATTTCATTCATCTCGCGGATCGCGCGCGCGCGTGCCACCTGGCCGCCGACTTTGCCGTTATCAATGACTCGCCAGGTGTAGGAAACGCCCGCCGTCGCGTCGGAAGAAATAATGTCATCCGATCGGCGCGAGCTGCCTCCATTTGCACTTTGAATTGTAACGGGAATGTAGGTGCCCGTCATCGTCGCATCCAACGCGGGATAATAGGCGGCCTGCATGATTTTCTGATCTTCCGCGGCCGCCCGGACAAGGGTGCGAGCGAGCTTTAAGTCCGCGCGATCTTCCAGCGCCTCCGCGGTTTCCGATTCGAGATTGTGATTCGCGGCCTCGAACGTCAGCTCTCCCTCCGGCCTAACGACTTCCGCCGCCGCCCCGAGATCGCTTCCCATGCACATCGCCAGAGTGAGGACCGCGCCTTGATAACCACGGCGCATTTCTTCGATCCGCGGATTGAGTTCGCGCTCGAGCAATTGGGCGCTCGTCATCGCCCCACGATCTGCCTGGCCAGCCTGATAGCGGTCGGCCTGAGTAGTGACGTTTTCGGTGAGGCGTTGCTGTTGCGCCTCTCCAAGCTCACGGAGCGAGTCATCGAAGAGCGCGGTATAAAATGCGATCCGCGCTGTATGCAATTGCTCGACGACCGCCACGTTCAATCGCTGCTTGGCGAGCAGGACCTCGATGTCGCCGCGCCGACGCGATGGCGGAACGGCGGCGTCGAAGAGCGGCTGCGTAAAAAACCCGCGGCCGAATCCAAACGGCTGTGTATCTGCCTGGCCGGCGCGCTTTCCGCCCTGGATTCCAACGATGCCTTGAATCCTCACATCGGGGAGGCCGTTCGAGCGCAAGACGAGGCGGCGGCCCGCAGCCTGTTCGAGCGCAATCTTGGCCTGGAGAATTTCCGGATTTTTCTCGAGCGTTCGCGCGAGCGCGGCGTCGAGCGTGATGGCATTCGCGCTCGCGATGCTGGCGACGATCAAAATGATAGAGAGGATTACCAAATGCGCGGTAGGCGTCTTCTGTAGCCGCTTCGCTGTGCGAAGCGTGGGAATGACGCGATGCCCGGAGATGGCGCGCAACCCCGCGCCGCCCACCCGCCTCCGCCTTGCTTCGGCGTGGCAAGCAGGGCGGCTACAGGTGCTGAATTCACGATTGAGCGTAAAGGTCGCCTTCATCTACCGCTCCCCAAAGTTGAAGGCGGCGCGGCTACTTCGAGGATCGGTTTTCCCGAGGATGGACCTTCCGCAATTTTCGAGGCAAATCCGAGCGTCTCCGGTTCTCGCGCGGTGGCCCGGGCCAGCCGCGCGAGCGCGACGTTGTGAAGATAGATCGCGCCCAAGCGCGTCGTGCGAGTGCGGGTCACGTCCGAGGCGGCTTGGAGAATATCCAGCTGCGTCCCCAAGCCGGCGCTCAGATTTCCTTTCGCGATCTCGAGTGATTCATCGGCGTTTTGCACATTGCGCGTTTCCGAAAGCAGAACGCGATCCGATTGCTGGAGATCGAGAAACGCCCCCCGCACATCCGAGTTCACGGAACGCCGCGCCGCCTCCAACGCAAGAACGGCTGCATCGCGTCGCGCGCGGGTGGCCTGGAGGCGACCCTTGGTCGCGAATCCATCGAAGATGTGCCAGGCGGCGTTTATGCCCACGATGTAACCGTGGTTGAATTCCGGCCCGACCAGCGGGTCTCGCTCGCTGTAGAATTCGTAGCCGGTAAAAGCTTCCACGCGGGGGCGCATCTCGCTCCGATCGAGAATCAATTGCCGGTTCTCGATTTCCACATCGATCTCCCGCGCTCGGATTTCCGGCCGGGTCACATCCGCGTAGGCAAGGCATTCATTCAAATCCGGATGGCGCGGATGATATTGCAACTGCCCGGCCGCCTCGAATCGCGAGGTCGCTTTGGAACGCACATCGACGCCCATCAGCTCGCTCACTCTCAAATAGGAATTTTGAAGCCGCGTTTGCGCGTCAATCAGCTCGGGCTGTTCGTTCGCGAGCGCGACCTCGGCCCGGCTCACATTCAATGCGCCCACTAATCCGGCCGTCATCCGTTCTCGTTGCGTCTTGAGTTCCTCCTCGAAAACGCCGACCGATTGTTCCCGCACCTGAATCTTCGCGCGGTTCAGCAGAAGCTCGTAAAAGGCGACCCGCACATCCATGGTGACGCGATTCACGAGCGCTTGATATTCGAGCGACCGCTTCTCCTCGATCAATCGCGCGATCGCGAGTTGGCTGGAGACCGCACCGCCGGTGTAAAGATTCTGCACCACGCGTACCGAGGCGTCATAATCCTCGGGACGCAGGCGTGACGCTTCCTGGCTTTCCCTCTTGCGCGCCAACCCGGTGGAGACAACCGACGGAAGAAAACCGGAGCGCGCCTCGATGACGGTGCCGCGGGCTGCTTCCAGTTGCTTCGCCGCGATTTGGATTTCCGTGTTCTGCTTCTTGGCCACCGCCACCGCTTCTTCCACCGTGTAAGCCGGCACGGCAGAGTTAGCCCTCATCACCAATGCCAGCAGCACAAAAAAGGCGATCCAGACACTGCGGCGCATCCGTCCTATCTGCGGGTCGGCCCCTTGTTTTTCAATCAAAATCCCCCGTGGCACGAGGGCATTATATCAGATGAAGCCACTTGCGCGCGTTCGAGTGCGGGTTTCAGCGTCCGCCAACTCCTTGCGAGCCGCGATTGCATCGCCTCACATTTGCTTTATGATGGGCAACTTTGCGCCTTGCTCGGAGCGAGGGGCTGCGTCTATCCTTGGAATTTTCCTGCAATGAACAAAATCAGAATTGCCGTCGTCGGGGTCGGGAACTGCGCGAGTTCGCTGTTGCAGGGCATCAACTTCTATCGCGACTCTTCCGGCAATGGCGCGGACGTCGGATTGATGCACCGGCAGGTCGGCAAGTATCAGCCGCAGGATATCGAGGTCGTCGCCGCCTTCGACATCGATCGCCGGAAAGTTGGTCTCGATATGGCCGAGGCGATTTTCGCGCCGCCTAATTGCACCAAAGTCTTTTGCAACAAGATCAAGCCGACCGGCGCGGTCGTGATGATGGGTTGCGTTTTCGATGGTTATGCCGCGCACATGAAGGATTACGACGCGCCGCGCACCTTCCTGCCGCTGGAAAAGGAATCGACGCGAGAGCAGATCATCGAGGAGCTGCGCAATTCCGGCGCGGAAATCATGGTGAATTATTTGCCAGTCGGTTCGGAGGAAGCCACGCGCTTTTATGCCGCCTGCGCGCTCGAAGCGAATCTCGGGTTCGTTAATAACATCCCGGTCTTCATCGCCAGCGACCCCGTCTGGGCCAAGCGATTTGCCGACAAAAATCTGCCGATCGTGGGCGACGACATCAAGGCGCAGATGGGCGCGACGGTTTTGCACCGCACCATCGTCGATCTTTTCCGCAAACGCGGCGTGAAAGTCGAGCGCACCTATCAGCTCAACACCGGCGGCAACACCGATTTTCTGAACATGCTCAACCGGAACCGGCTCGCGTCGAAGAAAACTTCCAAGACCGAAGCGGTGCAATCGGTCATCGGCGAGCGTTTGGCGGACGACAACATCCATATCGGTCCGAGCGATTACGTTCCGTGGCAGAACGACAACAAGATTTGTTTCATTCGCGTGGAAGGAAAACTTTTCGGCGACGTGCCGATGGAACTCGACGTGAAACTTTCCGTCGAAGATTCACCGAACTCGGCCGGCGTGGCGATCGACGCCATCCGCTGCTGCAAGCTGGCGCTCGATCGCGGCAAAGGCGGCGTGCTCCATTCGGCCTCCGCTTATTTCTCGAAGCATCCGCCTGTGCAAATGACGGATGACGAAGCGCATCGGCGCGTGGAAGAGTTCATCAGCGGCGAACGCGATAGTTGATCGAGCCAGGTTGAGTAGCGCGGATGCCTGCGCACATTCTTCCCAGATGCGAATTCTGCTGATCGAAGACGAAAACAAAACCGCGGCCTTTCTGGCCAAGGGGCTGCAAGAAGCCGGCTACACCGTGGACATCGCAAGGGACGGCGAGGCAGGAGTGGAGATCGCGGTCGGGACGCGATTCGATCTCCTCGTGGTGGATGTAATGTTGCCCAAGAAAGATGGCTGGGCCGTGGTCGAGGAACTGCGAGGCGGCGGCACTCTAAGCCCGATTCTTTTTCTCACGGCGCGAGATGCGGTTCGCGATCGGGTCAAAGGGCTCGAGCTGGGCGGAGATGATTATCTGGTCAAGCCGTTCGCCTTTTCCGAATTTCTCGCGCGGGTTCGGTCGCTCCTGCGGCGATCTCCGGAGCGTGAGCAGACGCATTTGCGAGTGGAGGATCTCGACATCGATACGCGACGGCACAAAGCGGACCGGGGTGGCGTCGCGCTCAATTTGACGGCCAAGGAATTTCTACTCCTGGCGCATTTGGTCCGTGCTGCGGGCGACGTGGTGTCTCGCGCCGAAATCGCCGAGCATGTCTGGGACATTAACTTCGAGACGGACACGAATGTCGTAGACGTCATGGTGCGACGATTGCGAGCGAAGGTAGACGATCCTTACAAGCTAAAGTTAATCCATACGGTGCGCGGCGTCGGTTATGTTCTCAAAGCCGGCTGAACCGCGGTCGATCGCTTCGCAACTGGTCATCCTCTTTACCCTGGCCGCGGCGTTTTTGCTCTGCTGCGGGCTAGGAGTCTTATACTGGATCTTCGTTCGACACGCTTTCGAAGAAGACAACGCCGTCCTGGCGGACAAGATCTCAGCCTTACGCGCCGATTTTAATAAAGCCGGCGATCCGAAAGGCCTCAATGAAGAGCTAAAAATCCTGCACGCAGGAGAGCGGGCTGCTTACTGGATTCGGGTTATCGATCCCCAAGGTGCGACGGTGGCAGAAACGCCGGGAATGAGCTTCTTGTTGCCTGCTGCTGTCTTTCCGAAGCCAGAATCCCAAAATCCATCGGCTCTGAAGCCGAAGGACTATCGAACGAGCGACAAATTATTTTCCTTGGCGGCGACGGTCGAGGAAGCAGGCGGTCAGCTTTGCACCATTCAAGTCGCGCAAGATCGTTCCGGCGACGAAGAATTCATGAAGGAATTCGGGTCCCTGCTGGTTGTGGTGTTGGCCCTCGGAATTCTGGCCTCGACGGTCATCGCGCTCACTGTCACCAGGAAGGGTTTGCGCCCGATTACGGAAATGACTCGCTCATTGAAGCGCATCGGACCAAAGCGCCTGCACGAACGCATTCCGCCAGAGGGTTGGCCGCGCGAACTCCGCCCGCTAGCCATCGCTTTCGATGAGATGCTGGACCGGCTGGAAGATTCCTTCACGCGTCTCTCGCAATTTTCGGCCGATCTCGCGCACGAGCTCCGCACGCCTATTGCCAATATCCGCGGCGAAGGCGAGGTCGCTTTGACTCGGACTCGCACGCCGGATGAATACCGGCAGGTAATCGAATCGAGTGTCGGAGAATGCGAAAGACTCTCGGCGATCGTCGATAATCTGCTTTTTCTCGCCCGCGCCGAAGCGGCGGAAGGCCATATCCAGCGCACGCTTTTCAATGGGCGCGCCGCAGTCGAAAAAATCGCGGCGTTTTATGAACCCCTCGCGGAAGAGCACCACACCGCTATCGCCTGTAGCGGCGAAGGCGAAGTCCAGGCTGATCCCATGCTCTTTGGGCGGGCTGTGAGCAATCTCGTGGAAAACGCGCTACGCTTCACACCCCCCGGCGGAACAATTCAAATCTCCATCGCGTCCGACGCCGCGCATTCGGAAATCACCGTGAAAGATACCGGCTGCGGAATAGCGGCGGAACACCTTCCGCGTGTGTTCGATCGCTTCTATCGCGTGGATTCTTCGCGTAGCGCGCAAGGCTCAGGTTTAGGGCTGGCGCTGGTGAAATCGATCATGGAGCTCCACGGCGGATCGGCCGTCGTGGAGAGCGAAGTCGACCGGGGGACGGTCGTGACTCTGACGTTTCCGAAGGGAGCCGCGCCAAACTCCCGTTTCATCCCTGGAACTTAAATTGAGAAATGCCCGTCGGACGAGTGGCGCAGGCTTTTGTGACTTCTCTGTAATTTGCCGGTAATCTGTTTGTAACGCTATCTGCAAACCGTGAATGGGTGGTCACGGATGGTTTCTGCGCAATCCGGCGAGCATTTCACCTCGTAAATGCGAAAAGATTATCGGAAAGAAAATGGCCGGATGAGCGAAGAATTTCCTTGCCACGCGAATTACAAATTTGTAACCAGATGGCATGCATCTACAATTCCCGTTGAGAAACAGGTTGATCCCAGCGGCGTTGTCATTGGGATTTCTCGGGTGCCTGACCGTTAATCCATCGATCTACGGTCAAACCGCGACGAGCGAAGGCCTCGTAGTCACGGGCGAAGAAGTGCCCAGTGCTTATGGCGCGACGCCTGACTTTTCGCGCAGCCGCTTCTCAAATCTGGTGAACGCCTATGTCTTGCCGCCGGGTGCTGTTTACGCAGGATTGATTTACGAGGGCGATGCCCTTCACTTCAATCGTCCCGACCACAACTTTACTCAGGAAGTAGAAATCGGTCTTCCGTATCGATTTGGCATCGCGTTTGAAAACTCGGAGGAGGAATTTCGGGGACACGGCCAGGAGCGGACGTTCAGTATTGAAGGCCGCTATGCGTTCGCCGATTGGAATAAAATTCCTCTCAACCCCACCTTCTTCGTGGAATATAAATTTGGCCTCGGCGACATTCTGCACGACGAAGGTCCGCCGGCGGCACTGGGCCCGGGAGAAGCGCAAGCGTTTCTCGATGCACACAAGCCCCTTCCCGATTCGGTTGAAGTGCGGCTTCTCTTGGCGCAAGACTTTGGTGAGCATGTTGAATGGGCCGCAAATATCTTCTGCGAACAGGAAGTCGGCGGTGATCGAGGGCGGGAGTTCGGCTTCGCTCAAACGGTCATGTTCCCGATTATTTTGCCAAATGAGCGGCTCAAGGTCGGAGCAGAAATGCAGTTCACCCAGTTTGCTGATGCGGGAATCCGGGCGAGTGGAGAGACTCCCTCCTATCGGGTGATCATTGGACCGACGATCGCGTGGAAGCCTTCGAAGAACACGCGGATGGATATTTCTCCGCTATTTGGAGTCACCCGTGATTCGCCGGCAGCGTCCGTCTTCGTGGTGTTCTCGATGTTATTCGGCGGCAGCGAACCTGCGCAAGCAGAAGCGCCCGCATCAACGCGAAACCGCTGAGTCGAGGTTCGCGGCACTGACTCCTTAACCTAACCAATAAGCAATACCTATGTACCACGCACGCGCCTTTCGTCGGGAACGGACCGCCTCAAAGTATCAGCGCCGATCATTGGGTTCCGCTGTGGGGAATTGGACTGGGTAACGACTTTGGCAAGAACAACGAGACCTACTTCAGCGCTACTTCCGGGTGGCGGCCGACGCGATTTTTCGATATCGCCGGGACCTCTCGAACCGTCTTGCCCGGCGCGGCTATATCGGATCCGTTCGAATCGCTCGATATCGAACTGGGCGTGCATGGAACTCCGATCAAAGGTTTGTGGTACGACGTCGGTTTGTTCTGGATGGAGTTCAGTAACCGGACCGAATCGCAAACGTCAGCAACATCGATTTCATCGTCGTAAACACGGGCGACACCCGGCATCGCGGGTTCGAAGGCGAAATTTCTTATGATCTGCTCGCTCCCTTCCAGCAGGAGGTGGTGGCCACGGTGCCGGATTCGAAGTCGGTGAGCAGCAAGGACACGCCCGCCCCTGCGGTGTCTCGGCCGCTACAATTGGTTTTGTTCAGCAACATTCAGTTACTCGACGCGGAGTTCACCGAAAGTGCCCAGATCGTGCCGGGGACCACGCGAACCTTTGTCGGAAACGAACCCGCCTACGCGCCAGATGTCATTTGGAAAGGCGGGATCAGTTTCCGAAAGGAACGATGCTTTAATCTTACTCTGTCGGGCGTGTATGTCTCAGACCAGTTCTGGCAGGATTCCAACACGGCTCTTTTGACTGCCGGTGTTGTGACTGTTCCGGCGGTGATCCCGTCCTATAAGGTCTTCAATTTTTCGAGCGAATGGTACCTCACCAAGAACGTGCGCCTCATCGCGGGCATCTCGAACCTGTTCGACGAAAAATATTACTCGCGCGCTTTTCTGACTGGTTTGATTGATCCCGCGCCAAGCCGCACCGGTTACGCCGGCATATCGATCGAGTTCTGATTTCGCGTGTCCGTGTCATCCCGAACCGCGCAGACGGCGAGGAACCTCACCCATGCAAATTGCGTCACGCGAGAGGGTGACGCATAAGCCGGCGTATGCGCTTGATCGAACGCGGAAGCGGTAGAGCGTCTGCGAGGTCCCTCGCCGTCTGCGCGGCTCGGGATGACACCGATTCGCGCGGAGAGCGATCTTCTCCTTCGCCCTCCGTTCGTTGCTTAGTCGCTCCTCGGATGTTAGCCTCGCCGCTCGCGCATGAGCCAGAATTACAAAGAGACGCTCAACCTGCCGAAAACGGATTTCCCGATGAAGGCAAACCTCGCTACGCGCGAGCCGGAGATGCTCAAGAAATGGGACGAGGCCGGCCTCTACCAGCAAATCCAAACCGCGCGCGCGGATTCCGAATTATTCGTCCTGCATGACGGCCCGCCCTTCGCGAACGGCGACGTTCATATGGGCACCGCGCTGAACAAGATCTTGAAAGATCTCGTGGTGAAATCGAAAACGATGTCGGGCTTCCGCGCACCTTATGTGCCCGGTTGGGATTGCCATGGCTTGCCGATCGAATACAAGGTCGTGAAAGAATCACGCGGGCTTTCGCCGTTGGAAGTGCGGCAGAAATCGGAAGCGTTCGCGCGGAGATTTATCGACATCCAGCGCGAGCAATTCAAGCGGCTCGGCGTCTTCGGCGATTGGGAGCATCCTTATCTCACGCTCGATCCCGCCTACGAAGCTCAGATTTTGCGGGCCTTTGCCGTCTTCGTCGAGAAGGGCCTGGTTTACGAAAGCATGAAGCCGGTTTTTTGGAGCACCGGCGCCCAGACCGCGCTCGCCGAAGCGGAGGTGGAATATCAGGACCGCCAGGACACGGCGGTCTATGTTAAGTTTCCAATCGTGAGCGGCGATCTCGCGGGCAAAGCGAGCATCGCCATCTGGACGACGACTCCGTGGACCTTACCGGCGAATCTCGCGATCGCGGTCGACGCGAAAGCGTCTTACACAGTCGCGGAGTTCCAAAATAACCTGGGCCGAAAAGAAACCCTTCTCGTGGCCTCTGACCGACTCACCGATTTTGAATTCGAAACTGGATGGGAGCTAACCGGCGAAGTAAAAAGGACACCGGATGCATTCGCTTGGGCGACCGAACAAAGAAAACTTGGTCGCAAGTCTATTGTTCGAACTAGCGAGCGCATCGATGAATCAGGACAATCGCTGTGTAGTCTCGTTGAAAGTTATAAGGGAAGCCAACTCGAAGGGCTGACTGCGCAGCACCCATTTCTCCCACGCACCGCCACGGTCTTCGCCGCCGATTTCGTCACGATGGATACCGGCACGGGTGCGGTCCACATCGCGCCCGGTCACGGCGAAGACGACTACTCGTTAGGTCGAAAGCATGGATTGCAGATTCTTTCACCGGTGGATGATCACGGCCGTTACACGGACGAAGCGGGTTTGCCGGAGCTCACGGGCAAATATGTGTTCGATGCGAATGCCGACATCGTCGCGATCCTGCGCGAGAAAGGGATGCTCATCAGTGAAGCGACGTATCAGCATTCGTATCCGTATTGCTGGCGCTCGAAAACGCCGATCATCTTCCGCGCGGTCGAACAATTTTTCATCCGCATCGACGATCTCCGTGCCAATGCTCTCGCGGCAATCAAGGACGTGCATTGGATCCCTCCGTGGGGAGAGAGCCGGATTTCCGGCACGGTGGAATCGCGTCCGGATTGGGTGATCTCGCGGCAGCGCAGCTGGGGCGTGCCGTTGCCGGTATTTTATTCCGCGGAGGACGATGCCATTCTCGATCCCAACTGGATCCGGAAGCTGGCAGATCTTGTCGCCAAACGCGGTTCGAATGTCTGGTTCGAGCTGGACGACGCGGCGCTCGCGCGCGAACTCGGATTGCCCGAGGGCACGAGACATCGCAACGACACCATCGATGTTTGGATTGATTCGGGCGTTTCGCATTACGCGGTCCTGGCCACGAATCCCGCGCTGCGCGATCCGGCCGACATGTATCTCGAAGCGACGGATCAACACCGCGGCTGGTTTCAATCGTCGCTCATGACGAGCGTCGCTTTGCACAACCGCGCGCCTTACCGCACATGCGTTACGCATGGCTTTGTCGTCGACGTCGACGGCAAGAAGATTTCGAAATCGAGCAGCTACAGCAAGCCGATGGATGCGGGTCATTTCGTTGGCAAGCACGGCGCCGATCTCGTTAGGCTGTGGGTGAGCAGCATCAATTACACCGACGACGTGCCCTTCTCGGAAGAGATGTTCACGCGTCTCGGCGACACTTATCGGCGCGTTCGCAACACGCTCCGGATTTTGCTCGGAAACCTATCGGATTTCGAATCAGGAAAGCAGGAAAGCAGGAAGGAAGAGTTCACCCTGGTCGATCGCTGGATTCTCGATCGGATGGAAAATGTGATCGCGGATTGCCGCGCAGCGTATCAGTCGTACGAATTCCACAAGGTCTATCACACCCTCAACCAATTCTGCGCGGTCGATCTGAGCAGCCTTTACATCGATATCACCAAGGACCGGATGTATTGCGATGCGCCGGATTCACCGCGTCGCCGCGCCACGCAGACAGCGATGCATCGCATTTTCGACGCGCTCTGCCGGCTGCTTGCGCCGATCACGGTCTTCACCGCCGAGGAGGCGTGGGGTTATCTCGGCGCGTCGAAGTCAGTCCATCTGCAATTATTTCCCGAGCAGGATGCAGAATGGCGAAAGGCCGCGGTGGAGAATCAAGTCACGCAGTTGTTGAGTTTGCGGGGAGTCATTGGCCAGGCGGTCGAGCGGGCGCGGCAGGAAAAATTGATCGGCAACGCGCTGGAAGCGGCGGTGGTTTTGCGCTGCGAACCGGAGGCAGTCTCCTCGATTCCGCACGAACAGCTCGAAGAGTTTTTTATTCTGAGTGATTTGAAAATCGAGCCGGGCAAGGAACCGTCGGTGTCGATCTCGAAGACGACCTACGGAAAATGCGCCCGTTGCTGGCGGCATCGATCTGCCGTCGGGAAGAGCGCGGCGCATCCGGAATTGTGCGATCGCTGCGAGAGCGTGGTTAGCGGTATGAGCGTTCCGGAAGAGTAATCGGGAAGATAATTGCCACGGATGAACACGGATAAAACACGGATAGGGAACGCTGATGCCTGTTTTCATCCGTGAAAATCCGTGTTTATCCGTGACCAATGTTTGGGTCCCTCTCTTAACATGAAATTCATTCTCCTTCTCTCGCTGCCGCTCTACGCGCTGGACCAGATCACGAAATGGCTCGTGCTTCGCCAAGTCCATCCGGAGGAACGCCGGGACGTTATTCCCGATTTTTTCAGTCTCGTGAATGTGACGAATGACGGCGCGGCTTTCGGATCGTTCAAGAACAACAACACTTTCTTCATCATCTTATCCTGCGTCGCGTTCGTTTTCGTCCTCGCGCTGCTTCTGCGCCGGCGCTCAGCCGACACGTTGCGCGACGTTTCCCTCGCGTTGCTCCTGGCCGGCATCATGGGCAACCTGACCGATCGTCTCATGCACGGTCACGTCATCGATTTCCTGCTCTTCGATCTCCACCTTCCTTTCGCCCATCCATATCCCGCCTTTAACGTCGCCGATTCCTGCATCTGCATTGCCGTCTTTTGCTTCATCATTCACTCCTTTCGGCAACCGCGAAAGCGAGCGAAGGAAAGCGCGCCGTAGCCACGGCGATTGTAGGGCGTTTGAAAGCCCGGCCTCGGCGTTCCGCCTGCGTTACGGCTGTGAACCCCGAATGCTTTCGGGGCTGACACAGACGCCCTACAATTCAAGGTGTCGGCGTTTCCAAGCCCAAATGCGGCTCGGGCAGATAGAAGAACAGGATTCCCAGAATCAGGTAAACCGAGAGGAGCTGGACACCTTCGATCCAATTCGTTTCTCCGTCACCGCTGATTTGAAAGATGATGTAAACCGACGCCACCACCGCGAAAATCTCCGGCGGCGAAAACTCCAGATTCATTGGCCTCCCCATGAAGTAGGAAAGGAAAACCAGCACCGGCGCGACGAAGAGCGCGATCTGGAGACTGGAGCCGATCGCGATGCCCACGCTTAGGTCCATTTTGTTTTTCATGGCCATTACGACGGCCGTCGAGTGCTCGGCGGCGTTGCCCACGATCGCGACCACGATCACGCCCACGAACACTTCGGTGACACCGAGCGACGTGCGCACGCTTTCGATGGTCCCGACCAGAAACTCCGACAGCAGCGCCACGGCGCCGGTGGCGATGCACAAGATCACGATCGCTTTGCCTTTCGGCCAATGCTCAACCTCTTCGTTCAATTCGCCTTCGCATCCGATGAAGAAGTGCTTATGCGTCTTGAGCGTGAACGCGAGCACGCAGATGTAGGTCAGGAAGAGGACAATCGCGATACCTAACGAGAGCTGGTGCTCCACTTCCGGACGCCAGCCCGCCGGACTGGCGGCAGCGGACATGTGAAAAACGGTGGGGATGATCAGCGCGATCGCGGCCAGGGAAAGTGAAACTACCGAGGTGCGCGCGCCGGCTTTATTAAAGACTTGCTCTTTGTGCCTCGTTCCGCCCAGGAGCATGGAGAAGCCGAGCACGAGCAGAATGTTGCCGATGATCGAGCCGGTGATCGATGCCTTGACCACGCCGGTGAGACCTTTGGACAGAGCGATGCCGGCGATGATCAGCTCCGCGGCATTCCCGAAAGTGGCGTTCAATAATCCGCCCAGCCCTGCGCCTACCCGCGCCGCGAGCTCTTCGGTCGCGCGTCCGATCCAGCCCGCGACGGGAACGATGGCGATAGCCGAACAAATGAAAAGCGCGGTGGGATTCGACAGACCCGGAACGAAGCGCAGCACGAGCGCGGCCGGAACAAAGACAAGCAGCCAGTTGAGCGAAGGTTTCGGCATGGCGGGTTCGGGACGCGGGAGAATCTTCCCAGCGTCCGGTGCAAGGTCGAGAACGAAAACACAAACGTGGGCCACCGTCCTTTAGGTCGCTCGACACTTCTGCGCAGAGGAGCGAGAATTCCGCGGAGAAATAGATTGAGCGCGATCAACACAGTGATGGAATCAACGGCATGTGAGATTGCACGGCGGCTGCGCGAGCAAAGGCACATGGCCTATTTCGCCGGCGGTTGCGTGCGCGATTTGTTGCGCGGCCATGTTCCAAAGGACTTCGACATCGCTACCGATGCGCGCCCGGAAGTCGTGCAGAAAATATTTTCGCGAACATACGCGGTCGGCGCGCATTTTGGCGTGATCGTGGTGCTCGAAGCCGGATTTCAATTCGAGGTGGCGACCTTTCGTTCCGATGGCGCTTATCTCGATGGCCGCCGGCCAACCGAAGTACATTTCGCGAGCGCGAAGGAAGACGCGGCCCGCCGCGATTTCACGATCAACGGAATGTTCTTTGATCCGGAAGCGAATGAGGTCATCGACTTCGTGGGCGGTCACGTGGAGACTGCGCGAAAGCAGTTTGGCTCGCGCAACGGCGGGCGACAAGAGTAGATGAGAGGCGTATGGACATTTGTCGTGCCGGTCTCATCCTGGTCGCGGGCATCATCACCGCATCTTGCTCCGAGAAGTCTGCGCCTGATCGCGAGAAGCATTCGAACACCTCCGAAACGACGCGCAAGGCCGGGCCGGAAGTTGCAAAAGGCGAAGACGAGCGTCAGCCGCGCGAAGACGAGATCGCGGAGGACTGCGTGGCTTTCGTTCGCTCCACCAAAGTTGTTCCTGGGCAAGCGGTGACAGCCGATTGCCCCGGCTGCCCTCCCGCCGGCGCGGAGGTGCTGGCGTTTCGGCAGATGAAAACGGACCGAATTTCCTGCTCGGGCGATACCTGCACAGTCTTGGTGACGATTCGTGTGGCGTTCAATCCAGGCGGAGGGGAACGGATTGCCGGCGGCTTGACGGCCTGGATTCCGCCGGAACAGCGAAGCGCCTATTTGAGCGGGCGCACGCCATCGGGCGAAGAGACGTATCGCGTCCAGATCACCTACAAGCGTCGCGGCGAAGGGTGGCGGGCCGTCGAATTCGATCGCGCGCCGGTCGAATAGGTTGCTTCGAGAATCAAAGTTTTGACGGGCGCTTCGCAAGAACATACACGCGGCTGATCGCGCGCAAACGAACCCATTCGGCGTCCCCACTGCCCGCCAGCTAAGCGGTTTTGGGGCTCGTCCCGGGAGGTCCTTAACCATGAAAATGAAAAATTTCGGCCGCGCGGCTTTCTTTAACTTGCGGGCCCTTTTCGCAGCTCTTCTCTGCCTCACGGCAGTGATGGTGACTCTACTCGCTTTCGGACCGGTCGCGCAGCAACGAAACAGCAAAGGACAAACGACTACGGTGTCCCGCTGGCTGACGCGTCTGGCATCGAGCGTCGGGATAGAGTCACGATCACAACCAGGAGGAGCGATCAAACTGGACAAGGACCCGGCAGAGCGACCGCCGGGAGCAACTCAACCACCCGTGGGCCCCTATACCGGCCCGGTGCGCGATCTGCGGCCGGTCACGGCGGTTCGAAGCGCGAATCTGCGGGACATGCCGCCGATCGATCCGGCAAGCGTCCCGAAGATTTATCATGTCGAACCGATCCCCCCGAAGCCCCCGACGCAAAGTGCACGACCTGAGGGACCGTTCCAAACCGTTGCGGGACCTCTTGCCTCGGCACCGAGTCCGACGGGTCTCACCTTCGAGGGCGTCGGCGTGGGTCTCCTTGGGTTCTCTCCTTCCAGTAATCCCCCGGACGTGGAGGGCCGTGTGGGTTCCACTCAATATGTCCAGTGGAACAACACCAGCTTCGCCGTCTTCAACAAGACGACCGGCGCTCTCCAGTACGGTCCCGCCGCCGGGAATACGCTCTTCCAGTCGTTGGGCGGCGTCTGCGCATCGCACAATGACGGCGACCCCGTCGTCTCTTACGACATTCTCGCCGGCCGCTGGATACTTTCGCAGTTCGCTGTCAATGGGCCGACCGGCAGCGCTTCCCATCAGTGCGTCGCTGTTTCCACGACATCGGACGCGACGGGTGATTATTACCTCTACGACTTCGTGACCGATCCGGTAAACTTCATTGATTATCCGCACACAGGCGTATGGCCGGACGGCTATTACATGAGCGCGCACGTGTTCAACCCCGGTGGGACGTTCACTGCGGGACGCATCTACGTTTTCGAGCGGGACATGATGATCGCTGGTCAACCGGCACGGATGCAGAGCCAGGACCTCGGAGCTGAATTCGGATTTCTCCCCGCCGATCTCGACAGTTTAACTCCTCCGGCTGCGGGCGAGGCAGAGTTTGTGATTGGCCCTAACTTCGGACTCACGAACCTAACCGACTCGTTTCGAGTGGCGGTGGTGTGGGGCGCAACTCCAACGATCACTGTGACTCCTGGTACTCCGATCATGGACGGCATCGGCAGTGCGCCGTGCGTCAACAACAGCAACGGCCGCGACTGCGTGCCCGAGCCTGGACCAGCGGCGGGAGTGGACTATCTCGACAGCATTGCAGGGCACTACATGTATCGGATGGCTTATCGTAACAACGGTACGCAAGAGTCCATCGTTGGCAGTGGTCCGAGCAACGGCAGCGACGCCTCGCATGGCGCCGTAAGATGGTTTGAATTCCGGAACCCAACTCCCGGAAGCTCGACAACAACGCCGACCGTTTTCCAATCCGGCACCTACGATATTGATACGAACTACCGTTGGCTGCCGTCGATCGCGATGGACAAAGATGGCAACATCGCCCTGGGCTACAGCAAATCGAGCACGACGGTTCTTCCCGGCATCTACGTTACCGGTCGCCTGGCGAGTGATACTGCCGGCACCATGGGCGCCG
The DNA here is from genome assembly GCA_003134785.1 of Spartobacteria bacterium. Lineage (GTDB taxonomy): Bacteria > Verrucomicrobiota > Verrucomicrobiia > Chthoniobacterales > UBA10450 > AV80. The sequence continues at coordinate 571,048 of PLCN01000002.1, forward strand.
AGGTGGAAATGCAGGCCGGCATCGGCGTGCAACAAGGCGGCGGGAATCGCTGGGGCGACTACAGCGCCATGACCATCGATCCGATCGACCAATGTACCTTCTATTATACGAACGAGTATTTAAAGACGAACGGGGCCTTCAACTGGTCTGTCCGCGTCACGACCTACAAGTTTCCGTCCTGCACTTCGGCTGCGGGCTTGTGGGGCACTGTCACCGGCACAATCACTTCATCGGAGACCGGTGCTCCAATTTCCGGAGTGACAGTGACGTTGAGCAACGGCCACGCGGGCGCCAGTAACGCAAGCGGCGTTTACACCATCCTTGTCCCCGCTGGCAGCTACACCGCCACTGCCGCAGACCCAAAGCGCAACTGCGCTTCGGCGACGCCTGCCTCGGCGCCGGTCGCACCGACTGGTGGCGGGACAGTTACCCAGAACTTCGCCATGACGGGCACCTCGAAGCTCGACGCGAACGGGTTCACGATTAGCGATTCCGGGGGCAACAACAACGGCATTGTCAACCGGGCCGAATGCGTGTTCGTAAATCTCGGCCTCAAGAACAATGGCTGCGCGAAAGAGACCGCGATCTCGGCCACCCTTACGACCACGACTCCGGGCGTCACAGTTGTCGACGGGAACTCCAATTATTCGGATATACTCATCGACGGGAGCGCCACGAACGCGACGCCGTTCAAGATCTCCGTCGCGAGTTCATTCGGCTGCGGCACCGATATCGCGCTTTCACTCAATCTCACCTACGCGAGCGGAACGAAGTCGATTCCGTTCACCATCCCGACTTGTGCCGGCGGCCCGAACCAGACGATCCCGTCCAGCCAGGTGACGACGAGCGATTCGACGCAGCCCGACCGGATGGGCCGGGATGGCAACCCGAGCACGTGCAATGGAAAGACGTGCCCGGCCCCGATCAATACTGCCGGGACCCGCAATTTCAAGACGTTTACCTTTACCAACAACGCCGGCGCGCCGCAGTGCTTTACCGTCACGATCAACGCGGCCCTGGGCGGAGCCGGTGACATCCAAAGCGCGGCTTATCAGACTGCTTACACTCCGCCGGTCGCTCAAGGCGATCCCACGGGTAACATGTGCATGAACTATTTGGGTGACAGCGGAGTTTCCGGCCTCGGGACAACGCTGGGGACGGCTGCCTACTCGTTCACTGTCCCGGCGCAGACGAATTTCGTGATCGTCGTCAATACGGTCACGGGGTCGACAAACTCGTCGGTCTTCAGCGGCACCGTTTCAGGATTTATCGACAACACGCCAGGACCTGGCGCTTGCGCCGGCGCAACCCCGAGTCCGACACCAACTGCAACCGCTACGGCTACGCCAACAGCTACTGCGACAGCTACCCCGACGGCTACCGCTACTGCCACACCAACAGCGACGGCTATGCCAACCGCAACCGCAACGGCTACGCCCACAGCAACCTCCACTCCGACTGCTACCGCAACCTCTACACCAACGGCAACAGCTACTGCAACAGCGACGCCGACAGCAACACCGACGCAGGCCCTCAATCTCTCGACCCGCATGCGGACAGACATCGGAGATAATGCTGGAATCGGGGGCTTCATCATCACAGGGAATGTTCCCAAGCATGTGGTTGTTCGAGCCATCGGACCGTCGTTAACGAAATTCGGATTCTCGTCGGCAGAAGTTCTGGCCGATCCAACCCTGGAGCTGCATGGCCCAGGAAGCTTCGAGACTATCTCGAACGACAACTGGAGAGATTCCCAGCAAGCACAGATCCAGGCCGATGGTTTGGCGCCAACCAATGATCTGGAATCAGTGATTGACGCGACGTTGCCTCCCGGCAATTACACAGCCATCGTGCGTGGGAACGCGGGAACACCTCCGGCCGGCATTTCGTTGGTCGAAGTCTACGACGTCGACACCGCGGCCGCCTCGAAGCTCGCGAACCTCAGCACCCGGGCCTTCGTTGGCACCAGCAACAACGTGGTGATTGCCGGCTTTATTCTGGGTAACGGCAACAACAACGATAGGGTTGTCGTCCGCGGTCTCGGCCCCAGCCTGAGCTCTTTCGGCGTCCCGAACCCGCTTCAGGATCCGACCCTGGAGCTTCGCGACCAGAATGGTACCCTGCTTCGCTCGAACAACGACTGGCAGGATGATCCCGTCCAGGCAGCCCAGATCATAGCTGCCGGACTGGCGCCGAGTAACACGAAGGAGTCCGCCATCGCTGCGACTCTTCCGCCGGGACTCTACACCGCGATCCTGGCCGGACTAAATAATGGCACCGGCATCGGGCTCGTCGAAGTTTACGAGCGCGGGGCTGGGCCGTAGAGACGACGGCGAAAAATCCGATGTAGAGGCGCTTGTGCCAGGCGCCTGTATTTTGGTTTAGGCGCGTGCTCCGAGCACCTTTACAATTCCGCCGAAGCAAACCGGTCATGAAAACTGCCACGCCCATGGAATCGGCCGCGCGCGATATTGCGCGAAGGCTCCGCGCGGCCGGGCACGTTGCTTACTTTGCCGGCGGTTGTGTCCGGGATCTGTTGAGAGGTGAGGCTCCGAAGGACTTGGACATAGCGACCAATGCGACACCTGAAGTCGTGCAGAAAATCTTTTCGCGCACGTACGCGGTGGGCGCGCACTTCGGTGTGATCGTGGTGCTCGAAAACGAATTTCAATTTGAGGTTGCCACGTTTCGCTCGGACGGCGCGTATCTCGATGGCCGCAGACCGGTCAAAGTTCATTTTGCCACCGCAGAAGAGGACGCGACGCGCCGCGACTTCACCATCAACGGAATGTTCTTCGATCCGGAAAAAAATGAGGTAATCGACTTTGTCGGTGGCCGTGCCGATCTCGAGCGGAAGTTGATTCGCGCGATCGGCGATCCGGCGCAACGCTTTGCCGAAGATCGGTTGCGGATGCTGCGCGCGGTTCGGTTCGCGACCGTGCTCGGATTCGAGATCGAACCTTCGACGTGGGACGCCGTCGTGGCTCACGCGCCTTCGATTAATGAAATCAGCGCTGAGCGAATCCGCGAAGAGCTGGTGCGCATTTTCATGTCGCCGCATCGAGTGCGCGGATGGGATCTGCTCGATGCCAGCGGATTGATGCGCGCGACTTTGCCGGAAGTGGAGGCGATGAAAGGTTGCGAGCAGCCTCCGCAATTCCATCCCGAAGGCGACGTCTTCAAGCATACGCGGATCATGCTCGAGTTGTTGCCGGAAGAAGCTTCGCTGCCGCTGGTTCTCAGCGTGCTCTTCCACGACATCGGAAAGCCGCCGACCTCATCGGTCGATGAAAATGGCCGCATCCGTTTCAACGGGCATGATCGCATCGGGGCTGAGATGACGGAAGCGGTCATGCAGCGGCTCCGATTTTCCCGCGCCGAAATTGACGCGACGGTGGAAGCAGTCCGCCAGCACATGGTGTTCAAGGACGTTCCGAACATGCGGGTGGCAAAGCTGAAGCGCTTCATGGCGCGACCGACTTTCGACGACGAGTTGGAGCTGCACCGCGTCGATTGCGAAAGCAGCCATGGGATGATGGATAATTATGATTTCCTGAAACGAAAACGCGAAGAGTTCGCGAATGAGCCGATCATTCCGCCGCCGCTGGTGCGCGGCGATGATTTGCTTGCGCTCGGATTGAAGCCGGGACCGAAGATCGGCGAGATCCTCGAGGCGGTGGAGACGCGGCAACTGGAAGGCATGTTGCGCGAGCGGGAGAAGGCGCTGGAGTGGGTGAAGCGGGAATACTCGTTAGGTGAGGAAGAGAAGAAACGTCCAACGTCCAACGTCCAACGTCCAACGTCGAACTAAGAGCTCGCGATTCGGGGTCCCTTTCTGAAATTGAACGTTGGACGTTGGACGTTGGACGTTGGACGTTCTGCCTTCTCTAGGATGAGGATTCTAATGATCAGCGCGGAGGGGCCGCCGCTCGCACGCGCGACTGCGCTGGTGGATGTGCTGGAAGCGCTGCCCCGCGAATTGCGCGCTCGGAAACACGAGGTCGGCATTGCAATGCCGTACTATCGCGAGATCGGGGAGAACGCCGACGTTCAAACGAAAGAGACGGGCGTCACGGTGGACGTGCAGGTCGGCGCGAAAAATTACGTGGCGGAATTTCTGGAAGGGCGGACGGCTGGTGGTGTCCAAACTTTCTTTATCCGTTGCGATGAATTTTTCGATCGCGCAGGCATCTACGGCGAACACGGCGTTCCCTATGACGACAATGCCGCGCGTTTCATTTTCTTTGGCAAAGCAGCGCTGGAGCTGGCGCGGCGGATGACTCCCACGCCGCAGATCCTGCACGTGCACGACTGGGCGTCTGCGCTCGTCCCTGCGCTGGTGCAAAACCAGCAACTGCCCTTTGCCACCGTGCTCACGATTCATCACCTGGCGGAGCAGGGCAGTTTTTGGGGGTTGGATTTCGGCCTAACGAATCTGCCCGAGAGATATTTCAAACCGGGCGGCGTCGAGTTCTTCGGTCGACTGAATTTACTGAAGGGCGGAATCGTTTTCGCGGACAAGATCACGACGGTCAGCGAACGATATCGCCGCGAGCTGCTGAGCCCTGGCGACGGCCTCAGTCTGGACATTGTCCTGCGCGAACATGCGCAACGGTTGGTCGCGATTCTGAACGGCGCCGATTACGAACGTTGGAATCCCGAGACCGATCAACTGCTGCCGCGCCAGTTTGGTCCTGGAAATCTTGAAGGCAAAACGGTCTGCCGCGATTTGCTGCTCGATGCGCTCGCGCTTGCGCCCGCTCCTGCAGGCCCGGTTTTCGGGATGGTCACGCGTCTCGTCCCCGAAAAAGGTTTCGATTTACTGATGCCGCTGCTCGATCGGCTGCTGTCCGATGATGTCCGGTTAATTATTCTCGGCGAAGGCGACCCGGGATATGAAACCGCGCTCGCCATCGCGGCCAGAAAATATCCCGGCAAGTTTGCCTACCGCAGAACGTACGACGAGCAGCTCGCTCACCTGATCGAAGCCGGCGCCGATGTGACGCTCATCCCTTCGCAAATCGAACCGAGCGGGTTGAGCGCGATGTACAGTTTGAAATACGGAGCGTTACCCGTGGCGCGCGCCACCGGCGGAATCCAGGAGATCATTGAGGATTACGACCCGACGATAGACGCCGGCTTCGGTTTTCTCTGTTACGAAAAAACACCGGACGCTTTCTGGGACTCGATGAAGCGGGCTCGCGACGTTTTCCACGACAAAGCGACTTGGACGACCCTGATGGAACGCGCGATGTCGCGCGATTTCTCGTGGAGCGAAGCGGCGCAAAACTACGAGAACGTCTACGCGGGCGTGGTTCCTGAGGCGGTTCAGTTGTCGGCGTAACTGATCGGCTACGTCGTGGCGCGATTAGCGTAGTAGCAGAGCTAACTTGAGCGCGGTTGACTTCCATCTCTAAAATGTTCCAACACCTCACACAAAAAGCATACCTCGATCGCTGGAATACGACCGGGAAAATCTACCTTTTCACCAAACGTGAAAGAAGGTGGGCTAAAAAGAATTCAGCCAGACGAATTCTGGGTCTGGATGACATGCAGTCCCAGGCTATGGAGATGGCCTTCGCAAACGTCGAAACTTGCATCGGCCACACCGATGACGACGCGTTCATTGGATCCGATGAAAGGGCGAACACGTTCGCAACTTGGATCGCTCTCCACGGACTGAGGAACGCTCGAAACGCTGACAACCTTAAGAATTGTGATTATAAGACAACCGTCGAGGAACTCGCCCACCACCACCGCCAGCACTACGCGTTCTTCCTGAAAAGATCCGAGGATACCCTCATCACTTGTGACAATCCGATTACCAAGCTCACTTACAAAGATGCCGGAGAAGACAAAGAACTATTCTTCGCGCCGCTCAACCCCCGAAGGGCGGTGGTTATTGTGCAAGATGACAAAATGCCAGTCGTAAGTCCTCCGAAGTGGAATGAATTAACCTTCAGAAATGCCACGGCCCTGGCCGATCCGACTCTGGAATTGCACGACAGCAACGGCGCGACGATCAGCAACGACGACTGGCGAGAGACGCAGGAGAGCGAGATCATCGCGACGACGATTCCACCAAACAAGGACCAGGAACCCGCGATCCTCGCGACACTGGCTCCCGGGAATTACACCGCGGTCGTGCGTGGGAAGAATAACACCACCGGGATCGGCCTGGTCGAAGCCTACAATCTTCAGTGACGCTGTAGCCGCTTCGCGATGCGAAGCGCGGGAGAAGTGTGTCGAAGCGTTATCCCGCACCGCCCGCAGGGCGGCGGCTACAGAGGCTAAGCCGATCGGCGTCGGTTAATGCTATGTTGTTCGCGATGGCGCGCCTTCGCTATAAACGCATACCGGAACCGGAGAAGGCCGCCGCGGAATTTCATCACAACGTTTACGTGATCCTGCTCGATCCGAAGGCGGCGCGGCATCCGACGATTCTTCGCGTGAACCCGAAACGCGATGCGACGAAGCCGTGCGTCTATGTCGGAATGAGCGGATTGCCGCCGGAACACCGCTTTGAGAATCACAAACATGGCTACAAAGCAGCGTGGGTCGTAAAAAAATATGGCGTGAGCCTGATGCCGGAGCTTTACGCGCATCTCAATCCGATGCCGTATGAAGCGGCGTTGCAGATGGAGCTGGAGCTGGCCGAAGATCTGCGAAACGACGGTTACACCGTCACGGGCGGCCACTGAACCTGTAGCGGCGGTCTATGACCGCCGAAACGATTCATATGGCGCGTTCTCGGCGGTCATAGACCGCCGCTACAGGAGTCGGTCGTGTGTCACCGTCTTTTCAGACGCTTTTCGCGCATCACCAATTTCCGCGCTCGCTCGGGACCATATCGCCCGAGCGGCTTGAACTTCTTTCCTTTCGCCGCGTTGTAGGAAACAAAGAAATGCTCGATCTCGTCGAGCAACTGCGGATTCATGTCGGAAATGGATTTCAGATCCGAATCGACGCGCGCGTTCGCCGCGACGGCGATCAGTCGGTCATTGCGGTTCGTTTTGCCTTTTTCGGTTTGCTCCGCCTCCATCACGCCGAGCAGACGCGACCGCACCAGGCATCCGGTAAAAGCCGGTTCGTCCATGAGCACGAGCACGTCCAGCTCGTCGCCATCGTCGCCGCGTGTGTTCGGTATGAATCCGAAATCATAGGGAAAAACTGCGCCAGCCGGAAGCACTCCGCTCAGTTCGAAGAGCTGCAGTTTTCTGTCCCACGAAAACTTATTCTGGCTGCCTTTGGGCGTGTCGATGATCACGTTTAAGTCGCCGGATTCACGGTCGATCGGGGCAAGCTTCGAATGGGGCGCTGTCATGTTTCTTCGAATGATTCGCCTCTGCTTGTCAGGCTGGATTCCGTTTACCGAATAAAGCCCCGGGCCTCCCGTCCAACTCAGCTCTGAAAAAAGAACCAAACGCCCAGCTGCTGGAGCCGATGCGATTCCAGTCCGTGCAGACGGAATGGCCGACGAAACCTTGCTATCTCGAGAGCTTTCGTATTTCCTCGGCGCTTCCGAAGCCGGCCGTCATGAATTCCACGCCCAATGCATTCAGGCCGTTGCTGGCGGGATTGATCGTCACCCTGGTGCAGATCTTCGTCGCGGTGGTGCTCATCGCTCCCGAAGGCCCGTTCTCCTTCCGTTACCACACGCTCCTGCAACACGATAGCCACTGGTTCGCGAACATCGTGAATCGCGGTTACGACACCACCGTCCCGCCCATCAACCACAAAACGATGGAGGTCTCGAACGTGGCATTTTTCCCGGCGTATCCCGCGCTGAGCGCCGTGCTCCGCTACGGGTTGCACTTGAGCACCTACAACGCGCTACTCATCGCGGCCCAAATCGCGGCCTGGGGTTTTTGGAGTTATTTCTTTCTCTTCTGCGATCGCTGGAGTATTTCGCCGCTCCTCCAGTTTTTCGGCGCGCTCACCATCCTGGCTCATCCGACTGCGTTCTTTCTCGTCGCCGGTTATTCCGAATCGCTTTTCATGATGACGCTCTTCGGCTTCATGTATTGGAGCAGCGCGGAGGGCACCGTCGCGAAATTTCTGGCAGCACTTCACGGTTTTGTCATGTCGGCTACACGGATTGTCGGCATTCCCTGCTCGGCGTCTCCCGTGGTGGCAGCGTTATTCAAGCATGGGTGGAGCGGCCTGCGCGATGTTCGTTCGTGGGCGCGGCGGTACGGGCCCAGCCTCGCCGTGGCGATCGCGGCGACGCTCGGAGCCGGCAGCTTTTTTCTCTACTGTCTCTGGCGCTGGGGCCGATGGGATATGTACCTGCTGACGCAGCAGGCCGGTTGGGCGATTATTCCTGACTACCTCGCCGTCTTCAGAGGGGAGAGCTATCGCTGGCTCGTGCCGGCTCTCAAGAATCCGACCGAGGCAAGCCAGATGGCGATGACTTTGGGTGGAGTGCTTTTCGTCGCGGTTCTGCTCTGCGAATTGCTGCCGGCCATCCGGCGCACCTCCAGCTGGAAGACGCGGATCGGTTTTTATTTCTGTGGCGCGATCATCTATTATGTTTCGGTCAGCGGGGTGGCGTCGGTGGACATGGAAAGCATGCTCCGCTACGAATTTTGCCTGCACGCGTTAATCGTGCTGGCAATTGTCCATTTCCTGCGTCAATTACGCACTCCGTCCCTGCTGGTGCGTGCATCTGGCATGGCGGTCATTGCGCTCTTCAGTGCGGCCGGGCTCAGCGTGCAGGGTTGGTATGTCTGGAATTTTACCCGGGGCAACTGGGTAGCTTAAAAAATGAAAACGAACGTAGCGATTATTGGCGCCGGACCGGCTGGATTGACGGCCGCTTATCTCCTTTCCAAAAATAACGTGGACGTGACTGTCCTCGAGGCTGATCCGGTTTACGTGGGCGGCATTTCCCGCACCGCCACCTACAAGGGGTTTCATTTCGACATCGGCGGCCACCGTTTCTTTTCGAAATCGAAAGCGGTCGAGGATTTCTGGTCGGAGATCCTGCCTGACGACATGCTCGATCGGCCTCGCTCCTCACGCATTTTTTATGGCGGAAAGTTTTTCGCCTACCCGCTGAAAGCCTTCGAGGCGCTGACCAAGCTCGGAGTTCTCAAGTCGACTCTATGCCTGCTCTCGTGGTTCAAGGCGCGCCTCTTCCCCGTCCGCAATCCGAACAACTTCGAGGATTGGGTCAGCAATCAATTCGGCAAGCGCCTCTTCAATACCTTCTTCAAGAGTTACACCGAGAAAGTGTGGGGGATGAGCTGCAAGGACATTTCCGCGGATTGGGCCGCGCAACGCATCAAGGGCCTCTCGTTAGGTAGCGCCATCAAGAACGCGCTTCTCCCGCAGCGCCAGACCAAAGACAAAACGAAAGTGATCAAGACGCTGATCAATTCGTTTAAGTATCCGCGCAAAGGCCCGGGGATGATGTGGGAAGCATGCGCCGAGAAGACAAAAGCCATGGGCGGTCAGATCGAGATGGGCAGCAGGGTAACCGGCTGCTCCTATGACGAGAAAAATGAGACCTGGCAGCTTCGTTATCAGGATCAACACGGCCGCACCCAAACGATTGAGGCCGAACATGTGATCTCATCGGCGCCAATGCGCGAACTGGCGCGCGGACTTACTCCGCCAGTTTCTGAGCGCGCGAAACAAGCCGCCGACAGCCTCAAGTATCGCGACTTCCTCACGGTCATGCTGATTTTGAAAGAGCGGCACATGTTCGATGACAACTGGATTTACATTCACGATCCGAGCGTTCAGGTCGGCCGGATCCAAAACTTCCGTTCCTGGTCGCCCGAGATGGTGCCGGACCCGGACAAGGCTTGTTACGGTCTCGAATATTTTTGTTTCGAACATGACGGGCTTTGGGATTCCTCCGATGCCGGTCTGATCGAGCTGGCGAAAAAAGAATTGATGCAAATCGGTCTCGCGCGGGAAGGCGATGTCATGGATGGCTGCGTCGTCCGGCAGAAGAAAGCGTATCCGGTTTACGATGACGATTACGCGCAACACGTCGCGACGATTCGCGACGAAATCGAGGAGCGTTACCCGAACCTCCATCTCGTGGGCCGCAACGGCATGCACAAATACAACAATCAGGATCACGCCATGATGACCGCGATGTTGTGTGTGGAAAATATTTTGGCCGATACCCGGCTTTACGATCTCTGGCAGGTGAACGGCGACGCCGAATATCACGAAGCCGGCGAGGCGGCGGCGGAAGAAGCGCACGGAACGGCGCTTCGCCATGTGCCGGCTCGCGTGACGGCGACGCCCGAGTTGGCGCCGGAAGGCTAAGCTGGGGCCGCGAGCAGTTCGCTGCCTCATTGGAATTTACCCACGTGCTGGTGGCGGGCAGAGCGATCTCCAAGGCAAGATCGGCGTGCTCGACCAGTGAAGGTCGCCAATTATCACCGCCACTTCAGCCGATTTTTTTTCGGAACCGAAAATCGGAAACGCGGGACACAGTTGCTCGGCTTATTGCCCGACGTTGTAAACTTCGATCAACCCAACACCGGTCGCGTCGCCATTGCCGCTGAGAATAACGGTGTAAGCGCCGGGCGGCAGGACGCGCAGGAGCGCGCTTTCGAGCGGGTTGCCCGGCGCGAGCTGGTCCGCCTGAATCTCGGCCGCGCCGGAGTCATCCTGCCAGTTGTCGTTAGTGGCAAGGGTGGCGCCGTTGCCGTCGTGCAGGACGAGGACCGGGTCCGCGAGGACATTCCCGAGCGGAAGAGACGGGCCGATCCCGCGAATGATCACCTTGGTGCTGCTCGCGCTGGGTGGTCCGACGATGAAACCGCCGATCATAACGTTATCGCCCGTGTCGACAAAACCGCGCGTGCTGATGTTGGCCAGGGTGGAAGCGGCGGCGGCGTCCAGGTCGTAGACTTCTATCAGTCCCACGCCGGTGCCGCCGTTCTTTCCACTAACGATCGCGGTGTAATTGCCGGG